>NZ_JACHGK010000008.1 GCF_014207535.1 Bacillus benzoevorans
TTGTGCGAATCCTGACAAAACCATCTAGTGATGCTGTTTTCCGAATAGGTGTTGCTCAAATACGAAACAGTGTTGCCCTAACAGTGAAATAATCATATTCGATCAAGCGTTAATATTATCAAGATTAAATACAGTTATTGAACCTTACAAAAAGGGTGAACTACTTATTGATGTGCCGGAATTATTACATAAGTTTATCGGTAAAGGATTAGAAATATTTCATTTACCTAAAAGAAGTATTCGTTATTATGGTGGTGCGGATAGTGCGTCAGGTGGAGGAAATGACTATTCCACTATTTCAATATTTGATGAAGATGGGCAGCAAGTATTAAGTTTCTATAATAATAGAGTGCCAGTATATGAGTTTGCGGAAATTATTGATTGTATCGGTAAATGGTACAATTATTGTTTTTATGCCATTGAAAGAAATAGTTATGGTTTACCTGTATTGGAAAGGTTAAGGAAGGATTATAACTATCTCAATTTATATAAACAAAAACTATTTGACCAACGAACAGGTAAAAAGAAAATGCAATTAGGATTTACAACTACAGCCAGTACAAAGAGTGTATTGATTAGTGACTTCAAGGAAAATTTTGAAAAGGGATTAATTCTAATTGAATGTAAAGAATCATTACAGCAAATGCAGTTATTTATTGAAAATGCAAATGGTTCAATGGGGAATAAGAAGGGCGAAAAGAATCATGATGACCTTGTGATTAGTTTAGCGTTATCAGTACAGGCAAGGAAAATAGGTAAGTGGTATGTGTGAGGTTTGGTTCAATTCAATGTGAACTAGACCTTTTTAATTTTAGTAAAGGAGGAATTTAATTGAGTACGTTAGAACAATACATAAAAGATAAATATGATAGTTCAAGTGATTGGTTTGTACAGTTTGTTCAAGAAATTCCTAATCAATTGAGGGTGCAAGATGTATTCTCAAAGAAGGAATATTTGAATGGCAGCCATGCAATTAAAAATTCACCATCATATAAATATAATGGTAAAGAGTTTAATCCTAGAAAGATTGTATTGAGTTATGCAAAAACATTATTAAACTTTCAAAAATCATTCTTATTAGCAAATAACATTACATTAACAGGAAATGAAACAGTAGTAAAGGAATTTCAAAGGGTTAGTCGTAAAGGCAAATATGATCGGATTAACTTAAAGATTCTTGATAAGGTATTGAAATATGGACAGGTGGCTGAATATGTCTATTTGGATAATGGTATCATTAAATCTAAGTTAATTGATTCTAGTGAGGGTTATCCTGTATATGACGAGAATAATATCCTAATTGCCTATATTCAAGCGTTTATGAATGATGGCATTGAATACTATACAGTCTATGAGGAATCCATTGTAAGTGAATATAATAATGCTGGTGGGGATATGAGATTAACAGGAAGGTATCATAATCTTAGTGGCTTACCTATTGTATATCATAATGATAATGAATTAGATGATACAGAGGGCAGAAGTGAGTTAGATGATTGGATAGAGATTCTTGATAGCATGGAAGATTTGATTAGTAAGTATACTGATTCATTTTATAAATTTATGAATCCTATTCCTGTTGCTATTGGTCAGCAGTTGAAGGGTGAGGGCTTGCCTAGTCAGATCATTGGTGGCGGTGTAACTCTTGATGATGGTAGTGATTTTAAATTAGTTAGTAATGGATTGGATTATAAATCATTCGAGACAATTTATAAGACATTGTTACAGTCATTATTAGATGTAAGTCAGACACCTGCTGTAAGTTTAAATAAGACAGATGTAAGTAATTTGTCAGAGGTTAGTATTAAATTATTATTTTCATTGGCTAATGTGAAAGCAAGTATGAATGAAGAATATATGCGTGAAGGTTTGGAACAACGATTCGATAAGATTAGAACATTGTTGGCATTGAGAGGGACAACATTCAGTGATGATGATTATGATACTTTAAATATGGTATTCCAGTATGATACACCAAGTAACAATACAGAAGTTATAAAGAACCTAAAAGAGTTGAGAGAAATGGGCGGTATCAGTTTAGAATCCTTACTTGAAAAGTCACCATATACAACTGATGTGGTAACAGAGATGGAAAGGTTAAAAGGTGAAGGGGATAATGTGAGTATTGATCCTAATGTGATTGATAATAATAACCTAGTTGAGTAGTGGAAAATTGATTTAATGAAAAGGTAGGAATATCAAGGGTTGGAGTGATAAGGTGATATGTCACTTCGCCCTGTTATGTTATACAGAACCTGTCAACCTATATAAAGAACAAGTTTACAATCGAATAAATACTATACAAACGGGTGTTCGTAAAGTTAATATACTTGACGGCTTAAATTATAACTATTCTAATCTATTATTATTCGGCTGATTTTATGCAGAAAACTATCCATTTCTAATATTATGAGGTGCTGAAAAGGTTGGTATATCAACAATGTATAAAATCCTGCATATCTCATAAAATTGGTACTTCCAAGAACCCTATTATATCAACGTTTATGCAACCTATGAATTTCCTAAAATGAGTATTATGTAAACTATATATGGATATACAATACATAAAACTGTATAGAATCCTGATAAAATTTTGCTTTTATTTGAATATTTGTAGGTTAATTGATAATGTTGATACCCCTAATTGAGAATAAAGGGGCTACAGCATACCATTTTACACATGTAGAAAAAATTTAGAAAAAAATCAGGTGAATTAATGTTAAATCTAAAACAATATTTTTGTAATCACGATTATCAATGTATTGCTGAACATAAATCTACACAATCAAACTTATGGAAATGTAAGAAGTGTAATGTTTATTATATTCAACATTATGGAATTGGTATTGGTTATAAATGCAAAGTACCAAATATAGGCGGTTGGATTAAATTCACAATGTCAATCCTATGAAAATGGCTAGATGTATTATTGAGTTGGAAAGAATTTATGGGATCAGAAATGGTGGAGACAGAGGGAATCAATACAAGGAACCAGATTCACATAATGTTAATCTGCCAAAAACTCAAAAAGATTTTGCTACTGAATTTTCTTTAAATTTCAATCACCTTCAAACCCTTATATATCAACGGATTCGACACATATTATAAAAGTAGTGAAAACCCTTATAAATCAACACTTTTGAGACATTATTTTCTATACATTCATTTCTATTCATTTTATTTGTCAATTGTGGGTAAAGTATCACATTAAAATTTTAAATCAATAGAAATGGAACATATACAATTACCCTTATTTTCTTATTTATTTACATGAATAAATCACATAACTATTTACCCTTACAAATACCCCAGCCAAACATTACAACTTATTTTTATTAATAAATAAACATGTTTTTTAGCAATAGAATTGAATCTGTGCCATCTAATATAGAAAGGAATGATAAATTTGAATAACCTTCAACGCTTAGAATTAGAAACAAAAGGAATTAAATTGGAACAGGATGAACTAACTATATATTTACAAGAAAATGACTTGCAGCCATTCACAGAATATAATCCTTCCAGTAATACCAACAAACGTAATATTTATAAATCGGCTTTATCTGCACTTGAATCAATTGCTAATGATACAAACCGTATGCAAACAATTAAATTAGATGATATGACATTATCCTATTTTCATCAGAACTTAATGAATCGTATAGATCAACTGGAACATAAAATAAGAAATTTGAAAACGGATGAACAGATACAAAATGAATCTAATTTCTTTATGTTGTTTGCGGATTAATTGCGAAATCAGTTTCGTATTTGAAAGGAGGTTACAGAATGTTTCAAGTCAATCAAATTGATCTAGAATACATGTTTGAATTAATGGGACAAACAGTATTAATTAATGATGTGGAACGTAAAACCATTATTACTAATAAAACATTAAGTGAAAATGAAGAAAGATATTTACATACATTAGATAAAGTTTCTATGGGTGATTTAGTTTCTATTGATGATGAAAAGTTTCTTATTATGACTGAAACCATTACAAAACGTAACGGAAAATATAAGGCACTTATTAGACATTGTAATTATGTGATAGAAATACCGACAATTGTTCAAGAATTGATAGGATATGATAGTTATGGTAGACCTGTTTATCAAGATGTAGAGGGTGAACCAATTTTAATTCCTTCTATTGTGGAAAATAAATCATTTGCAGTTAGTGGAAGTCAATTATTAGTGGCTGATAATCAGATTATTGTGATTGTACAAGATAATGAAGTGAATCGGAATAAGTTTGCGGTCAACGGTACATTTAATTTAATGGATAAGAATTGGAAAGTTTTAAATGATGATCGGACAAAAAGAGGGTTATTAATTTTAACTTGTGAAATGACTGCATAATTTTATAGACAAGCCCAAAATTCTCCATTATAATAGAAGAAAGTCAATAACGGTCAAGTTCGTTTTTTGACCATTCATTAAAATGTAATGTAAACGTTGTTAGTTATGTATTTGTGTATATTTGTCCTTTATAGGAGGTCGGGAGTTCGAATCTCTCCTGGGACGCCATTTTGAACACCAACTACATATATTCTGCTTTGAAATGAAACTCATCTTTCCTTTAAGATGAGTTTTTTGTACTGATAAAAAAGCATAAAATTGCAGCGAAGAAGCATCTCGACGTAGTTGCAATTTTAAGGATATCAGTATAAGTGCAATAAGATCTTACTTAGAGCTTCAGCTCTTAGTAAAATCAATCGGGCTCTGCGCGACATACGCCTCTGTCTTCGCCTTCCAGGCTCGCCACTTGGCGAGTTTTCTTTATGTTTTGTTTTCGATATGTGTCATTCGTGGATTTTTCAATCTGATGGATGTGACAAAATTCCCCAATATATTCTAAAAAAATTTATTAAACGACTAAATTTTCAAACAAAATCACTGATAAATCAACAATGAAAGCGAATTCATAATAGATTATCTTTTTAAATTTATCGAATTATTCTCATGAATGGGTATTGACTCAAACGTAAATTGAGCGTAATATAGTCTCAACAAAAGCAATATAAATCAAGCAGTGAAATGTGATGTGAAAGAAATCGATTCTATTTAAATGTATTTTACAGAATATTTCATCCATTCCAATTTAGAATGTTAGTATAGTTTACAGACGCAAGCATATGATAGAATTAAATGACTAAAACGATGAAGAGGATAAGTAGTTTTATACTCGGGATTGCCCAGAGAGCCGGGATTGCTGTGAACCGGTGAATCCAGTATTGAATGAACTCACCTCTGAGTGCCTGCCTGAACAATGGAAATTAATTAAGGCTGGCCGGGTGCATTGCACTCGTTACAAAAACGAACAATATTTTTTGTTCATGAGTGTACGCATAGCGTAAACAAGGGTGGTACCGTGGAACAGGTTTCAAAGCCTTTTCATCCCTTTGCCTAATAGATGGTAAGTGAGGGATGGAAGGGCTTTTTATTTTGCATTCATTTTTAGAAGAACAGAGGAGGTTTAATCGATGTTGCAGGAAACTGCCTTTGCCGGGATAAAGGCCGAAAAACAACCGATTAGCGGAGCGGAATTATTTTTGAAAGCTTTGGAAGAGGAAAATGTAGATGTCATCTTTGGTTATCCTGGTGGAGCTGTTTTACCGATTTATGACAAAATCTACGATTCAAAGATTCGTCACATCCTGCCGCGTCACGAACAAGGAGCGATTCATGCGGCGGAAGGTTATGCAAGAATTTCAGGTAAACCAGGAGTTGTTATCGTCACATCAGGACCGGGAGCTACAAATATAGTTACAGGACTAGCTGACGCGATGATGGATTCTATTCCATTAGTTGTATTCACAGGCCAGGTTGCTACGGGTGTGATTGGTACGGATGCATTTCAAGAAGCAGATATCCTTGGAATTACTACTCCAATTACAAAACATAATTATCAATTGCGCGATGTTAATGATATTTCCCGTGTCATTAAAGAAGCATTTTATATTGCATCAACTGGACGCCCAGGACCAGTATTAATTGATTTTCCTAAGGATATTGCAACAGCAATCGTTGAAATGCAGGAAAAAGCTGAAATAAATTTGCCGGGATATCAACCGACTTTACAGCCGAATTATTTACAAATCCGTAAATTAACCGAAGCTGTAAGCAGAGCAAAACGGCCTTTGATTTTAGCTGGTGCCGGAATCCTTCATTCTAAAGCAACGGCTGAATTAAAGGAATACGCGGAACAGCAAAATATTCCGGTTGTTCACACTTTGCTTGGGCTTGGCGGATTTCCAGCGGATCATAAATTATTTATTGGTATGGGCGGTATGCACGGATGCTATGCTGCGAACATGGCTATGTATGAATGTGATTTATTAATCAATATTGGAGCCCGTTTTGATGATCGGTTAACTGGCAGTCTAGAGCATTTTGCTCCAAACGCGACGGTAGCTCATATTGATATTGATCCTGCAGAAATTGGAAAAAATATACCAACAAAAATTCCTGTCGTTGCCGATGCGAAAGAAGCATTAAAACAATTGATCGCCCAACAGGGTAAACAGCCTGTTCATCAGGAATGGGTTAAAAAGATTGATAAATGGAAGCAGGACTATCCATACTTCTTTGACGACAAGGACTGTGAACACTTAAAACCACAAAATATCTTAAAGATGCTTTATGAAAAGACTAAAGGGGAAGCCGTTGTTGTTACAGACGTTGGGCAGCATCAAATGTGGGCAGCTCAATATTATGAATTTAAGGAAGCTGACAAATGGGTCACTTCAGGCGGTCTGGGCACAATGGGATTTGGTCTTCCTGCCAGCATTGGAGCACAAATTGCCGCGCCTGAAAAAACAGTTCTTTCGGTTCTGGGCGATGGCGGTTTCCAAATGAATCCGCAGGAGCTGGCCGTTATTAGAGAACATAATCTTCCTGTGAAAATTGTGATTATCAATAATATGGCACTTGGTATGGTTAGACAATGGCAGGAGCTTTTCTTTGATAAGCGTTATTCCCACAGTCAGATTCCAGGACAGCCAGATTTTATTAAACTTGCAGATGCATATGGCATCAAAGGCTACCGTATTCAGACGAATGAAGAAGCAAATACTATCTTAGATGAGGTACTGCATAACAACGAACCCGTTGTTTTAGATTTTAGAGTGGATCCAGGTGAAAATGTTTATCCTATGATTCCAGCAGGAAAAGGACTACATGAAATGGTAGGTGCTAAACCATGATCAAAAGAATCATCAGTTTAACAGTTTTGAATCGTCCAGGAGTGCTTAACCGTATTACCAATTTGTTTTCGAAAAGAAACTATAATATTGAGAGTATTTCGGTAGGGCTTTCGGAGCAGGAAGGTGTTTCCAGGATTACCTGTGTTGTGCAAGTGGAAGATGAAAGAATTATTGAACAAATTACAAAACAGCTAAACAAACAAATTGATGTGTTAAAGGTAGTAGATATTACCGATCAGTCGATTGTCGCACGGGAGCTGGCGTTAATTAAGGTACCTACACTGCCAACAACAAGAAATGAGATTTATTCACTCATTGAACCATTCCGTGCTTCAATTGTAGATGTCAGCAAAGACAGCATTGTCATTCAAATTACCGGAGAATCGGAAAAAATTGAAGCTTTTATTGAATTGATTAAACCGTACGGTATAAAAGAACTGGCAAGAACGGGTTCAACTGCTTTCCCAAGAGGAATGCAATTACAATCAAATTCGCCAAAAATCTCAATTGTGTGATTTTCAGGAAAATCGAAAAATTGGATAATCCCCTGTTGTGAGGCTCCCAAAAAGAGAAATCCGCAAAACAGGAAATTATATATTTACGAAATACACATACTTTAGTTATGGCTGTATTCGAACTAAAAAAATTAAACTTATTATCAGAGAGGAAGTATTATTACAATGGCAAAAATGTACTATAACGGAGATGCAAATGCAGAATTTTTAAATGGAAAAACAGTAGCAGTGATTGGATATGGCTCACAAGGTCATGCTCACTCTTTAAATATGAAAGAAAGCGGAGTAAATGTTATCATCGGTCTTCGTAAAGGACGTTCATGGGATCGTGCAGTAGAAGCTGGTTTTGATGTATATTCTGTTGCAGAAGCTACAGCTAAAGCAGATGTAGTAATGATCTTATTACCAGATGAACAGCAAGCAAAAGTTTACAAAGAAGAAATTCAACCAAACCTAAAAGGTCAAGCATTAATGTTTGCTCATGGTTTCAACATCCACTTCAGCCAAATCGTACCTCCAGCAGATTGTGATGTTCTATTAGTAGCTCCTAAAGGACCAGGACACTTAGTAAGAAGAACATACACTGAAGGTGCCGGCGTACCAGCAATCTTTGCTATTTATCAAGATGTAACAGGAAATGCAAAAGAATTAGCATTATCATATGCATGTGCAATCGGATCATTACGTGCTGGTGGAATTGAAACAACATTCAAAGAAGAAACTGAAACCGACCTATTCGGTGAGCAAGCCGTTCTTTGCGGTGGGTTAACTTCTTTAATTAAAGCTGGTTTCGAAACGCTTGTTGAAGCAGGCTACCAACCTGAAGTTGCTTACTTCGAGTGTTTACATGAAATGAAATTAATCATTGACCTTATCTATGAAGGCGGTATGTCTAACATGCGCTATTCAATCTCTGACACAGCTCAATGGGGAGACTTTGTCAGCGGTCCACGCGTAGTAGATGCTTCAGCTAAAGCAAAAATGAAAGATGTATTAACTGACATCCAAACTGGTAAATTTGCGAAAGAATGGATTCTAGAAAACCAATCTAACCGTGCAATGTTCAATGCAATCAATGCTCGTGAAAATGAACACCAAATCGAAGTGGTCGGCCGTGAATTAAGACAAATGATGCCATTCGTTAACGATACACGTAAAAAGGAAGAGGTGGTGGGTAGTGCAAAAAATTAAGATTTTTGATACAACACTAAGAGACGGCGAACAAACTGCCGGTGTTAATCTTAATTTTTCTGAAAAGCTACAAATTGCTAAACAACTTGAACGTTTAAATGTTGATATCATTGAGGCTGGCTTTCCTGCAGCCTCAAAGGGTGATTTTGCTTCTGTCCGTGAAATTGCCAACACGATCCGAAATTGTTCGGTAACTGGTTTGGCCCGCTGCCTGCAAAAGGATATGGATACTGCCTGGGAAGCGTTAAAGGATGGAGCAGAACCCCGGATTCATATATTCCTTGCGACCTCTCCGATTCACCGCCAGTACAAGCTGAATATGACGAAAGAACAGGTTATCGAGAATTCTGTTGCAGCGGTTAAATACGCTGCAGCCAGATTCCCGCATGTACAATGGTCAGCAGAAGATGCAAGCCGTACAGAACTGGACTTTTTGGCTGAAATTATCGAAGAAGTCATTAAAGCTGGTGCCACTGTGGTCAACCTTCCTGATACAGTAGGATATGGTACGCCAGGCGAATACGGACAGATGTTTAAATATGTAAGAGAACATGTTCCTTCTATTGATAAAATATCCCTTTCTACACACTGTCATGACGACTTAGGTATGGCCGTGGCCAACTCACTTGCAGCCGTTGAAAACGGGGCGACACAAGTTGAAGGCGCAATTAACGGAATCGGAGAAAGAGCTGGAAATACGGCATTAGAAGAAGTAGCAGTGGCTCTTCATATCCGTAAAGATTATTACAACGCATCTACCCGCATGAATCTACAAGAAATCAGCAGAACGTCAAGCATTGTCAGCAAGTTAACCGGTATGCCGGTACCTGCGAATAAAGCGGTTATTGGAAAAAATGCTTTTGCCCATGAATCAGGCATCCATCAGGATGGTGTGTTGAAGGAAAAGACAACATACGAAATCATTACACCGGAATTAGTCGGCGTATCATCCAATTCATTAGTACTTGGAAAACACTCAGGACGTCATGCTTTTAAAAACCGTTTAGTTGAACTTGGATTAGTAACAGAAGATGAAAATGTAGATCATCTGTTCCAGGTTTTCAAAGATTTAGCTGATCGGAAAAAAGAAATGACAGATGATGATCTAGTATCTATTGTATTGGAAGATAAAATCTCCAAGGATGAAGAAACATTCTACCAATTAGTGAATGTTCACATCCAAAGCGGAGAAAATCAAGAACATACGGCATCTGTCACCTTATCAGGCCGCAACAATGAAGAGATTCAGAAAAGCGGTACTGGTGCTGGAAGTATTGAGGCGCTATATAATACCCTTGAACAATGTGTTGAGGAAAATGTGAGTCTATTAGATTACCGTATTCAATCAGTCGGCGGCGGCAGAGATGCATTGGCCCAAGTATTTGTTAAAATGAGCTGTTCAGGAATGGAAACAAGCGGACGCGGACTTGCTCAGGATGTATTGGAAGCATCAGCTAAAGCCTATTTGAATGCCATTAATAGAGTGATTTATTTAAAAGAAGCAGCAGAAACAGAAATTGTTTAACTTTATTCAGCAGAAGTCTTCCATCTTATTAGCGCTTAGAATGTAAATTTGTTATAAAATTCCGTGTGGGTTCAAACCATACTGAATAAAGTTAAAGCCTTCGGCGGATGCCTCAGATTTTCAAAGGAAGTTATCGAGCAAGCTCGATAAAAATCTGGGCATAATTTCGCCGAGGCGAATTTGATTATATTAGTATCGAGATACCCTGGCTTTATTCTGATTCCATGGTATCTCCTGCTATTTTTTTATTATTTATGATAGGAAATCGTCGGAGGGATAACCATGGAGAAAAAAATCGCAGTACTGCCAGGAGATGGTATTGGGAAAGAGATAGTACAAGGTGCTATTGAGGTTTTACAAACAATAGCTGAGCGCTTTAATCATGAGTTTACTTTTACATATGGTGAAATTGGCGGAGCGGCATATGATGCAGCAGGTGTACCGCTGCCAGAGGCTACAATCAGCCTTTGCAAGGAAAGTGATGCCATTCTTCTCGGTGCTGTTGGAGGTCCAAAATATGATACTCTGCCGGTACATTTGCGTCCGGAACAAGGGTTATTGCAAATCCGAAAAGAGCTGAATCTTTTTGCTAACTTACGTCCAACCACTTACTACGAAAGCCTTGCTGATTCTTCTCCTTTAAGAAAAGATATTATTGAAGGTGTAGATTTACTGATGGTTCGGGAATTAACAGGCGGGATTTATTTTGGCCAACCTAGAGAGCGCAAGGTTGTTGACGGCAAAGAAGCGGTCGTAGACACTCTTTATTATGAAAAAGCTGAAATGGAAAGAGTTATTAGAAAAGCTTTTGAATTAGCTTCTGCAAGAGGAAAGAAAGTCACTTCCATCGATAAAGCCAATGTACTGGAATCAAGCCGCGTATGGCGTGAAACAGCGATTGAAATCAGCAAGGAATTTCCGGAGATTACGTTAGAGCATATGCTTGTTGACAATGCTGCGATGCAATTAGTTCGTAACCCAAGACAATTTGACGTGGTCGTAACAGAAAATATGTTTGGTGATATCTTGAGCGATGAAGCATCTGTTTTAACAGGTTCCCTTGGTATGCTTTCATCAGCAAGTTTATCTGAAAATGGTCCATTCCTTTATGAACCTGCTCACGGCTCAGCACCGGATATTGCCGGTAAAAATATAGCTAATCCTCTTGCAACCATGTTATCAGCAGCCATGATGCTTCGTATTTCCTTTGGGCTGGAAAAAGAGGCTGAAAGCATAGAGAATGCGATTAATGAAGTGCTAAATGCAGGCTACAGAACAGGCGATTTAATGGCAGAAGGCAAAAAATCAGTTTCTACTACTGAAATGACGGCTCAAGTAAAATCAGCCATTTTAGCTGGAAAGTGATTGCTAGAAGGATGGACTTAACATTCTGATCCTAAATTTAACTGTTGTTAAATCGTATTGTTATACGATATTTTAGTAATAAGAGCTAAAATACTCTAAAAATGCGAAAACAAAAAATTCCTGCAGACTGAATGAGTTGGTAAACCACATACAGTTATGCAGGAATTTTATCATTCATACTAAATCATCCGGCGGATGCCTCGATTTTTCAAAGGAAATTTTTCGAGCGAGTTCGACGACGGACAGGACGTCCTAGTCAGGCTAGACATAAGGATGTGGCGCTTTGAAGCGTGAAAAAAATCGGGCGCAAATTCGACGGGGCGAATTTGATATATTTAAGGGGGAGCGAGATGGGAAAGTCAATTATTGATAAAATCTGGGAAAAGCATGTCGTCCATCAAGAAGAAGGTAAACCGGATTTATTGTATATCGATTTACATTTAGTACATGAAGTAACATCACCACAAGCCTTTTCAGGTCTTCGTATGAAAGGACGTAAAGTCAGAAGACCTGATAAAACATTTGCGACAATGGATCATAACGTACCAACATTTAACCGTTTTGTCATTGAAGATGAAGTAGCTCTTAACCAAATGACAACATTAGAGAAAAACTGTCAGGAATTCGGTGTGCCATTAGCAGGACTAGACAGCCCTGAGCAAGGGATTGTTCACGTTATTGGACCTGAATTAGGCTTAACGCAGCCTGGTAAAACAATCGTTTGCGGCGACAGTCATACAGCTACACATGGTGCATTTGGCGCGCTGGCATTTGGAATTGGTACAAGTGAAGTAGAACACGTAATGGCCACACAAACGATTTGGCAGTCTAAGCCGAAAACATTAAAAGTGGAAGTCAATGGGAAATTAGCTGAAGGCGTAACAGCGAAAGACGTTATTCTTTATCTTCTTGGCAAATACGGCGTTAACTTTGGTACAGGCCATGTAATTGAATATTGCGGTGAAGCTATCCGCAATATGTCAATGGAGGAAAGAATGACTGTATGTAATATGTCCATTGAAGGCGGAGCAAGAGCAGGACTTGTAGCACCGGATGAAACGACATTCTCTTATGTAAAAGGCAGAAAATATGCACCGAAGAATTTTGACCAGGCGGTAGCCGCATGGAAGGAATTAGTTTCTGACGAAGATGCAGAATTTGATAAAGTCATTACAATCGATGGAAATGATATCGAACCAATGGTAAGCTGGGGAACCAACCCATCTATGACAGCTAAAGTCAGCGACCGCATACCTACATTAGCTCAATGTGAAACGGACACAGATCGTAAAGCATTAGCAAGTGCTCTGCAATATATGGGATTAAAAGAAGGACAAGTAATCGAAGATATTGCGATTCAGCATGTGTTTATCGGTTCTTGTACAAATTCACGCATTGAAGATTTACGCAGTGCAGCTGCTGTTGCAAAAGGAAGAAAAGTACATCCATCAGTAAGAGCTTTAGTTGTTCCTGGTTCACAGCAGGTGAAAAAGCAAGCTGAAGAAGAAGGATTGGACAAGATATTTACTGAAGCAGGCTTTGAATGGAGAGATGCCGGCTGCAGTATGTGCTTAAGCATGAACAATGATGTTGTGCCTTCAGGAGAGCATTGTGCATCTACTTCAAATCGTAATTTTGAAGGCAGACAAGGTGCTGGAGCAAGAACTCACCTAGTAAGCCCTGCGATGGCTGCAAATGCTGCGATTTACGGAAAATTTGTGGATGTTCGTAAAGAACTAGTGAAATAAGGGGGGAAAAACATGAGCGGATTTACTACACTTACAGGCAAAGCGGTTGCCCTTGACCGGGTAAATGTTGATACAGACCAAATTATACCAAAACAATTTTTAAAACGAATTGAAAAAACTGGCTTTGGACAATTTGTTTTTTACGGATGGCGTTATCTGGAAGACGGTACATTAAACCCAGATTTTGAATTAAATCAGCCGGCAAACCAAGGTGCCGAGATCTTAGTTGCCAATGAAAACTTCGGCTGTGGTTCATCACGTGAGCATGCACCGTGGGCACTTCAGGACTTCGGATTTAAGGTGGTTATTGCCCCATCATTCGCTGATATTTTCTTTCAAAACTGTTTAAAAAATGGTATGCTTCCTATCAGACTCGAAAAGGATAAAGTAGAATACTTACTTAAAGCAGCGAAAAATCAGCCGTATGAACTGACTGTTGATCTTGAAAATGAAACCATTTCTGATAACAAAGGTTTTTCCGTATCATTCGCTGTAACAGAGTATTGGAAAAAAATGCTGATCAATGGATGGGATGAAATTGAAATTACTCTTCAGCTTGATGAGCAAATTTCAAAGTACGAGCAGCACCAGGAAGAAACTGTTGCTAAATAACTTTATATGAAGCTAAAAGATTGAACTTTATTCAGCAGAAGTACACCACTTTTATAAGTGGTGGGATGAATGCAATAACTTTACCGCTTTAAGTGGGGGTTCAAACCCTGCTGAATAAAGTTAAGCCTCCGGCGGATGCCTCGATTTTTCAAAGGAAATTTTTCGAGCAAGCTCGACGACGGACAGGACGTCCTAGTCAGGCGAAGCCACAGGATGTGGCGCTCTGAGCGTGAAAAAAATCGGGCACAAATACGCCAAGGCGCATTTGATTGTAATAGCTGTGTAAAAGAAGCGGTACAGCTATTTCATTCATACTGATATTACGTTAAAAAATCCACAAGAACTGTGGATTTTTTAACGTTTAAGTATAGGCAAAGGATAAAAGGGGCATATTAATGTTTGTTTTGTTTTTTATCTTGTTTGTTTAAGGCGGGATCATGTTGAAGAAAACAAAGCATGGTGGAAAAGACGGTAATATTATAAGATTCCCCGATCTTGATAAAAGACTGCTGGAAAAGGGACAGGAATATCTGCAGCGGGAGAACTATCATGAGGCGATTACGCTGTTTCAAGAAACGGTTCAATTGGATCCTTCTAATAGCGAAGGCTGCATAGGTCTTATACTGGCTTATTATGGTGCGGGTTACCATGAAGATGCCGTTGAACTGGCGAAAGTCATGCTTCATGAAGGAATCGGGAATTATTTTGACATCATGGATCTCTATATCAAGCTCCTTTTTCAAGTGCGCCAGTATTCAGAAATTGTCACTTTAATCGAGGGTCTATTGGCGGAGAGAACGATACCAAGCGATAGGCTTGAACATTATTATTCAATGCTGGATATCGCTAGGCAGATAGAGCAGGAGGATGCGGCGGAACAGACGGATCATGATGTTTTTACAGATATGGAAAAGGATTTTCAGCTGAAGAAATATACTGATCCGCAGGAACAGCTCATCCTGGCAGCCAACCTTGCCAAGATCAATATTCAGCCGTATCTAAATGAAATAAAGTCCTATCTTTGTTCAGATAAGGGAATGAATCGTACCGAAACGGTAAAGGAGGACCCCTTTTTTAAAACACTGCTATTGAATGTTTTAATGGAGCATCAAGTGGAACAACCCGTAGAAGTCCATAAATTTGGCAAGACCATGTCGGTTATACCGAAAGATTTAGTGAATGTCAATGACATTCCGGAACTGCGAGAAATGACCAATTTAATAGGCGGCCGGATAGAGCATGATGATCCGATCCTTTATGAAAGTATAAAAATGTTAATACATAGGCAATTCTTTCTTTTATATCCCTTTCCATTAGAAGCTCGTGATATAGCTGTCTGGGCTGCGGCATATCATGTATTGGGTTGTGAGTATTTTGGAAATCATGATAATAAAAGTGAAATATTGGAAGAATATCATGTTCAAGAGGCTGATTTCGCTAGAGCGGATGCCTTTATTAGAATGATCGAAGAAATTTCTTATCCTAATATTTAAGCTTGACTGTTGAAACAGCAGAATCCTGTGATATAATATAGTGGTTGCACTTTACGCAAAAACGTGTAAATAAGAAAATGATTTACAAAAACATATTCACGGAAGATTTTGTGAGTGAATGTAAATGAAATAGATTGTTGGAGGGAAAACATAGTATGTCTGCAAAATGGGAAAAGTTAGAAGGGAACCAAGGCGTTCTTACAGTAGAAGTTGATGCAGAAACAGTTGGTAAAAGTTTAGATTCTGCATTCCAAAAAGTAGTAAAACAAGTAACAGTACCGGGTTTCCGTAAAGGTAAAATGCCTCGCGGCTTGTTTGAAAAACGTTTCGGGGTTGAATCATTATATCAAGATGCCATTGATATTATGCTGCCAGATGCATATATGAATGCTGTTGAAGAAGCAGGAATTGAACCTGTTGATCGTCCTGAAATTGATGTGGAGCAAATTGAAAAAGGCAAATCATTTGTCTTTACTGCTAAAGTAACAGTAAAACCAGAAGTGAAGCTTGGCGAATATAAAGGTCTTGAAGTTGAAGCGTTTGATACAACTGTAACGGACGAAGATGTCGACAATGAAATCAAATCTATGCAAGAAAGACAAGCTGAGCTTGTTGTGAAAGAAGACGGCAAAGCTGAATTAGGCGATACTGTCGTAATGGATTTTGAAGGATTTGTTGATGGTGAAGCTTTCGAAGGAGGAAAAGCTGAAAGCTATTCTCTTGAACTTGGTTCAGGTCAATTCATTCCTGGATTTGAAGAACAGCTTGTAGGTCTTGCTGCCGGCGAATCTAAGGATGTAGAAGTATCATTCCCTGAAGAATACCATGCTGCTGACTTAGCTGGTAAACCAGCTGTATTTAAAACAACAGTACATGAAATCAAAGCAAAACAACTTCCTGAATTAGATGATGAGTTCGCAAAAGATGTTGATGATGAAGTTGAAACTTTAGCTGCATTAAAAGAGAAAATCAAATCTCGTTTAGAGCATGATAAAGAACATCAAAAAGAACATCATATTCAAGATGGAGTAGTTGAAAAAGCGGTAGCAAATGCAGAGATTGATATTCCCGCTGTTATGATTGATAACGAAGTAGACCGTATGGTTCAAGAATTTGGACAACGTCTGCAAATGCAAGGGATGAATATGGATTTATTCTTCCAATTCTCAGGTAAAGATGAAGCTGCTCTTCGTGAAGAAATGAAAGTGGAAGCTGAACAACGCGTATGCGGAAGCCTTACTCTTGAAGCTATTGCTAAGGCAGAAAATCTTGAGGCAACTGAAGAAGATATTAATGCTGAATTACAAAAAATGGCTGACATGTACAACATGACAGTAGAAAATATTAAAGCTGCATTAGGTAATCTTGAAGGCATTAAAGCTGACCTTCAAATCAAAAAAGCAATTGATTTCCTAGTTGAAAACAGCAAAACTGTTGAAAAATAAGAGTAATTTTAACCATTAGTCTCATTATTTAAATAGAAATGAAAAAATTTCTTGCAAAACAAGGTGCGAAATTCTCGTACCTTGTTTTATTTAATGGTAAAATCACATATAATAGATGAAAACCTTCCTATTAATCCGGTATGTAAAAGAATGTATAGGAAAATTCTATGAACATACATAAAATAGTTGATATCTTTGAATTGTTAAATTTAACAATTAAGGTTATGCTGAAAGTAGTACATAATTAGGTAAGGGATCACACCATGAAGTATAGGGCACCGGATTACTGAAGGTCTTTTGTGCAGATAGAAATCATCATTATAAGCTAAATTTTTGGAATTCTGCATATGATAAACGAGTCTGCAATCTGCCTGATAATTTATTTATGGCAGTTTTGTCATTCTCAAGTTGTATTGTTTCCTGTACATTCATAATATGTGTTATATTCAATACATAGTTTTTACATTCTTATACCGTGTGTGATCCGCATTTGTAATAGATTAGATAAAGTATTTCAAGGGGTGAAATTATGTTCAAGTTTAATGATGAAAAAGGGCAATTAAAATGCTCCTTCTGTGGTAAAACGCAGGATCAAGTGCGGAAACTTGTTGCAGGACCAGGTGTTTACATTTGTGATGAATGCATTGAGTTATGTACTGAAATTGTAGAAGAGGAACTTGGAACTGAAGAAGAAATCGAGTTTAAAGATGTTCCTAAACCGGCTGAGATTCGTGAAATATTAGATGATTATGTCATTGGACAAGACCGTGCGAAGAAATCATTATCTGTAGCCGTTTATAACCATTACAAACGAATTAACTCAAATAGTAAAATTGATGAAGTCGAACTTTCAAAGAGTAATATTGCGATGATAGGACCGACAGGGAGCGGGAAAACCCTTCTGGCCCAAACATTAGCGCGGATTTTAAATGTGCCATTTGCCATTGCTGATGCGACTTCTTTAACAGAAGCCGGTTATGTAGGGGAGGATGTTGAAAATATCCTCTTAAAGCTGATTCAGGCAGCAGATTATGATGTTGAAAAAGCTGAAAAAGGCATTATTTATATCGATGAAATTGATAAAATTGCCCGTAAATCTGAAAATCCTTCCATTACACGAGATGTATCCGGTGAAGGGGTTCAGCAAGCATTGTTAAAAATATTAGAAGGTACTGTTGCCAGTGTTCCGCCTCAAGGAGGCAGAAAGCATCCGCATCAGGAGTTCATTCAAATTGATACGACGAATATTTTATTCATCTGCGGCGGCGCATTCGATGGAATTGAAACGATTATTAAACGCCGTTTAGGTCAGAAAGTAATTGGATTCGGCTCTGATATGAAGGAGCAGGAAATTGATGATAAGGATCTTTTAGCAAAAGTATTGCCTGAGGACTTATTGCGATTTGGTTTGATTCCTGAATTTATTGGCCGTTTGCCAATTATCGCCAGTCTTTCACAATTAGATGAAGACGCTTTAGTTGAAATCCTGACTAAACCGAAAAATGCGTTAGTAAAACAATACCGGAAAATGCTTGAACTCGATGAAGTGGATCTTGAGTTTGAAGAGGATGCTCTTCGCGAGATTGCCAAAAAAGCAATTGAACGAAAAACAGGAGCCCGCGGACTGCGCTCCATCATTGAAGGCATTATGCTGGATGTCATGTATGATCTTCCATCTCGGGAGGATATTTCTAAATGTATCATTACAAAAGATACTGTTTTAGGCGACAGTGCGCCAAAACTTATTCTTTCCGATGGAACGATTGAGGAAGAGAAGAGAAAGACATCCGCTTAATGGACTAAGTTTTTCTAGTTACTGTAAAAACAAATGAAAGATAGGCTGGATCATATGATCGAATTCACCTCTTGTCTGACATCGTTTGACAGAGCCGAATTTGTCCTATGATCCGGCCTTTTCTTATTTTCTAACTAATAAGCTGTCTGTTTCGGACCTTTGCTTTTCGCAAAATCTTGTTTATTCCTAACTTGTCAAGGAAATACTAGCAAATAAACCTAGTACTAAATTGCAGGAGGGAATACAATGAGTTGGACAGGAATTGCTCTATTAATACAATTATTCTTCGGCATTGTGATCGGCTTATATTTTTGGAATTTATTAAAAAACCAGCGAACACAAAAAATCTCAATTGACCGTGAATCAAGAAAAGAAATGGATCAATTAAAAAAAATGAGAGACATTTCATTAACTGAACCATTATCAGAGAAAGTCCGACCATCAAGCTTCAATGATATTGTTGGCCAAGAAGATGGAATTAAGGCATTGCAGGCTGCTTTATGTGGTCCTAATCCACAGCATGTGATTATATATGGCCCTCCTGGGGTAGGAAAAACTGCTGCCGCGAGGCTCGTTTTAGAGGAGGCGAAGAAAAATCAAAAGTCTCCTTTTCAAAAGACATCCGTTTTTATTGAACTTGATGCGACTACGGCAAGGTTTGATGAAAGAGGAATTGCAGATCCATTAATCGGTTCCGTTCATGATCCGATCTACCAGGGAGCCGGCGCGATGGGACAAGCGGGAATCCCGCAGCCAAAGCAGGGCGCAGTCACGAATGCCCATGGCGGAGTTTTATTTATCGACGAAATTGGAGAACTTCACCCGATCCAAATGAATAAACTTCTAAAAGTGCTGGAAGATCGGAAAGTCTTCTTGGAAAGCGCTTACTACAATGAAGAGAACGCACAAATACCTACTCATATCCACGATATTTTTAAAAATGGACTGCCTGCCGATTTCCGTCTGATTGGTGCTACGACAAGAACGCCTAGTGAATTGCCGCCGGCGATCCGTTCACGGTGTATGGAGGTATTTTTCCGCGAGTTAACACAGGATGAAATAGCGATTGTTGGGAAAAAAGCAGCCGATAAAGTGAATTTACATATCAGTGAAAAGGGGCTTGAAATTCTATCCTCCTATGCAAGAAACGGACGTGAAGCCGTCAATATGATTCAGCTTTCTACCGGACTGGCCATAACGGAAGAGCGTGATTACATAAAAGAAGATGACATTCAATGGGTGGTACATTCCAGTCAATTAACCCCAAGGATGGAACGGAAGATCAATCCCGAATCGGCAATAGGACTGGTGAATGGGCTGGCTGTTCATGGACCGAATACGGGGGCGCTGCTAGAAATTGAGGTAACCGTCATTCCAGCTAAAATTAAAGGTTCAATCAATATTACAGGTATCGTAGAAGAGGAAAGTATTGGTGACCGCAGTAAATCTATCCGCCGCAAAAGCATGGCGAAAGGTTCAGTTGAGAATGTGATCACGGTTTTACGTGCCATGGGGGTACCGGCTGATGAATACGACATCCATGTTAATTTCCCGGGAGGGGTTCCCATCGATGGTCCGTCTGCCGGCATTGCGATGGCAACAGGAATTTATTCAGCTATTTATAAGCTCCCTGTAGACAACAAAATTGCCATGACTGGTGAAATCAGTATTCATGGGAATGTGAAGCCAATTGGCGGAGTGTTTCCGAAGGTGAAGGCAGCGCAGAAGGCCGGTGTGAAGAGGGTTATCATTCCAAAAGAAAATATGCAGTCCATTTTAAATGAGATTCAAGACATTGAAATTATCCCGGTAACCCATTTAAACGAAGTATTTCAGCTTGCGCTGCAAAAAGATTACTCTTCCAATAAAGCTTATACAGCTACTTCGATTGACTTAGGTAAAAAGGAAAGTATCTGATGGAATGTTGGATTAAAATACCTGCAGGATGATGAGTAATTAGAATAGGCTTCGGTTCACGCTGTGTTGAAACCGAAGCCTGCCCTTTGCATAGCAGCGTGAAATAAAGTGAAAACTGAAAAAGGTCGTCTTTTTTTCTTCCATCTTAAAGATGAAAAATGTTTACGGCTGTGCTGTTTCGCCTTAATAGACATGGGATCATTATTACGATAAAATAAAAATTAGGCATAACTTGATTCAGTAGAAGTCTTCCGCTTCTTTAAGTGGTGGGATGAAAGTTTAGCGTTTGAAAATTCAGTCAGGATAAACCCTGGATGAATAAAGTCAAGTGAGGAAAAAATATACTTTGGAGGTATACAGCAATGGACAATCAAGAAGAATATATCGTCCCTTTGCTTCCACTCCGGGGTTTGCTCGTTTATCCAACCATGGTGCTGCATTTGGATGTTGGCCGCGATAAATCAGTACAGGCCCTTGAAAAAGCAATGGTCGATGATCATTTAATTTTCTTAACTACACAAAAGGACTTATCAATTGATGAGCCGGTTGAAGACGATTTATACAGAATGGGTACTTTAACAAAAGTAAAACAAATGTTAAAGCTGCCAAATGGAACGATAAGGGTATTAATAGAAGGATTGGTCCGTGCCGAAATCTCCGAGTTTACGGAATACCCGGATTATTATTCCGTACAGTTAAAGACACATAAAGACCGGACTGATAGGGATACGGAAGATCAGGCATTAATGAGAACCATGCTTGAATACTTTGAACAATACATAAAAATATCAAAAAAAATCTCTGCTGAAACGTATGCGACAGTCAGTGATATTGAGGAGCCAGGCAGACTGGCTGATATTATATCGTCCCATTTACCGCTAAAATTGAACGAAAAACAGGAAATATTAGAACTGATTGATGTAAAAGACCGGATGAATAGGGTAATTGAAATCATTCATAATGAAAAAGAAGTATTAAATCTGGAAAAGAAAATCGGTCAGCGTGTGAAAAAATCGATGGAACGAACGCAAAAGGAATATTATTTGCGTGAACAGATGAAAGCGATTCAGAAAGAACTCGGTGATAAAGAAGGAAAAACGGGGGAAATCGCTGAATTAACCGAGAAAATCGAGAATGCCGGAATGCCGGAACATGTCATGCTTACCGCCTTAAAAGAATTAGAGCGTTATGAAAAGGTACCGTCAAGTTCTGCTGAAAGTGCGGTAATCCGTAACTATATTGATTGGCTTATCGCTCTCCCTTGGTCTAAAGCCACTAAAGATGATATTGATATAGCAAAAGCGGAAAAAATCCTAAATAAAGATCACTATGGACTAGAAAAAGTGAAAGAGCGTGTGTTAGAATATTTAGCCGTGCAAAAGCTGACGAACTCTTTAAAAGGACCGATTTTATGTCTTGCTGGTCCTCCTGGAGTCGGAAAAACAAGTCTTGCCCGCTCCGTTGCGACTTCCTTAAACCGGAATTTTGTTCGTGTTTCCCTTGGAGGCGTTCGTGATGAATCTGAAATTCGCGGTCACAGAAGAACATACGTCGGTGCTATGCCAGGCCGGATTATTCAAGGAATGAAGAAAGCAGGCACGATAAACCCTGTCTTCCTCCTTGATGAAATTGACAAAATGTCCAATGACTTCCGCGGCGATCCATCGTCTGCGATGCTGGAAGTGCTGGACCCTGAACAAAACCATAATTTCAGCGATCATTATATAGAAGAAACCTATGATCTATCTAAGGTCATGTTCATCGCTACTGCAAATGATTTAGCATCTATTCCAGGTCCGCTGCGTGACCGGATGGAGATCATTAGCATTGCCGGCTATACGGAATTGGAAAAAATCCACATCGCCATTGATCATCTGCTGCCGAAGCAGCTTAAAGAACATGGGCTTTCAAAAACACAGCTGCAGGTCCGCGATGAGGCGATTAAAAAAATTGTCCGTTATTATACCAGAGAAGCAGGTGTAAGAAGTCTTGAACGCCAATTAGCGTCTATATGCCGCAAAACGGCGAAAATTATTGTTTCAGGTGAAAAGAAGCGGGTTGTTTTATCAGAGAAGAATGTGGAAGAATTCCTTGGGAAAACGATCTTCCACTACGGACAAGCTGAAGCGGAAGATCAAGTGGGGGTTGCAACCGGTTTGGCCTATACGACTGTAGGCGGTGATACATTACAGATTGAGGTGTCGCTGGCCCCAGGTAAAGGAAAACTGGTCTTAACCGGGAAATTGGGAGATGTGATGAAAGAGTCGGCACAGGCAGCTTTTAGTTATGTCCGTTCCAAGACACTTGAACTAGGCATTGATCCGGAATTTCATGAAAAGTATGATATTCATATCCATGTTCCGGAAGGGGCCGTGCCGAAAGACGGGCCTTCCGCAGGGATCACGATCGCAACTGCTCTTGTTTCTGCTTTGACCGGAAACCCGGTTCGCAAGGAAGTAGGAATGACCGGAGAAATTACTCTTCGCGGAAGAGTACTGCCAATCGGCGGATTGAAAGAAAAATCATTAGGTGCGCATCGCGCCGGAATTACGAAAATTATCTGCCCTAAAGATAATGAAAAGGATTTAGATGACATTCCAGAAAGCGTCCGGGGAGAACTGGAATTTGTTCTTGTTTCCCACGTGGATGAAGTACTGGAGCATGCAATTAGAAGTGAGGGACAGGAATGAAAATAACAAGTGCCGATATTGTGATCAGCGCGGTAAAGCCTGAGCAATACCCTGAGCAGGATTTACCGGAGTGTGCTTTAGCCGGCCGTTCAAATGTGGGGAAATCGTCTTTTATTAATAAGCTATTAAATCGAAAAAATTTAGCAAGAACCTCTTCAAAGCCAGGGAAAACACAAACATTAAATTTTTATTTAATTAATGAAGAATTTCATTTTGTTGATGTCCCGGGCTATGGTTATGCAAAAGTATCAAAATCAGAACGTGCAGCATGGGGAAAAATGATTGAAACTTATTTAACAAAAAGAGAGCAGCTGCGTGCCGTCGTATTAATTGTTGATTTACGTCATCCGCCGACAAAGGATGATGTGATGATGTATCATTTTTTAAAACACTATGATCTGCCTTGTATCATTATCAATACAAAAGCTGATAAAGTTCCAAAATCGAAATGGCAAAAGCATATAAAAATTACAAAAGAAACATTGGAGTTAGATCCAAATGATCCCATTATTCTCTTTTCATCAGAAACTGGCTATGGAAAAGACGAGGCTTGGGCTGTATTGAATAGCTTCATGTCATAATGAATCGGAAAAAGCGGCGCTTGGTAAAGCGTTGCTTTTTCCATTACGGCATCTTGAATATTATATGTTTTTCTGGTACTGTACATATGAAAGAATATTGTCTTTTTTTGTAGCAAAGTGATTTTGTACTCTTCAATTTTATAGGAGATTAGCACTTGATACCGTGGGCGTGCTTGTATACCGTTGTTTTTCTCCTATAATGATGGATGATGGGAGTTCAAGATCTGTTCACAATTTTGTCATATCATATAAAGTTCAAATGATATAATGGAAATAATGGGTGATGTTTTTTTAGGGGGATATAAATATGCATATAGTAGTAGTTGGAATTAATCATAAAACAGCCCCTGTTGAAATTCGTGAACGGTTAACATTTAATCCATCGCAGCTAGGGGATGCGATGAAAAGCTTGAATGACAAAAAAAGTTTATTAGAGAACGTCATTCTATCAACTTGTAATCGTACGGAGATCTATGCGGTTGTCGATCAGCTGCATACAGGAAGATATTATATTAAAGAATTTTTATCGCAATGGTTTAACATAGAACTTGCTGAATTTTCACCATTTCTGTTCATCTATGAGGAAGATGGTGCAATCGAGCATTTATTAAAAGTTGTGTGCGGGCTGGATTCACTTGTCCTTGGGGAAACGCAGATTTTAGGGCAGGTTCGTTCAAGCTTTTTATTAGCACAGGAAGAACATACTACAGGAACAGTCTTTAATGAATTATTTAAAAAAGCGGTAACGCTGGCAAAGCGTGCCCATTCTGAAACAGATATCGGTGCCAATGCCGTATCTGTCAGTTATGCAGCTGTTGAACTGGCGAAAAAGATTTTTGGTACGCTTGAACAAAAGCATATCCTTATTTTAGGTGCCGGAAAAATGGGAGAGCTTGCCATTCAAAACTTATATGGAAATGGTGCGACAAAGGTAACCGTTATCAACCGCACTTATGAAAAGGCACAGCAGCTTGCAGAACGCTTCAGCGGAGCTGCTAAAGCAATGGATGAACTCCAGTCAGCGCTTGGAGAAGCTGATATTCTAATCAGTTCAACAGGGGCCAAAGACTTTGTGATCACGAAAAACATGGTGGAGAGTGTTCAGAAGCAGCGGAGAGGCAAACCATTATTTATGGTGGATATTGCGGTACCAAGAGATTTAGATCCTGCGCTTGCTGAACTGGAAAATGTTTTTCTCTATGATATTGACGATTTAGAGGGAATTGTCGAAGCTAATTTAAAGGAACGGAAAAAAGCGGCTGAAACCATCTCACTTATGGTCGAAGGCGAAATCGTAGAATTTAAGCAGTGGGTCAAAATGCTCGGTGTTGTACCGGTTATCTCAGCGCTAAGAGAGAAAGCATTGACGATTCAGGCAGAGACAATGGACAGTTTGGAAAGAAAACTTCCTCATTTAAGCGAGAGGGATATAAAGGTATTAAATAAACATACGAAAAGCATCATCAATCAGATGCTGAAAGATCCCATTTTACAGGCAAAAGAACTTGCCGGCTCAAAGGATGCTGATAAGGCTCTGGATTTATTCGTAAAAATCTTTAATATTGAGGAACTAGCTGCCAAGCATCAGGAAGTGAAAGAGGCCGAACGAAAACCGGGATACGGAAAATCTGCACAGCCTGCTTTTCCTTCATAAAAGAGGGTATGGGCTATGATGGATAATTTTATGACAAGGCTGCACGAATTGACAATTGTTCTGTATGCCTTATCCGTTTTGCTATATTTTATTGACTTTTTACATCATAACCGGAAGGCAAATAGAACTGCCTTCTGGTTACTTTTATTTGTGTGGATATTGCAGTCCATTTTTTTATTTTTGTACATGCTTGAAGCAGGCAGGTTTCCTGTCCTTACCCTTGCAGAGGGACTTTATTTTTATACTTGGGTTTTGATCACTTTTTCTTTAGTCATCAATCGTTTAATGAGAGTGGACTTCATTGTCTTTTTCACGAATGTCATTGGTTTCAGTATGATGGTGATACATACCTTTGCTCCGATTCAAATTGATCGAACGGTACCAGCTGAGCAGCTTGTATCAGAATTGCTTTTGATTCATATCACTGCCGCGATCCTTTCTTATGGAGCCTTTTCTTTATCGTTTGTTTTTTCCCTTTTGTATTTATTGCAGTATAATTTACTTAAACGAAAAAAATGGGGAAAAAGGCTTTGGCGAATACCTGATTTAATGAAGCTTGAGCAAACGTCCTATATTATGAACGTTACCGGGACCCCGATGCTTTTGATTGGAGTTATACTGGGAACGCAATGGGCTATTCTTAAAATACCGGATATCTCTTGGCTCGATCCGAAAATTCTTGGTTCGATCTTTACTCTTGTCATCTATTGCGTGATTCTGTATATGCGTATTAGAAAAGGGATTACCGGAAAGACGCTGGCCTTGTGGAATGTGGCTGCGTTTCTTATTGTATTAATTAACTTTTTCTTAATAGGTAGTTTTTCAAGTTTTCATATTTGGCTTTAACTTTTGATTTAGGAGGAACATCATGAGAAAAATTATAGTCGGTTCAAGAAGAAGCAAGCTCGCGATGACCCAAACAAAATGGGTAATCGAGCAATTGAAAAAAATAGATGATTCATTTGAATTTGAGATCAAGGAAATCGTCACAAAAGGTGACAGAATTGTTGATGTCACACTCTCAAAAGTCGGCGGCAAAGGGCTGTTTGTCAAAGAAATTGAACAAGCTATGCTAAACGAAGAAATCGATATGGCTGTACATAGTATGAAGGATATGCCGGCTGTTCTGCCTGAGGGACTTGTCATCGGTTGTATTCCTGAAAGAGAAGATCATCGGGATGCGCTGATTTCAAAAAATCATGAAAAGTTTAATGACTTGAAACCAGGATCCATAATCGGCACAAGCAGTCTGCGCCGAGGTGCCCAGCTGCTGGCAAAAAGACCTGATTTAGAAATTAAGTGGATTAGAGGCAACATCGATACAAGGCTTGAAAAACTAAAAAATGAAGATTATGCCGCGATCATTTTAGCTGCTGCAGGACTTTCAAGGATGGGCTGGGCGCGTGATGTGGTAACGGAATTCCTCGAGCCGGAAATCTGCCTCCCTGCTGTTGGACAAGGTGCTCTTTCGATTGAATGCCGCGGAAATGATCAGGAATTGCTTCATCTGCTTGAGAAATTCAACTGCAGTCAAACAAGCCGGACCGTTCGTGCAGAAAGAGCCTATTTAAATAAAATGGAAGGCGGCTGCCAGGTTCCGATTGCCGGTTTTGCTCGTATCAATGACAACGATGAAATCGTCATGACAGGGCTCGTTGCTTCTCCTGATGGAAAAACAATTTTTAAAACACAGAAGTCAGGCACTGTGCCGGAAAGTGTTGGAGAGGAAACAGCTGATCATTTAATCGCCAATGGGGCGAAGTCTTTAATTGATGAAGTGAAAAAGGAGCTCGAGGGTGAATGACATCCTCCTGTTCCCTGCAAAATAGAACGGTATTAAATCCGAGAGGTAAAGTTTCTGCTAAGGGCTTTTCAATGGTGGTAAAAAAATACGGCGGTGTGCCAATTGAACTTCCTTTGCTGGCATTCAAACCGGCAGAATTGTCAAAAGAAGAAAAAGCGCTGATTGGAAACATACATATATATGATTGGATTATTTTTACCAGTAATGTAACGGTAGAAACTTTTTTATCTTTTTATGAAGGAGAAAGAACGCAGCTGCCGCATGTTGCCGCAATTGGGCAAAAAACAGCCCGAGTCCTGGAGAAAGAAGGCATAAAGGTGGATTTCATCCCGGCAGAATTTGTTGCTGAGGGTTTCGTAAAGGAATTCGCACCAAAGATCAAACAGGGAACAAAAATCTTTATTCCAAAAGGGAATTTAGCGCGGGATTATATTGCTGAACAGTTAAGAAAACAGGGAGCATCAGTGGATGAAATGATTATCTATGATACTTATTTTCCGCAGGAGAATGAGGATGATTTAGTCCAGCTGCTGAGTGAACATAATTTGGATATTATTCCGTTTACAAGTCCATCCACTGCTGACCACTTTATGGAAATTGTTGCAAGCCATGGTCTGCAGGACAGAATTCAATCCTGTATCTTTGCTTGTATCGGACCAGTAGCCCAAAAAAGAGCTGAAAGTCTAGGTCTGACCGTGCATGTAGTCCCGGATGTTTATACCGTTGATGAGATGATTAAAAGTATTGCGGAGTATATTTCACAGGGGCTGGAATAGTCTCGATAAATATAGGAGGGAAAACAATGGGGTTAAAATTTGATCGCCATAGAAGACTAAGATCAAGTGCCAATATGCGTGCACTTGTGAGAGAAAATCATTTACATGTGGAGGATTTTATTTATCCGATTTTTGTTATTGAGGGAAATAATATTAAAAATGAAATTTCCTCCATGCCGGGAATTTTTCAATTCTCCCTTGACCGCTTGTCGGAGGAAATGGATGAAGTGGCGGAATTAGGAATTAAGTCCGTCCTATTATTTGGCATTCCTTCAGAAAAGGATGAATGCGGCACAGGTGCCTATCATGACCATGGGATTGTCCAAGAAGCAACCCGCTATATTAAACAGAATTATCCGGATATCATTGTGGTGGCCGATACTTGTTTGTGTGAATATACAAGCCACGGTCATTGCGGAGTAATCAAGAACGAACAGGTTCTGAACGACCCTTCATTGGAATTGCTGACATCTACCGCCGTCAGCCAGGCGAAAGCAGGTGCCGATATCATTGCCCCTTCTAATATGATGGACGGATTTGTCGCAGCCATCCGCCAAGGACTTGATGAAGCAGGTTTTGAAAATGTACCGATTATGTCCTATGCGGTAAAATATGCTTCTTCTTTCTATGGTCCATTCCGTGATGCAGCAGACAGTACACCGCAATTCGGGGATCGCAAAGCGTATCAAATGGATCCGGCAAACCGACTCGAAGCGTTACGGGAAGCAGATTCTGATGTCAATGAAGGTGCGGACTTCCTGATTGTAAAACCGGGTATGCCATATCTTGATATCGTCCGTGATGTCAGAAACGAATTCAATCTGCCGGTTGTCGTCTATAACGTAAGCGGAGAGTATTCCATGGTGAAAGCTGCCGCGCAAAATGGCTGGATCGATGAGGACAGAGTTGTCCTAGAAATGTTAACAGGTATGAAACGTGCCGGTGCGGACCTCATCATTACTTATCATGCCAAAGATGCTGCCCGCTGGTTATAAGGGAAACAGGGGGACGGTTCTCCTGTTTCCCTAAAAACCTCCAAATGCCGGTGCCTGACACCGAAAATGAACATTTGTTCATATGGAGTGTACATCATGCCCGTTAAGCAGGAGGCTTTCCATTTGACGGGGAAATCAAATTGAAATGAGGGATTATATGCGTACATACGATAAGTCAATCCAAGCCTTTAAGGAAGCAAAAACCTTAATGCCGGGCGGTGTGAACAGCCCTGTTCGCGCGTTTAAATCGGTTGATATGAATCCGATTTTTATGGAAAGCGGGAAAGGCTCGAAAATATATGATATTGACGGAAATGAATATATTGACTATGTCCTTTCTTGGGGCCCTCTTATTTTAGGACATGCCAATGAGCAGGTTGTGGAAGCACTGAAAAAAATGACGGAACTGGGAACAAGTTTCGGTGCTCCGACGTTGATGGAAAACAAGCTGGCCAATTTAGTTAAAGAACGGGTGCCGTCTATCGAGATGGTCCGTATGGTATCATCCGGTACGGAAGCAACCATGAGTGCCCTGCGCTTAGCCCGCGGGTATACCGGCCGGAATATTATTTTAAAATTCGAAGGCTGCTACCATGGTGCTTCAGATTCTTTATTAATCAAAGCCGGTTCCGGAGTGGCCACATTAGGACTTCCTGATAGTCCGGGGGTACCTGAGGGAGTAGCGAAAAATACGATTACGGTACCGTATAATGACTTAGAAGGTGTAAAATATGCCTTTGAACAACATGGTAAAGATATAGCCGGGGTGATTGTAGAGCCGGTAGCAGGTAATATGGGGGTAGTCCCACCGCAGCCGGGCTTTTTGCAAGGACTGCGTGATTTAACATCTGAATATGGTGCGCTCCTGATTTTTGATGAAGTAATGACCGGATTCCGTGTTGGCTATAACTGTGCCCAAGGCTACTTTAATATTACGCCTGACATTACCTGTTTGGGAAAAGTAATCGGCGGCGGTCTTCCTGTAGGTGCATACGGCGGCAGAGCAGAAATCATGGAAAAGGTTGCACCTAGTGGTACGATCTACCAGGCAGGAACCTTATCAGGCAATCCGCTGGCCATGACAGCCGGCTATGAAACATTAAGCCAATTAACTCCTGCTGATTATAAAGAATTTGAACGTAAAGGGGACCGCCTGCAGGCAGGAATAGAGGCTGCGGCAGTTAAATATCAAGTACCGGCAACTGTTAATCGTGCCGGCTCCATGATTGGTTTCTTTTTTACTAATGAAGATGTCATTAATTATGATACTGCGAAAAGCTCTAATCTTGACTTTTTCGCGGCATATTACCGCGAAATGGCGAATAGCGGTATATTTCTACCTCCTTCTCAATTTGAAGGGCTGTTTCTGTCCACTACTCATTCAGATGAGGACATTGAAAAAACAATTCAAGCCATTGAGCATGCATTTTCAACCTTACAATCATGATAGAAAAGAGGCTGAGTCTAAGGACGAGGTCTCTTTTTTTGTTTATTTGAGAAAGCGTCCTGTCCTGCTAAAAAAAATCATAAATATGATTCCTCGTTCATACAGTTTAAGTGACATAGTGATTAACGTATGGAATGGAAGGGAGGAGTCGCTTTGTCTCATGGAAATCAATCTTATTTAAGATTTTCCTTGGAAGAATCGGTCTGGTTTCAAAGAGGACAGGAAGTAGAAGAGTTAATTTCGATCTCGCTTGACCCCAATATTGCAATCAATGAAAGTGATCAATATGTAACCATTAAAGGATCACTGGAGTTAAATGGTGAATATAATCGTGATGAACAGACAAACGATGAAGAGAATGACTTCTTTTCAAACCCTAAATTTGTGCAAACAGTTGAAGTCAGGGGCGAAGGAGTTTATTTCTTTACCCATCATTTTCCTGTAGAAATAACCATTCCAAAAAATAGGATCCAGGACATTGAGAATATTGAGGTGGCAGTCGAAACATTTGACTATGCGTTCCCGGACAGAAGCTGCCTGAGATTATCTGCTGATTTGATGATTACGGGATTATATGGAGAACAGCAGCATGAATATTTGCAAGAAGAAGAGGAGTTCCTCGAAGAAGAACTTGACGATGAGGAAGAACCTGAATATGCTCCATTGTACCGTGAGGATGAACTGGAAGACGATCAGGAGACTGAATTCGATGATGAAACTGTGTTCCTAGAAAATCAAGAGATTCCCATTGCTGACTTTAGCGGCGAAAGTCGTTTTCCTTTTTCCAGACCGGATATTGAAGAGGAAGAAGGGACAGAAGAGGCTGAAGAGGCAGTTGAGGGGTTATATGAACCCTTTGAAGTAGAAGCACGGAAGGAAGCAAAGGCGGATGAAACGCTGAAAAGCTTGACTGAAGAAATGGAACGGGAAGAAATTCAGCGTTATCAACAGTTTAAGCAAGAGCAGGAGCCGATTACGGAAACCTATGATTTTCTGCTGCAGGAAAAAGAAGAAAACCACGCAGCGGATTATAAACCGGAAGAAATAGAAAAAGAGGATAGCAAAACCGCTGGGGTTCCGGAGATCTTTTTTGCGGCGAAACGGAAAGAGGCGCAAGCTGAAGGAAGTCAAACGGCGGATGAGGAACCACAGGAGATAGCGCCGCTCGAAGAATCTCAGCCGGTGCTGGAAACTCAGCCTGCTAGTGAAATCCAACCGCTGCAAGAAACCCAGCCGGTCAGTGAAGTTGAGCCTGCACATGAGCAGGAAGTGGAGTCTCCGGAAGATGAAAGTTCACCCGAGCCTAAAGGGAAGAAAAAGAAATGGAAGAAGAAGCAAAGTCTTTCGATAACAGAATTTCTTGCGCGGAAAGAAGAAGAGTCTGAGACCCACACGAGAGTAAAGGTATGTATTGTGCAAAAGGATGACACCATTGATAAATTATCAGATCGGTACGATGTTACGGTCTCACAGCTGCAGCGGGTGAACAACCTTGAACTTAATCAGGATGTATATGAAGGCCAGGTGTTGTATATACCTGTTGTGCAAAATCAAAAATAAAGTCCCAATAGCAGAGGGATCAGAATATGCGGGAAATGCTAAGCTTGCAAAGAATTACATCGATTTTAAAAAACTATCAATTAAGCCCTAATTATGTAGAACAAATGGGCAAGGTACAGAAAATCTATACGAGTAAGGGCGTTTTTATTTTAAAAAAAATTGACCCCCATCATGGGATTGACTTTATTAAATATGTACAAACCTTGTACCAGAAGGGCTATAATCGCATCGTTCCCATATACCCAACAATAGATGGACGCTATGCGGTTCTTGATAACCAAGAGCTTTATTATTTAATGCCCTGGCTGCCGGATGAAAATAAGGGCGAGCGTACTGCACGACAGCAGCAGTTATTTCGTGAGCTCGCCCGGCTTCATTCGATATCAGTGAAGGATATGACCATCAATAAAGAAGAACGAACCCGTCATTTTGAGAAAATGATTATCGATTTGGATCAGGAAGAGGAATTTCTTCTCAGTTTATTGGAGACATGTGAAAGGAAAGTCTATATGTCTCCATTCGAATTAACGTTTGTGACCTATTATCATGATTTCAATCAGGCTTTATCTTTTTCGAAAAAGAGATTGGAAGAATGGTACGAGGCGACAAAGGAACAGGAAAAGGTTCGGGTTGTCGTGATTCATGGTAAGCTGTCGAGCGAACACTTTTTATTCGATGAGAGGGGATACGGCTACTTTATAAACTTTGAAAAGGCAGCCATCGGTCCGCCGACACATGATTTACTCCCCTTTTTAGTTAAAGCCTTACGAGGGTGGCCGAAACAGGATGAGGAATTGCTGGATTGGCTTTATATGTATTTTAAATATTTCCCCTTTAAAGAAGAGGAAATGAAGTTGTTTTTAAGCTATATTGCCCACCCAGGTGCCGCGATAAAGACAGTAGAGCGCTTTTTTAAGGATGGAAATAATCGAAATGAGTTAGAAGCTGTGCAAAAACTGCAAAAGGATTATTGGAATTTGAAAAATACAGAATATCTTGTGATGCGAATTGATGAGATTGAAAGACAGAAAAAACAGCAGCAAGAAGAAGCAGCCCGGAAAGAGCAATAAGTTCCGGGCTTTTCAGAGGATATCAAACGCGAGAGCAATCGTGAGTGCAATCAGAATTAATAAAAAGAGCACATCAAATATCGTTGGAATAATAATCACGCGAATCCCTTGGAACACACAGAATGGAAGTGCAAACTGGCAGCAGACACCTCTGATTTTTCGTGCCCAAGGCGGCAGTGTATAAGGATTATAATGCCACTTTTTCATTCCTCTTCTCCTTTCGGATATTCTTTCTTCCTATTTTATGTACCTTCAATGGATAAGTGTCTTCCTTTTTGAATTTTCAGTGTATAGTCACATGAGCAGGCTGGCAGGTTTTGAATAATTCATCACAAAAGGGGAAATACTTGAATAAACTGCAAAAAATAAAGGGAAGCTTATTGACGATCATCCTCATTTTTCGGTAATATAAAGAAGATTTGATTCAACTACATAACCAGGCTTTGACAGGGAAGAGTACGATGAACCCTTGCTTTTAGAGAGGAAAATCAAATGCTGAAAGATTTTCTAGGCAAGAACATTGGAAGGTCGCCCTTGAGCTTCTTTCGCGAAAGAATTTTTCGAGTAGTGAGAGACGGACAATCCGTTATCGATTTAAGTGCCAGCAGCCTATTTCTGCTGGAAAAAAGGTGGTACCGCGAACTTTAGCTCCATTCGTCCTTTTATGACGATCGGGGTTTTTTTGTTGTTCTTAAAAGGAACGGATGAGAAATGTTAGGAGGAAAAGGTAAATGGAACAAAATGAGTTAACAATGCCAACGAAATACGATCCAAAATCCATTGAAGAAGGAAGATATCAATGGTGGCTTGACGGGAAATATTTTGCAGCAAAGGATGATCCAGAAAAAAAACCTTATACGATTGTGATTCCGCCGCCAAACGTTACCGGAAAACTTCATTTAGGTCATGCGTGGGATACAACGCTGCAAGATATCCTGACAAGAATGAAAAGAATGCAGGGCTATGATGTCCTTTGGCTTCCAGGAATGGACCATGCCGGAATTGCTACGCAGGCTAAGGTTGAAGCAAAACTGCGCGAAGAAGGCAAGAGCCGCTATGATTTAGGTCGTGAAAAATTCCTTGAACAGACATGGGCATGGAAGGAAGAATATGCCGGATTTATTCGTCAGCAGTGGGCAAAGATGGGTCTTGGCCTTGATTATGCACGCGAGCGTTTTACGATGGATGAAGGGCTGTCAAAAGCGGTTCGCGAAGTGTTTGTCAAGCTTTATGAAAAAGGTCTAATCTACCGCGGCGAATATATCATTAACTGGGATCCGGCAACAAAAACAGCGATTTCCGATATTGAGGTTATTTATAAGGATGTGCAGGGTGCCTTCTATCATATGAATTATCCGCTCACAGACGGTTCCGGTTCCATTGAAATTGCGACAACTCGTCCGGAAACGATGTTGGGTGATACAGCTGTCGCCGTTCATCCGGAAGATGACCGCTATAAGCATCTCATCGGCAAAACCGTTATTCTGCCAATTGTCGGACGGGAAATACCGATTGTCGGTGATGACTATGTCGATATGGAATTCGGTTCCGGTGCCGTAAAAATTACTCCGGCTCATGATCCGAATGACTTTGAAGTCGGCAACCGCCACAATTTAGAACGTGTATTGGTCATGAATGAAGATGGCACAATGAATGAACGCGCAGGCAAATACGAAGGTATGGACCGTTTCGAGTGCCGCAAGCAAATTGTCAAAGACCTTCAGGAGCTTGGGGTTCTCTTTAAAATTGAAGACCATATGCACTCTGTCGGTCATTCAGAGCGCAGCGGCGCGGTGGTAGAACCCTATCTTTCTACACAATGGTTTGTGAAAATGCAGCCGCTTGCGGACCAAGCGATTGAATTCCAGCAAAAGTCCGGGAAGGTTCAATTTGTACCGGACCGTTTTGAAAAAACATACCTGCGCTGGATGGAAAATATCCGCGATTGGTGTATTTCCCGTCAGCTTTGGTGGGGACACCGCATACCTGCCTGGTATCATAAGGAAACGGGTGAGGTATATGTGAACCAGGAGCCGCCGGCAGATATCGAAAATTGGGAACAGGATACAGATGTACTCGATACATGGTTCAGTTCAGCTCTTTGGCCGTTCTCTACATTAGGCTGGCCGGATAAAGACGCAGCCGATTTTAAACGCTATTATCCAACAGACGCGCTTGTTACAGGCTACGATATCATCTTCTTCTGGGTATCGCGGATGATCTTCCAAGGAATTGAGTTCACCGGCAAGCGTCCATTTAAGGATGTGCTGATCCACGGCTTGATTCGTGATGCAGAAGGCAGAAAAATGAGTAAGTCATTAGGCAATGGGGTTGACCCAATGGATGTGATCGACCAATACGGTGCCGATGCACTGCGCTATTTTCTTGCGACAGGTTCATCCCCAGGCCAGGATTTACGTTTCAGTATGGAAAAGATTGAATCAACGTGGAACTTTGCTAATAAAATCTGGAATGCCTCCCGCTTTGCTTTAATGAATATGGCCGGATTAACCTATGATGAAATCGACTTAAGCGGCGAAAAATCAGTGGCTGATAAATGGATTTTAACTCGCTTAAATGAAACTATTGAGACGGTAACACGACTTTCCGACCGCTATGAATTCGGTGAAGTAGGACGCGTGCTGTACAACTTTATTTGGGATGAATTCTGCGATTGGTATATTGAAATGGCGAAGCTGCCGCTTTATGGCGAGGACGAAGCGGCGAAGAAAACGACCCGTTCCATTCTAGCCTATGTTCTGGATAACACGATGCGGCTCTTACATCCATTCATGCCGTTTATTACGGAAGAAATCTGGCAAAACCTGCCGCATGCAGGCGAGTCGATTACCGTGGCAAAATGGCCGGAAATCGATGCTGGATTAACAGATGTACATGCTGCAGAAGAAATGAAGCTGTTAGTAGAAATCATTCGTTCTGTACGGAACAGCCGTGCCGAAGTCAATACGCCAATGAGTAAAAAAATCAAAATGATCGTGAAGGCAAAAGACGCATCCGTTCTATCTATTCTCGAAAATAACCGTGCCTATTTAGAGCGCTTCTGTAACCCGGAAGAATTGTCGCTCGCAACAGAAGTAACGATTCCGGATAAAGCCATGACATCAATCGTTACCGGGGCGGAAATTATCTTGCCGCTTGCAGGATTAATTAATCTTGACGAAGAAATCGCCCGCCTTCAGAAAGAATGGGATAAACTAAATAAGGAAGTAGAGCGGGTGCAAAAGAAATTAAGCAATGAAGGCTTTATTAAAAAAGCACCGGCAAAGGTTATTGAAGAAGAACAAGCGAAAGAAAAAGATTACACAGAAAAAAGAACAGCTGTGGAAGTGCGGATTAAAGAATTAAAAGGTGAATAAACTTAAGTGTTGAGGCTGAACCCATTTACGGTTCGCCTCTTCCTGTTAGACCAAAATCCCTTTATACAGGTTAGGAGAGAGACAGCTATGTTTTCTACATATGATGAAGCGATTTTCTGGATCGAATCCCGCTTAATGCTGGGAATCAAGCCTGGTTTGATGCGGATGGAATGGTTGATGGAGCGCCTCGGTCATCCGGAACGAAAATTAAAGGCTGTACATGTCGGGGGCACTAACGGCAAAGGCTCAACCGTTACCTTCTTACGCTCGATTCTTGAACAAGCAGGCTATGAAACAGGAACCTTTACCTCTCCGTATATTGAACAATTTAATGAGCGCATCAGTATAAATGGACAGCCCATTTCAGAAGCTGAAATTCTTGAATTGGTCAATGTGATGTATCCGCTTGTCATGGAACTTGAAGACACAGAGTATGGCGGAGCAACGGAGTTTGAAATCATAACAGCGATGGCCTTTTATTATTTTGCAGAAATACACCCGGTCGATATCGCGATCATTGAAGTGGGGCTCGGCGGGCGGCTGGATTCAACCAATATCCTGCAGCCGCTGTTGTCCATTATCACCAATATCGGGCTCGACCATGTAAGGATTCTAGGAACAACCCATAAAGAAATCGCGTATGAAAAAGCAGGGATTATTAAACAGGGGACAAGCCTGATTTCCGCCGTCAGCCAGCTGGAGGCACAGGAAGTTATTTTTCAGCATGCCAAGAAACAAGAGTCCGCTGTTTATTTATTAAATGACCAATTTACGATACTCGATCATATCTCTATCGACAGCGGTGAAAAATTTACCTGGCAGTATGAAGATATAACGATTCAGGATATTTCCATTTCAATGTATGGGAAACACCAGACAGAAAATGCTTCACTGGCGATTATGGCAGCATACCTATTGCAAGAAGAACATTCGCTGCGGATTACAGAGCAGCAGCTTCGCGAAGGGCTTAAGAGTGCCTATTGGCCCGGCCGCTTTGAAATGGTATCGCAAAATCCTGTGGTCATTCTCGATGGGGCTCATAATGAGGAAGGCATCACAGCACTGACGGCTGAACTGGACAAACGCTACTATGAGCAAAAAATAAAGATTATCTTTTCTGCCCTGGGTGATAAAAGTTTGGAAAAAATGATTGCTCGATTGGACAGTGTCGCGGACAAAATCACCTTCGTCACCTTCGACCATCCGCGTTCAACCACAGCGGAAAATCTGTACAATTTAAGTACATTGAAAAATAAGCATATCGCTGAAGATTGGCAGCAGACCCTGACAGAAGAGCTTCGCTCACTAGAGGAGAATGAAATCCTTGTCGTAACCGGGTCGCTTTATTTTATCAAGCAGGTGAAGGCGCTTTTGAAGGAAATGCTGATCAGTACATGATGTAAAAGAAAAACTGCGCCATGTTTTAGTATGGCGCAGTTTTTCGTATCCGTTGATTAATGATATTTTACATTAACAATCGCTGTATGAGTAGCAAGGGTTTGTGATGTTAATGACAACGGATCAAATTGCGTATTATTTGGTGGAGGACAGCCCGCTTCATTATAAGAATTCGGGTCCTCCACATAAGAATAGATTCCGCTCGGATATTTCCCCAATATTTTTAATAAATCTAACCCATTAATTTTTCCCCCAACACATATTTTTGCCTCATCTTTCACTCCGCCGCTAATGACTCCAAAAGTCGCGTTCTTTTTAATAAAGATGGTTGAGGTTTTATTAATGCCGCCGGAAATCTCACCAAAAATGCCATTTCCGTTAATATTAATGATGGTATTTTTATTAATACCGCCAGTGATGGCTCCAAAAGTCGCGTCTCCATTAATGTCAATCCTGGTATCTTTATTAATGCCGCCGGAGATTGCTCCAATGATGGCATTTCCATTTATATATGCGATCGTATCTTTATCAATGCCGCCGATAACGGTCCCAAACATTGCCGTAGCCGGAAGGTTATCGTAAAAACAGCCGTTTGTTAGTATCAAATTATTCGTGTACTGACAACTTTCTAATCCAGCCGGTACTGGCAGATCATTTTCTGCATTCCCTGAAGTACTCTTTTCATTCAATATATCTTCGATTAATTGCTGTATTGAAAGTTCGATTGTCGCGTCGATGGTATTTTGTGTATCAGAGTGTATTGTGCCCAAACTGGATATGTTAACAGAGATCTTATCATTTTCTGTAGAGAAAATACTGTTTGAATTTTTAATCGTTACATCATAATCGGCATGTTCATCAATCGTACGTTTGGGAAAGTTTAATAATTCATATGTCAAATCCTCTTTATCAAGTAATCCGTAAACAGCATCCAGTTTTTTCTTCATGGTATCATTTTTTGCATTATTCATGGCTGTTTCAATTGGGATCTTTAAATATTTATATGCGTTTACCTTAAAATGATTTTGGTAATGCAGGACACCCATCTCGGCTAAATCAAGCGCCTGCATCTCTTTTTCCGTTTTATTCACTTGTTTTGTATTGGAGAGTGAAGAACTGAGAAGCGATAGTCCCAGGACGAAAAAAACCGTAATCATTAATAAAACAACGACTAATGCAGCACCATTTTGATTACGCAGCTTCAATTTATCACCTACAGTCGGGATAATATAGTTTCAACTTCAAATTGCAAGTTATGATCTTTTTTGCTTTTTAGCATCAGTTTCATGCGAAAAGGTTCTTTCAGCGGATTTATTTGTTTCGAAAAATTTGCCGCATAAGGTTTTTCGCAGGAATTTTCACCCTGATTATCAAGGTCGCAAATAAAATAGAGAAAGTCTGAATCGTTCTCGCTAATTACTACTGTTTCTCCCTCCAGAATCATGAATGTCTCATTGTTTTCTATTTTTACCGTATAGTCTCTGTCTTTTTCATGTTGTTTTTTTAACAGATTTAGCAGATAGTTTGCTTCTTGTTGAATTAATACAGTATCTTTCGCCTTGGTCGAATAATTGAGTCCGTTCATAAAGACGCTGTACAGAACTCCTGCTATGATAGAAAAAATGGTCAGTACAGCTAATAATTCTATCAAAGTAATCCCTTTTTGATTTAGGTTCTTCATTTTCATTCAGCGGATGTCTCCTTATCGGCCGGTTCATAATACGTATAAGTTTCGGATAACAATTCGTTTTCCTTTCGCACCTCTATATGTACAAGGTATATTGGGAAAACGGCAGCGGTTTCTTCAGCAGCTGAAATGGAAATAATTACATCATAATGAGTATCGTTATTTTTGGGCTCCATGATAAGTTCTTTATTGGGGTTTTTACTCCAATTATCAATTTCATCTGTGAGAGCATAGTCTTTTTTTATTAATTCTTTGTATTCCCGTGCCACATTCATCGCCTGAATATCATCTGAATTAAGCGAATTAAAGCGAAAAGTATTGGTAAAAAAAGCGAAAAGACTGATTAGAACGATCGATAATATAGATAGAGAGATTAATAATTCGATCAAAGTAATCCCTTTAATATTTTCTATAAATTTCTTCATCTTTAACCCCTTGCAATTATGACAGAATTAAAACAATTTTATTAGCAACAGAACATTTTTATTTTACTATATTTATATGAACTTGTACTTAGTTTATTCCGTGATTAAAATAGTTAAAAATTACTAATATAAAATACTCATATTTTATCATATCAACTTTCATATGAGTTGATTTTAAATTTAAAAATGTGTTTATATGGGAATTTAATTCATCTAATCCTATAATATAATATAAGTTCTATTTAATCTGCGTGATAAAAATCACTCAGACTAATTTACTATTTTATGGCTAAAGTGGTATTATAATAGCATAAAGAATTATAAATTGTTTACGCAACAACATAGATTACTAACGAATAAGGTGATGGGTATGAAGAATGAAGGGGGCTATACATTAATTGAAATTCTCGCAGGTGTATTTATCCTCAGTATTGTTCTAACTGTATTTTTTCAATTTTTTATTTTTTCACAAAAAACAACAACGGATAATAAAGAACAGTTAGTGGCGTTAAAGCTTGCGGAAACAGTTTTAGAGCAAATAATTAGTAATAAAAATGGTTATCAGGATGATTTTGTGTACGTGGAAGGAGAACCTCAAGCACAAACGTACAGTTGTGAAAAAGAGGATACTACCTGTAACGATAGGTATTATTTCATGTTCAATAACAATGAATATGAAGCCCAGATTACAGTTGGTGCCCAACAGGAGGACTTACGAATTTATAAGATTACGGTGAAAATATACGGGGAAATGAATAAAGAAAAACCTCTAAGCGAAGTGAAAGGTCTTGTAGAACTATGAAAAGAAAAATTCTTTCATCAGCAAAAGGACTAACTCTTGTTGAATTACTGTTGTCACTTTCCTTAATTGGTGTTGTTTCTGTTCTCATTATAGGGGTATTAGTAAGCGGTATGGATAGTTATAGGTCGGTAAATAAGCAAATTTCTCTCCATGATGAGGCTAACGCAATCATGACTAAGTTTTCCAATGAGATTTTTGTCGCAACGAAAGTTGAACCAAATTCAGTGGAACCAGTGAAAGAGATTCATATAAAAAAATATGGGAGTGGTGATGTTATCACGACGTTAGGATTTGCTGGTGGGAATGCAAACATAAATGGAGCCCCGATTAATTCGCCATTTGTAACAGTAGAAGAATCTGCCTCTAGTTTTGCAGTTGATGAGGAAAATGGCATCGTCCATATTCACTTGGAACTTACTGATGACAATAATCGAAGCTTTCAACTAACCGAAGATGTAACCTATGTAAAAGTTGAATAGAGTGGAGGTGTGATGATGGGGAACGAAAAAGGATCAACACTTATCCAAGTTCTGCTTGTCATTCTAATTTTCTCAGTTCTTGGAATCTCATTGCTGGGGAATACCGTTGGGGAGAATAAACGGGTCAATAAAACGGAATCAGATACACATGCGAGAAATATAGCAAGAGATGGTCTTACGCATTTTAGTACATCTTTCCAAAGATATGTAGAGAAGAACTCTCCTGATTCGTTAAATCTAAACAGTTTTAATTTGTTTTTAACTGAATATGTAAATAAAAATGATGAAAGTAACGGGATAAAAATTACAGAGATTAAAATAGATGACAAAAACCCAAATATAGTGAAGGTTGCAAGCCTTGGCAGTAAGGGTTCTAGTGAAAAAGTATTAAATGGTTTCTATGAATTAGATTTTGATATCGACTTTGATAGGATAACAGCAGATTTGAAGACCTTTCAAAGCGGAGCATTAAAGGATTTTTCGAACACATTAGTTGGGGCAAAATTGGGGGGGCTAGCAGATCTTTTTGTTCTTAAATTGCCAGGAGGCAATAATCAGTACTACGCAGTACCGGATAGCAATATTCTTTCAGGTAGTTTATTAACTTTAGGTGCTGGCTCCTTTGATGAGTATAAAGATTCTGAAGTTGTCGCTGTTCGGGAAGGTGGGATTTTAGGGGGAGACTTAATTAAAGGTCTTATTAAACTAAGTCTCATTCAAATTGCACCTGAAAAGGAAACAAATGTTGTAATTAACGGTGCTTATACGAGTTTAGGGCTGCTGGGATTAAAACTTTTTGGCGGGTACAAGGATATTAAATTTAAAAAATTTGCCGTAACTGGATCGGCATTAATCGAACAAAAAGATAATGATAGAAGAACGTTTAGCTTTGATAATGGTTTGTATGTAGGTAAAACGTTAAATATCGGCAGCTTTAATGATGTTTCTGGGAATGAAAAAAATAGTAAATTGAATTTAGATGGGGATAAAAATGGAGATGGAAATGGGGGGATGGTAGCGAAAAACCTGGTTATTAATAATGCAGAATTATCTGCTAAGAGCAATATCTACATTGAAGGAGATGCGGTTATAAAAAATTCCTGTATCAATCCTGGGGATACAAATTTAGGATTTCGGTTATTTGTGAAAGGAAAATTAACCATTGAAAATAATAGTGTTGATAGCAACTGTAATACATTTAATGGGTTATTCTATGCTGAACATGGAATTGATGTAATAACAAATAATAAATCCATGATCATCAATGGTGGTTTAATTGGTGATTTAACAGTAGATGGCGGTAATGATCCGAATAATAAGTTAACCATTAATACGAAGCCTGAATTTTTGCAGCAAGTAAAAGTCAACCATATTGAATTAATTCCTCAAGGAAGAACATACGAATAGATCTGTCATGGGAAATGATTAATTGGACTTAGCTATTGATATGGATTAAGAGCTAAGTCTAATTTATATTCAAAGTGACACTTGTGTCAAAATCATTTAACAAAAGTGACAGGGCTGTCAAAATAAAGAAAGAGAAATATTGGGGGTGTTTCTATGAGAAATGAGAAAGGGTCGACACTGATACAGGTACTGCTCGTTATCCTGATTTTTTCTGTATTAGGGCTATCATTAATGATCAATGTTGTTGGGGAAAATAAGCGGGTGAATATTACCGATTCTAACGTTCAGACGCGTAATTTAGCCAGGGACGGCCTGATCTATTTTGAAACTTCCTTTAAAGATTATATTGATAACAACAAACCCATAACACTCAATGAATTGAAGGGGCTCTTTTCTGATGCTAAATATCCTGAACAAGGCTGGATGACGATTAGGGATGAAAAAAATGAAAAAATCCAAATAAAGGTTAGTCATCCGGATATCATCAAAAGTAATCCAGATGGAATTGAATATAGTGATGAGACTGCAAAGCGTAACTATATTACAGTGTATAGTAAGGGGGATGATGGTACCACGGTAACAGAGCTAACCGGCCATTATAAGCTGGACTTTGAATTTGATGTTAATACACCGACTGTTCTTTTCGCTCAATTTGAAGAAGGAACAAAAGCAGTTGATTTTGCAGGCGGGGAACTGCTTGGCTTGGAAATTATCGCAGGTTTGGTCGGGGTGGATGCACTCGATTTTATTTTCTGGCATGGTGACGATGGCTATTATCCGGTACCTGATGATGGTATCCTGGATATTGATTTATTAGGAGATGCCCTTGAAGTCAATCTGCTTGGATTAACCTTTGATCTATTGTTAAATTTAATAAATTCTATTTCCGGTGGAACGTTAGATTTAGAGATTCCAAGATTTCATACAATGGAAAATAATCCTGTAGTTGCAGTCCGAGACGCGAAAGCTGTTGGACTTGATCTGTTGAAAATTGGTGAATTTAATTTACTTTCTCTTGATATCCTTAAGCTTCCAGTAGAAAAGAATGTAAACGTCTTAATAAATGGGCATTATGGAAATGTTAAAGTACCTCTTGTATCAAGTGCATTAGACAAGATTTTGGGGTTTCTCTTGCCGAATCTTATTCCTCTTGAAGGAGGTCATCAAGATATCGATTTTGAAAAATTATCGGTGGTTGGAAATGTCATTATTCAACAAGATAAAAATGATTGTAAGGATCAATTTTTAAAAAGCTGTGAGCAGAATATGCGCCGTTTTACTTTTGAAAATGGATTATTTGTTACTCAAACTTTATTGGTTGGAGGAGAGCGGGTAAAATATAATATCCCCGAACTGGATAAAGCGTTTGGAAAAAATGAAAATCATCTAGAGTTGGGTGGTGATATGGTTGCGATGAGAGATTTCATGATCGACAGTGCGAAAGTTAAGTTTATTGATGATGGAAAAAATACAGGCAGCAATATTTATGTCCATCACAATGCCGTGATTCGTAAATCTTGCATTCAGTCTGATTCCTCGATGTTTCGCTTATTCGTAAAAGACAAACTGACGATTGAAAATAACGTGGAATGTGCTTCCTATAATGGTCTTTTTTATGCAGAAAATGGCATTGAGGTGGTTATACCGGAAGGACAGACCATGATCATAAACGGAGAAGTAATTGGTGATATTAAAATCAGCGGTGGAGGAACATTAATCATTCATTCCAATTCATACAATAGCGTTGAATTTAAAGATATAAAATTAATCTCCCAAGGAAGGGTGTTCGAAGGAAGTGAATAAGGCGGAGACAGTATGTGTTTCCACTTCTTATACCTATTTAATAGTTATTTAGTAATGGTAAAATATCTAAGAATATACTAAATTATCCTGTAATAAACAGTGAATTAAAAATATTTTAGGACTTTAGATGAATTAATTTTAATGAATAATTAATTCCTTTCTTTTAAAAACCTCTTGAGTATTATACAATATTTTATAACGAATATTGTCATTAAAAGTCGTAAAGATAGAATTGATGATATTTGTCGATTTGATCTGCCAAAAGGATAGTATAAATTTACCAGTAAGAAAGGAGTGATTATGGTGAATACTGAGTTACTGATATTTTCATTGATATCATTAATTATACTGATTCCAATTATTTATTTCTTGCCTCTGAATTTAACCAAAAAGGGGAAGATAACAGTCATTGCTGTTTCCTTTCTTATAGCAATAGCAGGATTATTGACAAAGGTCTTTATGCAATTATGGCAAAGTATTTTGTTGTTGATCGGACTCATCCTTTTATTATCAATGATTTTAACGAAAAAATTCTCACCTGTCCTATTTAGCGCCGCGAATGGTTCTGCTAATGAAATTGAAAGTGATGATCACGAAAAGGATACGAAAACTGCAAATTTCACTAAGATGGAATCGATTCCTGTAATGCCTTCATATGGAATGAACGAAAACGCGGATATGAGAAATGAGTCATTAGAGCTTGAAAAACCAGAAGATAAAACGATTGTTTGGCAAAAAAATGAGGATTATAAGATAAATGAACTAGAAGAACTGCATGCGTTTGAAAATAACGCGGACAAAGAAAAAGAGGTCATTTTTCCTAATGATGATGCATTATTCAGCCCTTCTTTACAATCTGCAGCTTTTATTGAGAATAAAGAAACTCCCCCGTTAAGTCATTTGGAATGGGAGGAGATTGAGGAGCTTGCACCTATCGCTTTGGAAGAGCAGCCGGAAGCGGAGAAAGAAGAAATGGTAGTGAATGGTGATTTAAGCTATTTAAGTGAATTGGAAGAATTCATGCTTGAATCACAGGCAGAAGTCGCAGCTTCTTCTGAAATATTTGCTGAACCTGAAACAGAAACGGATACTGAATTCGAACCGGAAACGGGAGTTCAATCAGACGATACGGCTGATATTGAAACACTGCTCAACAGTCAGCTGGAGGAAGAGACTGAACACGATAACGATAGTAGAACAGAAGCTGCACTTGAAGAAGATATGGAGCAAGTCAGTACGGCCGGATATCCAGACTTAACCGATCTTTCTGATGAAGATTTACAGGTTGTTTACAACGAAGAAGTGGAACCTGAGGAAACGATGAATGAAGCACCTGTCGTTGAAGCGGCACCGGAAAACATAATAGAAGATGTTCAGCACCCAGTTCAAGGGGCAGAAGGCGATGGAAGTGGCGCTGTGTATGAAGACACAATTGATGAAATGAAACTTCAAGAAATTCAAGTAACGCCTTTTGCGGAGCAGCAGAATCCAATGGAAGCATTAGCAGAGATTCAGGAAGCGGCAGCGGAAACAGAAGTATTTCCTGAGGAACATCCAGCCCTTTCAGAAAATAACGGCAGAACAATCGAACATAGAGAAGTGTTCGAAACACTGCTGCTGCAGGCTGAAATTGCGAAGAAAATGCAAAACAAAGAGCAGTTTGAACAAATAGTAGAAAGCTTCCTGACCTATGATGAATCAGATAATGAACGTTATAAAATGCTAAAGAATTTATTGAAAGATTATATAAAGATAATGAAATAATGATTCTTTCTTTGTTTTTATGGGAAAATTAAGAGGAGATTTATTCTTATTTTTTCATAAATATGACAGGAGTTTCATTATTTTACAAGAGCATTATACGAAGGAATCATTTATTATAGTGCTATATGAATGTTTGCTGAATGTATCTCAATAATTAGGCGTGGTGAAATATGAATGAAAAATAGTGCTCAAATTACAGGCTTACCGATCATCAGTATTACAGACGGTATACAGGTCGGAAAAGTAAAATCATTAGTCATAAACCCTGAAAAAGGGGCCGTTGATTTTTTAACCATTGAACAGGATGATTGGCAGGTCAGTGTGAAGGCGATCCCGTTTAAGAAGGTAATCGGGGTAGGGGAATTTGCTGTAACCATTGACAGCGATAGTGCCATTATTGATTTAAATGAAATTCCAATTGCCAATCAGCTTGTTAACAAAAAAATTAAGATCCTTAACACCAGAGTGATGACAAGAAAAGGTGAACTGATCGGGGAAATAAATGAATTCTACGTTGATGAAGACAATGGACTCATTCTTGGAATGGCCTTGAAAACTTCAGATAGAGAAGTGGCGCTTCCATCCGAATTTGTCCTAACCTACGGGAAAGATATCATCATTGTGAAAGAAGAGGCGACGGAGCATTTTCTTTCCAGTACAAATGAGTTAGATCCCGCAGTAAAAAAGACAGAAGCAGTTAATTTAGAAAATAGTGCCGATCCAGTAAGTGAATTACTTCCCGAAATGGGGGTACAGGCAAAAGCAGATGCTGCTGCAGCAGTTGAAGATGATGAATTAGCTGCCTTAAAAAGAAAACAAATTGATATTTTAAAGGGAAAAAAATTAACAAAAACCATTTACAGTACAAATGGACAGGTACTGCTCGAGGCAGGAATTGTTTTAACACCTGAGGATATTACAAAGGCCCAGGAGGATAGTCCAAGTACAGTGGTTGAATTATCCATGAATGTGGAGGAGTAGAACGTTCCGCAGGTATGTCTTGTCCTATTGTTTTCTCTTTTTAGGCAGACTGCCTGTTTTTTTAGTTAAAAGGGGGTTTGGGGTTGGAGAACAAACGTGATCTAAAATTGATTCTGCTTATGCTTCTATGTACGGGTTTCTTCTTTAGTTTTTCAATATTTGGCGAACAGGCTTATGATCGAGTCTCTGCATCGAAAGCGGAATTTCAAGAAAATACGGCAATCGGTCCTGTTGATGTTTCGCTGTTAACAAGCGAAGGGGCGCTCAAAAAACTTCAGCAGGAACAGAATACTTGGATGAAGCAAACAACGATTAATCTCCAGTATAAAGAAAAGAAAATACCATTTGATAATAGCAGTTTCATATTTTCACCGGGGAAATCGATTGACGGGGCAGCGTCAGGGGTCAAAAACCCGCTGGTTGTTGATGTTGCTGGGGAAATGATTTCTGCTGTGTTGATTGATTTTGCTATTGAGGAAGGGTCATTTAATCGAAAAGCATTTATTCAGGAATTGCTCTCCTATCCTTCTACACTGCAAAAGGGTGTACATAGCATAAAGCTGGAGGATTTCCTTCAGGAACAGCAGGGAAAAAAAGTCATTTCTGAAGCGGCGGTTACGTTCCGCGATAACAGTGAACAAATGGATCTTTGGGTTTCCCAATTTCCAACTGTAACAATCAAGCCGCATTCCCAGTTCTCCATCATGGATGCAGTTGCTGAGAAGGGGATCAAAACCTTTACATCAGAAGGCTTAAGCATTGCCGCAACAGCCATTTATAAGGCTGTCCTGCCGACGAATTTTTCTATTACAGAAAGAAGCATCAGCCGGGAATTGCCTTATTATGCTGAGGCAGGGTATGAAGCGAAGGTTGATTACTTTAAGAATATGGATTTGATTATTGCCAATCCAAATGACGATGAATATGTTCTCGAATTTAAACAGGCAGACAATCAGCTGCATGTTTCGCTCGCCGGACCTGAATTATTATACCAATACAAGATCGTTCTTTCTGAAAAGGAAACCTTTAAGCCGAAAAATATTTTTCAGTATGATGCAAAGCTTGCTTATGGCCAACAAAAAGTGAAAACTCAAGGGACAGAGGGCTTCCTGCAGAAGGTTTACCGGGAAACCGTTGACAGCACTGGGGTTACAACGGATCGGGAGCTGTTATCGGAGGATTTTTATCCGCCTATCCACACAGTCGTGCTGCAAAGCATTCAGCCTAAACCTGAGATCCCTGAAAGTGAAATGCCGCCTGGTACCGGAGGAGCATCAGGAACTCAGACCGATGTTCCACAAGCGAATGCAAATGCTAATACGAATGGGACAGCTCCTCAAGCAGAGCAAACACAGCAAGAAAATAATACCAATAAGGATACTAGCGATAACTCATACTATATGAATCATACAAAATAAGAATTAAGCAGGGATGAAATTGAAGAAAACTAGAAAAAGACTAGGCGATATCCTAGTTGAATTCGGATTAATTACAGAGGAAAAGCTGAATGCGGCCATTAAAGAAAAAGGTCCCGAGCAAAAGCTCGGCGATGCTCTGCTTGAACGCGGGTTAATTACGGAACAGCAGCTGATTGAAGTATTGGAATTCCAGCTGGGCATTCCCCATGTAAATTTATATCAGTACCCATTCGATCAGCAGTTGTTTTCCCTGATCTCAAAAGATATGGCGAAGCGCAATATCATTATTCCGTTAAAGAAAGATGCGGATCGATTAATTATTGCGATGGCCGATCCGATGGATTACTACTTAATAAAAGATCTCGAACTCGTTACTGGCTTTCAAATTGAACCTGCGATTGCGACAAAGGACGATATATTGCGCTCAATTAATAAGTATTACGGCATGGATGAAGGACTTGAAGAATTATTCAGTGAAAATGAAATGGATGTTGAAGTTTCAAAAGACAAAATTGTGGATCAAGACTCTCCAATTGTCAAACTTGTTAATCAAATCCTGACCAATGCGACCACTTCAAGAGCGAGTGATATCCATCTTGATCCGCATGAAACAAAATTATTAATCCGCTACCGTGTCGATGGCGTCCTCCGCACAGAACGGACACTGCCAAAGCATATGCAAAGCATGCTCACAGCGCGGATTAAAATTATGGCGAATTTGGATATTACCGAACACCGTATTCCACAGGACGGCCGTATTAAAATCAATGTCGGCTACCATCCGTTAGATTTGCGTGTTTCAACATTGCCGACGATTTACGGTGAGAAAATTGTCCTGCGTCTTTTGGATTTAGGGACGGCTCTCATTGATTTAAATAATCTCGGTTTTAATTCTTTGAATTTAAAACGTTTTCTGAACATGCTGGAAAAACCAACGGGAATTATATTGATTACCGGTCCGACTGGTTCTGGTAAATCATCCACTTTATATGCTGCGTTAAATCGTATAAACAATGAAGAAGTCAATATTATTACGATTGAGGATCCGGTTGAGTACCAGCTTGAAGGGATTAATCAGATTCAGGTCAATGCCAATGTTGGCATGACCTTTGCTGCAGGATTGCGTTCGATCCTGCGGCAGGACCCCAATATTATCATGGTTGGGGAGATCCGTGATAAAGAAACAGCCGATATCGCCGTACGGGCATCTTTAACGGGACACCTAGTTTTAAGCACCCTGCATACAAATGATTCTTTAGGATCGATTACCCGCTTGCAGGATATGGGAGTGGAACCCTTCCTCGTGGCTTCTTCAATTTCCGGAATCGTTTCACAGCGTTTGGTGAGAAAAGTCTGCCGTGACTGTATAGAATTTCATCCGCCATCGAAACGAGAAATAGAAATTTTCGCCAAAAGAGGGTTAAAAATTGAAAAAGTAGCACGCGGCAAGGGCTGCCCATCCTGTGATATGACAGGGTATAAAGGAAGGATTGCGCTGCAGGAGGTTTTAGTAGTGGACGAGGGGCTGCGCCGCCCGATTATGGATGGCGAACCATTTTCGAAACTAAGAGATATTGCTATTAAAAATAAAACGATCTTCCTTATTGATGACGGTCTGCTTAAAATCAAACAGGGACTGACGACAACGGAAGAAGTATTGCGAGTGGCAGTACCAGATTAATAGGGGGGTGAGAGAATGAAGACGAGACTTGACAACATTCTTCGGGCTGCGGTGGAGTTTAAGGCCTCTGATATTCATATTACGACCGGGGTACCGCCCATTATGAGAATTCATGGGGGGTTAAAACGCTACGGCAAAGAAGTTCTATCCCCTGAAGATACAGAAGAGATCGCCAAGGTTGTAATTCATGAGCAAATGGAAAATGTCCTGCACGATAAAGGGGAAGTAGACTTGTCGTATGAGGTTTCCGGTGCTGCCCGCTTTCGTGTGAACGTGTACCAGCAGCGGGGCAGTATCGCCATTGCCTTCAGGGTCGTGCCAACGAAAATACCCGCTCTCGAAGATCTGAATATGCCCCAGGTGCTGAAAAAAATAGTGAAAAAACCGCAGGGGCTGATTCTTGTCACAGGACCGACAGGAAGCGGGAAAACAACGACTCTGGCATCCATGATCGATTACATGAATAAAATGATGTCGAAGCATATTATTACGCTGGAGGATCCAATCGAATATCTGCACGGACATGGAAACTGTATTATTGACCAGCGGGAAATCGGCCATGATACAAAAAGCTTTGCCGCCGGGTTAAGAGCGGCCCTGCGCCAGGATCCGGATGTCATCCTCGTCGGAGAGCTGCGCGACCTTGAAACGATTTCGACAGCGATTACGGCAGCAGAAACAGGGCATCTTGTCTATGCCACTTTACATACATCGAGCGCGACTTCGACCATTGACCGGATTATCGATTTATTTCCACCTTCACAGCAATCGCAGATTCGCACACAGCTGGCTTCTGTTCTTGTTTCTGTCATTTCACAGCGTTTGTTTCCCACCGCAAATGGCAGCGGGCGGATTGCAGCAACAGAAATCATGCTCAATAATGCCGCAGTGGCCAATCTAATCCGGAACCAAAAGATCGAGCAAATCATGAACGTGATCCAAACTTCACGAGCACAGGGAATGCATACCCTTGAGTCGAGCATTCATTCCCTGCTGCAAAGAGGCATGATCACCATGGAAACAGTGCAGCCATATCTGCAGGAAAAGGTGTTTGAAGATGGCAAGATTTAAATTTAGCGGCAGGGACTTAAAAGGAAAAAAAACAGGCAGTATCAATGCCGGCTCGAAAAGAGATGCCCTGCTGCAGCTGAAGGAAAAGGGCGTTAAAGTCACAGAAATCAATGAGGTTCCGGAAACGCTGTTAACAAAGGATATTCAATTGGGGAGCGGTGTGAAATCACAGCAGTTTGTCATTTTTTTGCGTCAATTTGCCACTTTGATCCGTGCCGGCGTTTCGTTAGTTGATTCCACTTCGATCCTTGCCGCGCAAACGGAAAGTAAGGCATTAAAAAAGGCCTTATTGGATGTTGAAGTAGATTTACGCAGCGGGCGTCCTTTATCAGAAGCAGCGGCAAAACATAAAAGGATATTCTCCAATATGTTTATCAATATGGTTCGCGCCGGGGAAGCAGGCGGGCGGATTGACGAAACATTAGACCGTCTCGCGGTCTACTATGAGAAACAGCATGATACGAAGCAGAAGGTCATCTCGGCGTTAATGTACCCGGCTGTTTTATCAGTTGTGGCTGTCGGTGTTGTCATTTTTCTCTTAGTCAGTGTTGTTCCGACATTCGTCGATATGTTTAATGATTTTGGCGGCGAGCTGCCGGTAATTACTAAGTTTGTTATGAATGCCAGTGCCTTTATGCAGGCTTATTGGTGGCTGATATTGATTTTAGCGATTGGACTTGTAGCGGCAATTATGGTTATCCGCAACCAGCAAAAGAGCCGTTATTATTTTGATTATGCATTGCTTCGGATTCCTATTTTTGGCAAGGTGCTGCAAAAGGCCGTCATTGCGAGAATGACGCGCACCTTAAGCTCTTTATTTGCCAGTTCCGTGCCAATCTTAGAATCGATGCGGATTGTCGAAAATGTCGTTGATAATGAAGTTATTGCCAGGGTCATTAGAGAATCACATGATTCCCTCGAACAGGGACAGTCATTGACCGTACCAATGAAAACTCACTGGGTTTTCCCGCCCCTTGTTTCGCAGATGATCGCGATTGGCGAAGAATCCGGTGCGCTGGATGAAATGCTGTCAAAGGTAGCGGATTTCTATGAAAAAGAAGTGGAAACAACGACAGAGCGTCTGAAATCGCTCATTGAACCAGTGATGATTATCATTTTAGCGGCCTTAGTCGGGACGATTGTATTATCGATTATGATCCCGATGTTTAAAATTTATCAGTATGTCGGATGAAAAATTTATTATTGTTAATATTTTACTATATTCATATTTTGTTTTATGTAATATACTAAAAATAGAGACATATGTCATAGGATGAAAGTTATGGAAAGGGGAAAATGACATGATTAAGAAAATGAAAGAGAGACTTAAGAATCAGAAGGGTATGACATTGATTGAGCTGTTAGCAGTAATTGTTATTTTGGGGATTATTGCTGCGATTGCGATTCCTAGTATTGGTGGACTTATTGATAATTCAAGAAAAGATGCCCATGTAGCTAATGCTCAGCAAATGATTAGTGCGGCGAAAATGGCGGTATCATCAGACAATGGGGTTTTTCCAAAAGTAAATACAAAGGTTTACTTATCACTTGACTATTTAGAGAAAAAAGGCTATATGGAAACTCTCAAAGATCCAGATGGAGGTCTTACCGCTACTGATGGTTATGCACGAGGAACAGCAGTTGCGGCAGATGGTACGTATACAGGTGCAAAAGAAGAATCTTATGTTGAAGTAGCAAATACTGCTGGAAAATTATCTTATTCTGTAGCACTTGTTGGATCTGAAAAAAGCATTGCACTAACTGCTGAACATGCGTTAGTAAGAGATAGTGTCAAACAGAACTAAGCTAAATAATTTTTATTCTTAAATAAAGTGGGAAAAGAAAATGTACTCTTATTATTATCTGAGCATTTTTCTATTTGGTCTCATCCCCGGTTCCTTCTACAACGTAGTAGGTCTCCGCATCCCAGCGGGAGAATCAATTGTGAAACCGCGATCGCATTGCCCGCAATGCGGTCATACATTAGGAGCACTGGAATTAATTCCGGTTCTGTCATATGTTTTCCAAGGGGGGAAATGCCGCCAGTGTAAGGCTGGTATTTCCCCTCTTTATCCTATTATGGAGCTCACGACAGGGTTATTGTTTCTCTTTGCAGCGCTTATGCTGGGCTGGACACCGGAATTATTTGTGGCATTGACACTGATTTCACTCTGTATCATTGTCTTTGTCTCCGACTATACATATCTGATTATTCCGGACAAAGTGCTGCTCTTTTTCCTGCCGCTTTTTGTCTTGGAGCGGATATTTATCCCGCTCTCTCCATGGTGGGATTCCTTGCTCGGAGCAGGTACCGGCTTTGGCCTGCTGCTTTTAATTGCCGTAGTCAGTAAAGGCGGCATGGGCGGCGGCGATATTAAGTTCTACGGTGTGTTAGGAATTGTCCTCGGCTTTAAGCTCGTGCTGCTCAGCTTTTTCCTTGCCGTCTTTTTCGGTGCTTTCATAGGCGGTATTGGGATGCTGATGGGAAAAGTGAAGAAGGGCAAAGCGATCCCTTTCGGACCGTATATATGTTTCGCTGTCTTGATCGCCTATTTTTTTGGCGGCAGAATACTACAATGGTATTTTCAATTTTTTATTTAAGGAGTTTTGCTGATGGGCTTTCCATTAACTATCGGTAAAAAGAAAATCATTAATTTAACGATTAAGGATCATATTATTCGCTTCGTCGAATTAAAGCAAAAGAATCCTTTGGCCATCGCAAGATATGGTGAACGCTATTTACCAAAAGGGATTATTCATGACGGCAGAATTCAAGATCCGGAAATCTTTACCGCGATTTTAGAAGAATGTGCCGAGGATTGGAAAATTGCGAAACGCCAGGTGCGTTTCATTGTCCCGGAATCGTTAATCATGCTGAAGAAAATTGCCGTACCAAATGATATTCAGGAAGATGAAATAGAAGGGTATATCTTTATGGAAATCGGTTCGAGTATCCATCTTCCGTTTGAGAATCCGATATTTGATTATGCGCTCCTGCCGCAGCAAAAAAATGAGCAGGAACTGCTCCTGTTTGCCGGTCCGGAGGAAGTCATTCAAGAATATGCAGAATTGCTTGAGGAGGTCAAGCTGCAGCCGATAAGCGCCGATATTTCTTCCTTGGGCTTATATCGTCTTTACCATCAGCAGCGTCCTGACGATCGGGATAATATCATGCTGGTGCAAATCGATTTGCTTTCGGTGAACCTTTGTATTTTCCAAGCCCATAAACCGGTTGTAGCCCGTCACTTATTAATGGATGTCGATCTTGATAAATGGGAAAAAGATCCGAATAATCATAAACTTGATACCTATCAAGGAGATAAAGAGGAGGTATTCTTCCCCTTTAGAGATGTATTTCTTGAAATTGACCGGGTGAGGAACTTTTATAATTATTCATTAAACTATGGCAACAGATTGGTCAATAAAATAGTTGTCAATGGCGATCATCCATGGTTAGCGGAAGTTTGCCGCAATTTGGCACAACAGATTGATATTCCAATCGAGATCATGAATTGCCCATCCATTGTGACCAATACGGGCGATCCCGTTGACCCTGGGTTTTATCTCAATATTGGCCTTGGTTTGAAAGAGGTGGACTAATGTTAGTTGAAATCAACCTCCTTCCGCAAAAAAACAGTAAAAGTAAGTTAATCTTTGTTATGATCGGCATCATTATTTTCCTTTTCGTTGCAACTTCAGCTTTTTTTGTCTGGCAGATCAATGCAAAAGAAGCGAAACTTTCTGAGACACAAAATCAATTAGACACCAAATTGGCGATGATTGAACAAAAAAACCAGCAATTAAAGGAATATAATGCCTCCACATCGGTACAGGAGCTTGAGCAGGCGATCAAATGGGCAGATACCCAATCGTTTGATTCCGTCTTTCTTCTAGATCAACTGACAAAGATGCTGCCGGAACGCGGGTTTATCTTAGATTTTAAAATCGATGAAAATTATAAGATTAATCAAGTGATCCAATTCGACACAAGAAGTGACGCGGCCTATTATTTACACACCTTGCTGGCACATGATTGGGTCGAGGAAGCCGTTATTTCAGAGGCAAAAAGTGATGAATTAGATTTGGGAGCAGATACAGAGGAAGGAAAAACGGCTTCTGTTTCTTACTATAATGAATCAAATGTTTTGCCGCGCTATATCGCGCAGTATGAAATTATCCTCAATCTTCAGGCTTTAGAGAAAGCTGCTGGACAGACTGATGAGAAGAAAGGGGAGAACTAATCATGTCGAAAAAAAATCTCCTCATAATGATTTTAGGTATTGTACTTATCGGTGCTGTTGCGGCAGGGGGATATTTCTATTTTTTACAGCCATTGAACAATCAATTGGAAAGCAAGCAGGCGGAATTGGATATGGCGAATCAGCAATTAACAATACTAGAAAATAAGTTAAGCAATACAAGCGAGGAAACGGCGAACAGTACGATGAAGCTGCAGAAGCAGATTCCAGTGAAGCGCTCGGTGGAACAATTAATGTTGGACATTGAAAAGGCAGAAACCGTTTCAAATGTAACCATCAAAACCATTACAATGGGGAGTTCGGGAGCCGATGAGAGTGTAGAGACAGCAGCTCAGCAGACGCCGCAGGATACAAATGAAAATCAAGCCGACACGAAGAGTGATAATCAGGATCAGACAAATGGAAAAGAAACGGCGTCAACGACTGTGCTCGATGAAGAAACCGACAAGCAAGCTGCCGTTCTGCCAAGCGGCGTGAAGAAAACGCCGTTTACGATTAACGGTGAGGCAAAAAACTACTTTGAACTGCAGAAATTTCTCGACAGCCTGCAGGCATTGCCACGGAAAATAAAGCTTGATAATTTATCGTTTAAAGGATTAACTGAAGTGATGGATGCCGGGCAACAAAATGAGAAGATCACCTTTGATCTCTCCGTTTCCGCTTTTTATTTTCCTAAATTAGCAGATTTGCACAGCGAGCTTCCTCCAATTGATACACCGGATGCAGCCAATAAAAAGAATCCGTTTAACGAACTTCCAACGAACAGTGGGAAATAGGTGTTTTCCCTATCGTGTAAGTCTCATTTGTAATTGTATATGAAAATCAAACAGCCATCTGTAAAAAAATGGCGAAAGCATTGTATAACAAGACGACAAAAGTCTTGTTATTTTTTTTGCCTCCTGTGATAGGATGAAACCACGAGAGAAGCCGGAAGGGGGCAAGTGAATGGACAAGCCGCAAAAAGGAAGGACGATCACCATTAAAATAGATGGAAATGAACGCCCGAAAAAGAAAAATAAACCAGAACCTGTACCAGAACTAGTACTAGAACCAGTACTAGAACCAGTACAAGAACCAGTACTAGAACCAGCAAAGGAACAAGTTAGTACACAGTCCCCTGCAGCCAATCATATCGAGCTGGAATCAGCGGCTGCAAAAGAAGCAGCCGTTGAAGAGGAGCCCTTTGAGTGGATTCTTCCGACAGAAGCTGAGGAGGGAAAACTGGAACAAAAGGTAGAAGAAGGTTCAAAGAAGAAGGAACAGAGGCCTGAAAAACTTCCTTTTATGCATAACAAAGGGAAAAAGCTAAACCCGGAGAAGCGGAAATGGGTCACAACCATTTTTCTCATTATCCTTTGCGCCGTTATTCTCGGCACTATTTTTGGCTTAACGATGCTGAAGATGGTTTTGCCCGATGAAGGAGCTGCAAGAAGGAGTGAGCCTGTATTACAGCAAGAACAGCCAAAGCCGCCCGCAGCTGCAGTGGGGAGCGGTGAAATAGAACTTCCGCCTATAACCGCCTCTGTTGTCCAAGCGGGAATTTATTCTGTAAAAGAAACGGCTTACGAAGAGCAGTCTAAACTGAGGAATAAGGGGATTCCCGCCCAGGTAATGGATATGGAGAATCTAGGTATGAGCGGGAAGTTTGCCCTTTTTATCGGAGTTTCAAACAGTATCGCTGAAGCAAAAACTTTGAGTCAGGAACTGGGAGCAAGAGGAATTGAAACATTCGCCAAGGAAATCACAATTGGGGAAAAAACAGTCAAAGGGATTGGCGGTGAAGAAAGTAAACTGCTGGAAATTGCTCCGCAGATATTTCAAACGATGACGGTGAACTTAAGTGATGGGAGGGCAGATGCAAAGATATCTCCAGAAAATAAAGCGGCTTTTGCCAAGCAGGAGAAAAGTCTTGCAGCGATAAAAAAGGATAATCTAAAAACGGAGAAAATAGTTCAACTATATGCGGAAGCAACTGCAGCAGCATCCCAGTTCATGAAATATGAAGATAAACTTGATAGTGGTACAGAAACAGCCGTTCAGCAGCATTTACTAGCCTTTCTCGCGCTTTATCAGGAGTTATAACGAGCTGCTTTTCCCAGGAAATAATTGTAATATTATATTGAAATAGAAAAATGTTTGAAGCGAAACATGGGTTCAGGATTACTGCCGTTTAAGAAGTTCCTCTTTTTAAACGGCAGCTTCAGCTCAGGATGCTGCGATATTAGCAGACATGGATAAATTTTGCAGGATAGTAAATTCTATTAAGAAGTACCAGAAACTTCATTGTTACCCAATAGAAATCGTGATAACATAAAAGAGTATCTTCCTAACTTCAATCAAAGGAAAGGTGAAAAAATGCAAAACCTCATTTTAGCCTCGTCATCTCCACGCCGAAAAGAACTTCTGGAAAATCTTCATGTATCCTTTATGACCGTAAGCAGCGATGCAGATGAGAGTTATCCGCCGGAATGGACTCCTGACAAAATCGTGACAGAGCTGGGCTTGAGAAAGGCAAGGTCTGTTGCCAAAGAATATCCTGACTCCTATGTCATTGGTTCCGATACGGTTGTCGCCATCGGTAACGATGTGTTAGGAAAGCCAAGCAGCCGCGAGGAGGCTTTTTCGATGCTGAAGAGTCTTTCCGGAAAAACCCATTCAGTCTATACCGGAGTCGCCATTGTTTCATCTGAAAACGAAACGGCATTTTTCGAGAAAACAAATGTAGTGTTTTGGGAGTTGTCAGATGAAGAGATCAATCGGTATATTGAAACCGGTGAACCGTTTGATAAAGCGGGAGCCTATGGTATTCAAGGCTTTGGCAGTCTCCTTGTGAAAGGAATTGAAGGAGATTATTTTGCTGTGGTCGGTCTTCCTGTGGCCAGAACGGTAAGGGAATTAGCCAAAGCGGGATATACCGTTTGAACCTCTTCTGCCTCCCGCACTGCGAAAGGGAGGAAAAGATGTTACAGAATGAATCTTTAATGATCCGGGATTTTCCAAAGGATGAACGGCCAAGGGAACGATTTATCCAAAATGGTCCGGAAAGTTTGGCAAATCATGAACTCGTTGCTCTGATGCTGCGGACAGGGACAAAGGATGAATCGGTCCTGCAGCTGGCGAATCGCCTTCTGACGCATTTTGAGGGTCTGAGGCTGTTAAAGGATGCCACACTCAATGAAATTACCTCTATTAAAGGAATCGGAATGGCAAAAGCTGTTCAATTATTAGCCTCTGTCGAACTCGGCCGGCGTATTGCCAACCTCAATTATGATGACCGTTATGTCATCCGTTCCCCTGAAGATGGTGCCAAATATATGATGAATGACATGAGATTTCTGACCCAGGAACATTTCGTGGCCCTCTATTTGAATACGAAGAATCAAGTGCTGCATAAGCAAACAATCTTCATCGGCAGCCTGAACGCCTCAATCGTACACCCAAGAGAAGTATTCAAACAAGCTATCCGCCGCTCGGCAGCTTCGCTGATTTGCCTTCATAATCACCCCTCGGGGGACCCGTCGCCAAGCCGGGAGGACATCGAAGTGACCAAAAGATTAAATGAATGCGGTAAAATAATTGGCATTGAGCTGCTGGACCATCTCATCATTGGCGAAAATAAATTTGTCAGTTTGAAGGAGAAAGGGTATTTATAACACTATGATTTTCCCGCAGGTTGGTCTATAATATAGTTTGTGATTTTTTGCTGTTTATTGTTTAATTTTGCTAATTTTTGAAACAAAATTACCGTCTGGGTTAAAATGCCGGAGAGAAAAAAGCACATTAAAAAAATAATAAAATGAAACCTCAATGAATGGGTTTTCTTTATTCGAAATGCTTTGAGAACCTTGGTGGGGATATCATTTGTCTTAGGTTAATTGTCCTGAAAAATATACTTTAACAATTGGTGCATACAAGACGGGATTTCACTAACAATAATCAAGTATAGGCGATTCGGAAAAGTTAAGGATAAATGGACCATATCTTGAGAGTGATGGATTTTGTTTGGAGAAAGGGAGATACGACCATGTTTGGACTTGGCACTAGAGATCTTGGAATAGATCTAGGTACTGCAAATACACTTGTGTATGTGAAAGGAAAGGGGATCGTTGTACGGGAACCTTCTGTAGTAGCGATTCAAAAAGACACGAAAACGATTGTAGCGGTTGGTAATGATGCGAAAAATATGATTGGGCGTACACCGGGAAATGTTGTGGCACTCCGGCCAATGAAGGATGGAGTAATTGCTGATTACGAAACAACAGCAACAATGATGAAATATTACATAAATGAAGCATTAAAATCAAAAGGACTTTTCTCTGGGAAACCGTATGTCATGATTTGTGTCCCATCCGGCATTACAGCCGTTGAGGAAAGAGCCGTTATTGATGCAACGCGTCAGGCGGGTGCACGCGATGCTTATACAATTGAGGAGCCGTTTGCGGCAGCCATTGGTGCTAATCTGCCAGTTTGGGAGCCGACAGGAAGCATGGTCGTGGATATCGGCGGCGGAACAACAGAAGTGGCGATCATTTCCCTTGGAGGGATTGTCACAAGCCAGTCCATCCGTATTGCCGGGGATGAAATGGATGATGCCATCGTGAACTATATCCGTAAGACTTATAATTTAATGATCGGAGACCGGACTTCAGAAATCATCAAAATGGAAGTTGGATCAGCCGGTGATGCCGATGGGATTGAAAATATGGAAATTCGCGGCCGTGATTTGTTAACCGGTCTGCCAAAAACGATTGAAATTACAGCGAAAGAAATATCAACTGCATTAAGTGATACCGTTTATTCGATTGTCGATGCCGTGAAACAAACATTGGAGAGAACACCTCCGGAACTTGCGGCCGATATTATGGACCGCGGGATTGTTCTAACCGGTGGAGGTGCTTTATTGCGCAACTTGGATAAGGTGATCAGCGAAGAAACGAAAATGCCTGTATTAATTGCCGAAAATCCGCTTGATTGTGTGGCAATTGGAACGGGAAAAGCACTTGATCATATCCACTTGTTTAAAAATAAAGCGCGAGATTCTCGCTAAGAAGAGTATAGAGGTGTAAGTGAATGCCACAGTTCTTTTTGAACAAACGCTTGATTGTTTTGCTTGTTAGCATAATTATTCTCGTGGCATTAATAGGGTTTTCGCTTAAAGAACGTAAAGAGTTGACGTGGCCTGAGCAGTTTATAAAGGACTCTGCCGGCCTCGTTCAAACCCTTGTGTCAAGACCGGCGCATTATTTTGCCGGTTTTTTTGAAAATGTCAGCGACTTGCAAAATACATACGAAGAAAATAAAAAATTAAAAGCAAAGCTAAATGAATTAGCACAACTGGAAGCAAAGGTGCAAAGCTTAACAAAGGATAACAAAGAACTTCGTGAAATATTAGATAAAAAAGAAGCCTTAAGTGATTTTGAACCGACACAAGCCACGGTTATTGGCCGTAATCCTGATCGCTGGAATGAACTTCTGATCATCAACAAAGGTTCGACAGACGGGATCAAGAGTGATATGGCAGTTATTACCGCGACAGGAATGATTGGCAAAGTGAAAAACAGCCGCCAATTTACTTCAACCGTTCAGCTTTTAAGCTCAACAGATGCATCGAACCGGGTTTCCGCAGTAGTTCTTGGCGGAGAAAAGCCCTATTATGGTCAAATTGAAGGCTATGACAGCAAGAAAAAAATGCTGCTCTTGAAACGGATTCCATACGAAGCGAAAATTGAAAAGGATCAAATTGTCCAGACATCCGGCTTAGGCGGAGTATTTCCAGCTGAATTAATCATTGGCACGGTTGAGGAAGTCGTACCGGATGAATACGGCTTAACGCAAATGGCTTATGTGAAACCGGGTGCTGATTTTTATGATATTGAGCATGTCATGGTCGTGAAACGCGGAATGACACAGCCGGAATTACTTGATATGATCGGCGGGAAAGAGGAGGAGGAAAAGTGAAAAAAATTCTTCTTCCTCTCCTAATCACCTTTTGTTTTCTCCTGGAGAGTTTGTTTGTTGAATTATGGCCGGTCAATCTTTTTCACGGCAAGTGGATCATCGTGCCGCATTTTTTACTGATTCTTATCCTTTTTGTCACCATTTATGTGGGCAGGAAGCAAGGGATCATGTATGGTTTTCTTTTCGGGCTTTTTTTTGATGTCGTATACACCGAAATTATCGGAATCTATCTTTTCATGATTCCATTAATTGTCTATATCATCGCTTGGGTGATGAAAATACTGCAATCCAATATTTTTATTTCCTCCATCGTTACTTTATTTGGGGTAACCCTCTTAGAACTAGGGGTATACGAGATGAACTTTTTAATCCAACTGACAGAAATGAGCTTTTCTGATTACGTTAATTTGCGATTATGGCCAACTTTAATAATGAACTTGATCTTTATCATCATCATTGCTTTCCCGCTGAAAAAGTACTTAGAGAATTATGCGGAAGCTTTAAGAAACGATTAAAGCGCAGGGCTTTGGTCGTTTCCTTTTTTATTTTTCAGTGATGAATTTGGCAGTATTTTATGGATAAAAATAAAACATTTTGATGAAAAAGGAATTTGAACGATTTTTGTCGAAGTATTACAGCGGTTTTTCTATGATATATTGAAAAATATGGTGCAAAAATAAGTAAATGGTATAATAATTGAAGTAAAAAAAGGTATTTTTTTCATATCGTTTATAAAAAGGTAGATAGTTGCTCTAATCGAGGTGAACTGCTTGTAATGATAAAAAATCAAAATGTTACGATAAAAGGAACGAAGGATGGCTTAACGCTGCATTTGGATCATCTTTGTTCTTATGATGAATTAAAAAGAGAGCTGCAAATGAAATTATCAGAAACGGCCCGCACCCAAGAGGTCAATCAGTTAATTAATGTGAAGGTTCAAGCGGGATACCGGTTTCTATCAGAAGAGCAAAAAGAAGAAATTTTGGAGATTATTAAACAAAAAAAGAATTTTATTGTGAATGGTATTGATTCCAATGTCATGACGATAGAAGAAGTCACGAAAATGAAACAGGAACAAGAGGTTGTTTCCCTATCAAAGATTGTTCGCTCCGGGCAGGTGATCCAGGTTCCGGGTGATCTCTTGCTAATCGGCGACGTCAATCCGGGCGGCACGGTGATGGCAGGAGGAAATATCTATGTGATGGGTGCCTTAAGGGGAATTGCTCATGCCGGCTGTAATGGAAATAAGCAAGCAGTGATAGCAGCTGCTGTGATGATGCCCTCTCAACTGAGAATAGCCGACTATATCAACCGTGCTCCTGACCCTGACTATACGAAGGAACAGGAAAAGCGGGAAATGGAATGTGCTTACATAGATGAAAACAATCAAATTATTATCGATAGATTGCAAGTATTGATGCAGCTCAGACCGAATCTGACGAAATTGGAAGGGGGACTCTAGGATGGGAGAGGCAATCGTCATAACATCCGGGAAAGGAGGAGTTGGAAAAACAACCACCTCCGCCAACATTGGAACATCATTAGCACTTCAGGGGAAACGTGTATGTTTGGTGGATACTGACATAGGCTTGCGTAACCTTGACGTTGTTATGGGACTGGAAAATCGTATTATCTATGATCTGGTTGATGTAGTTGAAGGAAGATGTAAATTACATCAGGCACTAGTTAAGGATAAACGATTTGAAGACCTGCTTTTTCTCTTGCCGGCGGCACAGACAAGTGATAAAAATTCGGTAACACCCGAACAAATGAAGGCGCTGATTGACAGCCTAAAGCAAGATTATGATTATATTCTTATTGACTGCCCTGCGGGGATTGAACAGGGCTATAAAAATGCTGTGGCCGGTGCCGATAAAGCAATTGTCGTAACAACACCGGAGGCTCCGGCAGTAAGAGATGCCGATAGAATCATCGGTTTATTGGAAAAAGAAGAGAATATTGAGCCGCCGCGGCTTATTATTAATCGCATCCGCAGCCATATGATGAAAGATGGCGATATGTGGAGTGTCGATGATGTGGCGAACCATTTATCGATTGAATTGCTGGGAATCGTTGCCGATGACGAGGAAGTCATTAAAGCGGCTAACAACGGTGTACCGATCGCTTTTAATCCGAACAGCCGGGCGAGCATTGCCTATCGCAATATTGCCAGACGCATATTAGGTGAATCGATACCGCTTCAGCAATTAGAAGAGGCACCAAGAGGCGTATTTTCCAAACTAAAGCGGTTATTTGGCGGTAAATAAACCAAGGACATTCACTCCTTGGTTTTTTTGTCTTTGAACCCATCAAATATCAGACCCTCCAGATGCAGTCATATTCCCAGCTTCTGAGTCATAAACTTGTACTACTATTATGGTGAAAAGAATGGTGGGGATCATCATGCATTCAAGAAGGGATGATATTCGAAAAAGGATTGAAAGGCGAAAGAAAGATCGGGAGCGGATGACAAAACAGATCGAAACCCAGCTGCCATGGACCGAGGATGAAGAACGATATGGGTTTCAAAGACTTGAATCCTATGAAAGCGGCCCAATCGAAGAAGAAGGCCATCCGCTGTTTCGTAAGGAAGTCTGGATCTTTAAGCTGTTGGCATCCGTTTGTCTCGTCCTGATCATTGCGATTATGTTTCGTAATCAGACACCCGCCTTGGATCAGGCAAGAGAATTTGTAACTAAGTCGATGGAAGAGGATTTTCAATTTGCGGCTGTATCGAAGTGGTATGAAAATACCTTTGGCGAACAATTAGCACTTCTGCCTTCCACTGATAGCAGTAAAGAAGGGAAAAACACGAAGGAAATACAATATGCTTTGCCTGCTTCAGGAAAGATATTGGAGGATTTTGGCGAAAATGGGCAGAGAATCACGATTGAAATCGGTAAAGATGCGGCTGTTGAGGCAATGAATGGAGGATTTGTCCGCTTTGTCGGGCAAAAGGAAGGCTTTGGCAATACCGTCGTTATTCAGCATGCTGATAAAAGCGAATCGTGGTATGGCAACTTAAGTAAAATAGATGTAGGCTTGTACGAATATGTTGAAACGGGTACCCAAGTGGGTAAAGCAACCGTACCGGAAAATGGCGCTAATGGCTCCTTTTATTTTGCCATTAAAGAAGGAGAAAAGTTTGTTGACCCAATCCAGGTGATTCAGCCGAGTCCGGGTGATTCCAATTGATGAAGGCATTCCAATTGTTGTCCTATATTCGAATTCATCCATTACTTTGGCTTATGATCGCTTTAGCAATTGTAACCGGGCATTTTATTGATCTTTCTTTATTTTTAATGATTGTCATGATTCATGAGCTGGGACATGCAGTGGCCGCATCTTTTCTATCGTGGCGGATAAAACGGATTTCCCTCCTTCCATTCGGCGGGGTCGCTGAGATGGATGAACATGGAAACCGGCCGATTAAGGAGGAAGCCATTGTGATATTGGCCGGACCCCTGCAGCATATATGGTTGATGGGACTATCCTTCCTTTTGTTTCAGTTTTCATGGATTCCAGCGGAGCTATATCAAAAGTTTATCGAATTTAATATCATGGTATTAATCTTTAATTTGCTGCCGATTTGGCCGCTGGATGGAGGAAAGCTGATCTATTTGTGGCGCTGCTTGAAAGAACCATTTCCGCTCGCCCACCGCAGTACAATGGCAATATCAGCGATCGGTTTGCTGCTATTCACCCTCCTTGTCATCGCATTGCAGCCCTTTAATTTAAATATGTGGGTGATTATTGCATTTCTTTCCTTTTCCCTTTATTTTGAATGGAAGCAAAGCCGTTTTGTTTTTGTTCGTTTTTTGTTAGAACGATACTATGGGAAGAAAATCGATTTTCAGGTATTAAAGCAGATCCATGTTTCTGAGGATGAATCGATTCTTCGGGTCTTGCAGAAATTTCAGCGCGGCTATAAGCATTTAATCATTATCGAAAAAGACGATAATGAATCCGTGCAGCTGGATGAAAATGAAATCCTTCATGCCTATTTTACGGAAAAAATGCTTTCAGCAAAAATCGGGGAGTTGCTTTATCCTTATTAAATAGCGATAATAAAATAAGAATATTTATGAGTGGAAACTTCAGAGTTCCCACTCCTTTTTTGGGTAAAGTGAGGAATTAAGCTTGAAGAAATTAATTATTAATAGTTTGACTCGGGAGAAGCGTTATGCCCTTTTGGATGAACAAAAGCTTGAAAGGCTTTTTGTCAACCAGCCGAAGCATGTATCACTTGTCGGAAATATTTATTACGGGGTGGTAACAAAGGTACTTCCAGGGATGAATGCAGCCTTTGTTGAAATAGGGGAAGGAAAAAACGGCTTTATCCATCGTGATAAACTGGTCTCATTTGTGTTGGCTAATGTTGAAAAGGCTGTGAAAGACAGCCGTAGTATTTCCTCCTTTGTCCATCAGGGGGAAAAGCTGCTTGTTCAGGTGGAAAAGGATGCAACAGGAACGAAAGGACCGCGTTTGACCGGTGTGATTGAATTGTCCGGAGAACATGTCATTTATATGCCGAAAGGGAGATATGTGGCGGTTTCCAAAAAAATCCTCCAGCCTGAAGTTCGGGAAAAGTGGCGCCATTACGGATATGATATGAAAAGCCCGGAAGAGGGACTGCTGTTCCGTACCTCCAGTGACAGGGCTTCGGAGGAAGAACTTTATCGTGAAGTGGAAGAATTACGAGCGGAATATCAGCATCTTGAACACCAGGTGTCTTTATTGAAAAAACCGGCAAAGGTATTGGAACGCGATCCTTTTCTTACTCAATTATCTGAGGAGATTAAAGCGGTGCATAAGCAGGTGGAAGTGATCACCGATGAGCGCAAACTGATGGAAAAACTGCAGCATAAGTTTCCTGAGCTGCCGCTTAGACTTTACACGGGAAGGGAAAACATTTTTTCCGCATACCAGCTTGAGGGCGAAATTGAAAAGTCCTTAAAGCGGATTGTGTGGCTTGATAAGGGGGCTTATCTAGTCATTGATGAGGAAGAGGCCTTAACGGTTATCGATGTGAATACCGGGAAATTTTCCGGAAAACAGGATTTAGCGGATACGGTTCTGAAAACGAACCTTCTGGCTGCAGAGGAAGCGGCAAGGCAAATCAGGCTCCGTGATCTCGCCGGAATGATTTTAATCGATTTTATTGATATGAAAACAGAGCAGGAAAGGATGCAGATACTGAAGAAAATGGCTGCGGAATTGAAAAGTGATCCGCGGAGGACAAATCTGCTTGGTTTTACTGAACTTGGAATCCTGCAAATCACGCGCAAAAAGACAAAGGTGTCTATTTCTGAGTCGATGCTTGATAGATGTCCGGTTTGTGACGGCACAGGACGCATCCCCAGCGCTGAAACCATCGCCTTCCGTCTCGAAAGGGAATTATATGAATATCGCCATGGCGATGTGACTGAGGCCGTAATTGAAACAACCGAAGAAGTGGTAAAGGTTTTTTGCGGCGAACAAAACATTCATAAAAAGAGGCTGGAAGAAATTCTGGGATTTTCGCTCCAATTTCAAAGCAATAACCATGTGAAGCCATACTATGAAATCCTGCAGCTGCGTTTGAACCAATGAAAAATATGATTGACAGAGACTTTCACTGTATGATAATATTTTCATGTTATGTTTGTAGCACCCGTGCTACAACCGCTCAGAACAGGTTTTGAAGTGTTTGCATGTGCAAAACACCTGCAATTGGCGAGTCTTAGATTATAAGGAGGTGCAGTTATGTACGCAATTATCGAAACAGGCGGTAAGCAAGTAAAAGTAGAAGAAGGTCAAGTAATCTACATTGAAAAGCTAAATGCTGAAGCAGGCGAAACAGTTACTTTTGATAAAGTTCTTTTCGTTGGTGGTGAAAATGTAAAAGTAGGAAGCCCAGTGGTTGAGGGAGCTACTGTTACAGCGAAAGTTGAAAAGAATGGTAAAGCTAAAAAAATCATTGTTTTCAAATATAAAGCAAAGAAAAACTACCACAAAAAGCAAGGTCATCGTCAGCCATACACTAAAGTTGTGATTGAAAAAATCAACGCGTAAGGTTCATTACGATGATTAACATTACGATTAATCGTAAAAAAACGGGCTCCATTCAATCGTTTACCATGAGCGGACATGCTTATTTTTCTGACCATGGTCAGGATATTGTGTGTGCCGGGGCATCTGCCGTATCCTTTGGTACGATCAATGCTATTCATGGATTAACAGGGATAACGCCTGAAATCGAGCAGGGCGAAGATGGTTTCTTGAAATGTGTCATTCCGGAAAATCTTCCAGAGTCCGCACAAGAGAAGATTCAAATCCTTCTTGAAGGAATGGTTGTTTCCTTACAGACAATTGAGGAGCAATATGGTGAACATATACAATTAACCTTTAAAAGCTAGGAGGTGGAATTGATGTTACTAAAATTAGATCTTCAGTTTTTCGCATCTAAAAAAGGGGTAGGTTCTACAAAGAACGGACGTGACTCTATCGCTAAGCGTTTAGGCGCTAAGCGTGCAGATGGACAATTCGTAACTGGCGGAAGCATTCTTTATCGTCAACGCGGTACGAAAATCTATCCAGGAGTAAACGTTGGTCGTGGTGGTGACGACACTCTATTCGCAAAAGTTGACGGCGTTGTTAAATTTGAGCGTTTAGGACGTGACCGCAAACAAGTTAGCGTATACCCTGCAGCACAAGAAGCATAAGATGTTTCGAAAACTCTAACCTGAATGGGTTAGAGTTTTCTTTTTAATTGAAATGTATCGCTCCTAATCATGGCAGTATCCTTTGAATATGATGACAAATAGATGAATACTCATCTCAAACCGCCTAAAACTCAATTTTTTTCCCCTAAATTACATACTCAATCAAACTTTTTTGATATACTAGCAAGAAGTAGTCTTCTGACTTTTAATTATTTGTGTGGGAGTATTATTTTATGATAAAAAAGGATTGGGATACGGTCGCTATGCTTCGGCATGTGCGTCATGACTGGTTAAACAAGCTGCAATTAATTAAAGGAAATATAGATTTAAATAAAATTGACCATGCGCGCAGAATTATTGAAGAAATTGTCATTGAGACGCAAAATGAAACAAAGTTATCCAATTTGGGCATCCCGCAATTTACTGCGATGCTGCTGACTCATAACTGGAAGAGTCAAGCGTTCCAGCTTGAATTCGAGGTAGTAAATGATTTAAAATGCGGCGGACTGGACGATAAAGCCCTGTCAAAATGGATGGAGATGTTTTTTGCCTGCTTAAATGAAGCCGTACAGCAGTATGCCGATAACCATTTAATGATATCCATTGAGCCGCAGCCCGAAGGAATTCGTTTCTTTTTTGATTTTAGTGGAATAATAGTAAATAACGTGCAAATTGAAGCTTATCTTGCAAATGCTTCTTTTGGCCAAATAGAAAGACAGTTGGAAATCACAGAGCGGGATTTTACATTTGAATGCTTTGTTACAAAAATGAAAGAATAAAACGTTTACACAGGCTTTGTGTAAACAGGAGGAAAAAAGTTTATGTTTGTCGATCAAGCGAAAATTTATATTAAAGGCGGAGATGGCGGGAATGGTATGGTCGCTTTCCGCCGTGAAAAATATGTCCCGAAAGGCGGACCTGCCGGCGGTGACGGCGGTAAAGGCGCCGATGTGATTTTTGAAGTGGAGGAAGGTCTGCGTACCTTAATGGACTTCCGCTATAACCGCCATTTTAAGGCACCGCGCGGAGAGCACGGCATGTCTAAAAATCAGCACGGAAAAAATGCGAAGGATATGATTGTTAAGGTACCGCCGGGAACGGTAGTTACAGATGCCGAAACGCATGCTGTGATTGCAGATTTAACCGAGCACGGACAGCGCGCCGTTATTGCAAAAGGCGGAAGAGGCGGACGAGGAAACTCACGATTTGCCACACCTGCAAACCCGGCTCCTGAGTTATCCGAGCATGGTGAACCGGGACAAGAGCGGGAAGTTATTCTCGAATTAAAACTGTTAGCTGATGTCGGGCTTGTTGGTTTTCCTAGTGTCGGTAAATCTACTTTGTTATCTGTTGTTTCATCAGCAAAACCAAAAATTGCCGAATATCACTTCACTACACTTGTGCCAAATTTAGGTATGGTAGAAACGGAGGATGGACGCGACTTTGTTATGGCTGATTTGCCGGGTCTGATTGAAGGTGCCCATTCAGGTGTTGGATTAGGGCATCAATTTTTACGGCATATCGAACGTACAAGAGTGATTGTTCATGTGATTGATATGTCCGCTATCGAAGGCCGCGATCCATATGAAGATTATGTTACGATTAATCGTGAATTAGAAGAATATAATTTACGGCTGACAGAAAGACCGCAGATTATTGTCGCAAATAAAATGGACATGCCGGACGCGGAGGAAAATCTTGCGGAATTTAAGAAAAGGCTTAAGGAAGATCACCCGATATTCCCAATTTCTGCTCTGACGAGGAAGGGGCTGCGAGAACTGTTATTTGCCGTTGCGGATATGCTGGAAGACGCACCGGATTTCCCACTGCAGGCTGAAGAGGACGAAGAGGCACACCATGTACTTTATAAACATGAAAAAGAACAGAAAGAATTCGAAATTACCAGGGGTCCTGACGCGAAATTTATATTATCAGGGGATGCTGTTGAAAAGCTGTTTAAGATGACAGACTTTTCGAGAGACGAGTCTGTACGCCGCTTTGCCCGCCAGCTGCGCGGAATGGGTGTTGATGAGGCGCTGCGCGAAAAAGGAGCCAAAGATGGAGATACGGTTAAGTTATTGGAATTCGAGTTTGAGTTTATTGAGTAGCCTTCGAACATAATGGGGGAGAAGAATGAAGCAGGATAAGAAGCATGATAAATCAAACAAAAAGTTTTTTTTAGTCAGAGAAGATGTCCTGACAGAAGCGATGAAGAAAACACTTGAAGCAAAGGAAATGATTGAGAGGGGAAAAGTGGAATCCGTCTGGGATGCCGTCCAGCGTGTCGATTTAAGCAGAAGTGCCTTTTATAAATACCGTGACACGGTCTTTCCTTTCCACACGATTGTCAAGGAACGTCTCGTTACATTGTTCTTTTATTTAGAGGATCGCTCTGGTACCCTTTCGCAGCTTTTGCAAATGGTTGCTTCATCCGGCTGCAATGTGTTAACCATCCATCAGACGATCCCCCTCCAGGGAAGGGCGAATGTCACCTTATCCGTTAATACAGCAGGTATCGAGATGGATATAGAGGATTTACTCGAACAACTCAGAAGGCTGGAGTTTGTAGAAAAAATAGAGGTGCTCGGTTCAGGTGCGTGATCACACGTGCCTTTACCAGCGCCTTTTTTTCTTAAGGATGTCTTAACAGATTAGAGGTACTTTTCAATATACATGGCGAAAAATAAATGATAAAGTAATGGTTATACGAAAAATTAGACTATAGGGAGCAAATACGCGTGAAGACAGGTTATTTAGGACCAAGAGCTACATTTACTGATTTAGCAGTCCGTGCTTTATTTCCAGAGGGAGAGGCCATTCCCTATACAACGATACCAGATTGTATTGATGCGGTGGTTGATGATGAAATTGAGGTTGCTGTTGTACCGCTGGAAAATGCGTTGGAAGGTACGGTAAACATCACACTGGATTATTTAATTCATGAGGTAGATCTTCCAATTAGGGGAGAAATCTCAGCACCCATACGCCAGCACTTTATGGTACATCCGAATCAATTAGAAAATTGGCGCGGGCGTCTGACGGCTGTATACAGCCATTCACACGCTATCGCCCAATGCCATAAGTTTCTTCATCAGGAACTAAAAGGAATCCCAAAACATACGATTACATCTACAGCTGCAGCAGCACAGTATGTTGCAGAAAATCCTGATCAGGCGATTGGGGCGATTGCCAATGAACTAGCGGCTAAAGAATATGGACTGGTTATTGCCCAGCCTGATGTGCATGATTATAATTATAATCGCACCCGCTTTATCGTTTTATCAAAGAAGTTAGTGGCTCTGCCACTTGACAGTCCAATCTACAAAGGGCAAAAAACAACCTTGATGGTGACGCTGCCTGATGACCGCTCAGGGGCTCTGCATCAAGTATTATCTGCTTTTGCCTGGAGAAAATTGAATTTAAGTAAAATTGAATCCAGACCAACAAAGACAGGTCTTGGCAATTATTTCTTTTTAATCGATATCGATACAGCGATCGACGAAGTATTAATTCCAGGAGCGATTGCGGAACTGGAAGCCCTTGACTGCCATGTGAATATATTAGGCAGTTACCCGTATTATCAAATACAGGCCAAATAAAAGATGGAAGTCTCGTAAGGTTTAGCTGCCTTATGAAACTTCCATCTTTTTAATTTCCGGCAACAAGAAAGTTTGCTTTTCTTAAAGCTTCCTCCGCTTCCTGAAGAGCCTTTTCTGATGCTGCACTTATCGTGTGCAAGTGAATACCATTGGTTAATTCTAATAAATAGGCTGCTTTTGTCTTTTTGATTCTTTCAATAAATTGCTTTACTTCGCTTCTGTTTGAAACCTGTACCGATGCGGTTAAGTCGCCGTATACAGGGTGGACAATTTTGACATCTTTGACGGTTACACCGTAATCAACCAATAAATTGAGTTCCTCTTCCGTCCGATTAGACGGGTGCGAGCAAGCGATGATTTTCTCAAAAACAGGCTCAGGAGAGTCATTTTTCATATATAAATAGCCTTGGCTAGTGGCGATAATCGGCTCTTTTCTTGCTTTTAACAGGGTCATATCACCGACTACCACCTGCCTTGAGACATTGGCTTCTGCCGCCAGTTCACTCCCTGTTAAAGGTGTTGGGCTATTCTTTAATAATTTAAGCAGCAATGCACGTCTTTCTTCCCCAAGTACTTTCTTTCTTCCATCCACTCTGCTTCCCCCTATAGCATACTTTCCTTGGCAATTTGAACGAGTATTCCTGCCAGCTCGGCAGCATCCTGTTCACTTGTATCCCGTCCGAAGGAAATTCGTATCATTTCCTTGGCTGGTTTGTCCGGAACATTCATTGCCGTCATTGTTTTGGCTGGTGCTTTAAGACCGGTGCTGCAGGCGCTTCCTGTTGAAATCGCGTATCCGCGCCGGTTGCATTCAAGCATCGCCCACTGACCTTCTACCCCGTGTATTCTCATCGCAAGTGTATGCGGTAATTGCTGCTCCCCTTTAGCGCTATAAATGGTGACTCGATCCTTTATTTCAGCTAAAGCAGTAATGAACAGCTGTCGTAAATGTGCCGTATGCGCATAGATTTCTTCTTGCCGGGCTGTCATTTGCTGAGCTGCAATCGTCATCGCAGCAATGGCCGGGACATTTAGTGTGCCGGGGCGAAATCCGTTTTCATGGGTAGTGCCCGGATAATGCGGCATCCATGCCAGTTTTGGATTGACATAGCCCACCCCGATTCCTTTTGGTCCGTAAAATTTATGAGCCGACATGGAGAAGCTGTCCACTTTGTTGGCAAATGAGTGTAAATCAATTTTTCCAAATGTATGAACAGAATCCGAGTGGAACAAGATGTCTTTTTCCCGGCACCATTCTCCGATTTCTGCAATCGGCTGCAGTGTGCCGATTTCCGAATTGCCGTGTTGAATCGCAATTAATGCGGTATTTTCCTTTGTTGCTTCTTTCAGCATGGCGATATCAATCTGACCTTCCTCATTGAACGGAAGGAGAGTCACTTCATATCCTCTTTCCTCTAATATTTCCAAGGTGCTGCGAATAGAAGTATGCTCGGCAAGACTCGAAATAATATGGTGCTTATTCTTCGCCTTCTGCGACGACAGCAGTGCCTGAATGCCGAGATAATTACTTTCCGAACCCCCGCTTGTAAAATAGATACCGGAAGAATCTACCCCCAGCATTTTTGCCAATTCCCTGCGGCAATTCTCGAGAATGTCCTTAGCGATACTGCCAGCATCATGCAGACTTCCTGTATTGCCATAGTATTCTGTTGCGGTTTTCACATAAATTTGCGCTGCTTCCAGATCCATTGGGGTCGTAGCAGCATAATCAAAATATTTCAATCGTTCCACCTGCTTTTATTTACTATTGTTGCAAAATATTGATAGGGTCATACTGTTTATACTCCGGGATGTCTGAAGCATCCAGATAATAGACCTAGCAAGTTTATGGCAAAGGATAATGGGGAAATTTAAAAAATAGAAATAATTGTGTTGAAAAAAACTTATTGATAGGTTTAAAGTATTAATAATAGACTCAATTTTGTAACATTTACAATTTACACTTATTAGCTTATTACTTCCAATTAGTGTCAATCATTATCTTAAATTATAGTGAATCCATTGGAAATAATAAAAAATGCTTGTCAATAGTTTAAATCTATGTAAATATATGTGTCAAGACACCTGTTAACTTGGGAAGGTAGATGAAGGTAAATGCGAGGGAATGTCATCATTATCGGCAGCGGGATAGCTGCTTTACAATTGGCGAAGAAGTTAAGTCGTAACTTACATGTGATTGTATTCACAAAGTCAACTCTAACAGTAAGCAATTCCTATCTTGCTCAAGGCGGAATTGCTGTGGCGCTTTCGGATAGTGATAATGCTGAGAAACACTACCATGATACGATGGAAGCGGGACGCTACCATAATAATAGTGCAACGGTTGCCATGATGACGAAAGAAGCACCTGAACTGATTAAAGAGCTGATCAACGAGGGCTGCCCATTTGATCGCAATGAAAATGGGGAAATAAAGCTGGGGCTTGAGGGGGCTCATAGTGAAAAACGGATCATTCACGGCGGCGGAGATGCAACGGGAAAGACCGTGATTGACTTTTTACAAACGCAAATCAATCATGTGACAGTGATGGAAAATATGACTGTATATGAATTAATCATTTCAGAAAATAGATGTGTTGGGGTTAAAGTAAAAGGTCTGGACGGTCATACAATCCAGGCCTATGCCGAACATATTGTAATCGCTACTGGGGGACTTGGACAGATTTACAGTTTTACCTCCAGTGCTGAAACGGTAACCGGAGACGGGCTTGCTCTTGCGTACCGTGCGGGCGCTGAACTTTCAGATATGGAATTCGTTCAGTTTCACCCTACCCTTATTTCGGCAAATGGGAAAGGTGTCGGTCTTGCTTCCGAAGCAGTGAGAGGGGAAGGGGCAAAGTTAGTCACCGAAGAGGGAACTTACCTTATGGAAGGTTTTCATCCATACAAAGATCTATCGCCACGGCATGTCGTTTCGCAAGAAATCTATAAAGCGTTAAAAGAAGGGCATACAGTCTATCTCGATATTTCAACGATAGATAACTTTGTGAAGAAATTCCCAACAGTAGCTTCCATTTGTATAGAGCATGGAATTGATTTAGCTAGCGGCAGAATCCCTGTTGTCCCGGGCTGTCATTTTCTCATGGGCGGTATCCGTACTGATTTAAATGCACAAACTACGATTCCGGGATTATATGCTATCGGTGAAGCAGCATGTACGGGTGTACATGGTGCAAATCGATTAGCGAGCAATTCCCTGCTTGAAGGACTTTATTTCGGCAACAGGCTGGCTGATTTTATTAACGAAAATTCTGCCCAAATGAAAAAGCCGGAAAGATGGTTAAGCGAGGTAAAAGCAGCACCGCCAAAACGTGCGCTGCCCGATATCGAACTGTTAAAATCGACGATGATGGAGCGGACAGGAATTGCCCGTACGAAGGAAAATCTGGAAAAGCAATTAGACTTTCTGAAAAGCTTTGCCGCCCCGCAATGGGTAAAAGCAGACCTTGAAGATTTATCGATAGAAGAATTAAATGAAGTATTTATGTTAATTTGTTCTTGGCTTGTCACAAAGGCAGCCTTAAAAAGGACGGAAAGCCGTGGGGGGCATCTTCGATTGGATTATCCAAATGAGGATGCAGGCTGGGAGAAAAGACAAATTATTCAACAATTAAAGGGTGATCGTATTGAACAAAGTGAAATTACGCCTGCTGCTGGAACAATTCTTTCTGGAAGATATCGGTGAACGGGATGTATCCAGTGAATTAATTTTTGGCAAGGAACAAAAAGGTGAGATTGTTTTTATCGCAAAAGAGAATGGAGTGTTTTGCGGTGAAGAAGTCATTCATACTGGTTTTGCCATTCTAGATTCGAATGCAGTTGTCGACATGAAAGTTCATGACGGAGATAGCATTGAGATCGGTCAAGTCTTTGCCATGGTAAAAGGGAATGTATCCAGTTTATTGTCCGGTGAACGGGTTGTGCTTAACCTTGTGCAGCGGATGAGCGGAATTGCTACCATGACAAAAAAAGCAGTTGAAACGTTGAACAGCTCGTATACCAAAATTGTAGATACACGAAAAACCACTCCGGGTCTGCGGATGCTGGAAAAATACGCGGTTACGGTTGGGGGCGGGTTTAATCATCGTTTCGGGCTCTACGATGCGGTGATGATTAAAGATAACCATATATCCTTCGCCGGATCCATTACGAACGCGGTGGAAAAGGCCCGTTCCCAACTCGGACATATGGTGAAAATTGAAGTGGAAGTGGAGACAGAGGAGCAAGTACGTGAAGCCGTGGCCGCAAAGGCTGATGTGATTATGTTTGACAATCGCACACCTGATGAAATTAAGGCTTGGATCGGACTTGTGCCGCAGGAAATTGTCACAGAAGCATCCGGTGGAATTAATTTGTCAAATTTAGCGGGTTACAGCGATACTAGGGTAAATGTGATTTCGCTTGGATTTTTAACACATACTGTAAAAGCACTCGATATCAGTGTAAAAGTAAAAGTTGGGTAGAAACTAAAGGAAAGCTAAGCCAAAGATAAAATGTAAGGGTGAGGGGTATATGTCCATTTTTCAGACTGTAAATAAAACATTAATACCTGAAAAATATAATCAAATGTCAAATGAAGAATTAGAAAATAAAGTAAGAGAAGCTAAGGAAAGATTAGGGAGCAAATTATTTATTCCAGGACATCATTACCAAAGAGATGAGGTCATTCAATTTGCTGATGCAACAGGCGATTCCTTAGTATTGGCTCAGCTTTCGGCAAAGAATCGTGATGCGGAATATATTGTTTTCTGCGGTGTTCACTTTATGGCAGAAACAGCTGATATTCTCACAACGGATGAGCAAAAAGTGATTCTGCCGGATATGCGTGCCGGCTGTTCCATGGCAGATATGGCTGATATTCATCAGACCGAAAGAGCCTGGAAGGAATTGACGGAAACCTTTGGGGATACGATTCTGCCATTAACCTATATCAATTCAACTGCAGCAATTAAAGCATTTGTCGGAGAACACGGCGGTGCAACAGTGACTTCTTCTAATGCTGAGAAAATGGTATCATGGGCTTTTGAGCAAAAGGAAAGATTATTATTTCTTCCAGACCAGCATTTAGGCCGAAATACTGCTTTCAATCTTGGTATTCCATTGGATGCAATGGCTGTATGGGATCCGATTCAGCATAAACTTATATTCGATGGGCCTGTAGAAAAAGTAAAGGTTATTTTATGGAAAGGTCATTGCGGCGTTCATGAAAACTTTACCGTAGAAAATGTTCGTAGTGTAAGGGAAAAATATCCTAAGATGAAGATTATTGTTCATCCGGAATGCAGCCGTGAAGTAGTGGCGTTGAGCGACATGGCTGGTTCAACGAACTACATCATCAAGAAGATTGAGGAATCTGATCCCCAAACCTCTTGGGCCATTGGTACGGAGCAAAACTTAGTAAACCGGATTATTAAGAGATATCCTGATCGTCAGATCATTTCATTAAATCCATATATGTGTTCATGCATGACAATGAACCGTATTGATCTTCCGCACCTTGCTTGGTGTCTGGATTCCATTGAACAAGGAGAAATCCATAATATTATTGAAGTAGATAAAGGTGTTGCTGAAAAAGCTAAACTAGCTTTAGACAGAATGCTGCAAACCAAATAATTGCAGCAAAAGGCAGATGATTGAAGAGATTTAATCGTCTGCCTTTTTTGTTAAACGGTCTGCCTGCCATGGACTCTTAACCCGCTGAATGTTCATGGTGAATTCCATTGTAAAATTCGGATTGCATGGAGCCTTAAACATATTTAAGCAAAATAAAGCATAAGTTTTTATGAAGTCTGTTAGCAATTTGCCCATTTCAACATAGAATGTATGGACTTACGCATAGGAGGGGAAATCAGAGTGAAGATCCATATCGTACAGAAAGGGGATACTCTTTGGAAGATCGCCAAGAAGTACGGCGTAAATTTTGAAGAGCTGAAAAAAATGAATTCTCAGCTTAGTAACCCTGATATGATTATGCCCGGCATGAAAATAAAAGTCCCAACAGGCGGCGGTATAAAGAAAGAAGCTCCAATTGGGGGAACCGGAACCAAAATCAACATGGGTTCAAAAAAGGAAATGCCGAAGAAAGAATATAAAAAAGAAATTCCAAAAGAAATTCCAAAAGAAATTCCAACAGAAATGGTACCACCAAAGGCGAACATACCACAAATGGAAAATATACCGTCAAAGGCAAATATACCGCCGAAGGCAAATATACCGTCAAAGGCAAATATACCGCCAAAGGCGAATATACCGCCAAAGGCGAATATACCGCCAAAGGCGAATATACCGCCAAAGGCAAACATACCGCCAAAGGCGAATATACCGTCAAAGGCAAACATACCGCCAAAAGCAAATATACCGCCAATGGAAAATATACCGTCAAAGAAGGCAAAACCAAAAAAGCCACATGTTCCAAAAATGCCAAAGGTGCCTGATATCAATAATTATTACTTAACAAATGTACATCACAATGAACCTATAAATGTTCCGCCTCTAGCCCCAATTCCACTTCCAGCACAAAAGTTCCCAGAAAATCTGCCGCTTCCAGAGCCAGTAAATATTTCGCCACTACCGGAAATGCCAGTACAAGAACCAATAGGAGAGGAGTGCCCGCCTATGTATCCAATGATGCCCGCTTTTAACCCTTGTTTCGATCCATGTTATCCGATGATCCAGCCTTATGCACAGGATCCATGTTATCCAATGATGCAGCCATACGCACAAGATCCGTGTTATCCGCAAGCGATGGCATATCCACAGGTGCAAGGAGTGCAGACGGCACCGCAGCAAAATCTCGTGAATCAAGGATTTCCAATGAGCCAAACGATGCCGATGAACCAGGAAATGCCGATAAATCAGGGATTCCCAATGACTCACACGATGCCAATGGGTCATGAAATGCCAATAGAGCAATCCATGCCGATTCATCAAACGATGCCAATGCATCAAAGTATGATGCCAGGTGCAGAATATCCAACTATGTACGATGAATCTTCAGAAATTATGCCGCAAGTGAATCCAATTCAAGGACCAGGTGACTCAATGCCATATTTTGCAGCACAACACGCCGCCCCAGGCATGCCATATTTTCCAGGGATGGGGGCTCCTGTTGAATCGCATGTTCAGGGAGTATCTGATCAATTTGAACAGCCGCCAATGGCGAATCTGCAGCCTAATATGCCCATGCAGCAGATGCCTGCCTATCAGCCGATGAAAAAGGACTGTGGCTGCGGCGGTCCAAAAACCGGAGGATATCCAGAAGGATTTGGAATGCAGCCAGGATTCCAGCCAGGATTCCAGCCAGGATTCCAGCCAGAATACCAGCCAGGGTTCCAGCCGGGCTACCAGCCAGGGTTCCAGCCGGGCTATCAGCCAGGATTCCAGCCGGGCTATCAGCCAGGGTTTCAGCCGGGCTATCAGCCAGGGTTCCAGCCGGGCTATCAGCCAGGGTTCCAGCCGGGCTATCAGCCAGGGTTTCAGCCGGGATACCAGCCAGGGTTTCAGCCGGGCTACCAGCCAGGGTTTCAGCCGGGCTACCAGCCGGGATTTCAGCCGGGATACCAGCCAGGGTTCCAGCCGGGATTCCAATCAGGATACCAGCCATGGGGAGACCCATTTAGACCCGAATTTGAAGAAGATGGTGAATTTGATAGTTAAAAAAGGAGGAGACGATAGCAGCCAAAATCGTCTCCTCTTCTTTTTAAGAAAATCGCTCCCAGATAAAATTGAAGAGGTTATTCATATTAGAAGCCATGTTTATGAAGTTAAAAAAGCGGAAGGGAAAATGATTCTAAAAGGATTTCCATCCCTTCGTTCCTTAAAAATACAAGAGAGTTTTACCCGTTCACTGAAAAAAGAGGGATTTTGGCAAACCTACGAATTCCTTTCCTTTTCCAAAGAGCCATTATATTTTGATAATCGGTATTATGGCTGTTTGGAATATATAGAACCGGGAAATCAGCCGTTCTATTATGATACGAAGCAGCAATGCCGGGAAGGCTTAGAGCTTTTAACGACTTTTCATCAAGCCACAACAAAACTTGTGGACAACTATCAGTCCTATTTGTCGGCCTTTACATTAAAAGATAAATGGCTGGCAAGATTTAAGCAGTTTAAAGAAAATGAGCGGCTCCTTTCCTTTTTTTTACCCCGGGATGTCATTCGTGATTTGTATTTCTGGGCCAATTGGTCTTTAAATGGTTTACTGCAGCATTGGGAATCCTTTACTCAATATCAAAATGTGATTTTACATGGGGATACAGCCTGCCATAATTTTTTGCGCACGGCGAATAACGATTTGTTTTTAATTGATTTTGATTTAATCAGCATTGGACCGGCGGTGAATGATTATTTACAATATGCTAATCGGATTCTTCCCTTATTCAGTTGGAGTATGGATACATTGAAGAGTCATAGACAATTTCGCCCCTTTTTAAAGGAAAGCTTTTTCCTCTATGCGCTCGCTTTTCCAACGGATATCTTTCGTGAATGGAACCGCATGATTCGAGAACGGAAGTATCATGATCCACATCATGTTCGTCCGGTAATGGCATTAACCATGGACAAATATGAATACAGAAGCTTATTTATTCAGCAATTAGCCAGAACGCTGAAATAATGGATGGGGTTTATTGACAGAATGAAAATTGCGACTGCCTCACAACTTAATAATGAGCATGGAACCCTTTTTCATGAGCGATTGTACCAATAGGAACCATCATCAAGAGAAGGCTGCATGCTTATTATATGGAGAGAGGGGTAATAAGATTTGCGGCAGTTTTTGAAAAAGTCATCGATATTCGCTGCGTTAGTGATTGCTCTTACAGGCTGCAACACAAATGATGAAACCGCTTTGCAGGATAAACGAACTGACAGAACGATGCCAATCGGTTATTATTCAAACGAAAATCATGAAAACAACGGTGGCAATGCGATTATTTTGGAAGGTTCTGATAACGATGGACCGGCAGTTGAAATGTTGGATCATACGTTGGGGAAAGAGAGCGAAAATAACCGAAGAGTGATGCGATCCAGTAATTCAGATTCAGAATCAAACTCGTTGGCCCCAGTGGACAATCGGAATAATCAACGAAGTGTAAAGCCTTTAATCGGGCGGAGTGACATCAACTATCATGGTCATTTAAGTAATGCAGATAGGATACAGCGTCAAAGCTATTATGAAGGCTATGAAGGGAAATTTGCTGAAAGAGTCACAACCGCGGTTATGGGGGTGCAAAATGTAAAGGATGCCCGAACGATCGTTTATGGGAAAAATGTCATCATCGGTGTCCAGTTGGCTAATGGAAATCTTGCCGAGGAAACAAAGAAAAATATCCAACAGGCAGTACAGCGCCATGTTGATGGCAGGACGGTTTATTATGTAACAAATGAAAGCCGTTTTAATGCCCTGAAAGCAATGGACAATGACTTAAAAAATGGCGTTAGCAGGGAACAAATGAATACGGACATTGAAAAATTAATCCGTTTGCTGAACCAGCGTGGTCAATAAATTCTTTCATTTTATACAGCAGCATATCTTTTGGGATATGCTGTTTTTTTGATTCAGCCATTTTATCGGAAGAAATTAGAAGTTTTCATTTTACGAGAAATTGTAAGGATAAATAAGAATGATAAGGTGAAAATATGAATGAGCTAGATCCTGAAAGCTATGAAATAATTTTTAGAAAAGAGGTGATTATCTATGCAATACAATCTATTATTTCGGGTGATACCTTTATTTGTAGTTGTATGGGTGATCAATCTTGCCGGATTTTCTCTAGCGGATGGAATAGAGAAAGGATATACGAGAGGTTTCGTAAAAGAAGGTCAAAAGCTGCCGGTAGAACTAGATGTCATGTTAAAATGTGAATACTTAGACGGGGAAATCAGCGAAGAAGCAGTCAGAGAGACGATTTACAGTTATGAAAACTTTTGGGCTAAATTCGATGAATGGCAATTTGTCGGTATGGAGAATGATAGAATGGTTTTTCAAAAAAAAGTCGATGATATTTCACCCTTATTAAAAACGAACGGATATTTTGGTGTTACGGAGGACGGCATTCTGACTATCTTTAATGGCAGACCGTATAAATCAAATATTATTCATTCGTTCTTCCAAATTGATGTCGGGAAATTGGAAAGCAGAAAAAGAGAGGAATTATTAAAAGGTATCCCAATTAAAACAAAGGACCGGTATGTTAAAGTATTAGAGACCTTTAAATCATATACGTTGGAGGAAATGGAAGCGCGATAAAGAACCTTGTGTCAGGTTCTTTTTTTCTGTTTGTTTAAATGTCAATGTTGATATTTATTCCCTTGTTGATTGGAGTGGAAGGCACGAAGACTCCTCCGAAAATGCTGCGCATTTTCATCGTGCGTGGGCGGATTCGAGGAAGCTTATTCAATGTCCTGCGGGAACAGCGAGACAGACGAGACCCCGCAGGCACGAAGTGGCGAGGAGGCTCGGCGGTCGCCCGCGGAAAGCGAAGTGCCTGGAACGGAAATCAACAACCAATTTTAATAGAGCCTTTCTATTAAGGAAGGTTAGGAATAATAAGATAATTGTAACATTTCCCTTATTCGGCAATGTATTGTATGATAAAATGATGTACAGCGATTAAGGGAGAGAGGATATTGTATGAGTTTATAAAGGGAACGGTTCAATATATTGGACCTGAATATATTGTCATTGAAAATAATGGAATTGGCTATCAAGTTGCTACGCCAAATCCATTCAGCTATACGAAGCAATTTGGGCAGGAGATCACGATCTATACCTATACATATGTCAGAGAAGATATTCTTGCTTTATACGGTTTTCAATCACGGGAAGAAAAAATGCTGTTTCTAAAGCTGTTAAATGTATCGGGGATTGGTCCTAAAGGGGCATTGGCGATTCTAGCTTACGGAGAACCGCAGCAAGTGGTACAGGCCATCGAAAACGAGGATGAAGCGTTCCTTGTAAAATTCCCGGGTGTGGGCAAAAAAACGGCACGGCAAATGATTCTCGATTTAAAAGGGAAGCTGCCGGATGTGCTGCCGGACTTTTTCCCTGATTTATTTCATCCGGAATTGGAAGCAGGTAACCCTCGTCAGCACGCAGAATTCGAAGAAGCGATTCTGGCATTAAAAGCCCTTGGTTACTCTGAAAAGGAAATTAAAAAAATCTCAGCAGAGTTAAGCAGAGAAGAAATGACAACGGATCAATACATTCGCAAAGGGCTCCAATTGCTGCTTCGAGCGTAAAAATTTGCTTGATTAGCCGGAGGTGAAAATGAATGGAAGAACGTATTATTTCAAGTGAGGCCGATATAGGCGAGTTATCATTTGAATCCAGTCTCCGTCCGCAGAGATTGCAGCAATATATCGGACAGGATAAAGTGAAGGAAAATCTGTCTGTCTTTATTGAAGCAGCTAAGCTCCGTCAGGAAACACTGGATCATGTGCTGCTCTACGGTCCGCCGGGCCTGGGGAAAACAACCCTGGCTTCTATCATTGCAAATGAAATGAACGTCCATATCAGGACAACAGCCGGGCCCGCTATCGAACGAACGGGTGACCTGGCGGCGATTTTATCATCTTTACAACCGGGTGATGTATTGTTTATTGATGAAATTCACCGTTTGCCTCGTGCGATAGAGGAAGTGCTGTATCCGGCAATGGAAGATTTTTGTCTTGATATTGTGATCGGAAAAGGTCCGAGTGCCCGTTCCATCCGCCTTGATTTGCCTCCATTTACTTTAGTAGGTGCAACCACCAGAGCAGGGGCTTTATCTGCTCCATTACGCGATCGTTTTGGTGTGCATTGCCGCCTGGAATACTATACGAAGGAGCAGCTAGAGGAGATTGTGATCCGGACTTCTGATGTATTGGAAACGGAAATCGACCAATCTGCTGCAGTCGAAATAGCCGGGCGTTCCCGCGGGACACCGCGGATTGCCAACAGGCTGTTAAAAAGAGTGCGGGATTTTGCTCAGGTGCGGGGAAATGGGTTTATTGATATGGAGATAGCCCGTAAATCCCTTGAGCTTTTGCAGGTAGACCGTTTAGGATTAGACCATATTGACCATAAATTACTAATAGCGATCATCGATCGTTTTCGCGGCGGTCCGGCAGGGCTGGAAACGATAGCGGCTACTATTGGTGAAGAAGCTGCTACGATTGAAGATGTCTATGAACCCTATTTGCTGCAAATTGGTTTTTTACAGCGGACACCAAGAGGCAGAATCGTTACGGACCTTGCCTATCGTCATTTAGGGCGGGAGGTGCCTGGGAAGTGACGGGAATGGCCAAATTGCTTATGATCGTCGGTGCTGTCCTTTTTATTATTGGTTTTCTTATGCAATTTATCCATATTGGCAAGCTGCCAGGGGATATTGTCATTAAAAAAGGGAATGCAACCTTTTATTTTCCGATTATGACGTCGATTATTTTAAGTATTGTGCTATCTTTGATTTTTTATTTTATTGGGAAATTTCGTTAATAGATTGGGTGACAAACAGCATGAAAGTAGATTTATTTGATTTTCACTTACCAGATGAACTGATTGCGCAAACGCCGCTGGCAGACCGTTCAAGCAGCAGGCTGATGGTGCTGCGGAAAAAGACCGGTCAGATTGAGCATGATATTTTTAAAAATATTAGAACCTATATACAGCCGGGTGACTGCCTTGTCCTGAATGATACCAAGGTGCTTCCGGCCCGGTTGTTTGGCGAAAAAGAAGATACGGGAGCAAAAATTGAAGTGCTGCTGTTGAAACAAATGGAGGGCGATACATGGGAAACCTTGGTGAAGCCGGCGAAGCGGATAAAAAAGGGAACGAAAATCCATTTCGGCAATGGGCTGTTAGCGGCCGTTTGTACGGAGGAATTAGAGCATGGCGGTCGGATTTTCGATTTTCAATATGAGGGTATTTTCTATGAAGTGCTTGACAAGCTTGGCGAAATGCCGCTGCCGCCGTATATTAAGGAGCAGCTGGAGGATAAGGAACGCTATCAGACTGTTTATGCCAGGGAGCGCGGCTCTGCTGCTGCGCCGACGGCAGGGCTGCATTTTACCGAAGAATTGCTGCAGGAAATAAAAGAAGCCGGAATTAGCATTGCTTTTATTACCCTTCATGTCGGTTTAGGAACATTCCGCCCTGTCAGTGTCGATGATATTGACAAGCACGAAATGCACTCGGAATTTTATCAAATGACAGCCGGCACTGCGCATATGTTGAATGAGACAAGAGAAAAAGGCGGAAGGATTATTTCTGTTGGCACGACTTCGACCCGGACACTTGAAACGATAGCATCCGCGTGCAGCGGTCATTTTAAGGAAATGAGCGGCTGGACGGATATCTTTATTTATCCGGGATACGAGTTTAAGGCGATTGATGGCATGATTACAAATTTTCATTTGCCCAAATCAACGCTGATTATGCTGGTCAGCTCCTTAGCGGGCAGGGAATCGGTCCTTCATGCATATGAGACCGCTGTGGGCGAAAAATATCGTTTCTTTAGCTTCGGCGATGCGATGCTCATTATTTAAGCAAATTTTTTAAAAGATTAAGACAAGAAGGAGAAATTTTCATTGACAGCCGTAACCTATGAATTAATTAAAACTTGTAAGCAGACAGGTGCCAGATTAGGCCGTGTTCATACACCGCACGGCTCCTTTGAAACGCCGGCATTTATGCCTGTCGGTACTTTGGCAACGGTTAAAACGATGTCTCCGGAAGAGCTGAAGGAAATGGGAGCCGGGATTATCTTAAGCAACACCTATCATTTATGGCTCCGTCCGGGACATGATATTGTCAAAGAAGCAGGGGGCCTGCATTCGTTTATGAACTGGGATCGTCCGATATTGACGGATTCCGGGGGCTTTCAGGTGTTTAGTTTAAGTGAGTTCCGCAAAATTGAAGAAGAAGGGGTTCATTTCCGCAATCATTTGAATGGAGACAAACTGTTTCTCTCGCCTGAAAAAGCGATGGAGATTCAAAATGCTCTTGGCTCTGATATTATGATGGCATTTGATGAATGTCCTCCATACCCGGCCGAATATGACTATATGCTGAAATCAGTGGATCGAACATCCCGTTGGGCGGAAAGATGCTTAAAAGCCCATCAACGGCCGAATGAACAAGGGTTATTCGGGATTGTTCAAGGCGGAGGATATGAAGAATTGCGGAAGCGGAGCGCTAAAGATTTAGTGTCGCTTGATTTTCCGGGCTATGCGATTGGCGGTCTTTCGGTCGGTGAACCAAAAGATGTAATGAACGCCATGCTGGAGTATACGACACCGCTGCTGCCGGCAAATAAACCGCGCTATTTAATGGGAGTAGGTTCTCCAGATTCATTAGTGGATGGAGCCATCCGCGGAATTGATATGTTTGACTGCGTTCTGCCGACCCGCATTGCCAGAAATGGCACCTTAATGACATCAAGCGGCCGGCTTGTTGTGAAAAACGCGAAATATGCCCGAGATTTTGGACCAATCGATGAGAAATGCGACTGCTATACATGCCGCAATTACAGCCGTGCTTATATCCGCCACCTGATTCGTTGTGACGAAACTTTCGGAATAAGGCTTACTTCTTATCATAACCTATATTTTCTGTTAAAATTAATGGAGCAAGTCAGACAAGCGATAAGAGAAGATCGTCTTGGGGACTTTAGAGAAGAGTTTTTTGAAGAATATGGGTTTAATAAGCCGAATGCGAAAAACTTTTAAATAGATTTCGAAAGGAGGGAAAATAATGGAGATGTTAACAACTTTAGGACCCATTATTTTAATGTTTGTCCTATTTTATTTCTTATTAATTCGCCCGCAGCAGAAGAGACAAAAAGCTGTTTCACAAATGCAGAACGAATTAAAGAAGGGTGACAAGATCGTAACGATCGGCGGTCTTCATGGGATTGTTGATTCTGTTGATGAAGGTAAAATCGTCGTTAAATGCGGTGATGGAAGCCGTCTCACATATGACAGAAACGCAGTCCGCGAAGTAGTAGAATCTGCGCAATAATTTTCATGATATATAAAAAATAGGAAGCGCTATTAGCTTCCTATTTTTTATATATCAGAATGGTTATAAGCGGTTTCCTGTTCCATTACACTAGACTGCTGACCGTGAGCTTCCTCCCAGGTTGACCCCTAATATGCCCCCCATCATGGCAATTAAAATATAGCAAATATGATAAATGATTTGTTCAAAGTCAAAGAGGCTGTTTAAGCCGAGAAATTGAAATAGAAAAATAATAAGCGAATAGATAAACCCTGTCATCCCTCCGAGCAGCCACCCTTTTTCCTTTCCTCTTCCTCCTGAAATAAAGCCCCCGGTAAATATCGCTATAAATGAAATGGCCGTTACTAACCATTGGATGGATGACTCCTGCAGCGATGTAAATCTTAATAATATAGAAAAAATAATACTGCATGATATAAGGAAGATAAAGATGGTTAACGTTCCAAATAGTATCGCACTGGCTAAATTTTTTGATTCTTCTATGATACCCATCCCCTTTTAAGTTACTTCAGGCCGAATAGAAATTTCAACCCTTTTACTTTGTACATGCTTATTCAGGAAATGTCCGAAATAGAAGTGATTTTTCTTATCATGTTTTTAACTTTACAGCACAGAATAAACTTGTTGAGGAAGAAGGGGGGAAAAGACCATGAACGATATTTGGACAATGATCTTAAGAACGTTATTATTATATTTTGTGATATTATTTGTCTTTCGTTTAATGGGAAAAAGAGAAATTGGTGAACTCAGTGTATTTGATTTAGTGGTAAATATCATGATTGCTGAAATGGCTGTGATGGCGATAGATGAAAAGGATTTTTCCCTGGCGGCTGCCGTTGTGCCGATTTTTTTATTAATGATCATCCAGATTGGTATGGCTCGGCTGTCGCTCAAAAGCAAAAAGTTCCGGGATCTCATAGACGGTTCACCAACGATTATCATTAATAAAGGCGAGATTGACGAAGAAGCGATGAAAAAACAGCGTTATAATTTTGATGACTTACTGCAGCAATTACGTGAAAAAGACGTACGGAACATTTCAGATGTAGAATTTGCCATTCTCGAGCCCTCTGGAAAATTATCTGTTTTTGAAAGAGAGAACAGCAATAAGGACGGAGATATAACACTGCCGCTCATTATAGATGGTATCATTCAACAAGATCATTTAGAAAGAATCCAAAAAACAGAGGACTGGTTAAGAAAAGAATTGCAGAAAAAGGGTTTTGATCAAAAGGATATCCATAATATTTCTTTTTGCAGCTACCAAAATAACCAGTTCTATATTGATACGTTTCACAAGGAATAAGGAAAGCAGTCCGGGAGGCCCGGCTGCTTTAGATTCAGCGGAAGGTCAGTTTTGCTAATGGTTTTCCGATCCATGGAATGCGGTTTAGTTCTTCTTTATGCAGCAAACCTAAAAGCAGAAGCATGAAAAAGTAGAGGATACTGATGACAATGGTCACAAGCAATACCTTCAGTGCTAATCCGGTTTGGAGCGGGAAATGAAGGAAAAACCAAGAGCCTGTCCAGCCGGATAGAGCCATAATGAGAAAGGTTTTTACATAATCACGAATATAAAAAGTAAATGAAATCTTTTTCAAAATGGTGGCAAAATGGAGCAAAGTGACAAGAACAAATCCAACAAGAAGTCCCATTGCTACTCCATAGATTCCAAAAGCCGGCTGGCTGGCCAGTACAAAAATGACGGCGGTTTTCGCAAGAGCACCTATCAGGCTGTTAATCATGGCCGCTCTTGCTAAATTAAGTGCCTGCAGAGTTGCCTGAAGCGGTGCCTGAAAATAAAATAAAATAAAAAAAGGGGCCATCAATTGAATAAACCCTGCCCCGCTGGCCGAGCCGTACATGACCAGCATTAAGGGATGAGACAGGACAAAGAGAATGATGACAGCCAATCCTCCGGTCAAGAGGGACAATCTTAATGCCTGCTGCAGCCGGTATTCGATCAGACCCTGATTATTCTGCGCATTGGCTTCGCTGATGGCAGGAACGAGAGCCGTGGCTAATGACTGAGTGACGAAAGAAGGGAGCATTAACAGCGGCAGGGCAAAGCCTGTCAGGGCTCCGTATTGCTTCGTTGCTTCAATCGTTGCCACACCGGCTATTGCCAGGCTGTGTGCGACGACTATCGGCTCAAAAAACCAGGCAAGGTTACCGATTAGTCTGCTCCCTGTTGTAGGCATAGCAATACTCATTAATTCTTTAAATGTTTGTTTGCCTGATTTAACGAAACTGAAAAATTGCCTTCTGACACGGAATTTTTTTTTCAGTTTAAAAGTAGTTAGGAGATAGAGGAGCGAGGCCAGTTCGCCAACAACCGATGCAGCCATCGCCCCCGCAGCGGCGTATTCAATCCCGTAAGGCAAAAACATTTTTGTTAAGAGGGCAATCAGGGCAATCCGGACAACTTGTTCCATTAACTGTGATAATGCCGCAGGTTTCATGTTCTGTCTGCCCTGAAAGTAGCCCCTGATCACAGACGAAATGGCGACGATCGGCACCACCGGAGCCACGGCTAAAAGGGGCATTAATGTTCTTGAATCGGTTAATAGCGTCTCAGCCAAGAGCGGTGCAACGAAAAGCAATATGGGCGTGAAAATAATCGATAAAGTAATCGTCGTGGCTAATGAAACGACGAGTATTTTTTTTATTTTGCCTGTATCACCTGCTGCCTCAGCTTCTGCGACATTTTTTGAGATGGCTACAGGCAGCCCGATTTGGGTGATGGTAATGGCAAGAATAAAGGTCGGCACGGCCATCATATACAATCCGACCCCTTCTTCCCCGATAAAACGGGCAATCACAATGCGGTTAATAAATCCTAGTACACGTGTTATAAGTCCTGCTGCTAATAAAATTATCGTCCCTTTTAAAAACTTCGACATTGCATTCCCTGCCTTCTCAAAAAAGGTAATATCATTTACAATTATCTATATGCTTGTACATGGATGAAGCATGACAAGAAAAAGGGGAGGCGGCTAAATGGAAGGCAGCCATGAATATGATCGAATCAAGATCGAGGTCAGCCCGGCTTTGAGAAGTAAGCAGGAGGAATTTTTCCTTATCGGTTACGATAATGTAACTGAAGATGATATTTGGGAATATTTGCGAAGGAAAAAATGGCGTAAAGCGGCAGAGCCGCTAAAGCTGCATGAAATGGTGCAGCAAATTCTTGCTCTTAAAGTAGGAGAATACATGAACTTTGCTGCCATTGAGGCATTAAAAACAGCGGATTTTTCACTGGAAAATGAGGAAGAACGTTTGGAACTTCTTAAATAATCATACTGAATTTAGTTTAAGGGTTAGGATAATATATCCAAACCTTTTTTGTTTTTGTGAACAAAATTGACAGTGAGAATAAAAAGTTTCATAATGTAAATATTGACTCGAAGGATATTTCAAATTTTTCCAGAATAAGAATAATGCCTGCCGAACTCTGGATGTTTAAGCTTGCAGGGCAGTTTGCTATGTTCTTATTTATTGCTTTTGATTTAGGGAGGAGCTTTACATAATGGTGAAAAAAAGTCGAATTGTTACCTTTGTGCTCTTTATGATCCTGATGGGAGGTTTAATTGGGACAACAGGAAAAGATATACTGGGTAATATCAAATTAGGTCTGGACCTTCAAGGCGGCTTTGAGGTGCTTTATGAAGTACAACCGGCTAAAAAAGGACAGAAAATTGATCATGAGGTCATGACCAGTACGGTCCAAGCTTTAAACCGCCGTATTGACGTTCTTGGTGTCAGTGAGCCAAAGATTGATATTGAGGGCAATAACCGGATCCGCGTACAGCTGGCCGGGGTGAAAGACCAGGATCAGGCAAGAGAAATTCTTTCAACGGAAGCCAACCTTACATTTCGTGATGCGAACGACCGCCTGATGATGGATGGTGCTGACCTGGCGGAAGGCGGGGCAAAGCAAACCTTCGATCAAAATGGAAATCCAAGTGTTTCCTTAAAACTGAAAAGTGCCAAGAAATTTGAGGATGTCAGCCGGGAAATTGTAAGTATGGCACCTAACAACTACCTTGTTATTTGGCTAGACTATGAAGAAGGAAAAGATTCCTTCAAGAATGAAGTCGCGAAGGAAAAGCCAAAATTTATTTCGGCTCCAACTGTAAAAGAAGTCTTTACTCAAGATACCGTATCGATTGTCGGCAATTTTACAATCGAAGAAGCGGCTAATCTTGCCGACATATTAGATGCAGGTGCTCTTCCTGTAAAACTAAATGAAATCTATTCAACTTCCGTCGGTGCGCAATTCGGTGAGCATGCGATGCAGCAAACGATTTTCGCCGGGATTATTGGTATTGCCGCCATTTTCCTCTTTATGATTTTTTACTATCGTTTGCCTGGTTTTGTTGCCACCATTACGTTAGTCGTTTATTTATTTTTAACGGTTCTCATCTTCGACTGGATGAATGTCGTCTTGACGCTGCCGGGGATCGCGGCATTGATTCTCGGGGTTGGTACGGCAGTTGATGCCAATATTATCACCGCAGAACGGATTAAAGAAGAAATAAGAGTTGGGCGATCGATTAAATCCGCCTTTAAAGCGGGAAATACGAATTCATTTTCAACAGTTACCGATGCCAATATGACACTCCTATTAGCGGCTGTTGTTCTGTTCTTTTATGGAACAAGCTCGGTAAAAGGGTTTGCTACAGGATTGATCATTGGGACATTAGGAAGCTTCTTTACAAACGTATATTTGTCCCGCTGGCTTTTAGGTTTATTTGTCAACAGCGGTTTATTTGATAAACCTTTCTGGTTCGGTGTGAAAAAATCAGCCATCCATGATTTGAAAGAAAATATCGATACGCTTGACCTTTCAACTAAATTTGACCGCTTTGATTTTATTAAACCGCGGAAAAAATTCCTTACTGCTTCTGCGGCATTACTCGTACTCGGAATTATCTTACTGGCCGTCTTGAAATTGAATTTAGCGATAGACTTTACCAGTGGATCCCGGGTAGAAATTTTGGCCAATGAGTCGATCACAAAAGAGGAAGTCGCCGCTGAGTTGAAGAAGCTGGATCTGGTAACAGATGACATTGTCATTTCCGGAGATAAGCAAAATATCGGGGTGGCACGCTTCAAAGGGGACAAAGAAGAATTTTTATCCAAAACGAAGGTTGCTGAAATTAAAGCACATTTTAACAAGGAATGGGGAGCAGATACGAACGTCAGCAATGTGACACCAGCGGTCGGAAAAGAAATTGCTAAAAATGCTCTTAAAGGACTTTTGATTACATGCCTTGGTTTAATTATTTTCGTTGCCTTCAGATTTGAACTGCCAATGGCGGTTGCCGCGGTAATCGCTTTGCTTTATGCATCATTCTTCATTATTCCATTCTTCAGCATTACAAGGATGGAGGTAGATTTAACCTTTATTGCGGCATTATTGACCGTTGTCGGTTATGCGATCAATGATACGATCGTTACCTTTGACCGGATGCGGGAAAATATGCAGAAACGGAGAAAAATCAAAACGAAAGAGGAAATTATTGAAATTGCCAACGTGAGTTTACGCCAAACCCTGGGCCGTTCCATTAATACCGTATTAATGGTTGTCCTTTCTGTTGTTGCCATGATGATTTTCGGCAATGAATCGATTCGTTCTTTTGCCGTTGCGTTAACAATCGGCCTTTTGGTGGGTACGTATTCTTCCGTTTTCATTGCCACACCGCTTTGGGTGGAATGGAAACAGAAGGAATTGAAAAAGAAAGGCGTTCTTGTTACATTTAAAGAGAAGAAAAAACGCACGGACGAACCGGTCGTTTAATCCTTTCACCTTTAACCGCAGTATCTAATTACTGCGGTTATTATTTTTTCGAGCTGTTATTGGTCCCTCGAAGGAAGATAAATTGAAACTGGACAAACACTTTTGTATAATGAGAAATCTAAAGAGGTGAACGTATGTTAAAATCTAAAACGCGCTGGATGGTGCAAAAAACCAGACAAGATCAAATTGAACGGCTGGCGGAAACTATACAAGTAACACCATTAGTGGCATCGCTTCTTGTCAATCGAGGCTTAGTGGAACCGGAAGAAGCTAAAGCCTTTTTATATACCGAGCAGCAGGAGTTTCATGATCCATTTCTCTTTGACGGAATGGAGCGTGCAGTCAATCGAATTCGCCGTGCCATTGAAAAGGAAGAGCCGATTTTGATTTTTGGCGATTATGATTGTGACGGGGTAACGAGTACAACGGTGATGATGAAAACGCTTAGGGAACTCGGCGCCCAGGTGGATTTTTATATCCCGAACCGTTTTACTGAAGGCTACGGACCGAATGAAGGAGCTTTCCGCCATGCGCATGAGATGGGTTTCCGCATCATTATTACCGTTGATACTGGAATTGCCGCACTTCATGAAGCAGCTGTGGCAAAGGAATTGGGCATCGATTTAATCATCACGGATCACCATGAACCCGGCCCGGAATTGCCTCTGGCGGAAGCTATTATTCATCCTAAGCTTATCAATGGCACGTATCCCTTTCACCATCTGGCTGGAGTAGGAACCGCCTTTAAATTCGCCCATGCCCTCTTAGGCAGCGTGCCTGATCATTTAATTGAGTTTGCCGCGATTGGAACCATTGCTGACCTAGTGCCGCTAAAGGGTGAAAACCGCCTGATTGTGCAAAAGGGATTAAAGAAACTAAAAAACACGGAAAATATTGGTCTGAAGGCACTGTTTAAAATGGCTAGCGTGGAGCAGCCAGCGGTGAATGAAGAGTCCATCGGTTTTTCCATTGCCCCTAGGATTAATGCAGCAGGAAGGCTGGACAGTGCTGATCAGGCTGTTCAATTATTGCTTTCTGATGATCCGTTTGAGGCTGAAATGATGGCTGAAGAAATTGAACAATTGAACAAAGAACGAAAAGAATTGGTCAATGCGATTACAGAAGAGGCAGTGAGAATGGTAGAGGAACAATTCCCCATTGCGGAAAACCGCTTTCTTATCGTCGGGAATGAAGGCTGGAATTCCGGCGTGATCGGAATCGTTGCTTCGAAGCTTGTGGAAAAATATTATCGTCCGACCATTGTGTTCAGCTATGATAATGAAAAAGGGCTTGCAAAAGGTTCGGCAAGAAGCATTCTCGGATTCGACTTATTTGAAAACCTGTCCACCTGCCGTGATATTCTGCCTCATTTTGGCGGCCATACAATGGCTGCCGGTATGACATTACAGATTAGTGATGTGGAGGAATTACGCACTCGGTTAAATCAGCTGGCACACGAACAGCTGAAAGAAGAGGACTTGATTCCAGTCACCAATATTGATACGGAAGTAAGACTTGCGGATATCCATTTGCAATCGATTGCGGAAATGAATAAATTGGCTCCATACGGAATGGATAATCCGAAGCCGAAAGTTGTGATTCATGATGTTGATTATGCTAACCTGAGGAAAATCGGTTCAGATAAGAACCATTTAAAGATCACATTTGAACAGGAAGGCAGCAAACTGGACGGTGTTGGTTTTGGTCTGGGAGAACTAACTGATCATATTTCTCCAGCTTCAAAGATTTCGGTGATTGGGGAACTATCTGTAAATGAATGGAATAATATAAAAAAGCCGCAAATTTTTGTTCAGGATCTGTCCGTGAAGGAGTGGCAGTTATTTGACTGCCGCGGGACGAGAAATCTTCAGCAACTGTCAGAGACCCTACCGCAGGAACAAACGAAATGGATTGTCTTCCAACAGGAAAACGTCATTCCATTACAGAAAAAAATTGCGAATGAGCAAATTATCTGGATTTCCTCCGCTGCATATGCTGAAGAAACTGTCCTTGATTTATGCAATGTTGTCCTGTTTGATTTACCGTACAAGAAGGATTTGCTGCTCAGTCTGCTGTCCGGGAAACAAACGGCTAGAATCTATGCTCATTTTTATAAACAAGAAAGCGACTTTTTCTCGACTATGCCGACAAGAGAGCATTTTAAATGGTATTATGCCCTATTACTGAAAAGGAATCCATTTGACTTGAAGCAATACGGGAATGATTTGGCAAAGCATCGCGGCTGGACCAGAGAAACGGTAGATTTTATGTCAAAGGTGTTTTTTGAACTTGATTTTGTTACAATAAACAATGGACTCATTACTTTAAATAAAAATGTACCTAAACGTGATCTAGCAGAGTCCTTTTCCTATCAGAAAAAACAGTCGCAGATTCAACTGGAAAAGGAATTGTTATTTTCATCGTATCCGCAATTGAAAAATTGGTTTGATCAGGTCATTCATGGAGCGGTGAAATTAGAGGAGGCAGAAAGTAAGAATGGACTTAAAAAAGTTTATTAAAATTGTGGAAGATTATCCGAAACCTGGCATAAGCTTTAAGGATATTACACCATTAATGGATAATGGAGAAGCATTTAAATACGCTACTAATCAAATTGCAGAGTATGCCCGTGAACGGAATGTGGATTTGATTGTAGGACCTGAGGCAAGGGGCTTTATTGTCGGCTGTCCTGTGGCCTATGCCCTTGGTTTAGGGTTTTCACCCGTCCGCAAAGAAGGCAAGCTGCCTCGTGAAACGATTAAAGTAAATTATGGTCTTGAATACGGTCATGATGTTTTGGCGATCCATAAGGATGCCATTCAGCCTGGACAGAGAGTGCTCATTACAGATGATTTGCTCGCTACAGGGGGCACAATTCAAGCTACAATTCAATTGGTGGAAAAGTTAGGCGGCGTTGTAGCGGGAATTGCGTTCCTCATTGAACTAACTGAATTAGATGGACGCAGCAAACTTGAAGGTCATAATATTTTAACCTTAATGTCATTTTAAGAGGTTAAGAGCGCTTACAAAAAAGGGCGCTCTTTTGCTGTATTTACTCTATTTTTATTATTTGCTGGAAAATGAAATCTATTGCTTTACATATTGACTATTTTTTTCGATAATAAATACAATCTTTTAAACTTCATTCAGCATGAAAGAAGGATTATTTTGAATAAAAAGGTGATTCTATGGCGAACGATCAAGTTTTAACCGCCGAACAAGTCATCGACCGAACAAGGGCATATTTAAAAGATGAGGATGTAGAGTTTGTTAAAAAGGCTTATGAATTTGCTTTGCATGCTCATCGTTTTCAATATAGAAAATCTGGTGAACCCTATATTATCCATCCCATACAAGTGGCAGGAATTCTTGCTGATTTGGAAATGGATCCTCCTACAGTGGCCGCCGGATTTCTCCACGATGTAGTTGAAGATACAGAAGCAACTCTTGCTGATTTAAAAGAGACCTTCAGCGACGAAGTGGCAATGCTGGTCGATGGCGTTACGAAGCTCGGTAAAATTAAATATAAATCACATGAAGAACAACAGGCGGAGAATCACCGTAAAATGTTTGTCGCTATGGCTAAAGAGATCCGGGTCATCATGATTAAATTAGCTGACAGGCTTCATAATATGCGGACATTAAAGCATCTCCCGGCTGAAAAGCAAAGACGAATCTCCAATGAAACGTTGGAAATCTTTGCACCGCTGGCAAACAGGCTCGGGATTTCAAAGATAAAATGGGAGCTTGAGGATACGGCATTACGATACTTAAACCCGCAGCAATACTACCGCATTGTCAACTTAATGAAAAAAAAGCGGGCCGAACGGCTGCAATATTTAGATGATGTGGTTGTGGAAATCCGCGGGCAGATGGACGATGTCGGGATTAAAGCGGATATTTCCGGACGCCCGAAACATATTTACAGTATATATCGAAAAATGGCGCTGCAAAATAAGCAATTTAATGAGATTTATGACTTGCTTGCGATAAGAATCATTGTGAATTCGATTAAGGACTGCTATGCCGTACTAGGGATTATTCATACCTGTTGGAAGCCGATGCCGGGCAGATTCAAGGACTATATTGCGATGCCAAAGCCTAATATGTATCAGTCATTGCATACAACCGTCATTGGTCCGAAAGGTGAACCTCTTGAGGTCCAGATTCGAACGTTTGAAATGCACCGCACAGCTGAGTTCGGGATTGCTGCACACTGGGCGTACAAAGAAGGAAAAACGATCAATGAAGGTTCCTCCTTTAAGGATAATTTGACGTGGTTCCGGGAAATTCTTGAATTCCAGGATGATACGGCAAATGCCGAGGAATTTATGGAATCGCTGAAAGTAGATTTATTCTCTGACATGCTTTATGTCTTTACCCCAAAAGGGGATGTCATTGAACTTCCTGCCGGTTCAGTGCCGATTGATTTTGCTTACCGCATCCACTCGGAAATCGGCAACAAAACAATCGGGGCCAAGGTGAATGGAAAGATGGTCACCCTCGATTACAAATTGAAAACAGGGGATATCATTGAGATTCTCACTTCGAAGCATTCTTACGGTCCAAGCCAGGACTGGATTAAGCTGGCTCAAACCTCACAAGCGAAAAATAAAATACGAGCGTTTTTCAAAAAGCAAAGAAGAGAAGAAAATATTGAAAAAGGCCGTGAAGCGGTTGAAAAAGAGATCCGCTTGATGGAGTTTGATTTAAAGGAAATTTTAGCAGCTGATAATGTCAAGCGCGTCGTAGAAAAGTTCAATTTTACCGGCGAAGAAGATATGTATGCGGCTGTTGGCTATAATGGCATTACGGCGCTTCAGGTGGCAAATCGTTTGACAGAGAAGTGGCGTAAAAAGCGGGATCAGGAGCAGATAGCAAATGTCGCAAAAGCAGTATCGGAATTAAAGACTTTGCCTCCGAAGAAAAAACGGGAATCCGGGGTCAGAGTAGAAGGCATTGAGAATTTGCTCATTCGTCTCTCCCGCTGCTGTAATCCTGTACCAGGGGATGAAATTGTTGGTTTTATCACAAAAGGCCGTGGTGTCTCTGTGCACAGAAAAGACTGCCCAAACATTGTCGCAGATGATGCAAAGGATAGACTGATCCCGGTAGAGTGGGAATCCGGCTTGAATGATCGCAAAGAATATAATGTGGAAATTGAAATAACCGGTTTCGACAGAAGAGGTCTGCTAAATGAGGTACTTCAGGCAGTCAATGAGACAAAAACGGATATTTCAGCTGTGTCAGGGAAGACAGACCGCAATAAGATGGTGACGATTACGATGTCGATTTCGATCTTAAATGTCAGCCATTTACAAAAGGTAGTAGACCGTATTAAACAAATCCCTGATTTGTATGCGGTGCGAAGAATTATGAATTAAGGTGATCGTGTGCGCATTGTTGTCCAAAGAAGCAAGGAAGCAAGTGTTAAAGTAAATGAAAGACTAGTCGGGAGTATTGCCAAAGGGCTTGTCCTGCTTGTCGGGATTACCCATGATGATACAGAAGAGGATGCTGTATTTCTTGCCGACAAAGTGGTTAATCTCCGCATCTTTGAAGATGAGCACGACAAGATGAATTTGTCACTCTTAGATGTTGGCGGCAGTATTCTTTCCGTATCTCAGTTTACTTTGTACGGAGACTGCCGCAAAGGACGTCGTCCGAATTTTATGGCCGCAGCAAAGCCCGATTATGCCTTGGAACTTTATCAACGCTTTAATGAACTCCTGCGCTTGAAAGGGGTTCAAGTGGAAACGGGAGAATTTGGTGCGATGATGGATGTTCAATTGATTAATGACGGACCGGTAACATTACTATTGGAGAGTTGAAAAAAAGAGAGCTGACCGACTTAAATGGGTCTGCTCTCTTTTTTCTATTCATTAAAGTAGCGCCCTAAACCTTCGTAAATCCCGGTTGCGGCGGATTTCTGGTATTCATCGGAACGAACCAGCAGTTCTTCGGCTGGGTTGCTTAAGTAACCAAGTTCAATTAACACGGCTTTTTTATTATTTTCCCGGATGACGTAGTAGTCGCCGAAACGGACTCCGCGGTTTTCCTGTTTTGTTTGATCCACTGCAGCTGAATGAAGCTCAACCGCCAGTTCTTTTTGCCATGAATGATAAAAGTAGGTTGTTAAGCCGCGGACACTTTTATCCTTAGAGTTGTCATAATGGATGCTGATAAAGGCATCAGCATTTCTGTAGTACCCTGTTTCGACTCTTGATGTTAAGGGGAGATAGAGATCGCCGTTCCTTGTTAAAATCACATTTGCCCCGGCTTCCTCTAATTTACGGCTTAATTGTTTGGCTGTTTCGAGAGTCAGCCTTTTTTCTAATGTGCCGTATTTCCCGACTGTCCCCCCATCTTCTCCTCCATGACCGGGGTCTATGACAATCGTTTTATTTTTTAATGAAACTCTGCTGTCTTGCTGTTCTTTTTTTGTCCTTGAATCAGCGCTTATTTCAGAAACAATCCAGCTGGCGACATAACCGCTTTCCCCATTAGACAGCTTGATTTGATACCAGCTATCTTTTAATTGGACGGCTTCGTACGTATCGCCTTCATTGGACCGTTCCACAATCATCGCCTGAGTACTCGGACTTTGTCTAATATTCGTCCCGTTATGTAAAATACTCAGTGTTGTATGGGTAAATTTTTTTTCGGATCCATCATCAGCTGGATTGACGGTGACGAGGAAATCGGCAACCCAGCCTTTTTTTTCATCTGGCAGTTGAATTTGAATCCAATCCTTTTCTCGTTGAATAAATGGATACTTCTTCCCTTTTGCTAATGTAGTGACGATATCATGGTGCATTCCCGGACCGCTTCTGACATTTAAATCATCAGTTTCTACTGTAACAGTACTTTCAGGTTCCTTTGCTTTCGTTTCGGGTGTTATCCATGGAAGTAAGAAAACAATGCAGAAAAGCCACTTCATGGCAGACTTTGTCTTCAAGACCAAATCCCCCTTTATCATCATTCGTGAGTTCAGAAGTCAAAGGCAGGTCTGTCATATATTTCGCTTCAATACGGACCTTTTCCTGCTTGAATATCGGAATAGATAGATTCGAAGTAATTGAATAAATAAACGGCGCATGAAAATTTTTACGGAATCTGGGAAAACTAACTATGGAAGATGAAATAACAAAATAACCGTTAAATGAAACGGAGGGCAATACATGCGGTTAAACAATAAAGGGATGGCTGTTCATGCCGGTGAAAATCAATTATATGGCATGGATTTTCATGATTTTATCCAAAAAGATCAAAATGCTTGTCTCACGGAATTAGCTTCGGAATTTGGCATTTCTACCAATGAAGTAAGAAAAATGAAGAAGCAAATGGAACGAAATTAGCTGTACACTATTGACATTTGTTAGGAAGCTTCGTAATATTATAGAGATAAAATGAAAATGAAATATTCAATAGCTGATGATGAAGAAAAGTAATTAAATCTCACATGGATAGAGAAGAACCGCCGTAGGCTGAAAGCGATTCTGCATGATGACTTAATGAAGAACACTTCGAAGGCTTCTCCCTGAACGAGGATCCATGCTTGATGGCTCTATTAGGGGCGGAACGTGTACAGGCGTTAACTGGAAAAGTGGAAATGATAAATGATCAATGATTTATTGTTTCAATTAGGGTGGCACCACGGGAATCAGGCTCTCGTCCCTTGTATTACAGATGAATACAAGCGGCGGGGGCTTTTTTATTTTGCTTTCATAGATTTCTGCTGCGTATGCTTCTTTATAAAGGAAAAAACTTTTACTTGATTATCTTTTGCTCTAGACCAATTGTTTCGGGCATATTCCGTTATGCCTTAAGGATAAAGGTGAGCTGATAGAAGGAAAGGAGTGACCTATATGTCTATTCAAATACCAAGAGGAACCCAGGATATCTTGCCTGGCGAAGTAGAAAAGTGGCAATATATTGAAAACAAAGCCCGTGAGCTTTGTGGAAAATTTCAATATAACGAAATTCGAACTCCAATTTTTGAACATACGGAATTGTTTACTAGAGGAGTAGGAGACACAACTGATATTGTGCAAAAAGAAATGTATACCTTTACGGATCGCGGGGACCGCAGCCTGACATTACGCCCGGAAGGAACAGCATCAACGGTCCGTTCGTTTGTTGAACATAAAATGTATGGCAGTCCCAATCAACCGGTCAAGCTGTTTTATATGGGACCGATGTTCCGCTATGAACGCCCGCAGGCAGGCCGTTTCCGCCAATTTGTCCAATTCGGTGTAGAGGCATTAGGCAGCAAAGACCCGGCGATTGATGCCGAAGTTATTTCCCTCGCGATGTCCATTTATCACAGTATGGGCTTGAAGAAATTGAAGCTTATTATCAACAGTCTTGGTGATAAAGAAAGCCGTGCTGCTCATCGCGCTGCACTAATGGAGCACTTCACACCAAGAATTGGTGAGTTCTGTAAAGACTGTCAAAGCCGCCTGCAAAAGAATCCGATGCGGATTTTAGACTGTAAACAGGACAGAGACCATGAACTAATGAAATCGGCTCCGTCGATCATTGACTATTTAAACGCTGAATCCAAAGAATATTTTGCGAAGGTGCAAAAATATTTAACGGATTTACATATTCCCTTTACGGTCGATCCAAATCTCGTAAGAGGACTGGATTATTACAATCATACAGCATTTGAAATTATGAGTGATGCAGAGGGCTTCGGCGCGATTACGACGTTGTGCGGCGGAGGCCGTTATAATGGTCTTACCGAGGAAATTGGCGGACCCGAAACGCCGGGAATAGGCTTTGCCTTTAGTATTGAACGTTTCATTGCTGCTTTAAATGCCGAGGGGATTGAACTTCCGGTAAACAAAGGCATCGATTGCTATCTTGTTTCTTTAGGAGAAGATGCAAAGGATTATACCGTCGTCCTTTTACAAAAACTTCGTCTAGCTGGTTTTTCTGCGGAGCGCGATTATTTAGAACGCAAAATTAAAGCGCAAATGAAGGCAGCTGACCGCTTAAATGCGAAATATGTCGCAATTTTAGGCGATGAAGAATTGAATAATAAAGTGATCAATGTGAAGCACATGGAATCTGGGGAACAGAAACAGATTGATTTAGAAAGCTTTGTTGAAAAATTTCAAGAACTGAACCAATAGGAGGAAGTATCCATGCAAGGAAGAACATATTTTTGCGGAGAAGTACCTGCAAATGCAATAGGTGAGAAAGTAATTTTAAAAGGATGGGTGCAACGACGCCGCGATCTTGGCGGTTTAATTTTTATCCATTTACGTGACCGAACTGGAATTGTACAGGTTGTGTTTAATCCTGAAGTGAATAAAGCTGCATTAGAAGTTGCGGAAAGAGTCCGCAGTGAATATGTTGTTGAAGTAGAAGGTACGGTTATTGCCCGTGCTGAAGAAACCTACAATCCAAATCTATCAACAGGAACGATTGAGGTGCAGGTTGATAGAATGACGGTGATTAACGAATCAAAAACACCGCCATTTATGATTGAAGATGATGTAGAGGTTTCAGAAGATGTACGTTTGAAATATCGTTACCTCGATTTAAGAAGACCGGCGATGTTTAATACGTTGAAAATGCGCCATCAAGTAACAAAAGTGATGCGCGATTATCTTGATGGGGAAGGCTTCCTTGATATCGAAACACCTATTTTAACGAAAAGTACTCCGGAAGGTGCCCGTGACTATTTAGTGCCAAGCCGTGTGCATCCAGGTGAATTTTATGCGCTGCCACAGTCTCCGCAAATATTCAAGCAATTATTGATGGTCAGCGGTGTGGAACGTTATTATCAAATTGCCCGCTGCTTCCGTGATGAGGATTTGCGCGCAGACCGCCAGCCTGAGTTTACCCAGCTGGATGTGGAAACAAGCTTTTTAAGTGCTGAGGAAATCCAAACGCTCACTGAAAAGATGATCGTAAGAATTATGAAGGAAGTAAAAGGTCTCGATATTCCGGCTCCATTCCCTCGTATTTCGTATGATGAAGCAATGGGAAGCTATGGTTCAGATAAACCGGATACGAGATTTGAACTGAAATTAAATGATCTTTCCGAAGTATTCCAAAACTCCAGTTTTAAAGTATTTGCCGGTGCCGTGGCAAAAGGCGGACAGGTTAAAGCACTTAATGTCAAAGGCGGCGCGGTTCAATACTCACGTAAAGATATTGACGGTCTGACTGAATTTGCAGCTCGTTATGGCGCGAAAGGACTTGCGTGGTTAAAAGCCGAAGATGACGGCTTAAAAGGGCCAATTGTGAAATTCTTTAGTGAAGAAGAGCTTGCAGCATTGAATACAGTTTTGGGTGTAGAAAAAGATGACCTGATTCTTTTTGTTGCCGATAAGAAGAAAATTGTTGCCGATGCATTAGGAGCATTACGTTTAAAAATTGGAAAAGATATGGGCTTAATTGATGAAAGTAAATTCAATTTCCTTTGGGTTACAGATTGGCCGCTCTTGGAGTATGATGAAGATGCACGCCGTTTCTCTGCGGCCCACCATCCATTTACAATGCCTGTACGCGAAGACGTTCCTCTTCTTGAAACAGAACCGGAAAAAGTACGTGCTCAAGCGTATGATATTGTCTTAAACGGCTACGAGCTTGGCGGAGGCTCTCTGCGTATTTATGAAAGAGATGTACAAAACAAAATGTTTAAAGCATTAGGTTTTACAGAGGAAGAAGCAATCAGTCAATTCGGCTTCCTATTAGATGCCTTTGATTACGGTACTCCTCCGCACGGCGGAATTGCCCTGGGTCTTGACCGATTTGTCATGCTGCTGGCAGGAAGAACAAATCTGCGTGATACAATCGCATTCCCGAAAACGGCGAGCGCCAGCGATTTGCTTACAGATGCGCCTAGTGAAGTAAGTACCGCGCAATTAATTGAACTGCATCTTTCAACAAATATCAAAAAGTGAACAGAAGATTCACAAGTGATTTTATTGAATGAATGTTAGAATTATGCTATCATAAAGACAAGCTTTAAGAGAGTCCTGAAGTGTTCGTTGGGTAACCTGAAATTTTGACCTAACATTTTACCCTTGGGAATTCGGAGTGACCGTTTGGCGTAAATGCCTTTCCACGAGGACTTACAACAATCGGGACAGAATACCCACCTGCTGAGAGCAGGATCAAAACGAGGGAATCTAACTACGGCACAATTGGGACTCTCTCAATACATAATTTAAGTATTAAAAACCATGCGATTATCGCATGGTTTTTTTTCATGACTCTTGCTGAAATATGAATTTCGAATTCACCTGAGGTATGATATATTAATTATCAGGAAAATATATAAGATAAGTAGGATATTAGGGGAGAGTTGGTTTTATGTTACATCAATTTTCACGAAACGAATTAGCGATAGGAAAAGAAGGCTTGGAAAAGTTAAAAAACAGCACCGTGGCCATTTTGGGTATTGGCGGAGTTGGTACTTTTTCTGCTGAGGCGCTGGCACGTTCGGGTGTCGGCAAACTGGTTCTGATTGATAAGGATGATGTCGATATTACCAATGTGAACCGTCAGATTATCGCTTTGCTTTCGACGGTTGGCAGACCAAAGGTAGAATTAATGAAGGAAAGAATCGCTGATATTAATCCGGATTGTGAAGTTATTGCGTTGAAGATGTTTTATACAGAAGAAACATATGAGGAGATTTTCTCTCATCAATTGGATTTTGTTGTCGATGCTTCTGATACAATTTCATATAAAATTCATTTGATGAAAGAATGTCTAGCAAGAAAAATTCCGCTGATTTCAAGCATGGGAGCGGCCAATAAAATGGACCCAACTCGCTTCCAAATTGCCGATATTTCAAAAACCCATACCGATCCAATCGCTAAAGTGATTCGCACCCGTTTAAGAAAAGAGGGAATAAAGAAAGGCATTCCGGTTGTTTTTTCAGATGAAAGTCCGATTGTCATCCGTGAAGATGTGCGCAAGGTGGTTGGAAAAGATGACGCAGAAATCCGCAAGGCACAAATGCCTCCTTCCTCCAATGCCTTTGTCCCTTCCGTGGCCGGACTGATCATGGCTAGCTATGTGGTAAGGCAGTTACTAAGCGATATTAAAATCCAAACGGTTAAAGATGTAAAAGACGCTTAAATCCAGCGTCTTTTTTGCACTTTTTCGGATAACTCTCCTTCTGTTTTATCGCTTCATTGCGGCATTTCTAATCGGTCAGCTAGCTTTAATGGGATTGGACTTTACGATATAATTGGTAAAGAAGTTAAATGGGGGTTATCGGATTGAATGGAGAACCACTGGCGTATCGCATGCGGCCGGAATCGATTGATGAGGTTGCCGGTCAAAAGGATATTATTGGAAAGAATACTTCCCTTTATAAAATGATCAAAAATGGCTATGTCCCGTCGATGCTGTTATACGGCGAACCGGGAATTGGAAAGACATCCTTGGCACATGCCATTGCAGGTACAACAAAAATCCCCTTTATTGCCTTAAATGCTACAACATCAGGGAAAAAAGATGTTGAGGAGGTTGTCCAGGAAGCACGCCTGACTGGTAAGTTGATCCTGTTTTTAGATGAGATCCACCGTTTTAATAAGGCACAGCAGGATTATCTTCTCCCGCATGTAGAGAATGGAACCATTGTATTAATTGGAGCAACCACAGAAAATCCATTCCATGATGTGAATCCGGCCATTCGCAGCCGCTGCGGACAAATTCTGCAGCTGACACGGCTGACAAGTGCGGATATTGCAGAAGTAATTCAAAGAGCGATAAAAGATGAGAAAAAGGGTCTTGGAAAACACGCGATCCAAATAAGTGACAAGCAGATTGAGATGATCGCCGAAGGAGCGAACGGCGATGCCCGCAAAGCCCTTACCATGCTTGAATCGATTGTGTACGCTTCCGATCAGGAAAATGAAACATTTATCATAGAGAATGAGACGATTGCAGGGATGATTACTAAAGTCGGTGTGTATGGGGATAAGAAGGGCTCGCATTATTATAATTTATTATCAAGCCTGCAGAAAAGCATCCGCGGCAGTGATGTCAACGCCGCCCTATATTATTTAGCCCACCTGTTAGAGAGCGGCGATTTAGTTTCCGTTAACCGCCGTTTGCTGGTTATTGCTTTTGAAGACATTGGTCTTGCCAATCCTGCTGTCGGAAGTCATGTACTGGCGGCGGCCATGGCTAGTGAACGTCTTGGTCTGCCTGAAGCAAGGATCCCGCTTGCAGCGGCCGTGGTGGAAATGTGCTTATCTTCGAAATCCAATTCAGCCTATAAAGCATTAGATGAGGCGATTGACGGGATACGCAAGGGGAAAGTAGGAGAAATTCCAAAACATTTGCGCGATGCCCACTATGCAGGGGCGAAGGAGCTTGGTCATACTGGTTATCAGTACCCGCATGATTTTCCGCTCGGTACCTTTGGCGGCTGGGTGAATCAGGATTATTTACCTTCTAATTTAAAAGGGACCGAATATTATCATCCGCTGGACGCGGGGGAAGAAAAAAGAATGGCGGCGATTTATCATAAACTGCAGCAATTTAAAAAGCAGCAATAGACATGAATATCGCTAAGGAGCTAACGGCTTCGGCTTTCCTTTAAAACGGTGCCTTATTTATAGAATTTGTGATATAATTGTAAAAGTCTATTTAAATACTACGGATTATCGGCTTTTTATTTTATAAAATAAGGTTGGAAATATTGATGCAAAAAAGAAAAGGTCAAATTGGTCCGCGGTTTATGATTTACCTTATCGGTTTATTAATTATGTCTTTAGGAATTGTTTTCCTCATTATCGCGGATCTTGGACCATCACCTTGGGATGTACTGCATGTAGGATTATTTTTGCAATTTGGTTTAACAATTGGAACCTGGAATATTATCGCAGGTCTTTTTATTTTAACGCTTTCAGCCCTTATTTCCAAATCAATACCACAATTTGGTGCATTTCTTAATATGATTCTCGTTGGTTTGTTTATCGATATGTATATGCTGTTGCCTTTTATGCAAACTCCATCTTTTCTTATTGGAAAAATATTGATGTTTGCCACCGGCTTAATCCTCAGCGCCTATGGGATGGGGATCTATATTTCGGCCCAGCTGGGGGCAGGACCCCGGGACAGCCTAATGCTGGCGGTAACTTCGAAAACAGGCTGGAAGATCGGGTATGTCCGAAATGCCATGGAGATCCTTGCGTTAATTTCCGGCTGGCTCATAGGCGGTCCGGTATATTGGGGAACGATTGTGATTAGCTTTATGCTTGGCACGATTTCTGGTTATGCTCTGCCGCAATGCCAGCGTTTGACGGATATCATTTTAACAAAATTAAATAAAGAGACTCATCAAGGAATTTATTAATCTTTAAAGAGAGGTGCAATGATGAAAATATCTACTAAAGGTCGTTATGGCCTGACCATTATGATTGAATTGGCAAAAAAATACGGCGAGGGACCTGTTTCGCTTAAATCCATTGCCCAAGCGAATGACCTGTCCGAACATTATTTGGAGCAGCTGATTGCTCCGCTTCGTAATGCGGGACTGGTAAAAAGCATCCGCGGCGCCTATGGCGGCTATATTTTAGCGGATAAGCCATCAAAAATTACAACAGGCGATATTATCCGCGTTCTCGAAGGACCGATTACCCCGGTTGAGGGAATTGAAGATGAAGAACCGGTAAAACGGGCATTATGGATAAGAATCAGGGATGCTGTCAAAGATGTACTAGACAGTACAACGATCGAAGATTTGGCTAACCATAAAGACGAAGGCGATGTCGATTCGTATATGTTCTACATTTAAAAGAAGGTGGAAAATTTGGAACGGATTTATGTCGATCATGCGGCAACAACACCCATGCACCCGGCAGTTATTGAAAAAATAACACAGACGATGAAAGATATTTTTGGAAACCCATCCAGTATTCACTCCTTTGGACGGGAGGCAAGGAAAATAGTTGATGAAGCTCGTTTCGGTATTGCCAAAAGTATTGGTGCTGATGAAGCGGAGATCGTTTTTACCAGCGGCGGTACAGAGGCCGATAATTTCGCTATCTTTGGTGCCGCTGAGGTAAATATTCATAAGGGAAACCATATTATTACAACTCAAGTCGAGCATCACGCCGTTCTTCATGCCTGCCATGAATTAGAGAAAAGAGGCTATGAGGTGACTTATTTACCTGTCGATGAAACAGGTGCCATCTCACTTGCTGACTTCAGTCAGGCACTGCGTGATGAAACCATATTGGTTACGATTATGTATGGAAATAATGAAGTCGGAACCATTCAGCCGATTGCCGAAATAGGGGAATTGCTTGCCGGGCATCAGGCCTTATTTCATACAGATGCTGTACAGGCTTATGGAGTGGAGAAGCTTGATGTTCATGAGCTTAAAGTGGATTTGCTAAGTGCTTCAGCCCATAAAATCAATGGTCCGAAGGGCATTGGTTTTTTATATGTGAAGTCAGGTTTGAAGTTGTCCCCGCGTCTTTACGGCGGAGAACAGGAACGAAAACGACGTGCAGGGACAGAAAATGTTCCTGCTATTGCTGGTTTTTTCACAGCAGCTCAAATCGCTGGGGAGCAGCTTCATGCCAAAAAACAACAACTTTCACAATTTAAACAAATACTGCTAGGAGAATTAGAGGCTGGAAACGCCGCGTTTCATTTGAATGGCACGTTAGAGAAATCCCTGCCTCATGTGATCAATATCAGCTTTCCTGGTACAAATGTGGAAGCACTGCTTGTTAATCTTGATTTGGCCGGAATTGCAGCGTCCAGCGGTTCGGCATGTACAGCGGGATCTGTTGAACCTTCCCACGTCCTTGTCGCCATGTTTGGCGAGGATAGAGAGGAATTGACAAATTCTATTCGTTTTAGTTTTGGAATGGATAATACAGAAGAACAGATAAAACAGGTCGGAGAAGAGATGGTGAAAATCGTTCGCCGTCTGACGAAAAAATAAAAGGATAGAAAGGGGGAGACACTGTGAAGGAACCAAAGGATACACGTGTAGTTGTGGGGATGTCCGGAGGTGTCGACTCTTCAGTTGCTGCCCTATTGTTAAAGCAGCAAGGATATGATGTCATTGGCATTTTTATGAAAAACTGGGATGATACAGACGAGTTTGGTGTTTGTACTGCCACAGAGGATTATAATGACGTGATCCGGGTATGCAACCAAATCGGCATTCCATACTATGCTGTAAATTTTGAAAAGCAATATTGGGACAAAGTATTTACTTACTTTTTAGATGAATATAAAGCAGGCAGAACACCAAACCCTGATGTGATGTGCAATAAGGAGATTAAATTCAAAGCCTTCTTGGAGCATGCGATGAATCTCGGAGCTGATTATCTGGCAACAGGACATTATGCCAGAGTGGAATTCCGCGATGGTGAGTATAAAATGCTTCGTGGTGTAGATGAGAATAAGGATCAGACCTATTTTTTGAATCAGCTGACACATGAGCAATTATCTAAGGTGATGTTTCCAATTGGTGATTTGCCAAAATCAAGAGTAAGAGAGATCGCCAGAGAGGCAAACCTGGCAACGGCAGCGAAAAAGGACAGTACCGGCATATGTTTTATTGGGGAACGAAATTTCAAAGAATTTTTGAGTCAGTATTTGCCAGCCCAGCCGGGGAATATGGAAACATTTGATGGCAAAGTGGTCGGCCGGCATGATGGTCTCATGTATTATACGATCGGTCAGCGCCACGGTCTTGGCATCGGCGGTGCAGGGGAGCCGTGGTTTGCCATTGGCAAAGACTTAAAGCGGAATGTTCTCTATGTCGGGCAGGGCTTCCATCATGAAAAACTATATTCCACCTCTATTATCGGCGTCAACGTCAGCTGGGTGTCTGACAGTGAAAAGCCGGCAAGTTTTTCTTGTACGGCGAAATTCAGATACCGCCAGCCGGACAATGAGGTAACGGTTGAAATATTAGAGGATCAAAAGGTGAAAGTGATCTTTGCTGAACCGATTCGCGCCGTTACACCTGGACAGGCTGTTGTCTTTTACAACGGGGACGAATGTCTTGGCGGCGGAACTATTGATCATGTTTTTAAAAATAATGAACGTCTTACTTATGTTGGCTAAAAGTTTGCCCTGATTCTGCACAGAATCAGGGTTATTGTTATTTTATCGATAAAACTATGCTATACTTTTATGTTAGAAAAAAGACTATTTATGACGATAAGATGGAGTGAAAAAATGGATAAGAACCAATTAGGAATTCAATATATGCAGGAAGGAAAATGGGAAGAGGCCGCGAAGGCCTTTATGGAAGCGATCGAGGCAGATCCGGAAAACCCTGTTTTATACATAAATTTCGGCAATGTTCTGTCAGCAACAGGTAATGATGACAAGGCGCTAAAATTTTTCCAAAAAGCGATTTCTTTAGATGAAAATTCCGCTGCTGCTTATTACAGCGCAGGGAACTTATTTTATGAAAAGGAAGATTACGAGCAGGCAAAAGTTTTTTATGAAACGGCCCTGAAAAAAGGATTGGATACAGCCGATAACTTTTTTATGCTTGGCATGTCGCTGCTTGGTCTCGAGCAGCATCTTCAGGCTCTCCCGTATTTTCAAAGATGCACTGAATTAAATCCAAACGATGCAGAAGGCTTCTTCCAGTATGGACTTTGCCTCGCAAATCAGCTGTATATCGAAGAGTCGATGGTTCAATTTGAGAAATGCATCAGTATGGAGCCTGAGCATGCCGATGCCTATTATAATTTAGGTGTTGCTTACGGCTATAAAGAAAAAGGCGACAAGGCGCTCTTAATGTTTGAAAAAGCACTGCAAATTCAGCCGGACCATTTATTAGCAGGCTATGGCAAAGATTTAATCGAAAAGGGAATTGACCATTTGAAGCATTAATAGTACCAAGTTAAAAGATTGTTTGCACAGCTTCGATTTCGACTATATAAAGGGGGTGTTTTTAGTGGAAAGGCAGGATTCGCTTGATTTATTTGCCGAACAAGGAAAGTTTATGAAAGGGCAGCCGCTTGTCACGATTTTTCATAATGAGCAAAATTTATATACTGTTTTGCGCATTCGACTGGAAGAGACGAATGAAGATTATCATGATAAAGAAGCGGTGATCACCGGCTATTTTCCAAAAATTCATGAGCATGAGAATTATATGTTTTTTGGTGAACTAAAGGATCACCCTAAATTTGGACTACAATTTCATGCCACCCATTTCCGCAAGGATATCCCACAGACAAAGCAAGGAGTGATCAGTTATCTTTCCAGTGAGTTGTTTAAAGGGATTGGAAAGAAAACAGCTGAAAAAATTGTTGAAACGCTGGGGGAAAACGCCATTTCCAAGATTTTAAATCAGCCCTCTTTATTAGATACGGTTCCGAGACTGGCCCCTGATAAAGCGAAGGAGTTATACGATACTCTCATGGAGCATCAAGGGCTTGAGCAGGCAATGATTATCTTAAATCAATACGGCTTTGGGCCGCAATTATCGATGAAAATTTATCAGGCTTACAAAGAAACCACCATTGATGTGATTCAGACGAATCCATATAAATTGGTCGAAGATGTGGAAGGAATCGGCTTCGCCCGTGCCGATGAACTTGGATTCCAGCTCGGAATCAGCGGTAATCATCCTGATCGGATCAAAGCAGGCTGTTTGTATATTTTGGAAAGAGAATGCATGCAGACGGGGCATGTATATGTCCAGGCGGAAAATCTGCTTCTCAGCGTGCAGAAACTCCTTGAAGAAAATCAACGTGACCAAATTGGATTTGCCGATATCAATAAGCAATTGCTTGCGCTTGAGGAAGAAGGAAAAATGATTGTGGAAGAGAGCCGCTTTTATTTGCCTTTTCTTTATTATTCCGAAAAAGGGCTCGTAACCAGCATCAAAAAACTGCTTGAACAAACAGAATATGAACAGCAATTTCCTGAGTCGGAATTCCTGCTTGCACTTGGAAACCTGGAAGAACGGATCTCCGTCCAGTATGCCCCAACCCAAAAAGAGGCGATCCAAACGGCATTAATGTCCCCCTTGTTAATCTTAACCGGTGGTCCCGGTACTGGGAAAACGACGGTCATTAAAGGGATTGTTGAATTATACGCGGACCTTCACGGCTGTTCGCTCGATCCGAAAGACTATAAGAAAGAAGAGCCATTTCCTTTCATCCTTTGTGCCCCAACGGGAAGGGCCGCTAAAAGAATGACGGAATCCACTGGACTCCCTGCCGTGACGGTTCACCGTTTATTAGGCTGGAACGGAAGCGGCGGCTTTGATCATGATGAGGAAAACCCATTAGAGGGAAAAATATTAATTGTCGATGAAACCTCGATGGTCGATATCTGGCTGGCGAACCGCTTATTTAAGGCGCTGCCGGAAAAAATTCAAGTCATCCTTGTCGGAGATGAAGACCAGCTGCCATCGGTCGGTCCCGGACAAGTATTAAAGGATTTGCTTCGCTCTGAAGTCATCCCTGTTATTCGTTTAACCGATATTTACCGCCAGGCAGAAGGGTCTTCGATTATTGACCTGGCGCATGAAATAAAAAAGGGAAGGCTTCCGGAAAATGTCACTGCCCAGCAGGCTGATCGGTCCTTTATTAAATGTAATAGTGCACAAGTAGCCAATGTGATTGAAAAAGTGGTCCTGAACGCGGTCAAAAAAGGATTTCCTCCCCGTGATATTCAAGTGCTGGCCCCGATGTACAAGGGACCTGCCGGGATTGACCGCCTTAATACGATCCTTCAAGAAGTATTAAATGGAAACCCTGACGGTTCCCGGAAAGAACTTTCCTTTGGCGATACCAAATACCGCGTCGGCGATAAAGTATTACAGCTCGTAAACCAGCCGGAAAATCATGTCTTTAATGGCGATATGGGGGAAGTTGTGGCTGTATTTTATGCAAAGGAAAATACGGAGAAGCAGGATATGCTGGTCGTTTCCTTTGACGGGATAGAAGTGACGTATACTAGACAGGATTTAAACCAAATCACCCTTGCTTACAGCTGTTCGGTGCATAAATCACAGGGAAGTGAATTTCCAATTGTGATCCTGCCAATCGTCAAAAGCTATTACCGGATGTTGCGAAGAAATCTGATTTATACGGCGATTACAAGAAGTAAAAGGTTTTTGATTATATGCGGGGAAGAGGAAGCATTCAGGCAGGGAATTCAGCGGGCTGATGAGCAAACCCGTCTGACGACCCTTTCAGAAAAGCTGATCGCTGAATGTCCCCCGCTTGCGGAAAAAGCCCGCGGAGAAGATCAAGACCCATTGTTGAATTTATCCTATGAAGAAATGCTGATGAATGTCGATCCCATGATTGGCATGGATGATATCACCCCGTATCATTTTATGGCTTAAAAATGAATGGAAAACCTTACTTCACATGATTTTTTGCATTAAGACCAAAGATAATAAATGTTCGAAGGGTGGGACTAACTTTGCGGACATTTTCGTTATTAAAAGGTCTTCCGATATTTGAATTAAAAACAGGTGCCAAAATCGGAGAAGTCAATGATTTATGTGTATCCAGTAAGGGAATGGTTAAGGGACTGCTCGTAAAAAAAGGGCTAATACTCAAAAAAACCTTATTTTTAGACGTGCAAAAAGTATCTTCGTTTGGCTTTGATGGGGTCATGATTGAAGATAGGGCTGTAATGGAGCCTTTACAGGTATCAGACAATTACACAATCGAAAATAGAGAACGGCTTTTAGGCAGAATGATGATGACAACAGAGGGCGAGAGACTCGGCTTTTTAGAGGATGTATATTTTCTGGAAGAAGTGGGAACGATTATAGGGTATGAGATATCGGATGGCTTCTTTTCAGATATTATGGAAGGTAAACGTGTGATCAGAGCCGAGCAGCCGCCAGCAATTGGGAAGGACGCCATCATAATAAATGTAAAATAATGGTGAGGTGTTTTTTCCCGATGCTTACATGTCCCAACTGCCAAAGCAAGGATATAGGCAAAATTGGCATCAATCAGTATTATTGCTGGAATTGTTTTATTGAATTGACTTTAGCCAAAGGTCTCATTCATACCCATCAGGTTGAAGAAGATGGCACCTTAAGCTCCCTTGATGATTTGTTTGAAGAGGATGAACGGAGATTTATCTTATAAAATCCAGGGGTGAAAATGATGAATAAAACATTAACTTCCATGCTGACTTTAGGAGCAGGTTTTGTTGCCTATAACTATCTCCAAAAAAATAATGTCATTTCAAACCGGAATATGAGAAGATTGAAAAAAGGAATCAAATCAATGTTTTAAAGGCAAAGGGATGACCGTATCAGGTTGTCCCTTTTCATGTATAAAAATATCACTTGTCTTCACAATAGTAAAAGGAGGCGAGTTGATTGGATATCCGGATTAAATGGTATTACCGTCTTGGATTTTTACTCCTTTTATTTATTACTGTATTTATCTTTATCAAATTACAGGGGATTTGGCTGCCGATCGTCACGGTTGTTTTCAATATTCTTCTGCCATTTGTCATTTCGGCATTTATCACCTATCTTCTGCATCCCATTGTGGAACGGATCCATGCCGGCGGTTTTCATCGAGGAATAGCTGTATTTATTATATATATTATTTTTTTCGGTGGAATTGGTTTTGCGGTTTATAAGGGTTTTCCGGAAATTGTTAGACAGATAAAGGATTTAACGACAAGCATTCCTGCGCTGGGGGAACAGTATAAAGGCTTTGTTGCGCTGATTCAGGAAAAGACATCAGCATGGCCGGAAGGAATCCAGGAACGGGTGGATGCTGGTATCGTCTCGGTTGAAAAAGGGATCGATGAAATGTTGACCAATGTCTTAAATTCAATGGTTGAGGTTGTAAACTCTGTCTTTACGATCGCCCTGATCCCTTTTATCTCCTTTTATATGCTGAAGGACTATACAACAATCAAGAGAGCTGTGTGGTATTTAACGCCAAGGAAATGGAGAAAAGAAGGAATTTTGTTTTTACGTGATGTGGATCAATCACTTGGCAGCTATATCAGGGGACAGCTGCTTGTGTGTGTGTTGATCGGCTCGGCTTCCGCACTTCTCTTTTGGCTCTTCCATATGAAGTACCCGCTATTGCTGGGGCTTATTATCGGTATTACCAATATCATTCCGTATTTCGGACCGGTGATCGGGGCGATACCAGCTGTCATTATTGCTTCAACGATTTCAATGAAGATGATGGTCATTACTGTCATAATTGTATTTGCGATGCAGTTCTTAGAGGGGAATGTCCTCTCTCCATTGATTGTAGGAAAGAGCCTGCACATGCATCCGCTGATGATTATGCTGGCACTTTTTGCGGGGGAGGAATTAGGCGGAATTATCGGCATGATTCTAGCTGTTCCTATCCTGGCTGTTATCAAAGTCGGACTGCTTCATTTGAGAAAGTATTTTGGCAGGAAGCGGACACCGCTCTTAGAAGAATAATGATTATTTGTCCGCTGGATTGTTGACAACTTCAAAAAAATATCGCTATAATGCGAAGTATAATAATATTACATATGTAACATGAAGAAGGAACGAGTATGTTATAGTCCATCTGATGTGTGTTTCACAGGAAGAGAGGAGCTTTCTTAGGCTGAAAAAGGCTCTAGATGAAGGATAACAGAGCGCTAATCCTGAGTGCAGCTAATCACTGCCGTCCGCCGCGTTAAGGCTATATTGAGAGATGAGCGTGTTTGACTGTTCATAATCAGGGTGGTACCGCGAGTAAGCTTCTCGTCCCTGTCTGGGGAAGAGGGCTTTTTTTGTGTGTGACAAAAACTTTCGTTCGCTGATCCATGAAAAAATAGGAGGAAATAGATTGAAAAAGCTTACAGGTTCGCAAATTCGCCAAATGTTTCTTGATTTCTTTAAAGAAAAAGGTCATGCAGTAGAGCCAAGTGCACCGCTTGTTCCGCATGATGATCCGTCACTCTTGTGGATTAACAGCGGGGTAGCAACATTAAAAAAATATTTTGACGGCCGCGTTGTACCGGAAAATCCACGCATTACCAATGCCCAAAAGTCGATTCGTACTAATGATATTGAGAATGTCGGCAAAACAGCCCGCCACCATACATTTTTTGAAATGCTGGGAAACTTCTCGATTGGAAATTATTTTAAAGAAGAAGCCATTGACTGGGCGTGGGAATTCTTAACGGATGAAAAGTGGCTCGGCTTGGAAAAAGATAAGCTTTCCGTCACGATCCATCCTGAGGATGAAGAAGCCTTTCATTTTTGGAAAAAGAAAATCGGGATTCCTGAAGCAAGAATTATCCGCTTAGAAGGAAACTTCTGGGATATTGGTGAAGGTCCAAGCGGTCCAAATACAGAAATATTCTATGATCGCGGTCCTGAATACGGTAACGATCCATCAGATCCTGAAAACTATCCTGGCGGTGAGAATGATCGCTATTTAGAAATTTGGAACTTAGTCTTCTCTGAGTTCAACCATAATCCTGATGGCACTTATACCCCGCTGCCAAAGAAAAATATTGATACAGGGATGGGACTTGAGCGCATCACTTCTGTCCTGCAAAATGTACCGACTAATTTTGATACGGATTTATTTATGCCGATTATTCATGCCACAGAAGAAATCTCCGGGGCAAAATATGGAGCAAGTACAGAACATGATGTCGCTTTTAAAGTAATTGCCGACCATATCAGAACGGTGGCATTTGCGATTGGGGACGGCGCACTGCCTTCTAACGAAGGAAGAGGTTATATCATCCGCCGCCTGCTAAGACGTGCAGTTCGTTATGCAAAACAAATCGGGATTGAACGTCCATTTATGTATGAGTTAGTTTCCGTTGTCGGTGAAATCATGGTTGATTTCTACCCTCAGGTAAAAGAAAATCGTGCCTTCATCGAAAAGGTGATTAAAAATGAAGAAGATCGTTTCCATGAAACATTGCATGAGGGGTTAGCGATTCTTTCCGAAGTGATTAAGCAGGAGAGAAACTCAGGCAGCACAGTCATTTCCGGCGCGGATATTTTCCGTTTATATGATACATTTGGCTTCCCGGTTGAATTAACAGAGGAATATGCGGAAGATGAAGGGATGACCATTGATCATGAAGGATTTGAAGCGGAAATGGAGCAGCAAAGGGAAAGAGCCCGTTCGGCACGCGCTGATGTCGACTCCATGCATGTACAAAGTGGTGTCCTCACGGATATTAAGAATGAGAGTGAGTTTATTGGCTATGACAACCTGGAAGTGACGGCAAATGTCTCAGTGCTGTTAAAAGAAGGTCAGGTGGTTCAAGAAGCGGCGGCAGGAGAAGAAATTCAATTCATCCTTGATAAGACTCCATTCTATGCTGAGAGCGGCGGTCAGATTGCCGATAAAGGTACGATCACAGCTGCCGGAGTTAAGGCTGAAATTCAAGATGTGCAAAAGGCGCCAAATGGACAGCATCTGCATCGTGCCATTGTGACGGAAGGGACTTTAAAGGTCAATACAACTGTACAAGCAGCAATTGATGCAGAAACACGTGCAAAAATTATTAAAAACCATACAGCGACACACTTGCTGCAAAAAGCATTGAAGGAAGTACTGGGATCACACGTTAATCAGGCAGGCTCCTTAGTAGAACCAGATCGTCTGCGCTTTGACTTTTCGCATTTCGGACAAGTACATCCGGAAGAACTGGAAAAAGTGGAGGAAATGGTCAACGAACAAATTTGGAAAAGCATTCATGTGGATATTGATTTTAAAGGGATCAATGAAGCAAGGGAAATGGGAGCAATGGCGCTCTTTGGCGAGAAATATGGCGACATCGTCCGCGTTGTCAAAGTCGGTGATTTCAGTCTTGAACTTTGTGGAGGCTGTCATGTTCCAAATACAGCTGTTATCGGTTTGTTCAAAATTGTGTCAGAAAGCGGCATCGGGGCGGGTACACGCCGAATTGAGGCGGTAACCGGACAGGCGGCATACAATATGTTAAATGAACAAATCGGCTTCTTAAAAGAAGCAGCATCGAAACTAAAAACAAATGTAAAAGATGTACCGGTTAGAATTGAAGCACTGAATACAGAAATCAAACAATTACAGCGTGAAAATGAATCATTAGCAGCGAAATTGGGTAATATTGAAGCGGGAAGTCTCGTTTCAAAAGTCAAGGATATCAATGGTATACCTGTTTTAGCGGCTAAGGTTCAAGCAACAGATATGAATAATCTTCGTAACATGGCAGACGATTTGAAACAGAAACTTCCATCTGCGATTATCGTTCTTGGCAGTCCAGCAGAAGGAAAGGTCAATTTAATTGCCGGAGTATCGAAGGACTTAATTGATAAAGGGTTCCATGCCGGTAAACTAATTAAAGAAGTGGCATCTCGCTGCGGCGGCGGCGGCGGCGGACGTCCAGATATGGCGCAGGCCGGAGGGAAAAATCCGGAACAGCTTGATGCAGCTTTACAATATGTTGAAGAATGGGTAAAATCCGTTTGATAATGTCACAAAGTAGTGTAAAATGTAGGTAACTATAAGTATGGTTGACGGAAGACGAATACATTAGTTATTTCTCATGAATCTATTGATGTTGTTTTTCTTCTACAAAAAGTGAGGTGTAGATGATGAGCTCATTTGATCAAACGATGAGATTCAATTTTCCTGAAGAGCCTGTTGAGCATAATGTGAAAGAAGTTTTGCTTCAAGTCTATGATGCCCTGCAGGAAAAAGGATATAATCCAATAAACCAAATTGTAGGCTACCTGCTATCCGGTGATCCGGCATATATTCCAAGACATCGCGATGCACGAAATAAGATTCGCAAGCTCGAGAGGGACGAAATCATTGAAGAGCTGATGAAATCTTATTTAAAGGAAAATAAGGGATAGAGTAAAGGGGTCATATATGAGGACAATGGGCTTAGATGTTGGCTCCAAAACGGTTGGCGTAGCGATGAGCGATGCGTTTGGCTGGACTGCTCAAGGCTTGAAAACATTAGAAATTAATGAAGCAGAAGAGCAGTATGGCTTTGATGCGATCGGCAGCCTCATTGAAGAATATGAGGTCAATAAAGTAGTGGTAGGTCTGCCAAAAAATATGAATGGCACTATCGGTCCGCGCGGCGAGGCAAGTCAGTTTTATGCCGAGGAGTTACGGAAACGGTTTGGACTCCCGGTTATCCTTTGGGATGAAAGACTGACAACAGTCGCTGCTGAACGGGTGCTTCTCGAAGCGGATGTCAGCCGAAAAAAACGCAAAAAAGTGATTGATAAGATGGCAGCAGCTATGATCCTGCAAGGATATTTAGATAGCCAGTCAAAATGAATGAGGTGATAAAATGAATCACGGCGAAAATAATATTACAGTTGTGGATGATGAGGGAAACGAGCAGCTTTGTGAAGTGCTGTTTACATTTGACTCTGAAGAATTTGGAAAATCATATGTTCTTTACTATCCTGTTGGTAACGATGAGAACGATGATGAAGAGATCGAAATTCATGCATCTGCTTTTACTCCAAATGAAAACGGTGATGACGGCGAATTAATGCCAATTGAAACCGATGCAGAATGGGACTTAGTAGAAGAAATGCTCAATACATTTCTTGACGAAGAGGAAGAGTAATGGATTCAAGCCGGTCATAAAATATGACCGGTCATTTTTTTGTAATTTAATTACTATAGCGTAAAAATATAGTATAATGATTCGAGAAAAAGGCAACACCCTGATGAATGGAGGGGGAAAATGAAGGTTTCCGGCAAGAAAGATGGTAAAAATTCTGATATGACGGAGGAATTAATCGAAAGACAGAATGAAGCAAAGCTTGTGCGTAAGATTGTAACGATTATCTCAGCTTCCTTATTACTCTTAGCGCTGTTGATTTTTGGAGGCGGTTTTTTATACGTACATTCAGCATTAAAACCGGTAGATCCTGACAGTAATCAAAAGATTCTAGTTAAGATCCCAATTGGTTCGGGAGTTTCTACTATTTCCCAAATGCTGGAAGATAGTGGTGTTATCAAGAATGCCCGTGTGTTTAAATATTATGTGAAGTTTAATAATGAAACGGGTTTTATGGCCGGGGAATATGAAATGGAGCCTTCGATGACAATCGAGCAGATTGTCGACAGCTTAAAGACTGGAAAGGTTATGCAGGAAGTGGTATTTAAGATAACGATTCCAGAGGGGAAAAAGCTGGAGGAAATTGCAACGATTATTGCGGAAAAGACGAAACGAAATCAGGAAGATGTTATGAAGCAATTGAATGATCCGATTTTTATTGAAGGGTTAATTGCGAAATATCCGGATGTTTTATCAGAAGAAATGCTTAAACCGACCATTAAATATCCGCTTGAGGGTTATTTGTTTCCTGCCACTTATCCATTTTATACTGAAAACCCTTCGATAGAGGAAATTGTCACAGTCATGCTTGATAAAACAAAATCGGTTGTCGATGATTACCGGGGACAGATGGAAGAAAAACAATTGACTGTGCATGAATTACTTACGATATCGTCTTTAATTGAGGAAGAAGCGACGGAAAAGGTTGACCGCCATAAAATTGCCAGTGTTTTTTATAACCGTATCAAAGCAGGAATGCCGCTTCAGACGGATCCAACGGTATTATATGCCCTTGGGGAGCATAAAGATCGCGTCTATTATAAAGATTTGGAAGTAGATTCACCATACAACACCTATAAAAATACTGGTCTGACTCCTGGTCCGATTGCCAATGCAGGAACATCCTCGATTGAGGCCGCTGTCTCTCCTGCCGAAACCGATTATTTATATTTCTTGGCAACACCGGAAGGGGACGTATTATTCTCGAAAACGAATGATGAGCATAATGTGAAGAAAGAAGAGCATATCAGCAGCCCATAATGATTCAGGTGCGGCAGGGATTATGCACGATACAGAAGCAGAGGATGCTGGGAAGTGGCATTCTTCGCAGAAGTATGATAGAATAACAAGAGTGTTTTTAACGGACGTTGTTAAGTAGCGTAGACACAGGTGTGCGGCGAAGTAGGCAGACCTGTGAAACGCTATTTTTTTCATGCCTAATGGATTGAGGGGACACATATTGCAAAATGATAAGATACATGCTTACATTGAAAACCTAATTCCGGAACGACCGGAATTTTTCATGAAGATGGAGAAATATGCCGCTGATTATCATGTGCCGATTATGGAACCGGCAGGTATGGAAGCGATGCTGCAAATCTTAAGAATATTAGAACCGGAACGTATTTTAGAAGTTGGAACCGCGATTGGATATTCTGCTTTGCGCATGGCCTATGCTGTGCCTGACGTTTCAATCGTGACGATTGAAAGAGATGAGGAACGGGTAGAAATGGCGGAAGAGAATTTCGCCATGTTTGGCAGAGAGCAAATTCATTTAATCAAGGGTGATGCCCTTGAAATGGAAGAAGAGGCGGCTAAATATGCGCCGTATGATGCTATTTTTATTGATGCCGCTAAGGGGCAGTATCAGCGTTTTTTTGAGCTTTATTCCCGTTACTTGACAGAACGCGGTATTATTATTACGGATAATGTATTGTTTAAAGGCCTGGTTGCCGAGGAAACAATTGAACATAAACGAACAAACGGGCTCGTCAAGAAAATCAAACACTTCAATGAGTGGCTGATGAGCCATCCTGATTACGATACGGTGATTTTACCGGTAGGTGACGGAGTTGCAATAAGCAAGAAGGGGTGTAAAGGGTGAATAAACCAGAATTATTAGTAACACCAACAAATGTAGATGATATCCTGCCATTGATTGATGCTGGGGCTGATGCATTTGTGATCGGAGAACAACGATATGGTTTGCGGATAGCAGGGGAATTTTCTCGTGAGGATGTGGAAAAGGTTATTGCCATCGCTCATGAAAAAGGAAAAAAAGTGTATGTGGCAATGACGGCATTGTTTCATAATGACAAAGTGCCCGAGCTCGGCGGCTACTTAGAGTTCGTGGATCATGCAGGTGCCGATGCCGTTATTTTTGGCGATCCGGCGGTTTTAATGGCCGCAAAAGAGGCGGCGCCGAATTTACCGCTGCATTGGGATACAGAGAAATTGGCAACAAATTGGTATACATGTAACTACTGGGGACGTAAAGGTGCCAAACGTGCCGTAGCTGCCCGGGAAATCAACATGGATGCCATCATCGAAATGAAGGAACATGCGGAAGTAGAAATTGAAGTCCAGGTGCATGGGATGTTGAACATGTTTCAATCGAAGCGATCGCTCTTAGGCAATTATTTTGAATATCAGGGGAAATCCCTTGAAGTGCAAAACCGTAAATATGAAAAAGATATGTTTCTTCATGATAAAGAAAGGGGAAATAAATACCCTGTTTTTGAAGATGAAAATGGAACCCATATCATGAGTCCTGCTGACCTTTGTATCATTGATGAATTGCAGGACTTGATTGAGGCGGGCGTAGATTCCTTTAAAATCGATGGTATTCTGCAAAGCCCAGAATATATTTATGCTGTAACAAAGCTTTACCGTCAGGCGATTGATACCTGCGTGGAAGATCCGGATGCATATGAAGATATGAAGAATGAATGGGTGGAGAAAATAGAAGAAATTCAACCGCCGCACCGTCCGCTAGATACAGGCTTTTTCTTTAAAGAAACGGTTTATTAATAGATAAGCGAACGTACAGGAATGAAATTTTTAAACAAGGAAAGGGGATTAAGATGACCATTGTCAGAGAACCGATTTCACAAATCGTGGACGGTAAGCGGGTTATTGTCAAAAAGCCGGAATTGCTGGCACCTGCCGGGAATCTTGAAAAATTAAAAATTGCCGTTCACTACGGTGCCGATGCTGTATTTATCGGCGGACAGGAATACGGTCTTCGTTCAAATGCGGATAATTTTACATTTGAAGAAATGAAGGAAGGCGTGGAGTTCGCCAAGAAATATGGAGCAAAAGTATATGTAACAACCAATATTATTGCCCATAATGAGAATATTGCCGGCTTGGAAGAATATATGCTTGGTCTAAAAGAGGCCGGCATACATGGGATTATTGTTGCCGATCCATTAATCATTGAAACGTGTAAAAGACTGGCACCGGAAATTGAAGTGCATTTAAGCACACAGCAATCCTTATCCAATTGGAAAGCAGTCCAATTCTGGAAGGAAGAAGGGCTGCAGCGTGTTGTTTTGGCACGTGAAACGAGTGCTGAGGAAATCCGGTTAATGAAAGAAAAAGTAGATATCGAAATTGAAACATTCGTCCATGGTGCGATGTGTATTGCCTATTCTGGCCGCTGCACTCTGAGCAACCACATGACGGCGCGGGATTCAAACCGCGGCGGATGCTGTCAGTCATGCAGATGGGATTATGATCTTTATCAGCGGGATGAAAACGAAGAGGTTCCATTATTTGCTGCAGAAGATTCACCATTTGCCATGAGCCCGAAGGATTTGACCTTAGTTCAATCAATTCCTAAGATTGTTGAATTAGGAATCGACAGTATGAAGGTTGAAGGACGAATGAAGTCGATTCACTACATTGCCACCGTTGTGAGCGTCTATCGAAAAGTCATTGACACCTACTGTGCCGATCCGGACCATTTTGTGATTCAGCAGGAATGGCTTGATGAATTGGAAAAATGTGCGAATCGGGAAACCGCTCCGGCATTTTTCGAAGGGGTACCGGGGTATAAAGAGCAAATGTTTGGTAATCATAGCAAAAAGACAAGCTTCGATTTTGCCGGACTTGTTCTAGATTATGATCCTGAAACAAGTATCGTTACGCTCCAGCAGCGGAACCATTTTAAACCGGGGCAGGAAGTTGAATTCTTCGGACCTGAAATTGAGAACTTTACTCAAACAATAGAGAAGATTTGGGATGAGGATGGACAGGAATTAGATGCGGCACGCCACCCGCTGCAAATTGTAAAATTCAAAGTGGCTAAACCGGTATATCCGAATAATATGATGAGAAAAGAACTTTAACTTTAAATATTAATAACATTTAGCGATGATTATTACAAAACGGCAAAATTACATGTTAACCAATTGCATAATCTTACGTTTTGTGCAACAATAGCATAAATATAAAAATTCCATTAGTGATGCAAAATAAATGTGCGCGTTCTAGAAAGAACGCGCATGTATATATTTTAATCAATAGCAGATTTTGCACTTATTTATTACTACACCATCTATTGGGTTTGTGAATACTAGAAGGAGTGAAGGGTTTTGGCAATAGAAAAAGAATTTCCAATGACGCAAGCTGGGAAAGAAAAGCTTGAACAAGAACTAGAACAATTGAAAACGGTTAAACGGAAAGAAGTGGTAGAGCGGATTAAGATTGCCCGCAGTTTCGGTGACTTATCCGAGAACTCTGAATATGATTCCGCAAAAGAAGAACAAGCTTTTGTGGAAGGTCGTATTACAACACTTGAAAATATGATCCGCAATGCAAAAATTATTTCCGAAGCTGAATTAAGCCGTGATACGGTTTCATTAGGAAGCTCTGTAACCTTCATCGAACTTCCGGATGGAGAGGAAGAAACCTACTCGATCGTGGGTAGTGCGGAAGCAGATCCATTTGAAGGGAAAATATCCAATGATTCACCAATTGCAAAAAGCCTCTTAGGCCGTAAAATTGGAGAAGAAGTATCAGTATCCACTCCAGGCGGAGAAATGAATGTTCGAATTATTTCCATTAAATAATTTGGCATGATCTGTTTATAAAAACCACACCTCGTCAACACTTTTGACGAGGTGTTTATTATTTATGTGGAAGAAAAGAGCCGTCTTTATTATATGTCTGTTTTTCATTTGCTTTTCATTATTGTTAGGAAGATTAATGCAGCTCCAGCTGTTTGCAACAGAACATTTCTCAAAGCATAAGGTTAATTTACTGCAGGAAAGTGTTGCACAGCGCTCACAGGAGATCGTCATAGACAGCGGTCGAGGCGGGTTTCTCGATAAAAACGGTAATCCGTTAACGCATCAATATATTCCGGTTTTGATCTTGTTTCCTTTTTTAAAGAAATCGGAATGGGATGCTATGAAGGTGGCAGACATCCTTGGAGTTTCCAAGAATTCATTGACGGCGGAGGTTCAGAGGGCGAAAGAACCCTTTGTCTTCGGGACACCGAAGCCCCTTACTTTAACAAACAAACAGATGAAAGAAATAAACGGATTGCAAATTCCGGGAGTGTTTGCTGTAGAGAAAAAAGTTGAATTGCAGAATGACCTTGCGGAGCACCTAATTGGCATTACCGGGGAAAATAAACAGCTGTTGTCATCCAGATATCCGGGTAAGAATATTTCAGGGAAAACAGCGATCGGTTTGACGGGGATGGAGAAAAGCTTTGATGAGTTCCTGCTTCCGGAAGGGGAAGCTAAGCTTGTCTTTCATGTTGATGCAAGTGGCGGTCCCCTCTTTGGAATTAATGTAAAGTATGTGGAACCGGCAAATCCATTTTACCCGATCAATGTGAAAACAACGATTGATTCCGACCTGCAGCGGAAGGCCGAAGAACTTGTTGATCAGTATGGGATAAAAAAAGGCGGATTGGTCCTTTTAGATATTGAAACCAACTCTGTGCTTGCCCTCGTTTCCCGGCCGGAAATTAACCGCAAGGACCCGTTTAATGAGCATACGGGCGGTATTACCAATGTGATGTTAAAGCAGCAAATCACAGGTTCAATTTTTAAAACGGTTGTTGCTGCAGCCGCCATCGATCATCAGCTTGATGACCCGACACGCCTGTTTAATTGCAGCAGAAAAATCAATGGGGAGCCGGATCTTCAGTATCAGTACGGGATGCTTAATTTTTCCGAAAGCTTTGCAAGAAGCTGTAATAATACATTTGCTACCCTGGCTAAAGAATTACAGAAGCTGGATGTAAACATCCTTGAGGAATATGCTAATAAGCTCTCTATTACCGGACCGGTCGGCTGGCAGGGAGACATTTATCATTTTGAGGATTTTAAACAGATGCCAGAGGAAGAGAATGGGCGTGTTTTTCTAACTGAGGAAGCAAAAAAGGACCCGAATTTTGCGGCATTGACAGGAATCGGTCAACATGAGGTGAGGGCAACACCGCTGGCTGTAGCGAATATGATGGCGACGATTGCCAGGGGCGGAAAAAAAGAAATGGTTCGATTTTCGTCGAAAATTGAGTATAAAAACGGGGCGTCTCTGCTTAGTTTTAAGGAGCAGGAACTTCAAGGAGACACGATTTCTCCTTATACAGCATCAAAGCTGCAGAAGCTCCTTCGTGAAGTAGTAATGAACAAGGAGGGGACAGGAAGGTGGTTTCAAAATCTGCCGTTTGAAGTCGCGGGAAAATCAGGAACAGGTGAAACCGGAAAATATACAAAGGATGGGGAACAACTCCATAACAAATGGTTTGCCGGCTATTTCCCTTTTCATAAACCGAAGTATGCCCTTGTTACAGTCAATCTAGATGTGCGCTCCAATGAAGGCGGAGTGAATCCATTGTTCGCGGATATGGTAAATTTCGTATATAAAAGCGATCAGGAAAATGCCAAATAATTCCTTTTGTTCTTTTCAATTGTGGAACCTTGTGATATAGTATACTACATTTAATGAGGGACTCTGTTAATAGCCTCCTTTGTATAAGGTAGAAAAGGCTTATGATTTGATAGGGAGGCAGCTCCGACTGTACAATATGTACAAGCAGCTATTTTTTGAGAGAGGAGAATGATGATGAAAGACGAGCAGCAACCTTTTCACAATTCTCGTATAAAGCAAAGAGAGAAGAGACGTAAAACGAATATTATTTTAAACAGCTTGATTGTGATTGTATTGTTACTAATTGTCATCGTTTCAGTACAGATTTTTTTTAAGGATGACAAAAAGACTGCTTCTGTTGCCACTGAAGAGCAAGTGGCGACAGAGAAGGAGCCTGGTACTTTAGAGCATTCGAACAAGGCTGACAAAGCGGATGATATAAATAAGGACACTGCTTCAGCAGAAAATAGAAATAAAACGGCAGCATCAAAGGATAATGAAGACGAAAAGAATCCAGCAGATAAAGACAGTGATAAAAAGGATGCAAAGGTGAAAGAGGACAGTGAAATCGTTACTGAAGGCGGAAATGACCCGGATGTGAAGAAAACGATTGTAAACCCTGCTTGGGAACCTGTCGGCACCGCTCAGACCGGGGAACACTCCAATAGTTACGGCGGTGTTGACTGGGATGAAATGGTACAGGCGATTAGTTATGCAACCGGGATTGATCAAGGCAATATGACCATTCATTACCTCGGCAACAATGGAGAGAATAAATCTGTTGGTACGATCCAGGCGAAGGATACGAAACAGAAATATCGTGTTTACATTGAATGGGTGGATGAAAAAGGCTGGAAGCCGACGTTAGTCGAAGAATTAACAGAGTAAAGTGGAGATAAGACTCCACTTTATTTTTTTGCTTTGAAATGAACCACTGCGGAGTAAAAAGGCTTTCCATTTTCATCAACATGCATTTGATGGGAAACGGAATGGACACTTATAAGCAGAGCCTTGTTATGATCAATTTGCTCATTAATTTTCTTTTCCAGTGTTTTGAGGTCATTTCCTGCAAAAAATTCAATTTTATCCTCGATTAAATCAAATTTAAAATCCATATAGACTCATCCTTTCGGTTGCACTCTGCCCCTCCATTTTAACGCACTTTTAAATCTGGATACAATCTAAAAGACTGCTGAAAGCTTCTGCTATAGAAAGATGCTTCCAAGTGGTGGTAAAATAGTGGTTGCGGAAGCCAGCAAAGAATTTGTTTTCACTGTTTTTTTAAAGGTACATAAAGTATTGAAAAATTGTTTATCGTTTAGCAGAAGACATGCAGCGTGAATACTATAAACTATAGCGGTATTCTCATCTATTTTCGTAAACGAAAGACACTTATCGAATGGGAATAAAACAATGATTTTGTCTGGGTTGAAATAAAAAGATAAAGAGAGGTTAAATAATACAATGAAAATCGCAATTATTGGAGCAATGGAAGAAGAAGTAGTTTTATTAAGAGACAAGATAGAGAACAAAACAGTGGAAGTGATAGCAGGTTGTGAATATACTTCCGGCATGATGAATGGTGTTGAGGTTGTTTTGCTTCGATCCGGAATTGGAAAAGTAAATGCAGCCATGTCAACAACGATTTTACTCGATAAATACCAGCCTGATTTTGTCATTAATACAGGTTCAGCCGGCGGTTCAGAGGAGAGTTTAAATGTTGGGGATATCGTGATTTCTACAGAGGTGCGCCATCATGATGTTGATGTAACTGCATTTGATTATGAGTATGGCCAAGTACCACAACTGCCGCCCGCTTTTCTTGCTGATGAGGAATTGGTTAAAGTCGCTTGGGAAGGGGCCAAGGAACTTCAAGGGGTTCAGGTTGTGCAGGGATTAATTGCATCAGGAGATATTTTTGTCAATGAACTGGCAGTAGTTGAAAATATTCGTGATAAGTTCAATGTAGTTAAGGCGGTTGAAATGGAAGCTGCAGCCATTGCACAGGTATGCTATCAATTTGGAGTTCCTTTTGTCATTATTCGTTCTCTGTCTGATATTGCCGGAAAGGAATCGAATATTTCTTTTGATCAGTATCTAGAAAAAGCAGCTCTTCATTCTGCAAATCTTGTGATGAAAATGGCGGCGTTGTTGAAAGTACGGTAAGGGCAAAAGGGGAGGAGCTTTTTGCAGATTTTTCATAATGTCCATGAGTTAATTGGGAATACGCCTGTAGTTGAAATCAGTCAATTTCCCTTAAAACAAGGGGTACGCTTATTTGCGAAGCTGGAATATTTGAATCCCGGCGGCAGTGTGAAGGACCGCTTGGGGATGGAACTACTGGAGGATGCCTTCCAAAGCGGGAAGCTGCGAAAGGGAGGAACGTTGATTGAGCCAACAGCAGGTAATACAGGAATCGGATTAGCACTTGCAGCCATTAACCATGATATTAACGTTCTCCTAGTCGTCCCTGAAAAGTTTAGTATTGAAAAACAAACCATTATGAAAGCTTTAGGTGCATCCATTGTGACAACCCCGGCAGAAAAAGGAATGAAGGGGGCAATTGAAAAGGCTCAGGAACTGGCAGGTGTTATTCCAGGGGCTTATTGTCCGCAGCAATTCGCTAACCGCGCCAACCCGGCAACCTATTATAAGACATTAGGACCTGAGCTGTGGGAAACAATGGAAGGCCGTATTGATGTCTTTATAGCAGGAGCCGGAACTGGCGGTACTTTTATGGGAACATCGCGTTTTTTAAAAGAAAAAAACCCTGAAATTAAAACTGTCATCGTCGAACCAGAAGGATCCATCTTAAACGGAGGAACGCCCGGTCCGCATAAAACAGAGGGAATTGGAATGGAGTTTCTGCCTGAATACATGGATCCCGCTTACTTTGATCAAATATATACCGTTTCGGATAAAGCCGCCATCCACTATGTCAAGGAAGCGGCTGTTAAAGCAGGGCTGCTAATAGGCAGCTCATCCGGTGCTGCACTATTTGCAGCTTTAGAAGAAGCAGCTATTGCGGCTTCGGGCAGCCATATTGTTGTCGTATTTCCGGATGGAAGTGAACGTTATTTGAGCAAAAAGATTTATGAAGGCGGGGTATGACGAATGAAGCGGAAAACAAAACTGATTCATGGCGGGATTGCGGAGGATCCACAGACAGGTGCGGTGTCTGTACCCATTTATCAGGTAAGTACCTATAAACAGGACGGAATCGGCGGGCATAAGGGGTACGAATATTCCCGCACTGGCAACCCGACAAGACATGGAGTAGAAGAATTAATCAAGGATTTGGAAGGCGGCACAGCCGGATTTGCCTTTGGCTCCGGAATGGCAGCTATTACGGCCGTTGTGATGCTGTTAAACAGCGGGGATCATATCATACTGACAGATGACGTCTATGGCGGAACCTTCCGTGTGATCACAAAGGTATTGAACCGTTTTGGGATAGAGTATAGCTTTGTTGATTCGAGTGCCATGGAAAAGGTGGAAAAAGGAATCCGTAAAAATACGAAAGCCATCTTCATCGAAACTCCGACTAACCCATTATTAAAGATTACGGATATTGCGGCAGCGGCTCGGCTGGCGAAGAAACATCAGCTGTTGACGATTGTCGATAATACATTTGCCACCCCTTACTGGCAGAACCCGCTGGAACTTGGTGCCGATATTGTCCTCCACTCGGCAACGAAATATTTAGGCGGTCATAGCGATGTTGTTGCCGGGCTTGCTGTCGTGAATAGCCAGGAATTAGCCAAGGAGCTTCATTTTATCCAAAATTCGACTGGCGCGGTTCTTGGACCGCAGGATTCATGGCTTTTAATGAGAGGAATCAAAACCCTTGCAGTCAGAATGGAAGAGCATGAAAAAAATACAAAGGTGATTACGGACTTTCTTCTGCAGCATCCAGCGGTCGCACAAGTCTATTATCCTGGTCTTGAATCGCATCCGGACCACAGGACGGCAAAGCAGCAATCACGCGGTTTCGGAGGCATGGTTTCTTTTGATACAGGAAGCGGGGAAAAGGCGGAAAGGCTCCTGAAAAAAGTGAAACTCTTTACGCTGGCGGAAAGCCTTGGTGCCGTCGAGAGTTTAATCTCTCTTCCCGCTAAAATGACGCATGCTTCCATTCCAGCTGAAAGACGTGCAGAACTCGGAATCACAGATGGTCTTGTCCGGATCTCCGTTGGCCTAGAAGATGTCGAGGATCTAATCGAAGACTTAACCCATGCTCTGGAAGACTAAATCCAACACAAGAAAAGAGGTAGGAAATCTGGTCGTCAAACCAGAAATCACACCTCTTTTATTTTTCCCATAAACCCAAAAATCATTGAAGGCTGGGAAAAGCCGCAAACTAAACAAATAAAAGTACTGCGTCCAAATTCATCCTCACCACAGAGTGAAGCCAAGCTTCACGAACCCTCTAAGCCCTGCCATCCAAAAACCCCATGATTGTTATTATTTACATACGCCTGCTATTTGTTATTTATGATACAGTAGTCTAGTAGATTAGCAGTATACTTATGATTGGTATCATGGATAAAGCGGGTGACCAAATGCAGAGGGTAAAGCAATATTACGAAAAAATGATTGATTTTAAAGGTTATGGGATTGTGACGCTTTGTGCCAGCATTTTTTTCTATTTGGGACTTATCATTCCTTCAGCAGCGAAAAGTCAAATCGAGATCACGGTGATGATGGCGGGTTCCATTGTTTTTCTATTTGGTTCAATCTTCTTCTTTTCCTCTTCCACGACCTATCGCAAAAAGCTTCTGGAAACAGAAGAAGGTCAAGAATATTTATTTAAAAAGGAAAATATCTCATAAAGCGTTCTTTCATGAAAACATGTACTTTGGGCAAGCTATAGATATTCATCAAAGGGGTGGAATAGATGTTGTTGATGGTGTTGTCTTTTAGCGTTTGCAGTGTCATTGGCTGTATTATTGCCGCGGAAGTAAGTGCTGAATAGGGCCGCAATGGTCCTTTTTCTTTCTTATCCCAAGCTAGTCAAATCGTTTGCGTTTTTCTTTTTCTGCGCGGTAGAATTCGTGAAACATCTTCATCAATGCCCTTTTCTCGATCCTTGATACATAGCTCCGCGAAATTCCAAGTTCTTTGGCAATTTCCCGCTGTGTTTTCTCCTTCTGAAGATCAAGACCAAAACGGCCGATAATCACTTCTTTTTCTCGTTCATCCAGGACATCGATATACTCCTTCACTTTTTCAAGCTCCATATTCAGCTGAATGGTATTCACGACGTCTTCTGATTCAGATTTCAGGACATCAATTAACGATATTTCATTCCCTTCTTTATCCTGGCCAATTGGGTCGTGTAAAGAAACGTCTTTCTTTGTTTTCTTTAATGCTCTTAAGTGCATCAGGATTTCATTCTCAATACATCGTGCTGCATAGGTGGCTAGTTTTGTTCCCTTTCCTTCAGAATAGCTTTCAATCGCTTTAATGAGCCCAATCGTCCCGATGGAAATTAAATCTTCTGCATCTTCACCTGTATTTTCAAATTTTTTCACAATATGGGCCACGAGACGTAAATTATGTTCAATCAGCATATTCCGGGCGTGGGAATCGCCTTCAGCCATTAATTGCAGAAATTTCTTTTCCTCTGCAGGAGACAGCGGCTGCGGAAAGGCATTGTTTTTCACATAGGAAACGAGAAAAATGATTTCTTTAATGATGTAGCCCAGTGCTGTAAGAAGTCCGGACATGAAATCACCTCCACATGATCATGCAGACTGTTAACTAATGTGTATGTTATAAACAGCAAGTATTTGCCTGTCCAGCAAAAATAAACAAGTTCATACTATGCGGCAGGCGGAAAAATAAAAAATAAAAAATCCACTATAGCGGAGGAGCTTTCGCTTAGTGGATTTTTTTGTTGGGTATCATTGTTAAACTTTTTTCATACGGAAGGAACTGACCATTAATAATGAAAGGACTATCATGATAAAGGGAAAAAGTGATGATGGGAAATACGGAATCGCTAAAAAGCTTAATGTTGCTAAACAGCCTGCAGCAGTGATCGGCAGTCCGGTAAAATACCCGTTATTGTCAGAAATATTAAAACGGGCAAGACGGAAAGCACCGCAGCCAATATAGAAAACAGCGAAAAATGCCCCAGGTGCTCCAAAGTCAGATAAAATACCTTGATATAATAATATTGCAGGTGCCACGCCAAATGATATAATATCACTCATAGAATCTAATTGTTTACCAAGGTCTGACTCAATGTTTAATTTTCTTGCCGTCATGCCATCGAAGCGATCGAGCAATGCCGCAATAAAGATAAGCAGCAAACTTAAATTTAGTTCGCCCCTGACAGATGCCATAATAGAAAATCCACCCAGTGATAGATTTCCTAATGTCAAGACATTTGCCGTTTGAGATTTAAACTTTTTTATTGTCTGATCGACAATATGTAATAAAAACATTCTCCTCACTCCTTTATTTCGGGAAAGGAATTGCTCCACAATGTGTATTATCTATTGATATTCTATTTTAAAATTTTTATGACAAATAGTAAAGCGAAAATCAGAGAAATCTTTTTGGAGGTTGGAATAAATTGCTGCAGGTCATGTATCGTTGTTTCATTGAATTAACCAATAGAAAGTGGACTTCGCAGTTGCTGGCAAGATTCTCAAAATCTGAGAAAAGCAGGATTTTCATTCCTTCTTTTGCTCATGTTTATAAAATAAATCAGGATGAAATGGAAATGCCGCTTAGCGAATATCGATCACTTCATGATTTTTTTATTCGAAATTTAAAGCAAGACGCAAGAAAGGTTGACCAGAATCAAGCTGCTGTCGTCAGTCCGGTTGATGCTGTCATTGAAGACATCGGAATGATTACAATGGACCAGCAAATAATGGTGAAGGGGAAAAGCTATTCCATTTCTGAAATGCTCGGCGGTTTGTCCCGGGCAAAAAAATATCAAAATGGAACGTATATGATTTTTTATCTGAGTCCGAGCGACTATCATCGAATCCATAGCCCTGTCAACGGAAGAGTGGCAGAACAGTGGTCATTGGGGTCATCTTCTTATCCTGTCAATAAATATGGTCTAAAGTACGGCAAAAGCCCGCTTTCGAAAAATTACCGGACGATTACTGAGGTAAAACTGGCTGATCGCTCGTTAGCCATTGTGAAAGTAGGCGCCATGTTTATCAATTCTATAGAAATTCAAGACTTAGGTGAAGACTTAGAAAAGGGAATGGAAATGGCTTATTTCACATTCGGATCCACGGTTGTCCTGCTGTTTGAAAACGGACTATTTGAAATATCTCCTGCGATTCAGATTCCATGTGCCATTCACGTTGGCGAATGCATCGGTTATATTCGGGATGAGAATTCAGGCTTGTGAAGAGATAGTCATGATGGGATAGATGGAACGTCGATTAAGTTCTTTTTCAAGTAAGCGGATAAAATCAAGGCTCAAGTCTAATTCCTTGGCTTTAAAGTAAGTTTCAATAAGCAGCTCGTCTGACAATTTGCGCATGTCAGAAGTCACCTCCATTTTTTTGCTAATTGTGCAGATAATAGTTAGTAATTAGCAAATGCCATGAAATGGTTCTAAGACGTAACATAAAACCATATTCTATTCAGCAGGTCTGGTTCGTATTCTTACTTTATCAAAATTGAATCTTAAGAACAATCGTTCCTTTATCCACAGGGATGGGTGGATAAGTTGTGAATATTTTGTTAATAAATAGAATGAGCTAAACTGAATGAACGTTTATTTTGTGCATAAAGTTATCCACAAAATAAGGAACTGTTGATTACTGTCGAAAAGTTTTCAAGTTTCTACCAAAAACGCCATATCCCGCAGAAACATTTTGAAAGTATTTATAAAATTGGTTATGATGTTTAAGGTAATATAGAGTAATATTGACATAATTGGAATTTTGCTTTAGGAAATTCATTTAGAGGTGTAGACAATAGTGTTGAAACAATTTCTTCCAAATCAACATGTAAAAAGTATTTTGGATATTCAAGCAAAAGACTTGAAGGAAAACGGGATCAAGGGAATTATTACCGATCTTGATAATACGCTTGTAGAATGGGATCGCCCAAATGCCACGCCCCACGTTGTCGAGTGGTTTGAGAAAATGAAACAGCATGATATAAAAGTAACGATCGTATCGAATAATGATGTAAAAAGAGTCAAAGCTTTTTCTGATCCCTTGCAAATCCCTTTTGTTTACCGTGCCCGTAAGCCATTGACACATGCTTTTCTGCATGCCGTAAAACAAATGAACTTAAAAAAAGAAGAAACCGTTGTGATTGGAGACCAGCTGTTAACCGATATTTTTGGCGGGAACCGCAGCGGCTTTAAAACGATTTTAGTCGTACCGGTATCACAAACGGATGGACTGGCCACACAATTTAATCGCTTTGTCGAGAGAAGAATGCTGAATTGGTTTAGAAAAAAGGGCATGTTACAATGGGAGGAATAAAGCTTTGAGTGAACAATATTCATGTGTCGGATGCGGTGTACAGATTCAAACGGAAAATCCTGCAGCTTTGGGCTATGCACCCCCGTCCGCTTTGCAAAAGGAAATCATTATCTGCCAAAGATGCTTTCGGTTAAAGCATTACAATGAAATTCAGGATGTCAGCTTAACAGATGATGACTTCTTACGAATTTTAAATGAAATCGGTAAACGCGATTGCTTAATTGTTAAGATTGTCGATATTTTTGATTTTAACGGAAGCTGGCTCCCAGGGCTGCACCGCTTTGTCGGAAAAAATAAAGTGCTGCTGATTGGCAATAAAGTGGATTTGCTCCCGAAATCAGTGAAGCCGAACAAGCTGATTAATTGGATGAAAGGGCAGGCAAAAGAACTGGGGTTGAAGACCGCCGATGTTCTATTGGTCAGTGCGCAAAAGGGATATTCAATGAAGGAAGCAGCAGCGGCGATTGATGAATACAGAGATGGGAAAGATGTCTATATTGTCGGCTGTACAAATGTCGGCAAGTCTACTTTTATCAACCGGATTTTAAAAGAAGTAACCGGTGAAGGAGATATTATTACCACTTCTCATTTCCCGGGTACAACACTCGATATCATTGAAATTCCGCTTGCAGATGGAAAAGCACTGGTGGATACACCGGGAATCATCAATCACCATCAAATGGCACACTTTGTGAATAAAAACGATTTGAAAATCATCACACCGAAAAAAGAGATTAAACCTAGAGTTTACCAGTTAAACGAAGGGCAAACTTTATTTATTGGCGGTCTTGGACGGTTTGATTATATCAAAGGCGGAAGAAGATCTTTTTCTTGTTATTTTTCGAATGAACTTACGATTCACCGGACAAAGCTGGAAAATGCGGATGAATTGTATGAACGGCAAAAGGGAGAATTGCTGGTTCCACCTGGAAAAGACGAACAAGCTGATTTTCCTGAATTGGTTCGGTATGAATATTCGATTAAAGAAGGAAAAATGGACATTGTATTTTCCGGTCTTGGCTGGATTACTGTAAACGATCCCGGTGCGGTCATAGCGGCATATGCACCAAAAGGAGTACATTCACTTATCAGAAAATCATTAATTTAGCCTTAACTCGGTGTTCGTTCATAAGCGAAGCGCCGTAATAATAGAGAGAAATGATAGGACATTAGTGGATAGACACAGTTATAGGGGGGAGAAAAGTGAAAAAGTTATACGGAGTCATCGGCGATCCGATTGCCCATTCGATGTCACCGGCTATGCACAATGATTTATTTGAATTCTACGGTATGGATGCGGAAATGTTCCCATTCCATATTAAGGGACCTCTGTTAGAGGATGCAGTAAAAGGCTTTAGAGCGATTAATGTAGCTGGTTTTAATATCACTGTGCCCCATAAAACGGCAATCATGCCTTTTTTGGATGAAATTGATCCGCTGGCAGAAGCAATTGGAGCGGTCAATACGGTCGTTAATAAAGAGGGAAAATTGATAGGCTACAATACAGATGGAACCGGCTATTTTGAAGGCATTAAACAAGCAGTTTCCGATGTTGAGGGGAAAACAGTCCTATTGGTTGGAGCAGGCGGTGCCGCAAAGGCGATTTATTATACAATGGCTTATGCGGGTGTGGAACGAATTGATATTGCCAACCGGACACAGCAGTCAGCTGAAAGTCTGATTGAACATTGTCCGTATAAAACACAATCTGAGGTCATGGTGATTACAGAAACAAAGCAAGACTGCAGCGAATACGATATTATTATCCAGACTACTTCTGTTGGAATGCATCCGCGAGTAAATGAGACCCCTCTTCATCTTCGGAATGTAAAAGAAGGTGCATTTGTCAGCGATATTATTTATACACCGCTAGAAACAAGATTTTTACGCCAGGCAAGAGAGCAGGGAGCTATTACACAAAATGGAATTCCAATGTTTGTTTATCAAGGTGCATTGGCTTTTGAAAAGTGGATGGGTATCTTCCCTGATGCAGATAGAATGGAAGCAGTTGTATTGCGACAACTAGGAGGAGAAAAATGCTAACTGGAAAGCAAAAAAGATTTTTACGTTCAAAAGCTCACCATCTGAATCCAATTTTTCAGGTAGGGAAGGGCGGCGTAAATGAAAATATGATTAAACAAATCAGCGATGCGCTGGAAGCAAGGGAACTGATGAAAATCAGTGTTCTGCAAAATTGTGATGAAGATAAAAACGAGGTAGCAGAAGCCCTGAAAAATGGAGCGAAAGCGGAACTTGTTCAGATTATCGGCAATATCATTGTCCTTTATAAGGAATCAAAGGAAAATAAACAGCTGGTACTTCCAAAAACAAACTAGGCTTCATCATCTAAAAAAAGCAAAGACTATAGAATAAATATCAGGATATGTACTCCGGTATGGACGAGTGAAAGAAGGCCTGAAAAGCTAGCTCTCTGTTACAGACTGTAGCAGAGCGTTTTTGGATAAAGGGGAAAGGGGGGAAAGCTCTGAAAAAGGTTGGTATTTTGGGGGGAACGTTTAATCCGCCGCATTTAGGTCATTTGATCATTGCCGATGAGGTGAGATCAGGATTGGATTTAGATGAAATCTGGTTTATGCCTAATCAAGAGCCTCCTCATAAACAAAGTCCTGAGATGGTAACGAGTACTCATCGGCTGGAAATGGTACGAAGAGCTGTGGAGGATAATCCATTTTTTCATGTCCAGACCATTGAACTGGAGCGGCCCGGCAGATCGTATACGTATGACACAATGAAGCTTTTAACAAGAAAGTATGAACATGAATTTTATTTCATTATTGGCGCCGATATGGTTGAATATTTACCGAAATGGCATAAAATTGAAGAATTACTCAAGTTAGTAAAGTTTGTCGGGGTGAACCGGCCTCATTACAGGCAAGAGGCACCCTATCCGATACTGACCGTGAACATACCGAATCTTGAGGTTTCTTCGCTTATGATCAGAAATAAACTTAAAGAACGAGAGAGCATCCGCTACTACGTTCCGCATTCAGTCGTGGAGTATATTGAGGAGAATGGGTTATATGAAACGCGAAAAGGCATTGGACATCGTAAAAAAACAATTGACAAAGCACCGATATGAACATACTTTGGGGGTAATGGACACAGCTGTCTATTTAGCAGAAAAATACGGTGTTGATAGGAAAAAGGCTGAGTTGGCAGCAATTTTTCATGATTACGCAAAGTTTCGTGATAAAGAGGAAATGAAACAAATCATTCTGGAACAGCGGTTGGGAAATGAACTGCTTGAATTTAACAGTGAATTGTGGCATGCTCCAGTTGGTGCTTATTTAGCAGAAAAAGAAGCCGGAATCACGGACCCGGAAATTCTTGATGCCGTCCGCTACCATACATCTGGCAGAGCGAAGATGACTAGCTTGGAAAAAGTAGTTTACTTGGCGGATTATATTGAGCCGGGAAGACATTTTCCCGGTGTCGAGGAAGTCAGGGAAATGGCCGAGAAAGATTTAGATCAAGCTTTAATTCAAGCCATTAAAAATACAGTACATTTTTTATTGAAAAGGAATCAGCGTGTTTTCCCGCTGACTATTTTGACATATAATGATTTAATATCCAAGGAGGCCGATTGAATGAACGAACGTCAATTACTGGAAACTGCAGTAAAAGCTGCTGATGATAAACGTGCTGAAGACATTGTTGTACTAAATATGAAAGGTATCTCCCTTGTGGCAGACTACTTTATTATTTGCCATGGGAATTCAGATAAACAAGTCCAGGCTATTGCCAATGAAATGAAGGATAAGGTACAAGAGCTTGGCATTGATATCAAAAGAATCGAAGGTTATGACCAAGCAAAATGGATCCTCGTTGATTTGGGAGATGTAGTAGCGCATATTTTCCACCGCGATGAACGAGGCTACTATAATTTGGAACGTTTATGGGGCGATGCTCCATTAGAAAATATGCAAAGTGTGCTTAGTCAATGACCTATGCAAGATTTGCCTATCTTTATGATGATCTAATGAAGGACGTCCCATATGAGGACTGGGTTCACTTCTTGGATTTACAAATAACAAGATATGGGATCTCTGGAAGGAAAGTTCTTGATTTAGCATGCGGTACTGGCGAACTGTCTGTCAGATTAGCCGCTGCAGGATACGATGTGACAGGTGTGGATCTGTCACAGGATATGCTGGCAGTAGCACAGGAGAAAGCTGCCGGAAAAAAGCTGCCGCTGTTTTTAATTGAACAGGATATGTCGCAGCTCGAAGGTCTGGAGCAATATGATATGGTGGGGATTTTCTGTGATTCCCTTAATTACCTGCAGACAGAAGAGGAGGTTCTCGCGACGTTTCGTGGGGTGTGGAACCACACCAGAACGGGTGGCTTATTCCTGTTTGATGTTCACTCCTTGTATAAAATGAATGAATTATTTAAGGATCAAACCTATGCCTATAATGGCGAGGAGATCAGCTATATCTGGCAGTGCTTTGAAGGAAATCATCCATACAGTGTTGAACATGAATTAACCTTTTTTGAACTGGATCCGGCAAACGGGCTGTACCATCGTTATGATGAGCTTCATTTTCAGCGGACGTTTCCCGCTGCCCAATATGAGGAATGGTTAAAAATGAGCGGGTTTGAGATTCTCTCCGTAACGGCAGATTTCCAGGATCATGAGCCGAAAGAACTGTCTGAGCGGATATTTTTTACCGCAAGAAAACAATGAAGCAGGGCAAAACAGGTGGCTTTCAAAAAAAGTCACCTGTTTTTTTAAAAAATAAGAAGGAGTTCGTAAAATTATGGAGAATTATTAATAGTATACTGTTTCTTTATGTCTTTAAGATCGTCCTCAAATTTAATCTGTGTTGCTTGGAATATATGTTCAAAAATATTTCCAAGCTCATTTTCTAAAACATTGATCCCTTCTCCGGTAATGCCGCCCTTTACACAAACTTTATCTTGAAGTGTCGGGAGTGTATAATATCCCTTCCGCAATAATTCTCCAAGTCCAATTAACATTTCACTCGCTAAAGTAGTGGCTGTCTCTTGGTCAATCTCTGTTTCATGGACGGCTGCTTGAATAAATCTCTGGGTTAAATAGCTGAAAAAAGCAGGTCCGCAAGAGACAATATCTGAGGCGACTCTTGTAATATTGCTCTCTATTTCAACAGGTGTTGAAATAGGGCTCAGCAGACAGTTTAAAATCATTTTCCATCTTTTGTCGCAGCTTGCGCCATACGTCAAGAGCGTCACCCCTGATAAGGCCCGGTTTGTAATGCTTGGAATCACTCTCGCCACTGAACAAGGTACATATGCCTCAATTTGGTCTGTATTGATTGGGCTTGTGATCGAGATGAGACATTTTTCTTCTGATAGCACGGATTTAAGCTGGAGCAGTACCTGCAGTATATCATGTGGTTTCACACAGATAAAAATCAAATCGGCAGTCCTGCCCACCTCAATTATTTCTTCTGTGACATGTATCCCCGGAAACTGTTTTTTGATGGCCATTGCTTTTGAAATGGTTCTATTTGTAATAATCATGGAGGAAGGGGAAACCGCCTTACCTTCCATCAATGCTTCTATTAATATTCTTCCCATGTTTCCTGTTCCAATGATGCCAATTTTCACTGTACCATCCCTCCTTTACAGACGAACTCTCATATAATGCTATGAAAAAAGCAGATTTATTATGCTAACTAATATAGTTATCCCTTTTAAAATAGAAAGGAATGTTGATTATGACGGATTGGTTAAAAGCAAATAAAATGTATCTTTTTGTTGGTGTTTTAATTATTGCGGCCCTTGCTATTTACTATTTTATGCCGGCGAAGCCGGAAAATGCAGAACCTGCAGATTCGGGGTGGGAGGAAGACGCTGCGGAACCATTAAAGGAAGAACAAGGTCAGGAAACTGCCGCAGCCCCAGTGGAACCAGAGATGATCATGGTAGATGTAAAGGGGGCAGTAGTAAACCCGGGTGTTTATGAGGCGAAACCCGGGGATAGGGTGATTGATATCATTCATTTAGCCGGTGGACTGCTCGAAAATGCGGATAAAAACCAAATTAATTTTGCGATGAAAGTCACAGATGAGATGGTTCTTTATCTGCCGCAATTGGGGGAACAGACGATAGAAAATAACAGTGAAACACCTGCTATAGGCGCTGCTGCGGCTCTTGGATCATCTGATGAAGGGAAGGTGAATCTAAATACTGCTTCAGAAGAGGAATTGCAAACCATAACGGGCATCGGACCATCAAAGGCAGCAGCGATTATTGAATACAGAGAAACAAACGGGCATTTTCAGGAGGTTGAACAATTAATGGAGATCAGCGGCATCGGGGAAAAAACGTTTGAAAAATTAAAAGAGGAAGTATCAGTCAAATAATACTTGAATTTTTCCCGGCATTGACGTATTTTTCTTACAGAAGATAAACTAAATAAAGATACATGTTTTCACTTTATACTGTAGCATGAAAGGATCTGTCAAATGAAAAGAAAAAGCTGGGATGATTATTTTTTAGATATTGCAGAAGAAGTTGGAACCCGATCGACTTGTCCGCGTCTTCATGTCGGCTGTGTGATCGTGAAGGATAAGCATATTGTCTCGACAGGCTATAACGGATCAATTCATGGTCATGACCACTGTGAGGATATCGGCTGCTTAATTAACGATCAGGGAAGATGCATCCGGACGCTTCATGCTGAAGAAAATGCCGTTATCCATGCCGAAAGAGGTTTGCTGCGGGAGGCAACGGCTTACATCACCCACGAACCGTGCGAAAAATGTGCGAAAACATTAGCCCAAGCCGGTATCGGCCGAATTGTTTTCCGCGATGCCTATCCTAATAAATGGAATGAAGTTTTTTTAAAGGATATCGAAGTGGTTCATTTGCCAAAGCAATGAAATCTGCATAAGGCGAAAACAATGGAGGGAAACGGGATTACCTGTTTTTCCTCTTTATTTAAAATTTGGTTGATTTTGCTCTTTCTTGTCAAGGAGGAAGAAAATGAAAAATAAAGGTGTCTTTTGCGCTTTTTCAGCTTTACTTGGAGTGTTGGCTGTCTTTCAAAGCTTTGCTTTGCCGATTTTTCTTTTGGGACTCTTGCTTCTCTTCCTGCAAAAAAGAAAAAAGTATCACCGTAAAGAGCTGGCACTTGTTCTCCTGATATTTTTTCTCTTTTTGATCAGGGCGGAGATAGAAGAAATGAACGTGCAAACAAATCTATCAGGGAAAGAAAAAACCTTTGAGTTATCGCTCAATGAGCTTGGAACGATAGACGGCGATAAGCTGACGCTTACAGCAGAAGAGCGCCATTTTCATGAAAAACTCGTCATGAAATACCGCATTAAATCAGAGGAAGAACACACCGCACTCAAGAAATATTTAACCCCCGGGCTTATTTGCCGTATGCAGGGCACTCTCGAAAGGCCGCAGTCCTCTACCAATGAAAATTCCTTTAATTACAAAACCTATTTAGAAAGAAAGCACATATATTGGCTGCTGGAGCCGGAAAAATTTAATCTTGAGAATTGTCAAAGGACAAAAGGATTACTTTCTGGATTAAAAGGTATTCGGGCGAAAGGGATTTCCTATTTAGAAGAACATTTCCCGGAGGAAGCGGTACCGCTTTCTGCTGCACTATTGTTTGGCACCAGTGAATTGATGGATGAGGATATGCTGGATTCTTTTCGGGAGCTGGGGATTGTTCATCTTATAGCGATTTCCGGGCTTCATATTACCATCCTTGTGACCATGATTTATTTTCTCCTGCTGCGCTTAGGTGTAACAAGGGAAAAAGGCATTCTCTTGCTCTTCATTTGCCTCCCCATTTATGGCATCCTAGCAGGGGCTTCTCCATCTGTGAATCGTTCGGTTTTGATGACGATGCTGCTTCTTTTTTGTTCATGGAGAAAAGACCGTCAGCGCCTCTTAGATGTCATTAGTCTGACTTTTCTCCTCTATGTTTTTGTCTTGCCCAATTCTATTTATGACGTTGGGTTCCAGCTGTCTTTTTTGGCCACATATGCCATCCTGCTCTCGGCCCCAATCATCCTCACGCGATATACACATCCTGTTTCACTTGGGCTTGCGGTCTCCTACATATCGATGATTTGTACCGCACCGGTGCTGCTTTATTTTTTCTTTGAGTTTTCCTTTATTTCTCTTCTTGTTAATCTGCTTTACATCCCATTGTTTAATCTTGTTCTCCTCCCCTATGTTTTTTTCGGCTTCCTTTTCGATTTGCTCTTTCCCGGATTAGCTGGACATTTGCTCATGCCATTAAACAGTGTAATTATTTTTATGAATCATTTAACAGAAAAAATAGCTTCATTACCATGGAATACCTTGGTTTTAGGCAGACCGGAACCGCCTTTTCTTCTTTTATATATCTGGGGATTTCTCATGCTGTTTGTTCTTTGGGAAGCAGGTCATAAAGGGAAATGGCGCACGCTTCTTTTTCTGCTGCCTTTCCTGCTTTTTGCCTCTCAGTATGCTTATAACCATTTTTCATTAGAAGGAGAAATCACTTTTTTGGATGTCGGACAGGGGGATTGTATCTTCATCAAGCTGCCTTTCGGACGGGGGATATACTTAATTGACACCGGAGGAAATATTCCATTTGAGCAGGAACCCTGGCAGATTAGGAAAAGCCGTTATGATACCGGGAAGGATACGGTCGTTCCTTTTCTTAAAAGTAAAGGGGTTACTGTGATTGATAAGCTAATCATCACACATGGGGATCAGGATCATGCCGGCGGTGCTCCGGCTGTTTTAAAGGAAGTGAAGGTAAAGGAATTGGTCCTGCCGGATGTAAGGGAACGGAATGACTTGGTAAACAGGATGATTCAATTGGCGAAAAAACAGCAGATCCCACTGAAATTCGTTCATGATGGAGAGCGTTGGAAAAGCGGGGATTATCTTTTTCAAATTATATCACCGGAAGCAGACAGTACTTCTGAGGGGAATGATGGCTCCATTGTGCTTTTTGCGGAAATAGGCGGGCTGAAATGGCTTTTTACCGGGGATCTAGAAGAAGAGGGAGAAGCAAGACTAATGAGAAAATATCCGGCCCTCAAAGCAGACGTCTTGAAGGCAGGACATCATGGGAGTCATTCTTCGACATCCGAAGCATTTGTTGCGCAATTATCGCCTCATATCGCGGTGATTTCTGTCGGCAAACATAACCGCTATGGACACCCCTCCGAGGAAGTAATCGAGAGACTTTCGGAGCGGAAAATAAAAATCCTGCGTACAGATCTATCTGGGGCAATCACCTATACATTCGAAAAAGAATTAGGAACCTTTTCTGTTCATCATCCATAGTATATTAACGTACTTAAAGATTCCGGCGCGCATAAATACATGAAAAGAAAAACGACAAATCAAAGAGACTGCCAAACATGGCAGTCCCTCTTACATGACAATATGTAAATTAAGCAGCAACAAGTTTTACGACTGTTGCAATGATAAATAATGTTGCAAAGAAACCAAATGACACAAAAAAGCCTACCCCTGAGTCTACAGCATCATTTCTGTTACATTGAACATCATGTTCGAATTGGTTCATAGCATTCCCCTCCTAGCATTCTAATCATAGTATAAGCGATTACAAAAAAAAAATCTACCACTCCTTTAAAGCCTTTTCATGGTTGACAATAGTTGTCATTAATACTTGACCGGATGGAGGTCAAAATAGTAATACCGCTTTACCGTCACCATCTAATTTCCTAGGGCTTAGCTGGATGACGTTCAATATAGATTGGGAATTGGCATTCTTAGGGAGTGCCAATTCCTTGTACATACTTGTCAAATCTCCTTCGCTTCATTACCATTAAGGATAAAGAAAAGAAATAAGGTTTGTCTGGAGCGAAAACAATGATTGCGCAAATTTGGAAACAAATCAAAAGAAATGAAATCCTGCCGCTTTATTTATTATATGGAAAAGAAACATTTCTTATTAACGAAACGAAGCAGCTGTTAACCCAGCAGGTGTTAAAGGAAGAAGATGCTGAATTTAATTTATCATCCTATGATTTAAATGAAACTCCAATTGAAACCGCACTTGAGGATGCAGAAACATTGCCGTTTTTAGGTGAGAAAAAACTGCTATTTTTACATCATCCGTTTTTTCTAACAGCAGAGAAAACAAAAGAAAAGGTCGAACATAATCTATCCAGGCTGGAGGCTTACCTTAAAGAGCCGGCACCCTATACGGTTATGGTTTTTATTGCGCCATATGAAAAATTGGATGAACGGAAAAAACTAACAAAAGAATTAAAGAAAAAAGCGGCTGTATTTGAGGCAAAGAAATTAAATGAGGCAGAGTTGAAAAATTGGATTCGTTCAAGAGCCGAATTTAATGGCGTTGCGATCGAACCGGCAGCGGTTGATTTAATGCTCACTCTCGCTGGAACGAATTTATTTATGCTCACCAGCGAAGTGGATAAGCTTGCTCTTTATACAGGCAGGGGATTAACGATCGATGCCCAAACAGTAGAAAAATTGGTTTCCCGGTCGCTGGAGCAAAATATTTTTGCTCTCGTTGATAAGATAGTCGGCCGTAAAATCGATGAGGCATTAAGGATTTATTATGATTTATTGAAATTAAACGAAGAGCCGATTAAGATCCTGTCCGTCATTACCGGACAATTCCGCTTGATTTACCAGGTGAAGGAGCTATCACGGCGCGGATACGGACAGCAGCAAATCGCCGGCTATTTAAAGGTGCATCCGTTCCGGATCAAGCTTGCTGCAGGGCAGGCGCAGAAATTTAGTGACACAGAATTGACACATATTATGAAGGAGTTAGCTGAAGCCGATCTCAAAATGAAAACGGGTCAGATGAATAAGGAATTATTAATTGAGTTATTTTTGTTAAAACTAAATCAATAAAGATAAATAAAAAGACTGTCTGAAAGATTCAGGCAGTCTTTTTATTGTATTACGCGTTTAATGCGTTCATTTTTTTCATTAAACGGGACTTTTTACGGGCAGCAGCATTTTTATGGATAAGACCTTTAGAAGCAGCTTTGTCCAGCTTGCTAGCAGCTTCTGCGAAAGAGTTTGTAGCAGCTTCAGCATCGTTAAGAACGATAGCAGCTTCAACTTTCTTTACAGATGTACGCATTGCAGATTTAGTCATAGTGTTCTGTGCATTTTTATCCGCGTTAATTCTAACACGTTTAATAGCTGATTTAATATTTGGCATTCCATTCACCTCCTAAAAAAAACATCGAGACTATATGAACTCGACTTTACATTCATCAATATCGTTAGTTAACAACAAATGATATTTTATCAAAGGAAAATCAATTATGCAAGATCTTCTGTTGAATTTAGAGAGGAATGGAGATGGTTTCCTGATCATTGTGAATGAATTATCCTCATTACGGAAAAAATGGAAGGTATACGTATGAAAAAAATGAGCAGGGGGATTTCAAATATGAAGGATTCGCTCGATTTAAGCCAATATGCTGTCAGAACCGACCTCGCCATTGAAGCGCGTGAAATGGTGCTTGAAAAAGAGACACATGTCGGGAAAGAGAAAAATGTTTCACAAATTGAAGGAGTCATTATAAAGGAAAAAGAAGAGGATGATATCAAAGTTTCCTTTGTTGAGGTAACGAAAGAAGGGGAAAAAACGATTGGGAAAAAACAAGGGAAATATTTGACGCTTGAAGTGATCGGGATCAGACAGGGAGATTCAGAATTGCAAATGAAAGTAGAAAATGCATTTGCCAAGGAATTTTCCCATTTCATCGAGCAATGCGGGATCCAAAAGGATGCCTCTTGTTTAATCGTGGGCTTAGGAAACTGGAATGTGACACCGGACGCTCTTGGGCCGCAGGTTTGTGAGAATGTCTTAGTTACAAGACATCTGTACGAGCTGCAGCCTGAAAGTGTGGAAGAAGGATATCGTCCTGTCAGTGCCTTATCACCGGGAGTCATGGGTCTGACCGGAATTGAAACAAGCGATATTATCATGGGCGTGATTGAAAAAACGAAGCCGGATTTTGTCATTGCTATCGATGCTCTCGCAGCACGTTCGATTGAAAGAGTGAATTCTACCATTCAAATTTCAGATACAGGGATTCATCCCGGTTCAGGTGTAGGAAATAAGCGTAAGGAGTTAAGTAAAGAGACACTCGGAATTCCGGTGATCGCGATCGGGGTGCCCACTGTTGTCGACGCCGTTTCGATTACAAGCGATACTATTGATTATATTTTGAAACATTTTGGAAAAGAACTGCGTGAAGGAAACCGTCCTTCCCGTTCATTGGCACCGGCAGGAATGACATTTGGCAAACGCAAAAAGCTGACGGAGGAGGATTTACCTGAGGAGCATCACCGCAATACCTTCTTGGGAATGGTGGGAACCCTTTCAGAGGATGAAAAAAGAAAGCTGATTTATGAAGTGCTGGCACCGCTTGGACATAACCTGATGGTGACGCCGAAGGAAGTAGATGTCTTTATCGAAGACATGGCCAATCTCCTCGCTAACGGCTTAAATGCGAGTCTGCACGAGAAGGTGAACCAGGATAATACAGGATTTTATACCAGATAGCAAGCCTTCTTTCGCTTTTTTTTATGTTCTATCTTTTCTAGCAATTACATATTAATTAGTAGAATTGCTTAGAAGAGGTGGGATAATGAAATCGCAAAAATTCGACCGTGTCATGATCGCAGTCAAAGGGACAAGCATTGTGAAAGCAGTTATTGGCTTTATCCTGTTTCTTTTGCTTATTTTTTCAGTCAGCGGTTTATTAACATCGTTAAATCCGCAGTATAGACCGGCTTCCAATTCAGTAAATTCGGCAGCGTCAAATATAACAGGAGAGATGCTTTATCACCTAATGGGCTGGGAAAATCATTACTTTTTAGATGGGCTGCCAGCGGAAGCTTTAACGCCTAAACTTTCGGCTTATTTATTTAAGCTGACTACAAATATTAATCTTGATGACCCAAGGAGTTTACTCGGAAGAGAATTGCCGGCATTTTCCTTGTTTGACACAGAGATTTTAGTCGCGGGGGAAGGAACAAATTATACCAATATGCCAATTGAATCCGCACCTCCAATGGAGATTTTACATGCCGAACAGGAAGCGGCCTTGCAGAATATTGAAGGGCTGGAAAGCGGGTCTGGCACTGAATCACCAGAATCGCCGCCTAATTCTACAGGTGATCGGAAAGTAGTGTATGTCTATTTTACCCATAATCGTGAATCATTTCTCCCGTATTTAGAAGGGGTAACAAACCCCAATCTTGCTTTTCATTCGCAATTAAATGTGACGCGAATTGGCGATAAACTGAAAGAGGAATTGGAAAAACGCGGAATCGGAACCGTGGTAGATAAAACCGATGTACAAGCAAATCTGTCAAAAAAAGGCTGGTCCTATGTCCAGTCCTATCAGGAATCTAGGGAGATTGTCGAGGCAGCGGTTTCAGGCGACCGCGATTTAACCTATTTAATCGATATTCATCGGGATTCACGGCGAAAACAACATACTTCAATCATGATCAATGGCAAGTCTTACGCGAAATTGGCCTTTATTGTTGGCGGTGAACATGCAAATTATGAAAAGAATCTTGCTTTTGCCAATCAATTACATGACCTGCTGCAGCAAAAATACAATGGATTAAGCCGGGGAACGTTTACAAAGGCCGGTGCAGGGACAAATGGCAAGTTTAATCAGGATTTATCCGAACATGCCATTCTTGTCGAGTTTGGCGGAGTGGATAACACCTTTGAAGAATTAAATCGATCAGCAGAAGCATTGGCAGACGTGGTAAGTGAATATTACTGGCAGGCCGAGAAGGTAAATCAGCCTGTTTCCGAACCGGGTCAGGAAAGTTAGAAAAGAAGGTGTTTGTGATTGAAGCGTTTTATGGCAAAAGCAATTTTAATTGCAAGTGCAATGTTTATCTCTGTATTATTCGGGATGCAGCAGGCAAATGAAGGGATTCATAAAATGAAGGGCTATGACGATCAAGGTTTAAAAGGGGCACTCACACTTCAGGAGGATGGCGGAGAAATAGAAGCGTCCATCCTCGGAAATGAAGTCTCAAGTCATGATCTTGAAAAGAAAAAAGAAGAGCTGGAGGAACTGAAGGCTTATAATTTCTTCTCCTCGTTAGGGAAAAAAATAGCAGAAATTGTTTCCGGCACGACAGAAAATATGATTGATTATTTCGTCAGTCTTATTCAGGACCATGTATAAAAAGGCGGGCATTTGTTCCTTTTGCACTCGAACCTTTATGAAATGTAAAGGGCATGGCGTATAAAAATGAATTATTGAATCTTCACAATCCTGCTGATATAATCAAAACTAGTGTACATGTGGATGTTAGTAGGAGTGAACGTTATGGATAGAGAAGCAAGACTAAAAAGGCAGGAAAAAATCCGCAATTTTTCCATCATTGCTCATATCGACCATGGAAAATCGACATTAGCTGATCGGATTTTAGAAAAAACGAAGGCATTGACTAAACGAGAAATGAAGGAGCAACTTCTCGATTCGATGGATTTGGAAAGAGAAAGAGGCATTACGATTAAATTAAATGCCGTACAATTAAAGCATCAGGCTAAAGATGGAGAGACCTATATTTTCCACCTGATCGACACTCCGGGACACGTGGATTTTACCTATGAGGTATCGCGCTCTCTTGCAGCTTGTGAAGGGGCTGTCCTCGTTGTCGATGCAGCGCAGGGAATTGAAGCCCAAACGCTGGCGAATGTGTATTTAGCGCTGGATAATGATTTGGAAATCGTTCCGGTTATAAATAAAATTGATTTGCCAAGTGCAGAGCCTGAACGTGTCAGACAGGAAATTGAGGACGTGATCGGATTAGACGCTTCTGAAGCTGTACTTGCTTCGGCAAAGGCGGGTATCGGAATCGAAGAGATTCTTGAACAAATTGTCGAGAAAGTGCCTGCACCGTCCGGTGATCCGGATGCTCCGTTAAAGGCGCTTATTTTTGATTCTATTTACGATGCATACCGCGGCGTAGTCGTTTCGATTAGGGTTGTCGATGGTACGGTTAAAGTCGGAGACAAAATCCGCTTTATGGCAACCGGAAAAGAGTTTGAAGTAACGGAAGTCGGTGTTCATAATCCGAAACCGCTGGCGGTTGATGAATTAACAGTCGGCGACGTAGGTTATTTATCGGCTTCGATTAAACACGTTGGTGATACCCGTGTCGGGGATACGATTACCAATGCGAAAAATGGTGCGGCAGAACCGCTGCCGGGTTACCGTCGTTTAAATCCGATGGTCTATTGCGGGTTGTATCCGATTGACAGTGCTAAATTTAATGACCTGCGTGATGCCTTAGAAAAGCTTGAATTAAATGACTCCGCACTGCAATTTGAACCGGAAACTTCGCAGGCATTAGGCTTTGGATTCCGCTGCGGATTTCTCGGTCTGCTTCATATGGAAATCATTCAGGAGCGGATTGAACGTGAATTCAATATTGATTTGATCACAACAGCGCCAAGTGTTATTTATGAAGTAACCCTGACAGATGGAGAAATGATAAAGGTAGATAACCCATCCAACATGCCGGATCCGCAAAAAATTGAAAAAATTGAAGAACCTTATGTCAAAGCAACAATGATGTCTCCCAATGATTACGTTGGCGCCATTATGGAGATTTGCCAGAATAAACGCGGGAATTTCGTTAATATGGAGTACCTGGACGAAAAACGGGTAAGTATTATCTATGAAATTCCGCTTTCGGAAATTGTTTATGACTTCTTTGATCAATTGAAATCAAGTACAAAAGGATATGCCTCCTTTGATTATGAGTTGATCGGCTATAAACCATCGAAGCTGGTGAAAATGGATATTCTCTTAAATGCTGAAACAGTTGATGCACTAAGCTTTATCGTGCACAGGGATTTTGCCTATGAACGCGGAAAAGTGATTGTCGAGAAACTAAAAGAGCTGATTCCACGCCAGCAGTTTGAAGTTCCTGTGCAAGCGGCGATTGGACAAAAAATTGTCGCAAGGTCTACCATTAAAGCGATGCGCAAAAACGTATTGGCTAAATGTTACGGCGGTGATATTTCCCGGAAACGTAAGCTTTTAGAGAAGCAAAAAGAAGGGAAAAAGCGCATGAAGCAGGTAGGTTCTGTAGAAGTGCCGCAGGAAGCGTTTATGGCTGTGCTGAAAATGGATGACAGCAGTAACACAAAGAAATAATTTTTATCGATAATGGGTTACCAAACTAGATGATTATAGATAAAAAAAGAGGTTGGCTGCTTTGTTTTCCAATAAAGCGGACTAAGCCTCTTTTTCCTATTGTAAGGAGATAAAGACCATGGTGAAAGCAGCCTATATCCATATTCCATTCTGTGAACATATATGCCATTATTGTGATTTTAATAAAGTATTTTTACAAGGACAGCCGGTAGAACAGTATATTACGGCACTGGAGGCGGAAATCGTGCTTACGTTGGAACGTCTGCCCGCTGAAAGTCTTCATTCCGTTTTTATCGGCGGGGGAACACCCACAGCGCTGACAGTTGCTCAGCTGGACAGGCTGTTTGCCGTTATTCATAAGTATTTACCGCTGAATAAGGAGACAGAATTCACAGTCGAGGCTAATCCCGGGGATTTATCAGAGGATAAGCTTAAGCTGTTATATGCATCCGGAGTTAATCGTCTCAGCTTTGGTGTCCAGTCCTTTAACGATGAACTGTTAAAAAAAATCGGCAGAACACATAAAGCGGAAGATGTGTTCCGTTCCTTGGCCTCTGCAAGGAAAACCGGGTTTGATAATATAAGTGTTGATCTGATTTACAGCCTTCCTGGACAGACACTTGCTGATTTCAAAGCAACGCTGCAAACGGCTTTTTCCCTGGAGACGACGCATTTTTCCGGCTACTCTCTCATCGTTGAACCGAAAACCGTATTCTATCAATTGCTGAACAAGGGAAAGCTGGAACTGCCGGGTGAGGATACGGAAGCCGCCATGTACGAATTATTGATGGAGAAAATGGAACAGCATCACTATGAACAATACGAAATCAGCAATTTTGCCAAAAGCGGATATGAGAGCCGTCATAATTTAACCTATTGGGATAATAACCATTACTATGGTTTTGGGGCTGGTGCACACAGCTATTTGAACGGAGTGCGCATGTCTAATTACGGACCGTTGAAGAAATATATGACCCCGCTTCAAGAAAGGAAATTACCTGTTTATGAGGAACACACGGTGACGCAAAGGGAAATGATGGAGGAAGAAATGTTTCTCGGATTGCGCAAAACGAAAGGTGTTTCGATCGCCATTTTTCAGGAAAAGTATGGCGATAATCCATTGCACTATTTTAAGGAGCAAATAGAAGAGCTAAGCGAAAAAAAATGGATTCAGGTTACGGGTGGGTATATATCCTTGACGAGACAGGGGCGTTTTTTAGGCAACGAGGTCTTCCAGGCATTTTTGTGATCACCAGATTAGTGCAGCATCCGAATCGTTTTTAATCAACATTTATAAAATGGTTAATATAATAAAAGGTGAATAGGCGAAATTCATTCACCTGCTGCTTTTTGCTAAATTTCGACATTTGTACTGCGAAGTTTGAAAAAACACACTGCGTTATTATTGACATCATACCAGTTTATTTGATAATTTATTATTAGAATTAGCACTCGGGCTTAAAGAGTGCTAACAGAGGTGATGAAGATTGCTGACTGATCGACAATTGCTTATTTTGCAGGTGATCGTTGATGATTTCATCCAAAATGCACAGCCGGTCGGTTCTCGAAGTTTGGCGAAAAAGGATGAAATTACGTATAGTTCCGCGACAATCCGTAATGAGATGGCAGATTTAGAAGAACTTGGGTTTATTGAAAAGACCCATACTTCATCAGGCAGGATTCCGTCTGAAAAAGGTTACCGCTACTATGTCGATCATTTGCTGTCGCCGCAGAAATTAGAGCATAAGGATATTCACAAAATTAAATCCATATTTGCTGAGCGTATTTATGAAATGGAATTAATCGTAAAAAACTCAGCGAAAATATTATCTGAGCTAACGAACTACACCGCCATTGTTCTTGGTCCGATGGCCAGGGATAATAAGCTGAAAAAAATTCAAATTGTTCCGCTCAATAAAGAAACGGCTATCGCCATTATCGTAACAGATACCGGTCATGTAGAGAATAAGATGTTTCATTTGCCGGAATCACTCGATGCCAGTGATATCGAGAAACTTGTTAACATTTTAAATGATCGCTTAACAGGGGTTTCACTCGATCGCTTAAATGATAATATCTTTAAAGAAGTAGCCGTTCTGTTACGCCAGCATATTCATCATTATGATGCCATTATGTATAACCTTGCCGATTCCTTAAAGCTGACTCATAATGAAAAGCTGTTCTTTGGCGGCAAAACCAATATGCTCAGTCAGCCTGAATTTAATGATATCGATAAAGTGCGCAATCTGTTAAAACTGATTGAACAGGAAGATGATTTTTATGACATTCTGCGGAAAAATCCAACGGGAATTCACATTCGCATTGGCAGGGAAAATAATAACACGGCCATGGAAGACTGCAGTTTAATTACGGCCACGTATTCAGTTGGAAGAGAACAGCTTGGTTCGATTGCGATCCTTGGACCGACGAGGATGAAGTATTCCCGTGTTGTCAGTCTTATGCAGGTTTTAGCGAAAGACTTATCAACTGTACTGACAGAATTGTATCAAACGAAATAGTCGTGGAAATATTGATAAGGGTGGAAGTGTTTTCCATCCCTTTCAATATGTTCATATACAATCATGATTCACAATGTGAACTAATATGTTGAGGAGGTGACGATGGTGACAGAAAAGGATCTATCTCAAGAAGAGTTAACTGTCCAAACTGATGAAAAGGAAACAGAAGAGACAGTTGAAAATAAGCTTGCTGAAGAACCGGCTCAAGGTGGTGCAGAAACGAGTACAGCTCCTTCTGTAGAACAATTACAAAGCGAACTGGAGGAGGCTTGCAGAAAGACTGCTGAGCTGGAAGCAAAGCTGGAAGAAACTGAAAACCGCATGCTTCGTTTGCAAGCAGACTTTGACAATTCTCGTCGCCGTGCAAGACTTGATCTTGCTGCAGCCGAAAAATATAGAGCACAAAGTTTATTGACTGATCTATTGCCTGCAATAGATAACTTTGAGCGGGCGCTGAAAATGGAAGCGGACAATGAACAAGCGAAAGCTATTTTACAAGGAATGGAAATGGTATATCGCAGTTTGCTGGACGCGATGAAAAAAGAAGGCTTAGAGCCAATCGAAGCAACAGGAAAAGAATTTGATCCAAACTTTCATCAGGCAGTGATGCAGGCAGCGGATCCAAACTTCGAGTCTAATATTGTTGTTGACGAATTTCAAAAAGGCTACGTATTAAAGGACAGAGTGATTCGTCCTGCGATGGTAAAGGTAAATCAGTAGCTACATATTGATTGGGAGGAAATGGTAAAATGAGTAAAATTATTGGTATTGACTTAGGAACAACAAACTCCTGCGTTGCTGTGCTAGAAGGCGGAGAACCAAAGGTAATTCCTAATCCAGAAGGCAACCGAACAACTCCTTCAGTTGTTTCATTTAAAAATGGCGAACGCCAGGTGGGGGAAGTTGCCAAAAGACAGGCAATTACAAACCCTAATACGATTATGTCGATTAAACGTCATATGGGAACAAGCTACAAAGAGGAGATTGAAGGGAAAGAATACAGCCCTCAAGAAATTTCCGCTATCATACTGCAAAATTTAAAAGCAACTGCTGAGGCCTATCTTGGTGAAACTGTAACAAAAGCGGTTATTACCGTTCCGGCTTATTTTAATGATGCAGAGCGCCAGGCAACAAAAGATGCCGGAAAAATTGCCGGTCTTGAAGTAGAACGGATTATTAACGAACCAACTGCAGCCGCACTTGCTTATGGTTTAGATAAAACAGATGAAGACCAAACCATCCTTGTCTATGACTTGGGCGGCGGTACATTCGACGTTTCTATTTTGGAATTAGGCGATGGTGTATTCGAAGTAAAATCAACTGCTGGTGACAACCGTCTTGGCGGTGACGATTTTGACCAAGTGATTATCGATTATTTAGTCGATCAATTTAAAAAAGAGAACGGAATTGACCTGTCAAAAGATAAAATGGCTGTTCAGCGTCTAAAAGATGCCGCTGAAAAAGCGAAAAAAGATCTTTCTGGTGTGATGAGCACACAAATTTCACTGCCGTTTATTTCAGCAGGTGAAGCAGGTCCTCTGCACTTGGAAGTCACTTTAACTCGGGCAAAGTTTGATGAATTGACTGCACATCTTGTTGAACGGACAATGGGACCAACACGCCAAGCGTTACAAGATGCCGGATTGTCAACATCTGAAATCGACAAAGTGATCTTAGTCGGCGGATCGACTCGTATTCCTGCCGTTCAGGAAGCGATTAAGAAAGCAACTGGTAAAGAGCCGCATAAAGGCGTAAACCCTGATGAAGTAGTAGCAATGGGAGCTGCTGTTCAAGGCGGCGTGATTACTGGAGATGTCAAAGACGTAGTACTTCTAGACGTTACTCCACTGTCACTTGGTATCGAAACAATGGGTGGTGTATTTACGAAGTTGATTGATCGCAATACAACGATCCCTACTTCTAAATCACAGGTATTCTCTACAGCAGCTGATAACCAAACAGCCGTTGATATTCACGTTCTTCAAGGGGAACGTCCAATGGCTGCCGACAATAAAACACTTGGCCGCTTCCAATTAAGCGATATTCCGCCAGCACCAAGAGGAATCCCGCAAATTGAAGTATCTTTTGATATTGATAAGAATGGTATCGTAAATGTTCGTGCGAAGGATCTTGGCACAAACAAAGAACAGGCGATTACGATCAAATCTTCTACAGGCTTATCCGATGATGAAATTGAAAAAATGATCAAAGAAGCTGAAATGAATGCTGAAGCGGATAAAAAGCGCAAAGAAGAAGTAGAACTTCGCAATGAAGCGGACCAGCTTGTCTTCCAAACAGATAAAACTATGAAGGACCTTGAAGGCAAGGTTGATGAGGCAGAAATTCAAAAGGCAAATGCTGCTAAGGACGATCTAAAAGCAGCTATCGAGAAAAACGATTTAGATGAAATCCGTGCGAAGAAAGACGCCCTTCAAGAAATCGTACAAAACTTAACAGTTAAGCTTTACGAAGAAGCGGCAAAAGCACAACAGGCTGCACAAGGCGGCGCTGAAGGCAGCACAAACAGCAAGGATGACAATGTAGTAGATGCAGAATTTGAAGAAGTAAAAGACGATAAATAAATTTGCACAACGGCATGAATAAACAATAAACTGTATCGAGCCTACAAATTGAAAGAGAAACAGAAAAAAGTCAAAGTCAGGTTTAACTTGGCTTTGATTTTTTTGCTTAGAAGACAGGTAAACATGTTGCATGAACAAATATTGAAATGCTAGAATAATCTTTATGTGAAATGATTCGGGGAGTGGCAATCAGTGAGTAAAAGAGATTATTATGAGGTACTTGGCGTAAGCAAAGGTGCCACGCAGGATGAAATTAAAAAGGCCTATCGAAAACTGTCAAAAAAATATCATCCGGACATCAACAAAGAATCGGGTGCAGAAGAAAAGTTTATTGAAGTAAAAGAAGCCTACGAAGTATTAAGTGACGAGCAAAAACGGGCTCACTATGATCAATTCGGTCATACCGATCCTAATCAGGGATATGGCGGATTCGGAGGCGGAGGAGACTTCGGCGGGTTCGGCGGCTTTGAAGATATTTTCAGCACCTTTTTTGGCGGCGGCGGGGGCGGCAGACGACGTGATCCAAATGCTCCAAGACAAGGGGCCGATCTGCAATATACGATGACGTTAAAATTTGAGGATGCTGTCTTTGGTAAAGAAACAGAGATTGAAATTCCGCGGGAAGAAAATTGTGAGACTTGTAATGGCACGGGTGCCAAAAAAGGCACAGAGCCACAAACATGTTCTCATTGTCATGGCTCAGGTCAATTAAATACAGAACAAAATACACCATTCGGGCGAATTGTTAACCGTCGTGTCTGTCATTACTGTAATGGAACAGGTAAGGAAATTAAACATAAATGTTCAACCTGCGGCGGTACTGGCAGAGTGAAGAAACGCCGCAAAATTGCCGTGAAAATTCCTGCCGGTATTGATGATGGGCAGCAGCTGCGTGTAAACGGTCAGGGGGAACCAGGCATCAACGGCGGACCTTCAGGAGATCTGTATGTTGTGTTCCATATTCAGCCTCATGAATTTTTTGAACGGGACGGCGACGACGTATATTGCGAGGTGCCAATCACTTTTGCTCAGGCAGCACTTGGTGACGAGTTAGAGGTTCCAACTTTACATGGTAAAGTCAAATTAAAAGTGCCGGCCGGTACGCAAACAAGCACGAAATTCCGTTTAAGAGGAAAAGGAATTCCAAATGTCAGAGGCCGCGGCACGGGCGATCAGCATATTATCGTCAAAGTGATCACACCGACGAAGCTGACGGAAAAGCAGAAACAGCTGCTTCAGGAATTTGCTGAAACAAGCGGATCAAATGATAAAGAAGATGACAGCTTTTTCGGGAAAATGAAAAGAGCCTTCAAGGGTGAATAATTATAGTAGGAGTTGGAAGTAATGAAATGGTCAGAGATCAGTATCCATACCACAAATGAAGCGATTGAGCCGATATCAAATATTCTCCATGAAGCAGGTGCAAGCGGTGTTGTGATTGAAGACCCGTTTGAACTAGTAAAAGAGCGGAAGGATCAATTTGGCGAAATCTACCAACTCAACCCTTTAGATTATCCTGATCAAGGTGTTATTATCAAAGCCTATTTACCGCTCAATAGCTTTTTGGCTGAAACAGTAGAAGAAATTAAAAATTCCATTAACAATTTAGTTTCCTATAATATTGATATTGGTGAAAATAGTGTATCAGTATCCGAGGTTCATGAAGAAGATTGGGCAACTGCATGGAAAAAGTATTATCATCCCGTGAAGGTTTCGGAGCGCTTTACGATTGTTCCCACTTGGGAGGAATATACACCGGTGCAAAGTGACGAGCTGATTATTGAATTGGATCCGGGTATGGCATTTGGTACGGGGACACATCCAACGACCGTCATGTGTATCCAGGCATTAGAAAGAACGGTCAAACAAGGCGACAGGGTCGTTGATGTCGGGACCGGATCCGGTGTGTTAAGTATTGCCGCTGCGATGCTTGGGGCGGGGAATGTTCATGCGCTTGATTTAGATGTGGTTGCTGTAGAATCTGCCAAGCAAAATATTGAATTGAATAAAGTGCAGGAGAACGTAACGGTTACGCAAAATAATCTGCTTGAAGGCATCGATATTGCCGCGGATATTATCGTGGCCAACATTCTTGCCGAGGTGATCCTAATGTTTACGGATGCTGCTGCCAAGACAGTCAAGAAAGACGGCTATTTCATTGCATCGGGAATTATTAAACAGAAAAAAGACGAGGTCAAGGATGCGATTGAAAAGGCTGGCTTTGATATTGTAGAAACACTGTACATGGAAGACTGGGTCGCGATAATCGCGAAAAGGAAATAAGGGAAGATAAAGGGGGTACCGTGTCACTTACACACCCCTTTTTCACCATTTTTTTGCGGGAGGTGAGTTCATACGATGCAGCGCTATTTTGCAGATTATAACAGTCAAGAAAACAGATTCCGGATCACAGGCGATGATTGCCATCATATCGCAAGGGTGATGCGGATGAAGGAAAAGGAAGAAATTCTTTGCGTAAGCGAAGAGCGGAAAACAGCTTTATGTTCGCTAACAAAAATTTCCGATGATGAAGTGCTGGCAGATGTTATACAATGGATGGAAGAGTCTGCTGAGATGCCGGTTGATGTAACCATTGTGAGCGGTTTGCCCAAAGGGGATAAGCTTGAATGGATTATCCAAAAGGGCACAGAATTAGGTGCAGCCCGGTTTATCCCTTTTACTGCAGCCCGCTCAGTTGTGAAATGGGATGAAAAAAAGGCGGAAAAGAAGGTGAGCCGCTGGGAGAAAATTGCGAAAGAGGCTGCAGAACAATCACATCGGGCAGTCATCCCGCAAGTGTTACCTCCCATCTCATTTCAAACTTTGCTTAGAATGGGCAGTCAATATGATGTGAAATTAATTGCTTACGAGGATCAGGCCAGGCAGGGCGAAAAATCAGTACTTGCTCATGCACTCAAAGGACTGAAAACGGGAAGCACGCTTCTTGTAGTTTTTGGACCCGAGGGCGGCTTGACAGAAAATGAAGTTAAAGAGCTTGAAGGAAATGGATTTAGAGCATGCGGACTTGGGCCGAGGATATTACGGACAGAAACAGCACCACTTTATCTTTTATCAGCTGTTTCCTATCATTTAGAATTATTGGGGTGAAAAATATGCAAAAGGTGGCATTTCATACACTGGGATGTAAAGTAAACCATTATGAGACAGAGGCCATTTGGCAATTATTTAAACAAGAAGGCTATGAACGCGTTGATTTTGAAGCAACGAGCGATGTATATATTATAAACACTTGTACCGTAACGAATACCGGGGATAAAAAAAGCCGGCAGATAATCCGCCGTGCGATCCGGAAAAATCCGGATGCCATCATTGGTGTAACAGGCTGTTATGCACAAACTTCCCCTGCTGAAATTTTGGAGATTCCGGGTGTAGATATTGTTATTGGAACACAGGATCGGGTAAAACTGCTGCCGCTGATCGATCAATTTAAAAAGGAAAGAGAGCCGATCAATGCGGTTGGAAACATTATGAAAAGCCGTGTTTATGAGGAATTAGATGTACCGGCCTTTACCGATCGGACAAGGGCTTCCTTGAAAATTCAGGAAGGCTGCAATAATTTCTGTACTTTTTGTATTATTCCATGGGCAAGAGGGCTATTGCGTTCAAGGGATCCGGAGGAAGTCATCCATCAAGCGCAGCAGCTGGTTGATGCAGGATACAAGGAAATTGTCCTGACTGGAATTCATACCGGCGGCTATGGTGAGGATTTAAAGGATTATAATTTTGCGATGCTTCTTCGCGATTTAGAAGCACAGGTAAAAGGGTTAAAACGTCTCCGTATTTCCTCAATCGAGGCAAGTCAGATTACAGATGAAGTGATCGAGGTCATAAAAGAGTCCAATATCATTGTGAGACACCTGCATATTCCCATTCAATCAGGCTCAAACAGTGTATTAAAAAGAATGCGCAGAAAATATACGATGGAATTCTTTGCTGAAAGATTGGATCGCTTAAAAGAGGTGCTTCCCGGACTTGCGGTCACTTCCGATGTCATTGTCGGTTTCCCTGGTGAAACAGAGGAAGAGTTCATGGAAACCTTCAATTTTATTCAAAAACATCAATTCTCTGAACTGCATGTTTTCCCTTATTCTAAACGCACAGGCACGCCTGCAGCGCGAATGGAAGACCAGGTGGATGAGGAAGTCAAAAATGAGCGGGTTCATCGTTTAATCACTTTATCTGACCAGCTGGCCAAGGAATATGCATCTAAGTTTGAGGGAGAAGTGCTGGAAGTGATACCGGAAGAAAGATTTTCAGATAATCCAGAAGCTGGCTTATACGAAGGTTATTCCGATAATTATCTCAAAGTTGTATTCCCTGCAACAGAAGATATGGTTGGTCAAATCGTGAAAGTGAAAATTGAAAAGGCCGGCTATCCATACAATGAAGGTAAATTTGTTCGTGTCCTTGAAGATACGGAAATAACAGAAGAAAAGGCTGTTTAATCCAGTTTCCTTCGACAAAATACGGGGCGTTATTGTGACGCCCCGTCATTATATGCAGCACTTCGTGTTTCTTTAGCAAATATTTCCCATGCAACTCGCATGTTTTTTTGGGACATGTTATCATTATAGAGGTAAACTTCTTGTTGAAAGGAGCCGTTCCTCACTATGAATGTTGCGGGTATGATTGATCATACATTATTAAAAGCCGATGCTTCAAAGAAGCAAATAGAACAGCTCTGTGACGAAGCCGTTCAACACCACTTTGCTTCTGTATGTATTAATCCGGCATGGGTCAAGCTGGCAAGTCAGCGCTTATTGGGCACTGGGGTAAAGGTATGTACGGTAATTGGTTTTCCATTGGGTGCTGCCACTCCCGAGACAAAAGCATTTGAAACGGCCAACGCCATTGAAAATGGTGCAGAAGAAGTAGATATGGTTATCAATATCGGAGCGCTGAAAAGCCATGATCTGGAAACCGTTGAACAGGATATCCGTGCTGTTGTGGATGCTGCGCGCGGCAATGCTCTTACGAAGGTCATTATTGAGACTTGTCTATTAACAAAAGAAGAAATGGAATTGGTCTGTAAACTTGCCGTCAAGGCCGGTGCTGATTTTGTTAAGACATCAACAGGGTTTTCCAGCGGCGGGGCAAATGTAGCAGATGTTAAATTGATGCGGCAGACGGTAGGTCCTGAAATAGGGGTGAAAGCCTCTGGGGGAATCCGAAACGCAAATGATGCTTTAACCATGATTGAAGCCGGTGCTTCGCGAATTGGGGCAAGCGCGGGTATTCAAATCGTTGAAGAATTAAAACAGCACGATCATCGCTTTACTGAAAAATAAAAAGCACTTTTTAAGCAAGGTTTGACAAAATCAAACAGAGGTTAAGAAGAAATACAGTTGACCTAGTTTCACGGTTATATTATAATTGCAAAGTACATGGTATTTCATGTACTTGATGTAAGTGTGTTGTGCTCGGAGGGAGGGAAAGAGAATGTCTAAAACTGTCGTTCGCAAAAACGAATCGCTTGAAGATGCTCTTCGACGCTTCAAACGTACTGTATCTAAATCAGGTACTATTCAAGAAGCTAGAAAACGCGAATTCTACGAAAAACCTAGCGTAAAACGTAAGAAGAAGTCTGAAGCAGCTAGAAAACGCAAGTTCTAAGAGAGGGTGTAATAATTGAGTCTTCTCGAACGCATTAACAATGATATGAAACAAGCGATGAAAAACAAAGAAAAAGATAAGCTGAGTGTTATCCGAATGATTAAGGCATCATTGCAAAATGAAGCACTAAAGTTTGGTCATGAGCTTACTGATGAAGAAGAATTAACTGTCCTTACACGCGAATTAAAACAGCGTAAGGATTCCCTCCATGAATTTGATAAAGCAGGTCGTGATGATCTTGTTGAAAAAATTCGAACTGAATTAAAATATGTAGAGCTATACATGCCTGAACAGCTATCGGAAGAAGAGGTATCTGAAATTGTCAAACAAGCGATTTCAGAAACGGGAGCTTCGTCAAAAGCGGAAATGGGTAAAGTAATGGCTGCTGTGATGCCAAAAGTCAAGGGCAAAGCAGACGGTTCACTTGTAAATAAACTTGTACAACAACATCTTTCATAAAACATCTATTATTGCTTATAAAAGGCTGCAGATTCCTCTGCAGCCTTTTTAATTTAGTTTGCTTGGCTTATTTCATATTTTTGCGATTTTTGAAACCATTTCTTTGTTGAATCGTATTCATTTATAATGAAAGTAAAGAAAGGAGGCTGGAACCGTGAACCGGAGCTTTCATTTGCGGATTCCCCTTGGATTTATCCTACTATCAACAGTTTTTCCGGTAGTTGCAAATGCCAGTACGATGAATAAGAGCAGCGAGGCTGATCCTTCATTTTTCGGGCATTTGACAGACTTTCTGATTCATCCTGCTGTTATTCCGATCCTTTTAACCATTGGTTGTTTAGGTCTGGTGCTGGAATTATTTACGCCCCGTATTGGACTTCCCGGTTTCGTCGGCATTGCCGCGTTTGCGCTCTTTTTTTACGGGCATTTAACAGCAGGCATCGCCGGTATTATGCCGCTGGTATTATTCGCCGCTGGTATTATCCTTATTTTATTAGAGATGGTGCTGCCGGGAGGAATCATTGGGATTATCGGCTTTGGGGCATTTTTAGCCAGCTTTTTCCTTGCCGCGGGCAATTTTGTCCATATGGCCTTCTCTTTGTTAATCGCGTTTACAGTTTCCATCTTGGCAAGTATCGTCATGATAAAGGTGTATGATAGAAAAATGAAATTTTTTAAAAAGCTAATTTTAACAGATGCAACGACAACCGAAAGCGGGTATGTTTCCAATCGCAATCGGACTGAATTGCTCGGGATTATCGGCATGGCTCTAACTGATTTGCGCCCTTCAGGTACGGTTCTGGTGGAAGATGAGCGGATCGATGTCGTATCAGAAGGTAGTTTTATTGCCAAAGGAACAAAGGTGAAGTTTATTAAAGTTGAAGGTTCCAGAATTGTCGTCCGCGAACTTGCGGATTTTGAAAAAGAATAGAGGAGTGATTTATGATGATAAGCGCAGGAACAGCTTTTTTATTAATTGCTGTAGTCATTGGTCTTATTTTATTAGCCGTATTATTTACATTTGTCCCTGTCATGCTGTGGATTTCAGCTCTTGCAGCAGGTGTTAAGGTCAGTATTTTTACCTTAATTGGAATGAGGCTGCGCCGCGTTATCCCAAGCCGGGTGATTAATCCCTTGATTAAAGCCCATAAAGCAGGGATAACGGTGACCACAAATCAACTGGAAAGCCACTATCTTGCCGGAGGGAATGTAGACCGTGTGGTGAATGCTTTAATTGCCGCACACAGAGCTAATATTGAATTAAGCTTTGAACGCTGTGCCGCGATTGATTTAGCTGGCCGTGATGTGCTGGAAGCCGTACAAATGAGTGTGAATCCGAAGGTGATTGAAACTCCATTTATTGCCGGTGTGGCGATGAACGGGATCGAAGTAAAGGCGAAAGCGAGAATTACCGTCAGAGCCAATATTGACCGCCTTGTAGGGGGGGCCGGTGAAGAAACGGTTATCGCCCGTGTCGGCGAAGGGGTCATCAGTACAATCGGTTCAAGTGAGCACCATAGTCAAGTATTGGAACACCCGGATTCCATTTCGCAAACTGTTCTTTCGAAGGGGCTTGATTCGGGAACAGCATTTGAAATCCTATCGATCGATATTGCGGACGTAGATATCGGTAAAAATATCGGAGCACACCTGCAAACAGAGCAGGCTGAAGCCGATAAGAAAATCGCCCAGGCAAAGGCGGAAGAACGACGTGCTATGGCTGTAGCCCTTGAGCAGGAAATGAAGGCCCGTGTAGAAGAAATGAAAGCAAAGGTTGTCGAATCGGAAGCGACGGTTCCATTAGCCATGGCAGAAGCGCTGAAGAGTGGTAACCTTGGTGTTATGGATTACATGAACCTGCAAAATATTACGGCAGATACAGATATGCGTGATTCCATCAGTAAGATGTCAGGGTCAGGAACAAAGGATGAAAAACGCAACTAGGTCGTGAATCCAGCTTAAAAAGGGCGAAAGGAGGTTCTTCAGGTGAACTTTTTCTTTGATAATCCATTTCTGGCTATTATCTTAATTGCTGTTATTTCCTCCTTTTTTAAAAAGAAAAAAGAGGATTCTGCGCAAAAACAGGGCAGTCCAAAACAGTTGGGCAACGGTCATAAGCCTCGACCGCTGAATCCTTTTGAAGAAGCGCGGGAGCTATTTAAGGAATTAGCGAGTTCTGTTTCAGAAGAGACGAAGCCTATTTCAAAAAAAACGAGGGAAAAAACGGTTCGCCAGTTGAAACGCAGTGCAGAAACCGCGGCAAGCAACTTAGTTCGTGCCGAACGAACGTCGATTGGTCTGCAAGATGTTGTACCTGAAACGGCTCAGGAGGCTGATACGCCTGCAGCGCTGACGCCGGGAACAACATCACAAAAGAAATTAGAAGTCCGGGAGAATCAAGTCATCGATGCGATTATTTGGTCGGAAATCCTGGGTCCTCCCAGAGCAAAAAAGCCATACATGAGGAATAATTTTAGAAGTTAAAGCAGGCAGGAAAAAAAGGTGCTAGAACCCCTTTTCATTTCATAATATGTGATGAAAGGGGGTTCTTTTTTATGGCGAAAAAGTGGGGACACATCTTACGCAGCTGGATTACCAAAAATATGGAGCTTCCACAGGATGTCATGATGGACCTACCCCGAATTACGATGATCGGCAACATACATATCTATATCGAAAACCACCGCGGGCTGATTACTTTTTCTGATAAGGAACTTAGACTGCTGTTAAAACAAGGGCAGTTATTAATAAAAGGGAAAGCATTTGTGATTAAAACGATATTACCGGAAGAAATCTTGCTGGAGGGGAAAATTGACCAGGTCACTTTTTTGCAGGAATAATCATGGCTAAACCGGGTGCAGGAACGGTTTCACTGATCAGTATCGGGGGGAGGACATAAATGAAGAATCAATGGCTGAATTTTTATCTTGGAAGTGTCGTCGTCAAAATCACCGGAAAAGGGCTTGAACGATGCATTAATAACCTGACAAGAAATGGATTATCTATTTGGGATGTCCGCCGCCAGGGAGTCCAATCCATTACCTTTAAAATTAAACTTGATGAAGTCCATAAGCTTAGGGTGAATATAAGAGGCAGTGGCTGCCGTGCCGAATTTCTCAAGCGGGAGGGAGTCCCGTTCTTTTTGAAAAGACTATATAAAAACAGCGGGATTCTTGTCGGTGCTATATTTTTTTTAGTCGTGCTCCTGCTTTTATCGAATATGGTTTGGGGCATTAAAATTGACGGGGCCGATCCGGCAACAGAGTATAAGATTCGCAAGGAATTGGACAAAATAGGGATAAAGACTGGTAAATTCCAATGGTCGGTTGATAACGTGGAATCGATTCAGCGCCAGCTGTCGAATCGTATTGAGGAGATTACATGGGTCGGTGTGGAATTAAACGGGACAACCTATCATCTGCAAGTCGTGGAAAAAAATGAACCGAAGCAGCCTGAATACTTGAGTCCACAGCATCTTGTGGCGAAAAAGAAGGCCGTCATCGTGGACATGTTTGTGGAAGAAGGACAGATGGTAGTCGATATCCATGACAGTGTCGCGGAGGGACAGCTTTTAGTTTCGGGATTAATCGGAAAAGAAGGGGAAACGATCGAGGTTCCTGCTAAAGGGAAGGTGTGGGGGGAAACGTGGTATCGTTCCGACGTGGAACTGCCGCTCAAAAGCACCTTTCAGGTGTACAACGGAAATGAAAAACGCAAATTTTACTTAAAGGCATGGAACTATAATATTCCGGTTTGGGGTTTTGGCAGAACCGAATACAAAGATTATGATATTGAATCCAATGAAAAAACGGTGAATTTTCTAAAATGGAAACTGCCTGTTTCGTTTGTTAGTGATACGATAAGGGAAAAAGACCAGGAGACAAGAATTTATTCAAAGGATGAAGCGATAGAAACAGCATTGGAGATGGCACGGGCTGATATTAAAGATAAGCTGGATGAGGATGCCTCGATTAAGGGTGAAAATGTTTTGCACCAGTCCATAGACAATGGTAAAGTAAAAATATCAGTACATTTTCAAATTATCGAAAATATTGCAGAGGGACAACCAATTATTCAAGGAGAGTCGGAATGACAGCAGATTTAAAAACCATGAATGTACAGCTGAAGGATTCAAATGAGGCGATTGTCTTAATTGGAAATTCAGACGCAAATTTAAAAGTAATTGAATTGGAACTTGGTGTTTCCATCATTACCAGAGGTGAAACGGTTTACGTTTCTGGTGATCCGGAACATGTAGAAATGGTCGGGCAAATTCTTGATGCCTTGCTATATGTGATCCGGAAAGGGATTCACATTAACCAAAGAGACGTCGCCTATGCCGTAAAGATGGCGAAAAAAGGAACACTTAGCTATTTTAAAGATTTATATGAGGAAGAAATTGCCAAGAACGCAAAAGGAAAATCGATTCGTGTCAAAACGATCGGACAACGCTATTATTTATCGGCCATCAAAAAAAATGATCTCGTTTTTGGGATTGGACCCGCTGGAACAGGGAAAACGTATTTGGCCGTTGTCATGGCGATCGTTGCGCTTAAAAGCGGAGCAGTGAAGCGGATTATTTTAACCCGCCCGGCGGTGGAAGCTGGGGAAAGTTTAGGATTTCTTCCTGGGGATTTAAAGGAGAAGGTGGATCCTTACCTGCGTCCTCTGTATGATGCCCTGCATGATGTATTAGGTGTAGAACAAACGGTGAGAATGATGGAACGCGGGATTATTGAAATTGCTCCATTAGCCTATATGAGGGGCAGAACGCTGGATGATGCTTTTGTCATTCTGGATGAAGCCCAGAATACAACGATTGCGCAAATGAAAATGTTTTTAACCCGGCTGGGGTTTGGCTCAAAAATGGTTATCACAGGGGATAAAACCCAGATTGACCTGCCTAAGGGCGTAACTAGCGGGCTGGTGATTGCTGAAGAAATTCTCCATGATGTGTCTGGCATTCGCATGATTTATCTTGAGCACAGTGATGTCGTCCGTCATCCGTTAGTGTCAAAAATTATCCAAGCTTATGAAGCGAAAGAATAAAAAAAACTGTTCGGGTTTCCGAATGGTTTTTTGCGCTTTAAATCATCAAGGTGTATAAAGGTCAACAAAAGTTTACGAATGATGGAATATGGATAAAATGAAGGGATAATTGGTTATTTTGAGGAAAATTTTAGAAAACGGTGAAAGTTATTAGAAAAACTGTTATCATTTTACATAACGTGAGAGGAAAATTTCATTAGATAAAGGTGGTAGAAAAACTTGCAGCACCATTTATTGAAAATAAGAAGCCTTCTGGGAATGACCTTTTTTCGGGTTGCTCTGTTTTTTATACTGGGAGTAGTTCTCTTTATCACGATGTATCAGAATGTGAAGCCGGAGAAGCTGGATTTAAACCTATTCTCTGTGGCCGAGCAGACGATCCGCTCACCGATTACGATTGAAGATAAAGTAAGTACGGCTGAAAAAAAGAAAGAAGCCGAGAATCAAGTAAAAGATGTTTATATATTAAATAAGGATATAACGCAAAACCGGATTGATTTAATCACTTCGATCTATAATTCTGCAAAAGAGGTTAACAGCGATTTTGCGAAAAAAGAGGACAAGGAAGGACTAAGCTTAGCGGAATTAGAGGCAGAAAAGCTGAATAATTTCAAAGGCAAATTATCGGAAACTGTAGCGAAGGATCTGTCTGATTCGTCATTAAAAACCTTGCTTTCAACGGCAAATGATGAATTGACGATTGCCCGCGATCTTTCGGTTACCGCGATTAATAAAGTCATGAGCCGCCGTATCCCTGCGCGCAGTGTGGAAAATGCTAAAAAAGAAGTGGAGGAGGAACTGCGTTTTACCTCTTTAGGGACAGGGTTGAAGAATTCCACGATTGAACTGGGGAGATATGCCATTATTCAAAATGAATTCTATGATCCACAGGCAACAAAGGAGCTGAGGAATCAAGCCGTAGAAGCAGTCGATCCGGTTAAAATTCTTCAGGGGCAGATTATCGTGGAAGAAAATCAATTAATTGACCGGGATATATTCCGCCAGCTGGAGCTCGTCGGGTTGCTGGATAATAAGCACTCGCTTCAGCCGTTCGCCGGGCTGCTGATTTTTATTTCCCTTTTTATCACTGCATTGTATTATTATTTTAATCATTTAGATGTCAAAAATGAAACAAAACACAGCTATATGATGCAGTTCAGCCTGATTTTTCTTCTCTCCATTGTCTTAATGAAAATGATTAGCTTTTTTCCAATGTACACGGATTCGGAAATTGCCTTTGTTTTTCCGGCAGCAGTGGGAGCCATGCTGCTTAAAATATTAATCGATGAAAAAATAGCAGTCCTATATACTTCTATTATGGCTGTGTGCGGCAGTATTATGTTTAATGAAGGTGTTTCAGGCTCACTCCATATGACTATTGCGATTTATATCCTCTGCAGTGGTTATGCCTCGATTATGTTTTTAAGCAAACATAATCATCGGGCCAAAATACTACGGGCCGGTCTGTTTGTTTCCATTGTCAATGTGCTGGTTATATTCTCGATCCTTTTCTTGCGTAACAGTCAGTATTCCGTAGAAGAGTATGCGGTCTTAGTCTTGCTTGCTTTGACGTCAGGGGTGTTATCAGCTGTCCTAACGATTGGACTCTTGCCATTCTTTGAGGCGGGATTTGGCCTATTGTCAACGATGAAGCTGATTGAACTTTCTAATCCGAATCATCCCCTCTTACGGAAGATTTTAACAGAGGCACCGGGAACGTATCATCATAGCATTATGGTCGCAAACCTGGCTGAAAGTGCTTGTGAGGCAATTGGCGCCAATGGTCTTTTGGCAAGAGTCGGCTGTTATTATCATGATATTGGAAAGACAAAACGACCGCAGTTTTTTATTGAGAATCAAATGAATATCGAAAACCCGCATGATCACTTAAAGCCGGAGACGAGCAAAGATGTTATTATGGATCATGTAAAGGATGGTGTAGAGTTGTTAAAGAAACACCGTTTTCCAAAGGAAATTATCGATATTACGGAACAGCATCATGGAACAACACTGCTGCAGTTTTTTTATCATAAGGTAATGCAAAGCGGTGTGGAGGTCACAGAGGAAGAATTTCGCTATCCCGGACCGAAAGCACGGACAAAGGAAACGGCAATTGTTGGTATTTCGGACAGTGTGGAAGCAGCTGTACGGTCGATGGGTCAGCCGACTCCAGAGCAGATCGAAGGACTGGTACGAAATATTATCGCTTCCAGGTTACAGGATAATCAATTTAGTGAATGCGATATTACGATTAAGGAATTGGATATGGTCGCCGATACATTATGTGAAACGCTGAATGGGATATTCCACTCAAGAATCAAATATCCTGAATTGAAGGAACAGAAGGTGAAGCATGCATGAGTTTAAATCTTGATTTTATGGACGAAACCGAAACGCTTAAGGACGAGGATTTTGCTATGCTCGAGCGTTTGTTAGATTTCGCTGCGGGTAAAGAAAAAGTGGAGGATGGCAGTGAATTATCGGTTACATTTGTGACTAATGAGCGCATCCGGGAAATAAACCGCGAGTACCGTGATAAAGACCAGCCAACAGATGTTATCTCATTCGCTATGGAAGAGCTTGGTGAAGGGGAAATCCCGCTAATCGGAGCTGATATGCCAAGGGTATTGGGAGATATTATTATTTCTGTTGTCAAAACAAAAGAACAAGCGGCAGAATATGGCCATACATTCAGCCGTGAGCTTGGATTTTTAGCCGTACACGGATTTCTTCATCTGCTCGGCTATGATCATGAAGAAGAGGAAGACGAGAAAAAGATGTTTGTTAGACAAAAGGAACTTTTAGATGAGTTCGGACTGCAAAGGTAGGAAAAAGGGCACTCTTCTTCATTCATTTTCATTCGCATTTTCAGGTATTTTCCATACGATTCGTCATGAGCGAAACATGAGGATTCATTGTACGGCAGCGGGACTTGTTATCCTGTTCGGTTTATACTTTCAGCTGTCTGCAAGCGAATGGATTTTTATCCTTTTAGCGATTGGCGGTATGTTCTCACTTGAGCTGGTTAATACAGCCATTGAACGTACCGTCGATCTTGTAACAGAGGAGTTTCACCCATTGGCAAAGCAGGCCAAGGATATTGCAGCAGGGGCTGTGCTTGTGTATGCCATCCTGTCGGTGATCATTGGGTGTATCATCTTCCTGCCCAAAATAGTGAAAAACGTGCTGTAATGCTAGAATTTTCGTTACAGCACGTTTTATTTTTTTGTTTAAAATGGAAACTTAAATTGTTGGAAAATTCCAAACAATTATAGTGAATTTCCTGCAGACAGTGAAATAATAAATAAAATAGGGTAAAATAAAAAGAAAGAATAATTAAGGGATCATTTACATCGGAGGCCATAATGAATAGTGAAGCAAACGAACAAGAATATAAATCAGGGTTTATCTCGATAATCGGAAGACCAAATGTAGGAAAATCCACCTTTATTAACCGGGTGATCGGCCAAAAAATTGCGATTATGAGTGATAAACCGCAAACGACAAGGAATAAGGTGCAGGGTGTTTTAACAACCAATAATGCTCAGTTTATTTTTATTGATACACCTGGTATTCATAAACCAAAGCATAAATTAGGCGATTTTATGATGAAGGTGGCACAAAATACTTTGAAGGAAGTAGATGTCATCTTGTTTATGGTCAATGCAGAGGAAGGATATGGCCGCGGGGAGGAATTTATTTTAGAGAAATTCCAAAATATTAAAACGCCGATCTTTTTAATCATAAATAAAATTGATCGGATTCATCCTGACGCACTGCTTTCTGTCATTGATTCCTATAAAGAAAAGTATGAATTTGCCGAAATTGTACCGATTTCCGCTCTTGAGGGGAATAATGTCGACAATTTGCTGGATATTATTAAGAATTACCTTCCAGCGGGACCGCAGTACTATCCGGCGGATCAGGTAACGGATCACCCGGAACGTTTTATCATAACGGAGTTGATTAGAGAGAAAGCATTACATTTAACAAGAGAAGAAGTGCCGCATTCTCTGGCGGTTGTCATGGATAAAATGGAACGGAAGAGCGATAAAGAAATGATTCATGTGATGGCGACAATCATAGTGGAAAGAGATTCGCAGAAAGGAATCATTATTGGGAAACAAGGCAAGATGTTAAAAGAAATTGGGAAGCGAGCGCGGGTAGATATAGAAAATTTACTTGGTTCAAAGGTTTTCCTGGAATTATGGGTGAAGGTGCAAAAGGATTGGCGCAATAAAGCTTCGCAGCTGCGCGATTACGGGTTCCGCGAAGATGAATATTAACTTGGTTAACTTTTAATGGGGGTTTGGTTTCATACTTGTTTTTTGATTGACAATATTTTCGTCTCATGATCAATTGAATACTGGCAACTATAAGAAAAAGGATTTGGAACAACAAATAGCTAGTCCATAAATTGAAAGGTGGGGTTTTCAATGTTAGATTTTACCTGGAAACTGTTTGTACAAACAGGTAATGTTGACACATATCTTCTTTTTAAGGAATTGGAAAAGGAGAATCAAGAAATACCCGAAAGTCAGGACAGTGAGCTAACAGAAATAGATTTTCCAATTCTGTAGTGTAGGTTTGTCTCTTTTTACAGGGATGGTGTAAGATGCTGCAAAAATGTGAAGGGATTGTCCTTCGAACAACGGACTATGGAGAAACCAATAAAATTATTACCTTGTTTACAAGGGAATGGGGAAAAATTGGGGTTATGGCGAGAGGCGCGAAAAAACCAAAAAGCAGGCTGGCGGCAATCACCCAGCCTTTTACATACGGCTATTTTTTAGTGCAGAAAGGCAGTGGGCTTGGAAGCCTGCAGCAGGGAGAAATGATCGCTTCCTGGCGTGGAATCAAAGAAGATATCTTCTTGACCGCTTATGCTAGTTTTATTGTCGAATTAACCGACAGGTGCGCGGAAGAAAAAAAGACCAATCCCTATTTTTTTGAATTACTTTATCAAACCTTAAATTTTATTAATGAAGGCTATGACCCAGATATTATGAAAAATATATATGAGATGAAAATGCTTCCCACTTTGGGAATGTATCCGGTGCTGAATCAATGTGTCGTATGCGGTGCCACCGAAGGACAGTTTTCCTTTTCCGTTAAAGAGGGGGGGATCATCTGCCACCGCTGTCTCGATAAAGACCCATACCATCTCAAAGTTTCAGCAGCAGCGGTTAAGCTGCTGCGGATCTTTTATTACCTGGACTTAACCCGCCTCGGAAACATATCTGTCAAACCACAAACAAAAGCGGAATTAAAAAAGGTGATTGACAGCTATTATGAGGAGTATTCCGGTTTATTTCTAAAAACGAGGAAATTTCTTGAACAGCTTGAGAAACTTGGAAAAGTGGATCGATCCAATATTGACAATTGATTTTGTTTTCGCTATGATTCAACTAGAAATATCAAATGGATAAATTGCTGTGATGGAAAGGAGTACTTAGCTCCCTCTAGTAAAGCGAATTCGGGATAGTGTGAGCCGAATGTAGAGCGTTAAGGAAGGGCATTCCGGAGCAATACAAGTGTCATAAGGCACTACTTAAAAGCGGCCGGTAAAAGCACCGGCAAATAGGGTGGAACCGCGGGTAAAACTCTCGTCCCTATGCAGTCATGCATAGGAACGGGAGTTTTTTGTTGCATTGAAAAAATTTTAAGGAGGTTTACCAATGAATATTCAAAATATGATTTTAACGTTGCAAAAACATTGGTCGGAGCAAGGCTGTATTTTAATGCAGGCCTATGATACAGAAAAAGGTGCGGGAACGATGAGTCCATACACATTCCTGCGCGCTATCGGACCTGAGCCTTGGAATGTGGCTTATGTTGAGCCGTCCCGCCGTCCTGCTGACGGTCGTTACGGAGAAAATCCAAATCGTCTGTATCAGCATCATCAATTTCAGGTTATTATGAAGCCATCGCCTGATAATATTCAAGAGCTTTATTTAGATTCTTTGAAGACTTTGGGAATTGACCCGCTGCAGCATGACATTCGCTTTGTAGAAGATAACTGGGAAAATCCTTCATTAGGTTGTGCCGGACTGGGCTGGGAAGTGTGGCTTGACGGAATGGAAATTACGCAATTTACCTATTTCCAACAGGTAGGAGGTCTTGAATGTAAGCCTGTTTCTGTTGAAATCACTTACGGAATTGAACGTCTCGCCTCTTATATACAGGACAAGGAAAATGTTTTTGACCTTGAATGGACAGAGGGATTCACGGTTCGCGATATATTCGGTCAGCCGGAATACGAGCATTCGAAATACACATTTGAAACATCTGATGTCGAGATGCTGTTTAATTTATTTAATATATATGAAAAAGAAGCCCATCGGCAAATGGATGAAGGTCTTGTCCATCCCGCATATGATTATGTTTTAAAATGTTCTCATACCTTTAACCTGCTTGATGCAAGAGGTGCTATTTCAGTAACCGAAAGAACAGGCTATTTGGCCCGCTGCCGCAATTTGGCTCGTAAAGTTGCCAAGACTTTCTATGAGGAACGTGAAAAACTGGGCTTTCCTATTTTAATGGCAAAGGAGGAAAACAGCCGTGGCTAAGAAAGATATTTTATTAGAAATTGGCTTAGAAGAAATGCCGGCACGTGTTGTGACAGACTCGATGAATCAGCTGGCTGAAAAGATGCGTAAATGGTTTGAAGAAAAGAAAATCGGCTATGAAAAGCTCCAGGCTTACTCAACACCGCGCCGTTTATCGATTCTTGTGACAAAGGTTGATGCCACGCAGGAAGATATTCATGAGGAAGCAAAAGGACCGGCGAAAAAAATCGCCTTGACTGATTCCGGTGAATGGACAAAGGCCGCAATCGGCTTTTCCCGCGGACAGGGAATGACTGTTGACGATATTTATTTTAAAGAAATCAGCGGTGTGGAATATGCCCATGTGAATAAGTTTATCGAAGGACAAGAAACAAGCACACTGCTTCCGGAACTGCAGGAATTGATAAAATCTCTGACATTCCCAAAAAACATGCGCTGGGCCGATCAGGAACTTCGCTACATTAGACCCATTAAATGGTTAGTGGCTCTATATGGACAGGAAATCATTCCTTTCTCCATTACAAATGTCGAAACAAGCAATTGGAGCATGGGACATCGTTTTCTGGGCGGTCGAGTAGAATTTACCAATCCGTCAGATTATGAAGAAGTATTGTTAAATGCGTTTGTGATTGCTGATCCGCAAAAAAGACAAGGGATGATTCTTGAGCAAATTAAAGTCCTTGAGAACGAAAATGGATGGGTGATCCCAGTAGACCAAGATTTGTTAGAAGAGGTTAATAACCTGGTCGAATATCCGACAGCTCTGTTTGGAAAATTTTCCGAAGCGTTTTTAGATCTGCCTGCGGAAGTGTTAATTACTTCGATGAAGGAGCATCAGCGCTATTTTCCAGTGAAAGCTGGGGATGGGAAATTGCTTCCTTTCTTTGTCACAGTAAGAAATGGTAATCAAGAATATTTAGAAAATGTAGCCCGCGGAAATGAAAAGGTGCTGCACGCGCGTCTTTCAGATGCTGACTTCTTTTACCGTGAAGATCAAAAAGCAGAGATTGGTCAAGCCTTAGAAAAGCTGAAAAAGATCGTTTATCATGAAGAGATCGGTACATTGGCGCAAAAAGTGACAAGGGTGCGCCGCTTGACGAATTGGCTGACCGGACAACTTCAATTTACTGAGGAGCAGCAAAAGAATGCTGACAGAGCAGCGGAAATCTGCAAATTTGATTTAGTATCCAATATGGTATATGAATTCCCTGAACTGCAAGGCTTTATGGGAGAAAAGTACGCTCTGCAAAAAGGAGAAAATGAGGCAGTAGCGAAGGCTGTGAACGAACATTATATGCCGCGCAATGCCGATGATGTTCCGCCTGCAAGTAGTGTGGGCGCTGCGCTTTCCATTGCTGAAAAAATCGATACGATTGCTTCCTTCTTTGCCATTGGGATGATTCCGAGCGGTTCACAGGACCCGTATGCATTAAGACGCCAGGCTACAGGAGTTGTACAGACGCTTAACAGCAAGGGATGGGATATTACGCTGGAGGAAATCTTTGAACATGCCGTAAGCGAACTGAAAGCTGATGGCATCGGCACGGAAAAATTGGCAGAAGTTCCTGCTGAGTTGGCTGCTTTCTTCAAGCTTCGTCTAAAGCATCTGCTTCAGGAGGAAGGGATTCGTTATGATTTAATTGATGCTGTACTAGCTGGTGAAATTGGAAATACTGCGAAGCTCGTGGCAAAAGCTGCTGTGCTTGAAGCCACAAGAACGAATGCTGACTTTAAAGAAAATATAGAAGCATTGAGCAGGGTATTAAATATTTCCAGCAAGGCAGAGCAAGCTGGCGAAATTCAAGAATCCTTATTTGAAAATGAGTCTGAAAAGCATTTGTATGAGCAATATCTGGCTGTTAAAGCAGCGCTGAAAGATACAGCAGCGGAAGAAGATTATTTTGCTCTGCTTATTTCCTTGAAACCAGCGATCAACGAATATTTTGACCATACGATGGTTATGGCGGATGATCTGGCGAAGAAACAAAATCGTTTAAATCAAATGGCGGCCATTGCGCAATTAATTAAGAAGTTTGCCAATGTAAATGAAATTATTGTGAAGTAGCATAATGCTTGAAAAATAATGAACGGATCGTTAAGATAAAAAGAGCCTGACTTTCTGGGCTCTCTTTTGTCTGAGCTTAATCATCTCATGCCGGGTTCCATGGATTCTAAAAGGGGTATTCATGGGGAATGTAAAAGGTCTCTTATGTAGACTATCTTTTCATTTGTAAAATAAATAGTATATAATAATTACATAATAGTATAGCATTATTATGTATTATCAGGCATGTTAGGTGGTGTTGACAATCGAACTGAATAAACGTCAAGAACAAATTTTGGAAATCGTAAAGGAAAATGGTCCGATAACAGGTGAACACATAGCTGACCGGTTGAGTTTGACGAGAGCAACACTGAGACCCGATCTTGCCATTTTAACAATGGCTGGTTTTTTGGATGCAAGACCTCGTGTGGGCTATTTTTATACAGGAAAAACTGGTGTACAACTGCTGACGGAAAACCTGCAAAAACTGCTTGTGAAGGATTATCAATCCATTCCGGTTGTTGTCAGCGAGAATATTTCTGTTTATGATGCCATTGTGACAATGTTTTTAGAAGATGTGGGTACTCTATTCATAGTGGATCAATCTTCATTACTCGTCGGTGTAGTATCACGCAAGGATTTATTGCGGGCGAGTATCGGCAAGCAGGAATTAAATGCATTGCCAGTCAATATTATTATGACCAGAATGCCGAATATTGCTATGTGCACCCGCGATGATTTACTAATTGATGTAGCAAAGAAATTGATTGAACGGCAGATTGACGCCATGCCTGTAGTGAAGGAGACCGATGCCGGTTTTGAGGTCATTGGCAGAGTGACAAAAACGAATATCGCCAAGGCATTGGTAGCACTTGCTGAGGATGCGTGATGTAAACACTCAATTAATGAAATAAAGGGGGATGTTATGTGGATGAACAAGTGCCTGTCATCTATGTTGTATCCGACTCAGTTGGAGAAACAGCTGAACTCGTCACAAAAGCGGCAATAAGCCAATTTTACGGCGAAGTGGTGAAAGTAAAACGATTTCCATTTGTAGAGGATATTAACAATGTAGATGAAGTGATTTCTCTTGCGAAGCATGATAGAGGAATGATCGTCTATACTCTCGTGAAACCGGAAATTCGTGAGTATATGAAAGAGACCTCGGTAAGAGAAGGAATTATGGCATCTGATATTCTTGGTCCGCTTATCGAGCAAATCGAAATATTATGCGGTGAAAAACCATTGAATGAACCTGGCATCATGCATAAATTAGATGAAGAGTATTTCAATAAGGTTGAAGCGATAGAATTTGCCGTGAAATATGATGATGGGCGTGATCCAAGAGGCATATTGAAGGCTGATTTAGTACTTGTCGGTGTATCCAGAACATCGAAAACGCCGCTTTCGCAATATTTAGCTCATAAGAGGATAAAGGTGGCGAATGTGCCGATTGTTCCTGAGGTAGATCCTCCAGAAGAACTTTTTAAGATTGCACCAGACAAATGCTTTGGTCTAAAAATCAGTCCCGAAAAGTTAAATAATATTAGGCGGGAACGTTTAAAAACTTTGGGTCTTAGTGATAGTGCGACATATGCAAAAATGGAGCGGATTCAAGAAGAGCTTGATTACTTTGAAAAGGTTATTGAAAAAATTGGCTGCCCGATTATAGATGTGACAAACAAGGCGGTTGAAGAAACAGCCAATATTATTTTTGATACGCATCAAAAAAATATAGAATTAAAATAGCACATCAAGGCAATGTGCTATTTTAATTGTTTGTTTTTAAACGCAAGTGTATTACATATATTAAAGAGGTTCATTCAAAATAGTTGAATTTTATTCATAAAAAACTCAGTAATTACATCATTTTTTATAAAAAAACTAATGCAAATATCAGATTTATATACTATAATAAAAAATTGTGATAAAAATGCTTCAGAATAGGTTTAGACTTTCCATTCGGGGAATAAACTATTTATTGTGAGAAGTCAAGAAGGCTGATGAAAAAAAATTCGACATTTCTTCATCAGAAAAGTTACTCAGCGAAAGAAGGAATATGCGGAGTGATGTAGAATTATTAGTACAATAGGGAATTCAGTCAGGATTAGGCAAAATTTACGCAAGATTTGTCGAAAATCTTAACGAATTTTGAAGGAAATTAGACTTTTTTAGCGAATACCTCATAAAAGGAATGGAGGTGTTCCTTTGTTAAAACGGATTTCCGAAGACAAGTTAAACGAAATCAGGCAGGCTTCGGATATTGTTGATGTCATTAGCGATTATGTGCAGCTGAAAAAACAAGGACGTAATTATTTCGGTCTCTGTCCGTTCCATGGCGAAAACACTCCATCTTTTTCCGTTTCTTCAGATAAACAAATATACCATTGCTTTGGCTGCGGTGCAGGAGGAAATGTCTTTTCCTTCTTAATGGAAATAGAAGGTTATTCTTTTCAGGAAGCGGCCATTAAGCTTGCTGACAGAGCCAATATGGATCTGGGTGTGGAACTTGCCCCATCAGGACAAAGCCAGCAATCGATTGCTCCTCAGTTCCAGCAAATGATCGAAGCACATAATCTGTTAAGTAAATTTTATCATCATTTGTTAGTAAACACAAAAGAGGGTCAGCATGCATTAGAGTATTTACAGAAAAGAGGATTCACTTCCGCATCGATTGATAAGTTTCACATTGGCTATGCATTGGACTCATGGGATTTTGTTTATAAATTTTTAACGAAGAAAGATTTCCAGCCAAGCCTGATAGAGCAGGCAGGACTTATTATCCGGCGTGAACAGGATGGAAGTTATTTTGATCGCTTCCGTGATCGGATTATGTTTCCTATCATGGACCAAAATGGCAATACGATTGCTTTTTCAGGAAGAACCTTGGGGGCGGGAGAGCCCAAATATTTAAATAGTCCTGAAACAGCTATCTTTAATAAAAGTAAAGTGTTATACAATTATCATCAAGCAAGACCGGCGATCCGCAAACTACAGCAGGCTGTATTATTTGAAGGATTCGCTGATGTCATCGCTGCTGATCGCTCAGGTGTTGAAAACGGCATTGCTACGATGGGAACATCCCTAACAGAAGAGCATGTTTCAATTTTGAAGAAAAATGTTCAATCGATAACGATCTGTTACGATTCAGATTCTGCCGGTATTGAAGCTGCATTTAGGGCAGGAAAAATGCTGCATGAATCGAGGTGTCAAGTTAAAGTTGCCATGATGCCAAATGGGATGGATCCTGATGAATATGTAAAGGAATTCGGGGAGGAGAAATTCCGTACTGATATCATTCAGGGCAGTATGACCCTGATGAGCTTCAAGCTGCTTTATTATCGTAAAGGGAAAAATATGCAAAATGAAGGAGATCGATTACGATATATCGAACAGATATTGTTAGAAATCAGTCGCCTTGATATGGCTGTTGAAAGAGATATGTACTTACGACAGCTGGCAGATGAATTTCAACTTTCATTAGAAGCATTAAAAGAACAGGAAAAACAATACTCCAGGAAGCAAAATCAGAAACAGCCGCCAAGACCACCCGTTATGCATAAGCAGACAGTTCGTATTAAGCCTGCTTATCAGAATGCGGAACGGCTGCTGATTGCCCATATGCTTCGTGATGTTGATTTGACTTATAAAGTTCAAGAGCTTATGAGGGGAAATTCCTTTAATATTGATGTGCATCAGGCAATCATAACTTATTTATACGCCTTTTATGAAAGTGGTCATGAACCAAATGTCAGTGCATTTCTTAGTTTCATCGATGATGTAAAGCTGCGGAGAATCTTGGTTGAGATTGAAATGATCTCCGTGGAAGAAGATATTTCTGAGCAGGAATTACTCGATTATATAAATCAGGTGTTGAAACATCAAAAGATGTTAAAGATAAAAGAAAAAGAAACGGAATTAAAGGATGCTGAACGCCATCATGATTTTAACCGGGCTAAAGCGCTTTTAACAGAAATAATACAATTACGCAAAACATTATAAATGTTTTTCTTTGATTTCTGGAAGGAGGGGGACAAATGGCTGAAAAGTCGGCTCATTCAAAAGAGGTTGAATCAGAATTGACCCTGGAACAAGTGAAAGAACAATTAACACAGCTGGGAAAGAAGACAGGTGTCTTAGCCTATGATGATATTGCAGAAAAATTAGCATCATTTGAGCTCGATTCCCACCAAATGGACGAATTTTATGAATTTCTTGGTGATCACGGAGTTGAGCTTGTAGGAGAGCAAGAGGAATCTGATCCGAATGTGAAAGAGTTAGCTAAAAACGAAGAAGAATTTGATTTAAATGATTTAAGTGTCCCTCCAGGGGTGAAAATTAATGACCCTGTACGGATGTATTTAAAAGAAATTGGCCGTGTCGATTTATTATCCGCTGAAGAGGAGATCAATCTGGCGCATCGTATTGAACAAGGGGATGAAGAAGCGAAAAAGCGTCTCGCTGAAGCAAACCTTCGTTTAGTTGTCAGTATTGCCAAACGATATGTCGGTCGAGGTATGCTATTCCTCGATTTGATCCAAGAAGGAAATATGGGTTTAATCAAAGCAGTAGAAAAGTTTGATTACCAAAAGGGATTTAAATTCAGTACGTATGCAACATGGTGGATCCGCCAGGCCATTACTCGTGCCATTGCTGACCAGGCAAGAACGATCCGTATCCCGGTGCATATGGTTGAGACCATTAATAAATTAATCCGTGTGCAGCGTCAATTGCTCCAGGACTTAGGGCGCGAACCGACTCCGGAAGAAATTGGAGAAGATATGGATTTATCACCGGATAAAGTTCGTGAAATCTTAAAAATCGCGCAGGAGCCAGTATCACTTGAAACACCGATTGGTGAGGAAGATGATTCACATCTTGGCGATTTCATTGAGGACCAGGATGCAACATCACCATCTGAGCATGCTGCCTATGAGCTGTTAAAAGAACAGCTTGAGGATGTATTGGATACTTTGACAGATCGGGAAGAAAATGTATTGCGTCTCCGTTTCGGTCTTGACGATGGCCGGACACGTACACTGGAAGAAGTAGGAAAGGTTTTCGGTGTAACACGTGAACGTATTCGTCAAATTGAAGCAAAAGCATTAAGAAAGCTGAGACACCCAAGCAGAAGCAAAAGGTTGAAAGACTTTTTAGAATAGTATTGCTTAAAAATAGTTTACTTCTTATGATAGAGGTGAACTATTTTTTTTACATTTTAGGAAGTGATGACTTACTGATGGATGAGACTCGAAAACAAATTATTATTAAAGAAATTGATTACTGGAAGGAACATCATTTGCTGCCGGAACAATACTGCAATTTTTTATTGGCCCTTTACACAGAAGGGAATGGGATTAAGAATAAGAGAAATAAGTTGAGTAAAAACAAAAAACAGCTGCTATGGCTCCTTGTTGTTCCTGTTTTCATATTTTTTCTATATTTTACTGAATTATCTCTCATTTTGCAAATCGCTATTTCCATTATTTTTCTATTCATTGGTACTTATTTAACCATTTATTTTACAAAACAAGGCTTTTTCTATCAGATTCCGCTTATTCTTACGGCAATATTTGTATTACTTATGTCGGTGGAAGTAGTACAAAAGCTCTTTTCTAATCATATTTTCAGTCTTTATGGAATTTTATTGTGCAATTGTTTTATTTGGCTGTTTAGCGGAATTAAGTTGAAGTTGGTTTATTTTACTATTTCCGGAATCCTGGGAATGATCCTGCTGCTGTTCTTTTTTCTGAGCCATGTGATATAAAGGGATAGAGGTATTTTTTTCGGAAAAACTAAGGATAAGGTCGTAGTATTCATTATATTGGTGAATTTATGTCTATTTTGCAAACTCATGTGACAAAGTTTGCATTAGGTCTTTTCCTATGATCATTTTTCAAGTAAAATAGAAGTTGTTTAAATACGTTATTTATTCAAAATGTTGTACATAAGGGAGGGTAATGTTATGAAACGCAATCCGATTATGCCATTTGTGGTTATTATGGTGGTTGGAGTTTTAGCCATGTTTCTTTTTTCATTCAAAGGTATTGGCGATTCAAAACAGTTAGCTGATGAAATAGCAAACGGAGGCAAACAAGAAGCACCGACTGAACAAGTTGCTTCAAATCCTGAGGATATTTATAAGCAAAGCTGTCTTGCTTGTCATGGAGACCAATATCAAGGCGCAGTTGGACCTGCATTAAAAGGTGTTGGTGACAGAAGAACGAAGGAAGAAATTCAGGATATTATTTCGACTGGAACAAATAACGTCGCTATGCCTAAAGGTTTAGTTCCTGCGGATAAAGCCGGCGAAGTTGCAGAGTGGTTAATGGGTCTTTAATCCAAATTTGTTGTATCGATAAAAGAAAACGGATACACAAGCAGTAAAAAAGGAAGTCCTTTGCATATGCAGAGGACTTTTCTTATACTTATAGAGAATGAAAATCTATATATTTGAAGGTTAAGTGGTGAAGGAATGAATAGTGAAAAATTATCGCTGCGGCTGGAAATCGTCGCTAAATACATACCGAGTGGTGCCCGTCTAGCTGATATCGGCTCTGACCATGCTTATTTGCCATGCCATGTGGTGCAAAAAGGAGTGGTTCCATTTGCTATTGCCGGGGAGGTGGCAGAAGGGCCATTTCAATCGGCTACAGGTCAGGTGGAAGCAAAAGCGCTGGCGGAAAAAATCTCTGTCCGCAAAGGGGACGGCTTAGAGGTAATCGAGCCGGGAGAAGTTGATTGTATCACGATTGCCGGAATGGGAGGCGCTTTAATCGCAAGTATTTTAGAAGCGGGGAAGGGAAAACTCGAGAGTGTAAAACGTCTCATCCTGCAGCCAAATATCAGCGCTTTTTCCATTCGCACGTGGCTCCTTGAAAACAAGTGGGGATTAACGGGTGAAGAGATAGTGGAAGAGGACGGTAAAATATATGAAATACTGGTTGCGGAACAAACGGATACCCATGCTGCTTATGGAGATGAACTTGAGAAAGGATTGTTATTCGGTCCGTTTTTACTGAAAGAAAAGAATCCGGTATTTCAGAAAAAGTGGCATGGCGAAAAAGAAAACTGGCTGAAAATTGTGCGGAATTTAGAGCATGCTTCTGCAACCGATGAGAATAACCGGAAAAAACAGGAACTGTTACGGAAAGTTCAGCTCGCAGAGGAGGTACTGGGTCAGTGAAAAAAGTTAATGGTCATGAAATCATTCAATTATTTGAACAGTTTGCTCCGAAGCAGTATGCCATGGAAGGGGATAAAGTCGGCCTGCAAATTGGCCGCTTGAATAAACCGGTACAGCGGGTCATGATAGCCCTTGATGTTTTGGAGAATGTGGTCGATGAAGCCATTGCCAAGAAAGCTGATTTGATTATTGCTCATCACCCGCTTATTTACCGGCCGCTGCAAAATATTTTAACTGATAAACTTCCGGGAAGAATGATTGAAAAGCTGCTCAAACACGAAATTACGGTCTATGCAGCTCACACCAATTTAGATATTGCCCAGGGCGGTATCAATGATTGGCTGGCAGCTGCACTTGGTTTAGAGAATACGAAGGTGTTAGTGCCAACTTATGAGACAAAGCTGAAAAAACTGGTTGTCTATGTACCGCAGGAACAGTCTCAGACGGTAAAAAATGCGCTGGGAGAGGCCGGAGCAGGAGCAATAGGCAACTATAGTCATTGTATGTTCAGCAGCCGGGGAACGGGGCAATTTAAGGCTGGAGAAGGGACCGATCCGTTTATCGGACATATTGGGGAACTGGAACAGGTGAGCGAAGAGAGGATCGAAACGATTTTTCCGGAACATCTCGAGAAAAAAGTTCTACAGGCGATGCTCAAAGCCCATCCATATGAGGAAGTTGCTTATGATATTTATCCTCTTGAAAATAAAGGGGAAACGCTGGGACTGGGCAGAATTGGGGAAATTCAAGAAATGACCCTGAAGGAATTTGCCGGAATGGTGAAAAAGGCTCTCGCTGTACCGGCAGTCCGAGTCGTCGGCGATTTATCAGCCAAAGTGAAAAAGGTGGCTGTCCTTGGCGGTGACGGGAATAAATATATTTCCGCAGCGAAATTTAACGGTGCAGACGTATATATTACAGGGGACTTATATTACCATACCGCCCATGACGCGATGATGCTGGGGCTGAATGTAATTGACCCCGGGCATAATGTGGAGAAGATTATGAAGCAGGGGGTGGCACAATATTTAACGGGAAAATGCTCCGAGAAAGGGTACGATGTCAGTATATTTTCTTCCACGGAAAATACTGAGCCGTTTCAATTTCTATAACAATGTAAAGAGGCTGTCCTGGGGTATGTACCTCCGAGGAACAGCCTCTTTATTTTATTCGCTTGTTTTGACTCTGGGCAGTATTTTACTTAACGGTACGTTTTTCTCTTTTATCCATGTTTTCTCGTCATCAGGATTAAATTGTTCAAGGAATGTGATAACCTCTTTAGTAATCGGAGTCGGTGTGGATGCACCTGATGTTACGGCTGCGGTTTTGGCATTCATGATCCAATCAAGATTCAGTTCGGTAATATCTGAAATCCGGTAGGCCTTCGTAGCGGCAATTTCCTCTGATACCTGGGCAAGACGGTTGGAGTTATTGCTGCGTGGGTCGCCAACGACAATTAACACATCTGCTTCGCCAGCCTGTGCGGCAACGGCCTCCTGCCTTTGCTGTGTTGCGAGGCAGATCTCTTTATAAAATTCTGCCTGTGGATATTTTTCTTTAATTTTCTCCATAATATGAGCTACGTCCCATTGACTCATCGTTGTTTGATTCGTCACAAGGATTTTATCACTTTGAATAGTCAACCCATCTACATCCTCCATGTTTGAGACGAGATGGACGATATGGGGGGCAACACCAACCGCACCCTCCGGTTCTGGATGACCCTTCTTGCCGATATAAATCACGGTATATCCCTCATGCTCTTTTTCCCTGATTAAATCATGGGTTTTCGTTACATCCGGACAGGTTGCATCAATGGTGACAAGCCCTTTTTCCTTTGCCAGTTCTCGTACTTCAGGGGAAATTCCATGGGCGGTAAAGATGATCGTACCGCTGTCCACTTGTTCCAGTATCTCTTTGCGGTTTTTCCCGTCTAATGTGATGATGCCTTCCTCAGCGAAAGCATCTGTCACATGTTTGTTATGGACAATCATGCCCAATATATAAATGGGTCTTGGCAGTGCCTTATCTAAAGCCGCATTGCGGGCAATGACCATGGCATCTACAACTCCGTAGCAATAACCGCGCGGTGATATTTTAATGACCTTCATTGGCGTATCCTCTCACTTTATCTATAGAATCTAATTTCATTATATAAAACTATATATAATTATACAAAACCAATTGCCTCCTGAATAACGTTTGTGGATAACAACCAAATTTTAGAAACAGCTAAGTTAAATGTTCAGCTGTAAAAAGAAAAAATGCCCTGCGGCATTTTTTCTAAATATACATTTTGGGCACAGACGGACCGGGGACATCCCACTTCGAACCGCTTTCTTCCATATTGGCAGCGGCTGATTCGGAAAAAGCCTTTTCCTCTGTTTGTTCGTTTGCATCAGAGTGCTGTTTCTTAGATTGAGATTTAGCCTTAGTTTTAGTCTCAGTTTCTTCCTCCGTCTCCGCATCCGGGACATTTTTAAGTCCCCTGTAAAGACGCCACATGGCGGGAAGATTTTTTACCAGCGGACCGTATTGCTGCACTTGCTGCACGAGCGGTCCAAGTTGCTGGGCTGTGTTTAACACCTTTTGCGTGTTCGTCAAAAAACCATTTATTGATGAAGGGTTAGTCAGTGATTGCAGAATGGAAGGACCCCGGGCTGTATTTTGTCCTGCCATTCCGCCTAAAAGGTTACGCGGAGCGCCGCCACGCTGCTTTCCCCCTAACAGTTTAGCTAACAGTCCGCCGCCTTGTCTTTGCCGCATTGGTGCTGGACCTCTATAGTTCATCTGAGAAAAGCGCGGTTGTACGGGCATTTGTCTGTAATAGCCGGGGTGCATCGGCGGATAGTGCGGGTGCATAGACATCGGTCTATGTGTAGGATTTCCTGGCAGCATATGATTTACTTCCTTTCTTCATTCATTTAGTCTTGGTCAATAGAGACTGCCCAATGTATCTTAATACAGGATATGCATCAGCTTCCGATTTGGTTGATAAAGAAGTAAAACATTTATAAACGGAATCCAGCAAAGGATTTACTGGTGATTCTAACATTTATTGATTATAATAAGATGGGCAAAAAAGGCTGTATTGACAAGTATTTGGCCATAATGAATGTAAGAGGCTTGAAAATAAAGGAGTTAAATACCATATGAGCGAAACAAAATTTACCGGTTTTAATCTGAAACCATTTATTATAGAAGCTGTGAAAGACTTAGGCTTTTATGAACCGACTGAAATACAGGAACGGATTATTCCTTCCGCTTTAAAAGGGGAGAGTGTGATTGGGCAGTCACAGACTGGAACAGGAAAAACTCATTCCTATTTGCTGCCATCGATGCATAAAATTGATCCGAACCGCAAAGAGGTACAAGTTATTATTACTGCACCGACAAGAGAACTTGCTTCACAAATCTACCATGAAGTTCTGAAGATTGCAGGGCATGCAGCGGCAGGACAAGAAATCACCGCCCGCTTATTTATCGGCGGTACGGATAAACAAAAGTCCATCGAAAAGTTAAAAAGCCAGCCGCAGATCGTTGTCGGTACACCCTTCCGTATTCATGACTTAGTGAAAGAACAGGCTCTCTTCGTCCACACAGCCGAGACGCTGATTGTCGATGAAGCTGATTTGATGCTGGATATGGGCTTTTTGGAGGATGTCGACCGAATAGCGTCCAGACTGCCAAAGCAGCTGCAAATGCTTGTCTTTTCCGCGACAATTCCGGAAAAACTGAAGCCTTTCTTAAAAAAATACATGGAAAATCCGAAATATATTCATATTGCGCCGAAGCAGGCGACGGCAGCCAATATTGAGCACTATTTGCTGCCATCACGCCACCGGAACAAGCTCAACCTTGTTCACCATGCCTTGCTTCATTTTAATCCGTATTTAGCCATAGTCTTTGCTAACACAAAGAAAATGGCAGATGAGATCGCAGACGGTCTTATGGCTAAGGGAATGAAGGTTGGAAGAATTCATGGCGATCTCGCGCCTCGTGAACGAAAGAAAATGATGAAACAAATCCTTGATTTGGAGTATCAATATATTGTCGCCACTGATCTTGCCGCGCGCGGCATCGATATTCAGGGAATCAGTCATGTTATCAATTACGAACTGCCGACGGATTTGGATTTTTATATTCACCGTGTCGGCAGAACGGCTCGTGCCGGTACGTCAGGAATTGCCCTTACGATTTATGGAGATAGTGATGAAGATGCATTAATCCGCCTCGAAAAAATGGGCATTGAATTCAAAAATGCTGATTTTCAACAGGATGAATGGGTTGAGCTTGAGGACCGGAATAGAAGGAAAAAAAGGCAGCGGCAGGCGGATGAAATCGATTTAAAAGCAAAATCTTTGTTTCAAAAACCGAAAAAGGTAAAGCCTGGTTATAAAAAGAAACTGCAGCATGAAACAGAAGAATTTAAAAAGCGGCAAAAAAGATTACAACGGAAAAAGTAAGGGGAGTGAGAGGAGATGTCGATGCTTAAAATAGGTTCACATGTTTCGATGAGCGGGAAAAAAATGCTGCTTGCAGCAAGTGAAGAAGCGGTGTCTTACGGCGCTAATACATTTATGATCTATACGGGAGCCCCGCAAAATACGAGAAGAAAAAAAATTGAGGATTTAAATATCGAAGCCGGAAGAAAGCATATGGAGGAGAATGGGATTGATGAAATCATCGTCCATGCCCCGTATATTATAAACATTGGCAATGCCGTGAATCCGGCTACATTTGAATTAGGAGTAAACTTTTTACGCACTGAAATCGAACGGACAGAAGCAATTGGTGCCCGCCAGATTGTGCTTCATCCGGGAGCACATGTGAAAGAGGGTACTGAAGTCGGGATTAAAAAGATTATCGAGGGGCTAAATGAAGTGTTAACCGGTAAGGAGCAGCTGCAGATCGCCCTTGAAACCATGGCCGGCAAAGGGTCGGAATGCGGCAGAACATTCGAGGAGCTGGCAATGATTATGGACGGAGTTACTCATAATGAAAAACTGTCTGTTTGCTTTGATACCTGTCATACCCATGATGCCGGTTATCCGATTGTTGAAGATTTTGACGGTGTTCTGAATGACTTTGACAAGATTGTCGGGGTTGAACGCTTAAAAGTGCTGCATATCAATGACAGTAAAAATGCCCAGGGTGCACGAAAAGACCGCCACGAAAATATCGGCTTCGGGCATATTGGTTTTAGTGCCTTAAATTATATCGTCCATCATCCGCAGTTACAAGATGTACCAAAAATATTGGAAACTCCTTATGTCGGTGAAGATAAAGAGAATAAAAAACCGCCCTATAAGCATGAAATTCTCATGCTGCGCAACAAAACCTTTAATGAAAAACTATTGGCTGACGTAATGGAAGGCTGAAGCTAAAATTCATTTCTCAGACACCGCAAAGCTTTTGCTGAGTGGTGTCTGAGTTTTTTTATTTTGTAAAAAGTAAGAAAAGCTGATTGACCTGTTTGGCTGTATCCACCCCGGCTGTTTTCGCTATTTCCTTAATTAATAGTTTTCGTTCCCCTTCATTAAAGATATTGACCTGTTTTCCCCGCAAATAATTCGCAATTTGCTCGGCCTCTTGCCTTGATATAGCGATTTGAAACTGGTTTGCATATTTTAATAATTCATCTGCTGTCATCGTACTGACCTTATGATTAATAATACTCTCGAAAATTTTCATGCTACCCACCTCCCTATATCATATGAAGGATAATCGGGAAAAGTGACGCATAGCCTCATAAAGGTGCTACGCTTTACTTTTTTCCATTATTCCTGTATACTACTAAATCGGATTGATTACGAAATAAAAGGTGATGCATATGGATAATGAACCGCTATCAATAGAGATACAAAACCTTTCTTACCGCTATGAACACGAGTATGTCCTTGAAGACATCAATCTCCGGATTGAAAAAGGAAGCTTTCTCGGAATTGTCGGACCAAATGGTTCCGGAAAATCAACATTATTAAAGCTTATTCTTGGATTATTAAAAAAACAAAAAGGTGAAATTAAGCTTTTTGGCGAGGAAATTAACCGCTTTAAAGAGTGGGAGAAAATTGGTTATGTTTCGCAAAAGGCTAATTCATTTAATACAGGATTTCCCGCTACCGTCTATGAAGTGGTAAGAAGCGGCTTAACGAAAAAAATTGGTTTATTTCATAAAATGAAGCAAGAGGATCAGGAAAAGGTGCTTGCATCCATTGAATCCGTTGGAATGCTTCCATTTCTAAAAAGAAATATCGGAGAACTCTCCGGCGGGCAGCAGCAAAGAGTGTTTATTGCCAGAGCCCTTGTCAGCGACCCGCAGCTCTTAATTTTAGATGAACCGACAGTGGGGGTGGATGCTGGAAATGTACGCTCTTTTTATGAGATGCTTGGCGAGTTAAATAAGAGTATCGGGATTACTTTAGTGTTAGTGACGCATGATATTGGCACCATTACGAATAAAGTGACCCATGTAGCTTGTTTGAATAAACATCTTTATTTTCACGGGAATATAAGGGAATTTGAAGAATTAAATCAAAGCGGGATGTCTTCATTTTATGGCTATGATCTTCAGTTGCTAACGCATGAGCATGATCACCTGCACCATCATGTTCCTGGGTCTGGGGGGAATGTGAAATGATTACTAGTATCCTGGAATATGAATTTTTACAAAATGCCTTTTTAACAGGGTTGATTATCGGCATTATTGCCCCGCTTCTCGGAGTATTTGTGGTTGTCCGCAGATTATCATTGATTGCCGATGCCCTTAGTCATGTGACGCTGGCGGGAATTGCGGCCAGCCTGTTGTTAGAGAAAAAGTTTCTTGCTGCCGGTTCGTTAAATCCGATCTATATGGGAATGGCATTTTCCGTGGCAGGATCGCTGTTTATTGAAAAGCTGCGGACGGTTTATAAGCATTATCAAGAATTAGCGATTCCTATTATTCTTTCTGGAGGAATCGGATTAAGCGTGATTTTTATTTCATTAGCAGACGGTTTTAATACGGATTTGTTCAGTTATTTATTCGGCAGTGTATCGGCTGTCAGCAGGACTGATTTATGGGTTATATTGTTGATTAGTGTTTTCGTTATCGGAATGATTATGCTTCTTTTTAAAGAGCTGTTTTTAATTTCCTTTGATGAAGAGCATGCGAAAGCTTCCGGACTGCCAGTGAAAAGCCTGCATTTAATTTTCATCATCATGGTGGCGTTAGTGATCGCAGCATCGATGAGAATAGTGGGGATCCTCCTTGTATCCTCGCTTATGACACTGCCGGTTGCGGCTGCCATCAGAGTGGCTCATGGCTTTAAACAGACGATCCTATATTCGATTATCTTTGGAGAAATCGCTGTTATCGGCGGCTTAATGCTTTCTTTTTACCTCGATTTGGCTCCGGGGGGAACCATTGTCATCATTGCCGTGATGATCTTAATTTTCTCCATATTGTATAAAAAAGGAAGGCACAAAAAAGCTGTCAAATGGGGTGAGTAAATATGAATGTAGATAAGGCTATGCAGTTGTTAAAGGAGAAGGGCTTCAAGCATACGGATAAACGGGAGGATTTGCTCAAGCTTTTCTCCGCTCACAATAAATATTTAACGGCCAAGGATGTATTGGATCATTTGAAGGATCAGTATCCGGGCTTAAGTTTTGATACCATTTATCGCAATTTATCCCTTTTTGTCGAGTTGGGGATTGTTGAGATGACTGAGTTATCAGGGGAAAAGCATTTCCGTTTAACATGCGCGCATGCTCAGCATCACCATCATTTTATTTGTCTTAGCTGCGGCAAAACGAAGGAAATTGAGACCTGCCCGATGGAAGAACTGAACGATAGTTTACAGGGCTATGATATATCCGGACATAAATTTGAAATTTATGGTCATTGTCCCGAGTGTGCCACAGTCGCAGCAGAATAATCATCGGGTAAAAAAGAGCTCTGCAGTTTAACCCTGCAGAGCTTTTGCTGTATCGAACCAATGATCAATCCATTCTGCTGCTTCTTCCCAATTTTGCACACGAATCACACCATTGGGTATGGGTTCGCGATTATAGGGTGTATCAAAAAGAACAACAGGGATGCCGCATTCTTTGTGAATCATGACGGCATTATCGTGCTTATCTTCAAAGAAAACATCGACATTGAATTGCTTTGCAGCAGCAATCTTGTTATGTGAGCCGAGTAAATGAATATGGTCAAAGCGTAATTCTTGTTGCAAAAACCAATCCTTGGTTAAAGGGAGTAAATAAGGATCACGCGCACTGATAAAATACAATTCATATTTATTTTCCCATGATTTTAAGACATTTTTTGCCCCCTCTGCAAGCGGAGATTCGGCGTAGATCGTTTGCTCGTTTTGCAAGTACCACTGGGCAAATTCTTCCTTCGTAATATCCACTAACGGATCTAATTCGTATTGTATCACATCATCCAATGTGATATTTAAACCAAATGCTTTATTGATATAAGGCAGAATCGCGGTCGGGCATGTTACTGTCCCGTCGATATCAATTCCAAAGCGTGTTTTCATCCTCTTCACCTTCGTCAGTTTCTGTTAGTTGTCTTGAAAATAGTTTATCCAAATCTGCATGTATCTGCAATGAATATGATTGAGAGTTCAAAATTGCGCTTGTATAAATGGTTATCCATCACTTCTCAGCAAAAAATTGCCATGTTGAAAGACGCGAAATCAGCACACACTAAGATTGCTAAATCAAAATGGATGATTAGCCTGATCGGGCAGCATTCCATTTGCTTAGCCGTCTCGTTAGTTTATCGGGCGATGCATGCAAAAAGAAAGCGAGGGATCATGATGGCAGACCTGGAAAAAGAACAACAGGATCTACAAAAAGAGAGCCGATCGTTTGAAGAAGATTATTTTGGAACGGGCGGCTATCAAGAAGAAACCTCAGCTGAACTTGCTGAACCTTTAACATTACGAAGCAGGGATGCTTCAGACAATGAATCAGAAGTTGGAAGCGGTACAGGCATTGGTCTTGCCGCGCTGGCTCTTTCGATTATTTCGTTGTTTGTTTTCCCGGTCTTGTGTGGGGTAGCAGGCATTATTCTAGGCTTTGTTGCCAGAAGACGCGGAGCATCATCCGGTACATGGGCGATTACAATAGGGGCTATCTCCTTGGTGCTTGGTTTATTTATTCTCCCGTTTTTTTAATATTAACTGGGAAGTAATCAATACAAGAGGGTAGCAAAGAAAAGCGTAAGGACCTCGGGCCTTACGCTTTTCTCATCAAGCTTTTTGATTTTCTGCTTTCTGTTTGGCAAAGTATTCTGCGGCCACTTGGTCGATTTCTTTTTTTAACTCCTCAACCATCACGGATTCCGGAACTTTGCGGACAATTTCTCCTTTACGGAATAACAGACCTTCACCTCTTGCCCCGGCAATGCCGATATCGGCTTCTCGGGCTTCTCCCGGTCCATTTACAGCGCAGCCGAGAACCGCTACTTTAATTGGTGCTTTAATCTTTTGGATATATTCTTCTACTTCATTGGCGATACTGATTAAGTCAATTTCAATTCTGCCGCATGTCGGGCAGGATACAAGCGTTGCAGCATTAGAAGTGAGACCGAACACTTTTAACAACTCACGTGCCACCTTAATCTCCTCAACCGGATCAGCACTTAATGAAATACGCATCGTATTTCCAATGCCCTTGCTCAAAATGGCACCTAGTCCTGCTGCACTTTTTATCGTACCGGCAAATAACGTACCGGACTCGGTTATACCTAAATGAAGCGGGTAATCAAAGGCTTGAGCAGCTTTTTCGTAGGCCTCAATCGCAAGCGGCACATCAGACGCCTTCATGGAGACGATAATATCATGAAAGTCGAGGTCCTCGAGAATTTTAATATGGTGGAGGGCACTTTCGACCATCCCATCTGCTGTCGGGTAACCGTATTTATCGAGGATTCTTTTTTCTAGTGATCCGGCATTGACCCCAATCCGAATGGGAATGCCGCGCATCTTTGCTGCTTTAACAACAGCCTCCACTTTTTCCCGTTTTCCGATATTGCCCGGGTTGATGCGAATTTTATCTGCTCCGCCTTCAATGGCTTTTAAAGCTAATTTATAGTCGAAGTGGATATCCACGACAAGCGGGATGTTAATCCGCTTCTTAATGTCGGAGATCGCATTTGCGGCGCGCTCATCAGGACATGCCACACGAACCAGCTGACATCCGGCTTCTTCAAGTCTTTTAATTTGTGCAACCGTTGCCTCCACATCATGTGTTTTGGTGGTTGTCATACTTTGAATAACGATTTCATTATTACCGCCAATAGTTAAGTTTCCTACTTTAATGGGGCGGGTTTTTGTACGATGTATGATTTCACTCAAAAGTGATTCGCTCCTTTAATTGAAAATCAATCTTCTAATTTTTTACCCATTTCTTTTGCAGTACCTTTCTTATTGTAGAATGAACAGACAAAATTGACAAGGAAGTTGAGTGAAACGGTGTATTTCTAGGACGGATCCGCAGAGATTTCTTTTTCATATTTTGGAAATTTATATATTTTCCCAGCCTGAATTTCTGTAGGTGAAAGGCCATTATTTAGTTTTTTAAAATCGGAAACCACATTTGATAGAGGGACGGGAATGGAGTCATTCAGCTGCTCTTCGACGAGTGACAGAACCGTGTCTCCGGGCGATACTTTTTTTTCATAATAGGGAAGGGGAGACTTGTTTTTTGCTGTTGTTACATCGTCCGTTTTGCGGGTCACTGGGGCAAAATTAGAAGTAGCAGGAAGGGTGCCGTAATTAATATCATAATAAATAGCATACAGGATGACTGCAGCAGCAATGATCATAACTAAACGCTTCATAAATCTTTCCTCCTGAACACGATATATCGATGTATATGCCTGTCCAAAAGGGAATAGAACCTTAAAAAAACAGCCTGCTATAATAACAGGCTGTGATTCGCTATCGTTAACAGATGTGAGACCCTTATATGGATTTTTAAAAAGAATTAGTTTATGCCGCAGATTTCCCTGCTGCACCGCTGGCAATCCACTTCGCATCTTAAATAAGACAGATTTTTAACCGTAAAGCGCTGTTGATCATAATCGATTACATCTTTTTCACGCAGGTCCTTCAGCATTCTTTGAATCACTTCTCTTGTACCAAAGGTTAGGTTGGCCAGTTCTTGGTGGGTCAAAGGAATATCAATGACGATGCCGTTTTCCGTCATGATGCCATGACTGTTGCAGAGGCGGATAAGAATGGAATAGAGTCCGCCTTTTTTTCCATTCATGATTAAATCCATGCATTTCATTTGCGCCTTTACATACCGTGTACTGATCCAGCTTGTTATGGCACTGAGCACAGCCGGCTCGCTCATTGCGTATTCTTCAAATTGTTTTTTCTTGATGACGATCATTTCGCAATCATTCATCGTTTTCGCAAAGAAATGGTATGTCGGGTGTTTCGTAAAGAGTTGATATTCCATAATCAACTCTTCGCCGCCTAGAATTTTGATAATAAATTCTTTCCCTTTTACGTGAAATCTGCCGATGGAGACGCTGCCGTTGACTAACAAATAAATATTTTCTACTTCTTCTTTTTCCTGAAACAGATAGGTGCCCATTGGAATTTTCTGTACCGGTTCTTTATCAATAAAATATTGTATTAAAAGACTATATAACGAAATTTGTAATTCTTGCATATTTTTCGACATGCTTGATCACTCCTTTTTCGTACCTATACTTAAGATTTAATCAAATATTGTTAACATGTCAATATAGCTTTGCCTTTTTTTGGTGATAAATCCATTTAAGATATGACATATATCGCTGACACCGCGCAGATTTGCGGATTCATGACAAATTATTGAACTTTTAGCGACTTTCAAATTCCTTCGCCTTTCTTTTATGATACGAAAAAAACACGATATTAGAATAATGTCTTTAGAATATTTTTTTGTTGAATATGCCATACTATTTATGTTCGTCTGCAAACATAAAAATTTAAGAAGTACCATGAATGTTTATCATTTATGGTTCATTTTTCGACCAAAAATACAGTTACAGGAGGAATTTTTTTATGGCATTTGAATTACCACCATTACCTTACGCATATGATGCCCTGGAGCCTTATATTGATAAGGAGACAATGAATATTCATCATACTAAGCACCATAACACGTATGTAACGAATTTAAATAATGCATTGGAAGGACATCCTGATCTTCTTTCGAAAACAGTAGAAGAAGTGATTGCCAATCTAAATGCGGTCCCGGAAGCAGTAAGAACGGCGGTGCGCAACAATGGGGGCGGTCATGCCAACCACTCGTTATTCTGGCAGATTTTAGCGCCAAATGCCGGCGGTGAACCCACCGGTGCCATAGGAGATGCTATCAAGTCTAAATTTGGCAGTTTTGAAAGCTTTAAAGACGAATTTTCAAAAGCAGCTGCCGGCCGATTTGGCTCCGGCTGGGCATGGCTTTCGATTCATAATGGGGAACTGGAGCTGTCAAGCACAGCAAACCAGGATTCACCGTTAATGGAAGGGAAAACGCCAATTCTTGGTCTGGATGTTTGGGAGCACGCCTACTATTTAAAATATCAAAACCGCCGTCCCGAATATATTAATAATTTTTTCAATGTCATTAATTGGACTGAAGTGGCAAAACGTTTTGAAGCGGCTAAATAAATTAGGAATAAATATAAAAAACCAGCAGCTCTCTTTGCTGGTTTTTTTTGTGGGGGAAAATTCACTTATTAGCCTTCCCCATAGTGATATACCTAACTTTCATTATATTGGAAACATGATACATTTTTTATAAGGTGTGTTGTGTTAACTGAGGAGGTTGGCTTATGGAGAAAGAGATTATAAATGTAAATCGTCACCAGAGTCCTTTCGTTGTCATTTGGGAGATGACACGAGCCTGCAGCTTGAAATGTTTGCATTGTCAATTGAAAACACAGATTGAAAAAGAACCGGATGACTTGACATTTGAAGAGGGGATGCGGCTGATGGATGAAATTACAGAGCTCGATAACCCGCTGCTTATCCTGACCGGAGGAGATGTCTTTACACGCACAGATTTTTTTGATTTAGTTCAGTATGGATTGAATAAAGGATTAAAAGTGGTCATCGCTGCAAGCGCTACTCATAATGTAACAAACGATGTTATAAAAAGAGCGCATGACATCGGGGTAAGCAGGTGGGCATTTACCCTTGACGGTCCTGATAGGCATTCACATGATGCACTTTGCGGAGTTCCGGGTACCTTTGACTTAACCCTGTCTTTGCTCCGCTTTATAAAGGAAATGGGTCTGTCCGCAGAGATCAATTCGGTTGTCAGCAAGATTAATTACGATAGGATAGAAGAGATGGGAAAGCTCGTGAAAGATCTTGGCGTAGCGCTTTGGAATATTATCATGATGGTGCCGACTCCCGGAAACCAGGAAATTACTCCTTTGACAGCGAGTGAGCATGAACTCTTTTTTCAATGGCTTTATGATTACAGCAGGAAGGCACCTTTTAAGGTCAAAACAATATACGGGCAGCATTATCAGCGGGTAGTGATTCAAAATAAAATGCGGCAGCTGCATATCAATTATAATGGCTTGGAATATCAGAATGCTCTGCGTGAAGGACCTGCAGGGGTTCAGCAACTGTTGAACTATAATCCGCAGGGGCTGAATGACGGCAATGGAACCTTATATATTAGCCATAACGGTGATGTGTATCCAAGCCAGATCATGCCGATTAAAGCTGGAAATGTAAAAGATGAATTGCTGAAGGTTATTTACCGCTATTCACCGTTATTTAAAAAATTAAAGAATCCTGATTTACTAAAAGGAAAATGTGGAATCTGCGAATTCCGTTATGTATGCGGCGGAAACCGCTCACGTGCCTATAACTTGACAGGGGATTATTTGGAGAGTGAACCATATTGTATCTATACGCCGAAAAAGGCGTATCATTTACGTGAAAAAGTATTGGTCAAATGATGCAAAGCCGTTTTTGCATAACATAAGCTGATTTGTAAAAGACTACTCTTTAGAAATAAAGAGGAGTTTTTTTATGAGTAAATTTAAAAAGCATTTATTTGGTGAAGTAGAGCTGACAAAAGATTTAACACTGTTACTCTTGGTAGGCGGGCTCTATTCCTTAAGTGTGGCGCTATCCAATACCTTTGTAAATATATACCTCTGGAAGCAGACAGGTGACCTAAAGGATATTGGATTTTACAATCTGGCCGTTGTGACGGTTCAGCCGCTCACCTTTATTCTTGCCGGGCGCTGGGCAAAAAGGATTGATCGGGTTTTGGTTCTAAGAATAGGCGTTATTTTCCTTGCTCTCTTTTATTTAACGGTTTTAGCAATAGGTGCTTCAGCTGCAAAATATTTGCTGCTGCTTGGTGCCTTGTTAGGGATAGGCTATGGCTTTTACTGGCTCGCCTTTAATGTTTTGACCTTTGAAATAACGGAGCCGGAAACAAGGGATTTTTTCAATGGTTTTCTTGGGATCCTGACTTCTGTAGGCGGAATGCTTGGACCAATTGCGGCAGGATATATCATTTCTAGATTAGAGAAATTTACCGGCTACTCCGTGATTTTCGGCATATCCCTTGGCTTATTTTCCCTCGCAGTCTTTTTAAGCTTTTTTTTAAAACGCAGACCTGCACATGGGAAATTCTCTTTTACTCGCATTGTGACCGAACGAAAACATAATCATAATTGGCGTATGGTGACCAATGCCACCTTTTGCCAAGGGCTTCGTGAGGGGATTTTTGCCTTTTTGATTTCAGTTATGGTCTTCATTTCTACTGGAACAGAAATGGCCCTTGGAACTTACGGATTATTAAATTCAGCTGTCTCCTTTGTTGCTTATTTTCTTGTTTCAAGGTTCCTCAATAAAAACCATCGACTTAAAGCTGTCTTGGCTGGGGGAATTTTGCTCTATGCATCCCTTTTCTTAATTGCCTTTGATGTTACATACGGAAGGCTGTTAATCTATGCCGTATCGATTGCCATTGGTTATCCTTTACTGCTTGTTCCTTTTATGGGGATGACGTATGATGTGATCGGAAGCGGTTGGAAGGCGGCAGAAATGAGAATTGAATATATCGTTGTCAGGGAAATATTCCTAAACAGCGGGCGATTTCTATCCATTCTCTTATTTTTAGCTGTGATCCATTATGTGGATATCAAGCAAAGCATCCCCTATTTATTTCTAGTCCTTGGCGGAGGGCATTCAATCATCTATTTCTTTGTCAGGAAGATTCAGGTCGAAAAAAAGGAAAAGGTCAGACAGGCTGAAACTTTACAAAAGAAAAGATACAGGTTCCAACCATGAACCTGTATCTTTGTGCGCTTGGCAGCGCATCGGACTAACGGGTGAAAGTCCCGAACACGCCGCAGTGGCGGAAGTGTATAGCTGACAGGTAGTGCATTGCCGT
>NZ_JACHGK010000009.1 GCF_014207535.1 Bacillus benzoevorans
ACGCTGAAATATAGGTATTTCCTCATGGGTTATTATAAGCTAGGTGGGGGACTTTTCAATGACTGCGGTGGTCCACTTTTAGATTACTATATACACCAAATATTAAAACAAGGATTGCTTCCCACAAATCTATCACCTCAACAACATCAATCATGCCTATTATATTCATCGAACTTCTTTCACAAAAACCCTGCCATATAATTGATTATAGGCAAAAAATGGGCTGTTAAAAGCCCATTTTGCTCAAGTTTTGTACCCGATTACTGAGAATCTTCGGTGGCAGTGAGTGGAGAAACGCTAGATATGCTGGGAATAATAGTTTGATACAACGAATAAGTTGTATAGTAATTCCAATAGAAGGGAGTTTGAAATGAGACATTTAATTAAGTGGCTAGTGTTGTTGTGCGCCATCTTTATTTTAGCTGCCTGTCAGGGACAAGAAAAAGAAGCAAAGGCAAGTAAAGTTTCACAAACAGTTGAGCCCTCAACCGTGTATATTTATCACACGCATAATCGAGAGTCGTTTTTGCCTGTTTTGAAAACAGATAATCCATACGAAGCTCATGATTCCACTCAAAACATCGCATTGGTGGGAAAACATTTGAAAGAAAGTCTAGAAAACAAAAACATTAATGCCGTACAAGATACTACTGACATTGCTGGAACTTTAGAAAAGAAGAATCTTTCTTTTAAAGAGAGTTACTCTATTTCGAAAGAAAAACTCGAAAAAGCATTGGAAAAAGAGAATGTAAGTGTGGCATTGGATATTCATCGGGATACGGCTTTACGAGAAGAAACGACTACAAAAATAAACGGTGAGAATTACGCAAAAGTTATTTTTTATGTTTCTAAAGCGAATAAAAAATACTACAATCAGAGCTTGGAATTAGCAGAAACTATTCACCAAGAATTAGAAAAGTCCTCCCCAGGTATTTCCAGAGGTGTGGTGATAAGAGACAGTTCTAATACTTACAACCAAGATATTTTTCCTGAATTAGCTGTGCTTGGTGTTGGAGGACCTGAAAATTCTTTAGAAGAAGAATATCGAACAATAGAAAAAATAGCCGACGTAATTGAAAAGAGAATAAATAAATAAAGGAACCGACATAACGTCGGTTTTTTTGCATCTGTGTACCTCACCTTTTGTTAGTTCAATAAGCCTTATTCCGTTATATGGCCCTTTAATGGAGGAAGTTTTATTGATGTTTTACAACATCTCTACGAACATAAAAGGAAAGTCCTGTTTAATACAGGCTTTTATTATCAAGCTCTAACGGGCTCTATATATTTTTAACTCGATGCTGTTACATTTTCGCTCTCGTTTCTTGAATTTGGGAAGTACTGATCATCTCGAATTTTTTATTAAGAAGTTAAGTTAAATATTCAACCTGAAATTGGGAAGAAATTAAATCCATCATCTCTACATTCCAATCAAAAGTTAGAATGGCCGATTGTACGGATTGATGTGACAGAAGACGTTTCCCATTTTTAATGATCATACTTTCCGCTCCCCAAAATGCCACCGTTTCATCTTCTCCCGTTCGATTACAGACGAATAAAGGTAATCCCGTATCGATTGATCTCTGTTCCCACTCGCCGTTTGGTCCATGCAAACCTGGTCCCCAAGAAGATGGAGCTACTATTATTTCTGCTCCGTTCGCTAATAAGGTATTTGCAATCTTGTCTGTATAAGCATCGGCACATATCATAATTCCAACTTTAATACCTTCTAAATCGATCGTTTCAATGGCAGTACCTGAATGACACCAACCATCTGAAATAGTGGAGATCTTCCTTTGTCTTCCGATTAAATCTCCGTCTCTATTAATGACAAAGACTGAATTATAAAGCTCCTCATCATCAGACATTTCAGGACAGCCAAGAAACACATTCGTATTGATTGATTGAACTACAGTACAAAAATGTTTCATCCATTGATCGGGTTGCTTTTTAATCCAATCAGTTCCAATTTTTCGAGAAAACTGCAACCCACTAACAGCCAATTCCGGCGTTATGATCCAATCAACATTTTTATTTGCCGCGAGCTTCACAGCTCTTTCAATTAAAGCTTGATTATACTGAATATCCCCAACAATAGGTAATAAGTGCAATAAAGCGATTCTTATTTTCCTCAACACGGATCCCCCTTTTTGGTATTTGCACGCTCTTCAATTCAATCATTTCACTATGCATTTTAATCTTAATAGCGTATCAAATAAAATAAAAACCCCGTTCCACATAGAACGGGGTAATACATTAATAATCATCCTTCACTTTTTCCCACTCGAAAAAGGATTCTTTCACCTCAACAAACTCCGGTGAGGTATGGGTCGCCATGATGCCATGGTAGCTGATATCCAATCCGACTTCCTCTTCTTCGTCTGTCGCACGGACTGGCACGAAACGATTTATCAACTTGATACTGAACCATGTCATGCAAAAACCCCAGACACATAAAACGAGCAGCCCCAATACTTGAATGCCCAATAAACCCCAGCCGCCGCCGTTCAAAAGACCGCCTTCTGCGGCAAAGAGACCGACAGCAACCGTTCCCCAGATCCCGGAAACCGCGTGGACCGGGAATGCCCCAACCGGATCATCAATTTTTCTTGCCTCGAGCCAGTTTGTTGCCGCGATCATGAGCAAACCAGCGACAGCTCCAATGAGGATCGCAGCCCGATCGCTGACAAAAGCGCAGCCGGCAGTAATGGCGACGAGACCGGCAAGAGAACCGTTGATAACAGACGGGGCATCCGAGCGCCCGTAACGAAACAGGGTATAAAGCAGGGCAGCCGCCCCTCCTGCCGCTGCTGAAAGCATTGTGACGATAGCAATATGACCAATCCTTGCGTCCGTTGCAGCCAGAGTGCTGCCCGCATTAAAACCAAACCAGCCGAACCATAATAAAAAGGCACCAACCGATGCCAGCGGCAGATTACTAGGCAGAGCAATCACACTGGTACCATCCGTTGAAAATTTCCCTTTTCTCGGTCCAATGATCATAGCCGCAGCTAATGCCGCACATCCGCCCAATGCATGAATGACAGCTGAACCGGCAAAATCCTGGAAGCCTAATGTACTTAACCAGCCTCCGCCCCAGATCCAGTGCCCGGCAATCGGATAAATCAACGCCGTCATCAAGAGGACAAAAAGTAAGTATGCACGAAAATTCACCCTTTCCGCTATTGCCCCGGAAACAATCGAAATAACGGCAATGACAAAGGCAGCCTGGAACAACCAAAACGTGTCGAGTGAAATCGTGACGTCGAGGTGCGATAAATCCCCGTTCAAAAAGAAACCATTGGTACCGATTAAGCCGAAGAAATCCGAACCATACATAAGGGCAAAACCGATAATAAAATAACAAAGAGTGCCAATGGTGATATCAGCAAATACCTTCATAATGATATTGACGCTGTTTTTGGTGCGGACAAACCCTGCTTCTAAAAGAGCAAATCCGCCTTCCATTAATAATATCATCGCGGCTGTTAATACGACCCATACCGTATCAATCCCCGTCCGCAGCGTTTCTATTGTCATTGTTCATTCACCTCTGCTTCCTTCCAAGTTTTTATTTCTTCCAGCAAAAGCCGAGAAAGATACATTTCCTCTTTGCTTTGCTCTGAATGAACATCCGAAATCAATTTATCCAAGAGGGCAATGCTTTGTTTAATGCTGCTGATACTTTTTAACCGCTCTTTCACATTCACCATATATGCCACGGCTTGATGATGACTCGGAGTACGGCTGGTAAACAGCTTCTTGAGTGGAGATAACGAACGATACATGGCCTCTTCCTGTCTTCTTTTTTCTTCGTATCTTTCAATTTTTTTCTTAATTGCCATGATCTCGTTCTCTTTATTTCTCTTCATGCTGTGTAAAGCCCTGATAAATTCTTCTGAATTTATCTGAAAAACATTCGCTGCATTTATCTCATCGATCAACATCATGTCAACTCTCCTTACATTAAAACGTGACTTTTCATATCATTATAGAGGTGTAGAATGATATCGTCAATAGATTAATTGTTTATTAATCAATCACTATATTCATAAGTTATAAATTTATTTGATTTGCTGCTGCGATGAAATATGAAGGAATATATCTCAGCACGCTATATAAATAAAACCCCGTTCTACTATGAACGGGGTTAGCCTTGTTGGTGAACAAGTTGTAATTTAACTTTTTAAAGTAAGAGCATTTCTTTGTAATGAGAAATGCTTTTTATTTTGTAAAAACCTCGTCTTACTATTAAGCAATAACAATAATAATACAATAAAAAACGATATTAATTTATTGTAAAACGATAAATTATATGTTAAATTCGTATTGTCATTAAATAAGTGAGGTGTTTTAAATGAAAGTTAAACGAGGTTCTACCGTTTTCTTAAAGGCCATTATTTTTCTGGTTGGAATTGCAGTGCTTGCCGTGTGTATATATTTTTTGCCTGAAGCAGCCAGAAAAGATGCGATAGAACGCCCAGATGATTATTCATTATATCCACTTTTGTTATGTGCATATGGAGTATGTATTACGTTTTCTGTGGCGTTGTATCAAATATTTAAACTTTTAACCTTTATCGAAAAGAATAATACTTTCTCTGAGTTATCTCTTCAATCTTTAAAGATAATTAAAAAATGCACTTTTACTGTCATTTTCTTCATTTTATTAGCAATAGTTTATTTAAGGGTGCGTGCTCAATTCACAGGTGATGATGCAGCAGGTCCAATATCTCTAGGTCTAATGGGCATCTTAGCAACAAGTATCATCGCAGCCATTGTGGACGTACTTCAAAAACCTATAAAGAATATCTTGGATTCACAGCCAAAAAACCATTAACATTTTGAAAAATACGAGAGGTGTTTTTTATGAAGAAAGCAACCACATTATTTTTGAAGATAGCTGTTATTCTCATTGGAATTCCGGTTCTCGCTTTGTGCCTCTTTCTGGTTCCTGAACTGGCAGATGCGGTAGCGGATTTCTTAGGGGTTCATTCCATTAAATATATCATTTTCATCCTTTTATATGGAGGGGCATTACCTTTTTACTTCGCCCTTCATCAAGCTTTTAAACTGTTAAGTTATATTGACAAGAACATTGCTTTCTCTGAATTGTCTGTTCGAACTTTAATGAGAATCAAATACTGCGCCATTTCCATCTGTAGTTTGCATGTCTTAGGTTTGCCGCTCTATTATCTCGTGGCAGATAAAGACGATGCCCCAGGTCTCATATTTGTTGGAATGCTCATTCCTTTTGCTTCGTTGGTTATCGCAGTTTTTGCTGCTGTTCTCCAAAGGATTTTGCAAGAAGCGATTAACATAAAATCAGAAAATGATTTGACGGTCTGAGGTGGAGGATATGGCAATTATTATTAATATTGATGTGATGTTAGCAAAAAGAAAAATGAGCGTAACGGAGCTTTCGGAGAGGGTTGGAATTACTATGGCGAATCTTTCTATTCTGAAAAATGGGAAAGCAAAAGCAGTTCGTTTTTCAACATTAGAAGCGATATGTAAGACTTTGGATTGTCAACCAGGTGATATTTTGGAGTACAAAGCCGACAAAGACCCTCAATAAAAATTGACAACAAATTTAATTAAGTAAACCATCTAATAGTTAAGATATCTTCAATGCTGACTGTGACTTCATTAACGTAAAAATGGCGTGCAAAAACTTCTGTCAGTTCGCACGCCATTTTTGTTGTCAATTATATAATATGCACCGCAAAACGGAACCCTTTAGGATTTGTTCGCATGCTTTTTCATGTAGTTACATTCATACCGTTCAGGCTTTAGTGGTCAGACTAATCAATGAAATTCCTGCCAAAATAAGAAGGCAGCCGGCTATTTTGTAGGCCGTGATCGGTTCCTTGAAAATAAAGTAGGAGGCAAAAACGGTAATGATGTAGGCCAGGCTTTGCAGCGGATAGGCCAGACTTAATGAAACGCGGGACAGGATATAAAGCCAAAGGACGGTTGCAAAGGCATAGAGCACCAGACCTCCCAATATCGGCGGTGAAAATACGAGCTTCACAATCCCCAGCAGCGAGGAGAATTCCTGCTGTTTATTATCTACTCCCGATTTCCAAAGGAACTGCCCGACGACGAGCATGAGAGTATTGGCTAAAATTAATAAAATATCTTTAATGTTCATTCACTTTTTCTTCCTTATCATCAGACTTCTCCAACAAGACATCATCCATATCCTTCTTTATGTAAGCCATCTCCTGGATGAGACTTTTCAACTGCTGCTGCTGGCGGGAAATGATTGATGTTTGATAAATCAGCAAACTAAGAATAACAAAGAATGCCATCACAAAGATTAAAGAAGGCATATAACTGATCCCCACCATCTTGCTCAGCTTGTCCAGCCCGTGCAGGGAACCAGCAATGACAATTCCCGCGACAGCAAATGTCATCCAAAGAAAAGCATGCTTATCATGTAATTTATTTTTCTTCATAAGCATGACCACTTCTATTAGAAAAAACACCGCAAACAGAATGGCAACCATTTGGACACTACTCACGTTTTCCTCACCCTAATTGAATTAGATTCATTTTTTTGTTTGTCAGTTTAAAAAATCACGCGCAAAAACGAAAAGACTGTTACCTTGATCATATAGTAAATCGATTTACCCGGTGTAATCGAGGAAACGCCGCCTTGGCGGTCATTCATCTCCACCTTCGTTTCTTTAATCCGATATTTCCGTTTGGAAAGATGGACAATCACCTCCACCTCCGGATAATCAACAGGATAGTAACGCGTAAATTCCGCGATGATTTTCTTGTTCACAATCCGGTAACCCGATGTCGGGTCCTTGACCTTCACCTTCGTCAAGGCATAAAGCAGAAAATAGAAATAGAAGATTCCAATCCGGCGCATGATACTTCCCTTATAATCACTTTTCTCGACAAAACGCGAGCCGATCACCATATCAACATTGGATGTTTTCATTTCCTGCACCATCTTGTCCAAATCATCTGCACTATGCTGTCCGTCCGCATCAAATTGAATCGCATAGTCATATCCCTTGCGTTCAGCATATTTATACCCCGTCTGCATCGCACCGCCGATCCCTAAATTGATGGGCAAATCGATATGATTGAAATGGTATTGATCAAGAATTTCCGCGGTTCGATCGGTTGAGCCGTCATTGACGACAACATAGTCATACTTTTTCAGCTTTTGAATGGATAACACGGTTTTATATATACTTTCTTGTTCATTATAAGCCGGAACAATAATCAAGACATCGCTTTTCATCTTAACACCTCAATTGCAGCAGAAAGGACTTTTTATGCAAAAAAGTTCCAATTACCACCTAATAGTTTAAGGTTAGCCGATTTGACCAAACTTTTCAATACTGGGTATCTCGACATGGACAGGTCATTTCGGTAAAATAATAATGGTTATCTTAGCAAAGAGGTGTATTTTTATTAATAAAAAAAGTTTCTTAAATATGTTGCTTATCTTCATTTTGACTGAAGCTGTGCTCCTGTGCTACTTAGTGTACACGAAACAGCCCTTTACCATCATCTCACCGGACGGTAAGTTATATATGAATTTAGCGGAGAATTTATTGAATGGACACGGATTGATTAATACGGTGCGGGTCGAAGATATTATCGTGCCGCCATTATTTCCATTAATCCTGCTCCCGTTTCTTGGGATCTTTAAGACTATTTATTCATTCTTTGTGTTTCAATATATTCTCTATGGAGTAAACGCCATCATCCTATACTATTTAACCGGGAAGGTTTTTAAGGAAAAACGCTTTATCTCCTGGATCGCTGTACTTCTTTATATCTTTAATCCGGTGCTGCTGCTGAACGGACCGAATTATCTTTTAACGGAAACGGTATTTACCTTCTTCGTCCTAATTATTGCCTGGTCTCTTGTGAATTTATGTGAAAGCCTGTATGCCAAAAAAGGGACAAACAAGGCCTTTATCATGAGTATCTTGATTATTTGTGTGAGCATGCTGCTGCGGCCGCATATGTTGTTTATGTTTCCGCTTTTGGGGCTGATCGGGTTATACATGTTGTTCAAAAAGCTGCTGAGTGTGAAAAGTGCCGTGATGGCATTATTGATTCCGGTTATTCTTTTCGGCGCTAATATGATGCATAATAAAATCGTCCATCATGAGGCGGTTCCGTTCGAAAATTACAGCGGACAAAATTTGTATATCGCCAATAATCCAAATACGAAAATTGAATTTTATAACACGCATAAATTAGAAGCATTTGTAGAGCCTTACTTCTTTACCTTAAGTGATTTGCCGCTTTCGGAAAAAAGCACCCTTCTCAGGGAACGTGCGATTGACCATATATTATCCGATCCTGTGCTGACGGCGGAGCGGGTCATCTTGCGCGCCAAACTGTTTTTCCAAGGGATTAATCAGTTTGATACCCTTATGAATCTTTTATTTGCCCTTGGGTTTATTGCCGCTCTTATTATGGAAAAAGGACGGCTTGGTGTGATGCTGATGCTGCTCTACTATATTGCCGGCTTCACAGCATTAAGCTCAGCTGGTCTGCTTGTTGAAGGGCAGCGCTATCGGGCACCAATTATTCCTATCTACTTACTGTTCAGCGGCTATATCATCCAATTAGGATTCATGCTGCTGAATGGATTGAAAAGCAGGAAGAAAAGATCGTAAAATCTGTCCATACAGGGGACTGTCTCGAATGGATTTTCAGGGGCAGTCCCCTATTCTTCTGGAAATGGCTCTTGCTTTAAAGCAGTGAATACATATAGAAAGCGAAGGAAATGTGATGGCAGGATTAAAGAAGACGGCTATTTGGATGACGCTGCTGGCGCTTGTGCTGAAGCTGTCCGGTTTTTTGCGGGAAAGTATTATTTCACGGCAGTTCGGGGCCAATGAAGCGACGGACGGCTATTTGCTGGCTTTTTCTTTTATTACCTTAGTGATTGCGATGATTTCGGGCGGCTTTAATAATGTCTTCCTGCCGATGTATGTGAAACAGCGCAAGGACCGGCCGGATCAAACCGAGCGTAATGCAAACGGGATTATGAATGCCACCGCGTTGATTTTCTTTCTCTTAACAATTATCGGGTATTTCTTTGTCCCGGTCTTCGTTCCGTTTATCTATGGTTCGATGACGCCGGGTACTGAGAAGATTGCCGTTGAAATTACACGGTTCTTCTTCCTCTTTTTAACGGCCATTGCTTTGAACGGGATCCTGGACTCCTATTTACAAGGACGGAGAATTTTTGTTCCGTCACAGATCTCCAAACTTACAGCCACCTTAATGGGTGCCGTGTTTGCTTTACTTTTTTCAGAGGAATGGGGAATCAACAGCTTAGCATACGGCTTTATTTTCGGGACCTTGCTTGGCACCGCGATTCAGCTTTATTTTTTACAAAAAAGCGGGTTCCGCTGGCAGCCGACCTTAAAGGTGGAAAAAGAATTCCGTTCGGCCTTCCTTGTGCTGCTTGTCCCTTCCCTGCTCAATTCGGTTGTCGGGCAGATTAATATGTTTGTGAACAAAATGTTTGCCTCAGGGACGATGGAAGGCGCGGTTACTTATCTAAACAACGCGTCGCTCTTGACCAGCGTGCCGCAAGTGATTTACGGGACGACGATTGCGGCGATTATCTTCACATTATTGTCAGAGCAGGTGGACAATCAGAAAAAATATCAGCAGACGTTTTTTATGGGGATGCAGGTTTCATTCGTGACCTTGATGCCGATTGCGGTCGGACTGCTTCTGATCGGGAAGCCCGCGATTTCCTTCATTTATGAGGGCGGGAAATTCACCGCTGAGGACACATACAATACGTATCTTGCTTTGGCGCTTTATGTGCCGACGATTGTGACACAGGGGATGCAGTACATTGTCTCGAAATCCATGTATGCCCAAGGACGCACGGCGACTGTGTTCCGCGTCAGTGCGACGACGATTGTGCTCAATCTCGTCTTGAACTGGCTGTTTGTCAAGCCGTACGGTTACCCGGGATTGGCGCTGACGAGCTCGCTCGTGTCCGTCTATTATTTGAGCGTGACAAGCTACATTGTTTATAAAGATTTTGAGCGCGGGGAAAAAAGGAAACTGGCCGTTTTGTTTGTGCGGGTTCTGATTCCGACGGTGATCATGGCGGTGCCGTTGTATTTGATCGAAAAATTCACGGCCATTTCTGAGTGGTATGCGCTGATGCAGCTGGCGGTTTTGCTTCCGCTTGGGGTGGTCCTGTATGCGGCAGGATTGTATGTGTTTTACCGCGATGCGTTCAGACAGCTGCTGCGGCTGGTGCGAAGAGGATAGTATAGGTGTGAATGTGAAGCGGGGGCTGCCCCGCTTTTTTTGCGTTTTGGGGCAATTTATAGGGGCAGCGGAAGATTTTATTGTGAGTAACCGCTATTTTTACTGATCTTTTTAGGTTTTTACAGCACGCCATTCGCTTTCTTTTGATATAACGGCGGATTTCCGAGTATAAACCAGCCTCCTTTTCATTATATCGGCCACTTTCGGGCATATTTCGGCCAGTTTGGACAATATATCGGCCACTTTAGCCAGGATATCGGCCACTTTGACATAAATATCGGCCACTTTGCAAAAATCTGTAGTTTGGCATGGATATCGGCCACTTTTCGATTTTATCGGCAACTCCCTGTTTCTCCCATTACATACAAATCCCCGTCGCATCCAAGCGACGGGGTCTCTTAATCTATTTCACTATTTCCATTTCTCTTACATACTGCGAGTTAATATAGGCCTCACTGTAGTCGTTGTGGTCAGAAATCACCTTGTACCAGCCGTTTGTGGATTCTAAAATGGCCACTGGCATTCTTTCATTCAGGTACGTAAATTGCTGATTCACTGAGCCTTCCTCTGGAGTATGACGGACTTCAATGTTGGTGGAGATCGTTTCTCCAATCGTATATTTGCCTAAGTCCTTGCCGCCCAACGCTTTATCAGCACGGTACATATGACCGGCAATTTTCTGTCCCCAATAAGGATCGGAGGCATATTTGACGTTAAAGCCGCGCGATTTATTGCCGAATGCTGCGCCATTGGCATACTTCCCAAGCGGATTGATGTAATTTTTATTTAAATATCTTTCTGCTAAGGCGTCAATGGCTCTTTCCGGCGAATCAAAGCGTTCCGCCTGATTTTCATCGCCATCAATCGCATTCATCCCGAACAGGTTATTTCGGTCCTGCGCTAAATAACTCATACCAAAGTTGCTTTCATGGATCGCCATTCCTAAAATCATTAACGCATTGATTTTATATTTTGCCTCTGCTTCCTTTAAATAATTTCCTAAGCCGATTAACTTGCTTTTCTTAGTCGCATCCTTAAAGCTTTTAAAAACAGTTGGCTGGCTATTGTATAGCTGTTCAATCCGGGATAATTCTTGATTAATAAAAGAATCCAATTCTGCCGCGCTGTAGTTTGATGCCGTTCTCGCCGGGAGATAGTTGAAGTATTGGTAGGCAGTTCCTGCATTCACTCCGGATGCATCATAAAATATACCGCCGTCCCAGCTGTAATATTTCGGTCCTGCGGCAAGAAAAGACGGCGCCTTCCCAGCTACGTAATTTTGGTAGTAATTACCGGATGGAACATAAATCCAATGCACCAAATCCCCGGCACTATTAACAGAATAATAGTTTCTTCCCTTTATTTGCTGATCTGGAATGAGACTAACTTCACGTTGTTTTACATAGCCCGTTTTACCGGCAGCCTTCACTTCTACATAATCCTCTGTCGCCCGGACAAATTCCAGCTCCTGCTGTGCAGGGAGGTATGTAAAGATATAGGAGAAGCTTGAATCACTATAAATATTGGTTAATGCGCTGCCGAATGGGGGCTTGGTAATGACAATACCAGAAGTCATCCCAACAATCTTATCATTTTTTGTAATCACTTGATTGGAACCGGAGGCTGCATTTGACGCGTCTCCGTAAGAAGAATAAACCGCGGCTGCCTCAACAAGCTGGTCGCTGCCGTTAACCGTTGCTACCTTGTACTCTGGTTTCCAGGTACGGAGCATGCGGTAAATAAACGCGGCTGCTTCAGCACGTGTGGCTGATTTTTTCGGTAAAAATTTACTGCCTTCAGGATAGGAAAAGCCAAGCACAATTTCATCATACACAGCGCGGGATACAGCCTCCTGAAACGCTGCACCGCCGATGTCTGCTCGATCGATAAACGCTAACGGTGCTTTTTTCCGCGCTAGTTTTAAGTACTTGGTTAAAGCATTATCAATCATCATCGCCATTTGGGCACGGGTAATCGGCATTTCCATGCGGAAGGTTCCATCGCTGTAGCCATTGATGATTCCCGCCGTGCTTGCCCGGTAAATATCGGGTGCAAGTGCTGTCTCAGATACATCACGAAAAGCTGGAGTACCTGCAGGCAAATCAAGGGCACGAGCAATCAATGCGGCAAACTCACCTCTGTTGATTTCCTTCTTAGGCTGATAAACACCTTCCCCATAGCCCCTCATGATCCCTAATTCAATCATGGCCCGCATTTCCTTTTCCAGGGCGATTCCTGTTACATCGTCGTTCGCTGCCGCTGTTTTTTGATGAAAAGAACTTAAACTTCCAGCTAATAAAAGAAAACACAGTAAACAGACAACTTTTTTCCTCATTCATTCCCCTCTTTTTCTATGAACTTATTTCACAACCTATATTATTCTAACATAATCATAATCTATAAAATTGGGAAAAAGGAAACTGACAGCAATTGGCATCTGCTTCATTCGCAAGGGGGTTGCGAACGTTTCGGAAGGGGGGAATGACCCGAGTTCTGACGGGGTTCCGAGTAATTCGGAAGGGGGTTGCGAACCAAAAAAAGCGATAGACCCTTTTAGAGATCTACCGCTCGGATTTATTTTTCAAGAATCATTGAGCAACGTTAATCGGTGTTACGTATGCGCCATGAATATAGCCTTCCGGATAGTCGATATGCTCGGATACGACTTTATACCATGTTGCTCCATCTGCCGGATTTACTTCCGTTCCAATGATGGCAACCGGCATTCCGGACTTCGGATAAGTATAATATTTCTGTGAAGAAGATGTTGCTTGGCTTCTTACATTTAAGTCCGTTGTATTAGTAAGACCGAGCTGGTATTTGCCATAATCCTTGCGGCCAAGATATTTATCGGCTCTGTACATATAGCCGGCATTTTTCTGGCCCCAATATGGGTCGGAGGCATATCTTACATTGATTCCAACCGCTTTATTGCCAAAAACAGAACCATTAGCATAAAACGACCGGGAAATATCCAGGTATTTTCCATTCAGGTATTCTGTTGCTAGTCCGTCAATGGATTGTGTTGGTGCCTCAAAAGTCGCAGCCGCATCGAGATTGGAGTCGTAGGCCTTTAATCCAAACAAATTATTTTTTGTCTGCGCAATTTCACTCATTCCATAGTCACTTTCATTAAATGAAATCGCCAGCATGAATAAAGCATTGATATGATATTTGCCTTCAGCCTCTTTTAAATAGGCTCCTAATCCTTTAAGCTTACTTTTATTGACGACATCTTGATAGCGGACATATTTGACTGGATCACTGTTATACAGAGTTTCACGGTCTTTTAACATATATTCGATAAAATCATCAAGTTCTTCAGCACTGTAATTGGTCACTGTCCTTGCAGGCAGATAGGTAAAATATTGGTAGGCTGTGCCGGCATGCTGTCCTGCTTCATTATAGAAGGCGGCACCATCCCAGCTGTAATACTTCTGTCCTGCTGTTAAAAAGGAAGGCGCTTTTCCTGCCACATAGTTTGGCGCCGTTTTCGTTTTCTGGCTGTAAACATAGTGGATCAAGTCACCATTGACCACAGAATAATAGCTTCTGCCTGCGATCATTTGATCCGGAAGCAAAGACACTTCGGCAGGCTTTACATAACCAGTTTTCCCTGCAATATTTACTTTTACATACGACTCTGAACTATCTATGTATTCCATTTCCTGCTGAGCATTCACATAAGTCATACTTGTTTTAAAATCCGCTTTTTCATATATAGTTGCTACTTGCTCTGAAATAACTAAACCGCCTGACATGCTGACAATTTTCCCATCATTTGTCACCACTTGATTAGCGTTTGTGACGGCTTTTTTGGCTTCATCAAAACTGGCATAACTTACTGTGCCCGGAACAAGTTCCTTATTGGCATTGATAGATGCCACTGAGTATCCTGTAACCGGTTCTGGTTCAGGCTCAGGTACTGGCTCAAGAATATGCAGCATGCGCGCGATAAAAGCTGCCGCCTGGGCCCGGTTCGCCTCCATTTTTGGATTAAAGCTGTATGTATTGTCCTCGTTTTTAAAGCCGCTGATAATGCCGTCATTCACATTATGGACCACCGCATCCCGGAATGATGGATTAATTTGCTCAGCATCTGTAAAATTCAAGACCGCACCTTTTCGCTCCATTTGTTTAAAAATGAGTGCATTATCAATCATCGCCGCCATTTGTTCGCGGGTAACGAGTTGGTTCATGCGGAACGTCTTGTCACCGTAACCATTGACAATCCCGGCACTGGCTGCACGGTAAATGTCTTTGGCCAGATTTGAGCTTGCCGGCACATCTGTAAATGCCGGTTCCCCTTCAGGCAGTTCTAATGCCCGTGCCACAAAAGCAGCAAACTGGCCTCTCGTGATTTCTTCATGCGGCCGGTATTCCCCTTCACTGTAGCCATGAATGACCCCTAATTGAATCAACTCGCGCATTTCCTTTTCCAGTGCAATCCCAGTAATATCATCCTTTGTAGGAGCAGCGGCTGTATGTTGATACGTGAAAGCACTGCATACAAGCACCACAAAAAGTCCAACCAGGTACATTAAATTTTTCTTCATTTTCTCCCTCCAAAAGTACTATGCTATTCTATTATTCTACCATAATCTACCCTCTTAGTCTGTTAAATCTCTATGGAGGATGGGGCTTCCAGTGTATTGGGAGCGGGTTGTTATGAAAATATGTCTATTCTTTCAGGTTTGATTCCACAGGAAGCGGTTTTTGCGTGAAAATAGTTGGATTTGTGGAGGAGATTAGGCACCTGTTTCAGGATATCGGCCAGTTTGGCAGATATATCGACCGCTTTCGGTTGGATATCGGCCAGTTTGGCAGATATATCGACCGCTTTCGGTTGGATATCGGCCAGTTTGGCAGATATATCGGCCACTTTCGGCTGGATATCGGCCACTTTGACAGATATATCGGCCACTTTCGGCTGGATATCGGCCACTTTCGGCTGGATATCGGCCACTTCGGCAGATATATCGGCCACTTTTGCTAATATATCATCGACTTTTGGCCGGATATCGTTTTTTCAACATCGGCAATTGTGAACCAAATTTAATGAGAGCCAGCAAAAAAAGCATGCGGGGCTAGGCCCCACACACTTTAGGAGTTTTGCAATTGATGATAGATTGCTAGTATTTTATTTCCATAATCACGATCGCCGGCCCATACTCCGCTCAAATCCTGCCAATGCGGTGCTGTTCCTCTTTTTCCATAACGCTCAAGGATTTCAAAGCGCTGGTCTACGATGGTTTCTCCTGCTGGAATCGGGCTCTGGCTCGCATAGCCGTACAAGTGCTGGATTTGTGCCGTAACTCCTTCTTGGACGGTAGGGAAAATGTTGCCTTTTATTCCCTTTTGCGTGACACCAAGTCCGCCATAATTATGCTGATCAGGCGTCACAGCGGTGCCGCTATTGTATTTAAACCAGCCTGTTTCAACAATGGACTGACAAAAGGCAATGTCGCCGCGGATGCCATATTTGTTCCCGATTTCGATAAAGGCTGTGGCAATCTCATCAATGTCCGGCGCATTCGGGTTTTCTCTTTTGACAAAAGCAGCCATTTTCGCAGCTGTTACGACTGGTGTTCCCATTATGCCATGGTGCAGGCTGTGATCGACAACTGCTGGTGCCGGCGCTGGCTGTGGAGCTGGAACTGGTGCCGGTGCAGGAACTGCCCCGCCGCCATCCGTACCCTGCGCTTGCAATTCTTTGATGACACTAAGCATCCCTGAAATAAATGCCGCGGCTTCGGCCCGTGTTGCTTCGTTTTTCGGTTTAAACATAGATATTCCCAGACTGTTTTTATAGCCGCTGACGATTTTATCATTGACGACCCGTCCCACTGCTTGTCTGAATGCATTGTTAATTTGATAGGAATCCGCAAAGGTCAGCATACTTTCTTTTCTTTCTGCATTTGAAAAAACTAAGGCGTTGTCGATCATGGCCGCCATCTGTTCGCGGGTAATCGGCTCGTGCATGCGGAAGGTCCCATCGTCATAACCGTTGACGATACCGGCATTGCTGACACGGTTGATGGCGTCTGCCAAACCGGAACTGGCCGGCACATCCTTAAATTTCGGTGTTCCTGGCGGAAGCTGGAGTGCCCGTGAGATAAATGCAGCAAATTGACCGCGGGTTACTTTTTCACTAGGATGGAATTGCCCGGGGCCAAATCCCTGAATAATCCCTTGATTGATTAAGCTTCGCATCGGCTGCTCGAGAGCGATTCCTGTAATATCATCATTTGCCGCTAAAGCAGCCGTCCCTGAATATGTATAAATACTGCCTGCAATGACAAGCGCACTTGCCACATGAGTCCATTTTTTTCTCATTTTTTCCTCCAATTTGATTCCATTTTCTTCTAGTATTCTACCATAAATTGTTTTTGGAGTCTGCTAATTTCCGAGAAAAATCATAGGCTTTGGGGTGCAAAAAAAAGGACTCTGCCAAAGATTATTGCCGGTAACACGGTCTCTGGTGCATACGGTCATGAAATCTTTTTACGACAAAATGACCGTATCCAAAAAAGACCTTATTCCTAGCAATATCAATGAACAGAGCCAAGGAATAAACCATGCTCCCCCAGGAAGGCCAATGCGGGTTAAAAATTCGTCGAACATTGTGAGGTTGAAAATATATCAGGGGGAGTATCTTTTATCCTAATTGGAAGTATACTAGATTGGTGGAAATAAACTATAGTATTTTCTATTTTTTACAATAATTTAACCTTATCTAAACATTGGATTTATAAAAAATTTCGTCCTAAAATCAACTCGACAAAAGTATACAAGTAAAAAATGGGAGAAAAGTGAACTAAGTCACTGCATGACACATTTATTCAGGGTATTATTAGAGACATGAAAACGTTGTTATAAAACAGATTTACATTTAATTAAACACAGTAAACACTTTATTGCAATAACATCTAAATCAGTGAATATATACTAACTGGAGGTCAACCTCAAATGTAAAAAAGCCTAATTTAGTTTTATGTTATACTAGTAGTATAATTTTTTTGAAAACGTTTTCTATTTTTTGTTGACAGGATAAGACGTTAAGACTATCCTTATAGTATGAATCTTTAAAGCAAACTAATAGTGGATGAAGGTTGCAGGAGAGCGTTTATTTTATAAACCGCCGAAGGAGCAAACTCCAAAAAGACCCTTTGGAGTGAATCTCTCAGGTATAAGGACTGTAACTGGACACAACTCTGGAGAGCGCGTATGAATGTGGTACGCCACCAACGGGGATGGGCTTCTATAGAGCTAAACTCTCAGGTAAACAGACAGGGATGGGGCAGGGAAATTCATTTGTTCTTTCTCTGTCTTTTTTGTCGTGCCCACAATTCAGTCATCATTGCAGAGACGCAGTCAGTTCAATGGAAGTTAACCAAAACAGGGGGGTTTACCATGGAAACGAGCTACAAGGGTAATAATAAGATGTTAACAGGAATTGTATTTGGGGTTCTTACGTATTGGCTTTTCTCACAGTCACTAATCAATGTCATTCCGGAAGTTCAGAAAGATATGGGTATTTCATTAGGGCTTCTGAACACAGCAATTAGTTTAACGGGTTTATTTTGCGGTATGTTTGTTGTAGCAGCAGGAGGATTATCTGATCGAATTGGGCGAAAGAAAATTACGATGCTGGGCTTAGTATTAAATATAATCGGCTCACTTTGCCTCATCTTAGCCCACGGAACGATTCTCTTAATTATAGGCCGTATCATTCAAGGTTTCTCAGCAGCATGTATTATGCCTGCGACGCTTGCTTTAGTGAAAAGTTATTTTGATGGCGCTGACCGGCAAAGAGCCTTAAGTTACTGGTCTTTTGGTTCTTGGGGCGGCGGCGGTATTTGTTCCTTCGCCGGAGGATTCATTTCTACTTATTTAGGATGGCGTTATATCTTCGTTTTCTCAATCGTTATCACTTTGTTATCTATGTTATTGGTTAAAGAGGTTCCAGAAAGTAAGGCAAAACAAAACAATTCAGCAAAATTTGATTTTGTCGGCATGATTGTCTTTATCTTTGTCATGCTTGCTTTAGAACTTGGTATTACACGCGGCGAAGAATTTGGCTGGACAAGTCCTATTACATTAAGCTGTTTGGGTGTTGTTGTCATCGGCGGCGCGTTATTCTTAAAGATTGTATCAAGCAAAGCTAACGGCTTCATTGATATTTCAATATTCAAAAATAAATATTTTACCGGCGCAACAGTGTCAAACTTATTACTAAATGCTGTAGCCGGAGCTCTCATTGTTGCAAATACGTATGTCCAAGTTGCAAGAGGATACAGTTCTTTTCAATCCGGATTATTATCGCTTGGCTATTTAGTTTGCGTATTAGCGATGATTCGTGTCGGTGAAAAATTATTACAAAAACACGGCCCAAGAAAGCCGATGATCTTATCTTGTATTTTAGTAGTAGCCGGAATTGCGCTAATGACATTTACATTCTTGCCAAATACAATGTATACCATTCTTGTCGTTATCGGTTTTACAATTTATGGAATTGGTCTTGGTCTTTATGCCACACCATCTACCGATACAGCCATTGACAATGTTCCTGCAGCGAAGGCCGGAGAGGCAGCAGGTATTTATAAAATGTCTAGTACAATAGGCGGTTCAATGGGATTAGCGATATCTATTGCAGTTTATAGTATTGTTGAAAAGGTTGGCGGAAATTTGGAAGTCGCTGCAAGTGCAGGTTTGATTACCAATATTCTTTTCACAGTACTAGCCTTTGTAGCTATAGTAAGTAATATTCCAAAAGGACATGTACTTAAAGCTGGACAAAACATTGTTACAGAATTAAAAGAGAGAAAAGCTCAATAATATAAAATGAACTGAAAATGTCCTTAACGGGGCATTTTCTTTTTGTTGAAACTAGGAAGTTTATTTTATTAAACATCTATCTATTTCCCTGATGCAATCACTGATACACATTCTAATGGGAAAAAAGAATATGAACATCAGCCGCTTTGGATGGTTTCAAAAGTATAAGTCCTAGATGCCCAATTGGCTGCCGTATCTTTAGTGAGCAATATGGAGTCTTCCTCCAGTCTAAAAGTCAGTATAACCGCTTTCATCTTGGCGGGTACCCCTTTTTAACACAGCCTTTACAACAGGAATGCTTTACACATAGAATCTTACCGTGCAAATGTTAGCCAGCAAGAATTCCAGTCACTATCTAGTTGCCATTATATATGGTAATTCTATTATAGTATAAATAACCCTTTTTTGGAAATATTTTCTTCAAAAAAAATACGTAAACCGACTTTAGCTCTATCTTATTGAAGGAAGAGTCTTTTGTCAAGAGTTGCTTATAGGAAAAGTTTAGTCTTGAAAATCAAAGGCTCTTCGGAGGCTCCAACCTTTTCATCCGGGTCCTGTGTCCTTACTGCTTAAGCTTATCTATATCCATTCAGCAGAAAATCCTCCACTTTTATAGAGGTGGAGGACTTTTGTTGAATGAAGTTAAAGTCAGTTATTAGTCATTATTGTTACATGGCAGATAATAGATACAATCGAACTTTAGTAAGGTTTTATTTTAATAATACGTGGATTGGACTTCCTAAGGCTACTTCAGCAGCTTCCATTGTCATTTCACCAAGCGTTGGATGTGCATGAATCGTCGTAGCGATTTTTTCTGCGGTTAACCCCGCTTCGATAGCAAGTCCTATCTCAGAAATGATATCCGAAGCATTCGCACCGGCAATTTGACCGCCAATTACAACCCCGTCTTCTTTACGGACAACTAATTTTACAAAACCATCTGCGCTGTCAAGCGATAACGCACGTCCATTTCCTGCATAGGAGAACTTGGCTGCAATGACATCAATTCCTGCTTCCTTCGCATCCTTTTCTAGGTAACCTACAGATGCAAGTTCCGGATCAGAGAATACAACCGCTGGCATTCCAACATAACTAATTTCAGATGGATGCCCGGCAATGGCTTCTGCGGCAACTTTTGCTTCATAAGATGCCTTATGAGCAAGCTGAGGTCCCGGTACAACATCACCAATCGCATAGATATTACTTACATTTGTACGGCATTGTTTATCAATTTCAATAATACCGCGTGCATTCGTCTCAACACCAGCTTGTTCAAGACCAAGTTCGTTCGTATTTGGCCGTCTGCCAACCATGACAAAAACGTAATCAGCTTCAACTTTCTTTTCTTCGCCCTTCACTTCAAATGTTACGACAACACCTGTTTCTGTTTCTTCAACGCCTTTTGCCATTGCTTTTGTAAAAATTTCGGCGCCTTTTTTCTTCAAAGATCTTTTCACAAGTGCAGACATTTGCTTTTCAAAACCAACACTTAAAATATCATCTAATCCTTCTAGAATAGTCACCTGGGAACCAAAGTTTGCATATGCCCCGCCTAATTCAACCCCGATGACTCCGCCGCCAATAACGACAATCTTTTCTGGAACTTCTTCTAAGTTTAGTGCCCCGGTAGAATTTAAAACACGTTTAGAGAATTTAAAGGTTGGTAATTCAATCGGTCTAGAACCTGTAGCAATGATCGCATTTTTAAATTGAATCGTTTCTGATGATTCTTCAGACGTCACCTTCAATGAATGGCTATCAACAAATGCTGCTTCCCCGCGGATGATGTCTACTTTGTTTCCTTTTAATAATGCTTCTACACCGCTCGTTAACTTATTAACAACACTCGCTTTAAATTCTTGCACTTTGGAATAATCTACTTTTACATTTTCAGCAGTAATCCCAAATTTATCCGAGTGTTTAGCTGTTTCATAACGATGCCCTGCTGCAATAAGCGCTTTTGAAGGGATACACCCTACATTTAAACAAACTCCGCCAACATATTCCTTTTCAACAACCGCTGTTTTTAAACCTAATTGAGCAGAGCGAATGGCAGCAACGTAACCCCCTGGTCCGGCACCAATAACAACAACATCATATTCTTTTGTCATCTTTATATCTCCTTTCAATAACCAACAATTTATTTTAAAGAACTTGTATTAATTAAATGGAATAGTAATAAAGAGCGGGAAGGCTCTCTGCAGGTCTAAAAAATATAGGTTCCAATTAATCTAATTCAATTGCACATGCACTAGAGGTAAAGCTGTCTCCGACTTCAAAACCATATTCATCGCTATAATCAATGATGGTTTCTTCATCTAAATAACGTTTTGTAAATTGATCCATCAAGATTTGTATCCCATCCATCTCAATCGATATATCGTTTCGCCGCGGCTCACCAAATACGATGGAAAACTTCACGGACATCCCGCATCCTCCTGCTACGTCGGCATCAATCCGGGGAACTCCATTTTCATTTACAGCCAATTCTTTGATTTTGTTTATTGCTGATTCTGTCATGATTAATTTCATTGGATTTCACTCCTCCTAACGCCTATGCAAAATTTATCCTGTAGCCGGAAAGAAAAAATGTCTTTGTTTCATCAGAACATTGGACAGACTTGTTACGTATTACAAGCACAAATACATTGACAGTGGTATTCATCTCATCGGCTAAAATTCCATTCATCGGAGCAATATTTACTTTTCGCTAATTGCTGTACATACTGCTCTTCTTCACTTGTTAATACGTATGGTTCTAATTCAACGTTTAAACCGCGCTCAAATCCATTCCGAAATGCCTTTTTAGCTTCCTCAAGTCCAACCGTACGACCTGCGATCGCATTAATAGCTGCCGCCTTTTTACTGAACGCTCGTTTTGCTCTCTCTTTTACCTTTTCGTTCGAGTAGTTGAATAGATTAAATAACTTGTCCTCATCTAAATCGAGCAAGATGGAGCCATGCTGCAGAATCACACCTTTTTGACGTGTCTGAGCGCTCCCGGCAATTTTACGTCCTTCTACAACAAGCTCATACCAGGATGGTGCATCAAAGCAAGCAGAAGAACGAGATTCATTCGCATGGATCTCTTCGCCTGTTTTTGGAATGGCAAAATGAGCATCCAGACCCAGATGGATAAAACCTTCAAGCAATCCTTGGGAAATCACACGATATGCTTCTGTCACGGTTTTCGGCATATCAGGATACTCTTCCGATACAATAACACTGTATGTAAGCTCATTTTCATGGAGCACTGCACGACCGCCGGTCGGCCGTCTGACAAAACCAAGGTTATATCTTTTGAGCATCTCAAAATTAATTTCCTTGTGTGCTTTTTGAAAATAGCCTATTGTCAGTGTCGCAGGATTCCACCCGTAAAAACGAACCGTCGGCGGGATTTCCCCCAGGCTGTGCCAATTAAGCAGTGCCTCATCAAGTGCCATGTTATAAGAAGGATCACAATTTCCAGAATCAATAAATCTCCACTTTTCTTTCATTAAGCTCATTCCCTATCCCTATTGTTATAGTTCTACGTGAAAACTATTCTTTTAGAGTGCTGCCCGCCGCCAAAATAGTTGTACTTTTAAGACCAGTGCCTGCTGCAGTTGGTCATTGCCGGATATCACAATACCAGAAACCAAAATCATTCTATTCTTACAACTTATGAAAAAGGATTAATTAGATATAACAGATAGGAAAACTACGAAGTAAATACGGATATTCATAAATCGCTTTTAACTTGATAGCCATATGTACCACCCAACCACGGTCCGGCATTCTTCGTGATTGGTCTAGATAAAATGTTACTATTCTTCATTCATTATACATGCGCTTTTGCCGCTTCAACTTGCTCATCAGCATGATAGGACGAACGTACAAGCGGTCCTGCTTCACAGTGGCTGAATCCTTTAGTCAGGGCAATTTCTTTTAATTCATTAAATTCCTCAGGGCTCCAATACTTTTGGACTTTTAAATGAGTTTTTGAAGGCTGCAGATATTGTCCAATCGTTAATATGTCAACATGGTTAGCACGAAGATCATCCATCGCTTCCATGAGTTCTTCTTTCGTTTCCCCAAGTCCAACCATAATGCTTGATTTCGTTGGAATATTAGGATTCATTTCTTTTGCACGGCGTAAAAACTCAAGCGAACGCTCATAGGTGGCACGTGCCCGAATAGATGGTGATAAACGTTTCACGGTTTCAATGTTGTGGTTTAAAATGTCAGGTTTTGCATCCATTAATGTTTTTAAATTGTCATATACCCCGCCCATATCAGATGGAAGGACTTCAATGCCGCAAAACGGATTTCGTCTTCTCACGGCGCGAACCGTTTCCGCAAAAATGGCAGCTCCGCCATCTTTTAAATCATCACGGGCAACAGTCGTAATCACGACGTGCTTTAAGCCCATTTGTTCTACTGATTCTGCAATTCGTTCCGGCTCTTCCCAATCAAGCTCCGTTGGAAGACCTGTTTGAACCGCACAGAATCGGCAGGAGCGAGTGCATACACTTCCTAAAATCATAAAAGTTGCTGTTTTACGTTCAGCCCAGCATTCATGAATGTTGGGACATTGCGCTTCTTCACAGACTGAATGAAGGTTTTTACCACGCATCATTTTTTTTAAGCCTGTATAATCTTCATTGGTATTTAATTTAATTTTGAGCCACTCCGGTTTACGAACATATTCCGTTGTCATATCATTCACTCCTATTGCTGGACATAAAATAAAAATAAGCAACAATTTCTATAAGTATACTAAGAATTAAATTCAAAATAACTCGTTATAAGACTGCCAGGAATGAACGGGAGAGAAGATTTATTTTCTTTTCCTCTTTCCCTTCCATTCCCAGCATTGTTTTTTCATTTTGAAACAAAATTCTCAATCATTAAGCTTTAACAGTTTCTTTTTCCTGCACTGCTGTTTCTGCTTTTTTATAACGTAAGACTGGTTGTCTTGCTGCTTGAACTTCATCCAAGCGGCCAATCACCGTTGTATGTGGTGCTTCTAAAACGATTTCTGGACTTTCTTCTACTTCCTTAGCAATTTGAATCATAACATCACAGAAAGCATCCATTGTTTCTTTGGATTCTGTTTCAGTCGGTTCAATCATTAAACATTCTTCAACGTTTAATGGGAAGTAGATTGTTGGTGGATGGTAGCCAAAATCTAACAGACGTTTTGCCATATCCAATGTCCGCACACCAAGTTTTTTCTGTCTGGAACCGGATAATACAAATTCATGCTTACAAACTTGTGAAAATGGTGCTTCAAAATATGGCTCCAATTTTTTACGCATGTAGTTAGCATGAAGAACAGCGCCTTCAGAAACTTCACGTAATCCAACTGCTCCCATTGAACGAATATAAGCGTAAGCACGAACAATAATACCGAAGTTACCATAGAACGCTTTTACGCGGCCAATGGATAATGGGTAATTTGAATTTAAGACAAATGTGTCGCCGTCTTTTTCGACGCGTGGTACAGGTAAAAATGGAAGAAGGAATTCCTTAACCCCAACAGGACCTGAACCAGGACCGCCGCCGCCGTGTGGGCCGGTAAATGTTTTGTGCAGATTTAAATGCACGATATCAAAGCCCATGAATCCTGGAGTTGTTTTTCCCATAATGGCATTTGTATTAGCACCATCATAGTAGAGTAATCCGCCTGCTTCATGAACGACAGCAGCAATTTCCGCGATTTCTCTTTCAAACAAACCAAGTGTATTAGGGTTTGTTAACATTAATGCAGCAGTATCATTGCCTACATGTTTCTTTAATTCTTCTACGTCAACTAATCCATTTTCGTTTGATGGAATTGTGACAATGCTAAAGCCTGCAACGCTCGCACTAGCAGGGTTTGTACCATGCGCGGAGTCTGGAACAAGGACTTTTGTTCTCTTATCGCCATTATGCTCATGATAAGCTTTGACCATCATTAATCCAGTCCATTCACCTTGAGCACCTGCAGCAGGCTGTAATGTAATAGCATCCATTCCAGTAACGACAGCTAATTCTTCTTGTGTATTATATAAAAGTTCTAATGCACCCTGTACAGTTTCAGTTGGCTGGTAAGGGTGAATACTTGTGAAACCCGCTAGACGTGCCACAACTTCGTTAATTTTTGGATTATATTTCATCGTACAAGAGCCAAGTGGATAAAATCCATTATCGACCCCATGGTTTTTATTTGAAAGGGCTGTATAGTGACGAACAAGATCCAACTCAGCCACTTCAGGAAGCTCTGCTGCTTCATCACGAATTAAATGTTTTGGAAATTTATCTTGTAAATTAACACTTTTAACGTCACTTTTCGGAAGGCTGTACCCTACACGACCGGAACGACTGATTTCAAAAATTAAATCATTATACTCAACCATTTACAACAGCCTCCAATGCTTCTACAAATTTGTCAATCTCTTCTTTTGAACGTTGTTCTGTAACGGCAATTAGCATTTGATTGTCAAATCCGTAATCAATTCCTAAGTCATATCCACTAATGAATCCAGCTTCAAGAAGTTTAGCGTTCACTTCTTTCACTGAACGTGGAAGTTCTACAACAAATTCATTGAAGAAGGCTGATTTGTTTAATACGTTAAAGCCTTTGCTTTGCAATAACTTCGCCATATAGTCAGCTTTCTCAATATTTTGCTGTGCCATTTCACGAATTCCATTCTTACCTAATGCTGACATGCAAATAGAAGAGGCCAGTGCATTTAGAGCTTGGTTTGAACAAATATTAGATGTCGCTTTTTCGCGGCGGATATGCTGCTCGCGAGCTTGTAAAGTTAACACAAATCCGCGTTTTCCTTGATCGTCCTGCGTTTGACCAACAATACGTCCTGGAATTTTACGAAGGTATTTTTGATTAACAGCAAAATATCCACAATGCGGACCGCCAAAGGACATGGAAATACCAAGCGGCTGCATATCTCCGACAACGATATCTGCACCCAATTTACCAGGTGTTTGTAATAGTGCTAATGCAAGCGGGTTTGCACTTACAATGAAAAGAGCACCATTTTCAGCAGCGACAGCTTTGATTTCTCTTAAATCTTCAATAGAACCAAAGAAGTTTGGATATTGAACAATCACAGCAGCTGTGTCTTTGCCTACTTGTGATTTTAATTGTTCTAAGTCTGTTACATCTGCAGCAAGACTTGCTTCTTCAACTGAATATCCATGACCTCTTGCCACCGTGTTTAAAATAGCACGTGATTCAGGATGAACAGCCTTTGAAACAACTACTTTTGCACGTTTTGTAGAAGCCACAGCAAGTGAAGCAGCCTCTGCAAGTGATGTATAGCCATCGTACATGGATGAGTTTGCTGCTTCCATGCCAGTTAATTCACTAACCATTGTTTGGAATTCAAAAATGGCTTGTAATTCCCCTTGGCTGATTTCTGGTTGATATGGTGTATAAGCTGTATAAAATTCCGAACGTGAAATCATATGGTCAACAACGCTTGGAATATAATGATCATATGTACCCGCGCCTAGAAAAGATGGATACTCCGTTGCATTTACATTTCGCGCAGCAAGCTTGCTCATTTTCTTCATCAAAACAGGTTCTGAATCTGCTTCTGGAATAGCTAGTTCACCTTTTAAGCGAAGGTCAGCTGGAATATCTTCGAATAACTCTTCAACAGAAGACATTCCTAGGAAATCTAGCATTTCCTTTTTATCTTGTTCTGTATCAGGAAGATATCTATAAGTGTTTGTCATCTTATTCTTCTCCTTCACTAATAAATGCTTGGTAAGCTTCCTCGTTTAATAGTGATTGTAATTCTTCCGGATTAGATAATTCTACTTCTACTAACCATGCTTCATATGGTTTTTCGTTAATTAATTGTGGTTCATCTTCTAACGCTTCATTGACACTAACAACTTTACCTGATACAGGAGAAAAGATATCGGAAACCGCTTTAACTGATTCAACAGATCCCATAGTTTCACCAGCAGTTACTTCATCATCCTCTGCAGGATTCTCAACAAAAACGATGTCTCCTAAAAGGTGTTGTGCATAATCAGAGATTCCGATACGTACGCGATTTCCTTCTAGTTGTAATACCCACTCGTGATCTTTACTGTAAACTAAGTTTGCTGTTGCGTTTGTCATTGTTTTATCTTCCTCTCAATTTTTATATGTATTCAATGGAAAGATGATTGCCCTCACATAGTCATGTTCAGGCAATCCCTCCAATAGAATCTTAATCTTAAATCTTAATCTTAAATCTTAAATCTTAAATCTTAAATTCTAGTATTAACCCCTTTTATAGAAAGGTGCTTTTACAACAACTGCGTCAATCATTTTATTGCGGATTTCAAGTTTTAGCTCTGTTCCTAATTCAGCATATTCTGCTGATACTAATGCAAGTCCTAAGCTTTTCTTTAAAGTTGGAGATTGTGTGCCTGAAGTAATTTCGCCAATTTCCACTCCATCAGCTGAGAACACTTTGTAACCATGACGAGGAATACCTCTTCCTGTTACTTCAACCCCAACGATTTTGCGTTTTAATCCTTCTGCTTTTTGCTTTACAAGTGCTTCTTTTCCAATAAAGTCACTTTCTTTTTTCAATTTTACGGCAAAAGCGATTCCGCCTTCCAACGGACCGATGTCGCTGGAAAGTTCTTGACCGTAAAGATTTAGGCGTGCTTCAAAGCGAAGCGTATCGCGTGCACCAAGTCCAATTGGCTTTAAGCCATCTTCCTTGCCAGCTTCAAGAAGTTTGTCCCAAAGGGCTACTACTTTATCGTTTGCTAAATAAAGTTCAAATCCGTCCTCACCTGTGTAACCTGTACGAGATACAAGAATGTCAGTAATTCCAGCGACAGTTGCATGTTGAGCAAAGCAGAAAGAGCCGATTTGGCTTAGGTCTGTATCTGTTAACTTTTGTAAAATGGCTTCAGCTTTCGGACCTTGGAGGGCAAGCTGTGACACCTCACCTGAAATATTTTGCAGCTTCACATCGCCTTTTACATTTTGCTGCATCCAAGCGTAATCTTTATCAATGTTAGCTGCATTAATGACTAGCAAGTACTTTTCATCCTCTAACTTATAGACAAGCAAGTCATCGACAGTACCACCGTCTGGGTAACACATTGCTGAATATTGTGCTTGGTTGATTTCTACCTTTGTTACATCGTTTGTAACAAGATAATTAACAAAGTTCAATGCATCTTTTCCTTCAGCGATTACTTCACCCATATGGGATACATCAAAGAGTCCTGCAGCAGTTCGAACAGTTTCATGCTCTTCGATAATGCCTGAAAACTGAACTGGAAGCTCCCAGCCGCCAAAATCAATGACTTTTGCTCCAAATTTTTGGTAAGATTCAAAAAGCGGTGTTCTTTTTAACATAGTTTCTACGCTCATTGTTACGCCTCCGATTATGATTTCCTGCAAAATAATTCTTCTTTCACCTTTTACCTGTTTCGGTAATGGCAAGACCTCCAAGTGCAGTCTCCTTAAGAGTCCTCGGCATTTCTTTACCTGCCTTATACATCGCTTCAATGACTTCATAGCATGGGATTCTGCTTGCCACTCCAGCAGTTGGAGCGGCAAGCAGAGCTCCCATTCGTGCATTGCTTTCAGATGCAGCTAAGGAAAAGGTCATGGCATCTCCAATATAACTTTCAGAGAGTCCCTTGCCCTTTTTGATATATTTATAAAACTTCACGGTATCTCCACCGGAAATTCCACTTGGTGCTGTTAAGCAGTCAGTTGTACCGATGCAACGGCTTCATCGTTAGTACTTTGTTTTATACTAGAACTGGCTGTTGTTGGTATAATGGAAATGAATCACAAATGGCTTTCGTTGTTTCTTTTGCTTGTTCAATAACGGCTTTGTCTCCTTTACTCTTAAGCACAGATGCAATGACTCCGCCGATTTTCACCATTTCTTCCTTCTTCATGCCGCGGGTGGTTAAAGCCGCTGTGCCCATACGGATACCGCTTGTTACAAATGGGCTTTGCGGATCAAATGGGATCGTGTTTTTATTGACCGTAATTCCCGCTTCTTCTAATAATTTTTCAGCTTCTTTTCCAGTTAAATCCCATGGACGAAGATCTAAGAGGACAATATGATTATCCGTACCGCCGGAGACAAGGGTGGCACCTTCTTTTATTAAAGTATCGCCAAGCGTCGAAGCGTTTTCGATGACTTGCTTAGCATATTCTTTAAAACTTGGCTGCAGTGCTTCATTAAATGCCACCGCTTTAGCTGCAATGATGTGCATTAACGGCCCGCCCTGAATTCCCGGGAATACAGACTTATTAATCGCTTTAGCAATCTCTTCATCGTTTGTTAAAATGATTCCGCCGCGCGGTCCCCGCAGTGTCTTATGCGTTGTGCTTGTTACAACATCTGCATAAGGAATTGGTGATGGATGAAGACCAGCTGCAACAAGTCCGGCAATATGAGCCATATCGACCATAAGTTTTGCTCCAACTTGATCAGCAATTTCTCTAAAACGAGCGAAGTCAATCACTCTTGGATAAGCACTTGCACCGGCAATAATCAATTTTGGTTTTTCTTTTTTTGCAATCGCCTCTAGCTCATCGTAATCAATTAATTGAGTATCTTCTCTTACACCATAGGACACAATCTCAAACCATTTTCCTGAAACGCTTACAGGACTTCCGTGAGTTAAGTGGCCGCCTTGTGAAAGGTTCATCCCCATCACTTTATCGCCAGGCTGAAGCAATGCGAAGAATACAGCGAAATTAGCTGTTGCACCTGAGTGCGGTTGAACATTCGCATATTTCACGTCAAACAGCTTTGTTAAACGTGCAATTGCTTCCTGTTCTGCTACATCCACGAACTCGCATCCCCCATAATAGCGCTTTCCTGGATAGCCTTCTGCATATTTATTTGTCATCACACTGCCCATTGCCTCTAGAACATCTTCGCTGACGAAGTTTTCTGATGCAATTAACTCTAATGTTGAAAGCTGCCGCTTTCGCTCCTTCTCAATCGCCTCAAAAATGGCTGAATCATTTTGTCTCAAACTCATGTTTTCTCCCCCAATTCGTTTTGTTACAGGCTTTTGTCTCTACAAAACAATCACTTGCAGTTAGATAAAACGCCTTTTTGTGCTACTAACCTGCTTTTCTCGGGAAAACTGTTTAAAACAGAATAATCCACCGCCTTTTTTGCACGCAAAAAAGGACAGAAAAGGGTAAACGTAGCCGTTTATTTACCCTTCTCTGTCCTTTTTACCTGAGAGATTAGCTCCATTATTCATAGAACCTTCCCCTTTGGTGGTGTAATATGTATATACACTCTCTCCAGAGGCGCGTCCGATTGTAGTTCCATCTACCTGAGAGATTTGTTCCAAGGGTCTTTTTGAAACTTGCTCCTTCGGTGGCGTGTAACTTAATGCACTCTCCCACAACCGTCATCCGCTCATATTTAATTTTGATATTCTTAGGATATTGGGTCTATGGGAATTTGTCAATCTTTATTCACAGATTTTTTTAAAGCGCTTACCTGTGAAATTATTCCAAAGTAATCAAACCCGTGATATTACAAGCATCGAATCGAACTAGTGTGAATTAAATCATAGCATTTATTTTTGTATGCTAGTATTATTATTAGATACGAAAGCGATTACATTTAACCTTAAGGGAGCCAAAAAATGTAAATAAGGGGTGCGATTCGAAAAATGGGAATTCCTTAATATTTAATCATCACAGTGCTCATCTATCATGGGTTTGAAACATGAATAGGAGCCTCCAGAAATCGGAAAAACCTCTTGCTGGACAGCCCCTGCTATTGAATTCTTTTATTTAAACTCTTCCTCCAGCGCTTTAGCTAGGAAGACGCTGAATTCTACTCTTGTAATATATTGATTTGGACGGAAACTGCCGTCGCTGAAGCCGCTGGTGATGTTTTCCGCGGCCATGCTGTTGATAGCATTGTAATAATGCTTGCTGCCTGGAACGTCATTAAAATAAGCTGTGCTTGTATCAGCGAAGCCGAAGGCATTTTTCAAAATAATGGCGACGTCTCCTCTAATAATATTGCTGCCAGGTCTAAAAGTTCCATCTGTGAAGCCGTTAATCACACCCTGGTCCGTCGCACTTTTTACATATCCTGACGCAAATGAGCTGGCTGGTACATCCGAGAATCTGGTTTGCGTTTTCGTCCCGTCCAATCCTTTGGCACGTCCCAGCATCGCTACTGCTTCCGCTCTTGTCACTGGAGCATTCGGATGGAAACCGCCATCACCATATCCACTCACAATGCCATGCCGATAAAGATAGAGGATTTCGTCCGAGTACCAGGTATTATCTTTCAAATCAATAAATAGATCGGCTTGTTCACTGGATGGAGGCTGAATCAAGCCGTAGCCATACTGAGCGTCCTTGCCGGCATCGCCTAAATCATATGCCGCACGCTCCATATGACCCCGAATCTGCTGATTGTTCAAACTTGGATACTCTTCCTTATATAATGCCGCAATCCCCGTTACAAACGGAGCTGCCATGCTTGTACCGTATGTGTAGGCATATTGCGCATCAGACCCGCCGATAGTTGTACTCAAAATGTTCTCACCCGGTGCGGCAAAATCTAAATTCGAACCATAGTAGGAAAAGACTGAACGTCTTAGTTTTTCATCAACAGAACCGACTGCGAGCACGGTATTGTAGCGTGCCGGATATAATACATCTGTGATATTGATTCGCGGATCAAGGGCATTTCCCGAAGCTGCTACAATCAAAATCCCCTTGTTGTAGGCTGCTTGAAGTGTTGATTCAAGTAAACTGGTCCCCGATGGAGACGTAAAGCTTAAATTAATAATATCTAGATCATGGTCAATCGCCCAGTTAATACCCGCGATGACATCTGAAATATTCCCTTTTCCTAAATTATCCAATGTTTTAATTGAATAAAGTTCAGCGTCGGGTGCAACACCGACTGCTCCAAAATCATTATCAAGTGCAGCGATAATTCCCGCCACCTCTGAACCATGACCTGCATCATCATTGTATGATGGGTTTCCCGGCACAAAGGAAACTCCCCCTGCAACGCGCAGGTCGGGATGATTCAAATTGATACCTGTATCAATAATTCCGATTTTCACACCTTTACCTGTTAAACCGTAGTACTGCTCACGCGATTCCGGTATGTTAACAGCCTGATATCCCCAACTGGCATTCTGGACACTGGTTTTGACAACCGAATCCTTTTCAATCCGCAGAACATCCGGCTGCGCGGCCAATTTATCCTTCACGGATGCAGGAATGGTCACGGATGCAGCATGATATTCAGGAAAAAGGTGATGAATTTCAATCGTGTTCTCTTCAAGCAGTTTCTCGTTGATTTCCTTGTTAAACGTGATGATGACACGTTCAGACGGCTCTTCCGCACTTACTTGAAAAGGAACAATTAGTAAAAAAAGAAATAGAATGGCCATGATGTATTTTCTCATTAAAATTCCCCTTCACGATTAAACCCTGTGTGATATGCAACGATTCTATTAAGCTCTTGTCCATCTCTGAGCATGGCTTATTTCTTGGATGACTGTTTTGATTCACCTCCAAAGAATATACAAAACTATGGATGAAAATAGAGAAAATTGCAAATAAAATTACTATTATACGAGTAATATCATTCAATCACCACGAGTTTACAAGATCAACCATCCAATCAAATATTTATGTAACCCTTTGCAAGTAATTGGAAAGTTAATTCTATTATATCATCATGGTACAGGATTCGGATAAGGATTTACAAATAAACCTTTGTAGACAATTTTTTGTAAAAAAATAAGAAACAGGCGCTAAAACCCGTTTCTTATTTTGCAAAATGATTATTTATTATAATAATTGTAGATTCCTTGATAAACTGCCTGGGCATAGATGTCATGGAATTCCGGCGATGCTAGTTTTGCATAGTCACCAGAGTTCGTGATAAAGCCTAATTCAACAAGGACACTTGGAATATTTTGCTCTCTTACTACGTAGAAAGCACTGTCCCTTGCCCCGCGGTCATCCATTCCTGCAAATGCTACGAGCTGTTTTTGAATTTCCTGAGCTAATTCTTTGCTTTCGTTTCCATTGGCATTTTTGGACGTATCATAATAGGTTTCTGCGCCGTCAGCTGAAGCCGAGCCTGCTGAATTGACATGGATGCTGACAAAAAGCTCTGCCTTGTTATCGTAGGCAATCTGTGTCCGGTCTCCTAAAAGGAATTGTCTGTTGACATCCCCTGATCTTGTTTGGACAACAGTGGCGCCTGCGGCTTTTAATTTCGCTGATACGCGGTTGGCCACATCAAGAGTGATGTCCTTTTCCTTCAGATTACCGTAGCTTGTTCCTTGGTCTAAGATGCCTTTATCACTAAGTCCGCCGTGACCCGGGTCCACTACAATAATGCGGTTTTGCAGCGGATTGCCGTTCGTATTTTTTAATTTTAAATACGTCTTATGTACATAACCGGTTTGGTTATTGTAGTTAATTTGGACCCAATAACCGGAAAAGCTATACACGGATACAACGGCGCCTTCGCCAAGAGTTCCGATGACAGGAGCCGAGTTGCTTGCACTTGAACGTACATTTAGTGAAGCTACTGTTACCTCTCCAACCACGGCTGTATCACCGCTTGGAGCGGGTGCTGGTGCAGGTGCAGGTGCCGGAGCTGCCACACGGAAGTCATCATTTAATCCTCTTGCTACAAACACAGCAAAGTCCTGACGGGTTACGGAATCCTTAGGCTGGAATGTGCCATCTGCATATCCGGAAGCTAAGCCCGCTGTGGCAATGGTATTAATGGCATCATATTGAAGGCCTGATTGCGGGATATCGGTGAAATAAACCTCACCTTTCTCTGTCAGTTGAAATGCTCTTTGCAAGAGAAGGGCCATTTGCCCGCGGGTAATAGGTTCTGCAGGGCGAAATGTTCCATCACTGTATCCATTAATGATTCCTTTTTGTACAGCGGATGCAATATAGCCTGATGCCGCCGAGTTTACCGCCACATCCTTGAATGGAGTCGTTCTTTGCCAGCCGATCAAGTTCAATGCCTTGCCCAGCATAATCGCTGCCTCCGCACGAGTCACTGCCTGCTTAGGGCGGAACGTACCATCACTATATCCGTTGATGATGTCCTTATTCATTAAGTAATTGATTTCACTGCTTGCGCTTACTGGTATATCTGATAGTGAAGCCGCCTGTCCTCTCCCGCCGTTAATGGAAAAGACCATACAAAAGACCGCCAATAAGGCGATCGCCTTTAATCTGATATGTTTCGACATAATCTATTAAATTCCCCTCCTTTTATAAAATTTTTCAGTCATATTGTACCATATTTTGTCTATTAAATAGATATGTTCAAGAAAGATTTTCATATACTTGTAATATTAGTTATTGAAATATAATAAATCCCCTGCTGATTTGGAACAACAGGGGAATTCCACCATAAAAAAAGCCTGATAGATGTGATTTTCTTCCAAATGGCAGGATCACACCCAACAGACTTTTTCTTTTTACATGAGCTATTTTACAAAAGGAAAATTTTTCAAAGCCCCTCCGATTCTTTCCGGACAAATTCTAATTGGTCCGCTAAATTTTCCGGTGTCACGTAAGTGCCAAAATCAGCGGGAACGCCCTGATTTGTGCCGTCTATGCGGTGGGCAATCATCGTTCCGACCTCGGGGTAAAAGTGATGACCGTCAAAATAGTGGCCGATGTCATTCGTGATTGAATTCGGGTACATGAAGTTATACATCCCGCCGGCCGCCGCGGTCACGTCTGTAATCCACTGCTCATAGGACGGCAGGAGTCCCTGATCCACTAAAGCCGTGAACAACGGCGTGGAAATCGGGGTCGTATAGAAAATAAACTCTGTTTGCGGATACTTGTCGATCAACTGCTGCAGAACCGCTTTGTATTCAGGATTATATTGGTACGTTTCCCCGTAAAACTCTTTACGGAACTTCTTGATTTTCTCTTTTGTCTGCTGGGAGGTTGTTTCGGAATCAATCTTCATTGCCTGCGCCACATTGCTGCGATTATAGCTTCGGTCCAGAATATTAGCATCAGCCTTCGACATCTTAAAATTATCATAAGCGTATTTTAATAAATCGTAGGAAAGTAAATTTTTATAACGGTAAAACGGCTCTTCCATTTTTGCAATATAGCTGTCCAGATTGACGACACCCGAGCTTTGGTTGATGCTTGTTTTGAAAAAGTCAAGACCAATGATGACCCGCTCAAATGACTTTCCATTCTGTTCGACGGCATATTGTAAAAAGGGCTCGTACTCCCGGATCGACACATTGCTGGCCGAAAAATTGTAGACCTTCATCCCGGTAAAATCATGCTGGTTTATGTAGGTCGTCCGGCTGCTGCCAATGAGCAGTGTATCGTAATCAAAGGGCTGAAAGTGCATCGCATTCACCTTCTGCTGCCGCTCATCGATGACATATTGCACATCATTGTACTCGTGGCTGTGACCAAACGTCCACATCGGATCAATATAATAGATAAAAGACGCAGAGCCGCCCGCAGCGAGCAGCACCAGCGTCAATACGGTAATGGCAAATTGTTTATATGACATAGGCATTCATCCTAAATTTAATAGTCTTGAATCATAGATAGATCAGGCTGATGGGATTTGCACCTGATGTTTTAAAAATTGAAATATAAAAACTCCGAAACCTGCTGCAGCTGAAAGACGGAATAAATGATTATTGCCGAGATAAAGAGTGCATAGCCCAGATTCGGTTTTAAATGCTCCCTGAAATACATCGAGTTTTTTGCCATAACAGCAATGAGAAATGCTGCGAGTAAAAGAGCGCATATTTCAAAGAAATTTTCCGTGAGCGTAAAATCATAGTACGGCAGGTTTAACCTTTGCAAAAAAGTGCTTTGCAGTTCGCCCGGAAGGCTGACTCCATGCAGACCCGCCATGCTTTTTAACACAGTTATGGCCTCGGAAACGGACGGGGCGCGAAAAAAAACCCACGTGGCATTGACAAACTGAAACGTGATAAACCAGCCCGCAAGCTTTGGCATCCGCAAGCCCGCTTTGGACCAGAGCCGATTAATGACGCTGGCAATGCCGTGCAGCACACCCCAGATAATGAACGTCCACCCGGCACCGTGCCACAGTCCGCTGACGAAAAAGACAATTAAAATATGGATATAGGTCCGCACCGGTCCTTTACGATTGCCGCCAAGCGGAATATAGATGTAACGGGTCAGGAAGTTGGTCAGGGTCATATGCCATCTTTTCCAGAAATCCTGAATACTCACCGCTTTGTACGGTGAATTAAAGTTGATTGGGAGCTTGATGTTGAACAGCAGCGCCGCTCCAATCGCCATATCGGAATACCCGCTGAAATCGAAATAAAGCTGGAAGGTATACGCCAGCGACGTAATCCAGGCATCGATTGTAGTAAGTGCCTCAGGCTGGCTGTAGCCAAGATTCGCTGTGATCGCAAACGTGTCGGCAATGCCTACTTTTTTAAACAGACCGATTCCAAATACAAATAGCCCAATCGCAATGTTTTTCGCGTTCATCCTGCGGTTGTCCTTATTTTCAAACTGCGACATGACATCGCTGTGCTGAACGATCGGTCCCGCGATGAGCTGCGGAAAGAAGGTCAGAAATAAGCCGTAGTTCAATGGATTGTAGCCTTTCGTTTCCCCGCGGTAGGAGTCTACCAGGTAAGGGATTTTCTGGAAGGTATAGAAGCTAATCGCGAGCGGCAAAACCAAGTTTAAGACACGATAATCTGTTTCAAATACCGCATTGATATTTTCGATAAAGAAATCGTAATATTTAAAGAAGCCTAATAATCCGACATTGAATAAAATGCCAAATGTGAGGACAATTTTCTTTTTTAACAGATGAGTCATTTTCCCTAGGCTTGTCCCGAATATGTAGTTGACTACCAGTGAAAATAAAAGCAGCGGCAGGTAAATCGGATTCCACCAGCCGTAGAAAAATAAAGAGGCCGAGAACAGCCACAGCTTAGCAAACGTAAAGCTGATTTTATTCAATAGAAAATAGCCAAGAAAGACGATTGGTAAAAATAAAAAAATAAATTCAAATGAATTAAAAATCAAACCACTCTCACCTCAAATAATCATGAAAACCAGATAGATCATACTATATTAATTTGTCCGGCACAACAGAATGCGGATGGATAAGTTGTTATCGGACAAAAGAAAAACTGCCCTTTTTTCAATCAAGAGCAGCTTTTCTTTTTAAATGATTATTCACTCGCAGTTTACTTTTTTACAGTGGAAGAGCTTCGGATATTTTGAATTTGTAAACCTGCTTAGTTTCCGGTGAATGATTGCCAGCTTGGTCGATGAGCTGAACCTTTACGATTACATCCTCTGCTCCACTGACCAATCCGTTCACAACTCCGCCTATGACAATTCCATCGATAACGGTTAATAATACGCCATCTGCCAATTTAACCATGCCATCGACAACGTTTACGGTCCCATCGAGCAGCTCTTCCACCGGAGTCCCTAAAATGCCGTCAAGATTAACGATGCCATTGCTGCCAACAATCAGATTCAGTACTCCTTTAACAACACCGGTTACTCCGCCTAATAAATCACTAAGGAACCCGCTGGCAACTACTTGTCCATTTGCATCTATTACATCGGCCGTCCCATCCTCATGGACAATGAGACTTGCGGCTGCCACTGTTTCTGTTTCTGTTTCTGCTTTATCAGCACGAATGACCGTATCTGCCGTGACTACAGGTCCGGGACTCATGACAAGCTCTGTTACAGCCGCTTGTCCGATGCTGGCTTTTGTGATTCCGCCCATAACACTGCCTAATGTATCACCGAGCAGTCCGCCGAGAAGATTGCGCAGGGCGTTCGTTTTCATTTCCCGATCAACATAGCCGCGGGCGATATCCTGCTGCGTCAGCTTATAGGTCTCAACAATCGGCTTCCCCTGCTCAGAAACCATTTGCATCTTCAGTATATCCCCAGCCTTTGCTCCTGTCTCTCCGGTAACAGGGATGGAGACTCTGGTTTTTAGCCCATTTTTTAAATCTGATAAATCAACGACACCGCCCGCGACATCTTTACCAATAAATGAGATACTCGGTGCAGCCGGAGCAATGGTGTCGGCTGGATCGATCGGAGCATTCGCGTTAGCTTGTTCTTCATTCAGACCCTCATCGGGATCTTCCTTCTCTGCTTCATTCATATCTTTTGGCTGCTTCGTGTCTTCGATAATCGTTCCAATATATTCTTTTACTTTTTCAAAGTTGGCAATGATTTTTTCAGCAGCAGAGCCTTCCGGCAAAATAACCTTTCCAACTTCAGTGCCGATTGACAAGAGCAGGCTTGCTGCATGATTGACCAGCTGCAGGCTTTCGACTGCACCTGTCACATTCAGGTTGACCTCGGCATCTTTGATAATTTTCACATTGCCCAAAGTGGCATTACCCGAAATGGTTAATCCGCCTGTGCCGTCAATGATCAGCTCATCGACAGCCGCGTTAATTTGTACCTGAGCCGCCCCGGTTTTTACCGTCATTTTTGCAATAGAGGAACGATCTTCTGCGGAAATATGAACATCGGCTGAAACCGATACATCCTGCAGCGAAGATGCGCCCTGCGTCACTAAATCAACGATCTTATTCACTTCCACCGCCTTTAGGACGGAGTCGATAAAGGTGATATTAGCCAGCTCAGAAAGCCCTGCTGTTTGAATCGGTGCATCGGTAAGAATCGTTTTTCCCAGCACATGTAATGTATCGGCAATAAAGCTGTTCTGTACTTCAGATCCAATCTTCAGATTTCCTTTAACGGTCAGGTTTTTCAAGGTGATAAAGTCGCCAGCCACGGTAACATTGCCGTCAATGACAGTCCCTTGTCCATCAAGGACGATATTTCCGGAAGCTGCTGCTCCAGCTTTTGTGATATCTAGCGAGGTTACACGCGTAATCACTCCATTGTCTGCTTTGAATTGAATCTTGGCATTGGTTAACGCAGCCGCGTTGCCAGCATTGAACAGTGATTGAAGGGCCTTTGCAGCCTGGTAGGCTACACCGTCAATCACCACGGCTGTGTCGGTTACACTTTCAATCACCTGTGTTTCAGCCAGATTTTCTTGAGCACGATAAATAAAGGAGGCAATTTGGCCCCGGGTTACTTTTTCATTTGGGGCGAAGGTTTTCGCTGATTTTCCGAATGTAATGCCCTTTTCCACCAGTGCCCCCACACATCCTGCATACCACTTGTCTAAAGGTACATCCGTGAATCCCGATGCTGCGGTTGTGTTTTCGATCAAGTCGAAAGCTGTCGTCAGCATTCTCGACATTTCGGCACGGGTGATTGGTTTGTTTGGCTGGAATGTTTCCTTTGTCACCCCGTTAATAATTCCTGCGTTGGATAGCGCAGCAATTGCCTTATAGAACGGGTTATTTTTCTTGACATCCTTGAATCCCGGATCCGGAGCATTTTCACCATTCAAGCCAAGCACACCAGCAAGGATTTGCGCTGTCTGCCCCCTGGTCACATCCTGATTGGGCCTGAATGTCTTATCAGCGAATCCGTTGATGATCCCTTTTCCAGCCAGCTTTGTTACGGCATCATAATAAAAAGCACCTCCAGCTACGTCATCGAAGCCTGCAGCCTGCACGTTTGCCGCAGCCGGCGCAGCGACACTTGCCGCAACAACGGTTGATAATGCTGCCGCTATATATTTTTTACTATTAGCAGATTTAGCCATAAAAAATTTGCCCCCTTTATCTATTTCCCTGCGATTGAACGCTACCTTTTACCTACTTTGCCGCTTTTTAACAAGATTATAGTATCATAGGAATAGTTCTAATTAAATAGAATTTTATGTGAATTTCTGAATCTTTTATCCTATTATCGAGAAAAAGTTCGTCATTTTTCCTTTAGAGAAGGAGTTCCTAGTATAATAGCGAATAAATAGTTTCTAAGATTAAGAGAAAGAGAGAGGGATTTTGCTCATGAGAAAATGGAAGAAACTTTGCTGTGCCTTCGCGATCGGATGTGCTGCCGCTTTATCACCGTTTTCTGCTTTTGCCGCAGAAAACGATAAGCTGGATTATCTCGCATTGGGAGATTCACTTGCTGCCGGGCAGACGCCCGTTCGAACAATCGATAAGGGGTATACCGATTATCTTGGCAGCCAGCTGAATAAAGTAGGAGCGCTGTCAAGCTTTGATAAACGGTTCGCAGTTTCCGGCTATACGACAACTGATGTTCTGGCCGATATCCAGGCAAACAAGTCTGTTTCAGATAACAGCGGAAATACGGTGACCATAGAGACCGCTATTGCCAATGCTGAAGTGATCACGATTGATGCAGGTGCCAATGATATACTGAAGGAAATTGCCATTGATAAAGAAAAACTGGAAGTGAACATGGATCCGGGGAAAGTAAATACTGCGATTTTAACTGTTGGGGTGAATACTTCCGCCATTCTAGCAAAAATTAAGACATTGAACCCAAATGCAGATGTATATGTAATGGGCTATTACAATCCATTTACAATACTGCCGGCACAATATCAAACGCAGTTTCAAACCTTGCTGAATGCCTTGAATCAAACGATTGCGAATTCAGCTAAGCTGAAGGGGGCTGTATTTGTGCCGACAGCTGCTGTTTTTGCGAAAAATACGGCGGCATATATGCCGAATCCAATGGATATTCATCCGAATCAGGACGGTTATCTCGTGATTGCGAATGCCTTTTGGAAGGCACTTGATGTGGGGAAAGAGACAAATTTCAGCGATATCGCCAACACAACAGGGAAGAATGAAATTGAAAAATTAGCAGGCAAAGGCATTATCAGCGGCTATGCGAATGGACAGTTCGCTCCATCTGATTCGATTACGCGGGCACAAAGTGCGATTATGCTGAACCGGGCGATCGTTTATAGTGATGCACCTGCAATAAACCCAAATTATGCCGATGTCAATGAATCCAGCTTTGCTTACGATGCCATCGCTAAAATGACAGAGGCAAAAGTTTTTTCCGGAAGCAATAATCAGTTTAATCCAGACCAGCAGTTAACACGGGCACAAATGGCTCGGGTCTTAGTAGAAGCATTTGATTTAACAGGCACTGCAGCACTCACCTTCAAGGATGTCGCAGGGGACCACTGGGCAAAGAACTACATCAGCATTCTTGCCGAAAATGGAATTACGGTAGGATATAATGATGGAAGCTTTAAACCTAATAAATCCATCAGCCGTGCAGAGTTCTCCATCATGCTTGCTAAGGCTTTGGAAAAATAAGAACAGTAAAACCTATGTAAAAAAACAGCCGGTCCTATTCAATTGACCGGCTGTTTCTGCTATTATTCCCGCAAAATCGAAGCGTCCTGATTTTGCTTAGTTTTGTGATTTTGTTAATTGGATAACTGGCACTGTGATATCTTTTCCAGCCACTGTCAGTTCATGTTTAGATACTAGGTATCCGTTGTGATAAACAGCTAGGGTATAATTGCCGTCAATTAATGCCAGGTCAGCTGTGCCGTTTGTTGTTTTATGGGTTTCTTTCATTGTGCCATCCTCTTTAAAGATAACCACTGTGGCACCATCGACGTTGGCATTGTTTTCGTCAACGACACGGAAGTTGACAGCGCTTTGTGCAGCGACTTTATCTACCACAATCTTCAGTTCTGCTTTTTCAGCTGCGGCAACTGTTGCTGTTGTTTTCACATCCACGAAGTCTGCAGATGCTGTATCAATCGCTAAGTTGTATGTGCCGGCAGATAAGCCAGTGAATGTTACGGTATTTGCCGCTGCATCAGCTTTTTCTACTACACCGACAGTTGGGTTGGTTGGGTCAACGAACACATCTGATAAATCAAATCCATTTGCCGCTGCATTGACCGGATTGCCTTCACTGTCCACGACTGTAATTTTTAATGTGGCATCCCCACCGGCTGTCATGGAGTAATTAGCCGCTGTCAGATTGTCGCCAGCATTCACTTTTTGCGTATCAGAATAGGTTTCAACCCCTGTGCCGCGAACGACTACTTTATAATTACCAGGCTCTACTTTAGTGATGGCGTATTTACCATCTGCATCTGTTTTAGCTTGTTTAACCTCTTCACCGTCTGCATCATAGTAAGTAACCGTGGCATCGGCAACAGCTTTAAGTGTTCCTGCTGTACGAACATATCCAGCTACATCACCTGTTGTTGCGACTGCTTTCAGGTCAAGTGTTCCTGCATCTGTGGCATTATTTTTAGTTACTGTCAGTTCTGCTGTTTTTTCAGTCACGAGACCATTTTTGACAGCTTCTGCTTTATATTTGCCTGCAGCCAAGCCGACAAACATATAGCTTCCATCTGCATTTGTTTTCGCCTCAGCGACAACTTTGCCATTGGCATCTAATAAGTTCACTGCTGCATCATTAAGTGCTGCACCAGCTGTTATTTTCCCAGTAATAATCCCAGCTTCCAGCGCTCTGTCCTCAACCGCTTTATCTTCAGTAACTCCAACAGAATAAGTTTTTGTTACAACATAATCACCAGAAAGTCTTAAGGAGTAATCACCATTTGCTACGCGGGCGAAATCGAATGTAAGCACTGCATCTGCTGCATCTTTTTCACTTTTAAATTCATCTGTTGCAATAACTGTATTTCCTTGTAAAAGCTCCATTTTATAGACCACTTCGTCAGCAGATCCTGTTCCGAAATTGCCGTTTACGGTTTCTGTATCAATGGTGGCAGTAATGCTGTGACCTGCTTTTAGGGTTACATTATGAACTGCATCTGTACCTTCTGTTGCCGCTAAATCTGTATTGGAAACGGCAGAAACTTTATCATCCACCACGACGTTGTATGTGTCAGTTACCAATTTTGCATTTTCAATTGTGTAAACACCTTGTGCATTTGTTGTTGCAGACTGTACCAATTTTCCATCAGCATTATAGATTTTTACATCTGCAGCATTCACTTTCGCACCTTCTGCATTTGTAACAGTTCCTGTAATATCCATTGGCGCAATGGCTGCAAGCTTGATACCTTCAAGAACATTATCTACCTTCTGCCCATCTAATGTAACGGATGGAACAACATAGTCTTTATAGCCGTCCATTGAAACAGTCAGACGGTACTCTGCACCTAAATCAAGCTTAGAATCCGCATCTTTCTGAGCAATTTCATATCCGCCATTAGCAGTTGTTTGCACAGAAGCTACTGTTTTCCACTCTTGTTTATCAGTATTAAAGGTCTCAAGGTTAACATCGGCCCCGCTGATTGCTGCACTGGATGCTGCATTCACTACGACACCGGAAATTTTAATTAAATCTGTATCAATTAAGACAGAAGAAATGTCTTTTGAGAATGATGTCACTTTATCCGCTGCAACTGTTACATCTGCGGTCTTAGTTGTGACATAGCCATCCGCTTCAATTTTGACTTCGTGTTTGCCTGGTGCAATGTTAAGCAGGGTATAATAACCTTTATCGTCTGTTTTCACTGTTTGGGAACCAATGGAAACCGCTGCACCTACAACAGGTGTTTCGTTGTCCATCACGAAACCGGAAATACCTGATGCTAATGGGTTAATTTTTTCAGACTCTTGTGCTGCTTTATAAAGGAAGCGGGCAAAGTCACCGCGTTTTGCCAGGTCATAGGTGCCAAATGTGTTAGCTGATGTTCCACTCGTAATGCCGTATTTCACTAATGTAGCAACAGCCTCTTTATATTGCGGTGCCACATCGTTAAAGACTACATTGCTTTCTTTTTCCTGAAGCTTCGTGAAGGCTCTGTCAATCCAGATAGCCAGTTCACCGCGTTTAATTGGGCTTTGTGCATCGAATTCAGTTGTTGTTTTTCCGCTTGTTATTCCTGCCGCTTTTAGGGCATTAATATATTTAACTGCACGGTCAGGTACATCTGTGAAACCTGAAGCCGGTGCAGATTCGATATCTAATCCAAGAACTTTTACAAGCATAATCGCTGCATCGACACGTTTAATGTTGTCATAAGTTCCAAAGGTTGTTGCGTTAAATCCAGTAATTCCTTTAGAAGTAACAAAATCGACTGCTTCTTTATACTGCGGAGCTACGTCTTCAAATCCGGCTGCAAGAGCAATAGGGCTCGCGGCGCCAACAACGATTGTAGCAGTAGCAGCAGTAGTTAAGAATTTACGCAATGATTTTGAGTTTGTCATGTAATGAATTCCTCCAATGTGGTTGTAGTTTAGTTTTGTTAATAAGTAATGCTGACTGAAAAATGAATTATGATTTTGATTTTCCTTATGATAGGAAAATCGCCTTGCATTTGATTTGAGGTTGTTTATTGAGGTTATTAATGTAAGTCCATAGCGCCTGGCGTGTCATTGATTATCAATCTCGCAGATTCATAATCTCGCACACCTCATCGGCTACAAACACAATATTATCATACCTACGCACAAATTGTAGTGGTTCTTTATGGTAAACAAACCAACATATTGTGTTTCATTCATTTATTTCTTCGTTGGAATTGTGTGAATATATAGTAAACCAACGTGGAAACTTTGATATAACAGCATTCTTTTAAAAAAAAGCTATGTCAGGATGCAATCTAGAACCCAGATATTGGATTGACCGGCAACTATGACCTGTGGAAAGACTACCATCGAGTATGATTTTGAAATGATTCTAATTAGTGCAAATATCGATGATGTTGGTGCAATTATTGTATTTTTGGTGCAATTATCGCCTATTTTGGTGCAATTATTTGTTTTTTGGTGCAATCTCGCTCATTTTGGTGCAATTCCTTTCTGAAAGTGTTCAGTTCGTTCCATACACAGACAAATTTCACAGAGTTCAGCCTAATTTTATGTTAGAAACCTAGATTTTAAAGACTCATTTCTATTTTAAAAGAAAAAAAAGACAGAGGCCGCGTTCCTCTGTCTATTAAAGCTTATATTATTGCAAACCATCCTATTTAACGGCTGCGCGATAAATGAAAATTGCATAGTCGCCGCGTTTGGCATTGTCATAGGTGCCAAATGTCGTTGCAGATGTACCGCTTGTGATGTTATTGCTGACAAGTGCTGCAACGGATGGGGCATATTGCTTCGCTACATCATCGAATGGAAGCGAAGCATAATTAGGATCGCCCTCGAGTTTAAAGGTATTTTTGATCCACACCGCGAGTTCGCCGCGGGTAATGAAGTCCTGTGCACCAAATGATGTTTTTGATTTACCACTTGTGATTCCCATTACCTTCATCGCATTGACATGCTTCACGGCACGGTCGGGTACATCGGTAAATAAGGAGTCAGGAGCACTATCGATATCCCAACCGGCAGCCTCTGCCAGCATCACTGCAGCATCTACCCGTTTAATCGGTTCGTATGTGCCAAAGGCCGCTGTGGATTTTCCTTTAATCCCTTTTGCTACAAGATAACTAACGGCTTCCTGATATTTTGAATCCACATCAGTGAAATTTACCTTTTGTACAGGCTCAGCCTTTTTCAAATAAGCAGAGGATACAAAGCCGCTGTACTTTTTATCGGCTGTTTTTACCGGATACCAGACGAACTGATTGTCAGAACTTTTCTCGTCATATTGAAAATCGCCTGTAATAATCAATGTAGTATTTTGCGGAAGATCAATGACCTTTACCTCTGTGCTTGGTGTCTTGCGCAGTTTCGTATCCGTACTCGTCACAACCTGAGCATTATTTTTGAAAAAATAAGCCGATTCATGGAGATTCGCTGCTTCATACTCGTCCTGTTGAAATTCAATATTCTTGTCGCTATCTGGATCATACTGAAAATCAGCTGCATCGAATGGGAACTGTCCCAGCTCTAAATCGTTTGCAGTTTCGATTTTGGCAAAGACCTGCTCTTGATAAGCCCCTTCATTCCTTTCACCCGTCGCCTGCTTTAACGGGCTGTTGACCGGTTTGATGCCGTTGTAGGCCATAACCGGGAAATACCAGCTTTCGATGTCGTGCCTATTTGCATTTTTCACCTTTGGCAGATCGTTACGGTCATACATCCCGTTCAGGATTTCAACACCGGCATTAATGTTTTCTTCCATCTTATATTTAATTAACTCTTCTTTTCCTTGATAGTTTGCAAAATTGGTAATCTGCATGATGCCATAACCATTATCATCTGATCTATATGGTGCTCCTTCGAAAAACTGTCTCCAGCCTGATTCCTGCATCGCGACAGCCTTCACAACCTCAGGCGGAATGTCCGCCGCAATGGCTGCTTCCGTCAGCATCCTATTAATCGTTTGGAAAGAAGGATTCTCCGTGACAAATGTCTCTCCTGCCGCCGCATATACCGGATTCTGCACAGGTGCAGCCGCAGCTTGTCCAACGAGCAGCCCCGCCGTTAAACAAGTCAAAACGCCAACCTTAAATTTCATTTTTCCATTCTCCTATCTCAACTAGTAAGTTAATCATCTATCATTATATTAACATAGAACCGCTTAACAAAGGCTCCGAAAAAAAAGGAAGCAGAAGTTCACCTCTTCCTCTGCTTCCTGCATTCCTACGATTAAAATACCTTAGACTTTTTATCAACAACTCATTTCCAGTAATGTAATTTTTTAACAAATATTACAAATATGTGAACTAGATAATTGATCCATTTCAGTCGATTATCCGGTTCAATCTACCGGCATAAAAAAGGGTCATTCATACTAGGTTTATCACTATTTTTCATAAAAGCACCATGACTATAGTGCTATCAACCTTCTCTATTCACTCGTAAATATGTCTAAAGTTTGAACATCTTGTTTCGACCTTTTTCAGAGAAATATAAGAAAAAAACCTTTATTTCTGTGCTTTTTCGACATTTTTCACGACAATTGGACATTTACAAACTTCCTTTATGAAATGTTTTTGTAATGAAACAGTAAAGTTGCGCTGTCGATTTTTCTGTTAGACTAATAACGTTGAGAAAAATTGTGATATTTTGCTAGATGAAAAGCGAAAATCTCCGAAGAGGTGGCAGAATGAGACGTAAAGTTACAAAAATTTTGGCCGGATTATTAGTTATGACAGCCCTTTCATTCCAACCGGTGTCGGCAGCATCGTATCAAGACGTAACAAGCTATGCGAAATCATATGTGGGGGTACCCTATCGTATGGGCGGAACAACTCCAGCCGGCTTTGATTGCTCGGGTTATACATCTTATGTATTTCGTAATTTTGGAATTGAATTACCAAGAGTATCAGCGGATCAATATAACGCTGGAACTAAAGTAACAAAAGCTGATCTACAAACAGGTGATTTAGTATTTTTCAGCGGTACAGCAAGCAAATCCGGAATTACTCATGTTGGTATCTATCTTGGCGAAAATCAATTTATCAGCGCTACAACCAGCAAAGGAATTAAAGTGGATTCATTAAGCGGCGGCTATTGGGGTCCTAAATATTACGGTGCAACCCGTGTATTAACGGCAGCTCCTGGCGAATTCCTTGATGTCAGCACGGCAAGCCCAACTTACCCTGCTATTAAAACTTTAACAACAGCTGGCATTATTCAAGGTTTTAGTGACAGTACGTTCCATCCAGAAGAGAATGTAACCCGCGCACAAGCTGCGGTTATTATAAATAGAGTATTAAAGAAACAAGCTTCAAGCTCTGCCGGATTTGGTGATGTTGCCGATTCAAAATGGTATGCAGCTGATGTAGCGGCAATCAAAGAAGCAGGTATTATCAATGGTTTCGCAGACGGTACATTCCGTCCTGATGCGAATATGACAAGAGCCGAAATGGCGGTTATTCTACAAAGAGCATTTAATCTTCCGGTACAAGCTGCAAGTACATACAGTGATATCCCATCTACATATTGGGCACATGATGCTATTGTTACAATGGCCAGCATCGACAGCACTTCCGTATTTGCCGGTGACCGTTACAACGCAACAGACCTTGCAACTCGTTCATTCTTCTCAACTGCCATCTATAACGCGATGAACGCTTCGAAATAATAGAAATAAAAGGACTTGTACTTTTTTAAAGTGCAGGTTCTTTTTTTATGTAAGGCTGTGTTAAACCTTGTTGTTTTTCCTTAAACCGCCATATGTGCATGGGTTCACTACGTTCTTTGTAACCAAAGAAAACCCGTTCACACCATACACATATGGCTAAAATCAACATTGAACATGAACATAACCTTTTGTAAAATAGTCCCCTTTTTTGTATCTCCAACTCATTGAGGTTGTTTCCCTTATATGAAAAAGTCCCTGCTCTACTATTAGACGCACTCGGATGGGAAAAGGTTTCACTTTAATAGATTCTTTTTTAACAGAATGATTGCTTTCATATAGGTTTATACGATGCAATTCGTAGAAGGTTTCAGGTTATTAATTTATTTCTAGGCTCTATTACTTTGTTGTTGATTTCCGTTCCAGGCACTTCGCTTTCCACGCTGCAATTTCCGCAATAGCCTATAAGCATGTATTTAGGCAGCTGCATATATTATGGCATAGTAAATCCGCCTAAATGATTTGGGGAGAGTGTGTGAATGTATGAGCTTCGACTTATCAATGTACATTAGGCCTGATGCCTTTATCCTTGTGCCCGCTTTGTATTTTATTGGATTATTTTTAAAACAGACGCCGCAGCTGCCGCCATGGATCCACCCGTGGATCCTTATGGCCTTTGCCATTTTAGCCTGTATGCTTCATTACGGATGGGCCATTGAGTCAGCCGTCCAAGGAATTCTCGTTACAGGGGTTGCGGTGATTTCACGCGATATTATCGAGAATACATTGACGGGAATCAACCAACATAAGGAAACGAAGAAGAAGGATGATCATAAGAAGTGAGGACAGGGCTGCAGGTTTTATGATGCGGTCCTTGTTAACAAACTCCATTCTGGATCATGATTTCATCATGATAAAAAAGGCTGAGCACCCATTCTATGGATGCTCAGCCGCTTTTTCAGATAATAGGATGACTATTCTATTCTCACCAGTTGGGATACCGTTTTACCGTTCTGCGTTATTTTGATCGTCCCTGCACCCGGTGCAAAATATTCAGTCACTTGTTCAAAGGAAACAGCCACAACATGATGGAAGGTCCCTGCCGGGGTTGTTACAGTCAAATCTGTGCCGGTAATGGAATAATAATCAGGCATCTCTCCATATCCGTCCCATGTCTTTCCGAGCATGATTGGATAACTAATCAATTGATGAAATTCAGAATCCGGATATCCAATGTAATAGCCCTGAATATTTTCGTTTTCTAAAAAGGAATAAGAATATACATTCCCTTCATAAACATCCCATAGATACCAGCCCTCATATTTTCTGTCCGATAGACGGTAATAGTGAGGTCCGACGAAGTCTGCCTCATAATGATAGACCTTTGATGTATTCCGTTGATAGCTCAGTTGAACCGGAAATTCCACCTTGAAGGCCGGATTCAGACCTCTTGCCAAAAATGCCGAGAATTGCGCACGTGTTACCTTTTGGTTAGGACGGAACGTATTGTCTCCATAGCCGGCCGTTAGATTAGCTGCGATGAGCCGCTTAATATAAGGATAACTGGCCATGGCTGACGAGATATCTGTAAAAGGCACAACCGCTTCCACTTCTAAATGAAAGGCCCGGGCGAGGAAAATGGCCATCTGCCCCCTGTAAACAATCTCATTTGGACGAAAGGTGCCATCAGAATAACCTGAAATGATGCCCGCATCCACTGCAGAGGAAATATATCCGCTCGCCTGGTGGCTTGAAGGAACATCTTTAAAAGGGGTAGGCTTTTTCGCCCCATTTAATTTCAGAGCCTTCCCAAGCATCACTGCGACATTCGCCCGGGTAACCCTTTCATCCGGACGAAAGGTGCCGTCTGTAAATCCTGAAATAATTCCTTCATTTTTTAAATAGATCATTTCATCGTAAAAAGGGTGTTTAGAATCTATATCTTTAAATTCTGCCGCTGCCGCTCCCGCCGCTAAACCACTCCACATAAGGAAACAAATGATGAATAAGAAGAAATATTTCTTCAAAGCAAAATCCCCCCTTTCATTTAAATACAGACTTCTTCCATAATATGTGTTTTTTCTGATTATAGATTAGACCACATTTTATATTATCATATTTTTTCGTAATGATATGTGAATTTTCTGAAAATAAATGCACGAATTTAACACATAAATCATTCTCTACGAAGGAATATAAAGAACTTTCTTCCGACCCATTTAGGAGCATCCCTGCGGCTTGTCTAATCTGTTGTGCCCATTTTCTAATTTTTCGAATAGGACCCTCAATAAAACTAAGGATATTCCGAATTGTGTATTAGTAGTTAAAATACGGAGAGTTTAATGCAAAGGGGAGCGGGGAATGAGTAAAACAAAACCGTCATCTCATATTAGACGGATGGTAAAGGAACAGGCTGGGATTATTGAATCAAACTTTAAGGCGAACTGCTGCAGAAATTGTTATTATCAAAACCGGGGGAAAATTTGCGGCAAACATTACATAAAAACAAATGACAATGAGGTTTGTCCATATCATACGAAGCTTTCGATCACGATTTATCGCGGCGGGACCGTTTCAGCAAAATGAAAGCGGCACCATGCGGAATTCCGAAATTATTATCGAAACTGCTTAAAGGTGCCTAAAAGAAGCGCCTTATTTGTTTTATCATTTAAATAAGCGCTCTCACAGACGCTTTCCCATGAAGTCCACAAATTAAGTTGACAAATCCAATGACATTTTTATAATGAATTATTATTATAAACGAAGAAGTTTATCTTCTAGAAAAGAAAGGTCGTATTTATGAAAAAGAAATTGCTGTTTATTGGATTAAGCATTCTGTTGGCTTTCCTTTTATTACTTGGTACATATAAACTAATGAATTCTAGAACATTCCAACTGTTTGGAGGTTTAACTGAACAAGTAGAGACCACGCAAAAGGTGGTTGCTTTGACTTTTGATGATGGACCAACAAAGAATGTCGATCAGATCCTGCCCCTATTGGATAAATACAATGCCAAGGCTACCTTTTTCCTAATTGGTGAGGAAATGGTAAAACATCCAGAGGAAGCAAAGAAAATTGTTGAAGCCGGACATCAAATTGGAAATCACACTTATTCTCACAAACGAATGATTTTCAAAGCTCCTTCCTATATTAGAGAAGAAATTGAAAAAACAGACCAATTAATTCAAAATGCAGGGTTTAAAGGGGAAATTGATTTTCGCCCTCCAAACGGAAAAAAACTTGTCTTCTTACCATATTATCTACATAAACATAATAGGGATACCATCACCTGGAATATCGAACCGGATAGTTATTACACAAACGCTTCTGACAAGGTAAATTACGTTAAGAGAAATATTAAACCAGGCTCCATTATCTTGATGCACCCGATGTATGATGACACTGGTACCGAGCTTCAAGCAATCGAAGGGGTTTTACAAGCACTATCTAAAGAAGGGTTTACGTTTGTTACTATCAATACACTTCAGGAATTATAAGTTCCAAACCTTGGCATTCCAACTATGCGGGTGCGTAATTCAATAAGGTAAGAAATTTATCAAAGGACTCTGGAAGGGTCCTTTTTTATTATGGATCTATCCTCAACTAGCTGAGATGCATCTGCATGACATTTGACCATTCCTTTCTATCTGCACTTTCATTTTATTTTGAGCATTTGACTCCCGGAAATTCCCATCTAAAGTAACGCGATACAAAGTTTTCCATCCCCCCTCTGGCACAGTTACTCTTGCTACGGTATACTTGACTAGATTAAATAAGGTGACAAGTCTTAAATTTAAATTTTTTATATAAAATAATACTAAATAGATCGTGAATCATAACTCCATCCAAGAATCAATAATATGCCTTTAATAAATTCCGGGTGGCAACTGTGATGTCGAAAAGGTGATGTGTATGAATCGGGAAATGGTTTTTAAGATTGGTAAGGTTGGTTTTCCATTGGCGCTTTTTGCTGTGGCTATTTTTGAGATCGGCCATTTCGTGCGGACACTTAATGTTGGGCTGCTGCAGCAAGAGCTGGGGAAGTTACAGTATGCGGAAATCCTCCTTATTCTAATGATTGCTTTCTTGGCAATTACACCTATGTTTTTATATGATGTGATCCTTGCCCGCGTTTTAGGACTGGAGATTCCGCGAAAAAAACTGCTAAGGAACTCATTCATTACCAATTCCTTTTCCAATCTCATTGGTTTTGGCGGACTTGTCGGCATGATGCTGCGGACATCCTTTTATACCCAATACAAAGATGCCAACCGTTCATTACTTGGCACCATTGCTTCAGTAACCTTATATTTCCTAACGGGCTTATCTTTGCTTTCTTGGGTGGTTCTTTTCTTCTATTACGATTCCCACCTTCTTGCAGAGACCAAATGGCTTTTTCTAGCTGTTGTGGGGATTGGGCTTTATGCGCCGCTGTTTTTCATGGTGCATTTTTTTCACAAACTGAAAGGAAAGGAAACACCCGTCAGCTTCCGTTCAGGAGCCGCTCTGCTGGCAACTTCTGTTCTTGAATGGCTCTGTGCTTTTCTCGTTATCTATTCATCAGCCTTCTTCTTGAAGATTCCGCTTCGATTGGAGGATCTCTTCCCTGTCTTTATTATTGCATCGTGCGCAGGGGCCGCCAGTATGATTCCCGGCGGACTGGGTTCATTTGACCTTGTGTTTATTTGGGGCATGCAAAGCTTAGTGACGTCTGATGAAAAAGTACTTGCTCTGATCATTATTTACCGCATCGGCTATTTTGTGCTTCCGTTTATCCTGTCCTTTGTTCTTTTCATTAAAGAATATTGGGAAAAGTGGAATCAATCGTGGAACCAATTGCCCAACATGCTCATTCAAAAATTGAGCCATATTCTATTAACGATCATGGTTTTTGTTTCCGGTTTCATCTTGCTATTATCGGCCTCTGTCCCTGGGATTATCGCCCGCTTAAAGCTGGCACAGGAAATCTTATCATTGCCGATTATGAATCTTTCCCATCAGCTTTCCGTGACAGCGGGATTTATTCTTCTTGGGCTGTCAAGAGGGATTGAATACCAGGTAAAATGGGTCTACCATATCACCCTGATTGTATTGTCATTTGCCGTTGTCTTTACTTTATTCAAAGGGATTGATTACGAAGAAGCAAGCTTTGTGCTGGTTGCAGCCATTCTTTTAAGATTGGCCAAAAGTCAATTTTACCGGGAGAATTATGTTCTAACTTGGGGAAAAAGCATTTTCGACATTACTATCATCCTGTTGTTTACTTTTCTCTATCTATTTATTGGCTATGTAAACCTGCCAAGCTCTAAAATCAATCTTCCAGCCAAGCTGATGCCCTATGTGATGATGAATTCCCATGATGTATTTTTTAGTGCCATGATCGGCTTGGTGACGGCCCTAATCATCCTTTCCATTTTCTATATGGTTAGAAAACCACTCAACTGGAAAGACGAATCCAGCCTTGGTCAAGAGGGAAAAATCTTAGCCCATTTGCATCAATTTGGCGGCAGTACGCTGTCTCATTTAATCTTTTTGCATGATAAATATGTTTACTGGAATAAAGAGGAAACCGTTTTATTTTCCTATCAGAAGTATGCGAATAAAATGGTCGTGCTTGGAAATCCCATTGGAGAAAAGGATCACCTCATCGATGCGATTGAGGAATTTGCCGAAAATGCCGATCTTTACGGGTATACGCCTGTTTACTACGAGGTGAGCCAATCGCTGCTGCCTTCTTTCCACGAAAACGGATATGCCTTTTTCAAACTTGGCGAGGAAGGATTTGTCAATCTGGAGTCCTTTTCCATGGAAGGCCACAAGAGGAAGAATGCGCGGACGCTTATGAATAAATTTGCCCGTGAACAAATTCATTTCGAGGTGGCACATCCCCCATTTTCCGATGATTTCATGACAGAGCTTGAGGATGTATCTTCACAATGGCTCAATGGCAGGACGGAAAAAGGTTTCTCTCTCGGCTATTTTGATCAACATTATTTAAATCAATCAGACATCGCTGTGGTCCGGGGAAACGAAAATCAAGTATTAGGCTTTGCCAGCTTGATCCCTGTATATGATGGGCGGCAAACCCTTTCGGTCGATTTGATGCGCTTCATTCCGACAGCACCAAAGGGAGTGATGGATTTTATTTTCCTCTCATTATTTATCTGGTCTAAAGAACAGGGCTATAAACGATTTAATATGGGCATGGCCCCGCTATCCAATGTAGGAATGTCAAAATTCTCATTCTTGAGTGAAAAAATTGCCTGGCAAATCTTTGAACACGGGCAATCCTTCTATCAATTTCAAGGATTAAGAAGATTTAAGGATAAATACGTCAATCACTGGGAACCAAAATATTTGGCCTACAGAAGACAGTCCTCCCTGCTATTCACCATGATGCAAATCACCTTCTTGATCAGCAGGAAAACAAGGCTTGAAACAAGGGGATGGTTCTCGCGTTTCCCTAATTTTTGTAAATTCAGGCAGCCAGATAGATGATAATAAATCCCTGTAGAACCTCTCTGCAGGGATTTTGACTGTCCATATGAAATGAGGAGGACGCATAAAGGAGATTTTAGAACAGATAAAAGATGAATTACTGGTCCTTCTGGTGATAACACCTTACTACCCATTATCCTTTATAATATTTATTGCCTAATTTCGTCGCCCAGCCCTCACACCAAAATTGATCATATGGCGGCAAGGAGTGCCCCTGTGCCCTTTTGTAATTTCGATAATGATAGCGAAGAGCAGATGGGATAGTCACAACTAGCGGCATAAATATACCTAATATTAAATTTTGAAAGCTATGTCCGTATTCATGGCATTTAATATGTGCGCTTGCGTTTTTCTGCACAAAGAAGAATCCGCCGAAATTAACACCGCCCCAATTCTCTCCAACCTCGAAATAAATGGAATAGCCATATTTTCGTGGCTTATTTCCGTCCATTAATAAGACAAAGGACATGATTCCCCCTATTATATTTAAGGGCAGCCCCCAAGTTAATTGCAGCAACCAATATAGAATTCTACGCATTTCATTTGTAATTCCTTTTTTCTTTTTTTCTATCATAAACCTTATATTCCCTGGAAGTAAAAGCAATATAACCTCGTCCCAATATAACACCGCTCTTTTTAAGGTTCTACCCTCATTAATTTATCCAGCCATTCCCTCGCCTTCTCAGTCTAAAGTATTATAATAAAGGAAAAGAAATAGAAGGAAGATGATGAAGCAATGGAAAAAATCATGTTTATTGAAACAGGGATGGGAATTGATGTCCACGGTCAAAATATTACAAAAGCGGCGATCCGTGCTGTAAAAAATGCGATCCACTATAATTCGATGCCCGGAATGCGCTCTGTGCTGCCCGGTAATGATATAAATAATATGAAGGTGAACGTAAAGCTGGCCGTACCTTGCGATAAAGAGCTGCTGGATATCGAAGCTGTAAAAGAGGTCCTGCCTTTTGGCATCGTGACAGTGGAAGTGATGGATGGTGGCATGGTGACAACCAGCGGTGTTGTGCTTGAGGAAAAAGGCGATAAGAATGATTTGATGTACATTGTGGTTGCCTCCGTTGAAGTTGGGTATTAATTTTTCCAAGAATGACCTAAGTTTATTAGTTGTTTTTCATTACTAATGCTAGTGTCAAATATTAAGCAGCATAGACTGGAGGAGTAGCATGTTATTCGTTGATAATAAAGGCATTAACAACCCGCAAATTAATTTAGCGATCGAGGAATACATATTAACGCACCTGGATATTCATGAATCTTATTTACTTTTCTATATCAATGCTCCTTCGATAATCATTGGCCGCAACCAAAATACCATCGAAGAAATCAATACCGAATATGTTGAAAATAATGGCGTAACTGTGGTGCGCCGTATGTCCGGCGGCGGGGCGGTTTATCATGATTTAGGCAATTTGAATTACAGCTTTATTACAAAAGATGAAGGAAACAGTCTGCAGGACAATTTTAAAAAGTTTACCGGACCGGTAATTCAGGCTTTGCGCAAATTGGGGGCGAATGCCGAATTAATGGGGCGCAATGATATCGAAATGGACGGGCGGAAAGTTTCCGGAACAGCACAATTTGCAACAGGCGGCAGAATGTATACCCATGGAACACTCCTGCTTAATTCTAATTTGGACAATGTCGGCAAGGCTTTAAAGCCGAGGAAGGAAAAAATTGAATCCAAAGGAGTGAAATCCGTCCGCGCCCGGGTAGGGAATATTTCTGAGTTTATTGAACAGCCGATGACCGTTGAGGAATTCCGCCAATTCATTTTGAAGAGTGTGTTTGAAGAAGAAGGCGGAGAGATCAAGGAGTATGTGTTAAAGGACGCCGACTGGGAAAAAATTAATGAGATTTCGCGCCATAAATATCAAACATGGGAATGGAATTATGGAAAGTCACCAAAATTCAATATCCAAAACTCCCACCGCTTCCCGGCAGGAACGATTGACATCCGCCTTGATGTAGACAAAGGTGTCATTCATCATGCAAAAATTTACGGAGACTTCTTCGGCTGGGGCAATGTCGCCGATATAGAAGAAAAACTAAAAGGGGTACGCTACGAAAAAGCCGCCCTTGAAGAAGCATTAAAAGATGTAGATACTAAACACTATTTCGGCAATATTGAGAAAGAGGAATTGCTGGGGTTGATTTATTAAGCAGTTCGAAACACGGGGACGATTCTTCTGTTTCCCTAATTTTTGCAAAAAAACTTTCTGTCGGCCAGAAGAGTATAAACAAAACCCTGCAAAACTATCTTTGCAGGGTTTTCTGCATGTCCGGAACAATCACTCGATAAATCGTGGCGTGTCACAGTGACTTTGCAGGTATTTTTAAATCCCAAATCCCTCTCTCATCGCAATAAACCAAGGATTTAGAAGGTTTTCTTTGTTGTATTCCAGAGGCTGGTTGTCTGCTGTTTTGACAATCTTTCCGCCGGATTGCTCCACTATTGTCTGCCCTGCCGCAGTATCCCATTCCATGGTAGGAGCGAAACGTGGATAGACGTCTGCTTTCCCTTCTGCTACTAAACAGAGCTTCAATGAACTTCCAATCGATGTTACTTCTGTCTCGCCATATTTTTCTTTCACCCGGTTCACATAAGCCTCTGTTTCAGGAGACATGTGTGAACGGCTGGCCACCACATATTTTTTGTCCTTATTATCGAGATAAGGAAGCCGTAAAGCTGCTTCCAGCAATTCATTGTCGTTATTCATCTTATTAAAGTTCTTTGCCTGCTCCAGTTTAAAAGCGCCAACACCCTTTTTAGCAAAATAAAGCCTATCTAAGACAGGTGCATAAATGACGCCAATGACAGGTGTTCCTTTGCAAACCAACGCAATATTTACGGTGAACTCGCCGTTTCTTTTGACAAATTCTTTCGTACCATCAAGCGGATCCACAATCCATAAACAATCCCACTGTTTCCGTTCTTGATAATCCACTGCTTTGACTTCCTCGCTCAAAACCGGAATATGAGGATAAAAGTGGTTTAACTGTTGAATAATTTCTGCATTCGATCTTTTATCAGCTAATGTTAAAGGGGAATTATCCTCTTTATTTTCAACCTCAAAGTCCGAACCATATACTTCTAGTATCCGCTCCCCCGCTGCCATGGAAATTTGCACTAAATCGGTTAATTTAATATTTTCATACATGTATATTTCCTCCAATAAGTGTTCGATACCGTCCAGAATTAAGGTGGTACCTGTTACTCGTTTATTCCACATTACTGCTTTCGAAGCTTCCTTTTCTCCACAGGCACTTACTTTAACAATTAATCATAATAAATATTATTCCTATAAAACTACTTTAATTTTAGCAAATATTCCAGACAATCATACATCATCTTACTCATAAATACTTTAATTCCAAAACAACTATAGCCTATCCGGATTTTATCAAATTTTGGTGCTCAGCACCATCCAGTTAAGAAAATATCATGAAGAAAAAAGGTCGTGAATGTGAGCCGGTGAATTATAACAAAGCCCTGCAGAGATTTCTCTCCACAGGGCTTTCTATTTGGTAGATATTAGGGAAACGCAAGAACCGTCCCCGCGTTTCGTTATTCTATTTTATCAACAGAGATACCAGGAATGGATATTTTTCCTCCCATTGTCGATTGGTATGAGATTAAACCAGCTGATACTCCCATAATCGTAATCACATCATCTTCTAATACTCTGGATGTAACAATAGATTTATCAAATTCTGCAAAAAGAATGGTGTCGTAATCACTATTAACAGCCAATCTTATTTGAGTTGAATCATCACCTTCCATAACTTGAACGACTTTGCCGCGAAATTTAACTTTTTGACCCATAAAGTCTTCAGGGGTTCTTGCTAATTGATCATACGTGATTCCTGTATCATAGCCTTTCTTGGCTTCTTCTTCTGCTACTCTTTTTGCTTCAGCTTCAGCCGCCGCTTTAGCTGCTGCCTCAGCTTCTGCCTTCGCCTTCTCCTCAGCTAAACGTTTTTCTTCTGCAGCTTTAGCTTCCGCTTCTTGCTGTTTACGCTCTTCTTCTTTCATTGCAAACCATGGAGCGGCTTCATCTACTTTAGCTTTTAGGTCTTTGTTTTTAGATTTTAAACTTGCGACAGTATCATTTTTCGTTGAAAGTTGTTTACTCAAATCCTCAACTTTACTATTTGCACTATCTAATTGTTCTTGTGAAGGACCTGCTGCTGCTCCAATTATAAAAGCGATAATAGCTGTCAATACATATTTCCATCTTCTTTTTAAAAATTCTATTACCTTCATGTTGTAACATCCTTTCTTTAGTGAGTATTGTATTATTGTTTGAATCAGGAAAAGAGACGATACTATGAATTGGGATTTTTTATCCAAAACGTATTTTTTTATTTTATGAAGTTGATTTAGAAACACTTTTCGAAACTTACGGGCTTTCCATTTGGAAGTTATTAGGGAAACGCAAGAACTGCCCCTGTGTTTACATAAATTATCGGAACTGAGAAAAAGTAAGAGGGATTGAGTTTGAACGGGGGTTTTTCAATTGTCGCTTACGATTGCATCCTGCCTGACGATGTTGGTGATCATTGCTTTTTTTACCACGAAGAGATTTTTGCATCCTTTTGAACAGTTATTGATATTTTTTCTTTTAGTTTTTGGTTATACGAGTTTTGTGTCTATTGTTTATGTGAACCTTGGATTATGGGAACTTAGTCAAAGAGTACAGGATGTAGTGGCATTTCGTCTAAATGGACTCGTATATGTTCCATTGACAATCTTATGGTTTATCGGCTTATGGAGGGGAGCAGCACGCAATTTCTTTAGATATGGGGTCCTTTTAGGCTGTTTTCTCATTCTCTTATACAGCGGCGATTATCTATTACGATTATACGGTGTATATCAATATCATGAGTGGAATCATATGATTTTAGGAACGGCTTGGATTTCACTATTTGCAATTACATTATTGGTCCAGCATTTTTTTAGATTATTGCTTAAAAAGGAAAGAATCCTATTATGAATCCACTTCCAATCCCGAAAGAATTAAACGTAAATGAATGGTTTGTCATTCTATCCATTGTAGCAACTTATCCGATATTCTTTTTGCTAAAAAGAAACATGCCAGTGAGCATGATGATACTGATTGTTTTATTTTCTGCCACCATAGCGAGAATAACAGATCATGTATTATCAGGTCCGCCATTGGATTTATATGATGTGATGGATAGTGCTAACTACGATCTTTTTGATATCCTTTACTATCTTCTATATGGGCCATTTGCTTATCTCTTTCTTTACATCTATGAAAAATTCGTCATTAAAGGGGTGAAGCTTTTTCTTTATATAGTGGCTTTGTCCATTCTGAGTGTGGTATATGAACGGATTACCGTTTGGTTCGGTGTATTTACATTCAAGGAATGGAGGTCTGTTTATTCTTTTCCAGTTTATTTGCTGATTCAGTCATTAACGATTTGGTACTATCGTTTTTTAAGGAAATTTATTAAAACCCATTAATCGTATTAATCACCTATTTCCGTATAAAGGATATCCCAACATAGGATATACCTTTGAAGGGATGATAAATTATACCGGGTAAAAGCACAGCTGATGCTGCCACCTAGGAATAACTCTATTCCTATGCATTTTTGCTTCTGTTCCCTAGGTATAACTCTATTCCTATGCATTTTTGCTTCTGTTCCCTAGGTATAACTCTATTACTATGCATTTTTGCTTCTGTCCCCTAGGTATAACTCTATTCTTATGCATTTTTGCTTCTGTTCCCTAGGTATAACTCTATTCCTATGCATTTTTGCTTCTGTTCCCTAGGTATAACTCTATTCCTATGCATTTTTGCTTCTGTCCCCTAGGTATAACTCTATTCCTATGCATTTTTGCTTCTGTTCCCTAGGAATAATTTTTGCCTAAAGGAACCTTCATTGACATTTTCCCTTTCAATATTAACTAAAATTCCCGTGAGATATAAATAATCCCACGGGCGTTTTTCTGATTACATTAACCTTTATCTACACTTTTATAAGCTTGTTTTTTATGGCTCGGCACTTTAGGATATCGAAGTTTTAACTTTTCTTCTTCAACTAGTTCTCTTACATATCTTCGAACTCCACTTTTTTCACGTTTTAAGATGTGGGTTAATTCACTTAATGATAGGAATTGTTCGTTACAAAGAGATAAAATTAGTTTTTTCATTTCAGTTGGTTGTAATCTAGTGTTTTCTCTCGCTGGTTTTGCAATCACTACTAATTTTTCAAGTGATACCCCATTATTTTCGATATTCTCTTCACTGAGGTTTTCATTTCTTTCATTATTAGGAAAGGCTTTAGTAAAAATTACTTCACCGGAAGACTCATCCGTATTCTCCTCATTTAATAGGTCAAGACGAAAGCCTCCATCTGAGATTGCAAAGGTTTCCGATAATACATATTTTGTCCCTCTACCATATCCTTGAGGTACCAATAATCCTTCTTGCACCAAATTAGACAATAATTTTATTATATCTTGAGAGTGCTTATTGATCAGTTGTTGTATACGAGCATTTGAGACACTTTTTTCTTGATAAGCTGTAACTAAAGTCAAGACCTCATCAGGGGATAATAGACGAAAACGGTCCCTCAATTTAAATTTCATAAAATTTACTACGTCATCTGGAAGTAAAGACGTGGTTAATAAAGTTAGTGTTGTCCTCTCAGGTTTAAACTCTTCTTCAAGTGCTGGTTTTCTCCAATGCTCTAGTTTCCAAGTTTTATGAATACTTTCTAGCCCATATCCAGAGCGTTCACCTAGTCCTAACTGATAAAACATTTCGAAAGGACCATTCTTCCCGCTATGTAAGTTTGGTATTCTCTATGTATTATTCCGTTGACAAACGACGACAAGCAACTAACCAAGACCTGTTTCACCCCTCCTCAGAGCCTATCAAATTAGAAATTATTAGGGATCCGGATACGTGTACCCATGTTTCTTCAGAGACAGGCACCCAGAACTAAGAAGTGTAATCATTTCATAAAGTCCAAACAAACCCAATTCACGGCAATGGAAAGGTCGTTCCATTCTTATGGCTGTCTAAATATATACGTAATTCGTTAGCCATTTTTTTGCTTAATAAAGTGTCCTTTGGCATCTAAACTTTATAAGATGAAATTTGTTTGCTCCTTTTATTACCTTTGAACATCGCAGCGACCTGTCCCCGTGTTCATATCAGGGAAACGCGAAACACGCCCCCATGTTTCGAACACACTTTATGGCTGGATTAAGCCAATGATATTTTTTCTAATAGCCCTTCTACATAATTAGGCTGGTTCATAATTGTTCTGCCGAGGGCGATAAAATCTACTTCTCCTTTTCCAACCATGTCCGCCGCGATTTCGATATCCTCTAATTCACCTGCACCAATAACCGGAATCTTGACATGCCTTTTAACCTCACGCAGCCTGCTTCTTAACATGGCAGGACCCGGTAAACTCATTGGAGGCATAAGACCGGTGGATATATCGAGAATATCAATGCCAGCTTCTTCTAATTTTTCAGCTATGATGCATCCTTCTTCCAAAGTGGTTCCTCCCGGTAAGAGATCATCTACACCTAGGCGGACTAAAAGAAGAAAATCTTCACCCACCGCTTTACGTACATCTCCCACTATCTCCAAAAGAAGACGGCTGCGATTCTCCAAGCTCCCCCCGTATTCATCTGTTCTCGTATTGGTAAGAGGGGATAGAAATTGAGTCAATAAAAATCCATGACAGTTGTGAATTTCTACTCCATCAAAGCCGGCATTCTTCACACGTAATGCAGCCTGGACGAAAGCCTCTCTCATTTGCTGAATTTCAGGTATCGTTAAGGCTCTTGGGATAGAACGCTTCACAACAGGATTCATGACAGCTGAAGGAGCAACTGCTTCTATCCCTGTTAAAGAAGTATCTGCAGAACTTCCCGCATGATTGATTTGTAATACCGCTATCTGGTTGTTACTGTGAATCACCTCTGCAAGTTTAGACAATCCCTCGATGCATTCATCACGGTCGACAAAAATCAGATTCTCTCTATACTGGCCGGCCGGTGAAATGGCTGCTTGTTCCGCTACAATGAGCGAAGGTCCTGTACGCTGTTTGTATATGGACAATAATTCTTCTGTAATCAGTCCATTCTTGGAAGCCTTCGTAATATCAAATGGTGCACAAGCATAACGGTTCTGGAACACGAAGTTTTTAATTTTTCGGCTTTCTAACAGTACTGCATTTTTGTTCACTTTTATTTCACTATCCTGTAATTTCATTATCCACCCTCATCTCGTTTATCTTTGGTGTCAAATTCATTTTTCACTTCACTATACACTAGTTTTCATATCTTTTTTGTGTAGTTTATGTGAAGCGGAGTGACAGAAATAACAGCGATTGGTTCGGTCATGCGGGGTGATTATTTGCTACTTAAATCAGCTAATTTATAAATTTTAGATAGACTTGTTAAAGTGGGGAAATGTGGATTTTCTAGTGTGGGGAATGCAATCCATTTTTGAAAAAAACTTGTAGGGATTTATCCCCACAGAGCCTTGTGGATTAATACATCCCCATGATTAGGATATACTAGATAAACAGCGGAATCGCCCCCATATTTTATAAATTAATATTGACCGATGTGCCAAAGTGACATATTGTAGACTTGATTATCTGATTCCCTTTAATTACTTTTACCTAGTCAATATGGAGTACCTGTACCTATACATAGTTAAATGGATATTCTAAGTAATCACCCAATCTACACAATTAGTATTCAAATCACATGAAAATTGAAAATAAATCTATTTAATACAGTTTGTGGCAAGTATATGAAAAATAGAAAAGGGGCAGATTTAATTTGCATGCAACAAATCATTCAGAGGCTGGAAAAGGGGTTGCAGCAGGAGTTTCCTCATCGATCGCCTGGGGAGTTAATACAGTCATCATTGGGGTCATTTTAGCGAAAGCACCATTTGTCGATTCAGCGGCAGCCATGATATTAGCCCCATTTGTAAGCTCCTTCATCCATGACTTATTTTCCTCTCTTTGGATGATTCTATGGATGTCTGTGAAAGGCAAGATGATTGAAGTACTAAAATATATGAGAACCAGAAACGGATGGATTATCGTACTAGCTGCGCTATTCGGCGGCCCCATTGGAATGACGTGCTACTTACTTGGTATCCATTATATAGGTGCAACTTTTACAGCCAGTATTAGTTCATTATTTCCCGCAATTGGGGCCCTGCTTGCTTTCATATTTTTAAAAGAAAGAATAGGTCCTAGAGCTTGGCTTGGTATTGTTTTAAGTATCGCCGGGGTCATAATATTAAGTTATATTCCATCTTCCGGAGTTTCCAATTCCTATTTTATCCTAGGAGTATTGCTTGCTTTAGGCTCAGCCATTGGATGGGGACTAGAGGGAGTAATCTGCGCTTGGGGATTAAAGGATGATGATGCTGATCCTGAGATGGCCGTTACGATAAGACAAACGGCTTCTGCGCTAACCTATACGATATTCGTCATGCCAATGATTCATGGATACTCATTAAGCTTTCAAGTCGTAAAATCTGACGTAGTTTGGCTATTCCTTATAGCCGCTTTTCTTGGAGCGGCCAATTACGTATTATACTACAGAGCGATCCATTTAATCGGGACGGCAAGAGGGACAGCCCTTAATAATACATATGCCGCTTGGGCACTCGCCATCAGCCTAGTCATATTCAAAACACCAGTCAGCCTCCATTTCATTATTGGGACAATCATCGTCATAGTAGGTTCGTTCTTTGTCATAGGAAATCTAAAAGAGCTGGTTCACATTTCCGGTGATTTTGATATTAATACTGAAGATGCCGAACATCCGGGTAATTTGATATCTAGTAATAAGAAAAAATGGACAAAAAAAACGTAACGGAATCTGTTGAAGGGAGTAGAAAAATATAAATGACTTTTAACAGGGACACTGGGACAGGTATAGACCACTAAAAAGTAATTAGTATAAAAATCGGATTCAAAGTGTGTCATAAGTTGGAAGCTGTATGGATAATGGACCGTTGGAATCTGTATGAGGAACCCCAAATGGGAAAAATATTATTTACATAGGTATGGTACTTCCGAAGCACTTGTGGTATATAAGTAAATACAATTCTATAATCCTGATCGATTACAAAAACAACTAAGCGGCTTTATCCCAATGATATATAGGGCTAAAGCCGCTTAAATCCTTATAATTATTTCCACTTTCTATTTAACAAAGACAGTTCATCTTCCCCACGGAACTTCTGTATTGTCAAGAACAATCGTTCGACAAGTGACAGGCACCCAAACCCAAGCCATTTTTTATGTGAATTATTGTGTGATTTCTTATGTCAATATAATGTGAAATGCGGTGTTATTTTGCTTGTGAATCACTGTTTTGCACCTCACAAGTAAACCCGTTAAGAATACTCTCCACAGGTTTTTTTCTTTGTCAAGAACAATCGTTCGACAAGTGACAGGCACCATTCATAAAAAGTCATTTCCAATTCTCTGGATGGTGCCTGGCACCCGATCTTCTTTTAACATAGGTATGATACTTCCGAAGGACTTTGTCTTGTTTGAATGAGTATGTACAATTCTGTAGTCATGATCTACTATTAAACAACTAAACGGCTTTAGCCCATTGATATATAGGTCTAAAGCCTCTTAAATTATTTTTATTATTTCCGATTTCTACTTGGCGGGCAGTCCACCTATCCACGAACTTCTGTATCTGTATTGTAAAGAACAGTCGTTCAACAAGTGACAGTGCGCCCTAAACTAATAGACCCTACAGTTATTTTAACTGAAACTTCAATAAAAAGAAGAAGGAAAAGCCCTGCAGAGATTTCTCTCTACAGGGCTTTTTTATTTGTCAAGAACAATCGTTCGACAAGTGACAGGCACCTATCATTAGGCTCTAGACCTCGTGTGTCAGCTTTATGGATCTTGTCCTGCAAGTACGAATAATACGTGAAAACTAAGTTTATATTCACTAGGCTGTATCCTCTGCTGGATGAAAACGCAAGATCCCTTCACGTTCTAGAGGAGCTCTATAATAAATTCTGTGATAGTTGGACTCATCCCCAAAAATAGAAATATGGGTTCTGCTTTAAGTCGGTCTTTTTTAAATCAATTACTTCCTTGACTTATTTACCATTATACGCTGGCACTCGTTTTTCTATCATTATATCTTACAAACTTCCGCCAACTAGCAATTAACAGTTTACTGGGTATACAACGCACAAAAAAACCTGCGGATAATACTCTCCACAGGTTTTCTTCTTTGTCAAGAACAATCGTTCGACAAGTGACAGGCACCTATCATTAATTGTCAAGAACAATCACTCGTCATATATAGGATAGTGAAAGGCACCAATCCTTATTAAAACTTAGTTGATAGTAACAGTACTTGAAGCAAAGTTAGCCTTGTTGCCATTTAAATCTTTAATTTCAAATGCGCTAGCTTCTTTCACTGTGATAGTTTGTTGTAGATCTGAAGCAGTTAGTCCAGTTCCTAATGTAATAACTACTTTTTTATTGTCAGATCCTGCAGCAGCTTTAACTGTTCCTGCAGTGTATTTTACATTACCTAAGAAGATATCGAATTCATCTCCATCACCCGTATCAATAGTTGCCCCATCCATTGCCTCGCTAAATGTTAGTGTTACTTCATTAGCACCAGTTAGCTCTGCTTTGGTAACTGTAGGACGCACGTTCTCTACAAGTGTTTCTGCAGTGGTTACTGCATCCATTTGTACTCCAGTTTGGCCCTTAACTCCACTTACTGTTATTTGCGTTAACCCACTATTTTTTAATGAGTCTTTAACAAATTCAACTACAACAACTGCACCTGAACTATTATTTTGAGTAAGAGTTACATTATCAATAGAAGCACCATCAATAGAGTAGTTTGCTTTATTTAAAGCAGTAGTAGCATCAACAGCATTCTTGAAATATACCTCTAATTTATTATTATTACTAGTATCTTGTTTAATTCCGTTATCTGAATCTACTGTAGTATCTAATTCAGGTTTACCAGTTGAAGAGTTTTCTCCTCTTGTAAATGTAACATCAACTTTTGGAGCATTATTTCCATTTACATCTTTAACAAGACCTAAAGGTAAAGTTAATTTGTAAGAAACTCCATCTTCTGTAAGGTCAGTTAATTTAAGTTTTAATTGTTTTGACTTATTATCTACAGCATTGTGTTTAACGAAATTTGTAGATGAAGTTGTAATCGTTTGGCTCGTTGCTGATGTAGTATAAGTTACGTTATTTTTAACATAGGTACCATCAATAGCAACACCAGTTTGAGGTTCAACATTTTCACTATAAGTTAATACTAAGAATTCCACTCCATTTATTTTTTCTACTTTACTGTTTTGTAAAGCTGGAGCTGTTGTATCGATTGATACATTTACTAATTTATTTTTTGATGCTGTTGATTGGCTCCAAATATCATTAACAGACGGTATTACTAATGTTTGTGGACCATTAGCAAATGCGCTTGACCATTCAATTTTATATAAAGTATCATCATCTTCATCTTTAGTTATAGCATTTGATGCAGTTCCATTTAGTGTGAATTCATTTCCAGTGAATACAGTGCTTAAAGGCTCATTAAATTTAACTTCTAGCGTAGTATTATTTTTAACAGTTACAGTTTGAACTTCTGGTCCTTTTACATCTGTAGTGTTATATTTAATTGTTGTTTGTGATGGATTAGGTGTGATTACGTTTTGTTTATAATCTGCTACACCGACAACTTTTACCTTAATATCTTTATTTTGGTCTACAGCTTGAACTGCATTAAGTTCAATTTCAATCTTTTTGTTATCTACATCTGAACTTACTACTTGTTGATTAAAGGTAGTTGAAGAATCTAAATCTTCACCATCTGCTCTTTCATATTCAAATGTTGCATTTGTCATATCAATCGGCTCGGAAAATTCAAGGACAGCAACTGGATTAGTACCGTTATGAGAATAAGATGTCTTTACTAAAGCTGGTCTTGTAGTATCCTTTGCTTCAACAGTAGTTGTATATTTTGTTAACTCTTCGCCTGTTTCTGTTGTAATACCTTCTCCTACAACTAGAGTATAATTTTTATCGAAATATTCTGATCCAGCAGCAGTAATTGTTAATGTTTTCCCATCATCGCTTAATTTAGATTTCGCTGTACTTAAACTAATTGATGCTGCATTATCTATAGGAGTTATACTGATATCTGAAGTTCCAACAACATCACCAGTAGCAACAACTGTGGATTTATCCACTGGTTTACTGAATTTGATCTCAAGTTGTTTAGAATTAATCACACTTGCACTCTGTACAGTTAGTTCCCCTACCACTACTTCTTCTTTAGGAACATCAGCTGATTTTTTAACGAATACAGCAAAGTCACCGCGTTTTGCGTTGTCATATGTTCCAAATGTTGTAGCTGAAGTACCACTTGTAATTTTGTTAGAAACTAGAGTTTTAACAGCGTCAGCATAGTTAGCTGGAACGTCGTTGAAAGCAGAGATATCAGCAGAACCTTTAAGTCCGAATCCAGTTACTAACCATTTTGCTAATTCTCCACGAGTGATTAGGTCATAGGCACCAAAAGAATCAGTTGATTTACCAGCAGTAATTTTAGCTGCTTTAAGGGCATTTACATATTTGGCTCTGTTAGCTGGTACATCTTTGAATCCAGCATCAGCAGCATTGTCAACATCAAGCTCTAAAGCTTTTGCAACAAAGATTGCTGCATCAAGACGAGTGATTTGATCATATGTTCCAAAAGTTGTAGCACTTGTACCATTGATTCCTTTTGAAACTAAGAAGTCTACTGCTTCTTTATAGTTAGCATTCACATCAGTGAAGTTTGCAGCTGCGCCAGCAACGCCTGCGAAAGAAGATGCTACAACTGCTGTTGATACAGCACCTACTAAAAATTTGCGATAAGATTTTGGTTGGTAAGCCATTGAGATATTTCCTCCCTTTAATGTGTAAAAAGTAATATGAAAATATAGCTATTTGGAGAGTGCTATTCTGTTGTTATCTTTCAATCTCCTAAATAAGCCCGTTAACAAATACTAGTATAGAATTTTAATAGAATAATGTCAATGCTTTACGGAAATGACAGGACTTCCAATTACTTGTAAATTTTCATTCTAGTAGCTAGCTATTTATGACAAAATTCGCTATAAAATTCTATTATAAAGCCAAAAAGGTATATTTTTCATGTACATTTCTGTCAATACCATTGTATAAACGGTTTTAACAACTAAAAACATTATAATTTTAATATAATATTTTTCCTTTCATTATTATATAGAAGGAATTTTTCCTTCTATATATATACTGCAGAAACTAGAGTTTTATTTAAATAATATCAATACCATCTTCCTAGTACCAATAATCATTGCATACAGTTCCTGAGTATAACTCTCAGATTATATCCTTATTAGGAACTTTTAAGTTGATCAATCCTTTTATACTTAATTAACAAAGCGTTCACTAAATTGCCTTATATTCCAACCCCGTTTATCTTTAATCCATCAGATATATGATTTCCGGAATTAAATTGAAATAATGAAGCCATAAATATAAAAAGAACCAATCACACATTATATGTAATCGGTTCTTTTTAATAGATGTTTAGCTTTTTTCGAAAAAAATTTAATTTAATGTTTCAGAGCTCTGTTCATTCAGGCCAATCTCAATATTCACCAGATTATTGGATTCTTGTAATTCCGATGAATTTGTTTCGTTACTAAGCTGCACCTCGATTGGAATTTCCTCTGGAACATCGCTTTCAGTTTCAGATTGTTGAACAGAAGGGGCAACTGCCGGTTCATCCATTTTATTTTCATCCGACACTAAAGCAGAAACTTCTGTGGCGGGATTCGGTGAATTTCCCTCCGGCTCCGCAATAGGTTCTTCTGCCGGTTCCTCTACTTCTTCAGGCTGTATTGGAAAAACAAAGGTAAACGGCAAAACTTTATTGCCAAATTCATCTGTTAATACCTCAGCTCCGGAGTAATATGGATCATATTTAAGCACCGTATCTCCTGCTAATGCTTCTTCATTAAATTTAAGAATAAGTTTTTTTCCATACTTTGTTGACTGGGATGCCGGGACAATGCCGATTCGAAAATCGCCGGGCTCGATATTGTATACCTCTTTTGTAAAAGTCAGTTCAATTTGATCGGGCTTTCCATTGCCATTTGTATCTACCTTAATTGCCGTGACTTCGGCATCGTAATGATATGGGAGATTGACTTCGACATCATTTGTGTAAACATAGACAGAATTACTTTCATTTCCAACATTGGCATCCAGTACGGCCGAACCAGTTACTTTAACAGATGAAACACCGTCTACTGCGTTGGCGGATAATGTGATTGTGTTGGAAAGTGTTTCACCAGAAATCGTGACACGACCACCTACTTCGATCGCTACAGTATCCGACTCTTTTGTTGCGTCTACTGCATTCTTCAGTTGTAAGTTATGAAACAGTGATGTGTTAATCTCGATCCGGTGTGTTCCGGTATTCACCACTTCAAAAGTCACTTTTGCTTTTACTTCTTTTCCCGGCATGAAAGGCTTTCCGCTTTGGTTGAGCAAGAGCATATTGAATTTTTTTACAGCATTAGAGTCATCCTCTATTACTGTTAACTTCGCACCAAGGGATCCATTATCGATGCGGGAAGGCTGAAAGTTCGTCGGTTCCACTTTCGTCTGATCGGACATCGGTTCACCGTTTTCCAATGTACCCGGCTGTGCATTATTGGCATAATTCTGATCGATCCAAACAATCGGTTCTGCGGAATCGTTGACATCCGTACTGGCCAGAGTAATGACCGCCTCTCCTTTTGCATCGAGTTTCACCTGTCCCTGCTTGAGATAACGACCATTTTCATCTATGAATTCTGGAAAATAACTGCCGGTCGGTTCATTTCCGAGGACACCATCAAGCAACTGATAAATCCCAACATTGACAGTCCCACCAGCAAACGCGGTTCCATCCGGTTTTGTTACGTAAATCTTATATTCGCGGCCATTATGTTCGATAATATTTCCGTTTTCATCGGTTTCCGCGATCGCGGCATAGTTTGTTCTTTGACCGGTAATGCTGATATTGTATGGCGTAGTGCTGAATGTGACGGGTTCTGCTTTCGCGTGGAATTCGTATTTTTCATCAAAGCGGCCATCCTGCGTTTTAATGATGATCCCGCCTTTTGTATCCCAGGTCTGATTGCTTCCGTCTAAAAAAACAATTGGCGTTACGGTGGCATTCGAACCTGTAATGGTAAAAACAGCTTTCCCGTTTTTATCCGTTTTGATTTTCACTTCTGCTTTTTGACCGTCATCCGATTGATAAGGAATATTTGAATTACCATAGCCATTTGTCACGATGACATTTCTTTTTGCAGAAAAATCGGTTCCTACATTTTCTGCAAAGGTAACATTTAACTCGGCACCTTCAATCGGTTTGTTGGAAACAGGGTTAATCAGCGTTACGGTAAATGTTTTTGCTTCGCCGTTTCTTAAATTATTTCCTCTATCGTCACCTTTAATCGTAATTGGTTGAGTACCTGGGCTATCCATTGTCAGTGCCCGATAGATCATCGCTGCGAAGTCGCCGCGAAATAGTGGATCATGGAAGCCAAATGTACCATCATTTTTCCCCACTGTGATCCCCGCATTTGCCAGCGCCGCAACGTAAACTGCTAATCCGGAATTCGGATTTACATCGGGAAAGTCAGTTTCCGCATCTGTTAACGGAAGTCCAAATGCAGCAACAATATATTTGGCCATTTGCGCACGGGTAATGGTATCAAGCGGACGGAAGGATTCCGAGGTAAAGCCGCTGACGATCCCGCGACCCGCTAATTTCGCGATCGCTTCCTGTGTAGATGCGTTTACCGTATGTAAATCAGTAAAAGTAGTGGAAGGAATATTTTTTCCATCCAACAGACCGAGTGTTCTGGCAACAATCACAGCAGCATCGCCGCGAGTAATGCGGTTAAACGGTCTGAACGTGCCGTCTGAGTAGCCGGCAATAATTCCTTGATCGGCCAAAGCTAAAATTGCTTCTTTATGAGCATTTCCATCTAGGTCCAAAAAACCGGAAGCATTCACTGTTGCTGTAAAAGATAAACCGACCAACGCAGCTGACACTGCTCCGGCTGCATATTTACGATGTAGGTTTGGTTGGTGCGGCATGAAAAAAACCTCCTGTATATCTACTTGTCTATGTTATTCGTACTTTATTATTAATTGAGTTAGATTTACATAACTTATCCAGCATAAAAATTATAATTAAATAGCGTTTATTTTTCAATATATTTGTACTATTCAGTTATTTTGTATATAAATTTTGGTATTTTCAGGATGGTATAATAGGATAACAGGACTATTTGATGGATAAAATATGAGAGGAGTATTATTTTGATTATTAGATTATGGAGGTCTATAGACATTTACAATTATCAACTTCTGAATCAATAACGCATTTCAAAAAAGTTTTGACTATATAAAAATAGTTTTCTCTAAACATGCTTCCTTATGTATAGAAGCTCGTTTTAAAAAGATCTCAGGATTTTTTAAAATAAAGATTGAAGAGACCAAAGCAAAGCTTATGGTCTCTTCAATTGGTAAACATTAGGGAAACACTAGAACCGTCCCTATGTTTTTATTAATAGTTTTCAGTGAATCCAATAACTTTATTACCAAATTCATCAACTAGTACAGAACCACCTGCACCATTTGGATCATAAGTGATTGCTCCAGTAGCACCAACGATTGAATCAGGGAATTTAACAATTACTTTTCTTCCATCTACAGTTACAGAAGTCGCTTTAGTAGTTCCGATTTTGAAGTCGCCAGCTTCTGCGCCAGTAACTGCTTTATCAAATGTTAATACAACTGTTTCATTACCATTAGCATTGTCTGTATCAACAGCATCTGCTTCTACATCAGCTGCATAGCTAAAGCCGATTTTTGTGTTATTAAGCTCAGCTTTTACAGTTACAGATTGGCTTTCATATCCAACACCATCATCGATAACTGCTGAAGTTTTTACGTTAAGGCTTGTAGTTCCGAATGGAGCTTGAGCACTGAACAACGCATCGTTAACATCATTGATATGTCCAGAGATTGTTAAAGAGCCACCTACATTAATAATAATATGTTCAGTTGAACTTAAATCAACATTTCTTGTATTTGTGATATGTTGGCTAGAAACATGGTCAGTATCAATTAGAATAGCATGTGTACCTGTATTTTCAATTGTGAAAGTTACATTCGCATCAATCGCACGTTCAGGTTGGAATGGCTTTCCACTTTGGTTAAGAAGTGTAAGTTTGAAATCTTGGAAACCATCAACAAGATTTTCTTCAATTTCTAATAGCGCACCTAATTCTAGGTTATCAACGCGAACATTTTGGAAGTTTGTTGGATCTACTTTAGTGTTATCAGATACTGGTTCACCAGCTTCATATGTTCCACCCTGCCAGTTTGTTCCAGTGTTTTGGTCAACCCATACAATTGGTTCAGCGTTATCATTAACAGCTGTGCTCGCTAACCAAACTTTTGCTTGACCGTTGTTATCTAATTTTACAACACCTTGGGTTTGATTTAATCTAGGTGCTGCTGTGTCTTCAAGGTTTCTGTCTACTTTATTAATAGTTCTATATAAGTAAGCAGCAGTTGGTTCATTTCCTAATTTACCATCTAGCAATTGATAAATACCAACATTTACTAGACCACCAGCATATGCAGTACCATCAGGTTTCTTAACAGTAATTACATATTCACGACCATTGTGTTGGAAGCCGCCTCTTCTTAAATCTTGAGAAATAGCAGCGTAGTTCGTTCTTTGTCCTTCAACAGCGATTGCATATTCAGTTACACCGAATGTAACAGTTGCTGCTTTTGCATATAATTCAGTGTTTTTGTCAAAACGGTTATCTTGAGTGTTAGGGATTTGTGGGTTTCCACCTTTAGTATCCCATTCTTGATAACTTCCGTCTAAGAATACGATTGGAGTAACAGATGTGTTAGAACCAGTTACTTCAAATGTTGCTACACCATTTTTATCAGTAACGATTTCTACTTCTCTTTCTTGGCCATCATTGGCTTGGTAAGGAGTAACTGCATGACCTTCAGCGTTTGTTACTGTTGCATTTCTTTCTGGACCGAAGTCAGTTCCAACGTTTTCTTCAAATGTAACGTTTAATGTAGCACCTTCGATTGCTTTACCTGAAACTGGGTTAGTAAATTTAACAGTGTAAAGTTTAGATTTACCATTTGTAAGCTTGTTACCTTGGCTGTCGCCTGTGATAGTTAATGCAGATGGTTTTTCGATTGGTGGAACTTTTTTGCTTGCAGCTTCAGCTCTTTGTAAGAAAATTGCAAAGTCACCGCGTTTTGCATTGTCATATGTGCCGAATGTTGTTGCAGAAGTTCCGCTTGTAACTCCGTTGCTTACTAGAGCAGAAACAGCTTCTTGATATTTTGATGCAACATCATTAAATGCTAATGATTGAGTACCAGCTTCAAGTTTGAATCCTTTTTGAATCCAAACAGCAAGTTCGCCACGAGTGATAAAATCTTGAGCACCGAATGTAGTAGCAGTTTTACCGCTAGTGATTCCAGCTGCTTTAAGGGCATTTACCGCACCTTTAGCACGTTGTGGAACATCAGTGAATCCTGCATCTGGAGCAGAAGTAGTGTTAAGACCTAATACAGCGGCAACAAATACTGCTGCGTCTACACGTTTGATATTTTCATAAGTTCCGAATGTTGTAGCTGAAGTACCTTTGATTCCTTTAGATACTACGAAGTCTACTGCTTCTTGGTATTTAGAGTTTACATCTGAGTAGCTTGCTGCGCCGGCAACACCTGCGAAAGATGATGCTACAACTGCTGTTGATACGGCACCTACTAAAAATTTGCGATAAGATTTTGGTTGGTAAGCCATTGAGATTTCCTCCCTTTTTTTATAAAAAAAGTTATTTATATAGTCAAAGCTATTTTACAAGTTACAATTTTTGCAAAATTAAACTCGTAATCTAGCTTGCCAACGAGACATAGTATAGAATTTTTACAGAATATTGTCAACATTCTGTAAACTATATAATCCTATATTTTGTAACATCTAACAATTTTACATATCTTTTACAATTTGCTTGATTTTTACAATTTAATCCATTCATTTGTGTCAACTGGTGGATTTCATTGTATTTCCAAGGCATGGAAGTATTTGGATATTATTTCACAAACTACTACATTGTAAATGATGATCAGCAAATATAATGGTTCCTTAAATAGCGTGTGTGGCAGAGCCCTTACACGACCATTCCAATCGGAATAATATACAAACAGACGTACTTTCACCTGTTTTGCCACTTGAAAATCATTTTGAATTATGTAAGTGAAACAATATCATCTGGTTCTTGCATATTGTTCTTAATTAAGAACATACTAAGTAAAATGAATGCGCCATTCTTAATTTATGCAGGATGTTCCTGATTAAGAACACCAGACTAAGATGACTCTATCAACTACAACCTCATTATAAGGTATAAAGATTGATATATCAATATTTTGTTCTCGACACCGAATAGGAAAACACTATCGTTCAAGTAGTTATTTTGTCGTAATTTGATCGAAATTTGACAAATACTGATCAATACTGTTCCTAATAAAGAACTAGTTTTTAATAAAACAGCCACATATTATCACTGCTTTGTAAAAAATATTTGGATAAATTGTCACAGATTGGAAATTGGCAGAGGTTTCTATATTAAAAGAGGCTTATGCCATTTCATACCGTGATAAATATAATAGGCCTTTTATTTATATAATATGAAAGGAAATGAACTGAATCGACATATTCACCAAATTGGTATATTTTCCTAATAAAGTTTATTCCTTCCAATTCGATTTATTTCTTGTTGTTTTTACATAACTTCCCGAATGAGAAAGCCCACTGCTTCAGCTGTGGGATGATAGTGGGGTCAAATCAGGCGTGTCTTCAGACGCGTTAATGATTTGATTTTTTTATTATTGAAAAAATGCCATTGTAATAGGAACATACATTCTGTTATAATCAAAGAACAGTATAAAAGTATGAAAGGAGGTGCGAGATGTTCGTCACCCATTCTTTTCAAATACCTTATGAAATAAACTTATACAACGAATTAAGAATAATGCAAAGAGAAGCTACTTCTGTTTGGAATGATATTGTTCGAGAAGCGAACTCCTATTATTTCACCACTAAAAAATGGCTCAGCAAAACAGAGATTCAAGCAGTACGAAAACAAACATATAACCTTCATTCTCAAACCGTCCAAGCGATTGCGGATAAATATGCAGCCAATCGGGAGACCATCCGAAAACTACGTCTAACAGATAAAAAAGCTAAATATCCGTGGAGAAAAAAGTACTATTATTGCATTCCGTTGAAAAAGGCATCTATGGAAATATCAGATGAAATCATCAAGGTCAAAAAGGCGGAGTACGGTTCTCCTTTGGTTGATTTATTGGCTAAAAAGAAAAAGAGGGGTTGGAATGAAAAGTTCCCGAAGAAAAATGGATATATTCTAATTCCGAATTTAACAACTGAAGATTTAACGAAATGTAACTATGCAGAGGTCGTTTGGAGAAATGGTTCTTATTGGTTCACCTATTCAGTAGAAGTTTCTGAAAAAGATAAATCCTCCTATGAATTTAAAGCAGCTGGTGGTGACTTAGGCGAAATCCATGCTGTTTCAGTTGCGACAGAAGATAAATCTTTATTGATTTCAGGTCGTTCCATGAGAAGTATCTCTCAATTCCGAGCTAAAACATTAGCCGAATTGAGTAAATTGATGTCTCGTTGTAAAAAGGGTTCGCGTCAATGGAGAAAATATAATAAAGCTAGGGGACGTATTCGTCAAAAAAGCAAAAACCAACTCGAAGAGTTGGAACACAAAACAACAAAAGAGGCAGTCTTATTTTTAGAAGAAGAGAAAGTCACTCACTTCGTGATTGGCAATGTGTCAGGCATTGAAAAGAACACAAAGAAGGATGAGAAAAAGAAAAAGAAGAACAATAAAGTAAGAAGACAACAATTGTCACTTTGGAACCAGGGGAAAATTAAAGAAAGGTTAATTTATAAAGCTAAGTTGAGAGGAATTAAAGTAGAAGAAACAGAGGAAAGTTATACTTCTCAAGATTGTCCATTTTGCGGTGGGAGACACCAAGCTAATGGGCGAAATTTTGTATGTTCTGTTCACAAAACAGAAATCCATCGAGATGTAAATGGGGCTCAAAATATTGCCAGGAAACTCTACCCGATGGAGGTAAAACTGATGGAATCGATTATTTATAAACAGCCTGTTTGGTATAAACATCATCTGACGGAGGAGAGAAGACAAGAAACTAAACATCCGAAGGATAAGCCTAAAAAGGCAAAAAGTATCGCCGAAAGGACGGCGTAGTTGGCACAGACCTTGCCCTCTTGAAAGACTGTTTTTCTCTCAAGAGTTGTTCGCCCAAGTCTCGCCTCTGCATCTTTCTCTTGAAAGTATGTAAGTGGGATGTTTGCGAAAAAGAACCCCACTGCTTCAGCTGTGGACGTGGTCAGGTCCCCTCATTTAATGCTATACTATTGCAAGGAAACAGGATTGATTTTACGAGGTGAGAAGCGTATGCAAGGGTTTTTGAAAAAGCTTATTGGCGATAAACAAGATAAAAAACTTAGTTCCTTCTATAAAAGGGTCAAGCAAATCAATGAACTTGAGCCGATCATTGAAAAGCTGACGGATGAAGAATTGCGCGCGAAGACGGTTTATTTTAAAGAGCAGCTAGAGAATGGGAAAACCGTGTTTGATATCCAGAATGAAGCCTTTGCTGTTGTCCGTGAGGCAGCGAAACGGGTGGTCGGAATGCGCCATTTCGATGTGCAGCTAATTGGCGGGATGGTTTTAACAGAAGGAAGTATTGCAGAAATGCCGACCGGCGAAGGGAAAACACTCGTAGCTTCCCTGCCAAGTTATTTGCGCGCCCTTGAGGGAAAAGGCGTTCACGTCATTACGGTGAATGACTACCTTGCCAGCCGGGACCGCGAACTAATTGGCGGGATTCATGAATTTCTTGGTTTAACGGTTGGGTTGAACGTACCGATGATGGAGCCTCATGAGAAACAGGCGGCCTATCAGGCAGATATTACATACGGAGTGGGAAATGAATTCGGTTTTGATCATCTGCGTGATCATATGGTTTATGATCCGAATCAGCGGGTGCAGAGACCTTATCATTATGCAATTATCGATGAAGTGGACAGCGTATTAGTCGATGAAGCGAAAACACCGCTGATCATCGCCGGAAAAACAGGGGTCAGCAATGAACTGAGCTATTTGTGTGCCCGCGTGATTAAATCCTTGGTTCAGGATGAGGATTTTATTCATGATATTGAAACGAATACCGTCAACTATACGGAGGAGGGAATTGCCAAGATTGAAGAGGGGTTTGGCATTGATAACCTATACGATCTTGAGCATCAGACCCTTTATCATTATGTGATTCAGGCATTGCGGGCGCGGATGATGTTTACCCGTGATGTCGACTATATTGTCAAAGAAGGCAAGGTCCTGCTTGTCGACAGCTTTACCGGCCGGACGATGGAGGGCCGTTCTTTAAGCAACGGGCTGCACCAGGCGATTGAAGCGAAGGAAGGACTCGAGGTAACGGAGGAAAATAAAACACAGGCGTCGATCACGATTCAAAACTATTTCCGCCTCTACCCTACCCTTTCCGGTATGACAGGTACAGCGAAAACGGAGGAAAAGGAATTCCAGCAGATTTACGGCATGGATGTGATTCAAATCCCGACGAACAGGCCCATTGCCAGGAAAGATATGCCGGACCGTGTCTATGACACCATTGACCATAAGTACACCGCGGTAGCAAAAAAGGCAAAGGAATTGCATGACAAAGGACAGCCAATCCTGATTGGAACGACGTCTATCCGCCAGTCAGAAAAGGTTGCTGAGTACTTGGAGAATGCAGGTCTTAAAGCTGAGGTTCTAAATGCGAAAACCGTTGAGCAGGAGGTTCAATTAATCAGTCTCGCTGGGCAGAAAGGACGGATTACTGTTGCCACCAATATGGCTGGACGCGGAACGGATATTATGCTGGGGGACGGTGTCGCCGAACTTGGCGGTTTGTACGTAATCGGAACCGAACGGCATGAATCACGCAGGATTGATAACCAATTAAAGGGCCGCTCAGGGCGTCAAGGAGATCCAGGCTGCACGGAGTTCTTTATTTCGGTGGAGGATGATCTCATCCGGCGTTATGCTGCGCAGGAACGGGAAAAAATCGTCAAGAAATTAAAAACGGACAGCGACGGCCGGGTATTGAATGATCATATTTATGAGTTCTTCAACCGGACGCAGCGCATTTGTGAGGGAGCGAACTTCTCTATCCGTGAATATAACATTAAGCTGGATGATGTCTTGAATCTGCAGCGCGGAACGATTTATGATCTGCGGACACGGATTCTAGAAAGCCGCGATCTTTATGAGTTAGTCAAATCATCGCTGGAATCGTATGTAAAAAGCGAAATCGACCTTGTCTGCAATGAGGAGGAAATCACCGAGAAATGGAATCTCCCGCTTCTTGTGCAGCATTTATTAGAGGTCATTCCTCATGCAGACCTTGCTGTGATTACAGATATGAGTGAGAAGGACAGGATTGCTGAAACCGTGAACGGACAATTAGCAGAATACCTCGTGCAGCTGGACCAATATCAGGACAATCCGCAGTTTATCGGTTCGATGCAAAGGTATTTGCTGTCTGTCTTAGACCATCATTGGCTCAACCATCTCGACAACATGGAACGCTTAAAGGAAGGCATCGGGTTACGCAGCTACGGCCAGGAGGATCCAATGCGCCAGTATTCCCGCGAAGGCCTGGAGCTGTTTACAGACATGTTCTACACACTGGAACGCGATGTCAGCAGGCAGACAGCTGCGATCATCCAAGCCTTGACTGGTCAATAAAAGGACAAAGAGACAGGTTTCTCGTCCAAAGGGACAGAGAACCTGTCCCCCTGTCCCGCGCAAATTTATCAATGAGAGGAGACATGATTATGCTAGGATTTTTCAAGCGTGACAAAAATAAAATCGCTAAAGACGGCGAGGACCATACAGTTGATTCCAAGGAACTCCTCGGAGAAGAGGTTGAGTCAACAGGGCGTGAAGTAAAAACAAAGCTCCACTTCCCTCCAGGTATTAATGTCGGTCAAGAGGAGCGGTATTATTATCAATTTTTAAATAATGAACTGCCTTTGTTAAAAGAAAATCAAATTTCACTTTCCGGTATTGAAGTGGAGAAGGATGAAGACGATTCAGTAGTGGTGAAAGCATTTATCCGCAACAGTCTGCCTAAAGCGATTATGTTCAATGAGCCTGTGCCGTTGCTGCTGCTTGGACCTGATGAGCAGGTACTTGCGCGTAAAACCTTTAATTTATCCGTTTTCGGGGAACTGCCTGCTGAAAGCAGCCTCCCATGGCTGTTTACATTTGAGAAACAGTTCGTCAAGGTTGAGGAGATTCCGCAAACCGATTGGAAGCTGGCATTTGAATTGAAAAAGGAAAAAGGTCCGCATGCCCTTGATTTGGAGGAGAGCTGGGAAAAGAGCCTGGCTGATACCGATAAAGAAAAACTGGCTGAGCTCGTCAAGAAAATGACACCGCCAAAGCCGGGTGAAGTGAATTTCATGGGCATCCAGGCAAGACTTGATAAGGACGGCTCCCTGCATACGACCCTGCTGATCCGCAATGGCAGCGATAAGAATGTGAAGCTGGAACAGATTCCATTAATAATTGAAGATGCATCAGGCGAGTGTGTCGCAGAGGGCGGGTTTATCTTAGATAATTTCGAGGTTAAAGCGAATACGAGCAAGCCTTGGACGTTTATTTTCCCGCAATCTCTGCTGAAGAAGGAGAAAATCGATTTAAGCAAGTGGAAGGCTTATCCACCAAAGGGTGCTTGATAAGAAGTTAAGGCTCACGACATGTCGTGGGTCTTTTTTTACAGCACGCTGTTCGTTTTCTTTTGATATATCGGCGAGTTTGTGCCGGAAAAGGGACAGTGAACCTGTCCCCCTGTCCCAGACGATATATCGGCAACTTTCATCCAGGTATCATTTTTTTACAATAATTCAGGGGCGTCACAATGACGCCCCTGAATTTGAGGTCCTGTTTCCCGCTAAAAAAAGAAAAGCACTTATCGACGTGATGAGTGCTTTTTCCCCGGGCTACCAACCTAGAATATTTAATATAAGTTAAAAAGGAGTATATCTCTCTTACATCTATATCTTACCATTCAAACATAATTATCTCAATTATTTTTTCTACTTTATAGCAACTTATTCAATAATCGGCCGGCCAATGGAATAATACTTAATTCCAAACTTTTTAACATCATTAAGTGAAAAACAATTGCGCCCGTCAAAAATGATTGGCTCCACCATTGCCGTCTTGAATTTTTCCAATGGGAGGTTCTTGATTTCATCCCATTCAGTTAAAATAAATGCTGCTTCAGCATTGTTCAGCGCTTGCTCAGCAGATTCCGCGTACTGTATTTTGTCACCGTAGATTTTCTGCACATTCGGCATGCCAATTGGATCATAGGCCGTTATAACAGCGTCTTCCAGCAGTAATTCCTGAATCAGCTTTAATGAAGCGGCGGCGCGGATATCGTCGGTATTCGGCTTAAACGTAAGACCGAGCACAGCGACTCTTTTTCCCGCTAAGGAACCGAAGTGCTGCTTTGCTTTTTCAAATAAACGGCTTTGTTGGATTTTGTTCACATCGATGACTGATTTTAATATTTTAAAATCATAATCGTAATCGTTGGCCAGATGGTTCAGGGCATTGATATCCTTCGGAAAACATGAGCCGCCGAAGCCGATTCCTGCCTGAAGGAACTTGCTTCCGATCCGTTTATCAAGTCCGACTCCCTCCGCTACGTATTCGATATTGCCCCCAACACGCTCACAGAGGTTAGCAATTTCGTTAATGAAGCTGATTTTGAGAGCAAGGAAAGAATTCGATGCGTATTTAATCATTTCTGCGCTGCGCAGGTCAGTATGTACAATCGGCAGTTGAAATGGCTCGTAAATGTTTGCGATCGTCTCCCCTGCCGCCTTGTCATCCGAACCGATGACGATGCGATCTCCATGGAAGGTATCATAAATAGCCGAGCCTTCACGCAGGAATTCAGGATTGGAAACGACCTTGATCTGGATACCGGGGGCGGCGTGTTCCCGAATAATGCGGCCGACCCATTCATTGGTTCCTACCGGCACGGTACTTTTGGTGACAACGATGATGTCTTTTGTGATGGTTTTTGCCATTTCCAGGGCTACCTGCTCAATATAGGATAAATCGGCGGAGCCATCTTCACTCTGAGGTGTCCCTACCGCTATAAATATACAATCCGCTTGTGAATAGGCCTCTTTTACATCAGTGGTAAAGGTGAGGCGGTTTTCGCGAAGATTTTTTTGAATAAGTTCATCAAGACCTGGCTCATATATGGGAGAGATTCCTTGCTGTAATAGTGAGATTTTCTCCTGGTTTATATCTAAACAGATGATTTGGTGTCCAACGTCAGATAGGCAAACGCCTGTCACAAGACCCACATATCCAGTTCCAGTTATTGTTATGTTCATGGTCAATCTCCTCGCTAAGTCCAATTGTTGTTAATCAAATTCTTGAAGTTAAACAACCATTACATTATAGCCCAAATTTATAGTGAACGCACTCGAATTTCGGGGTGAAATGTTAATTACGGGTTAACTTTTCCGGACAAGAGTTCACGTCCTGCTTTTACGCTTTGGAGGGTGCGGTCAGACCCTGGGCATGTTCATGTGGATTTGGGAAATACTTTAACTATTGCAACTTTTTATGCCGGCTTGTCGTCTTTTCGATAGATCTATTTCTTACTATCCACTATAATGGTGAAAAAAATGTTTATTTTTGGAAGAAGTGATGCTGCATGAGGAAGGAAAAATACAGAAAAAAGAGACAGAGAGCCTTTTGGAGGGTCTTGGGGATTGTTTTCGTATTAATGGCTGCGGGCGGAGGAGCCTATGCCTATTCGGTGTATCATTCGATGACGACTGCTGTGAAGACGATGCATCAGCCGATTCAACGTGTGAAGTCGGAAAAACGGGTGGAAGAGATTGTCCTGGAGCAGCAGGATCCGTTCTCCGTGCTGCTGTTGGGCGTGGATGAACGCGCCGGTGATAAAGGGAGATCCGATACGATCATTGTACTGGGTGTGAATCCAAATACGAATTCGATTAAAATGGTCAGCATCCCGCGTGATACCCGCACAGAACTGATCGGGCGCGGGACAGAAGATAAAATTAATCATGCTTATGCCTATGGCGGCATTGAAATGTCGATAAACACAGTGGAGAACTTCCTAGATATCCCGATTGATTATTATATCCAGATTAATATGGAAGGGTTTAAAGACATTGTCGATTCTGTCGGCGGCGTAACGGTTGCAAATGACTATGCATTCAGCTATGAGGGTCATGATTTTCCTAAGAGTGAAATCACATTGAATGGCGATGAGGCGCTGGCCTTTTCGCGGATGCGATATGAGGATCCTCGCGGGGACTTCGGCCGGCAGCTGCGCCAGCGGATGATTATTCAGGGGATTATTAAAAATGGTGCCAGTCTATCTTCGCTGGGAAACTATAAGCAAATCTTCGCCGCCCTGGGGAAAAATGTGAAAACCAATTTGACCTTTGATGAGATGGTGGACATCCAGAGCAATTATAAGGATGCCGCGGGCAATGTGACGCAGATCGATATGACGGGAACAGGCGAAAAGATTGATGAGACGTTTTATTTACTTGTTGATAAGAAAGAGCAGGTACGGGTGCAGAACGAATTGAAGGAGCAGCTTGGGCTGATGACGCCTAAAGCCGGGGTGTGAGGGTAACCCCGGCTTTTTTGTTTGTGTGTACAGGGGAAGTGCGTGGGCTTGCTTTCTGTCTGAAGTAGATGCAGGTTCGAACAGCTTGTCCGCATGAGACCCAGGTTCGGACTACTTATCCAGCCCCCATTCTCACCGGACCAGTTTTGCTTCCGTTGATACAAAAAAGCCGAGGTCCTGCCCCGGCTGCTGTAACCGTCTATTCACTTTTACTTAATGATCTTGATGTCGCCGATAAATTGCAGGGGCTTTCTTTCACCTTGGGCTGCGTTAAGCATGCCGAGGATCATGAGGACGAACATGGCGATGCCCCATAGAGCAGCAATAATGCCGAAGAGCCAGGCAATAAACCACAAAACTGCTGATAGGATGGAAAGAATGAGTTGCCCCGCCACAGAAAAGATTAACAGTACCAGCCCTTGATTCGCGTGGAAGCGTCCGGCTTGGGATTCCGGTGAAGCGACCAATGGAATAAAGAAAAGAATTCCTAAATAGGCCAGGATACAAACGATTTTGTTTTCCTCATCGTCGCTTTGCTTGTACGTATCATGGTCGTTCCACGAAGTGCCTGTTGGTGTGCCGCAATTGTCACAAAACTTTGCCTCGTCCGCTAATGACTTTCCGCATTTTGTACAGATCATTTTGAACACTCCCCTCTATTTTTGATGCCTTGTGGAGCAATGGACCTGTCCCCCCTCCCGTTTTATTCAGCCGCTTTAGTAAAGGTTATGCTCGACTCGGTGAAAAGAATGCTATCTCCACTGCTGTTTTTGCCTGTGTACATTATTTTGCCGGAGGATACGACTTCGTCTGGTTCAACTGTGAAGCCTTGTTCTTTGAGTGTATTGATGTAGGCGTATGGTTCAGCGAGGTTTTCATAGGTGTAGTTGATTTCATTTGATGTGATGGTACAGGATGTGATGCAGCACTTCTGGTCTTTTTTTAGATTCAAACTATTATGTTAATTTAATTATATCATTATGGGTAGATGGTACCCGTGGGAAAAGTGACAAAATTGCTTTATTTGCGGGGCGGAATGAAAAATACGCCATTTGGGTCGAAGTGGTCGATATATTGTCCGAACTGGCCGATATAACGGGAAAAGTGGCCGATATATTGCCCATACTGGCCGATATATTCAAAAAAGTGGCCGATATCCGTTTTCAGCGGGTGTAAAGCACACCATTAATTTTCGATTTTATAGACCGAAAGTAATAATTAAATTGGCTTTTTATAAAAATTTTCGTATCATTAATAGTGAAAAATTAAATGGGAGCGATAAAATGATTATTAAACCTCGAACAATTCCCCGTACACTGCTGCAGTACCAGGCCCTCGAACACCGAATTCCTGCTGACCATCCGAAAATGCCGCTCATTCAGGAAAATATTAGAAAAGGACTGGCCGGATATAAAGGTGAATGTGCGCTCGATTATCCTCTGAGTTTCCTGCCTGAGAAAAAATACTCCATTTTACACGATGTCCGGCTTCAGGTGGACGGTCATTTTTTTCAAATAGACAGCATTTTACTTTCCGAAATGTTCATTCTGCTGATTGACGCAAAATATATGGCTGGGAAGTTGTACTTTGACGTCCGGTTCAACCAACTGATACAGACCGTAGATGGAGAAGAAAAAGCGTATTCCGACCCTTTGCTTCAAAAAAGATATCATGAAGAGCAATTTAATAAATGGCTCATAAAAAACAAACTGCCGGCTGCGCCTATCCTCTCACTTGTTGTGGTAAGCAATTCCTATACGATCATCCAAACTGCCTCCGAAAATCGAGACCTTCATCAAAATGTGATTCATCACGAGTACCTTCCCTTTAAAATAAAAGAATTTGAAGAGAAATTAACCAAGCCCTTTTTAACGGAAAAGGAACGCAGGAAATTAGGACAGCAGCTGATCAAGCAGCATACAACGCCTGATTACCCTATTCTGGAAAAGCTGCAAATATCCCAGAGCGAACTGCTGAAGGGAGTTTACTGTCCAAACTGTGGCAGACTGCCCATGAAGCGGGACTATGGAAAGTGGACTTGCCCCTATTGCCAGCACATAAATAAGGATGCCCACGTACTTTCTTTAAAGGATTATGAGCTTCTTATTGGCCCGACCATTACTAATCGAGAGATGCAGGACTTTTTGCGGTGTCCGTCAGAGAGTATATGTAAAAAGCTACTGCGGAATATGGAGCTTCAAAGTATGGGCGAAAATAAAGGAAGAGTATATGTGCTGCCTCAAAATGAAATAGTATTTTTATAGAAAGCAGATCCTCTGGAGGAAAGTGGCCGATATATTATCCGAACTGGCCGATATAATGGGAAAAGTGGCCGATATATTGCCCAAACTGGCCGATATATCCGAAAAAGTGGCCGATATCCGTTTTCAGTGGGTGTAGATGCTTCACTAAATTCGGCTTTTTTCATTAATTTTGGTTCTTATAGCTGTTATTCAGCAATGCTTTTTATTCAATCCAGCCCGAAACGGCGGTTTGCCGCCGAAAGTACAGCACAGCTTTTCATTCAATAAAGCTTTTGCCCTTAAAAAAAACGCAATGAACGTGAAAAACCCAGCCTCAGCGGCTGGGTTCTCCTGCAAACTTACTCCTCGTCCTTGGTTAAATCCTTCACTGGAAGAATCTCTCCTGCTTTATGAGTAACTTTGCGTAAATTGAACATGGCTTTCAAACAGAATACCAGTAAGATGACAACTCCGATTAAGAAGATGGTATCTGGAATGGCGCGGTACGTTAAGATAGTCTGTACGACGTCATTTTGCAGGAATTCTGCTGAACGGGATACAGCGTATCCGTGGTCATAAGCTGCCTTCATCTGCTTAATTCCGACTGGAAGCAGGGAGGCGAAGACCATTCCGGCAAGACCGACGTTTAATAGGATGCAGCTGATTTTTATCCATTTGTCGTTCCATTTTTCCGGCTTGACGATATTTCTTAAGCAGTACAGCAATAAGGCAATGGCGAACATTCCGTAAACACCCATCATCGAAGCGTGACCGTGTGTCGGTGTTAGGAATTGTCCGTGTTCCAGGAAGCTGACAGCTGGCAAGTTGATCAAGAAACCTAGGACCCCTGCGCCAACTAAGTTCCAGATGCCGACAGAAATTAAGAACCAGAATGTGCCTTTGTATGGGAAGCCTCCCCCGCCGGCTTTCATCATCTTGTACTGCTCATATGCTTCTAAAATTAACAGCGTTAACGGAACAACTTCAAGTGCTGAGAAGACTGCACCGAGGGCAATCCAAGCTTCGGCTGAACCATTGTAATAATAGTGGTGCCCAATACCGATGACGCCGCTGCCCAATAGTAAAATTAATTGGAAGTACAGCGCTCTGACTGTTGATTTCTTTGTTACTAATCCCATTTGCACCATTAAGAATCCAATGACTACTACGGCAAATACTTCGAAAACAGCTTCTACCCAAAGGTGAATGATCCACCAGCGCCAGTAATCAGCGAAGGTAAAGCTTGTGTCCGGGTTGATAAAGAAAGCAAAAATATAGAACAATGGTACAGCAATGGCTGAATAGAACAGCAAGTGAATTAATCCGCCCTTGTCTGTTTCCGCCTTCAGACCACTCTTCAATCCGCGGTAGACGATGAACAGCCAAATCAGCATGCCGACAGCAAGGATAATCTGCCAGATACGTCCAAGTTCGATATATTCCCAGCCGTTGTGGCCTAGTAAGAACCAGTTGTTGCCTAAATATCCGTTAGCACCGAGCCATTCCCCGATCATACTGCCGGCAACAAGAACGACTAATGCCCAGAATAAAATGTCTACTAACAACCCTTGGCGTTTCGGCTCGCGTCCGCCGACAAGCGGTGCCACGAAGATCCCCATTCCGAGCCAAGCAGTGGCAATCCAGAAAATCGCTAACTGTAAGTGATATCCTTTTGAAATATTGAATGGCAGGATATCATGAATCCATTTGATGCCGAAGAAGCTGTCCGGCTCAATATAGTAGTGGGCTAAAAGCGCCCCGAACATCGACTGCACGAAGAACAGCGCCACGACGACGAAGAAATACTTCCCTGTTTTGACCTGTGACAATGTAACAGGCAGTTTATTTAAATCAATCCGCGGGAATTGACCTTCTTTATAGGCCTCCTCCATTCCTAAACGGTAGCGGTTGAAGAAATACAAAATGATACCAATGAAAAGAATCAGAATCGTAACACTGGCGCCGCTCCAGATGATGGCTGTGAAGGACATCTCATTTCCGGCATCTTCATAGTACGGCCAGTTGTTTGTATAGGTAATATCATCGCCAATCCGCTCTGTGCTGGAAAGCCATGCAGTCCAGAAAAAGAAATCGGAAATCTGCTTAATTTGGTCGCCGCTGGCAACGTATGCTCTGCCTTCAGCAGGCATATGCTCTTCTTTAATCAGTTCAGGCTTTAATCCCCAGCCGTCCCCTTCTGTGAAAACCTTATGATAATACTCTCCTACTTTTTCATAACCATAGCTTTGCGCATCTGTCAGCACCATTGTATCTGATGCAGGGTCATAACGGTTTTCGCGCATTTCTTTTTTGACCAAATCACGAATCACCGTTTGTTCATCACTCGAAATATCTGCGAAGGACTTGCCATATTTTTCATTGGCTTTAAAGTCCTGCATACCCTCTGTGTAAATCTTTAACGCTTCTGCTGTATAATCCGGTCCCATGTAGGAACCATGTCCAAGAACGGTACCGTAATCCATTAAACCATATTTCTGGAATACGGCCTGACCGCCCATGATGGTTTCTTTTGTAAAAAGAACCTCTCCTGCCTTAGTTGTCACTTCAAGCGGCCTTGGAGCCTGTTCCTTGAAGATCCAATAGCCCCCTGTGAGCAGCACAGTAAAGCTGGCAATTAGTGTAATGATAAGAATTGATTTTAATAGTCCGTTGCGGTTTGACTTTGTATTGACCATCTCACCCCATCCTTTCTCTTTTGTCAAAATCAATACTAACCTAAATGCTATCGAAACATTGTTAACTACATCACTTTACACGTGTGATATTTATCACTTGACAATGAGAATATGAAATTTCCTTCACTATGATTAAGGTCACTGAGATTAGGAAGTGGCAAAGTATACACTATAATCAGAAAGGTTATTTTGAGGAGGGGTCAATGAGAATGGCAACTATCGAACAAGAGCTGAAGACTGTTTCTATTTTTAACGAATTAGAAGATGAAGAAATCTTTCGTATCGATGAAATAGCGCAAACCCGCTTTTACAAAGAGAAAATGTATGTCTTTATGCAGGGAGACCCCCTTGACAGGCTGTTTTTTATCCAGTCAGGAAAAGTAAAGATTTATAAAGGTGATGGTTCAGGGCGCGAACAGATCGTTTCGATTCTGGATGCCGGGGCGATGTTCCCGCATGCCGGATTTTTTCAGAAAGGTCAAGTCTGCCCGGCAACTGCAGAGGTATTGGAGGACGCGGAGTTAATCGTCATTCCAATTAGTGATTTTGAAAAAGTCCTTCTTTCCAATCCAGCCTTGTGCATAAAATTGTTTAAGGTTCTGGGCGAGCTGATCGTCGATTTGCAGAACCGCTTGGAGGAGCAGATTCTTCATGATACGTATGAACGGGTTGTCATGCTGCTGCTGCGGCTGTGCAAGACAAACGGTGTTAAGCATCATGATATTTATAAAATTACAACTCACCTGACAAACCGGGAGCTGGCGAGCATGATCGGAACCTCCAGGGAAACTTTCAGCAGAACGGTGAATGATTTAAAGAAAAAGGGCTGTGTTGCTTTTGATGAAAAGGGATATTTGATGATCGACAGGGAAGTGCTGAAGGAAATGATTTTGTAGCGCGGCGGGGCTGTGAGGCTTCGCTTTTTTTGTGCAGGTGCTTTCGTTTGAGGCTTTTAATGAAAGGCTTTTTTTTTCTTAATTTAAGGCTGTGTTAAAGGTCAATGTTGATTTATTGTCCCTTGTTGATTGGAGTGGAAGGCACGAAGACTCCCGCGGGAGAAGCGCAACAGACGAGACCCCGCAGACACGAAGTGTCGAGGAGGCTCGTCTGTCGCCCGCAGAACCGTGCGTGCCTGGAACGGAAATCAACAATCAAGTTTAACAGAGCCTAATTTAAAAAAATTCAAAAAATTGGTTCTATATGAATAATCCCCCTCTTGCTAGACTTCTAACAGATGTGGTATTATTCAACAGTCTGATTTATTAATAAATTGTAAATAAATTGGTAAAAGTAGCTATTTAATGGATGCAGTTATACAATCAAGGGTTAGTATGTTTTTAACCTGCTTGCAATTATAGTATTACAATTTCATTAACTTTTTTACAAGAACTTAAAAATGTGTATCTTTAGTCACAGACAAACGAATGAATTATCTGTAAAATGGTAATAATATAATAAAATATACTATACTTTCATAGAGGTGGTAACTATGAAACAACTTACATTAGAAGATAAACTTTTAATCATGACATCCTTATTAAATTATATACAGTTACTTCGGGACCGATTAATCAATGAAGGCTTGAGCGAAGGCCTATCTAGTGAAAAGACAGTCCTTCTTAGCCAAGAATTGGACGAGTATATTTATTTATATCAAGTATTTCAGCAACAATGTCGCGGACTTGTTTCATAGTGAATGAACCATCTTGTCTAATCAGCTCGATTCAATGAGCCGTTTTAATTAAAATTGCGAAATACCACCTTCCAATATATTTTAGCTGCCTGCAGGGAAAAAAACTTGCCGGCAGTTTTTTTATTTTTTGCCATTAAAGCAGCATTTCTGCTTAGCATTTTTCCTTCTTCGTATTGATATTTTGAAAGTGGCCGATATGTTGGTCGAACTGGCCGATATATGCATGAAAGTGGCCGATATATTACCCGAACTGGCCGATATCTGCTGAAAAGTGGCCGATATCTCCGATGGGCACCTAATAAAATGAGATGAAAAGCTGAAGGTTGACGATATAATCGGTAAAGTCGACGATATTTTTGCAAAGTAGACGATAAAATGAAAAAACTGCTTTTCTATGTGACCATTCTTAGCTAAAAAAGAAGCTGTCTCCCATTCTAAAAGAGACAGCTTCTTTTTTTAATCACAAAGTGCCTTAACCAAAGCCTTTTTGATGAATTTTGGCTGGCCACAGCAAATGGCCGGCATGTGGGCATCCTGCGGTTGGAAGATGGCAAAGCTTCCCGCTTGGACGAGGACAAGATCTCCTGATCCTTCATAGAACATGATATCATTTTCCTTAATTTCTTCAGCAAGCTTCACATTGCCGATGTTGGTATAGCCCATTTGTTCCTCACCTTGGACCATACATTGGATATCGGTATATTGATAATGGGATTCGTAGCGTCCCTCTTCTTCCTGTTTTGTTTCATATTCCTGGATCAGGACGAATACCTTGTCCCCTTCAATTTCATACTTTCCCGGCTTCATCGCAGCTAAATCGGTCTCCTCTAAAAATTGAAGTCCCTTTTGCAATCTTGGATGCAGACCATAGTACATTTTCGCATTCGCTAATCTATCAATAATCAATGTATATTCCTCCAGAGGCTTGATATTTTTAAACTTGCATACTAGTATATAATATTGTTTTAGCACAAACAAGTCTGGAATCAAATTCGCCCGTGAACTTATTCAACATACTTCAAAAAGTTTCAAGGGGTCACTGTACCGTCCAGAATTTATTGGAATAATTTACTTTCCTACAGGGGAGGATAAAAATTACTTATTACGTTTGTTGTGCTGGTGAAGGAGGATGGCGGGCATGAAGAAGTATGATTCGATATCGATTGTGCAGATTTCTTTGCTGATCATAACGGCAGTTGGGCTGAAAAATCATGTGACGGTGATTCCGCATCTTTTGACGGCGGCTAAACGGGATGCGTGGCTCTCTATTCTTTTTGCCCTAGCAGTCGTGACTTTATGGGGTCTCTTGCTCATGTATGTCCATAAGGCTACACAGCCGGATAATGTGTTTGACTGGCTGGGGGAGCATTTCGGCAAAGCCGTAAAATGGATTTTCGTGATTCCGACAAGCCTTGTTTATCTCGTTTTAACAGCTGAAACTATTAAAGAAATGGTGGCCTGGACGAGGGTGACCTATTTACCGATTACCCCTTCCTTTCTCACTGTTTCCTTATTTGTCCTGCTTTGTGTATTTCTTGTCTTAACCAGCTTACAGACGATGGCAATTGTCAATACATTAGTGCTTTCAGCCATTCTTGTGTTTGGTTATTTCGTGGCATTTGCCAACATCCCGCAAAAGGATTTCAGCTTGTTGCTTCCGTTTCTCGAACATGGTCTGGATCCTGTGTACAATGGCATGCTTTATCCTTTATCCGGGCATATTGAGGTGATCGCACTGCTGTTTTTGCAGCACAAAATTCACAATAAACTTTCCTATAAAGCCATCGTCATTAACTTAATCCTCCTTTCCTATTTGACGGCAGGTCCGTTAATCGGGGCCATCATTGAATTTGGTCCGCTCGAAGCGGCCCGCACCAGGTTCCCCGCTTATGAGGAATGGCGCTTGGTGTCGATCGGGAGATTTATTGAGCATGTTGATTTTCTCGTGATATACCAATGGATTTCCGGTGCCTATATCCGTGTCGCCCTTTTGTTATATCTCTCCATCGAAGTATTGGGAATCAAAAAGCAGCGGCGGAAAAGATTCGTCCTCTTCTTCTATGCGCTTGCCGCCATTGCCATCAATTTAATCCCGATTAGCGATATTACGATCCACAATGTCATTCGGGACTACACGATGCCGATTAACTTTTGGTATTTTTTAGGGCTGTCTCTCCTGCTTAGTCTTTTTGCCTTTATAAAAAATCGAAAGAAAAGGAGACATGCTTATGTTCAAGCGAAGGAAAATACTCCCGTCCAAAGCGAATGAAGATGCCTGCCAGAAACTTACTGTGAAGAAGAAAAAACTATTTATTGTGAATGCAGAGGATCTGCGGGACATTTTTAAAGAAGCAGAAGATGTTTTTTTCAATACCGCTAGTTATTGTCCAGAGTCCCCGGTTAAAGTCACGTTTGTCGGTTGTCAGGGAATGGTGGATCTGGATTTATTAAATCATTTAGTAGTTGACCGTCTGCATTTATTTTTCGAAACATATAATGGGGATCGAATAACAAAAGAGAATATTGCTCAGTCTCTCCACCTGCCGCAATTAGAGGAAGTGGAGTCTGAGGAAACAATGTATGCCGATATTTACTGCGGAAAATTGTTAATCTTTTTTCACGAAGCTCAATACCTATTTTCTACAAATATTTCCCATCGGCCGCAGCGCACGCCGGAAGACACAGCAACAGAAATTACGATTAAAGGACCGAGGGATAATTTTATTGAGGACATTTCCGTCAATACGGCATTAATTCGCAAACGGCTGCGCACGAATTCTCTTTGTGTAAAAAAGTTCCAAGTTGGAAGACGCTCTTTAACGGAGGTGGCACTGCTATATATCCACGATACCGCCAACCCTAAAATGGTCGAGAAATTGACAGAGAGAATTAATGCCATTGACGTAGACGGGATTTATTCCGGTAATCAATTTATGGAACTGATTGAAAAATCTTCGCCCTTTTTCCCGCGCCATCATTACTCAGGCAGGCCTGATTTTTCCGTGCAAGGTTTATTAAATGGGCGGATTATTATTTTGATTGATGGCGTCTCCTATGCCATGATTTTGCCAATCAATGCCTTCTTTTTGCTTAAGACAGCGGAAGATTCGGAAAATATCAGCGCCTTCAATTCATTCGAAAGATTCATGCGGGTCATAGGGGTTTTTATCGCTACCTTATTACCGGGTTTTTGGGTGGCTGTCACAACCTATCACCAAGATCATTTGCCGCTGATTCTGCTGGCAACTGTCGTTGAATCCAGGCGCGGCATCCCATTGCCGACAGCTTTAGAAGCCCTCATTATGCTCCTATTATTTGAATTATTTAAGGAAGCGGGATTGCGCATGCCCTCTGCTGCCGGCGGCACGCTGAGTGTATTAGGGGCACTGATTATTGGCGATGCGGCGATTCGGGCCGGCCTGACCAGCCCAGCGATGCTCGTGATTATTGCCGGTTCTTCCATTGCCACCTTCACCCTTGTCAATCATTCCCTGGTCGGTGCGATTAGTTTAGTGCGCATAGCGGCTATTTTTCTCTCCTCTGTTTTGGGGCTTTTTGGCTTTTTATTTATGCTGCATTTTCTGATCATTGCCGTAAGTAATGTCCGGGTCTTAGGTGTACCACTTTTCGGAATTACAGCAAACTTGAATATCAAATATGTATTGAAGTCTATTATCCGGATTCCAAACAAGCTGGATACTTCCAGAATAAATCCAATCATTTCAAAGGACATGACACGGAAAAAGGAGTAATCTTCTATGAAAAAAAGAACCATTTTATCATTGATTATTTCCTGTCTTTTCCTTTCAGGATGCTGGGATCATAATGAACCGGAGCGGCTGCTGTACATAAATGGAATCGGGGTAGATTATAAAGAAAACGGTGATGTAGAAGTCTTTATGCAAATCATTAATTTGCAGGGACTGGCAAAGGTAGAAAGCGGCGGCGGGCCAGGTTCTGTAGAGCAATCAGAGGTCGGCCGTGCCACAGGCAGGACGATGGAGGAGGCCGTTTTCAATTTATATCATACCATTGACAGGAGAGCTTTTTTGGGCCATCTTTCCTATGTGATCCTTACTAAGGAGGCCGTTACCAAAGGCGCAGTGAAGGATGTCGCCGACCTCCTTGACCGGTTCAGGGAAACAAGATACCGGACTTATTTTTTTGTCACACAGGACCCGCTTCAAGAGGTGATGCTGATTGAACCTCTTGATAATATTCCTTTAGCTTTTTCAAAATTAAGCGACCCGATTGATAATTATAAGCAATCCTCCCTGATTGAACCGATCGATTTAAGAGAATTGATTATCCATACCGATGAACCAGGTCACCAGGTTGTGCTGCCGGTGGTGAAAATAACGAAGCAATGGGCGAATAAAAGTGGGAACGAGAAGGATTTGTTAATGGAAGAGGTAGCAATTGTTCATCATAATACACTTCAGGACATCATTCCTGAAAAATCCTTCCAGGGAGCACGCGGGGTGGAACAGGATTTTATCCGTGACCTAGTCGTTTTTTCCCCTGGTGATCATCATAACCAACATATGTCCGTCGTTGTCTATAACAAAAAGATAAAGGTACAGCCTGTTGTAGAGAATGGAAAAATTCGTTTTAATATTAGATTGAAGGTAAAAGGCACGCTGCAAATGACGAAGTTTAACATGAAAAGGGAAGAAATTGAAAAAGAAGTGGCCAAAACGATTAAAAAGGAGATTCTTACGGCATATGATTATGGACAGAAGAAGAATATTGATCTTTTTGAATTGTCGACAGTTGCTTACCGCCAAAAAAATCAAGCATGGAAAAAGGTAGAAAAGAATGGGCTTATTCCGCTGGAAAAAGGCACAATTAAATCGCTCGACATTAACGTGCGCTTACAAACTACCGGTCGAAACAAACAAGAAACCATGTTTGCAAAGCAAAAAAATGAAGGCTTTAAGAAACGGTATCCGGAGGAATGAAAGATGGCAGCGTCATTTATGCCAGCCCTTCCGGTTTTGTGATCATGATTGTAATGAGTGCAAAAAAACGGGGCATCGCTGTGACTGATGCCCCGTTTTTCATTTTTCCTTTAGTTGATTAATTCTGCGGCTTTTAGAACTTTTTCTAATACGACCGCCATTTGGTCACGCTGCATCGATTTGTCTGGTCCGAATTCGCCATTGGCAAACCCGCTGATGATGCCAGCTTGGTAGACTTTTTCGACACTTGCACGGCTTGATGCTCCGATAGCAGCATCATCTTTGAATGACGCAAGCTTTTTCGTTTTATCATACTTGGAGTCTGCAACATTTACATATTCCATCGCTTTGGCAATCATGATCGCTGCTTCAGCACGGTTGATCGGCTTGTCCGGACGGAAGTTTCCATCCCCATACCCATTGATGATCCCCGCTTCGGCGGCAGCGTTAATTTCACCGTTTTGGTTAACCGCCTTCGTATTCGGTGTATCCGGGAATTTCAATGCAGTTGGATTTTGTGCGGTTAAACCGAATGAACGTGAAATTAAAGCAGCAAACTCACCGCGCGTAATCGCATCGCTTGGAGCATAGCTTGTTTCAGATTTTCCGAAAATGATATATTTTGAAGCTAATTTTTCGATATAGTATTCAGCAAAGTTTCTGCCATTGTCGATATCGGTGAATGTTTTATCGTTTTCTACGATCACGTATTTCGAGTTATCCCTTTTGAAAATCGTTCCTTCATTTCCGGCAAATACAGCTGGAGTGCTTTGGTATTTCTCACCTTCTAAACGAAGGGCAGCTGTTCTGTCAGGATTGAAGTTTTTATGGCCAACGATTGTCCGTTTTACGTATGTTGAGAATTTAGATATTTCGATTGCTTTATCACCAGCAACTGCTCTTACAGTGAATTCAATCACCTTGGAAACCGGATTTAATTTATTTTTCGCAATCGCGCCTTGTACTTGATTCGCGTCAACGATATTCACTGTGATTTCGATTGAGACCGCATCAGCGGCAACGCCAAGTTTTTGCGCCAAGTCAGCAATATTGATGGCATTGACAGGAAGTTTATAACCAGCTTCTGCTGTTTTTACATATAGAATGGCATTTGGATCCTTCGCTTGTGCTTTTGTAAAAAACGCTCCCGGGATCAAGGCTTTGTTGATTTCGCCTTCTGCCGCTTGCGGTAATGGCAGCACAATAACGTTGTTCGAACCGGAGATCAGTCCGACAATTTCATCTACCTTATTAGCCTGTACCTTTGTTACAAATTGTGTTTGACCGTTGGAAGTTATTTTTTCAATGACAGCTGCATCAGCCGGTACTTTGGCTTCGCCAGGACCTGGTGGATACGGGATTGGCTGCGGCTGCCCTGGATCTGGATCGGTTCCTCCGCCGCCTCCGCCACCAGGAGTGCCGTTTTCAACCTTCTTCACTGCATGTAAAAATGCCTTTCTCACTTCACCTTTTGGGTCTACCTTCGCTATAATCTCTGACACTGCCTTTTTGACTTCATCTATACTTATATTTTTTAGAAATACAGTTGCCAGATCCTGATTATTTTGGATACTGCTAATAATAACTGCTGTGACAGCATTTTCTAAAGCCGTATTGATTTCAGCCTCTGTTGCATTTGGGTTAAGAGTCTTCAAGCGGTTATAGAATTCAATCGCTGTACCGATGATTAATTCCTGAATTTCTTGAGCCGATACATTTTTTCCAAACTGTGCTGCAATAGTTGAACTTGTGTTACTTAATTGTGTTAAGTTCGTTTGCAACTCGTCAGGGGATGTACTGGCTGCCATATTAGCCGCCGCCTTAAGCAAAGTGGCCATAGCGGTTACTTTTGCTTGATCATTTGCAGTCACGATTCTATCTGCGTATGTATTCCAATCCAATTTTCCTATTTCTGTTTGGGCATCTTTAATTTTTTGCAGAAATGCTGCATTCTCTTGTTTTTTTAGTTCGGCGTAAATCGGGTTTAACTTTGCAGCTAAATCATTGGCATTATAGGCGGCTGCAGTCACCGAATTTTCTGTTCCAGCTGCTTCTGCTTGAACAGCGCTAAGGCCGGCCGCTGGTGCGAAGGCTATCGCTGCTGCCAAAATGGCTTGTACTGCTTTTTTACTAAAAGGATATCTTTTCACTGGTTTCACCTCTTATATTTCTTTTTTCTGACACATCTAAAGTAAAATAGATATGTGAAAATATGTAAGTTTACATGCTAAATACATACTATCTTAAATCCTAGTGTTTTTTAAAGGGTACATAGTCATCCTTTATTGAGAACACAAAAAGTAGATTTAGTGTATTTGAAGCAGGAGCAAAGGTAATAAGTCCTGCAATTTGGGCAAAACCTTTCTTTTTTTGGCCATTTTTGTATAATCAAATCAATCAGAAATTATTTTACAGACTAATAATTTGCCAATTATACCCAAATATTATCGGAAAAGAGGGATCTTATGAAGAAAATGTATTTGCTCATTGGAGGGGCGCTTGCTGCTATTGTGTTCCTAACGTTCGGCATCGTAAGCTGGAATGAGAAAATAGAAACAACCTCTGAATCTGCTAAGGAAAAGATTGAAATAGTGAAAAAGTCAGACCCGGATTTAACCGGTGATGCTCCGCTCGGCAGCGGTGACGCAGGGACATCAACAAACGCTCAAGCGGGTGGATCTGATTCGAATACGGCCGATGACGGGATGCTGGGCCAGGGAAAATCGGGAAATCCCGGTACAAAAAATGGCAGCGGAGAGAGTCCTTCCTCCCCCGTTGCCGCACCGAACCAACCCGGTACGGCATTAGCAGACATTAAGTCGGCTTATCGTGCGGCTTTTTCTGATCTAGAGGTTTGGGAAGGCAGCAAAATCGATCAAATCGTCGTGCAGGCAAAAGCTGACTATGTCAGTGGTAAGTATTTGAAAGAGGATTTACTGGTTAAATATCAGGAAATCGCCCTTTCTCTTGAAGACCAGGCGGATCAATCCTTTAATGCCATTTACCAGCAGTTGGAGGCTGATTTACAAAAGAACGGTCATGATCCCAATGAAGCGGTGAGTTTTCGGAATGAGTATCAGCAGAAAAAGGCAGAACGGCAGTCGCATGTGATTAGTGAGTTGTCGGAGTTTTAGAGACGGTTTTAGAGCCTGAAGCATTGTATCCGAAGTTGCCGATATATTGTTCGAAGTGGACGATATATCAGAAGAGTTGCCGATATCTTTCAATTTAAGGGCCGGGAACCAATTTTTCGGCTGGTGAAGCAAGTTGGATTGCCGGGTAAATCAGGCTTATGACTAATTTGAAAAGAAATTAAAAAGGAGTTGTCCCAAAATGGACAGCTCCTTTTGTAATTAGTCGATTAATTTAGCTGCTTGAAGAAGTTTATCAAGAACGACAGCCATTTGGTCACGCTGCATTGATTTGTCAGGACCGAATGATTTATCGCTAAATCCGCTCATAAGACCGGCTTGGTATACTTTTTCAACATATTGACGGCTTGTTGTACCGATTACAGCATCGTCTTTGAAGTCAGCAAGCTTTTTGCTTGTAGTATATTCTGAGCTTGCAACTTTAACATAATCTAAAGCTTTAGAAAGCATGATCGCTGCTTCTGCACGGTTGATTGGCTGGTCTGGTTTGAAGATATTACCAGCGTATCCAGAGACAATACCTGCTTCAGCGACTGCATTGATTTCGCCGTTTTGGTTAACAGCTTTTGTATTTGGTGTATCAGTGAATTTTAATTGAGTTGGATTTTGTGCAGTTAAGCCAAGTGCACGAGAAATTAACGCAGCAAACTCACCACGAGTGATCGCTAAGCTATTTGCATACTCAGTATCTGATTTACCGAAAATGATATATTTTGAAGCTAATTTTTCGATAGATGCTTCAGCAAAGTTCTTGCCATTGTCGACATCAGTGAATGTTTTGTCGTTTTCAACGATAACATATTTAGAGTTATCTTTTTTGTAAATAGTCGCTTCTTTTCCATTAAACGTAGCTGGAGCGCCTTGGAATTTTCCATTGACTAATTTAACCACTGCTGTGCGAGCAGGATTAAACGTTTTAGTTCCAGTGATTGTACGTTTTACGTAAGTTGAGAATTTAGAAACGGAAACTTCTTTATCACCAGAAACAGCTTTCACTGTAAATTCAATAACGTCTGAAACGGCGTTCAGTTTGTTGTTATCTAAATCAGCTTTTACTTCTGCTTGTGGAACTACATTGACAGAGATTTCAATTTTAACATCAGAGGCCGCAACACCAAGTTCATTTGCTAATGAAGCTACATTGATTTCACTAACAGGAAGTTGATAGCTTGCTTCTTCTGTTTTTACATTAACCGCTGCATTTGCGTTCTTTTCCGCTGCTTGAGTAAATAACGTTGCAGGAAGCTCTGCTTTAGCTGTTTCGCCAGCAGCCGGTGCACCAAGAGTTAACGGAATAACCGCTTTTTCAGCTGTGATTTGGGTAACAATCTCAGCCACTTTTGCTGCAGGGACTTGGGTCACGACAGTGCTGCCTTGTTTTACTGTTTCAGTTGCGTCTTGTGGAAGTGTAACTTCGCCTAGGGCTGGATTTTCAGTTGGTGCAGGTGGTACTACACCGCCGCCTCCGCCGCCTCCGCCATTAGGATTTCCAGCTAGAAATGCAGCTAAAATAAACGCGTCTCGCAAAGTTGATAACTCTGATTCTGTAATAATTGTTTTTGAAACAAGCTTTTCATTAATTCGGTTTTTCATTTCAATTATACCATCTAAATTAGTACCTAATTCAGAGTATAACGTTGAATTAAGAGTAGCATACGTAGGGTTTTCACTAATTAATTCATCTCTAACTTGTTTAGTAATGGTTTCAATCGTTCCACCATTTTTTAAAGTAGTATAAATAGAAGCAAACCCTTTATCCCAAAGTTTCTTTTCAGAATCAGCTAGAAACTGTAATACTAAATCAGTTGTTCCTGGTCCTACAATATATTCCAATGCTTCACCTTGAGGAGAGGTTTTAAAGTCTGACAGCATTGTAGCTAAATTTGACGAACTTGCATCATAAGATAGAGTTGCAATTGCAGCTGCAATACTTTCAGCAGATACAGTACTGTAATTTGTTGTAGTATCTGCATTATTTGCAGTTGCAACTAATTTTGCATTAAAATTATTGGCCACTTCAGCTGTTAATACATCTCTCCAATCATCAGTGGTAAATTTTGTTTCATCTTTTAATGCAATGGCAGCTTTATTAAAGATTACTTTTTCAGGAGTACTGAATTGACTATAAATTGTTTGCATCCGAGTTAACGCATCATTAGCTGTTGCTGCCTCAACTGTACTAGGCTCAAAAACTCCCCCTATACTAACTACTGGGGAAAACGCAACCGTAGCAGCCAGGATAGCTGTTATGGCCTTCTTACTAAATGGATATTTTTTCATTTCCTCACCTCTAAATTTATTGTTCTGTTTTTCCGAATTGCCAAAAATAGAAAATATATGAAAATATCATTCGTCTGATAAATTAATACTATATCAAAAGTAGCAGTTTTTCAATTGATTTTATTTACAAAAAAATTCCTGTCCTTTATTTTTCTGCTATAAATCTTATATAATGAATAAAGCGGGTATCTCTTTAAAATATGGTAGTTTATCATTATTTTTATATACTATTTTCAAATGAGGAGCGATTATGAAAAAGAATCTAACCATTTTAGGTGCTGTTATCTTAACGGCGGCAGCCATTACTTTTAGCCTTGTTCATTGGAATAATAAGATAGAAGTGACATCAGCAAAAGCAAAGGAAAAAATTGAAGTAGTAAAAAAGACTGACCCGAATTTGACTGGTCATGCACCAGTGAATAATATTGGAACCGCGGATGTCTCCGGAAGTGCAGATTCCTCCGGCAACCAGGGAAGTGATTCAGGCGCCGGCACTGGAACACAATCTAGTAATGACGGCACAGAAACCACCGCAACTGCAAACAGCGGGGATGCTGCAGTTGAAGCCCAAGGCGGTACTACTGCGCTTCCCGGGACTTCTTTAGAAGAGATTAAAGCGGCCTATCAGGAGGTTTTTACACAGCTGGAGGTTCAGGAAAGCAGTAAAGTGGATCAAATAGTCGTACAAGCAAAAGCCGACTTTGTCAGCAAGAAATATTCAAAGGATGAATTAATCGCTAAATACCAGGAATTTGCGGAACTTCTTGAAACGAATGCAGATAAAACCTTTGATGCTTATTATAAGCAGTTTCAGCTTGATTTAGAAAAATACGGTTACGATGTAAACGATGCAGTACCGTTTAAAAATGAGTATACCGCGAAGAAGCAGGAGCGGATGACACAGGTAATCAGCGAGTTGTCACAGTTTTAGTGCGTTTCTATTTAACAAAAAACCTCCACCCGGCGTTTTAAGGTAGAGGTTTTTTACTTGAGTTTTCTGCGAAAAGATTACTCTCTTCCGTAGTAGTAGTAATAGTGACTATCTTGAATTTTCTTATGGTTCAAAACGGTGCCCAGCAATTTGCCGTTAGCGGCGAGGAGCAGCTCCTTTGATTTGACAGCTGCTTCGATAGGGGTTTCTCCGCTTTTGATCACCAGGATCGTCCCGTCACATTGATTAGCAAGAATTTGCGCGTCCGTAACAGCAAGAACCGGCGGCGTATCGATTAAAATCATATCGAAGCTTTCCAAAGCCTTGTCCAGCATGTCCTTCATAGCTTGTGAACCAAGCAGCTCTGCCGGGTTTGGCGGAATCGGTCCTGTAGGCAAAACGGATAGATTCTCCAATTCCGTTTCCTGGATGCATTGCTGCAATTCATTGCGTTTTGTCAGAATGCTTGTCAGACCGCGCTGGTTTTCAACATGAAAGGTATAATGTACCGTTGGTTTACGCATGTCACAATCAATCAGCAGCGTCTTCTTTCCCTGCTGGGCAAAAACAACCGCTAAATTGGCCACTGTAGTCGATTTTCCTTCTCCTGGTCCCGACGAGGTAACAACAATCGTACGGATGCCCAGGTCTGAAGAAAATTGAATGTTCGTCCGGATTGTTTTGTATTGCTCTGAAATCGGTGAACGAGGGTTGCTTGATGTGATAAGACTTCTATTTTGTCTCACGATGTTTTTCGCGTTTTTCTTAAGCCTCAACTTTATCACCTCGTTTCTTCAGATTGCCTATATTTGTATGGGAAGATGATCTCTGTTCATCTGCTGCGGTAATGTTACTAACGGCACCAAGTACAGGCAGTCCAAGCAATTTTTCGATGTCCTGCTCAGATTTAATCGTGTTATCTAAGTATTCCAGTAAGAATGCCACTCCGACAGAGGCCATTAAACCGACCACAAAGGCAATCGCCATATTTAACATTGGCTGCGGTTTGATTGGTGCTGGATTTTCCGGTAATTCAGCCGGAGATAAAATATGAATATTATCGATTCTCATTAGCTTAGAGATTTCTTCTTTAAAAACTTGTGCAATTTCGTTCGCGATAATCACGGCTTCAGCCGGGTCATGATTTTCTACCGCGATGCTGACTACCTGTGATTTCCCTTCCTGCGTGACGCTGACACTGCCGTTCAGACCTTGTGCTGAAGTATCCAAATCTAATTCTTTAATAACTTGATCCAAAATATACGGGCTTTTCAAGATGACGTTGTATGTTTCAATAAATTTAGCATCTGTATCTAGTGATATTCCTGCTAATGATGCGATGGAACCTGCTGCTGCCTGGCTGACAAGAATTTGTGTCGATGCCTTATAAACGGGCTTTAAGACAGTATAGCTCACTACCCCGCTTACGATCGTTGCTAAAAGAGTGACAATGACGATTAAAGCAAACCTCTTCTTTAATACAGCAAATAATTCTCTTAAACTTATTGTTTCCTCTTCCATTATATCCTCCTAATAATTTTTCTCCCCTGCATGTTGTTCCTAGCCTTCTTTGTGACTAGAGGAATAAAATATGGACTGTCTCTTCAATCTTGCGTCACCTTAATAGAGAACGACGCTCCCCTCCCACAGTCTAGTACCCCAAACTGCCGGAACCTGAAGAACAGCCCTATATGTAAAAAACTTTCTCATCATGATTGCGTTAATCCCAAAGGTTAGTTTAAGATAATCCTACCTTTATTTCAATAGAATAATAGCAAAAACGCCCCCCTTTTTCTTGTATAGATGGGCACCTATCTCAATTTGGGAAAAAACTAGCTGAGACGGTTTTTCACACACCTGAGTCTTTTTAACTTTTTTTATTAACAAATGATATGACTATAGTAACTATTATACCTTTCCCCTGTCATAATAAGGAAAAATATAGGACGCCTGTTTTTCTACAAAGATAATCGGTGCTTTTATTTTTATAAAATAGTTTTTCTGCAGCTATCCGCGCTTTCATCAAGCAGATTACCGGGGACAAACTACCGGTTCAGCGCTTCTTCAATTGCAGCAATTTCTTCTGCCGTAAAGCGTGAATAGGCCATTTGGATCGCCAGTTCCTGTTGTTCCGGGGTTAGACCCTTTGCGGAAGCACGGTTGTATAGATCGATTTCTTCTTGGGTGAAGCGGCTGAACCCGAATGCAACGGCTTCTTCCCTGGTGGCAAAGTAAAGTCCTCCGGTTTGCTTGTTATTCGGTGCGGCTGCCGGCGTTTCCCCTATATTGCCGGAAGTTTCCGGCGCCGTTGGTGCACTATTTTCTCCAGTCGTCCCAGTTTCTTCATTTATATTATCGACCGGAGTTTCCGGATTTTGAACGCCCGTTGTGTCTGCCTGCCCTTCCGTATCCGCAGCGTTTTTCTGATCACTGTTTTCCATGTTGCTATCGCGGTTATCGCCCTTTTCCTCTCGTTCTTTGTCCGCTTCAGGCTGTTGCACGCGGGCAACCGATGCTCCGTTATCGGTTTTATTCATTTCATAAAAAAAGTACCCGGAAGCTGAAATAAGCAGAACCAAGGCGGTTCCGCCGATGATCATCCCTTTTAATTTCATAATTCCCCTCCAAATATTATATTAATATATCAAAATATACGAATTAAATGTGTCCATAGATTAGTTTATCATTATTTAGATGGATTTTAAAATCCTAATAAATGGATACCATTGATTCGTTCTACCCAAAGAACACACATTAGTAAAATGTTCTCTTTTGAGGTATAATTGGAATTAATTATACTATTAAGCATTGGAGAGATGAACTATGCCATTAATTGCAATGAAAGAGATTGGAACGCCATTAAAATTAATCGGTATCAGACTGTTCAAATCGAGCGAAGGCGCCCTCTATATCAAGTACGGAAATCGTCCGAGAAAAAGACTATTTAATTAACCATGTCTATACCGCCGTATACAGCTGAATGAGCCTATTTATTATGAATGGATCATTTTAATACGTTTTCCTAATCAGAGCGAATCCTAAAGGATTGGCTTTTTTTGTGCGCTCAGGAAACATGAGGACGGTTCTTGCATTTCCCTAAATAGTGGAATTTTTCCTGCCTTTCCTTTATTAACGGGTTTATTGTTTTTAAAAAATGGGAAGAAATGTATGTAGTAAAGGGAGGGAAATTGGGTGAAAACGAGTTTTTCTGAGATGGATGAGATTTTTAAGCGCACAAAGGATGCTTTGGGCGAATTTATGGGGATGATTACACCGATTATGGAGACTTCAACGGATGACCATGAGCGCCTTTACTGGCACCATATTTACGAAGAAGAGGAGCACCGCTCTGATCGATTGGCGATTCTGATGCCGAAGATTCAATCGATTTTAAACACTGGCGGCGAAGTCCCCGATAATCAGCTTGAGTTCGTTCACCTGCTGCAGGATATCAGCCTTGAGAAGTTTGGCTTACATAATTTTCTCGAACATTTAGATTTATCCCTTTTTCAATTTAAGGGCACGGAATTTGAAGCAAAGGTCCAGGAGCTGCGCGACTTTACTTTTACGGATTATCAGATGATGAAAGAGATTTTGAACGCATTAAACGGGTCATTCCACGGCGCAGCACCACTACAAACTGCCATTCCAACGGACGAAAAGGACGGGCATGGTGCAGTTAAAATTGATGCCTATTCGGGTGGAGATGAGCCAGCACAGCAGCACGTCTCGACTTCCCGCCCCAAAAAAGGTCTGACGGTTGGAAGTTTGAAACACGGGTGAAACACGGGGATGGTTCTTGCGTTTCCCTCAATAATGGATAGACACCCAAGGACGTTCAAGTCATCAAAAGATTCGGTTATTAATATAGAAAGAAGTGAGTAAACACAGGGTGTTTCTTCATTTTCCAAATTGGAATTATTTTTACATAGGCTCAGTTAAAGTTCAGTGTTGATAATAGCCTTATGTGTATGGCGTGAACGACTTTTCCTTGGCACAAGGAACTTTAGTGAACCCATGCACATAAGGCGGTTTATGAATCAACAACAAGATTTAACAAAGCTTTTACATAAAAAAAGGAAGTGGTTATGAATGGATAAGGTGATGCAGTTTCCTGAGGCTTCGTTGACGAGGGATGAGTGGCAGGAGCTTGAGAAGACGGTATTTGAGAGTACGAAGAAACAGCTGGTGGGCCGGCGGTTTATTGATATTTATGGACCTCTTGGCGAGGGAATTCAGTCAGTAACGAATGACATTTATGAGACAACAGAGCGCGGGGCGATTAATTTCCACGGCGAGGATTCGGAGCTGTCGGTGCCGACGCGGCGGGTGACGCTGACGATTCCGCTGCTTTATAAGGATTTTATTCTGTATTGGCGGGATATCCAGCAAGCCAAGCTGCTCGGAAGCCCGATTGATTTCTCGGCTTCGGCGAATGCGGCGCAGCAGTGTGCCCTGCTTGAGGATGACTTGATTTTCAACGGTTCGAAGGAGTTCCATATTCCGGGTCTGATGAATGTGAAGGGCAAACTGACTCATATCCGCAGCGACTGGATGGAGTCCGGGAATGCCTTCAGCGATGTGGTGGAGGCGCGGAATAAGCTGCTTCGGATGGGTCACACCGGTCCTTATGCCCTTGTGTTATCACCTGAACTATATGCGTTGGTGCATCGGGTTCATCAGGGGACGCATGTGCTGGAAATTGAGCATATCCGTGAGTTAATGACGGCGGGTGTGTTCCAGTCGCCAATGATTAAGGGCGGAACCGGTGCTGTGGTTGATGCCGGAAAGCAGAATCTGGATTTGGCGGTAGCGAGTGATTTCGACACAGTCTTCTTGGATCAGGATAATATGAATTATTTCTTCCGCGTCTACGAGGCGATTGTGCCGCGGATTAAGCGCCCGACGGCGATTTGTACGCTGGAAGATCATCATGAATAAGCAAGCAGGCTGACTCGGATCGTGCGTCAGCCTTTTTTTATGAGAGGCATGGCACTTAGTTTGATGTTGTCTGCAAAAAAAAGGACCGGGGCCGGCAGCACTAACCGCGGGAGGACCTTTTTATGAATGACGTCACTTTCTTTTAGGCAATGGAATAAACCCTGCCTTTTGGAAAAATAATGCTTGTGTCCACTGCTTTTGCGGCTGCTTCCTGGCCAATATCTTCAATGATTGCAGCTGCCTCCTCCACAAAAATCGGATTGCGGCTGCCTTCGTTGACTTGGTACAGGCGTTGTAAAAATTTAAGCTTCTCTTCTGTTTTGATTTTTTTGTAGCTTTGGTTGTTGAGTTCGCGGATTTTTTTGTGTTTTGCTTCGTGAAGCATGCCAAGTTCACTGATATTGATGATGAGGTTTTCTTGATCCTCCGTCATAAATCCAATGGAATAAATGGAGGATCCAATCAAGTCGATATTTGTGATAACGGCATTGTGATAAACCTCCCCAGTGCGAAGGCGAAGTGTTTCCACTTCTACTACACCATTGATTCTTCTGTTGTTCATTAAGATTTTATGGATATCTTTCAGACCGTTAATTTGATAGGACATGCTGTCATCTCCTTATTATTCACTTGGATTGATAGTTGGATCAAGTTGGATATTGGACCGTACTTTGCTTGATTGGTTTCATTAGTTATGTTTGTTGATAAGTTAATGTGCGATTGAGAATCATTTTCATTATCATTGTAAAAGGAGAAGCAGCAATCGTCAATAGGAGAAATCATGGCTATTCTGTGACATGTGACTAAAACACTGTTCTATCGGGGCTTTGGCAATTTAAACCGTTTTCATTTTTATGTAAGGATGTTGTTTCCAACGGACCATTCTTGGTGAGAATGGCGGAATTATGTTTCTTATATGTCTGATGAAGGACATTGTTTGCGATTCTCTTCAAATTTTGTCCTTCATATGCAGCCTCAGTGTTTGGGCATTAGTAAGCACTACCTCCTTTCACTCCCAGCAAAATTCATATATAGAAATTTCCTTGAATTTCCTGCGAAAAACCAAACCCAAACTGTAACATTTTTCCATATTAAAAAATATTCTCATGTTAGTTAACTTATTTATTGACGTTCTAAGTGATAGATGTTATTATTTAAGATTTAATTGTCACAAAATGTTCAATTATTTACGCAATTTCGAATTGTAAGCGTTTTTATTTATGATAAAATGAAATTGTTCAAAGGAATTTTTACAAATTATGGGAGGTTTTTCGAAAATGGCATTAATGACTTGGGAAGAAAAATATGTAACAAACGTATCTGCAGCAGATGAGCAACACCAAGAGATTTTTAGATTGGTAAACGTTTTAGATGAATCACTTTCTGGGGACAGAGCAGTTATTGATCAAAACCTTGACGCATTAGTAGCATATGTTGTAGACCACTTTGCAACTGAAGAAAAATATTTTGTAGAAACTGAATATCCTCAATACGAAGCACACAAAAAAATGCATGACGATTTAGTTGCTGCTGTTAGCGATATCGTTGGCAAATTCAAAGCTGGTGAAGCTGAAATCACTCCAGAAATCACTGCATACGTACGTGATTGGTTATATGGACATATTCCAAATACTGACAAGCAATATGGTCCATATTTAAATGATAAAGGGATTCAATAATATCCACGTACCCCAAATTAATTTTTCATAAAGCCCTCGAAAAAGGTGGAATTTAATCAATTCCATCTTTTTCGCGCGCAGAAAAAACTAGCTTCACAGATTTCCTTCATTGGTAAAATAAAATAGGAAAATATCGTCAATTTTCGACACCAACTACCTACTCATTTTTTATCGAATATCTATGACTATTGAGGTATTTTCTGGTTTTCAATCGAATTCTGATAGCAATCCATGTATAATATGATGGTGAGAAAAAAGATTCAAGTTAGGGAGGATTTTTTTAATGGGATGGACGATAGTCATATTGCTTCTTCTTGCTATTGCATTGTTAGTTGTGTCATTTGTTAAAAACAATCAGAATGAGAAAACAATAGAACAACAAATAGACCAAATGACCTATACTTTTAAGGATGAAATACATCAGCTTCAACAACAACTTCGTAATGTCGAGATTGATGGTGAAATCACGGCCCTTGAAGCTGGAATTTCAGTCTCCAGCGCTGAACGCAGCCTTCTTCGTGAATTACTGAACTTGCAAAGACGCGGTTATTCCATTGAAACGATCGCTTCTAAAAAGCAATTATCAAAGGAAGAAATTGAACGTCTGACTGCTCCATTTGTGAAAAAGAATGAAAGGGGCGAGGTGGTTTCATGATAACACCTGCTGTTTTAAGAAGTTTTGCAGGCGGACTCATTGTTGCCGCTGGAATCCTCGGGATTGTCTATCTTTCCGGTGGCTCAGGTGACGGTACGACTGTGAAAAAAATGTCCGAAGAAGATATGAAAACGGAATTAGCTGAAAAAGGTTATGTGATTCATACAGAAAAAGAGTGGCAGCAACAGGAAGATGTTGTGGCTTCAGCAAAGGCTGATGCTGAAAAGGCAGCTAAAGAAGCAGCTAATGCGAAAAAAGCAAATACGAAAGAAAAAACGGAACCAGCAGCACCTGCTGCGGAACAAAAAGTGGTTTACAAAACAGTTGTCAATGTATCTTCAGGGATGACGAGTATCGACGTCGGCAGAACGTTGGAAACGGCCAAGATTATTCCAAGTGCTCTCGAATTCTCGCAGGAAGTTGAAAGACGCGGTCTTTCCGGAAACTTGCGCCCTGGTATTTTTGAAATTGAAAGCGGTATGACAACCGATCAGATTATCGGTATCATCTTTCATTAATAAATGAGGCTCATGAATTTTCATGGGGCCTTTTTTGTTTTGGAAGAGTCCATGCTTGACTTGGTTGATTGTCATTATTCTAATTTGTGCAATAACCAAGGGATCTGGTGCAATTATTCTATTTTTGGTGCAATTCTCTCCTGTTATGGTGCAATTATTGAAAATTTGCTGCGGTTACACTTTAGTTAGGTGCAATTCCGGTCAGGTTAGAGCGATTTGTATTCTAACCGCATTTTTTCTAAAAAAAGGCCCCGTTCACAGGACCTTTTTTTCAAAAATTAATCTAAAATATTCACTAAAGTGCCGACGTTTTCAATGTATACTTCGATTTCGTCTCCGGATTTGAGCCATTGGCGCTGGTCTTCCGGATAACCGAGGACGACGCCTTCTGGTGTGCCAGAGAAGATTAAGTCGCCTGGTTTCAATGTCACGTGCTGCGATAAGTAGCTGACAATGGTGGCGCAGTCGAAAATCATTTGCGATGTATTTGCTGACTGCTTCACTTCTCCATTGACCTTCAAAGAAATATCAAGGTTCCCAGGATCGACTTCGTCTGCTGTTACGAGCGCCGGGCCGATTGGACCAAAGTGATCAGGCGTTTTTCCGAGCAGCCATTGCGGTGTGCGGAATTGCAGGTCACGCGCGGATAAGTCGTTACCCACTGTGTAGCCGAAAACATAATCAAGGGCCTCTTCCTTGGAAACATCCTTCGCCTCTTTCCCGATCACAATCACTAATTCTGCTTCATAGTCAAAGTTTGTCGCTGTTTTAGGAAGCGGGATGATTTGCTTATGCGCTGCTAAAGCATTGTTGAATTTGCTGAAAAGGACAGGATATTCAGGGATGTCCATGTTCGATTCAGCGGCGTGGTCGGCGTAGTTTAAACCGACGCAGATGATTTTTTCCGGATTCAGTACACATGGGGCAAAGGTTATCTCTCCTTCTGGGATGACAGCTGCGTCTTTTTGCGCTAACTGAGCCAGCTGGGAAAGTCCCTCTTCCCCGCGGGCAATAGAGTCCTCAATGGTCGTTGGAACATTAAGTGAATATGTATGGGCTGCTTTTTCCACATCGATAATGCCTGCTGCTGTTTGAATTCCTAAACGAATTCCCTCTTCAGTTTTAAAATTTACTAGTCTCATTCCTTTACACCCTCTTCTACTTAAATTCACAGTAAGCCTATTATAATTATACACTGGAAAAGTTTTGCAACAAAGTGAGATGCATTGATCTGCGGGGCTTAGTTTGAATAGGGGTGCTGTTTTTGAAAAATGAAAGGGCGGTTCCCCGTGCTGATGCACCTAGAGAACCGCCCTTTTTACTTATGCTCTTACATCGCTGTCGAATTTCCCTTTGTGGGCACCATTACAGTACGGTTTATTGTCCGAAAGACCACAGCGGCAGAGGTAAGCCTCTTCTTTTGCTTCCATTTTGTTTCCTGCACCATCAAGTAAAGTCATGCCTTTTGCTAAAATTGGACCATCGTCTAAGAATTGCATTTCTGACATCTGTGTTTCCACCTTTCACTTTTTGGAATTCATTTTTGTAGATATTATGCTGCAAGCGTTAATATCACTTCACTACTATTGCCAAAAAGCGCGGAAATGATTCACGGAACGGATCCTTGTGAGGGTGCCTTTCGCGGAGAAAACGGAGGCTGATTGATGATATCGACCACTTCGCGTCATATATCGGCCGCTTTTTTAAAAATATCGGTCAGTTCGGGTAATATATCGGCCACTTTTCCTATTATATCGGCCAGTTTCATTTTTTAGCCGGCATTTCCATTTTATATAGATAATATCGGGAAAAATCGGAAATAACCTTTTTATTTACTACGGGTTCATTACATTCTTCTTTTACATAATATTTTTTCCGTTTAAAATGAGTATAAGGATATCTGAACGAGGGAAAGGAAGGACTGCAACTTGAAATTATATAATCGAGTAAGGGAGTTTCGCATCGGTCATGGCCTATCACAAAAGGATTTGGCCCAAGCTATCGATGTCAACTTGCGTACCATCAGCCAAATTGAATCCGGGAGACATATTAATCCATCTCTAAATTTAGCCCTTAAAATGGCACGGTTATTCAATGTTCCTGTGGAAGAATTGTTCAGGCTTGATGATTATGCCGGGAAGGTGGACAAATATTAAACAAGAGAAATTCCAAATAAAGAAAAAGTGATGCAGGAGTTGAATGCCTGCATCACTTTTTTATGTGCATCGAATAGGAAGGCGGTCTTTCTCTTTTAGGAAATATTAGGTAAACAAGAGAGGCATCCCCCCTGCTTTCCAAAATTGGGAAATATCATGGAAACGAGAGAATCGTCCCCTTGTTTACTCGTAGCCGTTTGGATTGTTCTTCTGCCAGCGCCAGGAGTCGCGGCACATTTCTTCTATGCCTTTTTCGGCGGTCCAGCCTAGTTCATTTTTCGCTTTTGCCGGGTCGGCATAGCAGCTGGCAACGTCTCCCGGTCTGCGTTCGCTGATCTGATAAGGAACTTTTTTACCTGAGGCTTTTTCAAATGCTGCGACCGTTTCGAGCACGCTGCAGCCGGTTCCTGTACCAAGGTTATAGGCATCAATGCCGGTTGTGGAGACGATTTTTTCTAAAGCTTTCAGATGACCCTTGGCTAAATCGACGACATGAATGTAATCGCGCACCCCGGTGCCGTCCGGTGTAGGATAGTCGCTGCCAAAGACGCTCAGTTCTTTCAGCTTGCCAACAGCAACTTGAGTGATATACGGCATAAGATTATTGGGAATTCCATTCGGATCCTCACCAATCCGCCCGCTTTCATGAGCCCCGATGGGATTGAAATAACGCAGCAAGGAAATGCTCCACTCCGCATCCGAAACATATAGATCACGCAGCATCTCCTCAATCATCAGCTTACTGCGTCCATACGGATTGGTAGCACCGAGAGGGAAATCCTCGGAAATCGGCATCTTTTCCGGCACTCCATAAACGGTTGCGGATGAACTGAAGACCAATTTTTTCACCCGAAACTTGTTCATAACCTCACAGAGGATAATGGTTCCGGTAAGATTATTATGGTAATAGTAAAGCGGCAGCCGTACCGACTCCCCTACTGCCTTCAATCCGGCAAAATGAATCACGGCTTCAATGGAATTTTCGGCAAATATTTTTTCCAGCTCCTGCTTATCAAGAATATCTGCCTCATAAAACTTCAGGGTTTTCCCTGTGATTTCCATGACACGTGATAATGATTCGTACTTACTATTTGATAGATTATCAGCTACAACCACATCATACCCGGCATTCAACAGCTCGACGCAGGTATGGCTTCCGATATAGCCTGCTCCCCCTGTAACTAATATGGACATCTAATTCTCTCCTTACTAATCGCTATATATAGATGTATCTCATTTCTTTGTCTGAAAAAGAAACAGGAGAACCGTCCCCGCGTTTCTCCCTGTCTTTCTGATTGTAGCAATTACACTGTGAAAAATCTATGCGGATGTGAAAATGCGGGACCAAAAGAACGACAGAAGTGCTATAAGACTTATTATTAGTTAGGAAATTATTCTTGTGATTCCAAATTTATGAGCCAAACAGGTTACATTTTTCTAAATATTTTAGTATAATCAAAATATACATGACTTTTGTTCTATTATTATTTAGCGATGATTCAGTTAGGAAAATAGACACACACAAATTCAAAACTCCTATATGGCTGTTCTAGTATATTTATAGAAAGAACCAGCATTTAATAAAAATAGAAAAAGCCGTTTGGACTAGGACATTCATACGAAGTTCTTTAGAACTAAAGCGCAATCCTGTTGAGATGGTTTTCGATTGTAATCTTGGATGAAACAAAATTAAGGTTAGGGATGTGAATGGATATTAGACTTGCGATGGAGAGGTTTATTTGTTAAACAGGAGGCAATTCACTTGGAACAGGATGCATTTCAACTTAGTGAAATGATGAGAAATGAGTTTTACTATTCTCTCATGGATGAACTGCAAATAGGAATCTATTTGTTTGCTCCAGAAGGAAAGACATTGCTGGCAAACTCAAATTTCCTGAACATGCTGGGCTATAGCTGGGATGAACTACAGTCCAAAACAATAGGGGATTTGTTTGCTGAAGAGGATGTTCTTTTTTTAAAAAAAGGACCTGAAAATGGAGAAAAAGAGGCTGTTTTGACAGGAAAAAGGAAGGACCAAAGCGCGCTCTCTTTACATCTCTTTTCCTATGAAGTACGGGATGACTCAAGTATATTCATAGCGTTGTTAGATAAACCAGAGAGGTCTTTATCACAATCAAGTCAAATAGCAAAATTGGAGAAATTGGCCTATGCGCTTGAGAATACCGCGGCGGTAACGGCTACGGATGCTGATGGAAATATTATTTACGTGAACGACCGATTTTGTGAGGTGTCAAAGTACAGCCGTGAGGAATTGCTGGGGAACAATCACCGTATCGTCAAATCAGGACGGCATCCGAAGGAGTATTTCGAGGAGCTTTGGCAAACGATTACCAGCGGGAAAATCTGGCGCAATGAAACGTGTAATAAAGCAAAGGACGGTTCTATTTGGTGGGGCAGCGCAACGATTGTGCCGCTTTTGAATAAGGATGGCATTCCTTACCAATATATTGGGATCCGCCAGGATGTGACTGACAGAAAGATATTAGAAGAAAAGTACTACGAGATGGCCTACTATGATTTTCTCACAAAGCTTCCGAACCGAAGATTATTCGAGTCCCAATTAGAGATGGAAGTAGCGGAAGCACAGAAAAAAATGAGCACGGTTTCATTAATGATTATCGATTTACACGGTCTCAAATTTGTGAATGACTCGTTAGGAACGGAAATGGGGGACCAGCTGCTGCAAAGGGCGGCGATTCGCTTAAACCAATTCGTCCATCCTGAGGGGACTTTATTCCGTATTGATGGCAACGAATTTGCGGTCATCCTCCCCAAGATAGCGGAAGAGGATTTGGTGAATGGCGCGAAAAGCATTATTCATTTATTCAGCCAGCCATTCGCCATCGATGGGTATGAATTATTTCTCAATGTGAATATCGGCATGTGCATATACCCGGATGGCTGTAAAGGGTTTACATGCCTGATCAAAAATGCCTCCTTTGCGATGCACCAAACAAAGGCGGCGGTAAAAAATGGCTATCTCTTGCATTCAAACCACATGCTCAACAGCTTGGAAAAGAAATGGGTGCTCAAAAATGATTTACGAAGGGCGCTGAAGGAAGAAGAATTCTTCTTATTTTTCCAGCCAAGGATTGATCCGAGGCTCGACAAAATCATTGGTGCCGAGGCTTTAATCAGGTGGAATCATCCGAAATTCGGCGTTGTATCTCCGCTGGAATTCATTCCTCTTGCTGAGGAGGAAGGACTGATTGGCCAGATCGGGGAATGGGTGCTGTATCAAGCCTGCAGGCAAAATAAAAAGTGGCAGGATGCCGGGTTATCCCCGGTTATCGTTTCCGTCAATTATTCGATGATCCAATTTTTACATTCCGAGATGATTCAAGAAGTGGCCCGTGTACTAAAGCAGACAGGTCTGGAGCCGCAGTATTTGGAAATTGAGATTACGGAAACGGCTTTGATGAAGGATGAAGCGATGGTATCCGGCAAAATCGATAATCTAAAATTAATGGGGGTTAAAACGGCCATTGATGATTTCGGCACAGGATATGCCTCACTTAGTTATTTAAAAAACCTTAAAACAAACACGTTAAAAATCGATAGTTCTTTTATAGAAGGAATTCCGCTTGAATCGGTCAGTTCTGAAATTGTCGCTTCGATTATTCAACTGGCAAAAAAACTGAATATCCGCACCGTTGCGGAAGGGGTAGAAAACATTGAGCAGCTGCGGCTCTTGAAAGAAATCCATGTGGATGAGATTCAGGGTTATTTGTACAGCAAGCCTGTCCCCACTCAGGAATTCGAACAGCTATTAAAAATGGGTAAATTTCTGCCACGCTAAAAAAGCAGAGGAAATAATGAGCCTCTGCTTTTTTGTATGTAAAAGTTGTTGGGTGACCTGCCTGCCCAGGGATAGAGAGCAGGCTGCCGTGTTTCAAATACCGGGCTGAGGACATTTGCCCATAAACGTATTCCTTGTAAAAGCCGGGTGACTTTTGAGCTTATATACAGCTGTTTTAGAACAGACTGCCGTACAAAAGGTAATGAAATTAAGTTCATTATTGCGGGTTGTCTAAACGACAGCAGCTTTATCGGCACAAAGCAGGATAAGCCTTATCATCATTGTTCCCACCCATTTCCTATTTAAGACTGAAACAGAATGTTTTATACTTTAAGCAGATAATAATTGTACTAATACACAATATTATTCATTCCTAATTTTTGACAGACCGTTCTGTTTTTGATGACTTTTTTTAAAAAACTTATCGACAAATTACGGGTGATTTTCTTCATTTTGCTGGATATCGGTCCCAATTTTTTGGGATTTAGCGTCCTATATAACAAATCATGGAGAAAAATGTCGTTAGTTTAAATTTTCAGAAATTAGTTCCAATGAAAATCCTATGCTATACTTCTTTTCAGAAGGAAGTAATCTTAATACATTCAAAAATCAAAAAAAATATAAAATTCAAAAAAAGTGAGGAGATTTAAATTATGATGCTGGAAAACTCCATTCACCGTTTCGAAGTTGAGAAGAATCGTAAGCCGTCAGATGTCAATGAAGTTCTTGATTATATCCAAAAATGTTATATCTACGGAGAATTATCCATTGTAGAGTATAAGAAATTATTTTCTGAACTTGATAAATTAGAAGCTGAAAAACCACAATCCTATTTTTTTAAAGTAGTTCCTTTTGATGTTGTTGATCTCCCCTCTTAACCCTTGGTACTCACCAAAGAAACTCTAATTAAATAATGAAAGTAAAGGTGAGTTACCCGTTCATAGTGGCTCACCTTTTCGCTTTTTATAATATTCAGTCATGCGTTACTTGTTGCATGAAATTTAGATTTTTTGCCTATTTCTTTTTCACACCGCACCATTTGCTCCTCCGCATCAGCTCAAATTGACTGCTGCACCCAACTCCTATACAAGACGCTTCCCTATCCGGGAATGAACCCGCTTCGTTTTCTTCTATTAATTTTGTATACCCTTGTAGAACCTGCCTTTTCATCCGGTAATAAATCAACCCATCTGCTCCTTCCAAACTGTCTTTGTCAGCAACTTTTATTCGACAAATTCCCAGAGTTCACAGTGGTGTGTCGAATTAGTGAGAATGATAATCAAATATTTTTCGGAAATATGATCAGCGTCACAGATTCAATAATTTTAAGATGTTAGAGTAATACTAGAAAAGATAAGAAATTGGTTCTAATTGAGAACATGAATAAATAATGAACTTTTTGATAAGGAGAGATAATAAATGGGAAATACTACTGTAGAGCTGGATGTTCGCGAGGATTTAGCGAAAAAGGAAGATCCGTTTCATAAAATCATGGGTGTGGTAAGCGATTTGAAACAAGGCGATGTTTTTGTTTTACATGCCCCGTTTAAACCGACTCCACTGCTGAATGTGTTGAAGGGAAAAGGATTTGAGCATGAAATCGAAGAGCTGGAGAGCAAGCACTTCAAGGTCACTTTTACGAAGAGTGGTGACAGATAATGAAGTTGGATAACCGCGGACTGGAACCGCCGGAACCGATGATGCGGACACTGGCTGCTTTGGAGGAGCTGCCTGAAGGTGAAACCCTTTCAATTATTAATGACCGCCGCCCGATGTTTCTTTATGAACAGCTGGAGGAAAAAGGGTACAAGCATGTTACCACACCGCAGGATGATGGCAGTTTCTTGATTGAGATTACGAAATGATTTAGGGGACTGGAAGGAATTAGGGAAACGTGAGAACCGTCCCTTTGTTTTCCCCCTGTTTCGGGAGGTGAAGTATTTGAATCCTTCACAGACTGGCAATGAGACGAATATTAAGTTGCCGTTTGCGTTTATTTTTACGAGCATGGTGGCCTTAGTTGGGTCGCAGGCTTTGCTTTTGCTGCAAGGGCATTATATGGCGGATGGCATCTTTCGGGTGCCTGGGATTTGGGCAGCGGCTCATTTATTCATTTTGGGCTGGGCGCTGATGGTGGCGATGGGGGCGATGTACCAGCTCGTGCCTGTTGCTTTTCTGACACCGATTTGGAGTGAAAAATTCGGTTTCATTCAATTTGGCGTGACGGCAGTGGGAGTCTTTTGGTTTGCCCATACGTTGTTTTACGACACAGGGAGTGCGCTGATTCCCGGAATTATGACCATGACCGGCATTCTGATGTTTCTTTTGCAAATGTTCTTGACCTTAAGGAAACAGGCGAAGCCGAATATTTTAACACTTTACGTCGGAACAGGACTGATTTGTCTGCTTTCGACGATCACTCTCGGCATCACGATGCTGGCCGGAATGAGATACGGCATGGATGGGAATACGTATATGGCGATTATTAAAAGCCATGTGCTGCTCGGTACCACCGGTTGGTTTACGCTCTTGATTTTCGGTTTTTCCTATAAAATGGTGCCGATGTTTTCTTTGTCGCACGGCTATACGATGGCTCCGGCGAAGTACGTTTATCCTCTTTATGCCGCCGGGTTAATCGCGGCAATCGTCTCCTTTTTCATTGAATCGAGCGGATTATTGACTGCGGCACTATTTTTGCTATTTGCCGGATTTGCCGTGTTCGCTTACCACATTTCGCTCATTATTAAAAAAAGATTCAAGAAGAAGCTCGACATTTCCTTTATGTTTGCCCTTGTTGCGATTATCAGCGGCGGATTGATTCATTTAGCGGCATTTATTGCAGCGTTGTTTGGTTATTTTAACCAAGTGGCCGGCCCGTTATTGTTCCTTTATATCGTGATTTGGATTGCTTTCAGTATCATTGGTTATTTGTATAAAATTGTTCCGTTCCTCTGGTGGACGGCGAAATACAGCAAGGAAATGGGTAAACAAAATGTTCCGACGCTGAAGGATATGATCAACGATAAAGCGGCGATCCCGATTTTTTCAGCATTGGTGCTTGGCATCATTGGTGTTGCGGTTGGTCTTTTTAGCGGAAGCAAGATAGTCTATTTCCCGGGCCAGCTGATCTTTGCCGTTGCGTGTGTTGTCTTTTGTTTTTCAATCGGAAAAGTTGTGCGAAAATAGGAGGTTTGAATTATGGATTTAAAAGAGAAAGTATTGGAAGCATTGAAGGATGTTTACGACCCTGAGCTGAATATTAATGTGGTTGATTTAGGATTAGTTTATAATATCGATTTTCCTGAGGAAGGCGCGGTTTCGGTGACGATGACGCTTACGACACCGGGATGCCCGCTTCATGACAGCATTGTCAGCGGTGTAAAAACCCGCCTTGAGGAAGTGGAAGGGATTCAAAATGCCGATGTTCATTTAGTCTGGGAACCGGCATGGTCACCGGAAAACATGACGCAGGATGGAAGGGCTCAATTAGGCAGATAGTAAGATGCTGGGACGGTTTATTCGTTCGAGCCGCTCCCTCTCTGTCTTGCCCGCATATCTCTGATATGTATTGTACCGTATTTTGATGGTGCTGGAAGGTTCTTTTGCCCATCCGTTAAGACATTCCCCTTTTCCCAAACCCTTTTTCGGAGCAAGAGAACCTTCCTGCTTTATTAACGATGGTTAGAATATTTTTTAGGCACGAGCGCTGCAGCCGTTTATCGGGCAGTGCTCGTGTTTTTTGCGTTGCAGCGCTATTTCCGGGGTTATGAAGGACCTTTTTTTCGATCTGGTGCGCGGTTTTGTCCTTCATACCGCTTATGAAGGACATGTAAATTGGGCATCACCAAAAATCGGGACGTCATAGCGGCGCCCCGACCTTTTGCGATCGCGAATTTTCTATTTCCTATCTTTAAGTCAATTTTATTTGTGTATGCAAATCATTAGAATCGCGATAGGATCGATACGACACAAATTCCTTTCCGTTTGCAAAACCGTCCAGCTGTAAAATTCGGTTATTATTGGTTTCTAAGTAAAAATAATCGTCGTTTATTTTTAGATTGAAGAAGCGATAAGTATTGCCCAAGAGGCTTTTCGTGCTGACCTGTGTGTCAGGGTGCTGCTGAATGAACTCAGCCATCTGCTGGACCGAAGCAGATGGAATTTCGGCCTTATGATAGTAGAATTCCTTCAGATTCGCTTTCAACTTACTCATTGCCTTTCGGGCCTTGTCTTTCAGTATATTACCATCAAGTTCCATACATTCCCTCCTCGTTATCATCATCCCCAATAACTGGAATTAAATTCGGGGTATCACTTTGACTTTTCTTTTGCGAAGAACGTTCGAAGTAGGCAGGGCTTCCATACATGCTTCGTTCAGGGGAGATATCCGCTCCCTGCCCTCTTTGCATTATTATGAATGATTTCAATATTTGTCAATCATTTTCTCCGCCCCTGCAGCAGCCATGTTCTTTGCATTTACAACTGCCATGTTCTTTGCATTTGCAACTGCCATGTTCTTTGCATTTGCAACTGCCATGTTCTTTGCATTTACAACTGCCATGTTCTTTGCATTTGCAACTGCCATGTTCTTTGCATTTACAACAGCCATGTTCTTTCCGATCACAGCAGCATTCCCTATGCCGGCAGCAGCAATCTGCTTCATTCCTACAGCAACAATGTTCTTTACTCTTACAACAGCCATGTTCTTTGCATTTACAGCAGCAATTTTCTTTATGACTGCAGCCACAATGTTCTTTGTGCCTGCAGCAGCAATCTGCTTTTCCTTCGCAACAGCATTCCACTTTCACCCTGCAGCAGCAATCTATTTCTATGCACTTACATCGCTTCCTATCAATCTTATTCGCACAACAAAACCATTTAGGAAGATTCCAATTTACATTATGCCTATCAGGCACCTGGTATCTGTTCATTTAACTTTCTCCTTTTCACATAAATAAACCTTAATTATAGATATTCATTATTTAATAAAATGCTTGTACTATTTATTGAGGTTTCTAGCTCAAAAAATCATCTCGTCCATAGTGAGTTTTGCTGCATAAAAAAAGTGAAGCACGGAACCCTGTTTAGGTATCCATGTGCTTCACTTTTTAGAAGGATGATATTTGTTTGCTGATTTCTTTGATATATTGACTCAAGGGTTCGTCTTCTGTTTTTGGGATTTGACCATTGAAGCCGACAACGGCTACGGCACTAATCAACTGCTTTTGATGGTTGAATACCGGGAAAGAGACGGATGAAACGGACTGTACGATTGGTTCTGCCGCAAAGGCGATTTCACTTTGACGAATCGTTCGCAGCTCTTGTTCAAACGCCTCGCGCTGCTCCAGCGGCATCCCCTCTAATTCCTGTTCCTTCCATTCGCTGATTAAGGGCTGCTCCTTAAAGGTGAGGAATATTTTTCCTGCCGAAGAGCCAGGCGGTAAAATGGTACCGACCTGAACCCCGATATTAAACCCGCCATTACTGTTATACAGCTTGATCACCATCGGGCCGTTTTCCGTCCAGATCGAATACGTTACCGAACAATTCGATTTTTTGCTCAGCATTTCCAAGTATGGCGTAATGCGTCCGAGCACATTCTCCTGATCCGCCGCCACCAATCCAAACTTGATTAGTTTGCTTCCAAACAAATAAGATCCGGTCTCGCTATCACGGTGGAGGATCTGCGATTGCACAAAGGTATTGATATATTTATATAGATTACTTTTCGAAATACCGGTCAGTTCCTGTATTTCCGTAAATTTCAACGGTCTGTTCTGTTCTGCGATAATCTCAAGAATCCCAATCCCGATTTGCAAGGATTGAATCATCGAGTTGCTTTTTACTACTTCCATCTCTATTCTCCTCACATCTCTTCTTTTTGAAAGGCTGTGTTAAAGGTCAATGTTGATTTTTATGTCCCTTGTTGATTGGAGCGGAAGGCACGAAGACTCCCGCGGGAGAAGCGAGACAGACGAGACCCCGCAGACACGAAGTGTCGAGGAGGCTCGTCGGTCGCCCGCAGGAAAGCGAAGTGCCTGGAACGGAAATCAACAATCAAGTTTAACAGAGCTTTTTGAAAAATAAATGCCGTCTATTACCTCGTTTGTCCATTTTGAGATTAACCTTAACAAAGAATACACGGGAAAGTCTAATCTTAGGCTTTTCCTCTTATTAAAAAGTATAGCAATTTTTCAATAAAAAAGATTCAAGAAATCCCCTTATACCTGATTTTTCTCAGCAGATGATATTTTCAGAAGTTTTATTATTGACAATTATCTGAATATTAGTTTATCATATTAGTAACTTAAGTACACTAATTGGAAACAAAGAAAGAGGGGAAGTTGCAAATTATGAAATTAATCACATACAGTCAAAATGGATTTTCACGTGCAGGTGCTCTTTTAACAGAAAGCAATCAAGTTGTTGATTTAAATTATGCTTATCAGGCCCAGCTGCAAGCACAAGGTAAATACCGCTATGAACAAATCGCAGAAGCTTTTGTACCAGCTGAAATGACAGCATTTTTGCAAGGTGGAAAAGAAAGCATTGAACTGGCAAAAGAAGCGATTGCCTATGCCCTGGAAAATGAAGGCTCCTTCAAACACAAGCTAATCTATGCTTATGACGAAGTAAAAGTGGAAGCGCCGGTACCGGCACCGGGAAAAATGATTTGCGTCGGTCACAACTACCGCGAACATATTTTGGAAATGGGCCGGGAAATTCCGGAGCACCCAGTTATTTTTGCTAAATATGCGAATACGATTATCGGACCACAGGACGATATTCCATTCTTCCCTATTTCCGAGCAGCTGGATTACGAAGCTGAGTTTACCTTCGTGATTGGCAAACAGGCCCGCAATGTTTCCGAAGAAGAAGCTTTGGATTATGTTGCCGGCTACACGATCGTAAACGATGTGACTTACCGTGATATTCAGCGCCGCACCCTGCAATGGCTGCAAGGGAAAACAGTGGAAGGCAGTGCGCCAATGGGTCCATGGTTAGTGACTTCCGATGAACTAACGGATCCAAGCGGATTAGAAATGGTGTTAACGGTAAATGGTGAAGAACGCCAGCGGACAAATACAGCAAACCAAGTATTTACGACACAAAAATTAGTTTCATTCTTATCTACCTTAATGACGTTAGAGCCTGGGGATGTTATTTTGACTGGTACACCAGGAGGCGTAGGAGTGGCCCGTAATCCGCAAGTTTGGTTAAAAGACGGGGATGTTGTCCGCATTGAAATCGATAAAATCGGCGCACTTGAAAATAAAGTAGCAGCTGTTAAGGTAGGTGCCAGCGTATGAGTGAAAAAAGAGTTCAGGAATATTCAGCATCTATTCAGCACACATTGACGCAAATTGTCCAGCAATGCAACGTGCTTTCAGAGGAAACGATTCGCTGGAAACCGTCTGAAGCAGAATGGTCTATTTTACAAATTTTATCTCATGTGAAAGAAGCCACTCCTTACTGGATTCATGAGGCAAAAAGAGTGATTGAAAAACCGGGCTCAGAATGGGGACGCGGATTACAGGAGCCAAACCGTCTCGCGGCTGTCGCCAATCCGGATGCATTGTCTGTCAGCGAAACGATTGCCGGCGTTGAAGCCTTAATCGGTTATGTCCGGGCTGAACTGAGTGAATTTAGCGAAGAACAGCTGCACATTGAATCACCGCACCGCAATTTTGCTAAGTTCGGAAATAAGCAAGTTTCCTTTATTATCGGTCATTTTATAGATGAACATGTTGCCGGACACTTAAAGCAAATTCAACGCAATTTAGATAAATTAGCAAAGGTAAATTAAATTGGTGCCTGGCACCGAAAATGGACATTTGTCCGTATGGAGGGGAAATTCCCATTTATGATGGGGAGGACGATTCCCCTCTTCCCTAGACGGGGATTGTCCCTCTTCACTGCTTTCCACTGAAAGCGTATTCTCTTCTAATCTATAAACTTCACAGCACGAGATAAATATCATTCGTATTTCCAAAGTACTTTTAAAATTTTTTATTATTAATGGGGTGTTTGTAATGGGAGAAACAAATGAATTTATGAAGAGTCAAATTGTAAAGGACTTTACGCGGGATATTCAGCAGTATCATTTAGGACCGCTTTGGGAAGCGATTCCGGATTTAATGAAGCAGACTCCGGAGCCGCAGGCACAGGCCTATCTGTGGAAAGGCGAGCTGATTAAGAAAAAATTAATGGAAGCGGCTGAAATTTTCACACCGGAACGCGGCGGTGAGCGCCGGGCAATTTATTTTCAAAATCCCGGCTTAACTTACCGTGAGCCTTGGGGCTGGGCTTCTACGACACAAACCGTATATGCGGCTGCGCAATTATTGCTTCCGGGTGAAAAGGCACCGTCACACCGCCACTCACAAAATGCGCTTCGCTTTGTGACGGACGGTCAGGGTGCTTACACCATTGTCCAAGGTCAGCGTGTCTTTATTGAAGAAGGTGATTTTTTGATTACGCCAAAAGGTTTGTGGCATGGTCATGAGCATTTAGGCGATGAGCCGATGGTGTGGATGGATGCCTTGGATATCCCGACCGTTTATTCCATCGCCGGCACATTCTTTGACCATTACCCTGAACAGCTAGAGGCTCCTTCCGTGCCGGATAATTATTCTGAACTGCGCTACCAGGGCGGTATGGTTCGTCCGCTGTCTGACCGTTATTCAGCGATTGCTCCGCTGGCGAACTTCAAATGGCAGCGTACTGTAGATGCGTTGCAGGGTCTTCGTGCTTTTGATGCTGACCCATATAACGCTTTCGGTGTAGAGTACATTAACCCATCGAACGGACAGACGGCTAACCCGACAATGGCGGCATGGATGCAATTCCTGCCTGACGGCTTCCATACAAAAGCACAGCGCCATACGCATTCTTCGATTTACCATGTGAAAGAAGGTTCGGGCTATTCGATTATTAACGGCGTGCGCTTTGACTGGACGAAGGGTGATTACTTCGTGATTCCGAACTGGGCTTGGTATGAGCATTGTGCGTCTCAAAATACGTATCTATTCTCTGTCAATGACCTGCCAATTATGGAACGCTTTGATTTAGAAAAACAGCAACCACTTGAAACAAATAACGGATATCAAGAGGTTAAGTCTGAATTTGCCCCTGTGTTGGTGTAATTTTTGACAGACCGTGAAGGAATTGAAGGTTAAGGACTAGGCAAGGTGGGTTTTACCCTGCATGTTAAGCCTTCATAGAGTTCTAGATTAAACTGGGGAGTCTCAGAACGACTCCCCCGCTTCTCCATTTTGGTGCATGGAGATGGTTCTTGCGCTTCTATTGCAAGCTTCCCCTACCCTCCAAGTTTCGATGGGGTGCAAGTTCCATTTCTGTGCATCAGGATGGGGAGATTCTTTATTTTGATAAAAATAATTCATTGTACTCATTCTCATTTGTGCAATAATTGCAGGATTTGGTGCAATTATTGCATTTTTGGTTTAATAAAAAAATTTTTGGTGCCATTCATCCCGATTTTGGTGCAATTATTCATTCTTTGGTCATTTTCTATATCGATTCACAACATCAATTCCTCCAGTTATTGAAATGACGCTGCCTGTGATCATATCTGAATGGTCCTCGCACAAAAATGAAATGAGCCTGGCAATATCTTCACCTGTTCCGGAGCGGCCGATAGGTGTCCGCTTGTCACTGGTTTGCCTCGAAAACTCGATATCAGCTTCTTTCATTTCTCCAGCTATATCTCCTGGACAAATCATATTGGCTGTAATGCCGTGTTCCGCTTCCTCCAGGGCAATGGTTTTGGTTAATGCCACAAGACCCACTTTTGCTGCACTAAATGCCGAACGATAAATCCACCCCGGGGCCGATTCTGCATCCTGAAAGCCATAAGTGATGATTCTGCCAAAATTTTGCAGCCTCATGACCGGAATGGATAATTTAGCAAGATGATAGACTGCCGTTAAGTTTCCGTCTATTATTTCCTTCCATTCATGATCGCTGTATTCGGTCAGCTTTTTTCTTGCAAAAATAAAGGGTCCTGCGTTACAAACCAAATGATCAATCCGTCCGAACCGGGTCATCACCTCTTCAAACAAGCGAACAATATCCTCTTTTTTGGTCATATCTCCCTGCACAAACTGTAAACGTTCTTGATATCCCTTCCACTCTTCTTGTAACTCAGTGACACGCTTGATATCATTTCGATAGTTGACAGTAACGGAACATCCCTTTTGCAAGAACTTTTCTGCCGTCTTTTTTCCCAGACCCTTCGTTCCTGCTGTTATCATGGCATGTCTCATTTGACACCTCTTTTCGTCAATAGTGGTTGGCTCAATCTTTGTGTAATAGAGATAAGAACTCCGCGCGGGCATCAGATTGATGGGCAAATATTCCTCGAACAGAAGAGGTTGTCGTAGAAGCACCTGTTTTTTTAATTCCTCTTCCACACATGCACATATGTGTGGCCTCAATGATCACCATTGTCCCTTGTGGTGCGAGAATTTCCTCTATAGCTTCGGTAATTTGAGAGGTTAGTCTTTCCTGGACTTGAAATCTTTTTGCATAGCCATCTACTAATCTTGCTATTTTAGAAAGACCTGTTATTTTTAAATTTGGAATATACCCAACGTGTGCTACACCATAGAACGGTGCAAAATGATGCTCACATAATGAGTGAAACTCGATATTTTTTACTAAAATAAGTTCTTGATGACTGACATCGAACGTTTTTAATAAATGACTTTTCGGCTCCTCTTGGTACCCCTCCGTATATTCCAGAAATGCCTTCAGAACGCGATAAGGAGTTTCTTGTAATCCATCACGATTCGGATCATCACCGCATAATTCAACCAATTCCTTAATAGCAGCCATGAAAATATTTGCTTGAGATAGTTTTTGCTTAGCATCAGTTACATGCTGTGTGAAAATGTTTGGGAACTTTGTCGTGAGTAACAAATGATTATCAGTAGACATATTGGCACCCCTCTTAGTTGTTAATATTTAAATATTCTCCTCTTCTACTAAAAATGGATCCAGGTTCCTGTCTACTGGTTCGTCTGTTTTGACTCGAAAAACACAGCATCCATCTCCATTTTGAAAACTTTTCTCCCTCACAACGCGAAATCCAAGTAATCTAGTTAACGTCGATAAAGTCACATTGCAAAGTACAGGTCTTTCTAGTGCCACATCATAAAATGGACAATTTCGTTCAATAAGACGGATCGTTTCGCCTGCATATTCCACATCCATGAATGGATCATCTGTTCCATATAGGTCCTTTAAAGAGGAGACTCGCTCAGCCAAACTAAGTCCACTTAATTTCCCTTCCCATTCTCTTACTCGGGTTTCAGCCATCATGATTAGAATTTTTTTCAACGCATCCTTTCCGAGTTGATGGGTCACGGTATCGATGATTTCTATCGTGAGGGCATCGTACTGCTTTGGAAAAAGCGTTTCTCCTTTTGAAGTTAAGTAAACTTTAATTGCTGGCCGGCCTCCCCCAGGGCTGCTTCTTTTTATCTGTCGTTCAATCAATCCATCTCTTTCAAGCTGCATGAGTGACAGCCTGACTCCCTCGCCCGATATTTTTAATTTTGCTGCTAAACTGGCAATCGTTTCGGAACCGGTTTGTTTTATCGCCATTAGAATGGCCTTGCGGGTTTCTGATTGATGATCGAAATTTTGCTTCAATGGCACAACCCCCATGCTTTATGATTACTACAGTATATTTACCAAGTTTATTATTGTGAAACTTGGTTAATGACATATTCGCGGAATATTCGCCATACATTTAGTTGGAGGACAAAAAAGCTTTGGGAGGGATTTTCTTGGCCAATCAAATTAAAATATTAGACAATGGTCCGCTAGTAGTGACTGGCGACATTCAGTTAAGCGATTCTGCTGGTAATGATTACACGAAAAAGGAAAAAATATTTCTCTGCCGCTGCGGTCAGTCCAGCAATAAACCATTTTGTGATGGAGCACATAAAAAAGCCGGTTTTGCAAGCAGCCCTAGAGCGTCTAATTAATTTTAAGGGCAGCACAAAATTCGGGGCAGCACTGTGATGCCCCGAATTCTATCGAATAATTTATCGTCCTTTGTGGACTTTGAGCTGTTTTACGGAAATGAATCTAACAGTTTCATGACCTTTACGTTAGTTAATACCTATGTTCTGAAGAACGAGAAAAGACTCTGCAGAGATGTCTCTCTACAGAGTCTAAGTAAGATGGAAGATATTAGGGAAACGGTAGAACCGTCCCCGTGTTTCGAGTAATTAATTCGTTACCAGTTCTTTATCTAATTTTCTTTCAGGTTTTTTATAAACACTGTTGTCGATACTTAATAGGTATTCAACAACTTCGTCAACAGTTAATACGTCGGCAAATTTAGCTTCCATATCAAACATGTTCCATTCAACCACACCTGGTACACGGTCACCAATGGTTCCTTCTGGAATAATTGTCTTAAATCCATATCCTGTTGAATCCATTACAGTATGGCGTACACAAGCACATGCTGTTGCACCCATAACGATTACTGTATCTACTCCCAAGTAGGTTAATGTTTGAGCTAAGTGAGTACCGAAGAAGTTAGATGCATATTTTTTATGGATAACCGGTTCTTCTGGCTGTGGTTTTAACTTAGGGTCAATTTCCAGCCAGTGTGTATTAATATCTAAGGCACTCATAGGAATTTTTTCATCCCAGCGTGGTAAATCCCATTGTCTGTCTCCCACGTAACCAGTTGTCGTATGGAAGATTGGAATACCATTTTTACGTGCAGCTTCTAAAACTCTCAGCGCGTTGGCGCAAACTTCTTCTGATTTTTCACATGTAAATGGATGTCCTTCGCTCATCCAAGCTTTCGCCATATCAACTGTTGTAATAGCCGGAGCAATCCCTTTACCCATTTCACGCATAAATCCACGTTCTTTATAAATTTTACGAGCTTCTTTAAAAGCTTGTTCTAGTACGGTTGTATCAAATGCATAATTCCCATTATTATCTTTGTAAAAAGCATTAGTCATTATCATTCTCTCCTTTAGAATATGTTATTATTTTCAAAGATTATTGATGTACTAATTCTTTTACTTCTTTTTGAACCTCTTCTTTCGCTTCTTTTTTAAAATTTTGATAGGCCAATCCGTATGGTTTCGCTTTAATGTATTGACCATTTCCTTTTTCGCCTACTAATTTTCCGCGTTCCGCCATTAATTTACCTCTTAAGTAAACTTTGTCGGCAATACCGATTCTTTCAAACCCTTCGAAAGTTGAATAATCAGTACCTTCGTAACTGTCCTTATGAGTAATGATTCCGCGGTATTCAGGGTCAAAAATAACGATATCAGCATCAGCGCCTGGTGAAATGACCCCTTTTTGTGGATATAAACCGGCCAATTTTGCCGGATTTGTAGCAGCCAGCTCAACAAATCTTTGCCGGGAGATTCTGCCTTTTTCAACACCTTGTGACCAAAGCATAGCAAGACGGTCTTGCATACCAGGTGCACCAGGTGGAATATTAGGGAATTTAAATTGAGATTTAGCTGCAAAACCGCCTATGTAAGCAGCATGATCAGATGACACAGCAATTAGATCGTTTTCGCGAACGGCTTTCCATAAAGCCTCTTGATGAGGTTTAGGTCTTAATGCCGGTGCACAGACAAATTTAGCCCCTTCAATATCTGGCGTATTTAAGTATGACTCATCTAATATTAAATAGTGAGTACATGTTTCACCGTACACTGATAGTCCGCGTTCCTGCGCCTCTTTAATATGGTTCATTGCCCCTTCAGTTGTAACGTGAACAATAAATGCAGGGCAATCAGCCAGCTCGGCTAAGTAAATCCCTCTTCTTGTTGCTTCGTCTTCAACTAATGGCGGTCTTGAATAGGACCAGTTGATTGGTAATGTTTTGCCTTCTTTGGCTAATTGTTTTTCCAATTCAATAATCAGTTCGCCATTTTCACAGTGCAGCATAACAGTAATTCCATGATCTCTAGCTACTTGCATCGCTTTAAAAGTCAATTCATCATCTGCATGATACGCTGTACCGTTATAAGCCATAAAAAATTTAACGGCAGCTAGGCCATTTTCAGCCATATGGGGAATTTCTGCAATTAATTTATCGTCAGTATCCATGACCATTGAGTGGAATGAATAATCTGCCGTAGAAACTCCTTCAGCTCTTTCTTGATTATGTTTATCTTTCGATTCGATAAGTCCCATACCTTTAAATTGAGGAGCAAAGTCAACAATGGTTGTTGTTCCCCCTACTACTGCAGCATGCGATGTTTCGAAGGAATAAGAGTTAAAAGGTCCCATGTGAACATGTTCATCCACGCCGCCTGGAAAAACATATTTTCCGGCAGCATCTACAACTTGATGACCTTCTTCGGATAAATTGACTCCTACTTCTTTAATTTTTTCATCTTCGACTAGAATGTCTCCAACGAATTCATCAACCGCGGAAATGATTGTTCCATTTTTTATCAGTAGTCCCATTACATCAGTCCTTCCGATCCTTCCGACTTGACAAATCTTTCCTGAATTTAATAGAGTCATCCTTACAGACAGCTGTCTTATCCTTAAAACAACCAGGTAAATGGGGCTTCTTGGTTTTAAAAGGATATTAACTTTTTCCATCATAATGAAAAAGGCTCAATACTTTTAAGTGCGCTCTTTTTTGAAAAAGTATATGTTTTATAAATTGTTTATTTTTTCACAAGATCTTGTAATTTCATTCTAATGAAAACGCTTTAATCCCTCAAGGTTTTTTCAGAAAAGTTCATTATTTTGAGATAATATAATATAGTACCTTTATAACAGTGAATATAGTCACGCATATAGACTCTGTACGCTCATATTTTACGAGTAAATAAGAAAAAAACCATTTTAATAGTTATAAAATGGCTTTTTTTGAGGGGCAGTGGACCTGTCCCCTCTTCCCGTTCAGCCTGTTATCTGGCCTTATGCACTTTGAGCTGTTTTCCTTTTACGGTAGTGTGTTTCATCTCTTGAAGGACGATGGGACCTTTGCCGTTTAAGATTTCGACATAAGATGAGTTTTCCTGGATCGTGATGATGCCAATATCATCCGCTGTGACGCCGTCGATTTTCGCGATTGTGCCGACGAAATCGACAGCGCGGATCTTCTTTTTCTTGCCGCCGTTGAAGTAGAGCTTCATGATGTTTTCGTTTAATTTGGCACTCTTATCTTCTTTCAGCTCAGGCTGGGCGTTGATTTTTTCTTGGAAATCCGCCCTCCTCTTTTCAATCTCTTCTTTGGAAGGGGCTTTTTGTATTGGGATTTTATAGCCGATATATTGTTCAATGTCGGCAAAATATCTTTTCTCGGCAGGGGTCATGAACGTGACAGCGCGTCCGGTCCTGCCGGCACGACCGGTTCTGCCGATGCGGTGGACATAGCTTTCTTTTTCCATTGGTATATCGTATTGAATCACCAGAGAGACAGCCTCAATATCGATGCCTCTTGCTGCTACGTCGGTCGCGGCTAAATAGCGGAAGACGCCCCTTTTAAAATCATCCATGACATCAAAACGGTCCTCCTGGTACATGCCGCCGTGGATTTTGTCAACGGGGTAGCCGAGGCGGTCGAGGCTGTCCATCAAATCATCGACCCGTTCCTGGGTGCGGCAAAAGATGATGCAGCTGTCGGGATTCTCAACGATGGTGAGGTCTTTGAGCAGGTCGAATTTACCCTCCTCCTTGACTCCAATCATGCTGTGTTCAATTTTGTTGGCCGTAATTTGCTGTGCTTCCATCTCGATTTCAACAGGCTCTTTCATGTATTGCTCGGCGAGTTTTTTTACATCTTCGGGAAAGGTCGCGGAGAAGACAGCGGTCATTCGCTCTACCGGGAGGTTTCTGATTATGTCCTCGACCTGGTCGATGAACCCCATGTTAAACATTTCATCGGCTTCATCGATGATAAGGTATTTCAGCTTTTCGAGAGATAGAGTCCCTTTTTCAATATGATCGAGAACGCGGCCCGGTGTGCCGACGACAACATGGGTCTTTTGCTTTAATTCCAGTTTTTGTTTGTTGAATGGCTGCTTGCCATACACGCTTGCGGCTTTGATCCGTTTAAAGCGGCCGATATTGGTAAAGTCCTCTTTCACCTGTGCGGCCAGTTCGCGAGTTGGTGTCAGGACGAGGCATTGCGGTTTGTTCTCTTCCCACTCGATGAGTTCGCAGATCGGGATCGCATAGGCTGCGGTCTTCCCGCTCCCTGTCTGTGATTTGACGAGCAGATCTTGATTCTGTAAGGCTAAGGGGATAACCTCAGTCTGAACTTTGGTTGGGGTTTCGTATCCCAGACCTGTGAGTGCCTGAAGAATTTCTGCGCTTATGTGAAAATCGTGAAATGTTGCTTGTTCCATTTTGTAACCTCTTTTATTTAGTTTGAAGCGGGAAGTTGTGTATGTGTGTTACCCGAACTCCCGCTGATTTCTTCTTTGTCTGTTTGTACTATATCAAATGGTGCCAACATTCACCACTTTTCTGACGGCATGAACACAGAGCCCTAAATGGGAAATATTGGGGGAACGCAAGAACCATCCCCGCGTTTCTTTGTTAACCCTTAACAAAAATTAGTTGACAGGTCTTTATTTATAAAATAATCTTTATATTAAGGAAATTATTGAGAGGTGGAAAACTATGGCTGGAAAATTGAGGCCAATTGAGTTGACTTTGGCTAGTATGTTTGTCGTGTTGATGGCGATTGGGGCGAATATTACGACATTAATTCCGGGGCTTGTAGTTGGCGGTGTTCCCATTACGCTGCAGACATTTTTTGCGATTTTAGCAGGAATGGTGCTTGGGGGCCGTTTGGGGGCTTTGGCTATAACGGTGTATGCGTTTATGGGTCTTGTCGGAATTCCGGTTTTTGCTCAGTTTACCGGCGGTGTTGGGGCTCTTTTGAAACCAACTTTTGGATTCATTTTATCTTATATTCTAGTAGCCTATGTTGTGGGCAAAATGACAGCAAAGAGCAAGAAGGTTGGCATTTATGTTTTAGCGGCTCTGGTTGGAACCGTGATTAATTATTTCTTAGGGACGAACTGGATGTATTATGCTTACCGTTTTTGGGCGGATGCCCCTGAAGGGTTTACATATGGGATGGCATGGCTGTGGATGGTTGCTCCGCTGCCGAAGGATATTATTTTAGCCGTCGTGGCTGGATTCATGGCGTATCGCTTACGGACAACCGTTTTAACAAAAGGCCAGTTTAAACATTTACACTTAGATACGAAATAAGGAAAGGGGAGTATTTTTCAATGGGGAACTGGAAGGAACTAGCTTTAGAGGTGTTGGATGGGAAGGAATTATCTAATCAGGAGGCAGTGGAGATTTTAAACTCTCCGGATGAAGAATTGCTTGAGCTCTTACATGGCTCTTACATCATCCGCCATCATTATTTTGGCAATAAAGTGAAGTTAAATAAGATTATTAATGCGAAATCCGGAATGTGTCCGGAAAATTGCGGCTACTGTTCACAGTCAAGCATTTCTAATGCGCCGATTGAAAAATACCGCATGGTCGACAAAGACTCGATCGTTGCCGGTGCGAAGCAGGCTTATGACAGTAAGGTTGGTACATACTGTATCGTTGCCAGCGGACGCGGTCCGAGCGATAAGGAAATTGATACGGTGATTGAGGCCGTTAAAGAGATTAAACAAGATTATCCTTTAACCCTTTGCGCCTGTCTTGGAATTTTGAAACCGGAGCAGGCTGCCCGCTTGAAGGAAGCTGGCGTTGACCGTTATAACCACAATATTAACACATCAGCAAACCATTATGAACAAATCACGACGTCCCATACGTATGCAGACCGTGTGAATACAGTGATGACGGCGAAAGAGGCCGGCATTTCTCCATGTTCCGGCGTGATTATCGGAATGCGCGAAACAGAGAAGGATATTGTCGATATGGCCTTCAGTTTGAAAGCATTGGATGCTGACTCGATTCCGGTTAATTTCTTGAATGCGATTGACGGAACTCCATTGGAAAAAACAGCGGAATTGGAACCGCGTTATTGCTTAAAGGTGCTGGCACTGATGCGCTACGTGAATCCGACGAAGGAAATCCGCATCTCCGGCGGACGCGAAGTGAATCTGCGCAGCCTGCAGCCGTTAGGGCTTTATCCGGCGAACTCCCTCTTCCTTGGCGATTACTTAACAACCGAAGGACAGGACAGTTCAGCTGACCATCAAATGCTGAAGGACCTTGGATTTGAGATTGATATTAAATTGCCTGAGGCAAGTCTATAAGGCAGTACAGGCACGGGATGCATCCCGTGCTTTTTGTATTTTGCTCCATTGGTAAGATGATACCGGCGGGTTGTTATCGGAAATTATTGAAAGGCCGATATCTGAGTGAAAGTGACCGATATTGGTCTCGAACTGACCGATAAATTGAAAGTGGCCGATATCCGCCTCAAACTGGCCGATATAATTGGAAAAGTGGCCGATATCTACCCCAAACTGGCCGATATAATTAGAAAAGTGGCCGATATCGCATTAATATGGGCACTTTTAAGGTGGAGAAACTGCCAAAGTAATAGCTAACTAGGAAAAAGCTGCCGGTCTACAGTAGATTGGCAGCTTTTTTAGTTTCATTAGATCAGGAATATCGCCAGGATCGTAGTAGCAGCGAGACCGATGAGAACGGGAATAAGATTGCGGCGTGCGAGTTCGAATGGGTCGACGTTACAGATGGCGGCAGCCGGGATGAGTGCCCATGGGACAAGGGTTCCTCCTCCTACCCAAATCGCAGTAATCTGCCCCAATGCCGTCAGTGTGGCGGCGCCGGAGCCAATGGCTGTGGCAAATAAATGGGCGATCGAACCGGCAAGCGAAATCCCAGAAAATCCGGAGCCGTCCAGGCCGGTGATCGCACCGACAGCCGTTAAGGTGACGGCGGCAATTTCCTTGCTCAGCGGCACGGCTGAAGCGAGGGCAACGCCGAGGTCATTGACAATGCCGTTTGATGCTTTTGGCAGGAAGTCGCCGACAATCGTATGAAAACCGGCATCACCGAGGTAGAAGAACGCGGCGATGGGAATGACGGGACCGAACACTTTGAAGCCGAACTGAAAACCTTCTATTAAATAGCTTGTTGTTTGCTCGAGGGCTTTATTTTTATGACTAAAAAGGGTAATAAGCAAAAGGATGAAGATCGAGGTTCCCCCAACCAACGCCGTCGCACTGCCCCCAGTCAATTTAAGGTGAACCATCGCTGCTACATCGAGGGCAAACAAAACAGGAACGAGAATGGCAAAAAGCCGCTTTTGCCCCACTGTGAGCAGTTTCAATGGCACCGTTTCTTCCTGGTGCTCAGGCGTTTTCTGGGCCGTATCTAATTTCAAGCGTCCCGACTTCATGTCTTTTTTTATCAAAATAAAAGCACTGATGGTCGTGACGACGCCCATGACAATGACGAGCGGGATGCTGGCGCCGATGACGTCCTGCACGGGAAGTCCGGCGGCATCTGCAGTCAGCTTGGGTGCGGCCTGGATGATGAAGTCACCGGATAAAGCAATGCCGTGACCAAACAGATTCATCGCCATGGCAACGGCAAGAGCCGGTAACCCAACGCGAATTGCGACCGGCAGAAGGACAGCACCGATTAGCGCAACCGCGGGCGATGGCCAAAAGAAAAAGGACATCAGCATCATGACAATCCCGATAATCCAGTAAGCTAATGCGGGTGTACGGATGAAGCGTGCCACCGGTGAAATCATGACATCATTGATGCCGGTCGATGTGAGGGTTTTGCTCATGGCAACAATGATGGAAATGACGAGAATCGTGGGCAGCAGTTCCGTGATGGCGTAGACAAAGCCGTTGAAAATGCTGATGATTGAATCGGTTAAGGAGCCTGTTGCGGTCATAGCAATGGCAAAAATGCCAACTATACAAATCAGAGTCGTGTCTCTCTTGAAGACCATGAATCCGATGATCAGAATAATAAACAGTACATATATGAGATGAAGAGCCGTCAGCTCAATGCCCATAGCTTTTCCTCCTCTGTTAATGGGGTATTGCCTATCATTAACAGAATATGTGGAGGCGGGAAAATGGTGTGAGAGGCTGGACCGTTGTGCTTTGGATTTTTTTAATAGCTGCGAAGACACAAAAGTTATCCTTCCCTTTTATCAAATGATCGTCATTTTATTCATTACTTTTTTACTAGTTTGTCGAGAAAAAAGATTTAAAACTATTTACACTATGATTACAGTAGTTTAATATATATTAGGTAAAATATTCTATGTTATCCAAATTTTATCACGAAGGAAGGGACTTTTATGGGAGTACGTTTTATCAAAATTGCAGGGGTTTACTTTTTAATCGCTGTATTACTAGGTATTTTGATGGGAATTATTCATAATTTTTCTTTAACCCCTATTCATGTACATTTAAATCTATTAGGCTGGGTCTCAATGGCTATCTTCGGCATTATCTATGTTCTTTTTCCAAAAGCCGCGGCCACAAAATTAGCCAAAACCCACTTCTGGCTCCATAATATCGGTCTACCTGTTTTTCAGGGTTCGTTATTTATCCAGCTGGTAACGCAAAATAATGCCTTAATCCCTGTTACAATCATCGGCTCACTTCTTGTAGCCGTTGGCGTGATTCTTTATGTGATCAATCTAATCACACAAATTAAAGTCGACCATGTCATTGGTTCCAATAAGGACTTTTCCGCCTAATGGGACTTACCCCCTTCCATATTGGATGGGGGTTTTTACATTCGATAGAATTTGCGGCGTTACAGGGACGTTTTTGAGGATAAAGCCTTTTGTTTCCTGGAGCCCGTCTTTGTTGAGATCGGATGTGAAGACTAGTTTAATCGGTTCTCCTTTATTAACATAGTAGAATAAGCTGCCTTCTATTCTTTTTCCGGCGTCCAGACTCGTTTGCTCAATCACTTCAACGATATGAGTGGGCAGGGCTCTTCTGGCTTCCGTATTTCCCTGCAGCAGTTCAAAATCATTGCTGCCAAAATGGATCATTTCTTTTCTATTATTTTTGATCGAAACATCTATTTTTAAGACAAGCTGCCCGACATATTTATCCATTTCAGATGGAAGCATATATTCCACATTTTTCAGCCTAATTTCAACATCTCTTAATGCGGCCTTCTCTTCTTTTTGATTCTTATTTACGGATGTGGAGGAAGAACAAGCTGCGGTCAGCAAAACGGAAACCAAAAGTAAAATGGCTAAAGTAACCCTTTTCAATAAATATCACCCGCTTCCATTCAATCTGTAAAAAATTATCCAACAAACATAATAATAAAAATAAATCCCCCTATTTAGAAGGGAAAAAAATCCTATTTATTCCCGGTCTAACGCGATCCGGGACACTTTATTGTCGACAAAATTCGGGGTAACCGCAGCTGTTTGTCGAATTTTTTCGAACCTTCCGCTTTCTCTTATACCCAATATGGTACATAATTATTTTTAATGAAGGATTGTTTTTCTACTAAAATGAAAAAGGTGATTTTGAATTTGACACATTTCCGGTCGTCCACTAAGACGTCCAGAATTTTTTATTTTGGTGAAACTTTCTTTAACTATTTCCGTATTAGTTAATTGATAATGGGTATTAATACGTTTATTTTTTCGTCATATTTATGAGATGATTTGAATCATGGTGACAAAGACTAAGGGAGAGATGTTGATGTTTAAGAAGTTTTTAGCACGGTTTGGCAAAGGGGCTGCAGCTGTTGATTTACGCTTTGCGAATCGTCCGTATTTAGCGGGTGATTTGCTTGAAGGAGAGGTTCACATACTGGGCGGTGAAGTAGAACAAAAGGTAAATTCGCTTGCTGTCCGTTTGATGCTGAGCATTAGAGCAAAACAAGGGTCTGCTGTGCGTGATGTAGAAACGATTCCATTAAGCGGCGCTTTTGTGATCATGCCAAAAGAACAAAAGGTTATTCCGTTTACATATCAAATTCCATCTAATCTGCCGGTTTCAAGAGGCGCAATTTCTTATTACTTTGATACCCAGCTGGATATTGACGGCGGTGTAGACCGTACCGATATTGACTATTTCACGCTTGATGTACCAAACGAAGTACAAATGATTTTTAATGCTTTAGGGAACTTAGGCTTCAGAGAAAAGCATACCTCCGGGAAAGTGGACCAATACGGCCAGGAATTTTCCTTCTTTCCAACACAGCTTTTTGCAGGGCAAGTGAATGAAGTAGAATTACGCTTAGCGCATGAAGGGTCCGGGGTCCGTGTTTGGATGGAGGTCGACTGCAGGAATGGTTTACATGAAATTGAAGCAAAACGAGAATTCTTTATTGAACAATCATTATTAGACAGCGAATCTCAAGTTACGGAGCTGCTTAAGGAGTCTATTGCCGAAGCGGTTAATCATCCCCATGCCTATGCGCACCCCTTATCCTTCACTTCCTACCGTCCTCATCACAGCCATGGGCATCATGGCAGCGGCATTGGCGGGATGGTCGGCGGGATGGCAATGGGAATTCTTGGCGGCGTGCTGATTGGCGAGCTGATGGATGATTTAATTGGGGATGAATTGCTCGAAGGGGCTGCAGAAGATTTGGGATTGGATGCAGCGGAACAAGGCGAAGATGATGGCTTTGATTTAGGCGATTTCTTTGGCGGTGATGATGAGTTTTAACAAAGGGCGATACATATTAGGCCTAATATGTATCGCCCTTTGGTTCTTGATCCAGAATTGCGCCCTTTTGTTTGATTTCAATTGTTCGCAAATGTTCTGCCCCCTTCATTATTGAGCATCTAATGCAACCCAATCTTATTTATTCAAACTCCTTAAAACTAATTTCGTTCAGAGAATTATTTATAGATATAATTTTTTTGCAATTCTTTGCTAGATTAGCATATATACTGTAGTCAAAGTCTTTCCTTCCAATCTCTTTACCGCTAGTTAAGTTAATCTCAATAATATGATTTTGATACTCATTATCTTTTATATTATTATAAGGGTTATAAGTAGAAGCCTTGCTGTACCCTCTAAAGAACACACTTGATTCAGTAGCAGTTAACATTTTTACAAACTTAAAGACTCTTCCATATCCAACATTTATATAAGGCAGAGATTTTCCTGATACGACACTGCCATCTAATAAGTTATAAGTAATCAAATCGGAATAATACTCACCATGATACCAAGCAAGCCCAAGATTTGATTCAGGAATAAAACAGAAGGACTTACAAAATTGATCATTTAAGGATCTAATCGGTATCCCTTCCTCATAAGACCAATCTATAATATCATTTAATACCTTATTTTCTTTTTTCTCTTGTTTTTTAACAATATCATTTTCTTTAGTTAATTCCCCTGTCCTGCCTATTTTCGTGTTATATAAAAATATTTCCGATTCTGATTTTTCAAATCCTCGATCATAGCCTTTATACCCACATAAAATCGCTATAGTTTTCCCATCTAATGAATAGATTAAATCTATTATATTTATGTTCCGAATGTTATTATTTGATTCTACGTTTACTTCAGACAACCTTGTTATATGTACAAGGGTCATTTCTTCTTTCTGTTGGAATGGATCCATTAGTGCAACAAACATCGCGTTTATTACCATTATTAAATGGCCATTGTCCATTACACGAAACATAGTGGTGTCTTCATAAGGTCCACTTAATTTCTCCATTACTTTTTTGTTTACACTACAGTCAAATACAATTAAATGCTTATCTACAATACAAGCTATATATCTCCCGTTGGGTGAAACCGATAAGTTATAATTTTCAATATTTCGATCAACATTAATAAAACGATGATAGATTCTTTTCCCGGTTGAAAGGTGGAATACATCTAAGACAACTTTTCTTGCAATGGAATTTCCATGCCTTTCCTTTGATAAAACCGCAATAATATCTCCATCAAAAGACATATCTTCCTTATAAAAGACCATACCATCTGGAATTTTGTCTTTTACATAATTAAATTTGTCGTTTATTAATGCAATCATTAGACATACTCCTTTATTTTTCTACATATAATCAATGCTCCCCTATTTGCCAGTACGTTATTTTCTTAGTTTATATTCAATAAGAATGCACGTTCCTTTTTGAGAAGTATAAATTTGTGCTCCATCAGAGAAAGAGGATATCATTTTAAATCCCTGTCCTAATGAACGCTTACTGGAATAACCAGAGACAAGGATCGTTTTTGGAATTTCGTGAAGCGGGATACCAGATCCTTTATCTGAAATCAAAAATTGCAACCTATCATTTATCCGATATACAGATAAATTCCCACCCGTTGCATGCTTCAGAGTATTCGTCGCGGCTTCTGTCACCGCCAGCTGTACCCTCATGGATTCTATTTCAGTTGGGTTTTGTGCCAATATCTCTTTAATTAAATCCCGACTTTTAGGAACATCTGCATTTTTATTAATATCAATATCACTTATTATTTCACCCAATTGATTGACTAAATTAGATTTAATTGAATGCAGTTTGATTTTGCCATTCGATAATGTTTGGATTATCCCGATATAGGACTCTAAAATGCTTTGTTCCAGTTTTTTCCTGTAATCAAGATAAGGAGCAATGTCATGAGCAAATATAGATACTTCTCCATTTTGAAGCGGTTCAACATAAAGGTCCAGGCTGACATTATTGTCCATGAACGTTTCATGTACTAGTTCCTGTCGTTCTATAGCCGCATTCGACAACGATTGGAGAAATTCATCAGGAAGTTCAACCTTCGTCGATACGACTTCTCCATACTTCATTTGAATGAAGAACGAATCTCCCAGATTGGAATACGGGTTATTAAATGAGGATTGGCTCTCAGTCATTTGATTTTCTTGTGGCAATTCCTCAGGATATAGTAAAGATTGAATATCTTCAATCATCATTTCAATATGTTGGAGGTTAACTTTTGCTACTAATTTTGGATCCAACAAGGTTCCTGATCTCTCTTTAACTATTTTTAAAATCGTTTCAGGGTCTTTCTGCCGGGAAATAATATGATCTAATTCATTAGCTAAGGCTATAATACGAGATTCTAATGGTATTTCCTCTTCTTTTAGGCCTTTTGGAAATCCCTTTCCATCCCATCGCTCATGATGATAAAGAATCCAATCAGAAAAAGTCTCCTTCGGAAACATCACTTTTACAAATTCAACTGCTTTTTCAGGATGGCTTTTATATTCCCGTTCCTCAGACAGTGTTAAATTCCCTCTTTTTCGAAAAATATAAGATGGAATTAAAGCCTTTCCGATATCATGAATGACAGCAGCCTGGACCAAATCATTGCGTTTTTTCTTTGGATAGCCTATATCCTCAAGAATGGTATCACAGATGATTCCGACCCGATTTCCATGTCCAGCAAGATTTGGTGCGATACGTCCTTCAAGAACTTGGATAAAGGCACTTGATGTTGATTTACGAAGGGAAAGCTGCTTTGTAAATTCAAAAGAAAAATAAATGAGAATTAATAAGAAAAATAATGTATAAATCATAGAAACAATTAAGTCTAAATCAGTTTTAATGATGATCAATCGGCTAATAACAATGGTACTGATGAAAGCTGTTATCACCACTTCAACTAATTTTGGCTTAATATTCGTAAACATTTTTTTATTAAAAACAGTAGCCCCGAGTCCTTCCAGGATCACAAAATTAACTACTTCAAAAACAAGAGCAGCTAGTGTAACCCCCAAAAACACATTCAACTCATTTGAAAATTTCCATACTATAAGCGCAGCAAATACCGATAACACATACATTCCAATCGTTACAAAAAGACGTATCGGAGGAATTTTACCCCTTCTTAAACTTTTCACATAATATGCTAATGTAGCACAATAGATCGCTAAGACAGCATAAGGAAAACCACTATGTATGAGTAAAAACAAGAACCCAATGCTTCCGGCGGCATATTGATCGCCACTGGGCAGCCTTATGGGGATAATTTCCAAAACAATAACAATCACGATCATAACGATAAAAATAGTAATGTCGGAAAGATCAATGGCAATACAAGAGTAAAAAAAGGCCAAACAGGCTATGATGACTAAACTAATCGTATACCAATTAATAAATTTCATTTAACTTTCACCTTCAATTCCCATTTTGAGGAATTGTTCATAATCAGCAGAATAATCCCGATTCCCACCAATAAATCACCGGGGCTTAATACATATCTGATAACTGGTATCCAGTCTCCCAAAATCCAATATGGTGAAGATGAATCCATTAACTGATGCCGAGAATCTGTATCAAATGAATCTACCTCTTGCCCCGTTTGGAGAAGGGCACTTTCAGAGACAGGCATTAAACCACCATGGAGAAGGAGGGCTGCAAAATTTAACAATGCACCGGCCAAAATCCATTTCACTCCTGCGATATGTCTGTTCTTCCAAAGTCCAATCGTAATTCCGACAAATGTCAAAATAAGAATCAGTTCAAATTTTTCCTTCGATTGAATGGTCGCAAATGCAAGAGCGATTTGCACCCCAAAGCTAATCAAAATAACGAGTGGCCATTGAAATTCTATATTTTTGATGAAAGTGAGGGGATTTTTTTTTTGAATGAGTGTAAGAATGAGGGCAATTAGCAGGCTATATTTCATTTCAATCACCTCCTTTAAAAATTAATCTAGAAGAAAGAAGACTCAGATGATCCTTTGGATCTACTAAGCCTTCTAAAATTTCATTACCACCAAGGTCTGCCAATGATTGGTCCGAAGGTTGCAGCAACAACAGCGCAGATTGTTAAGATTCTTTTTACACGAGTGCTCATAATTTTCACCTCCTTTAAATTAATAAAAATAATTATTTAAATAAGTGTAATTACTTATTTAACTCACTACGCCGGGGTTAACGGAATATAGGACTATTTACCTATTTTCCATACAAAAAAATCCGCCCTCAAAAAGGCGGATTAAATATGTATTCCGTCTTTTTCGGTAACCCGGCTGCCTTAGCAAAAATGCCTTAGACCCGTGGCTTTGCGTCCCTACCTTTAAATAGGTTTGCCTTTATCGATAAGATAAATTTTATTATAGTAACTTGATATTTTAATTATACTACAATAGGTAAAATGATTCAATACTTTTTACCTATTATTTTTACAGGTCATTCGGGGTGACTTCTCCGAGCTATACAAACACCTTTTCTCCAAGTATTTCTGGAAGCTGCAATAACTCGAAAACCTCCATGACTTCTTCCCTTACATTAGAAATCGTTAATTCCTGTTCCTTTTCATTTAATAATTTCACTAAATTAATAAGAAGACCCATACCAGAAGAATCCACAAAAGGAACCTCTGTAAAGATCAGATTAATGGTTTTATAGCTGCCTGTTGCAGGAATTAACTCCTCTTCTATCACTTCCGTACTATCAATATCCAAGTCTCCGATTAGATTAATATCTAGGTGTTCCTTGTTTGAATTCAATATAAATTTAACCATATCTTTGCCCCCTGCATTTACTCAAACACCATTCTATCATTTGCATTCAGACGAGCCACTATATTCCTTCTTGTTTCTTTAAACGTATATTTGATATTCCCTATTTTAATCGTTGTTCCTTCCATCACCTTTTTAATCCGAATGGTTTGATCACTTGGTACCGCTATAATGGTTAATGTACCGCTTTCAGCACCCGATTCATTTATATCAACCCCTAATCTTCCGTAAACCTCTCCACCACGCAAAACTCCGCTAATCTTTAACAATCCGCCGGCATGTATCTTTGAATTAATGCATCCCTTTCCTATTACCAAGACATTTCCGCTGCAATATAATTTACTATTCAATACACTTGGAATCGTAATAAAAGAGTCCGGTTCAACAGGTGTAACACTAAAATCAACTAACTCCTTCATTTGTTGAGAAATATGCGAAATCCCATCAATGGAAGCCACTTCATTCGTTAAAGATAAAAAAACTTGGGATAACGATACTCCAATCACTTTCCAATTATCATCATCTAAAAACTTTTCTCCCCTATTTACGACTTCTACATATTTTTTTACTAAAGGCGGGAAATTTATAAATTTCTTTTCTAATAAAATACGAATGAGCGGCTGTAATCCACCTCTAGAAAAATCATTCGTTTTAAAGGCTTGTGAATTTGTCAGCTGCTTAATAACAGCAATCATTTTTTCAACATTTTGATGAATGTTCCCCAAAAGATGACCTAGTTCTGTTATAAGCATGTTATTTTTACCAACTGATATTTCCGAACCAATAATATTCCCGTAAGAAATAACCCCGCCCGAAAAAGAAGTCAAAAATGCATTAGTTACTGTTTTTTTAATAATTATGTTCCCTTCTGCCTCAACAATCATATTTTTTTCAACCTCACCCATTACCTCAACATCCCCTGAAAAGTGGATATTTCCAGATGCTAAATTGACATTGTCTTTACATGTTAACTTTGGAATCACTTTAACTTGGACAAGCCGCCCCCTTTTTTCAATAAGTGGACGTCCAAAATCTTTTGCGATAATTTTATGATCAATTAAAGTTGTTCCTTTCCCAGCTCGAAGGGTAACAGGAAATACCGGTTTTGCAGGGAGAATCTCGTTACATACGGTACATCCCGGTTGACCAGGTATAGGTGGATGTAAAATCCCAATTACCATCCCTCTTTCTACATTCGGTATCGTTCTGTATTCACGAAAGTCTATACTCCCATCTTCCTTTTCCTTTGGACCTTCCTGCATTTCACTTTCAACCTTTAGTTCAACCCATCCATCTTTACCCTTTGTCGGTATCATTCCTGCAGCAATTTCAAAAGTACCAGGTTCCGAAGTTTCTAATGCTTTTAAAATTTCCGAACGGTTCAAACCATATTTGATTTCAAGTGCCGTAAGCTTTTGTAATACTTTATAATAATTAAGAGTATTAACAATCTCTTTTTTCTCTATAGCCTTTAGTTCAAGATGATGTACAGCATCCATGTCAGGTATAGAACGAACTATTTTATAACCTGGTTCTATAGATAAATGAACTTTGAGTTTATGTTTATCTATAGAGACCCTCCATTTTGTCTCTTTTACCTCATTTTCGATTTCCATTTCATATGTATTTTGTTCGGAAATAATCGTAGTTTTTTCCTTTACGAGAACATTATTTTTATATAGTTTAATATTGGGGTGAATGGTTACGGTTGGATAGCGTTCCAGCGAGGTTCGGCAGTAAAGTTTTCCATTGCTTATCCACACTTTACCTTCAAGCTCATCATTGTCAATCCTTTCCATCTGTTCATTGATTAGATTTATGGAATTTACCGTATCCGGATCCTCTTCCTTCCCTTCAGAAAGCACATCCATTTCAACGATGAAATTATTAATAACTTTATCCAATGGAGAGGAAACACTCGGCTTGGTTATTTTTACAATGGCCATTTTTGAACCAATACCTAAAAATCCCTTTGTTTCATGCTGCATTACTTCAACATTAACCATTTCCTTTGAAGCATTTAGTATTTCCAGTCCTGCATGAATGGCCTCATCAATATTTTTTCCTTTTGAAATGATGCTCTTCACTGTGCAAACCTCCTAACTTAGTACGGGAGAGTTCAGGCTTGAAATATCAGCCTTCTGTTTACTTATCTTTAGGAGGACCATAGTAATATCATCTTTTTGGGGTACCCCCTCCGTAAACAAATTGATTGAAGCCAAAACACTTTTCTCAATTTCCCCTACTTCTAAATCCTTATTTTCCAGCAAAGTTTGTATTAACCGTTCTAATTTAAATTGCTCTTTTTCTTGATTTTGGGCCTCGATGATTCCATCAGTATAAAAAAAGATCATATCCTTTTCTTCCAGACGGACAGCCCCCTCTCTGTATACTTGATTAGGAAGACCTCCTACCATAATCCCTTTTACCTTTGGAAGTTCTTCAACTAAAGTACTTTTTCCCTTTATAAATAAAGGAATGTTATGACCTGCATTGGCATATGTTAAAATACTTGTTTTTGGATCCCAATCGGCACAAAAAAGAGTAACAAATGACTTTAAAGTCCTCAAATCTTCATAAATGGCCTGGTTAATGGCTGTTAAAGTTTCTCCTGGACTACGAGTACTCTCTGCTGCACTCCGAAAAGCTCCTCTTGTCAAAATCATAAGCATGGCAGCTGGGATTCCTTTCCCCATAACATCTCCAATGACAATTCTGATCTTTCCATCTACCAGTGGATAAAAATCATAATAATCTCCGCCAATTAACCTTGCCGGAACGGTTGCACCTAATACCTCTCCTCCTTCAAATTTAGGAATTTTACCATTTAGTAATTTACATTGAATATTTCTTGCTAAATTAATTTCTCGCTGCAGCGTTTTATCTAGTATCTTTTCATTATCAGAGTTATCAAAATGAAAAGCCATATTGTCATAAAACATCACATGGCCTCCTTTTGGATTGAATCTAAAATTTGATATAGGCCAACTGTCTCAAATAACTGGTCAGTTAATTCATCTATTCCCTGAAGTTGAAAAGAGAAGTTTTTTTCTGCCGATAAGTAAATGGCATTTATAATGGAACCTATTCCCGTGGAGTCAATAAACGATAGTTCGCTAAAATCAAAAATTAGCTGCGTAATATTTTCAAGCTCTTCAAGATACTTATCTACTATATTAGAAGTTGAGATATCTAATATTCCTTTAATTTTAAATAGTACCGCGGTTCCTTCTACTTCCTTCGAAATTAGTAAATCCATAAAAATTCACACCTTCTTATAATTTATAACTCCAATATGTTTTCGCTATTTTTAATCAAATCTCTTGTATATGCCTAGGACCTGCATGAAAAGGAAAAATTTTTATAAAAGAATCAGTTTCACTAGAAAGGGACAGATACTCTATTGCATAATCAATTTTTGATCTATATACCTCTACTGCTTCTCCGGTTTGCATTTGGTTATTTATGCAGGTATAAAAAAAAGCCACACCAAATAGGGTGTGGACAATTCAAAGGCTGAAAAATACATGTTTTGACCTTCATAGTACCCGATCCTTTTGGCGGCCCGACTATCATAGTACTTCAACCTTAGACTCGCGGCTTTGCGTCCTCACCTTTCAGTAAGTTTGCCTTTATCAATCTATTACTTTTATACTATATCTGAAGTCCTTATTTTTCAATATATTTTTGATAAAGCTAATAATATTCTTTAATAACAACTCTTGGGAAGTTTCGCATTATTCGTGTTCTAAAGAGTCATTCTGTTTTCTGGTATACTTTGCTTTTAATTTTTCATATTCCTTTTCTGAGCAATAGACCAGGTGGTTTGGTTTGACTTCACGCAGCTCTAGCTTTTCATGCTCAGCGTAATGACGCACAGCAGGATCAAAGACAATTCGTTTACGCATTCTCTCTGTTTCGGGATCAGGCAATGGAACAGCCGATAATAATGACTGTGTGTATGGATGCATTGGATTTGCATAAAGATCTTCTGCAGCGGCAAGCTCTACCAGCTTACCGAAATACATAACGCCAATCCGGTCACTAATATATTTAATCATCGATAGATCATGGGCTATAAAAAGAAACGTCAATCCTCTTTCACGCTGGAGTTTTTTCAGCAGGTTCACAACTTGTGCCTGGATGGAAACATCAAGAGCAGATATGGGTTCATCTGCGATAATAAAATCAGGTTTTACTGCAAGGGCACGAGCAATCCCGATCCGCTGCCTTTGACCGCCTGAAAATTCATGCGGATAACGGTTTGCATACTCCTTATTTAATCCAACTGTTTCAAGCAGTTCACATACCTGTTCCATCCGTTCCTGTTTGCTTCCCGCTAAACCGTGGATATCGATGCCCTCAGCTATACTATCTGCTATCGTCATACGAGGATTTAAAGAAGCATATGGATCCTGGAAAATCATTTGCATTTTGCGATTAAACTTCTTTAAATCTGCCTTTGTTTTTTTGCCATGAACATCTTCCCCATTAAACAGCACCTGTCCGTCAGTGGCTTTGTACAGGCGGATAAGGGTACGGGCAATCGTAGATTTTCCACAGCCAGATTCACCTACAAGTCCCAAGGTTTCGCCTCTATAAATATCAAATGAAACGCCGTCGACAGCTTTCACCATGTTTGATCTGCCTGCATTAAAATATTGCTTTAAATTCTTTATTTCAAGTAATTTCTCAGCCATTTTCCCTTCATCTTTCTACTAAGACAGGTTCTTCAAATGTAGAGGATAATGAACGCATTCTTTTTTTAACAGACTCAGGCGGGTCTACCTTGGGTGCATTCGGATGGAGAAGCCATGTTCTGACAAAATGGGTTTCAGATAGCTGATAGATCGGCGGCTCTTCTTCAAAATCGATTGCTAATGCATATTCATTTCTCGCTGCAAATACATCCCCTTTTGGCGGATTGATTAAATCCGGGGGAGCACCTGGAATAGCTGCTAAATCTGCCTTTTCATCAATATCTAAGCGAGGTGTTGATGCAAGCAGTCCCCATGTATATGGGTGGCGTGGGTCATAGAAAATTTCATCCACGGTTCCAGTTTCGATGATTTGTCCTGCATACATAACCGCTACACGATCAGCTATTTTAGCAACCACCCCAAAATCATGGGTAATAAAAATGATCGAGGTATTCATTTTAGCCTGCAGTACCTTCAAAAGCTCTAAAATCTGTGCCTGAATCGTCACATCTAATGCTGTGGTCGGTTCATCAGCAATCAATAATTTTGGATTTGCTGCTAATGCTATCGCAATCATCACCCTCTGTCTCATCCCCCCGGAAAACTCATGAGGATATTGATTGATCCTTTTTTCCGGCATAGAAATCCCTACCTGCATCAATAGTTCAACTGCCCGTTCCTTTGCGGCTGTTTTAGAGAAATTTTGATGCTTGATTAATACTTCTGTTATTTGTTTACCAACCTTCATGGTGGGATTCAATGAAGTCATCGGGTCTTGGAATATCATACTGATCTCTTTGCCGCGAATGCTTTCCATTTGTTTCTCTGTTTTCGCCACAATATCATTTCCACCAAACAGGATTTGCCCCTTTGTAATTCTTCCGGGAGGTATTGAAATTAATTTTAATAATGATTGGGCTGTAACACTTTTGCCTGATCCTGATTCACCGACAATTGCCAATGTTTCCCCCGTATACAGGTCAAAGGAAACACCACGCACAGCTTGCACATCTCCCCCATATGTTTGGAATGAGACATGTAAATCTTTGACTTCTAGTAATTTTTTCATTTTTTGCTCCTATTTACGCAGCTTAGGATCCAGTGCATCCCTTAATCCATCACCAATAACGTTAAACGAAAAAATGGTTAGACAAATGAATGCAGCTGGGAAAAATAAGCGCCAGGGATAATATTTTAATGCAGGCAGTCCTTCTGATGCCATAGTACCCCAGCTTGCTAAAGGAGGGGTTAAACCAAGCCCAAGAAAGCTTAAGAATGCTTCAGTAAAAATCGCTGATGGTATTGTCAAGGTCATGGTAACCAATATAGGGTCCATTGCATTAGGTATTACATGCCTGCTCATAATCCTGGCAGTGGAAGCACCTAATGTCCGGGCAGCAAGCACGTATTCCTGATTCTTTAATAACAGAGTCTGTCCACGAACAATCCGTGCCATATTAACCCATCCTGTTAACGTCATGGCCAAAATCATAGCCCCAACACTTTGACCAAGAACAACCATCAAGAGGATCACCAGCAATAGATACGGGATTCCATACAAAATATCGGCTGTACGCATTAAAAGTTCATCAACACGACCCCCTTTGTAACCAGCAAGACCGCCCCATAAAACCCCGATTGTTAAATCAATCACTGCAGCTGCCACACCGATAAAGATGGAGATCCGTGCACCTTCCCATGTACGGGTAAACACATCACGTCCGAGGTCATCCGTTCCAAACCAGTGTTCAGCAGATGGCTCTTGATTTTTATTCGCCAGGTCATTTGTTCTATAATCATATCCAGTCATACATGACCCAAAAATCGCCATGAAAATTAATAATACAAGGATCCCGACACCGGCCATTGCCAGCTTATTCTTTCGAAATTGGTGCAAAACATTCTTCCGAAAAGAAAGACTTGGATTTGCAATTTTTTCAACTTCGGGACTTTTCGTTCCGACAACTTTAAACAAATCCTTTGTTTCCATGATCTACTCTCCTTTCTTACCGCCAGACATTTTAATGCGGGGATCTATCAGTCCATACGCAATATCGACAAGGAGAATACATAATAACAGGATCATACTGTAAAACGCGGTAATCCCCATAATTACGGTATAATCGCGGTTTTGAATACTTGTAACGAAATGTGAGCCTAAACCAGGAATGCCAAAAATCTGTTCAATGACAAAGCTTCCGGTTATGATTCCTGCTGACAGCGGTCCCAAAAAGGAAATGACAGGAAGCATTGCATTGCGAATAGCGTGTTTTATGATAATAAACCCTCTGCTTAGCCCCTTTGACTTTGCTGTCTTAATATAATCATTTGACATTACCTCCAGCATGGAAGAGCGGGTAAGACGGGCAATGTTGGCCATTGGAAAAGCTGCAAGTGCCAGTGCCGGTAATACGGTATGCATAGGGGATTCCCACAAAGCGACAGGAAATATCCCCATTTTTATTGCAAAGAAATATTGCAATAACGCAGCTAAAATAAATGACGGCATCGAAATTCCAAATACTGCGGCAATCATAGCACTGAAATCCGGCCACTTATGATGATTTAAAGCTGCAATAACGCCCAATAACACCCCGACAGCCAATGCAATTAGAATGGCTTCAACTCCTAACACGAATGAAACAGGGAATCCAGTATTGATTAAATCGTTAACGGTTTGGCTTTTATATTTAAAAGACGGGCCGAAATCCCAAGTTGCCATTCTCACTATAAAATCCCAATATTGAACATACCAAGGCTGATCCAATCCATAAAAAGCATTCAGATTGGCTTCAATTTCTGGAGGCAGTTTTTTCTCCGATGTGAAAGGGTTGCCCGGAGCCAAACGCATTAGGAAAAAAGTAGCTGTCATAATTAGCCATAAGGAAAGAAGCATATACAGCAGCCGCTTTCCAATATATCTAATCACCCAATAACACCCCCAATTATGATCCTTTCAGAAAAAAGGTATACGGGACAAACCCCATATACCTTTCATTTAAAAATTTATTAGCTTTTTCGAGGTAGAAAAAATCACTCAAAATATGCCCATTTAAATTGGACATCACCAAGGCCTGATACAGCAACATTCCGCAGGTTTTCATCCTGTACCCAATTATTTGTATAGAAATAAAGTGGAATAAACGGCATTTCGTTCACAATCACTGCTTCAGCCTGCATTAAGATTTGCTGACGTTTTTTAGAATCCTGTTCTTTTTCCGATTGATCGAGAAGATCCTGGAATTCTTTGCTTTCCCAACCGGAAGCGTTGTTGCCTGCATTTGCTGAATAATATACTTCAAGAAAGTTGATCGCATCATTAAAATCGCCCTGCCAGCCCGTACGAGCTATATTGAAATTTCTTTGCTGGACATTATCTAAGAAAACCTGCCATTCCTGATTATCCAGTGTTACATCAACACCCAGGTTTTTCTTCCACATATCCTGCAAGGCCTGTGCAATTTTTTGATGACCTTCATGTGTATTGAATGATAAATTGATAGCAGGGAGCTCTGAAACATCTTTATATCCCAGTTCCTCTAAACCTTTTTGTAAATATTCTTTCGCTTTTTTCACATCATTATCTTTGAAATGACCTTTTTCATTTTCAGGGAACATCGTTGGAGGTACAAGTGCCATCGCTGGTACTTCCCCGCCTTGTGTAATATTATCAATGATTTCCTGACGGTTAATGGCTAAAGCAAAAGCTTTCCGTATATTCGCATTATTGAATGGCTCTGCCGTAGTATTAAAATCGTAATGATAAATTGCTGCAATCGCTTTGGTATTCAGAGTACCTGCATCCTTAAGAGCTGGAATAGCATCAAGCGGCAGACTGCCAGTTGGCATTCCTGCCCAGTCTAATTCACCATTTTCAAACATTGAAAGTTCAGTGTTTGCATCATTTACCATGATCATCGTTATTTTTTCTAATTTGACTTCTTCCGCATCCCAATAATCCGCATTCTTTTCCAAGACGATTTTATCGCTGTGAGACCATTCTGTCATTTTGAAAGGACCATTCGTTGTATAATGGCCACCTGCTTCATTAGCCCAATCTGGATTTGCCTTAGCAATTTTGCTATTAACTGGCAGGTAGGTATAGAAAGCCGTTAACTCTAGGAAAAATGGGGTTGGCTTCGCAAGCTTCACTTCTAATGTTTTATCATCAATGGCTTTAACTCCTACTGCATCAGCAGTGCCGGTACCTTCGTTAAACGCTTGTCCACCTTCTAAATAATAAAGCTGGTAGGCATAGGCAGAATGATTCGCAGGATCTAATGCCCATTTCCAGGCATATTCAAAATCCATTGCCGTTACAGGATCACCATTTGTCCATTTCGCATCACGAAGTGTAAATGTATAGGTTTTTTGATCTTCGGAAATTATGACATTTTCTGCTGCAGCCAGTTCTGGTTTACCCTTTAAGTTAATCCTTGATAAGCCTTCAAAAACCTGGCGAAGCACTGTTCCAGAAGTAGAATCCTCCGCCAGCCCTGGATGTAAGCTAGGCGGTTCAGTGTTAATGTTAATATTAAGCTCTTGCTTTGGCTCAGAATTTTTACTATCAGCATCTTTGCCAACTTCACCTCTACTTCCGCTGCATGCCATTAAAACCATACTTAAAACTAGAAGCATACTTAGCAACAATAATAATTTTTTTCTCACTTAAAAGCCCCCTATTACATTCTTTCTTATAACCGTTCCCTTTCTTTTACTTTTGAAAAATAAATATATGTATGCAAGTGATACTTAATTAATCGTCAATTCCCATAAAAAATTAAGTGTTTTTTATCATTTCCCGACAGAAGACTTCATCCTCAATCAACGAGCAGGGGATAGTCTAGTTAGTAGGTTGGAGATGAATGTCGGTTAACTTTAGCCGAAAGACAGGTCTCTTTTTCTATAGATCATCAACAAATTTAAAAAGCTGCAGTCGAAATCATAAGAAAGCTCCTCTACAGCGTTGTCCATTCACATAATTGCGCAGTTTCATGATAAAATATATACCATAATCATTATGTAGAGGAGGTCGACAGGATGGGATTATTTGATGGTTTGATGGGAAATGTTTCGGAAGTGGAAATCAGTTCTGTTGAAAAGGATTTAGAGAAGATTATTACCGAAAATGAAAAAGTGGAAAAGGCCTATAAGTTAATTAGGGATTTAATGGTATTTACCAATACCAGATTAATTTTAATAGACAAACAAGGGGTTTCTGGTAAAAAGATGGAATATCATTCCATTCCGTACAAGAGTATCACCCATTTTAGTGTGGAAACTGCCGGTACATTTGATCTGGATGCCGAGTTGAATATTTGGATTTCCGGTGCGCCTGACCCATTCGTCAAGCAATTTAAAAAGGATAATAGTATTTTCGACGTGCAAAAAGCTTTAGCCTCTTATGTGGCAAAATAAGGCGGGTGGCATCTGTGTCATCCAGGCTTTCCTTTATAAAGCTGACCTTTGTGGCAGGGCTCTTCCCCATCCCTGGCGTTAGAACTACGGTAAGGATGGGATAGTCCTAACGCCTCTCATTCGCCATTTTAAGGTACATACATTTTGTTTTTTTAGACTTCTACAGCTTTGCTCTTTCTTTTGCTTTCACTTCTTTTCCCGGAGATTTTTATAAATTTTCAACAGTATGCGGTTTATGGCCGTATCCCTTTCAGCATGGAATTCCCAGCAGCTATAGTCCTCGCAAAAACCTCTGACAATATAACCGTTGAATCCACGCCTGACAAACATACATATTTTGGGGTACCCCTTTTTTCCTCGTGTTTCCGGAAAAATCACAATATGAAAATGATTATTCATCTAACTACCACCTACATTCAAATAGGTCTCTTGTTGCTTTCCCGTACAGATATTTAGACAGCGCTTTCATTCCACTCCTCTCATCTGACTAATCAGTTACCCCTATTCTCATGAAAATGCTCCCGGTCCTCATTCCGTATAATTCTTTTTACCTATAACACAAGCAAACTATAGGTATTTTATCATACAATTCTACTATAATAAATGCATTTTTAAGACAATTCTATTTTTATTATGGTGTTGAATCATAGAATTATTTACTGCCAAACGAATCCGGCATGACAACCGCAATGACTTCTCCGCTTGCAACCTGTGTGTCACCCGCGTACACGGCCGTTTCCACTCTGAATCGTTTTGGGTGGATTTCATGCACGGTTCCTATGGCCCTTAACTCGGCTCCCTGTGGGGTTGGTTTGAGAAAATCAACCTTTAAAGTAGCCGTGACGAAGCGCTGCGGCTCGGATCCATCTCCGATTTCGTGTCCGTTCTTCTTGTGCAGATACAACGATGCAGATCCCGTTCCATGACAGTCGACTAACGATGCGATTAATCCTCCGTATACAAATCCGGGTACAGCGGTATGCTCCGGTTTTGGGTTAAATAGGGTGACTGTGCGCTCACCGTCCCAGCTTGTGCGAAAATGGTGGCCGCTGTCATTTAAACGGCCGCAGCCATAACACCAGGCGACATCCTCCGGATATACATCTTGAATTGCCTTTAATTCCTTTACCATTGTCAATCTCCTTCCTCTCAATATTTTAGACGATCCTATTTTAGAAAGGCACTGTTAGAGAACGTATGCGATCGATTTACGTTCTGGAAAGGAAGTCAATCAGCTTTTGTAAGCCCCTTCATTCCTTTTTTTGCGCTCTTTGGTCATCAGTATCGCTTAATTTTATTATATCATGTATAATTATCAAAATCTTTTGATTTTTTTAAAAATATATCTTCCTCCGTATTTCTATCCTCCGAATACTATTCAGTGCTGCAGCACCCCTTTTTCAACAGAAGTAGGACTATTATCACGCTTCCGCACAACTAATTTCCTGCTAATTTTTCCATAATTATTCATTCCTTATGACCATGTTTCATAGGCAATAGTTTATTACTATTAAATTGGTATTTCTGTAAAGTTATTACTATATTGGGGAAATATGTAGAACAACAGTGGAACCGTCTGTCAAAAAGAGAGGGTCAGGATCCGATCTTTTGCAGGCCTAGTCTTCATGCCGCACTTATTTCGTCCTCGATCGTATAAGGTGAAACTTCCATCAGTGTGGGTTTCACTGATGGTTAGTTGCGGCCCGCAGGATGCGGGTCACACAGACGTTGCCACAGGATGTGGCGCTCTTAGTCTGTGATTCCTTATTTCGGACCTTTACGGGCAGTTGATCCCCTACCTAACTTTCCTTTTTTTCAGAATATTTAGATACGGGACTTACTGCCCGTTAAGGCGGGACCAAAAAGAGAGAAGGGGATTAAAAGTGGAAAATATTATGCTTACACGCAGTGAAAGAATTTGGTTGGAAAAAGAGAAAAAATTAACCGCGCGAAAAAGAAAGATTCAAAAATATGCGGTTGCCGGTACGGCAGCTGCAGGAATCATGCTGAGTGCTCATACAAGCAAGAGCTTGGCTTGCGATTGTAATGACGTTTACACGGTTCAAAAAGGAGACACGTTGTATGCGTTAGCGAAAAAGTACAACGTGAGCGTTGAGCAAATGCAAAACGCGAATGGAATGACGTCTGACATGATTTATGCTGGTCAGCGGCTGGAAGTACCGTTTCCGGCAAAAACTCCGCCGAACCAAGTACAGCAGCCTAAAGCTCCAGCGCAGTCCGGAGCAAGCCAAACCGCTACACATATTGTTCAGCCTGGTGACAGTTTATCCCTGCTGGCGAATAAGTACGGCTCTTCGGTCGAGCAAATCAAACAGGAGAACGGTCTTTCTTCCGACTTGATTCGCGTTGGACAGAAGTTGGTCATCTCGGGGACAAAAGCGCCGGCGCCGGCTCCAGTGAAAGAAGCTCCTAAGTCCGGAGCGGACCAAACCGCCGCATATATTGTTCAGCCTGGTGACAGCTTATCCCTGCTGGCGAATAAGTACGGCTCTTCGGTCGAGCAAATCAAACAGGAGAACGGTCTTTCTTCCGATTTGATTCGCGTTGGGCAGAAGTTGGTCATCTCGGGGGCAAAAGCGCCGGCTCCGGCTCCAGTGAAAGAAGCTCCTAAGACCGGAGCGGACCAAACCGGAGCATATATTGTTCAGCCTGGTGACAGCTTATCCCTGCTGGCGAATAAGTACGGCTCTTCGGTCGAGCAAATCAAACAGGAGAACGGTCTTTCTTCCGACTTGATTCGCGTTGGGCAGAAGTTGGTCATCTCGGGGACAAAAGCGCCGGCTCCGGTGAAAGAAGCGCCTGCAACTGGTACCGGCAGTGCAGCCGCATCGGTTTATACAGTTGCTGCTGGAGACACCTTATGGGGAATATCGCAGCGATTTAATCTCTCTACTTCGGATATCAAACTGTATAATAATATGACCAGCGACATGGTTTATATCGGACAGAAATTGGTGATTAAATCAAACAGCTTAGTCAAAACCACCGCTACGGTTGTCGGGGCAGCAGATAATTTCACCGTAGAATTTGAGACAGAAAAAGGAGCCCTCATCCTGCAGGTAGCCTATGGCACCGGGCAAAATTATGCCGATCTCTCAGGCAAAAAGGTCGAAGTCGTTTACTATAACGGCGGGCGTCCTGCGTTAGTTTCATACAAGCTGATTTAGACTATGCGAAAGAAATATCGGCGACTTTTATTTTTATCGGCGACTTCCGACTAGATATCGGCAACTCTGACCGGAACCGCTCATATATGCATGCAAAACAAAGGGGACAGTACTGTCCCCTTTGTTTCGTCTGATCATCAGCTTTCTTTTTTCACAGACTTATATCTCATCATTAATAAACTGGCGTTAACGCTCTTTCATGCTCAAGCACACGTAAAATATTTTGCACGGAAAGCTTGGCCATTTCATTTCTAGCCTCTACTGTGGCGTTGCCGATATGCGGCGTGATCACCACATTATCCAGCACTTTCAGTTCTTCTGTGATTTTCGGTTCAAATTCGTAAACATCAATCGCAGCACCGGCAATGTCCCCAGCCTGCAGTGCCAATGCCAAATCAGCCTCTTTCACCACAGGTCCTCTTGATAAGTTAAGGAAGAAGGCATCTTCTTTCATTGCTGCGAAGGTTTCTTTTGTAAAAAGATGATGTGTGTCTTTGTTGAAAGCAGAATGAACCGAGATCACATCGCAAGTGCGGATGAGTTCAGCAAATTCTAAATACTGTGCATCATATTGCGCTTCGATAGCAGCTGATTTTTTACCGCGGCCTGTATAGTAAATGTCCATCCCGAATGCCTTAGCTCGTTTGGCAACAGCCTGTCCAATATGGCCAAAGCCGACGATGCCAAGTTTCTTATTTGTTAATTCCCTCCCTAAAAAGAAAAGCGGTGCCCAGCCGTTAAATCCTTTCGTGCGGCAGAGAAGGTCTCCTTCTGGAATTCGTCTCATGATCGCTAACATCAAACCTAGTGCCAGCTCTGCAGTGGCTTCCGTGGAAACCCCTGGTGTATTGGTTACCGGAATCCCCTTTTCCTTTGCTGCGGCAATATCGATATTATCAAAACCCGCGCCAAAGTTGGCAATGATCTGCAGATTCGGTGCCGACTCGATGACTTTTCTTGTCACCTTTGTGGAAAGCGGGCAAAGTAAGGCATCTACATCCCTGACACCTGCAATCAGTTCCTCTTCTGTGATAAGCGTTTCTCCCCTGTATACATCGAATTGATGTCCGGAAAGAAGTTCATAACCGATTTCCGGGATTTCACCCGAAATAAAAATTTTCGCCATGACCTTCAACCCTTTCTTTCTATTATCCTTGAGCTGCTCGTGTTCATGATAGCGGTGCTTTTGTCGTGACTCATTCTGAAAAATGCAGCTACGTCTATTCACAATGCTATTTTAACATAACGATCCCCTTCGATACTTTATAGAAAATTTTCATAATCTTCGCAGCAATTACACAAAAAAACGGAAGTTACTATGAGCCTTTGTACGGATCCAGTAGCTTCCATTTGTGAAAAGTGCTATCGACATACAAGCACCCTTATTCGGACAACCTTCTCGCGTTTCCCTGCCACCCTGTCCCAATCAACATCCCATTTTCAGGCAGGTCTCTCGGCTCTGGCCGCATCATCGCTTAGTGACGCTTTTTTCCCTGATTTCTTTAAGATGACCGATTGCAGAGTGAATGCTTTCGCTGAAAATGGAACAAGATAAGTAAGGAAATACTATGAATAATTTATACTTTTATAAAAGCGGGTCGTCTCCCGCAGCCTATTGGCGGAGGAAGCAAAATATGCAGACCATTTTACTCTTTTTGAATTTAGCCATGCTTTTAATCATCGTTGTCATGGCCCTGTCCATCGTAATCGGTTGGCGTTCGATCATGAAAAAGATCGTGATGAAGTTTGGAAAAATTATTTTAACAGATAACTATCAGGAAAATATTATGGAGTTAATGCCGGGGCTCCGTCATGTGGGGATACAAAATATGCTGGAAAACAGTCTGCGGGCGCAAATCGGAACCGTTCTGTACCGTCCGCTTGGCTCCTCGAAAAAGTGGCCCCATTTAGACCCGATTACGTTTATTCCGGCACAGACATCTCCTTTTCCCGTGGCAGGCGATGAACCTGTCGATATGGCGGTCACAATCGGTCCGAAAGCGAAGAAGCCGATGCAGATTGATATTCCCTTGATTGTCAGCGGAATGGGCTATGGTGTCGGACTTAGCGAGCAGGCGCGGATGTCTTTGGCGCAGGCAACGAAAAATGTCGGGACAGCAATAAATTCCGGGGAAGGCGGCATTTTACCGGAGGAATTAAAAGCAGCCGGAAAGTATATTTTACAGTTTTCCCGAACGGAATGGTCCAAGCAGGAGCAGGAAATTAAACGTGCGGACATGATTGAAATCAAATTGGGGCAGGGTGCGGTGTGCGGGATGGGCAAAGTAATCCCGCCAAAGGACTTGCAAGGACGGGCCCGTGAGCTGATGGGTCTGGAGGAAAACGAGAATGCTGTCATCTATGAGCAGTTTTTTGAGAATCAGACATTTGAAGATTTAAAAGAGCTGGTTATTGAGCTGCGCAAAATTACCGGCGGGGTACCGATTGGCGCCAAAATGGGAGCTGGAGGGAAAATTGAGGAGGACATCGACCGCTTAATTGAACTCGGAGTTGATTTTATCTCTATTGACGGCGGACAGGCGGCAATGAAGGAGGCGCCGCCTATTTTAGCGGACGACTTTGGCATCCCGACCTTGCATGCCGTCGTTCGCACCGTTAATCATTTGGAAAAAAGAAAGCTTAGGGAACAAATCAGTCTGATTGTCTCTGGCGGGCTGTTGGTTCCGGGGCATTTTTTAAAGGTGCTGGCACTGGGAGCTGACGCGGTGAATATCGGCTCCGCGATGCTGTTTGCCCTGACTCATACGCAGTCGTTAAAAGCCGTCCCATTTGAACCGCCGACGCAAACGGTTTGGTATAACGGGAAGCTTAAGGACCTGTTTAACATGGAAGACGGTGCCCAATCGGCAGAAAAGTTCTTAACGGCAAGCGTCGAAGAAATGAAACTGGGTTTGCGGGCAATGGGAAAACGCTCCTTAAAGGAGCTGTCCAAACAGGATCTCGTTTCCTACGATGAACTCACCGCTAAAATGACCGGAATTCCGTACACCTTTAACGCTTGGGACAGCGGCAGTCAAAACGAAGATAAATCAGCGCAAAACGAGAAGACACAGCAAAACGGCAAATCCCGGGAGCTCGAAAAGTCACAGTGACGCCACGGGTTTTATCGCATTTGTACCGCTTTAGGATGAAAAAAAAGCTATCATGCCCCATTTGGGGGCGCGATAGCTTTTTTTGCTTTTGTCAGTTGTATTGATTGAGCACTTCGGATATTTCTTCGTTCAGCTGTGCAGTGTTGACGTTCGACACCTTTGCATCGTCCAGGTTGTATTTTTGCTTCAAACGGATGATTCTTGCGACGCTCTCATCGATTCGCTCTTCTTTCATTTCACCGTTTTCTATCGCTGCTTTTATAGCCGCTGCCGCTGCTTGGATATTGTTTTCGCCGTGTGCCACTAAAATAATATCACTGCCTGCTTTGACCGATTGTACTGCCGCCTGGGCAATGCTGTAGTTGTCGGCAATGGCCCCCATTGTCATATCATCTGTGATGATCACCCCATTGAAACCAAGCTGCTCTCTCAGCATATCCGTCAAAATCACCTTTGACATCGAGGACGGGTAGGTTGGATCAATCTTTGGCAGCAGGATATGTGCCGCCATCACGACATCGGCCCCGTTCTCCACAGCAGCGGCAAATGGGATTAATTCAAGCTCCTCCAGCTCAGCCAGCGACTTATTCACAGTCGGAAGCTCCAAATGCGAATCGACTGAAGTATCACCATGACCTGGAAAATGCTTCACAACTGGAATCACATTCTCGGACTCAATCCCTTTCATCGTTTCCACCCCAAGAGTACTGACCATTTCGGGATGTTTGCCAAAGGAACGGTCGCCAATGACCGGATTATTCGGGTTGCTGTTCACATCGAGCACCGGAGCGAAATCAAGATTGAAGCCGAATGCCTTTACTTCTTTTCCAAGCAGCGTGCCAATTTCAAAAGCATAGGCAGGATTATTCACATTGCCTATCGCTAGACTCGTTGGCAGGTTCGTCACCTCATTCGGCAGCCTGGAAATACGGCCGCCTTCCTGGTCAACACCGAGCAAGAGCGGCAATCTGCCGCCAGCATTGGCTGCGCGAATCTCATTTTGCAGAGTGACAATCTGGGAAGTTGAAGCAATGTTATTTTTATAAAAAATAAGCCCGCCAACGTGATAGCTGTTAATTAAGCGGTTCGTACTGTCCGACATCTCGGTGCCGGAAATGCCCGCAAACAGCATCTGCCCAATCTTTTCCTCAAGACTCATTTCAGCCAGAGTTTTTGCAACGGCATCCACCTCTGTCGTCTGCTCCTTTGGATTCACTGGCTGCTCATCATCCACTGCCGGTTTCATCGGCGATGGTCTGGTTTCCTCTGAATCCTCGCCACTCATCATAAACTGTACGACGAAAAGCGCGGCAACCAATACCACAGCAAACACCATTAACCTCTTCCACACCATCAAACCATCCTCCCCTCGACAAGTCACAGGATTGGCCTGAATTTTGCCGATTGTTTTCGAAAACGAAACAGGAGAACCGTCCCTCTGTTTCCTCAGTCCCTCTCATTATACATGAAGGAGCCGGCAGATGTTTAGGACGAAAGGGATTACGCTTATTCATGTGAAAATTTCCGGGCAAAAAAAGAAGCAAGACCCCTTGCTTCTGTTAACGAATTCTTTTTTCAGTTTCTGCATCGAAGAAATGAGCTTTATTCATATTAAAAGCAAGCTGAATCGATTGGCCATTTTGAATATCGATACTAGATTCAACTCTTGCGACAAAATTAAAGCCTTCTACAGAGGAATAAAGCATCATTTCTGCACCGGTTAATTCGGAGACATCAATCGTTGTATGGAATGATGCACCTTTGGCATTTTCAATGAAGGCTGGATCGGCAATAATATCTTCAGGACGAATACCAAGAATGACCGTTTTCCCGACATAACCTTGATTCCGAAGCACATCCATTTTTTCTTTTGCAATAGCAAGTGTTACATTTCCTACTTTAAATTGACCGTCCGCCAAGGTTCCATGGATAAAATTCATCGCCGGCGAACCAATAAAACCACCAACAAATACATTTTCCGGGTTTCCATAGACCTCTTTAGGCGCCCCTACCTGCTGGATCACCCCGTCCTTCATAACGACGAGACGGGTGGCCATCGTCATCGCTTCTGTCTGATCATGCGTTACATAAATCGTTGTTGTATCCAGCCGCTGATGCAGTTTAATAATTTCTGAACGCATTTGCACGCGAAGTTTCGCATCGAGGTTGGAAAGGGGCTCGTCCATTAAAAACACTTTGGCATCACGGACAATTGCCCGTCCTAAGGCGACACGCTGGCGCTGACCGCCGGAAAGAGCCTTTGGCTTCCGATCTAAATACTTTTCCAGGTCAAGGATCTTGGCTGCTTCTCGAACTCGCTGGTCAATTCCATCTTTTGAAATTTTTCTGATTTTCAAACCAAACGCCATATTGTCGTAAACAGACATGTGCGGATAAAGCGCATAGTTTTGGAAAACCATTGCGATATCACGGTCTTTTGGAGACATATCATTGACCCTTTTTCCATCAATAATTAAGTCCCCTTTAGAAATCTCCTCCAGTCCGGCAATCATCCGCAATGTTGTTGATTTTCCACATCCGGAAGGACCGACAAAAACAATAAATTCTTTATCTTTAATTTCAAGGTTGAAGTCTTCAACGGCTGTTACTTTATTATCATAAATTTTGTAAATATGCTCGAGTTTCAGTTCTGCCATATTGTACAACTCCCTGTTCTTTGTAGTGAAATGAATCCCCTATTCCGCTGCAGCTTCGCCATATTCTAATCGCGCCCTGGCTAAACTACTTCAACAGTCATAGGCGTCACGATCAACAATGATCGTAACCTGCGGATGTTGTTTTAAAATCGAAGCTGGAAATTGTTCACTTATACCGCCTTCGATTAACCGTTTAAAAGCTTCTGCTTTACTTTTCCCGGATATTAATAAAAGGATTTCTCTGCTTTTCATAATGGTAGCGATCCCCATCGTAACAGCATGAGTAGGTACTTCGTTGATTGTATGAAAAAATCGGGAGTTCGCTTTTCTTGTTGTATCATCAAGCTCCACGATATGAGTTTTTGCTTGAAAGGGCGTACCGGGTTCATTAAAGCCAATATGACCATTACTGCCGATTCCTAATACTTGTAAATCAATACCGCCATTTTGTTCAATGAATGATTCATAGCGGCTGCACTCTTCCTCTAGGTTCACTGTATTTCCATTAGGAAGATGAACATTTTCCGGACTGATATTAATATGGTTAAATAAATGATGATTCATATAATAATAATAGCTGTTTTCATTGTCACGATTCAGACCGGCATATTCATCAAGATTAAAGGTTGTCACATGCTCGTAGCTTGTATGACGGCTTTTATGGTCCTGAACTAAATAACGATATAATCCTTCCGGTGTACTTCCTGTTGCGAGCCCTAGAGTAAGAGAAGAGGATAGGTTGATTTTATTAATCATGATTTCTGCTGCCGTTTTACTTAGTTCCTCATAGTTTTTGACCTTCATTACCTTCATCGCATCGCTCATTTCATCATAATTACTTGCACTGATGATTCCCATTTCAAACTGCACCTTCTTTATGATAAGCTAATTCTCCTCGGCAAAATGTCATGGAGACATCATAATTTTCATCCAAAACGACTAAATCAGCATCCTTGCCTGGACGTATACTTCCCTTGCGCTCATAGAGATTTAACTGCTTTGCCGGGTTCGCGGCAGCCATCCTGATGATATCTGCAAGACTGCTTCCGTTACAGTAATCCAGAACATTTTTTACCGCATCACTCAGCTTTAAAACACTGCCGGCTAACGCCCCATTCTCCAGGACAGCTGTCCCATCCTGGACAAATACCTTTTGTCCGCCTAAATCATATTCGCCGTTTTGCAGGCATTTTGCCCGCATCGAGTCCGTCATCAAAATCAATTTCTCTTTTTTATTCTGATAGGCCAACTGTACCATTTCCGGGCAAACATGAATGCCATCAACAATTAATTCTGCATAAAGTTCATCAAGGAGCAATGCAGCGCCGACCACCCCCGGCTGGCGATGATGCAGCCCTTTCATCTGATTAAACAAATGCGTCACCTGCGTAGCACCGGCTTTTACCGCCTGTTTCACTTCAGTAAATGTTGCAGCAGAATGCCCAATGGATACAACAATTCCCTGTTCTTTTAGAAAACGAGCAAACGCTAGTCCACCCTCCTGCTCCGGAGCAATCGTCACCTGCTTGATCATTCCCTGTGCCAAACTCTGCCATTTTAAAAATAATTCCCGGTCAGGAGGAATAATATATTCAAGCGGCTGCGCACCGGCCATCTTTGGATTCAGAAACGGCCCCTCAAGGTGAATCCCCAGAATCTCAGCTTGCCCTAATCTTTGGTGATGTCCGATAAATTGAGCTGCATTTGTTAAAGCCTTTGATATTTTTTCATCCGATTGCGTCATGGTCGTTGCTAAGAAACTCGTTGTCCCTTCTTGCGGCAGAACTTCAACCATCGTTTGCAGCGCAGAGATTTCTCCATCCATTGCATCCGCACCTGCTGCCCCATGAATGTGAACATCAATAAACCCGGGGATAACTGTTTTTCCCTGCAAATCAATCACATGATCATAGGGATGCTGATGATAGTCGGCCATACTTCCTATTTTTAGGATTGTCATATCCCCAATTTGAATAAAGCCATTAGGAATCATCCCGCCTTCTTCATATATATTTCCATTAATTAAAACAGTAGCTTGTTCCATCCTGGCTGTACTCCTTACCATAGTCATATAAAAGACATACTTCTGCTGAAATCATTTGACAAAATTATCTTCTCGTCAATGAAGAGATGCAGCCCCAAGAACTCCTGCAAGAGATATTATACTTTAAAAGTCACTTTTCAGTTCTTCCGGAGTCGAAATACCGCCTTCAGCAATGACAGGAATAGTGAAATCCTTCACCAATCGACCTACCAGTTCCAAATCCGGCAGCTGCCTTCCAGCCATATAAGAAATATATCCGCTCAAAGTTGTCCCAACACAATCATAGTCTAATTAATAAAGTTAAAGGAATTTCATTTATAAAAAAGGAACATCCTATAAGAGCAAGCAGACTGCACGAATGGAGGAAAATAATCGAATGAACAATGAGCAGGGTGTACGCAAACTTGGAAAAAAGACGGAACAGGAAACACTGGAAATCAGTTCAACCGGCTATGGACTTGAGTCCGTTGAATCTTCTCAGGAAACAGACAGCACGACGACAGCGCAAAAGGGAAATGATTCTGAATCTTCTTGGGCGGGATTATAATAAGGAGGTGTCCCAGCAATGACGAACATAATCGATGGGATGGACAATGCCCGATTTAGAGGCGGCACTGTCAAACCGAAGGAACAAAAGAAAGGCAAGAAGGATAAGGAAATGCCGCTGGTACTGAAAAATTTGAAAAACGGATCCTGATGAAAAATCCATCCGATAAGCAAAACCAGGGGGCTTGCTCCCTGGTTTTGCTGTGAGTGCAAAAAGCCATGTGAGTCCACTATCAACGCATGCAGACGACTTTTTCTATAAAGAAACCTTAAGATTATTCTTCTGATAAAATTTGACGGAATAGTCTAAATATTCAAGACGTTCTTCTGTTAAGTCAAATCTTTTAATGCTAAAATAGGTTTAGAACCCCAATAAATGGGTAAAATTGTGTAGTCGAATCATTAAGGGGGAGGGATTGGAATGGAGTCAACTTTTACAGAAATGGATTCTATCTTTAACCGAACGAAAAGTGCATTAGTGGAGTTTATGGCAATCCTTACACCAATTATTGAAAACGCGAAAGATGACCACGAGCGTCTATTTTGGCATCATATTTATGAAGAAGAAGAACACCGTTCGGATCGTTTAAGTATTTTAATGCCAAAGATTCAAGCGATGCTTAAGAATGGACTAAATCTCTCCGGCAATCAGCCTGAGTTGGTACACCTCTTACAAGATATAAGTTTGGAGAAGTTTGGTTTACATAATTTTTTAGAACACCTAGATTTATTTCTCTTCCAATTCAAAGAAACGGAATTGGAAGGAAAAATCCATCCTTTAAGACAGTTTACTTATAATGATTATCAACAAATGAAAGTCATCTTGGAAAAATTAAATCTAGAATTTCAAGGTGGTTCTCAATTTAATACGTCTATTCCGACCGATGAAAAGGAAGGAAATGATTCTGATGTAAAAATTGAAGCCTATGCAAATGGGAATATATCCGGAACACCTCAAGCAATACCAAGTAAGAAAAAAACATTAACAGTTGGCAGTTTGAAACAAAGTTAAAGGGGGATGTAATATGATGGATAAATCCGCTCAATTTCTGGAGTCATCTTTAACAAAAGAGGAATGGCAGGAACTCGATCAAACCGTATTTGAGAGTATAAAAAAGCAGCTTGTCGGACGAAGATTTATTGACATTTATGGTCCTCTTGGGGAAGGTGTTCAAGCGGTAACCAATGATATCTATGAGACGACTGAACGAGGAGCCGTCAGCTTTCATGGCGAGGATACGAAGCTGTCTGTTCCTTCAAGCAGAGTCACGCTTACGATTCCCATGTTATATAAGGATTTTATTTTATATTGGCGGGATATTCAGCAGGCAAAAACGCTTGGCAGTCCGATAGATTTCTCTGCTTCAGCAAACGCGGCACAGCAGTGCGCACTGTTGGAGGATGACTTGATTTTTAATGGTTCAAAGGAATTCAACATCCAAGGAATTATGAATGTAAAAGGGAAATTATCCCACATCCGCAGTGATTGGATGGAATCTGGAAACGCTTTTAGTGATGTCGTTGAGGCAAGAAATAAGCTGCTAAGAATGGGTCATACCGGTCCGTATGCTCTTGTTTTATCTCCTGAATTGTATGCACTCGTACACCGTGTTCATCAAGGAACTCATGTACTGGAGATTGAACATATTCGGGAATTGATGACAGCGGGAGTTTTTCAATCTCCAATGATAAAAAGCGGCACAGGAGTTGTCTTAGATGCAGGAAAACAAAACATTGACCTGGCGATAGCAAGCGACTTTGACACAGTGTTTTTAGATCAAGATAATATGAATTATTATTTCCGCGTATACGAAGCTATTGTTCCGAGAATTAAGCGGCCAACAGCTATATGCACATTAGAAGATTTCTCTGAGTAATTCGTTGCCAGATTAAAACAGCAGAATGTCCTCTTTCTGCTGTTTTGATCTACGCAATGGAATAGATTGGATTTTCCGAATCAATGATGCTCATGTTTATTTCCTTTTGGGCAGCAGGCAGTCCGATATCTTCAATAATCATGCTTGCTTCTTCAAGGAAAATGGGATTCATACTGTCTTTATTTAAATCAAATAATCTCTTTAAGTATTTTATTTTTGCCTTTGTTTTACTGGTTTTATAGGCTTGATTATTTAATTCGCAGATTTTTTTATATTTGGCTTCTTGGAGGAAACTCAGCTCATCAATATGAATAATGATGTTCTGATGGTTTTCTGTCATAAATCCAATGGAATAGATGGAAGATCCGAGTGAATCGATATGAGTAATAACTGCGTTTGGATAGATTTCCCCGGTCCGAAGGCGCAAAGTATTTACTTCAATCACACCACCGATTTTTCTTTCATTCACCAGTAATTTATGAATATCCTTTAAACCGTTGATTTGATAAACCATGTTGTCAGCTCCTTTTTAGTTTGAAGGATACATTTATAATGATAATGATTATCATTACTATCATTATATTAGGCACTCTATAGATAGGTCAATAGGTTACTTGGATAAATATTTTAAAAATTTAAATTTCTTTAGGAGAGATGCACAATTGGGCAAAAAATTAACCATAGGTTCCTTGAAATATGACCATATGAAGCACGCTGATTCCATCGAGCAAACAGTTAATATAGGAAGTTCGACTGTCAACGAACCAGGCAAAATTATTGAAATGAAACAAAATCAACGTTACTTTCAAATAGAAGTAAAAACAGGACAATCTATTTTAAATGCAGCCATTGAGAAAAATTTATCTCTAGATTATAAGTGTAAAAAAGGCACATGTGGTAAATGTAAAGTGGTACTAGTAAATGGGATCAGTTATCTCCAACCAGCCAATCACCTTGAGGAGAAGAAGCTGCATCACTTAATTCAAAGTGGATTTCGCCTTGCTTGTCAGGCAAAAGTTAGGTGATGATTCGTCGCTGGATATAATTTACCTTACATATTATTTATGCTGAGTGAAGAACATGCCAATTATTAATCACTCAACATTCGTCCATTTCTTGGACCTGTTCCTCCCTTGAGGGGAACAATTCTTCTGTCGAGAAGTGACAAAAGAGTCAATTCCCTGCTATGGAATCGACTCTCTCTATCCAGGATACCAGATGAAATCGCAACTATTTTATTCCCTATTTTAGAAATGTATTTTCAATATCATCTAACATTAAATTCGCCGCTTTAACGCCGCCGGCTGTATTCCAAATGACGTCATCAACTTTGTGTACTTCTCCTTTTTTCGCCACTTCTAGATTCTTAAATAATGGATCCTCGAGCCATTCTTTTTCCAGTTCAGAAGCCGCTCCATCCCCTGTTTCATATGTAAAGTAGAAGAGGATGTCTCCATCCATTAAAGGCATTTGTTCTTTTGTTGCTCCTTTAATGGCAAACTCGTCAACATTCTGACTTTCCGGTCTGGCAAAGCCCAGCTGGTCTAAAATCACACCGCTGAAAGAGTCCTTTTGATAAATACGAACATCTCCCGCCATAAAGCGAACCATAGAAACCTTCATATTCAGCTTGTCCCCAAGCTTTTCCTTAAGCTCAGCAATCCGGGCATCATATGCTGCTATGACTTCTTTCCCTTTTTCCTCTTTGTTCACTGATTTTGCATATAGTTCAAAGTTAGTTTTCCAGTTTCCGCGCAGGTCTTCAGCAAAAACAGTTGGAGCAATCGCGCTTAACTGCTCATAAATCGCTTCCTGTCGCATTTTATTCCCGATAATTAAGTCTGGATGCAGCGCAGCGACCGCTTCGACATTGACTTCACTTTCTAGCCCAACAACTTGAGCATCTTTCATGTCTTTCGCAATGTGTTCATACCAAGGGTCTCCAGTCCATGATTGAACCGCTCCAACGGGCTTTACACCAAGGGCTAACAGGGCTTCCGTCCCTTCATTTGTTAAAATCACGACTCTTTCAGGAGTCTTTTCTAATGTTGTTGAACCCATTGCATGTTCAACGGTATAACTGGTGTCTTCCGTTTTTGGGCTGTCCTCTTTCTTATCAGCATCGGCGGTCTGCTCACTGTTTCCACCGCATGCAGCTAAAATAAAGATCAGCATGATTGAAAAAATAGATAGAAAAGATCGTAAGGCTTTCATTGTGTTCCTCCAGCAATTATTATTGATAATCATTTTCACTTGTGCTCTATCGTAAAGGCAGATTCATAGATTGTCAACGACTAATTGATATTTATTTTCAATTAACTCGTTTACATTAACCGTTCCCTTTGTTTCAATTTTACGCCGGGAGAATGACTTAAAGTCAGTCCCCGCCTTATTTTAAAGCCAATGTATATGATAAATAATGAGGTCGCTCCTCCTCCCTTATTTAGAATATAAAGAAAAATTTAATTGAAAATGATTATCAAAGTCATTGACAGAATACTAGTCTTTCACTACACTATTCTTGCCATGTTATTTTTTTCCTAAGGCGTTGTTAACGGCTTGTCTTTAACAATGCCTTTATAAAAATTTAGGAAGGTTATTACATATGCTTTTTAAGAAAAACGCTCAGAGGTTTATCGGACTTATTGTCACAATTTTCATATTATTAATCTTAATGTGCGCCAGCATTGTCTACGGTTATACAGATACAAGCTGGGCAATGGTTTGGGATGCTTTTCAAAACAATAATGGGTCAAATGAACATCTGGTGATCGAAACCGTCCGGCTGCCCAGGGCATTGATTGCTGCGTCTGTTGGAAGCAGTTTGGCCATTGCCGGTGTCATCATGCAAACGTTGACGAAGAATGCTCTTGCTTCACCGGACATTTTTGGCGTTAATGCTGGCGCCGGCTTTGCCGTTGTGATCGCCGTGACCTTTTTCTCAATGGGGAACCTGCAAGCGATTGCATGGGTGGCTTTTTTAGGGGCTGCTGCTGCGGCTTTTGGAGTCTACGGGATTGGCTCATTTGGCAGAGAAGGCTTGACGCCGATTAAGCTTACGTTAGCCGGTGCGGCGATAGCGGCAATGTTTTCTTCCTTTACGCAAGGGTTTCTTGTGATCGACGAAGCAGCTTTGGAACAGGTTTTGTTCTGGTTGGCGGGATCTGTTCAGGGACGAAAGCTTGAAATCTTAACGTCTGCGCTCCCCTATTTGTTGATTGGCTGGATGGGCGCATTGTTCCTCGCTTCTAAATTGAATGTTCTGTCAATGGGAGAAGATGTAGCGAAAGGATTAGGACTTCATACCGGTTTCTTAAAAATCGGAGCAGCGATCGTGATTATTCTTTTATCAGGAGCTTCGGTGGCCATTGCCGGACCGATTGGGTTTATCGGCATTGTCATCCCGCACGTGACACGTTCGATTGTCGGGATTGATCATCGCTGGGTGATTCCTTTCTCTGGTCTGCTTGGCGGTATTCTGCTGCTGGCAGCAGATATTTTGGCCCGGTATGTGATTATGCCGCAGGAGGTTCCGGTCGGCGTGATGACCGCCATCATTGGAACTCCATTCTTTATTTACATCGCAAGAAGGGGGTTTCATGCAAAATGAGTCCATACAAAAGCATTCGCTGGTTCAAAGGGAAAGTTTCCTTTCTAATAGATACCCGCGCAGCAAAGGTTTTGCTCATGATGACACTGGCTGCTGCTGTTGTTTTTATTCTAAGCACCGGAATGGGTGATATGAAAATAAGCCCTCTTTCTGTTCTACAGGTATTTTTCGGCGGCGGAACAGAGATGGAGCAGCTCGTGGTTACGTCCTTTCGTTTGCCGCGAATTATCACGGCGCTGATGACCGGGATCTCGCTCGCCGTCGCGGGCGGAATTCTGCAGGGAATGATCCGCAATCCGCTGGCATCACCTGATATTCTTGGCATTACAGGTGGAGCAGCGGTGGCTGTTGTTGGATTTTTAGCCTTTTTCAGCGATGAAAATAACGCTTTAACGGTCAGTATTGAATGGATGCCTCTAGCGGCATTTGCCGGAGCCGGGGTTATCGCGATGCTCGTTTACTTTTTAGCATGGAAAAATGGTGTGTCTCCGATTCGGCTTGTCTTAATCGGGATTGGAATATCCGCCCTCATGCAGGCACTCACGACGCTGATGATGATTTTAGGCCCGATTTACCGTGCCAGCCAGGCAAATATTTGGATTACTGGAACTGTACACGGCTCTACGTGGGCTAATGTGAGTATTTTGCTCCCTTGGACAGCCATTCTCGTGGCAGCATCATTCGTCATGGCTCGAAAAATGAATGCGCAGGAACTCGGTGATGAGATCGCGACCGGAGTTGGAGGTCAAGTTCAGCGCCAGCGTTTTACCTTGTTGATGATCAGTACAGCGTTAATCGGCAGCGCGACAGCCTTTGCCGGGGGAATTGGATTCGTCGGCTTAATGGCCCCGCATATGGCGAGAAGATTGGTCGGTTCTTCTTTTGGGGCACTGCTGCCGGTTTCTGCCCTTATTGGCGGAATCCTTGTGATGATCGCCGATTTGATTGGCAGAACCTTATTTTCTCCATTAGAAATCCCGGCTGGTGTATTCACAGCAGGAATAGGAGCCCCTTATTTTATCTACTTGCTGTTTAAAACAAGAAATTCATAGAAAACCTGTAGGACGGGCAAGTTCGTTTGAGCGGCTTTTTTATGTAAATTTTTCCAAAGGGAGTGAAAGCAGTATGGTGCAAGCAATTGAAACGGAGAAATTAACCCTTGCCTATGGAGATGCCATCATTATTGATGAGCTGGATCTCAGTATTCCAAAAGGTGAAATAACTGTTTTTATCGGAGGCAATGGCTGTGGAAAGTCCACCCTGCTCCGCTCCATTGCCCGGTTATTAAAGCCGAAAACCGGGGCTGTTTTATTGGAAGGAAAAGCGATTGCGAAAATGCAAACCAAAGAGGTGGCGAGACAAATGGCGATTCTGCCTCAATCCCCCACAGCCCCCGAAGGTCTTACAGTATTGCAGCTCGTGAAGCAGGGGCGTTATCCTTACCAAACTTGGCTCAAACAGTGGTCTGAAGAGGATGAGAGAAAAGTGGACCAAGCTTTAGCCGCGACAGGGATTGAAAATTTAAAGGATCGTCCTGTCGATTCCTTATCCGGCGGACAGCGGCAGCGCGCCTGGATTGCCATGACCTTAGCTCAAGATACAGAGATTATTCTGCTTGATGAACCAACGACCTATCTCGATATGACCCATCAAATTGAGATTCTCGATCTCCTTTTTGAACTGAATGAAAAGGAAAGCAGAACGATTGTCATGGTGCTGCATGACTTGAACTTAGCCTGCCGCTATGCGCATCATATCGTCGCGATTAAGGATGGGAAAATTTTTGCCCAAGGGAAGCCTGAATATGAAATCAACTCTAATTTGGTTAAAAAGGTTTTTGACATGGAATGCGAAATTACTTTCGATCCCCTTTTCGGGACCCCCTTGTGTATTCCTTATGGAAAGGGCAGGCGAATTATGAAACAGGCAGGTTTGCTCCATGGCTGATATTCTGAACAGCGCCGAAATAGAGCAATTAAAAGCATTCCGCTTCACAACAGAGGAAACGTCATCTGCGCTTTCCATTCGATTAGACAGGTTATTAGATGAGGAGATTTTTCTGAGGTATTTGGAGAATGCCGGCTCCCGAATCGGGTCTCCTGGTTTAAAGGTAACAGCATCCATTTTCTTTAAAAGATATGCTTTTTTGACCGTCATCTATTTATATGGAATGACAGTATGGAATAAAAAATTACCTGTTTCCTTCAATAACATAAGTATCCAAACAAATGATACTGAAGACCTGTGGCTGCCAAAATTTCTATTTCATTCTCTGAAATTTGAAATGGCTTCGGAAAACAGAAAGAAATGGAGGGAAAAAGCACTGAAGGAGTTTTTTGCTGAGAGTGCTTTCGGATTAATTGAGCATGTATCAGCAGCAAAGGTGCCGAAATCTGTTCTGTGGGAAAATATCGCCATTTATGTGTTCTGGTTATATGAAACTGTACTGCCAGAACTAGAGGACGAATGTATTCGAAAACGGGCGAAGGAAGATTTTGCTTATCTTATTTCCGAGGTGCCAGGAAATATTTTTGGATACGAGCAAGAGAATCCAATTCATCTATTCTATCATAACGGGCGGAACGAACAGAATGTCCGCGTTAGAACAACCTGTTGTTTTTCCTATGCACTGGAAGGCTCGAATAAACGGTGTAAAACATGTCCGCGAAAATAGTATGAAGTCCAGGGGATATGCCACACCTAATCAGGCACTGTTTTTTTGCCTACTCAGGTTATCCCCTGTCTTTCAAAATTACTCAATGTTGCAATAAATATTTATCCATTTCACCGATATTCGTGTGGTGTTTGTCTTTCATTTCTTTTAAGAAATTTTCGGTCTCAGGTTGGGTACCGTATGCGATGGCTTCGTCAATTTTGCGGGCGACCCATGCCTGCCCTTTGTTGAGGAGCACTAGTTTTTCCTTCAGTGTTTCCAGTGCCCTTACTTTATTAACAAATGCCCCCACTTTCATACTGGGTTCGCCGCCTTCACGCAAAATAGCCTTATGAAGACCGGCACAACTCCATGCTTCATCTTTTTTTAACTGCTGATACTTTGTTTCCAGTTCTTCTAATGGATGATCTTTCAGCAGATGATTCGCGGTCTCCACTCCAGCACGTTCCGCCTCAAGTAATGCATTCAACAAATCAATTAATGGCTGCTTTTCACTCATTTTCCTGTCCCCCATATCAAAGTAAGAAAATTAGAAATATTAAAGATGTATTTATTATATTACTTTTATAAAAAGGTTTCTACCTTTCGGAGAAACATGGGGAATATTCTGTTTAGGGAAACAGCGGAAATGTCCCTTCATATGCTTCTAAATTGTGTTAGAATGAGAGAAATTGAGATATGGAGGGATTTCCTAATGTTGTACTTTGACCTTTTTGAAAATGACCAGCCTGCCGTTCATTCCTAAGCGGGGGATGAAGGAGCACATAGGTCATGCCTCGTCTTGGGAGAAGTTTTACGATACAAATTCTCTTTATACTGGACGGAGGTTTTACGATAATGAAACAAAGTTTATTGGGTGCAGTCTGCTTGTCCTTAGCAGCCAGCTTGTGGGGCGGCATGTATGTCGTCAGCAAATTTGTACTGGATTTTATCCCGCCGCTGACATTGGTGTGGCTGCGCTATGTGATTGCGTTTGTTTGTTTATTTGCGATTTTACGAGTTTTTGAGTTGAAAAATAAAACTCGTGTCAAAAAGACGAAACAGGACTGGCTCCTTTTGGCCTGGATTGGCTTTATCGGCTATTTTGTCTCGATTTCGTTTCAATTCATTGGGACCAAATTATCGGATGCCCATACCGGTTCATTGATCACTTCGGCGACACCGGCGTTTATCGTGATCTTTGCCCGCTTTATTTTAAAAGAAAAGCTGACGATGCGAAAAATGATTTCGATGTTCATTGCCACATTGGGCGTGGTGATTGTGGTCGGGTGGAGTGTCGAAGCAGGGACACATCTTTGGGGCAGCGTGATTTTGGTAGGCGCGGCAGTGACATGGGCGTTGTTATCGATTTATGTCAAAGTCGCTTCAGAACGGTTTTCCTCACTAGTGATTACGACATATGCAGTGCTCTTTGCCTTGATTTTTACGACACCGCTCATGATTTGGGAACTGCAGAAAAATGAGCTTTTTTATCAGAATGCCGTGATTATCTTGGGTGTCCTTTATCTTGGAGTTGTTTCAACAGCCGGAGCCTTTTTCTTGTGGAATAAAGGCATGGAGCTGATGGATGCCGGGGTTGGTTCCCTGTTTTTCTTTTTCCAGCCGATTGTCGGTTCATTTCTCGGCTGGGCACTCCTGAATGAAGAACTGAACGCAAATTTCTTTATTGGCGGGCTATTTATTGCAGCTGGGGTTGTGATTGTGACATTTCAAGGGAAGAAAAAAGCGGCGAATCTGATTGAGGATACGTGTGAAGTTTAATGAAGATGCAGTGGCGCAAGATTTCGAATTATCAGCTTAGCTTCGGCAGTATGGGAAAAAGTTCATGTTGTTATTCTTTAACAGTAGTGGTATATTAATTAGGCGATGAGCTAATTGCATAAGTCAATGGGATAGCGTATAGATGCTAAACGGATGAATGTGGTCATCCGCTCCATTGCCGCAACGCCTAAGGCGCCCGTCTATATGACCGGCGCCTTTTTAGATCACTGTAATGTCATGAAATATGTAGAAATAGTTTGATGCATATATTTTCGGCAGTAGAAAAACATATGGATGATAATACATATTAAGGAGTTTGTGCGCAATGGAAGATAAGGTTGTGAAAGAATTAAATGAATTCCTCGAAGGAAACTTTATGGCGATTCATGCTTATGAAAAGTATATCCACCATATTGAAGACCCTCTATGTAAAGATAAACTCCAGGAGATTCAGAAGGAGCATAAGATGCATGCGATGCAGATTGCGGAAAGAATCCAGGATCTAGGCGGGATTCCTGCTGATGATGTTGGGATTAAGGGTTCCATTGCTGAATGGATGGCAAATCTTACTCAAGCAACGGACGGAACACAACATATTTTAAAAGATGCCCTAACAGGCGAGCAGCGCGGGATCGAAATATCGCAGGAACTGGTGAAAGGTGATTTAGACCCCGAGAGCTTAGAACTGGTGAAAAGCATTCTCCGACGTGATGAGAAGCATGCAGAAGAGTTGAATGGGATGATTCATTAATCGCATGAGGTTGGGGTCCAGCGGATATATCGGCTACTTTTGCATTATATCGGTCATTTCAGCCATTATATCGGCAACTTCCAACCCGAATAGCGAGTTTTCTACAAATCCAAAAAAATTAGGACGCCATTCGCAGTGAATGACGCCCTGATTTTTACTATAAATCTTTAAAAAACTCGACGGAATCCACATCTTCTCTCACATAGAATGATTGACATGCGGATGGGTCTTTTCCCATTTCCGGAAGATCAGCCATGCGATTAAACTCAGGCCAACCAGTACACCTTCCAGGGAAAAGATATACCACGGATAAGGACCGAGAGCATCTAACAAACTAGGACCCTCAGGTTTATGCCGCAAAAACCAGTAGTTCCCATTCGTCAGTTTGTTCACCAATAAAACACCCGGCAGCAGAATATTTAGAAAGACAATAAGCTTCAAGACCGAGAGGAAGGTCGGATAATATCCCTTTACCCATGTAAAATACAAAGTGACCCAAACGACCATTATATGTGCATAGAAGAAATGGAAAAAGCGGAAATGCGGAAAACCATAGTTTAATGCCGGTGTAAAGATAGCTTGTGAGGCACCCAATATCGCAGTGAAAAACAAAATTTCAAAGATTAATTTTTTCCTTGTTAATAATAAAAGCACACATAGGATGAGACTGATATTGCACAATTCTAACGGAATCGAAGACTTAAGTTTCCAATTGTGATTGACAATCATCCACATGTGGTACGTAATCTCAATCACGATTAAAGAAATAGCAACGCCGATTTCAGCTTTGCGCCACTTATTACTCCGTAATTTCTCTCTATTCAGAAAAATTAGAACAGCAATAATTAAAAAAATAGCTAGCATAACGAAATGACTCCCAGAAAACATTTCAAAGTCAAAACCTTTGCTGCTGCGTCCAAACCACTCCATAAAATTCCACCCCTGATTTTATTATAGCATAAGGCAAAGTTACAGTGACGCTCCCAATTGTGTCAATTATTGCTCCGGTCGCCGCACGTTTTCAAAGCGCGTGCATTTTATCACGATCGAATGAATATACATCAAGAAGCCCTAAGCCTTCAACTATATTCCAGGAGTGATCATAAATGAAAAACGGAGAAAAAAGGAACTTTATTTATATGCCTTCAATTGGCTGGATTGAAGCCGGGGCAACCCCAGATAATGCAATGGAGAGAATTAGATATGCTGAGGTAGAGTTGGAAATAGAGAATAAGAAGTTATTAAGGAGAATCAAGAAGAAGTTCCCCAATTCGAGGATCAGAAAAGAGGGTTCAGCGTGGATTATTGACCAGCCGGAAGAACCCGGATAATAAATCTCATGCGTTATTATCTTTGGTTTTAAATAAATGACGGAAACCCGCAAGACACAATGAAAAAAGAAGCAAAAGAACTCCGCCCTGCGCTTTACCCCAAAAACGCTTTAGCTTTGTCCCGATGCTTCCCCTGTGAGAATGATGCCCGCACTTATCCCCTACTATGACACAAAGCTTTTTCCCTTATTCTCAGTCTTTGATTTATTAAAACTATCTTTTCCGGTTTTTCAATTCATCAAATAACTGTACGAGTACTCTATTAATTCCTTCTTCTTCGTTTCTATTACTTTCGTGAACTACTATCCCCGAACTATTTCCGTAGATTTCATATTCACGAATCCGGTCATAAGAAGTAACCGTTATTTTCGGATGTCCCTTTCTTCCTCGTTTCGAGGGAATCATTAAAATATTCATCTTCACTTTCCCCATCGCCCTTCATTCTTCATTTCAAAGGATATAGATATATTCACTATACCACATGAAATTTGAGCTAATATAGCATAAGTATCAATATTTTTCGAAAAGTGTATAACTTTCGACAAAGTTTTGCGCTTACTCGGACTTCAGCAAAAAAAGCGGGCCATTGCTGCCCGCTTTCTTCCATATTAAGATTTTTTCTTATTTACCTGGCGTCCGCTTTTCTTTTGGCTTTGTCCTTTTGTGTTGCCAATTTGGAACTCACTGCCTAATTCAATATCGTTTCTTTTGTCATGCTTCTCCACTTGTGCTCTCGTTTGATCTTTATTCTGTACTCCCTGATGTGATGTCATCGCATACAACAACTCCTTTTTAAGGTTATCATTGTTAATATGCGCAGGAATAAGAAAAAGATGTACGAGTAGAAGTCTTCATGATTATAAAAGGGAAAGAACCAGACATTCTAATCATTCTCACTGTGACTTGTCGAATTGCTGTGACTTTTTCAGAAATGTTTCTAAGAGGACGTTGGCTCCTTTTTCGCAGTCTTCCCACAGGGTAAGTTCTTCTTCACAGTGGCTTTTGCCATTGATGCTTGGGACGAAGACCATGGCAGTTGGAATGTAGCTGGCGATGAATTGGGCATCGTGTCCGGCGCCGCTGTCCATGCGTTTATAGGAGTAGCCTAATTCCTTGGTCGATTCTTCAAATAGGTCACACAGCTCTGGGGCGAATGGAACGGTTGAGCGTTCCCAAAGCTTCACGGCTGTTATTCCGCAGCCTTCATGATTTTCTGTTTCTGTCAGCCCCTCAATGATTTCCTTTACTTGCTTAATAACTTCAGGATTTTTATGTCTTGCTTCGAAAGAAAAAACCACTTTGTTTGGAATGACTGTGTGAACGTTTGGAAGGACATTCATTCTTCCCATTGTATACACCAAATCACTGTCGATTTGGTTTAATTTTTTCCGCGCTTCCATGATCAGGTTGTTGGCCGCAAACAGGGCATCTTTTCTCATGTACATCGGAGTCGTTCCGGCATGATCGGACTCACCGCTGATTTCAATCTCATAGCACACCATGCCGAGTACATTCTCGACGACACCGATCATTAAAGCTTCATATTCCAAAATCGGTCCTTGTTCAATATGTAATTCCAGAAAAGCAGTTGCTTCTTTTAACCGATTTTCTTCACTGCCCTCATAGCCGATTGAACTCAGTGCCTCACCAAAGGTAATCCCCTCGGTATCTTTTTGCATCAACATCACTTTCTTTTCAAACTTCCCTGATAACACACCTGATGACATCATGGAAGGTTCGAAGCGGGCTCCTTCTTCATTGGTAAAAACAGCTACAGTAAACGGAATCTGCGGTTTCATGCCGTTTTCGACGATTGTCCGGGCTACTTCTAAGCCTGCTGCTACGCCGTACACGCCATCAAAGCGCCCCCCCTTTTTCACGGTATCCAAGTGAGAACCTGTCACAATCGGCGGTACATCTTCCGTTCCCGGCAATGTACCATAAATATTCCCCATATCATCAATCTTGATCGTCATCCCCAATTCATTACAGCAGGAACAAAAATAATCCCGGGCTGCCCGATCCTCTTCTGTTAACGCTAAACGGGTAACTCCATTATTTTCTGTCCGGCCAAAATCGGCAAATTTCTCAAGTGTAATTTTTAATCGCTCACCATTTACAAGAACTTTTACTTTTTCCATCCGCGATACACTCCTAATCAAATATTTGCTAAATAAGCAGCATTTTTTTCTAAAAATGAAAAAAGAATCTCAGTCCTCCAACTTTTCGTACAGCTCAGCTGTATTATATAATGGCCCGCTTTTGATAGACTTCACCTAAGTGACCGTCCAATGTCAGCATCGAGCTAAGTAATTTTTTCGTCGTTTCATGCTTTGGATTGCGGAACAGCTCAATCGTCGGCGATGTTTCAATCACTTCTCCTTTGGATAAAACGGCTACCCGGTCGCAGAAGTAAGCAACCAAATCTAAATTGTGCGCGATAAAAAGATAAGTAAGCTCGAATTCTTTTTGTAAATCGATTAATAGATTAATAATCTGTGCTTTAACGGATACATCGAGGGCTGATACCGGTTCGTCCAGAACTAGAAATTTCGGTTTTAATATTAACGCCCGCGCAATTCCCGCTCTCTGTCTTTGTCCGCCGGATAATTCATGCGGGTAACGATGGTAAAAGTCCGCCCGTAAACCAACCCGTTCTAACATATGAAGTACTTGGGCCTGAATATAGCCGTCATCCTTGTTTTCCCCGAATCTTTTCAAGCCGGCGCCGATTTGTTCGCCGATTGTTTGCCGCGGGTTAAAGGCAGATCCTGAATCCTGGAACACGATTTGTACTTCATTACGGAGTTTGACCATTTCTTTTTTCGATAAATCCCTTAATGATCTTCCGTTATAAAGAATCTTTCCGCTTGTTGGTTCAATCAGCCTTAAAATCATACGTCCCACCGTTGTTTTCCCTGAGCCGGATTCTCCGATTAAGCCAAAGGTTTCTCCTTTGCCAATGTGAAAATTGACATCCTTTACCGCAGTAACCTTTTTCCCTGGCATCAAGAAACTCTTTTTCCCGCCGTATACCTTTTGCAATCCTTCTACCTCGAGTAATGGCTCTTTTTCCATCATATTAATTACCTCCTTCTGTTAACAGACAGCGTACAGAATGATCGAGCTTTAATGGTTTTACTTTTTTCAATAAAGGCTTCTTTGTACGGCAGCTATCTTTCGCAACATGACATCGATCAGCAAATCGACATCCTTGAGGGAGATGTAAAAGGTTGGGCAGCTCTCCTTTTATTTGCCATAACGGTTTTTTCCCTTCACCTTCATCAAAAATCCAATCAAGACTAGGAATACATTTTAATAAGCTTTGTGTATAAGGATGTTTTGGGTTAAAAATCACATTTTTTGTCGTTCCTTTTTCAACGATTTGCCCGGCATACATAACGGCGACTTTTCCGGCAATCCGGGCCACAACCCCAAAGTCATGGGTAATGATTAAAATCGCTGTACCGAATTTTTGGTTTATTTTTTGAAATAAATCAAGCACTTGTAATTGCACTGTCGGGTCGAGGGCTGACGTTGGTTCATCAGCAATAATTAAGTCCGGGGAGCAGGCAAGGGACATCGCAATGACCACCCGCTGTCTCAAGCCCCCGCTCAGTTGGTGGGGATAGGATTGAAAAATCCGCTCCGGTTCATCAATTCCCATTTGTTCTAACAAGGACAACGCTTTTGCTGCCGCTTGTTTTTTTGACAAATCCGTTTTATTTAACATGATTTCGACAATCTGCTTACCTACCCGATAGGATGGATCAAGGGAGGTCATAGCATTTTGCGCAACAAGGGATATTTTCCCTCCCCTCATTTCTTGCATTTTTTTGTCCCCGATGGTTAGAAGATTCTCACCTTCGATTTCAATTTTTCCTGAATAGCTGTGCAGTAAATGTTTCGGCAGCAATTGCAAAATGGACGAAATGGTCATCGATTTTCCTGAACCCGACTCACCTACAATCACCATGATCTCACCTTTTTCGATGGTAAGATCGACATCCTCCACTACAGTGAGAATTCCGTCAGGTGTTTTAATCTTTGTTGATAAATGCTCCACCTTTAGCAATGGTTTTGTCTCAACTACCGATGGGATATTCATCTAACCACCCTTTCCTTCCTTATATAAGCAGCGCTGATTTTTCCATTACGCAATATGTTCAGCAGCAGCTCTTTTCACTTTTTTCTTTTCCTTCACTTTTGAACGTTCATACGGATCCATGGCATTTCGCAGGCCGTCACCTATCATGCTGAAAGCAAAGGATAGGATTAAAATGGCAATCCCAGGAATAAATGTCACATATGCATGTCCCTGCATTAATACTTTACTTCCGTCACTTGCCATTCTGCCCCAGTCTGCCGTAGGCGGCTGTACCCCAAGTCCGATAAAGCTGAGTCCTGCAACTGTTACAATCGTGACACCGGCAAGTGTGGTACTGTAGGCAATAAGGGAAGGCAATACGTTCGGAAGAATTTGCTTAAACATAATTTCAAAATTACCATGTCCAAATGCCTTTGCGGCTTCCACATATTCTTTCTGGCTTTCCTGCAATGTGTCCGTATAGACGACTCGAGTCATATAAGGGATTCGCACAATTATCATCGCAATGATGACATTCAGTAATCCCGGCCCTAAGATGGCAGCAATCGCAATAGCAAGGAGTACTGCAGGGAAAGCGAAGAAAACGTCCATCAGCCGCATGATTAAGCTGCCGGCAAATCCTTGATAATAACCTGCTGCTACCCCGAGAATCACACTGATGACTGCTGCGATGATGACAGGAACCACAGCGGAAATTAAGGAGGTTTGTGTGCCAAAAATCAATCTGCTTAAAATGTCTCTGCCCTGTTGGTCCGTGCCGAGAATATGTCCGCCGGACCCCGGAGCCATTAAACGGGAGCTTCCTTCTGCGACCGTATTCGGATCATAGGAAGCAATCCAAGGAGCAAAAACCGCTGTAATGATTGCCAATCCGATAATTGCTGCTCCTGCCACTGCTATTTTGTCATTCATAAAAGCTTTATATGATTGTTTCCATTTCTTAGCCATCTCCTCACCCCTATTCAGCTTTCATTGAATCTTGCAATTTCGGACTTAACCAAACATTCAAAAGGTCCACTGCTAAATTGACAATGACGAACGTGATAGCAATTAATAGAATACCTGCTTGAATGGTAGGATAATCATTCGACGTTACCGCTACATAAAGGGCTTGTCCAATTCCGGGCCAGTTAAATACTACTTCGCTGAATAAGGCACCGCCCATAATATAGCCGACTTGAAGCCCGGAAATATTGATAATTGGCGGAAGAGAATTCCTCATAACATGAACGAAATTGATTTTAGTCTTCGATAATCCAAAGGAGTGAAAATAGTTCACATAATCTTTTTGCAAAACATCGAGCACAGTGCTTCTTGTCATTCTCGCGATTACAGCGAGGGAAACGGTTGCTGTGGCGAATGCCGGCAAAACTAAATGATGAAGCAAGTCCATTGCGCCTCCAGGGTCCCGCATATTGTACATGCCGCTGACCGGAAACATCTGCATGTTAATCGCAAACAGCCACATCAGCATTAAAGCGATCCAGAATACCGGCATACTTGCCCCAATTAATGCCGTACCCATGCTGACTTTGTCAAAGATACTTCCTTTTTTCAAAGCACTGATTAATCCTAAAAGCACACCGGCTGTGATACAAATAAATAAGCTGGCTGCTGTTAAAATAATGCTGTTCACGAAACGAGGCATGAGTTCTTCAACAATAGGAGTATGAAGAGTATACGAGAAGCCTAAATCTCCTTGAAACAACTTAGAAAGCCATACACCATATTGTGTGATGAGCGATTCATTTAAGCCCATCTCATTTCTTAAGGCTTCAATCGCCTCCAGTGTGGCATCACCGCCAAGAATCGATTTTGCCGGATCACCCGGTATCATTCGAATGAGCAAAAAGACGACAATCGTCACACCGAATAAAACAGGAATAGTAGAAAGTGCTCTTGAAAGGATATATCGCAGCATATTCTTCGCCTCCCAACGAATAGATTGTATATGATTGATGCATAGGGAGCCTCCCGCATAAGCTTTTTTTAAAATAAGCATCCCTTTGAGATGAAGTTTATGCGGTTCAGCAGCCCTCATGCCTATGAATCTTGTATCTTACTTATTATTCTTCAATATAAACTGGTGCCAGCGTGTACCATTCTTCAGATGGAACGACGAAACCTTTCACACGAGAGTTCACCACATATGGAGCTGAGTCATTTAAGATTGGTGCAAAAGCAGCATCCTCCATAATGATCGCTTCAGCCTGTTTCCATAATTCCAATGCCTCTTTCTTATCAACAGAAGTAGAGGCTTTATCAAGCACGGCATCTAATTCTGTATTCACATACTTACCAGAGTTGAATCCGCCTGGCGCAACGAATTCAGAGTGTGATACCATGGATAGGAAGTATGGCGATGTACGACCGGATGACATTTGGTTCATCCCGACATCAGGTGTCATTCCATCACTGTAGCCGGAATAGTAAGTAATCCATTCTTGTGTATCTAAAGCAACTTCAATGCCGACTTTCTTCAAATCACGTTGGATCCATTCGGCAATATCCACTGGAAGCAATTGTCCTGAACCGCCTACAGATGTTTGCAGCGTTGTTTTAAAACCATTTTCAAATCCAGCTTCCTTTAACAGCTGTTTTGCTTTTTCCGGATCGTATTCATACCATTTTCGTTCAGGGTCATAGTTCTCAGCACCCGGCGATTGAATGGTATAGGCCGGATTTACGGTCCCTTTTAACAATTCATTGGCAATGCCTTCACGGTTGATAGCATAGTTGATGGCTTGTCTAACCTTTTGATTTTTCATATATTCATTGTCAAAGTTGAAGGTTAAATACCAGATGTGCGGCGGTGTTCCGGATACAACGTCAAAGCCTTGTTCTTTAAGATTTTCAATCGAATCCGGCGGCGGAACGGCGATAATATCTACTTCATCGTTTTGAATGGCCAGCACCCTTGCAGCCGGGTCGGTAAGCGGCCGGAAAATGACTTTATCAAGCTTTGCTTTTTCGCCCCAGTAGTCTTCATTTCTCACAAGCGTAATATGTTCTCCTCGTTTACGGCTGTCAAACTTAAAGGGGCCTGTTCCGACAGGGTTTTCTCCCATCGCTTTGTTGCCATTCTTTTTAATCGCTTCAGCACTGACAATTTGCAAGGAATTCGTTTGCGCCAGCATTCTAGGGAATTCTGAGAACGGAGAGCTCAAATGAATGTTAATCGTATTTTCATCGACAACTTCACTGCTTTCGAAAAACTTCCATGTTCTAAACGTACGGCCTGCGCCTAATTCATCGTAAAACTCGAAACTCTCATCTGTTAATCTTTTAATATTAAAATCTACTGCTTCTGCATTAAAATCAGATCCGTCGTGAAATTTTACACCTTCTCTTAAATGGAACGTGTACGTTTTACCGTCTTCAGATACTTCCCAGCTTTTCGCTAAAACCGGGATCAGTTCAGGCACTGGAGATTCCTCTGATGACCTGCTTAAATCCTCCCCAATTAACGGTTCAAACATTTGATTGTTAATTCTCATGGTGACCCAGCCGCCGGCACCGTGCGGATCTAAAATATCCGCTTCAGATTCCATCCCGATGATTAATTCACCGCCGTCTTCACCTCCTCCACTGCTACTCGATGAAGTTCCTGAAGTACTGCACGCGGATAAAAGCAAAACAAAACACAATATTAAGGAAATAAACAGATTTTTTATCTTCATATGATGCCTCCTATATGTAGTATGAAATTCATATTCGACATTTATTATGCCGCACAGTTACCTGACGCTTTCCTGAATCAGGTTTGCCAGTTCGTGTAAATCTATTTTGTAGATGAGACGCGGGCGCCCTTTTTGATTAAGCGATTCTTTGCCGATGATGTTGGCAATGTTGCGCTGACATAGGTTCTTTAAGATTCTCGCTGCGTGTCTTTCGCTGGTATTCATTCCCATGCTGATTTCCCGTGTCGTCACATCGCATTTTCGCATCATGGACAGCCAGGCATAAAATTTGCGCAGAGTAAGAGAATTCTTGATTTCATCCGTGCTGCTTAACAGCGTATAATTCATTGATTTGACTGTTCCGAGCGGGCCATAGATTCGTTTGTGCTCATCAATTAAGAAGCAGCTGCCCTTTTTCTTTCTAATCGAAAATTCCAATGCATTTTTGGCATTATAAGCTGCATTTTCTGCAGTGTTCCCAATGCCAATTCCCAGATTGACCTTAAACGCTGATAATGTATTCAAATCATCCAGAAAAGAAAAATCCTGTCTTTTATTGGTGACTTTCTCAAACACACCTCGGGTGGTATAAAGTGTAATCATCTGCTTGTCAATAAGATGCATACTGGAAAATAAAGATCCCCCATATTCCAGGATTTTGTTTTTAATCAACTTGTAATCAGGTAATAGAGGAATAGAGTCGTCACTTGCTTCATTCAGAACTTGAAATTGCAGGACGGTGATTTGGCCTTCCTCTTTCTTTTGCTTCTCTTCCTTTAGGATGACTTTTTGCAGTGTGTCACGAATTTTCGCTTTCGTATGTTTAATTAAAAAAACAGGAACCTTCATCTGCTGCAATTGTTCAAACACTGAATTTAATGTTGTCGCAATAACCTCTGCTTTCCCCTTCTGCAATAAGTTCAGATGATAGTTGACTAACTCTGCACTATCGACGGCCTCCCCCTTCATCGAAAATAAATAGTAAGGGGTATGCGGAATGCCCAACTCATAATAGATTTCTGTTAAATCCTGCTGTTCGACAATATCAAAGCTGATGATCGGATAACCATGACACTGCTCATATATTTTTAGCAGAACCCGATAAATATCAGCCCCTTCAAAAGGTAAATAACAGGATTTGCTGCCGGAAGGGATGCTTCCCTTTGCAATGGTATAAGGGGTTGGACCGGCAAACATAAAAATATCTGCTTCCTTTTGGTACTGTTTCACCAACTGGGCTGATTCTTCCGCTGTTTGATAAATGATGCAGGATGTTTCAACATTCTTAAATTCTGCAGCCACCTCACAAATATCTGCTGTTAATGGTTCCGGCCCGACTACTGCAATTCGAGGTTTTATCACTTTCACCTCCGCAAGACTTTATTAAGTTGTTTATTCTGTCTTTAACATGTCGTTAATTCATGTTTGAAAAAAGTCTTCCAAATAGCTCTAACATGTTATCCCTGATGTCTTTAATTGGTCTTTATTTAACTTATGGTCTGATTATGCGCTGAAAAATGACAGTTTTCAACAATTATGTCAGATTATTTAACACAGGAAATTCACAGGGCAGGAAACATTATAAAGTTTGGCAGCGTTTCAAAGGCTGTCCTCATACATTTTTCAGGACATTCATCATAAAAAAGAAAAATCACCATTCTACTCATCTCAATGATGTTATAAAATATATTCATTACAGCGTTATGAAACATTACATAAAAAGAAAGGGGTTTTTATCGTATGGTCACCTTGAAAACCATTATGTCTTCAGCTGGATTTAAAGACATCACATTAGCAGCCGGAGAAGCAGGGCTTAACCGCCAAATGACGGGTGTCAATGTGGCAGAGGTCATCGGATTAACAGAATTTTTCCGTCCACATGAACTATTAGTGACGACCGGAATGAATACGGCGAACGATGTTGGAAAATTAATTGAAATGGTGAAAACCGCCCTTCAGCATAAAGCAGCCGGCATGGTACTAAATATTGGACCCTATATCCCGGCGATTCCTGAACAGGTGCTGCGTTTCGCAGATGAACATCAATTCCCAATCTTTCAAATGCCATGGCGCTGCCGAATCGCAGACTTTTTAAAAACAACGATCCAATTCCTTGCCTCTTCACAGACTGTGGAATCGAAAAACAGAGAAGTATTATCGCGGCTCTTATTTCAACAACATTATGATGAAAATTTCATTACAGGAGAGCTGCTTCAAGCAGGGTTTAAGAAAAAAGCCGATTACGGCATCATTGTCTGTTCGACCAACGGCAGCAAACAGCCGGTTACTGCTTTTTCAGATGCCATTAACAATGAATTTTCCAGGAGGTACAAGCATTATCTTTCTATGATTGATGAAGATCAAATCATTTTTTTAGTCGATCGCACAGAAGTGAAGACCCCCGACATTCCTTTTTCAAAAACGGCAGATGCGATTCATACAAAAACTGCCAACCTGCAAGCAGAGAGTAAACTATATATTGGCATGGGTAATTTTTATAAAAATATTAAAGATATTTCCAATAGCTATGATGAGGCGAAAACGGTGATCCGCCTCGCGGAACGGAACAAGAATCCCTTTATGTATAAATATAAAGACATCGGTGCTTATAAAATCCTCATGGCTGTACGCGAAGAAGACTTGATGAAAAAATTTCATCAGGACATGCTCGGTCTTCTCTATCGTTATGACCGTTTAAATGATACAGACTACATTCATTTTCTCCGTATTTTTCTTGAAGAAGACGGCAGTACTGCCTGCATCAGCCGCAGAGAATTTATTCACCGTAACACCGTTCTGTATAAAATGAAAAAAATTGAAAGCCTGCTTGATGCAGACTTAAATAATTCCTTTACCAAAACGAATTTAACCCTCGCTTTTATGATAGAGGACCTCTTAAAGTAAACATGCATTGTGCAGCTGCACAATGCGTTTTGTGTTTCTATTCATTGTTTTTTGACAATCTGATCATTTATGATGAGTCTACATTAAAGAATGAAAAACAGAATGGAGTGACAAGCCAATGAAATCTCTAACAATTGAACAAACGAAAGCAGACGATAAACAATATGTTTTACACTCATGGTCTAAACAAAAGAACTTGAACCCTAAATCCATATCGAAAGCAGAAGGTGTTTTTTTCTGGGATGAAAATGAGAAGCGGTATTTTGATATGTGCTCACAGCTCGTTTACTTAAATGTTGGACACAATCATCCAAAATTATTGGAGGAATTCAAACAAATTGGGGAAATTCCAATGGCTGCGCCGGCTTTTGCTACTGCTTCGAAATCAGAATTAGCCCGCAAGATTATTGAAAAGGCACCGGATAATATGGCAAAAGTATTTTTTACCTGCGGCGGCGCAGAATCAAATGATCACGCGATTAAAATTGCCCGAATGGCAACCGGCCGTTATAAAATTTTCTCCCGTTATCGCTCCTATCATGGTGCTACATTCGGAGCGGGCAACCTGACCGGTGAAGGCCGGAGATTTATGGTCGAACCAGGCATCCCCGGTTTTATTAAGTTTGATACGCCATATTTGTATAAAGAAGTGATCGATTTTTCCAGTGAAGAGGAAGCTGTTGCCTTTTATTTAGACCGCTTAAAAAATCAAATGCTGTATGAGGGACCGGAATCGATTGCGGCTGTGTTTATGGAGCCAATCCCGGGAAGCAACGGGGTTATCATCCCGCCAAAGGGTTATCTCGAAGGTGTCCGTGAATTATGTGACCAGTTCGGTATCCTGATGATTTGTGATGAAGTGATGACAGGCTTTGGCCGTACAGGAAAAATGTTTGCTGTTGACCATTTTGACTTTGAACCGGACATGATCACATTCGCCAAAGGAGTCACAAGCGGTTACAGCCCACTGGGCGGAGTCATCGTAAGCGAAAAAGTAGCACGTTACTTTGATGAAAATACATTGATGACCGGCTTAACCTACAGCGGTCATACGGTGTCCACGCAAATCGGCTGTGCCACGCTTGATCTTTTAGAAGAGGAAAAAATTGTGGAAAATGCTGCGAGAGCCGGAGAAATATTAGCACAACGTTTAGATGCACTGCTTTCCTTTGATTCCGTCGGCCAAGTCCGGCATATTGGATTATTCGCTGCAGTTGAACTTGTGAAAGATAAAGCAACGAAAGAACCGATCATCTCCTACGGTATGGATTACGGCAAAGATCCAGTCGGACTCATGAGCAAATTCGTTTCTCTTTTAAGCGAAAATGGATTCTATACGTATTCGCATGAATCGAGCGTGATCATTGCACCGCCTCTCATTATCAGCGAGCAGGAACTCAATGAAGCCATGGATATTTTTGAAAAAGTACTGCGGAACTTTGAACAAGAGTATCTTTTCGCAGACAAAACTTTAACGGTAAAATAATAGAAACATACCCCCGCCATCTATTCCTATCAATCTGCTTATTTTGTAAAAAGTAAGCAGATTGATTATTTAATATTAACAGGAATGATAGGATGGTACCTCCAGGATTTCCAGCAGACGAAAACAAATGAAAGGTAAGATCAATATGGAAAATTTCTTCTATTTTGCGCCGGTTCCCATAGATTTTGGTGCCGGTAAGCTTAAAACATTGCCGCAAATTATAAAAAAGTTGAATTTAAAAAAGGGTATCCTAATCAGTGCACCATCAATGATTCGCAATGGAATCGCTGATGAAATCGTGAAGGCATCTGAAGGGCGGATTATTACTGTTTTCTCGGACATTCAGCCGAATCCTACGATTCACAATACAGATGCCTGTGTCCAAATGATCCGCGATCACGGGTGTGAATTTGCCGTGGCTGTCGGAGGCGGGTCCATCATGGATTGTGCCAAAGCAGCCTGCTATGTGGCAAATACAAAGCATGACACCGATTACTTCTTCACGAAAAAAAATCCCATGACCGGGCGGGGCATTCCGTTAATTGCCATTCCAACCACATCCGGCACTGCAAGCGAGGTCACAGCTGCGTCTGTTTTAACAGACACTGAAAATGGAGTCAAAGCCCTGATGATTCATGACAGTCTATATCCGGTGTATGCCCTCATTGATCCGGAATTAACGCTTTCCTGCCCGCCAGCCGTCACAGCAGCAAGCGGTCTTGACGTACTGGCCCATTCACTTGAAGCCTTTTACGGAAAAAATCATCAACCGATTACAGACTTAGCAGCCGAACGGGCTGCCTCATTGGTCTTCGAACATTTGCTTACCGCTTATCATGAGCCGGATAATCTGGAAGCAAGAGCGAAAATGAGTGAAGCTTCTGTCACAGCAGGACTGGCTTTTAATTTGACGAAAACAGCCGGTGTACATGCCTGCTCTTATCCTTTAACCCAGGATTATAGCATTCCGCATGGAGAGGCCTGCGCGTTTACGCTGCCTTCATTTTGGAAAATGAACAGCCATAACGGCCCTGAAGGAGAACGTCTGCAAGCCTTCAGCCGGCGCTTAGGCTTTGCTGACAGCGATGCATTAGCCAACAGGATTGATGAAATGAAAAAAGCAATGGGTATGCGTACAACAATAGAAGAAGTTGGAATTACAACAGAAACTGCCCTGAACACACTTATTACCAAAAGCTTTGCTCCAAATATGTATAATAATCCTGTGACGATGACAGAAGAATCATTAAAGAAGATGTATTTGGAAATGAATGAGAAGGCTTTGATGCAATCATCTTGGATTCCCTTCACATCCTAAACATTCACATCGAGTATTTCCTAAACAACAAAAAACCTAAATCTACCTTGAGTAGATTTAGGTTTTTTAACGCGCCTTAGAGGATTCGAACCTCTGACACACGGCTTAGAAGGCCGTTGCTCTATCCTGCTGAGCTAAAGGCGCATGATATGAATGGCGGAGAAGGAGGGATTTGAACCCTCGCGCCGGTTACCCGACCTACACCCTTAGCAGGGGCGCCTCTTCAGCCTCTTGAGTACTTCCCCTAATTGGCTCCGCAGGTAGGATTCGAACCTACGACCGTTCGGTTAACAGCCGAATGCTCTACCACTGAGCTACTGCGGAAAATAGAGTATTACTTACCTATATAGTTGATGCACTAAATAGAATTGTATCCTGTGCTTCTGCGGAAAATAGAGTATTGATATGCTAGCATTCCAGCGTACTGAAATTACTAGTGGCGGCAGAGGGGATCGAACCCCCGACCTTTCGGGTATGAACCGAACGCTCTAGCCAGCTGAGCTACGCCGCCATATTCCTCTTAAAATAAAAAATGGTCGGGAAAACAGGATTCGAACCTGCGACCCCTTGGTCCCAAACCAAGTGCTCTACCAAGCTGAGCTATTTCCCGTAAACTTAAAGTGCCGGCCAGAGGACTTGAACCCCCAACCTACTGATTACAAGTCAGTTGCTCTACCAATTGAGCTAGGCCGGCATATTAATGTATAGAACTCTAGATATTTATCCGAACTGTGCTTCAAAAGCCTTTGGCTTTTAGCGCAAGCCGCATCCTCTTCAGGACGCTGCGTTTTTCTCCTACCAACTATTTCGGTAAGCCGTCTTAATTGTCCGTTCCTAAATCAACTAGTGGTCGTTGTGCTTTAAAAGCCTTTGGCTTTTAGCGCAAGCCGCATCCTCTTCAGGACGCTGCGGCTCTCTACCAATTGAGCTAGGCCGGCAAAATATCATTTAGTTTAAATATGGTGGAGGTTGACGGGCTCGAACCGCCGACCCTCTGCTTGTAAGGCAGATGCTCTCCCAGCTGAGCTAAACCTCCACATAATTTAAATG
>NZ_JACHGK010000010.1 GCF_014207535.1 Bacillus benzoevorans
AGATGATCAGGTTGATAGGTCTGGGGTGGACGCGTGGTGACACGTGGAGCTGACAGATACTAATCGTTCGAGGACTTAACCAATTATGATGTTGTTACGTTATCTAGTTTTGAGAGAACAAACTCTCTAAAATAATAGTCTGGTGACGATGGCGAGAAGGTCACACCCGTTCCCATCCCGAACACGGAAGTTAAGCTTCTCAGCGCCGATGGTAGTTGGGGTTTTACCCCTGTGAGAGTAGGACGCCGCCAGGCAACAACCCCTATTAGGTTCTAGTAGGGGTTTTCTTTATAGGTGCAAAACAATCAATCACAATACAAATAGGGTGCGAAATCGCAATGATTTTCTCACCCTATTTTTTATTGTTGGATCAATGTTTTTGGGAGACTAGCATATAAAATTGCAATCTAAATCACATAGTCAATAACAATTTGCAAATAGATATTCTCTATCTGAAAAATGAATGGCTAAAACAGATGCAAATGACCAGCAGATTTTCCTGTGATTAATATGAATTCTTATACCTATCCTGTGGAGAATCCCTTTGCGAATTACCACGCCTTTTTAAAAGGTGAGTAGTTCAATAATGTATTTCTAAAATCATCTGCCCCAGCTTTTCTTTCGTTTCTTTTACCTTCTCCAAATGATCCAAAAGAAAGCTTCTGTCTATCTGACTTTCAAATACAACAGGTATGACAGAATAAAACTGATTAGACAAGGCGATGACGTCATTAGTGCTGCCATTATGTAACTTCTCTTCAATTTCAGTTAAAATCTGTAGACCTCTGTGAAGCTGAATCTCTGAAAGGTTTCCCAACGGAGTTTGGAGCGAGATAGTGGGGGCTTGGGAGTACGGATGGATCATTTTACCTTGATAGGGAGTTCTAATTGGATTGAGGAATAATTCGTCCCATTCTTCGTCTATCACAATTATTTCATATCCTTTTTTGCGTTTAGAGGAAAGAATCCTGTCAAATTCCTTTTTAGCTTTAAAGCGTGTTTGAAAATATCTTTCTTGTTTTCGCGGTGGTCTTCCTAGACGACCGTATTCCGTATAGATGCGGAAAGTGTATTCACCTGATCCTTCGTGGAATTCCATAACATAAAATTTATTAGAATTACCCAGAAACGAAACGTAATTTAGCACGACCCGTTGTTCCACTTGCTTTATAGCAAAAGAAGGAGTGTCTTTCACATAAGGAAAAGATGTATTTATCATATGGACTCCTCCTTTTTTTGTTTTAGTAAAATAATGAAGAGTCAGCTTCCTCTTTGAATTATATTAAAATGAATGAAAAAAGTATAGGGAGGAAAGCGATGAAATGGAATGAAAATGTAAGTCTATATTAGTTTGCTAGAATAAACAAAAAGAACTCTATAATAGAGTTCTTAGATGTGCCTTTATTAAACTGCCTTATTTGTTTTGTTCACAATCGTATAATTCTTGTGATTGACTACGGTGCGTTCAAAAGGGAAATCATCAATCTGAGTTCCTTTAACTAATTCGACTATAACCGAATTCTCATATACTTTCTCAACAATCCCTCTTACACTACCTTTAAATTCAATCATATTTCCAACTTCAGCAATTTTCATTTTATTTACTCCTGCCTTTTCTTCTTTGTTATGTTACTATTTAGTTTTCTGATTTTTCTAAATTATAGAATAAATGGAAGATAAATTCAACAAAAAAAGGAATTAGTTCGATGTATACCTGCATTTTATAAAAACGTTTTCAATTTGTATAGGGATAAGGACCAATTTCAAATTATTGTTAAGAAACCCAGACAAACAATGTTCTTATTTACGAGATTCAAAGGTAAGCTGCTCTGATACCTGATTAAACCTAAGAGAGGCTTTCTGTTTCGTTTGCAAACTATAATTATAACTTTCGGTATTTATAAATAGGTTCTGTTAAACTTGGTTGTTGATTTCCGTTCCAGGCAATTCGCTTTCCGCGGGCGACAGACGAGCCTCCTCGCCACTTCGTGCCTGCGGGGTCTCGTCTGTCTCGCTGTTCCCGCAGGACATTGAATAAGCTTCCTCGAATCCGCCCACGCACGATGAAAATGCGCAGCATTTTCGGAGGAGTCTTCGTGCCTTCCACTCCAATCAACAAGGTATTAAATATCAACATCGACCTTTAACACAGCCTATAAATAAATACAATTAATATCCAATTAATATCCACTTTATAAAAATTGAATATATTTCCCAATTGTTCACAATAATAGTGAGGGAAAATTAGCTTAAGCTGATCAAATGAATCGTTTTTAGCAAAACTTATTGTGCGGGAAAAACAAGCTGCTTTATGGACAGAGCTCATTCTCGTAAATAATTTGGAGGTAAACATGGGAAGAATTATTCATTTTGAAATTCATGTAGATGACATGGAACGGGCTAAGAAGTTTTATGGAGAGGTCTTCGGTTGGACGTTTCAAGATTACAGTGAGTATGCGGGAATGCCTTATTTTGGGGCAGTGACTGGTGCTGATAGTGAACTTGGAATCAATGGTGCTTTGATGCAGCGTCAAGGTCTGCCGCCGGAGACAAGTCAGCCTTTAAATGGATATGCTTGCACAATGGGTGTCGGAAACTATGATTCAACTGAAGCGAAAATCCTTCAGTTTGGCGGCAAGACAGCAATGCCTAAATATGCCCTTCCAGGAATGGCATGGCAGGGATATTATCTTGATACCGAAGGGAATATATTTGGCATCCACCAGCCGGATAAGAACGCAAAATAAAAAAGATACAGAATAATTGTTGTGAAGCGCAATCCCTTTGGACTGGGCTTCTTTTTTTGGTATGGTAAAAATAAGCTTAAAGAGAGGTAATTGGAATATAAAATTTGGTGAAGTAAAGGAGAAACGATTATGAAACGGCTGCGATTAGCTAATCTGCCAACACCGATTCAAAAACTCGATCGTCTAAGTGATGAGCTTGGGGTAAATTTGTATTTGAAACGTGATGATTTTACGGGGACGGAAGTGAGCGGTAATAAAGTAAGAAAACTGGAATTTTCTGTTGCGAATGCCTTGAATCAAGGCTGCGATACTTTGATTACAGCTGGCGGCATACAATCCAATCATTGCCGGGCAACTGCTGCTGTTGCGGCAAAACTTGGATTAGGCTGCGATCTTATCGTCAGGGGAGAGAATCCCGAATCCATAGAAGGAAATCTTTTTTTGGACAGGGCGCTGGGAGCCCGTGTCCACTTGATTCCTCCCGAACAATCGAGAGAAGAGAAAATGGATGAGGTGGTGAAGAACCTGAAAGAGCAGGGTCATAAACCCTATCTCATTCCTGTCGGTGCATCAAATGCAATTGGATCTTTAGGCTATGCCGCTGCGATGGAGGAGATTACGAAGCAAGAGCAGGAGCTGGGGATAGTCTTTGATACGATCGTAATTGCCGTTGGTTCGGGCGGAACCTATTCCGGTCTTTGGTATGAAAATCAGAAACAAGGGGCAAAACGTAAAATCTATGGTTTTGCCGTTGATCATAATAGGGAAATCTTTGTGGAAACCATTTCGAATATCATAAATGAAATGTACCGCAATGAAGGTTTAGAGGAACCGGCTCAGTTAAACGGTATTCTGATAAATGACCAATATATTGGGACTGGTTATGCGAAAAGCAGACCGGAGGAGATGACCTTCATTATGAAAGTCAGCCGGGAGTACGGATTCCTTTTAGACCCAGTTTATACTGGTAAGGGATTTTACGGCATGATATCAGAAATTGAGAAAGGAAATTTTAAAAATGCGAAAAATATTCTTTTTATCCACACTGGCGGTCTGCAGGGATGGACTCTTGAGCAGAGGGAAATGGCGTTAAAAATATTATAGGGCCATTTCAATTGAAGCATTCCAATTAATGCATGCCTTTGTTAATGAAAAAGCGTTAGTTCACGTAAAATAATCAGATAAACAATATGTTAAGGAAAAGCTTAAAGCCTTCAGCTAATTGAAGGCTTTTTTTGTACCCACACTTATCGCTGCCCTTACAAATTTTGTGAAAATAATCAACAAACTTATGTCCCTGGTATAAAAGTTATTTATAGTAATAACAATAATAATAAATATCATGAATATTTTTTATGTGAAATACTTCACAAAAGTCAGTTAAACATGTAAAATATCCTGTATAATAATTATTTCTGAATAATTATAAAGATATTGTTTTGTTAGTAAGCTAGGAGGGGATTTTCTTTGTAAAAGTAATACAAAAAAATGAAAACGTTTCCTATTTATTTTCGGGTTTCGTCCCGCAACAAAAGTAGAATCTTCTCAATTAAAAACTAACAAGAGGTGAATTTATGGCTGAATAAGAAAAGTTCGATTTGATTATTGTCAGTGGCAGTTTGCCGGTCTGACATACGAAAATTAGCTAAATAATTGCCACAAGTTATTTATCTAGTAGTTTAAATATTATTGTAAAATAGAATTGAAAAAATTTTCCTCGTCTTTAAATAGAAAATTAAGGGAATATATTCTATGATGTATTAGTAGTTTAATCTTGAGGATGTCATTCACATCGAAGAAATACTAGCTGTACAAGCAGGAAGGAGCAGATGTATGAGTATGAGAATAGGTATACCCAAAGAAAGCATGACCGGCGAAACCCGTGTGGCTGCAACACCGAAAACCATCGGACAATTAATCAAATTGGGATTTCAGGTTGCAGTGGAGTCTAAAGCAGGTGAAGCGTCAAGCTTTACAGATGAATTGTATACCAGTGCAGGTGCTGAAATTGTGACTGCTGCTGAAGTCTGGCAATCTGATTTAATCTACAAAGTCAATTCGCCAAATGAGGAAGAAATCGCAAAGATAAAAGAAGGGGCAACAGTAGTCAGCTTCTTGTATCCAGCCCAGAACCCGGACTTGGTTAAAAAACTATCGCAAAAAAACATCAATGTATTGGCGATGGATATGGTACCAAGGATTTCACGGGCGCAGTCCATGGATGCATTGTCCTCTATGGCAAATATCGGCGGCTATCGGGCTGTAGTGGAAGCTTCACATCATTTCGGGCGCTTTTTTACCGGTCAGATTACTGCTGCAGGTAAAGTACCGCCTGCAAAGGTACTAGTCATTGGTGCCGGGGTAGCGGGGTTAGCTGCCATTGGTACAAGTAAATCACTTGGAGCTATTGTCCGAGCTTTTGATACCCGCCTTGAGGTAGCAGAACAAATTGAATCCATGGGCGGAGAATTTTTAAAGCTTGAATTTGAAGGGGAAGAGGATGGATCTACTTCCGGCGGATATGCCAAAGTCATGTCAGATGAATTTATTAAAGCGGAAATGGAGTTATTTGCTGCTCAGGCAGAAGAGGTAGATATCATTATTACCACTGCACTGATTCCGGGAAAACCAGCACCTAAGCTGATTACTCGAGAAATGGTTGACAGTATGAAGCCTGGTTCAGTCATCGTCGATATGGCTGCAGCTGCAGGTGGAAACTGTGAATATACGGTGCCTGGCGAATTGCATGTAACTGAATCCGGAGTTAAGATAATTGGTTATACGGATCTTCCAGGTCGTCTGCCTGGCCAATCCTCGGAAATGTACGCAACCAATTTACTAAATTTAACGAAACTGCTTTGCAAAGAAAAGGATGGCAATATTGTCATTGATTTTGAAGATGTCGTATTGCGCAATATGAGTGTCATTCATAAGGGCAAGATTACTTTCCCACCGCCACCGATTAGTGTGTCAGCGGCACCGGTGAAGAAAGAAGAAGCTGTAGCAGCTGCACCGGCGAAGGTTGAGAAAAAGCCTTCTAATTTAAAATATGTATTCGCGATAGCTGCAGTTTTACTGTTCGGATGGGTAGGTCATGTATCGCCGCCTGAATTTCTCTCTCACTTTACCGTTTTTGCTTTGGCTTGCGTGGTTGGGTACTATGTCGTTTGGAATGTTACTCATGCGCTGCATACACCGCTAATGTCTGTTACGAATGCGATTTCGGGAATTATCGTGGTCGGGGCACTGTTACAGATCAGCAATCCAGTATTTGCGGTCAAAATACTAGCCTTTATCGGAATATTAATTGCAACGATTAACATTGTTGGGGGCTTTACTGTTACTCATCGGATGTTAAAAATGTTTAACAAAGAGTAGGAGGTGCACTGATGTCTGAAGGATTGGTTACTGCAGCGTATATCATTGCTGCGATATTGTTTATTCTAAGTTTAGCAGGTTTATCAAAACAAGAGACAGCAAGAAATGGTAATAAATTTGGAATTATCGGAATGACAATTGCATTGATTGCAACTATTGTGCCTATTGTGTATATTGATATTCAGAGCATCATCTACATTTTGATTGCTATGCTGATCGGAAGCTTAATTGGCGTTCGTTTGGCATTAAAAGTAGAAATGACTGAAATGCCGGAATTAGTTGCGATTCTGCATAGCTTTGTCGGTTTGGCAGCTGTATTAGTTGGTTATAACAGTTTTCTTAATATCTTTACAGGGGAACATGTTCCTGAAACTTCTACGTTACTGAATATTGAATTGACTGAAATTTTTCTTGGAGTTTTTATCGGAGCGATCACTTTTACCGGATCTGTTGTAGCTTACGGAAAACTTCATGGGAAAATAAGTTCAAAAGCACTTACGCTTCCATTTAAAAATGGGCTTAACCTGTTAGCTGTTATCGGATCTATTGTACTTATGGTTTTATTTATTATGGATGGCGGTTCTACTGGTGGCAATTCGATGATCTATCTGGCTGCTATGACAGCCATTGCATTGATATTTGGCTGGCATTTAGTTGCGTCAATCGGTGGTGCGGACATGCCGGTTGTAATCTCCATGCTGAACTCTTATTCAGGATGGGCAGCTGCCGCAGCAGGATTTATGCTTTCTAATGACCTATTAATTATTACAGGTGCCTTGGTTGGTTCTTCAGGGGCGATCCTGTCGTACATTATGTGTAAGGCAATGAACCGTTCTTTTGTTTCCGTTATTCTTGGCGGGTTTGGCAATGAAGGAGCAAGTGCCGGTGCTGATGAGGAAATGGGCGAGTACCGGGAAATGAGTGCGGAAGATGTTGCCGATTTGCTAAAATCGTCCAGCTCCGTCATCATCACACCAGGTTATGGTATGGCTGTTGCTCAAGCTCAGTATCCGGTGGCGGAAATTACAAGAAAACTGCGCGAGAAGGGTGTAAACGTTCGTTTTGGTATTCACCCGGTTGCAGGCCGCCTTCCTGGTCATATGAACGTCCTTTTAGCTGAAGCAAAGGTACCATATGATATTGTTTTAGAAATGGATGAAATTAATGACGACTTCTCGGATACCGATACTGTTCTGGTAATCGGGGCAAATGATACCGTGAATCCTTCGGCGCTGGATAATCCAAGCAGCCCGATTGCTGGTATGCCGGTTCTTGAAGTGTGGAAGGCACAAAATGTAGTTGTATTTAAACGCTCAATGAATGCCGGATACGCAGGGGTACAAAACCCGCTATTCTTTAAAGACAATTCTTATATGTGTTTTGGTGACGCGAAAGACAGCGTACAAGCGATTCTTAATGCATTAAAATAATACTAAAACAGCACTGGAAAATTCAGTGCTGTTTTTTCGCTTAATTTGAATGAAATGTCTAGCGTCTAACCCAAAATTCCCCTGTAAACTCATCCCCCACCAAGTGAGGCCAAGCTACACGCCCCCTATAAGGACCCGAAATCCCAAATCACCACCCCCGATTTCATTTTTATATTATAAATTTAACAAAGGGATAAATACTAAGAAAAAAACTAACATTGATTTAGTAGCGGAGGAAAATATGGCACAAAAAGAAGGTCTGTTAAAAAGAGGAAACAAATCGGCTCTTATTGCTGCAATTGTCAATACGATTATTGCTATTATTAAAGGAACGGCATATTTTTTTACTGGAAATGTTGCGATGTTTGCTGAAACGATGCACTCTTTGGGGGATGCGGCCAATCAATGTTTTGTATTTATTGGCAGTGCCTTGAGTAAGAAGTTACCGACTGAGCGCTACCCGAACGGTTTCGGACGGCTGGTGAATTTAGTTTTGCTTGGTGCCGTCATTATCGTGGGGATTATGAGTTATGAAACCATCAAAGAAGGCTATCACCATATTTTGCACCCGACAGAATCCACTGGGATTCTGATCAATATTTCGATTCTGGCTGTTGGGGTCATAATGGAGTCTTATGTTCTTTATAAGGCAATGAAGGAGGTGCTCCATGAAACCCATATTGAAGCAACAGGATTTAACGTTGTCAGCAAAAGCTTTGCAAGTTTGAAAAGAGCTAAACCGGCAACAAAGCTTGTTTTCATGGAGGACCTTGTTGCCACATCAGGCGGTATCATTGCCATCATTGGCATTTTACTTTCCTATTTTTTGGGTCTGTATGCTGCCGAAGGAATTGCTTCCATCATGATTGGAGTGATGATGTTTTATGTAGTAGGGAGAGTATTTTTAGATAATGCCAAAGGGGTACTGGGTGAAACAGATGATGATTTGGAAGAACAAATTGCCCAGTTAATCTATACACATCCGGAAATAAAGGACATTCCTGCCTTGTTCGCTATGAAAGAAGGGGAAGATTTTCATGTGGAAATGAAGCTGGAGATTAACCCTTCCTTATCAGTAGAACAGGCGCTTAATCTGAAAAACCGGATTGAAGCAAAGATCCTTGAAATGAAAGGTGTCACCGATGTCATCATTGAATTTGAAAAAGATGACGGTGTGCAAAAATGGGAAAATGACTACATGCCAGAACCAGGATAAAAATGTATAGAAAATATAATCTATACAAAAAAAGGACATTGAATTTCGCCATCTATCGGGCGCAAGTCATGTCCTTTTCATATTCATATAACGATTGTAATTAATTCGAAAAGTAACTGAAATAGAGGATTGATAGAATGGAGGGAAGGATTAACAATGAATATAGGGTAAAAGGGAGAACATAATGGAATCACATGTAGAAAAAGCTTTAACAGAGTGGAAAAAGGAAATCATTATTTTATTAGATAAAATTGATGAGGAATATGAAGAAATAAAAAGTGAGTTGCAAGTATACAGCTATAAATACAACATCACCAAACAAGTAGTTCAGTCCACAATGCATGAAGAAATTATCCGGAATATTCGTGAACAGTATCAAAAACCATTTGAAAAAAAGTTCAATGAATTGAAAGTGACTATCAAAGATTTAGAAGAAAAGAAAAAGGTTTATCAAATGTTTATTGATAAAATTGATAAAGTTCTTGAATGAGGTGGGACAGGTATGGGATTTCGGGTGCTTATAAAGGCCGTGAAGTTTGGCTTCACTTTATGATAGGATGAGTTTACAGGGGTATTGGGGGTTTAGGTGCTTTTTCTATTCTCCGCAAAAAAACAGCACTGAATTTTTTACATAAAAATTCAGTGCTGTTTTTTATTATGAAATGGTAGCAGGTTTAGATGCAGGACTGTTTTCATTTTCTATTTTGCTTACTGCTTCGGCGCTTGTATCCACGTGTTTAATAAACAGCGCTAATACTAAGGCAACAATGTTGACTGCAAAAGCAACGTAGAAGGAATATTGAATGCCGGCTAAGAGTGCCTGCTGTGTCAACGCAGCAGTTGAAGCCTCTGTTAATGCTGCCGGGTCCATTCCTGCCATTAAATGTTTCGCTTCGGTCTTCGTAACCGAGTTCATGATGGTCACTAAAATGGCTGTTCCGATTGAACCTGCTACTTGCTGTGCTGTGTTATTAATGGCTGTGCCATGCGGATTTAATCTCGTTGGTAATTGGTTTAAGCCATTTGTCATAATCGGCATCATCACCATTGCCATCCCAAACAAACGCAAAGTGTAGATGAGAATAATATGTCCTATGCTGGAATCAATTTGCAGGTTTGCTAACATATAGGTTGAAACTGCTGTAATCCCAAGACCAACTACTGACAATAGACGCGGGCCGATTTTATCGAACAATTTGCCGGTGATTGGCGACATAATTCCCATTACAATTGCTCCAGGCAGCATCATTAACCCTGAGTGCAGCGGGGAGATTCCTCTGACACTTTGCACATACGCCGGTGTTAAAATCATACCGGAGAACATGGCAACTGAATTGACAATCGAAATAACAGAGCTAAGGGCAAACATAGGGTACTTATAAACACGTAAATCTAACAATGGTTTTTCCATTTTTAGCTGGCGGATGACAAAGATGATTAATGCAATGCCGCCGGCAATTAACGCTGTTAAGACGACTGCATTTGTCCAGCCGTCTGAACTGGCATCGCTGCACCCATATAATATACCGCCAAAGCCAATACAGGATAATACCACTGATAAATAATCAAGATCAGCGTTTTTGTTTTGTTCCATTACATTTTCGCTCTTCCAAATCGCCAGCAGCAAACTAATCATGGATAAAGGCAGAATCATTTCGAAAAGCAGGCGCCAGTCATAATATTCGACAATGTAACCTGATAATGTCGGACCAATGGCCGGTGCTGTAATCATGACTAAGCCGAAAATCCCCATGACAGCCCCGCGTTTATTGCGCGGAAAACTGATTAACATGATATTCATTAATAAAGGTCCCATGACAGAAGAACCCGCTGCCTGAACCATACGTCCGGTAAGCAAAACGCCAAAGTTCGGAGCAAATGCAGCTAAAGCCGTTCCTAATGTAAAAATAGCCATGGATGTAATAAATAAACTGCGGTTCGAGAAGCGGGTTAATAAAAATGCTGAAGCTGGTATTAACACACCGCTGACAAGCATAAACCCTGTAACCAGCCATTGTACCGTTGAGTAATCGGCGATTTTTAAATCAATCATAATTGACGGCAGTGCGACGTTTAATAATGAGTTATTTAAAAATGATACGAATGCTCCAACGAATAAGATGACAATCATGGCATAGGGCGGTTTTTTCTGTTGTAAAGCTGAATCCATATTTCTCATCCCTTTTGTCATATATATTTTCACTTGATTTATTTTATACCCGAAGTCTAAAAATGACAACTGTTTTATACCGATGGTACAAAATCATTGTTTTTCCGTAAGTTGGATCTTATACTAATCCATAGTTACTTGATTGGAGGCAGGCATGAATAATCGAAAAAGAAAAGTTGCTGACATTGCCTTAAAGCTGTTTGTAGAGAAAGGAATTCAGCAAACCTCAATCCAGGAAATAATTGACAGGGCGAATATTTCAAAAGGGACTTTTTATAATTATTTCTCGTCAAAAAATGATTGTGTGGCGGATATTTTAGAATATCTCCGTTATGATGCAAGTCAGCAGCGAATTTCTATACAATTTGGCAAAGATGCAAAGGATCGGGGAGTGTTTATTGAACAAATTACGATCTTATTACGATTGAATGAAGAAAGAAATTTACAAGCTCTGTTTGAGGCGATATTATCTTCGAATGAAACAGAGCTAAGAAGGTTAGTTTTACAGCACCGGATGATTGAGATGGAATGGCTTTCCGAACGTTTTATCGAAATCATGGGCGAGGAAATCCGGGAATACGCCTTTGAAGGAGCGATTTTATTTTACGGAATGCTCTCATATATGAGGTTTACGATGAGGATTTCAAATAGTACGTATTCTGTACATCGTTTAGTGGATGTTATCTTGTCCTATTTGGAATTGATCGTATCTTATATGATCAATAATCAAATCTCCATATTGGATTATTCCGCTATTCATTCATTACGAACCCGTGTGGACAAGAAAAAAGTAACGATAGCAGAACTGCAGGAATTAGCCCAGCAGCTGCAGCAACAATATAAATTTAATGATGAGCAGCAGGATTTGTATGATGCGATCACGCATGAGCTGCAGCAAGAAAGAATAAGAAAAATCGTCCTGCAGCATTTATTAAAACCCTTTCAGCAGTTATTTAAAGAAACATTGATTGAAGCACAGGTGAATACCTTTGCGAATCTGGTTTGGTACTATTTGAAAACCATCTAATTGAAAGAGGTGCACTTGTTTTATGACGCCAGGCGTCCGAAATGAGACATTCCAGTTTTTTCGTGATAACATTAGCAAAACAGGATGAGGAGGTTTTATAGCATGAATATTTTACTGCAGGGAGCAGGTGCTTTGGGAGCTTATTTTGGCGGGCGGATGCTGGAAGCCGGTTTGAATGTTTCTTTTTTTGTCAGAGAAAAACGTGCCGCGCAATTAGCTGGTGAGGGCCTGGAAATCAACAGCCCTGAGGGGGATTTTGCAACGAAAGATTTCAAGGTTTATACATCCCCTGAAGAAGTCAGTGATATTGATTTGCTGATCCTCGCTGTAAAAGGATATCATCTTCAGCAAGCGATTCCTCAAGTGGAAATGATTGTAAAGCGGACTAATTGCTTTGTGTTGCCTTTGTTAAATGGGATGGAGCATATCGACATTTTACAAAGGGTCATTGGAAAAGAAAAAGTGCTCGGCGGGTTTGCAGCAATCATTGCGACTCTAAATGAACATGGACATGTCGTGCATACAAGCGGAAGAAGTATGATCAAATTCGGAGCACTTCACAACAGTCAGCTGGACACATGCGATAAACTGGATGCGATACATACACAAGTCAAAACAAACATACTGAGAGAAGACGATATTTTAAAGCATATGTGGAAAAAATACATCTTCATTACGGCCTTCTCCGGAATTACTTCAGCAACACAACTGCCGGCAGGATATATTTCGAGTCATGAAGCCGTGTTTAGTGTGGCAAGAAACATGGTCTATGAAATGAGTATGCTTGCAGAAAAAGAGGGCATTGTATTATCAGAACAGGAAGTTGAAACGATGGCCATGCGGATAAAAAACCATCACAAAGATGCCACATCTTCCATGCATCAGGACATGAGAAAAGGACTGCCTATCGAAGTGGAACATTTACAAGGCGGGGCCCTAAGATTGGCTGCCAAACACGGCGTAAAGGTTCCGGCCATTGAAACCATATATGGAATACTGAAACCATATGAATTCGGTAAACCGGAGTAAGCAAATTGATAGATTAAAAAAATAATCTTAAGAGCCTTTCCAGTGGAGAGGTTCTTTTTTATGCAGTAAACCGGTTTTCCTGCTATGATATGACCATGACGATTATGCCTGCTATGCTCATTTCCAGCTTCAGCATCTTGGTGAATGGATTATTTTATTTAGCCGGCCTATTGGAATTAATTGATGGAAAAGAGATTATCCATGAAATCAATTGATGATGTACGGTAAATCAGTAAATAAAAACAGCTGTTTGAAGAGCCTCTCTACTTCAAACAGCTGTTTTGCTTTGTTGGAAAATACTATGAAGGACAAAATTCAGGGAAAAAGTAAAATAATGTCCTTCATCTCCAATATCTATCATTTGTCCCGCATTTACATTTCAATCCCAGCCATCCTCTTTCCTTCATCCATTAACTCCATAAACTGATCAAATAAATAGTTGGGATCCTCCGGTCCGGGCGAGGCCTCTGGATGGTACTGGACAGTAAAAGCAGGATATTTATTATGCTTCAGACCTTCAACAGTCCCATCATTTAAAGCCACATGTGTGACCGTTAAATCCGTTCCCTTAACAGAATCCATCGTGACCGTATATCCATGATTTTGCGAAGTCATTTCGACCCTGTTGGTTTCCAAGTTTTTCACAGGGTGGTTGGAGCCGCGGTGGCCAAACTTTAGCTTATCCGTATCTGCGCCGCATGCCAGCGCGACTAATTGATGACCTAAACAAATGCCAAACAATGGGATCTTTCCTAATACCCCTTTAATCATTTCGATTCCTTCTGTGATTTCCTTTGGATCTCCGGGACCGTTACTCAACATAATACCGTCAGGGCTTAAGCGCAATATTTTTTCTGCTGATGTGTCATAAGGGACAACAATCACATCGCAATCGCGCTGTGTTAACTCACGTAAAATTCCGTGCTTCATCCCGAAGTCAACGAGCACCACCCGATGGCCGCGTCCGGGCGCCGGATAGGATCTTTTCGTGGAGACCTGTCGTACCTGGTCCCGCGGCCAGTCCGCTTTCTTCAGATCCGCAACGACTTCTTCCACTACGACCTCCATGCCGCAGAGTCTTCCTTTTAGAACCCCATGTTCGCGGATTTTCCTTGTCAGCTTTCTTGTATCAATATCAGCCAAACCCGGGATGTCCTTGTCTTTTAAAAAGGTATCAAGCGGATACTGGCAGCGGAAATTAGAGGGGAACTCGCAATATTCCTTGACAATCAGGCCGTTAACGGTCGGTTCGATCGATTCAAAGTCATCCCGGTTGATTCCGTAGTTGCCAATCAGTGGATAGGTGAGGGTAACAATTTGGCTGCAGTATGAAGGATCCGATAAAATTTCCTGGTAGCCGGTCATCCCTGTATTAAAAACAACCTCTCCCATCATTTCCTTATCACTGCCAAAACCATATCCAACAAAAACACTGCCATCTTCTAATATCAGTTGACGTTTCATGCTAACGATACTTCCTTTCTCCCCATCGCTGAATTCATCGTATTTGCTAAAGATTAAACGCTTATGAATAAATTTATTATAGCCGATACCTATTATTCCACTTATGGGCACGATTATGTATAAAATGGAATAAACAACATGTTTATAGTGCTTTCACTTGGGCTGTGAAGGGCATAATAATAGAACTAAGGCAGACAATAAAATGAATGTTGTGATGACGCTAAGGATAAACAAATAAATCATGATTTTAAAAAGAAAGACAAGGTGACAAGATGACAAATAGAAGTGAAGCAGGATGGAACTTTGACAATAGTTATGCATGGCTGCCAAAAACCTTTTATTCCTCCCTCAATCCTACGCCGGTAAGCAAACCGAAGTTGATCATTTTCAATGAAAAGCTTGCAGAATCACTGGGTTTGAATGGAAGGAATCTCCAAAGTGAGGAAGGGACAGAAATATTCGCCGGAAACAGGCTGCCAGACGGAGCAGTGCCCCTTGCACAAGCCTATGCAGGGCATCAATTCGGTCATTTTGCAATGCTCGGAGACGGCCGTGCTATTTTGCTTGGAGAACAGATAACTCCCGATGGCAAGCGTGTCGATATTCAACTCAAGGGTTCAGGAAGAACACCTTATTCCAGAGGGGGAGACGGCCGCGCTGCGCTTGGTCCGATGCTGCGGGAATATATTATAAGTGAATCAATGCAAGCCCTTGGCATTCCTACAACACGGAGTCTTGCCGTCGTGACTACGGGCGAGGACATCATCCGCGAAACTCTTCTGCCCGGTGCGGTTTTAACTCGTACAGCCTCCAGTCATCTGCGCGTTGCAACCTTTCAATATGCAGCGAATTGGGGAACGGACGAAGACGTTCGTACTTTGGCAGATTATACAATAAACAGGCATTATCCAGATATTGAAGAAAATGAAAATCGCTATCTTTCATTACTGGAGGAAGTGATCAAACGTCAGGCTTCATTAATTGCGAAATGGCAGCTCGTTGGTTTCATCCATGGGGTAATGAATACGGACAATATGGCTATTAGCGGGGAAACGATTGATTACGGTCCTTGTGCTTTTATGGATACCTATGATCCGGCAACTGTATTTAGTTCGATTGACAGACAGGGTCGTTATGCTTACGGCAATCAGCCGTATATTGGCGGATGGAATCTTGCCCGGTTTGCCGAAACCCTGCTTCCGCTGCTCCATGAAGACGAGAAGAAGGCAATCGGGATTGCCGAAGATGCCCTTGCAGGCTATAATGAGCAGTTTCAATCCTATTGGCTGGCAGGAATGAGAGCTAAACTTGGTTTATTGAACGAAGAAAAAGAGGATGAAACGCTTATTGCAGATCTGTTCAAAATGATGCATGCCTATCAGGCAGATTATACAAACACTTTCCGGGCGCTGACATTTGAAGACTATGAGGACACAGCCCTGTTCGGGTCTAAAGAATTTACTCAATGGCATGAACAGTGGCAGGCGAGAAGAGGAAAACAGGAGAAATCAAATGAACTATCCCATCAGGTAATGCAAAGCAGTAATCCTGCTGTTATTCCGCGCAACCATCGGGTTGAAGAGGCGCTAAAGGCTGCAGTCGAAGAAGGAGACTTCAGTGTGATGGAGAAACTACTGCAAGTTCTTGCTAAACCTTTCGCACATACTCCTGATCAGGAGGAATATTGTGAGTTGCCCGAACCGTCAAAAACGCCATACCGCACTTTTTGCGGTACATGATTGGAACAGTTGCTAAATAGATCGTGCAGCCATTGAAGCTCATTTATAATTTGCGCAAGGTTTTGGAAAAGAGGAATGTCAATAGAGGTATTGGATTACTCCATTACCTCTATTCTTTACTCATTTAGAGCTAATGGGTTTGTTTGTTATGTCACTGATATATTTTAAAAAAATCCCATATAATCGATGTGTGTTTGGATCAAGAGGATCAGTCTGAAACCCATAAAATTTAAATATTGACAAAATAAACAACAATATTTAATATTTTACTTGTTAACTGATTCTAATTTTTGGTTAACAAGTTACAGCGATTAAAAGATTCATAAATATTATTCCTGCTTTTCCGCCAATAAGAATATTGGGAAATTGAAAGGATGGTAGAAAAATTGCTTGAAGAAATATTTTACAGTGTTAGAATGAGAGCTTCCCAAAATGGACCTCATGAAAAAGGTGGAAAACATATATCTGGCGGGGAACATATATCAACATATGACAATTTGAAAACGACCGTAAATGTCCTTTTGGAAAAAGCGTTATCTCATTCAAGGGGTAACCCGGATTTTATGAAAATTCAGTTTGAAACGATAGCCCAGCCGATAAAAAGGTTGAAACCATTATCGATTGATACAAATGTAGTGGGATCCGTAGAAGAAGGACAAACGGCGGCTCGGAATCTTTTAGTGAAAGCAGGAGTACCGACTGAAAGTATTGAAAAGGCATACAAAGAATTGGTGGAATATTCCGAACTTAGGGGAGCGATTTTGTTTGATATTGGCTCTGGTTTACGAATCGATGCTCGAAAGGAAAAAGGTGTCCGGGTTTCGAGAATGGACTGGTTAAACCCGAATTTTGAAAAATGGGCGGACCATTACAAAATGCCTCGAAGTCAAAGGGTGAAAGAGGCGCTTGTGCTTGCTACAAAGGTGAGTGCGCATCCCGCCACTGTCGCAGAATTATGCTGGTCAGATGATCCCGAATATATAACCGGTTATGTGGCTAGTAAAGGATTAGGCTATCAGCGAATCACGCAGCTAAAAGAGTATGGCGATGAATGCGGCTGCCGCATTTTCTTCGTAGATGGCTTGAGTGATCTTTCCTCGTACATAGACTATTTAGAAAAACGGCCAATCTTTGTTCAATGGGGTGAGGAGTGTTGATGCTTGATGAATGGCTAAACCTGAGACTTGAAAAAACAAAAGAAGCAGGTTTGTATCGGGAGTTTCGTACCATGAATACGGCTCCGCTGCCAGAGATGATGATCGATGGCCGAAGCCAGCTCGTTTTTTCATCCAATAATTACTTAGGGCTTGCGAACGATGAGCGCTTAGTGTATGCAGCAGAAACCATCCTCCACGAATTTGGAGTCGGAAGCAGCGGCTCAAGGTTAACGACAGGTCATACGGATTGGCATCAAAAGCTTGAAGACAAAATCGCCCGTTTTAAGCAGACAGATGCCGCACTCCTGTTTTCCAGCGGCTTTTTAGCAAATGTCGGTGTGCTATCTTCCTTGCCCGAAAAAGGGGATGTAATCCTGAGCGATCAATTAAATCATGCCAGTCTTATCGATGGATGCCGGCTCTCAAAAGCAGATACCGTCATTTATAACCACATGGACATGAATGATCTGGAAGAAAAGTTGAGGGAAACGCTTTCCTATAAACGGAGGTTTATTGTAACGGATGGCGTTTTTAGTATGGATGGGACGATTGCCCCGCTTGATCGGATCACTCGATTGGCGAAACAGTATGAAACCTTCGTGATTGTGGATGATGCACATGCAACAGGGGTCTTAGGAGAAACGGGCAGGGGAACAAGTGAATATTTTGATGTCCATCCTGATGTGGTCATAGGGACTTTAAGTAAAGCCATAGGGACGGAAGGTGGTTTTGTTGCCGGTTCGAAGGTATTAGTTGATTTTTTGCTCAACCATGCGAGGACCTTTATTTTTCAAACAGCCATGCCGCCGTCCATCTGTGCTGCTTCCTATGCTGCATTGGAAATCATTGAAGAAAGTAACGAAAAACGCCAGCAGTTAATTGTTAATGTAAAAAAAATAAAAAATAGTTTAGCAGAAATGGGTTATGTTATCAGAGGGGATTTAACCCCGATTATTCCTGTGATCGTCGGAGAGCCCCAAGCCGCTGTGATGTTTGCGGAAAAGCTCCGGGAAAATGGAATATACGCACCTGCTATTCGCCCGCCCACAGTACCAAACGGAGAAAGTCGTATCCGGCTAACCGTGACTTCTGACCATAGCTTAAAAGAAATAGAGTACTTGTTGGAGTGCTTTTATGTCATTGGAAAAGAAATGAACATGATCTAAAGAAGTGAAAACATGGATATGACGTTACTAATAAATCAATTGGTGGAAATAAAATGAGTCAATGTTTTACAGAGATGGGAGTGACTCATCTCTGTAAAACTATCACCATTGGGTGCAGGCACCATCCAGAAATTTGGCAACACATTGGTGATTGTATGATAGGGGGCTAAAATGACAATGAATATATCTCAAATCAAACCGATTTCCTTTACTACTTCCGAGTTTTTTCAAAATCCCTACCCATTTTATGAACAGATTCGCGCCATTCATCCGATCTATTGGGGAAATCCGTTAAAGCAGCCAGGATGGTATGTGACAGGCTATGAAGAAGCCATCTCCATTCTGAAAGATACTCGATTTAAAAATCGCATCCCGCTGCCCCAGACTGCAAAAAAATATGAGCAACTCAAAAACATTCAAAATGACATGATGCTTTTTAAGAATCAACCTGACCATAAACGGTTACGTTTGCTGGTTAGTAATGTTTTTACGCCTAGAATGGTGGAACATCTCCGTCCTTACATCCAAGAAACGGTAAATGATTTATTGCAACAGGTGCAACATAAGAAATCAATGGATGTGATTTCCGATTTTGCCTTTCCTTTAGCCAGCCTTATTATCGCGAAAATATTAGGAGTACCCGGGGAAGAGCGGCACCAATTTAGAGAATGGGCCTTAATTCTAATCCAAACCATTGATTTTACCCGTTCGCGAAAGGCTTTAGACAATGGGAATGCCATTACAATAACTTTACGGAATTATTTTAAAATGTTGATAGAAAAACGGAAGATGCGCCCTGAAGAGGATCTGATCAGCCTGTTAATCAAAGAGGAACAGCAAGGGGATAGGTTAACAGATGAGGAATTACTTGCAACCTGTATTTTACTGGTTATTGCCGGTCATGAAACAACGGTCAATCTCATCAGCAATTCAATTCTTCTCTTATTAAAACATTCTCATCAGATGATGGAGCTAAAAGAAAACCCATCGCTTATTGAACATGCAGTAGAGGAGTTTTTGCGTTATGAGAGTCCGACACAAATGACAGCTCGGATTGCTTCAGAAGATATTAAAATTGGACAAACAACGATTAAAAAGGGAGAACAGGTCTATATTCTTTTGGGTGCTGCCAATCGAGACCCGAATCAATTTGCTCATGCTCATTTACTGGATATTACTAGGAATCCGAACCCTCATCTTGCATTTGGATATGGAACGCATTTTTGTTTAGGTGCTCCATTGGCACGTTTAGAAGCACAAATTGCGATTCAAACTTTCCTGCAGCAGTTGGAAAATCCTAAGCTAATATTTTCTGACCTTCCATGGCGAAAGTTGATGGGATTTAGATCGCTAAGCGAACTGCCAATTACTTTTGATTAGAATTTAGGGATTGTATTTATTTCGACAAAACAACCAACAAAATCATATGAGACTTTGTTGGTTGTTTAAATGATTAATAATTTAATTTTTTCTTCCATTTTAATGAGAATAAACTTGAAGAAATCGTAATAATAAAGAGTACTATTACAATAATAAATACTGCATAATAAGAACCCGTTGTATCGTAAATGTAACTGAATAGTGTTGTACCGAATGCTACACCTAACGTGGATGCTGACATAATTGTTGTATAAATAGATGCGTAATCACGCTCGCCAAATACCTCGCGGATGACGACTGGGGGAAGCAGGGTAGATCCGGAAAAACCTATACCAAATAATAATGCACCAGCATAGAGCATACCAATTCCGAAAGTATCAGAAATAAGTAATGCGACTATACCTAGCATACCAGCGCCGATACCGACAAATAGTGCTGCTTTAATACCTAATTTATCATTAATGGCACCAAGCATGAATTTACCGCCTGTCTGTCCAATCGTTACACAAGTTACACCTGTTGCAGCCATTGCAGCTGTGAACCCCACTGATTGAACAAAGTTTGGTACATGGAAGCTAACTGTTGAAGAGAGACCGAAAAGTCCAGTGAATAACATAACTAAATAAAATGCTGGAGATTTAATCGCAATACCCTTCAGGACACCTGTTTCAGGTGTTTTTTGCTCATCAGAAGTGTTAACATCTACTTTATCCGCACCATAAGCAGTCATATTTAGTTGTTCTGGTTTTGAACGTATGACAAAAATCGTGAATGGTAAGATTAGGATAGCTACGATTATAGCTAAAATAATATACGTTGAACGCCAATCGAACGACTCAATCAAAATACCTGTAATTTGGGCGAAAATCGCACCGCCGATCCCCATAAATGCCATAGCAATACCTAAAGAAGTACCAACTTTTATTTTAAACCAGTTGTTTATTATTAAGGGGATAGAACCATAAATTAAAAATGTACTGCCAACCCCTAAGGCAATACCCGAAACATAAAAAGGGAAAACCGAATGATAAGTACCCATTAACCCAAATGCTAGGGCGTTAATAATACCCGCAATCGTTAAGATATAACGAATATCGTATTTCTTTAGAACTTTTCCTGCAAAAGGAAGTAATAGTGTGATTGTTAAATACATTAATGATGTATACAAACTAATTTCAGAAACACCCACATTAAAGTCTTCAGCTACAGCACGATAAAGAATAGGTGCACAGCTAACGATAATCCCAACACTGGCTGCATAAATCGCAGCACTTGCCACCATAATCCACCAAGCATAATGAATTTTTCCTTGCTGTTTCATATTTCCACCTCATAAAGTAGAGAAGCAAACGCTGTTGCTTCTCCAGTTTATAATTTTTGATAAGTCTAGATTCTTTACATTATGAAGTTATTGAATTGTGAATCCGCCATCAATTGGTACAATTGCACCACTCATGAACTTAGCTTCATCTGATGCCAAGAATACAGCTAAATCAGCTACTTGTTCTACTTGTCCAAAAGTTCGAGTTGGTACTAAATCTTTAGGGATACTAGCTAAAACATCCTTTACTAAAGGTGTTTCAATTGTTCCTGGGCAAATTGCGTTAATTTTAATACCATAGCGTGCATATTCAGAAGATAAATGTTTTGTATATCCAATTACACCATGTTTGGTAGCAGTATAGGCAGCGCCGCCTTTACCGGCAACAAGACCTGCAATCGAAGCAATATTTACAATTGAACCAGTACCACGTTCGATCATGCTTGGTAAGACAGCATTTGAAAATTCAAATACACTTGTTAAGTTAATACTTAAGAAGAAATTCCATTGTTCTAATGTTGTATCTAATGATTTAGCATATTTATCGAATACACCTGCATTATTTACTAATACATCAACTGGACCGAATGTCTCTTCTGTTACTTTTACGCAGTGTAGAATATCTTCGGTTTTCATAACGTTTACTGATACAGCAATCGCTTCCCCGCCAAATGATTTAATTTCCTCAGCAACTGCTTCAGCACCATCTAAATTTAAGTCAGCTACTACTACTTTTGCGCCTTCTTTCGCAAAACGGATTGCTTCACCTTGTCCCATACCTGATGCTGCTCCTGTAATGATCACAACTTTATCTTTTAATCTCATATCCGATAACCTCCTATATTTCGCTAATAATGTATGCGCATTCATCAGCGCTTCAAAATTTGCAATAAATTTTTTTGAAATAACGTTTACAATTCACATTTTATACACATTTCTATATAATTAAAAATACTTATTAGTTATTTGCTTATAACTATTAGTTATAAAAAGTGGGGGTAATGATGGACTTAATAAAATTAAAATACTTTTATACAACCGCAAAATGGGAAAATATGTCTCTCTCTGCTAAAGAACTTTTGATTTCGCAGCCAGCGTTAAGTAAGGCAATTACAAACCTTGAGGCAGAGTTAGAAATGGACTTATTTTTCCGTAATGGCAAGCGCATTTCATTAAATGAAAATGGCCGTTTTTTATTTAAACGAGCAGAGCGTATTTTCTCAGAATTACATCATTTAGAACGTGGATTGGCGGAGAGACGAGGTGAAGGAAGTGGTAATTTATCGATTGTTACAACACTCCCCTATACATTTACAAATATCGTAGATTTATTTTTTTATGAATATCCACATGTGAAATATTTACAAGTTCCGTTATCGAAAGAAAACCTGCAACAGTTTATTGAAAATGGCAAGTATGATGTGTGTATTACCACAGAGAAGGTTGACCATCCAAATGTCGAGTGGGTACCATTATTTGAGGAAGAAATATTTTTAACTGTGCCGAAATTATACAAAGAGGTGAAAACAGGCTCAATTGACTTAATGGAATTAGATAACCTGCCCTTTATTGGCTTAACAAAGGAGTATAGTTTTCGTCAATTTACAGATCAATTTTGTAAATCAGTAGGTTATACAGCAAATTATCAAGTAGAAGTAGAAGAAGCAACAACGATTTTACAGCTTGTGAAAAATGGACGAGGGGTAGCATTTACACCCGAAACATCAGTTAATCTATATGAAGATAAAATAAGACACTTAAAAATTGAAAATAAAAAGTTTACACGTACGATCGGATTATTAAAGCATCGGTATTTATACCCGACAAAAATTTCAGAGGCTTTCGTTGCACATTGTCATCGCTATTTTAAGGATATAGAAAATAAAAATAGCAGATTTTAGGAGTGGAGGTGTTAATGTAGTGCAGCTCCTGCTTATCTAGTAGCGGAGTACTTTTCTTTAATATGGGGGATTCACAAAAAGGAAATCCATTTTGATCAATCTTTTTCAAAATGGATTCTATCTATTGCCATATAGTATGGTTCTATAAGGTATTCTTAATCAAACTTTATATATTATCAAAACATAAATCATAAAAAGTATATAAAATAATGAAGGATTTAGTCCAAATAATAATAATCTTTGACTTTATGCTTAAAAAAGTCGATGCAAAATTCACGAAAGTTGATAGCAGACTTTGACAAATAGTGGTTTTTATTCCAGGAAATACCGATTACTCTTTTGCACCCAGTAGGATGACTGATTTTAATTCGAGCTGTATTCGTAGTCGGATTCCGTAAGATGGAGAGATTAGGGATAAAAGAAATTCCGTGACCTAATTCTACTAATTGTTGAATGGCCCAGGATTCCTCTACTTCAATCGCCACGTTAGGGGTAAATCCAACCTCTTTACAAAATTTATCTGTAATATCCCTAAATCCATAGCCTTTTGGTAAATTAATAAACCTTTCATTTGAAACTTCACGAAGATCGATCGTTTTATGTTTAGCTAATCGGTGGTCAGCAGGAATAGATAAAAATATTTCTTCTTCCCGTAAAGGAACCCACTCAATATAATCACCAATAATTGGACTAGTGGAAATACATAAGTCAACTTCTGCATTCTCTAATAAATATTTCATTTCAGAAATGGAAGCTTGTTTATGTTTGATTTTGACTTGCGGATGATCCTTAAGGAAATCACCTAAAAATTTGGCCATGATATGAGGAAGAGTCATGGCTATGGATATAATCCCTTTTTCTGGACTATTCAGCTCCTGCACTTGAAGGATGCCTTCGTTTATTTCTAAAAATATTCGTTTTACCCGTTCTTGAAAAGCTTTCCCAAATTCATTTAAATAAATCTGTTTACCCTGTCTATGAAATAACGGGGCACCCAGCTCATCTTCTAATCGTCCTATCATCTTACTTAAAGCCGGCTGAGAGATATTAAGCTCAGCGGCAGCTTTTGTCATATGTTCATATTTAGCTGCTGTTAGAAAATACCTTAATTGTAAAAGCTCCATGTTGAACTCCTTTTGTATCCTGAACTGTGTAAATATATAATCTATTATACATGATCATCATGATAAAACTAAGGAGATTAATAACTCTAAGATAGTAATTAAATGGAGAAAATGAGTTAATTAAAAAGCAACTGCGTTGAATAAATTAAATATTAGGAATATACTGAATATACTTGACAGACTTTGAATATATCAATTATGATTAGTCATATAAAAAATATTAAGCTGTTATTTACAAGGATTGGCTAGTGTTGAAAAGTCAATCTAAGTAGTAAATAAGCCCAGCAAATTAGTATAAACAATTATACTTTTTGCTGGGCTTATTTATTTTTTTATAACTTTGGAAAGAGGTGACACTGAAGAAAATCCATAATTAAATTATAAGAGCTGCTATTTACTGGGGTTGATTTAAAATCGATCTCTGATCGTAAATAGGTCCGGCAAATGAGTGGGAATTCTCTCCTTTTTGCTGGGCCTATTTTTTATTTTAGTAAAAATATCACAGGGATTGGAGGCAAAGCGGATGGATATGTTTTTTGAGGATTTTCATATTGGGGATGAAATGATAACACCGCGTCGAACAATAACAGAAACTGATGTGGTGCAGTTTACGGGAATTTCGGGTGATTTTAATCCGCTTCATATTGATGAGGAATTTGCTAAAGAAACTCCTTATAAAACAAGAGTAGCTCATGGACTATTATCTGTATCTGTTATAACAGGTCTGCAGTCAATGATGGGAATCGTCAATGGAACAACACTTGGTCTATTAGAAATCAATTGGAAATTTAAAAGCGGAGTCATTCCCGGAGATACTATTTATGCAAAATTTATTGTAAAAGCAAAACAAGAAACGTCTAAAAGAGATCGTGGTGTTCTTACAAGGTCAGTTCTTGTTTATAACCAAAGAGATGAAATCGTATCAGAGGGTGAGATTACATTATTGATGAAGAAAAGGATAGGAATTCAGGCTATTTAATTCATAACAGTTAGAGGGAATTTAATTTATTTTGCTAGAAGGCAAAACAGTAATAGGGAGTGAAACAATGGAATCGATTGAGATAAGAAGAAAGAGATTTGAGAGAATTTCAAAAGATTGGAATCCAGAACCTGTTCATGAGTTTTTTTTAAAGCAGGCAGAAAAACATAGTGAAAATGTGTATATTATCGGCGAAGAACAATCCTGGACTTATAGTGAAACGAGAAATTTGTCCATAAAATTAGCTGCAAGTTTGCTGGAATTGGGAGTCAAAAAGGAAGACCACATCACATTAATTTTCCCTAATTACCCTGAGTTCATATTTTCAAAATTAGGCAGTGCCCTTGCAGGATGTGTCACTGTGCCTCTAAATTACCGATTAAAAAAGGAAGAATTAAGTTATTTAATCAGTCAATCAGACTCTTCTTATATAATTACACTGGACAGATGGAATCATTTTGATTATATATCCATATTGAAAGAACTTTGTCCGGAAGTATTCGAAGGAAAAAAATCATCAAGGTTTCCCAACTTAAAAAAAATTATTGTTTTTTCACCTGAAGGAAAAAAATATAAAGGAACTGCAGACTTTTATGAACTGATCCATTCAATAACAGACGATCAAGCGAATGAATTTTTAATTAGGTATCAGAAAAATAGGAACGATCATGTATCAGATGTAACAGATATTATGTACACCTCCGGTACAACATCATTACCTAAGGGCGTATTGGTTACACATGATATGATTTGGAGAAGTGCCCTAGGAACAAGCATAAGCAGAGGATATCAAGAAAGCAGAAGAATATTTGTACCGATTCCGTTCTATCATTGTTTTGGTTATATCGTAGGTATTGCAGCTGTATCGATGGTAGGTGGCAGTGTCATCATCCAGCGTGATTTTGAAGAGTTTGAAGCACTATCTATCATTGAGAAACACAGGGTTGAAGATATTCTATGTGTTCCAACAATAGCGCTAAGATTACTTAATGCCTATCGAGCAAAAGAATTTGATATCTCAAGTTTGAAATCTATGTATTGTGCTGGTTCTGAAGTTCCTGCACACATTTGGAAAAGTTTAAAAGAGGAAATGGGCATCGATGAACTTAATACGGGGTATGGAATGACGGAAATTGCCGCCGGCGTATTACAAACGGATCCGACTGATGAATTGCGTTATTTAAATCAATATGTTGGACGCCCCATCCCAGGCGGACATGTGGGATTAAAAGAGCTGAATGGAAAAAATATTGAATTCGGGGTAATTGATATTGATACATCTGAAACCCTTCCAATGGGAAAGGAAGGGGAATTGATCTGCAGAGGACCAATGGTTACAAAAGGTTATTACAATAAACCGGAAGAAACAGCAATAACAATTGATAATGCTGGTTGGCTTCGCACAGGAGATTTAGGTGTCATAGATGAGAACGGCTATATTTCATTGACTGGCAGAATCAAAGAGATTTATCGGATTGGTGCAGAAAATGTTGCACCAAAGGAAATTGAGGATATTATTACAAGTCATCCAAAGGTAAATCAAGCCTATGTAGTAGGAGTACCTTGTCCAATAATGGGGGAAGTTGGAATGGCATGGGTTATTCTGGAGCAAGGTGCAACGGCAACAGTGGAAGAAATGTTGGTGTATGTATCTGATAAATTAGCAAGGTTTAAAATTCCTAAGTATATAAGGTTTGTAACCCAAGAGGAACTCCCAGTTACTGCAACGGGAAAAATACAAAAGTTTAGATTAAGAGAATGGTATTTAAATGAAAAAGAAACAGTAAAATCAGTTTTTTAATAGAAAGTTAAAATATTTGAAATCGAACTCTAAAGACTTCTGATTTGGAAAGAGGGATAAACAAATGAGTATTTCGAAAAGATTAGATGGAAAAGTAATCCTGATTACTGGTGCTGCAGGCGGCCAAGGACGAGAAGAAGCAAAATTGTTTGCTAAACATGGTGCGAAACTAGTACTAACGGATGTAAATGAAGAGGGTCTGATTGAAACCGTTTCCCTAAATGAAAATGGTCATGAAGACATTCTCACACTAAAACATGATATTTCAAAGGAAGAAGAATGGAAATACGTGATTGCAAAAACAGAAAATAGATTTGGAAGAATAGACGGATTAATAAACAATGCCGGAATCTTAATCAGAAATGGTATTTTAGATACTTCTATTGAAGAGTTCGAGAAAATCCAATCCATTAACACAAATGGCACTTTCTTGGGGATGAAGCATGCAGCAGGGCTGATGAAAAAATCAGGCGGTGGTTCGATTATCAATATTTCTTCAATTTGGGGGCTTGTGGGAAGTCCAACTTCTTTAGCCTACCATTCCTCTAAAGGAGCTATAAGGTTGATGACAAAATCAGCAGCAATAGAGTTAGCGAAAGACTATATCCGGGTGAATTCGATTCATCCAGGTGTAATTGCAACAGCCATGTCAGAAGTACAAAGCGGTAAGCATCCTTTAAAAGAGAAGACACCGTGGCCAACCCTGGGCACATCAGAAGATATTGCATACGGTGCTTTGTACTTAGCGTCTGATGAGTCACGTTTTGTAACTGGTACTGAGTTAGTCATTGATGGCGGTTATACGGCGCAATAACGTTATGTTTGGAGGGACAAGGGCAACCTTGTCCCTTGTACTAAATGAACAAAAAGGCACTTCATTTGCAGTTTTTAAGACTATACAAAGGGAGAGATTATAATGGGAAGATTAGATGGTAAAGTTGCGCTCATCACCGGCGGGGCTGGCGGTATCGGTAAGGAAGCAGCCATAACATTTTTAAAAGAAAGGGCTAAAGTAGTTTTAGTCGATTTATTTGAAGAATCTCTTCATAAAGTGAAGGACGAGCTTTATGCATACGGAGAGATAGTTATCGTTCAGGCAGATGTATCCCAAGAGGATGACGTTAAGAATTATGTACAGAAAGCTGTTGAACAGTTTGGACAAATTGATATTTTCTTTAATAATGCAGGGATAACAGGTAAAAGAACCTCTTTAATCGAACAGTCGGTAGAAGATTTCGATAAAGTATATGCTGTAAATACTCGGGGGGTATTCTTAGGACTTAAACATGTACTCCCGGTCATGATAAAACAAGAAAAGGGCAGTGTCATTAATACTTCTTCTATTGATGGATTAAGGGGATCTCCTAAAATGTCAGCCTATGCAGCCTCTAAACATGCTGTAGTAGGATTAACGAAAACGGCTGCGTTAGAAGTTGCACGTAATAATGTTCGCGTAAATTCCATCCATCCATCACCAGTAGATACGCAGATGATGCGTTCAATAGAAGCAGAAGCAAATCCAGATAATCCGGAATCTGTAAAAGGGGCCTATGCTAAGGCGATACCGTTAAGACGTTATGCTGATTCAAGTGATATTGTCGCATTGGTATTATTCCTTGCATCTGACGAAAGCAAGTTTATCACCGGTGCACAATATCGAGTAGATGGTGGAATAGGAGCTATCTAGAATAAATCACCTGACTTTAATAAAAAAAGCTCTAGCTAAATAACTAGAGCTTTTTTGCGCTATCATATTTAATCTCGATTAATTCTCATTAACAGCTAAAATAGCTTCGTTATTGGCTGATACCGCTTTTCTTCTAAGTAACATAAAACCTATTAGAATTGATAAAACTTGGATGGCTAATACGCAGAGGAATACAACGTAATAAGATCCAGTTAGGTCATAGGCAAATCCAAAAATAGTTGTTCCAAGAGCAATCGCTAAAGTAGATGCTGACATGATCATAGAATAGATGGATGCATAATCCCGATTTCCAAAGACGGTTTTGATCATAAATGGAGGTAACAGCGTACTACAAGAATAACCAATACCAAAAGCGAGCCCACCAATATAGATAGAAGCGCCTCCTATGGTGCCGCTAAATAAAATGAGCAGGATTCCTATCATACCTGAACCGATTCCAATAAAGCTCGTTAGCTTTATCCCGATTTTATCGTTTAACCAGCCTATGATGAATTTTCCAGATGTTTGTCCAATCATGACACATGTAACGACAGTTGCCGCATATGAAGTAGAGAATCCTTCTGATAGAAGATGATTTGGAATGTGAAAATTCACCGTTACTACTAAACCTAAAAAGCCTGTAAAAATAAATAATGCGTAGAAGGGAATGGATTTAATGGCATGTTTCAAAGAAGTTCCTGTTTCTTCAACAACCTTCTTGGAAGATGTCTCAGCAATTTCCGCCCCGTAAGCAGTCATGTTCTTTTCTTTTGGATCTTTTCGGATGACAAAGATGGTAAATGGAAGGGTTATGACGGCAACAATCGCTCCAAGAACCATATAGGAAGGTCTCCATCCAATTGTTTCAATGAGGTATCCAGCAATGGGAGCAGAGATAGCCCCGCCTATACCCATAAATGTCATGGACAGCCCCAGAACAGTTCCCATTTTCACCTTAAACCAGTTGTTAATAATTAATGGTACGGCCGCATAAATTAAAAAGGAGTTGGCGATACCAAGTATTACACCTGAAACGTAAAATTGGTAAACAGATGTATAGGTGCCCATTAATCCAAATGCAAGGGCATCCGCTAGTGCAGCAATTGATAGTAATAGGCGCATATTAATTTTGGAAAAGATTTTCCCTGCAAAAGGAAGGGTAATGGTTATCACAAAATACATCAGTGTTGTATAAAAAACAATATCAGCTGTACCAACTCCCAATTCCGTACTCACATGCTTATAGAATAATCCAGCACATGCAACTACAATTCCGACGCTGCCTGCATAAATGGCACAGCAGGCAACTGCTATCCACCATGCATAGTGTAATTTTTTACCCTTATTAGACATAATCATTCAACAACCCCTTTTTTTAATTTACTAACCATTCATACAGGTAAAGATGTTTATGTAGTGCCCACTAGCCAATCTCCCCTTTCATCATGGAAATGTAATTCGGCGTCTGTCCTTCACTTGGACAGACGCATGGTATTGTGACATCCCAATATCGAGATGGTACAAACGTTCTAAATCGAAAAAAATAAGTCCAGCATAAAGTAGAAAAGAGTACTTTATGCTGGACTTATTTACTTATAGAGATATATTTTATATACCCCCGTAAATAACAGCGTTTTTATATTTGTTTGAACTATCAGAATTTTATGACAAATATAAAAAATTGTCAATATCTAAAATAAAACAATGTATCTGTTTTAAAGGAAAGATTATAGTATAAGAAGAAAAATGATGTAATTTATATTATTTTATAAAATTATTATATTTTTGATATTTTCAGAAAATTATATTGACTTTATCCCGTCTAATTTATAAAATAAGGTCAAGAATTAAATAAAAGCTGTTATTTATTGGGGTTGACACTTCAAAAAGGCCAATCTCTATTCCTAAATAAGCCCAGCAAAAAATGCGATGACGCTATTTTTTTGCTGGGCTTTTTATTTTGTTTTAGGCAAAAGGGACCCTCCCTTCCCTGGAACAATAGGGGTTAACCTCAATTTAGTAGCACTAATAGTATAAGAATCAAAATCTACAATCTGATGTAAACGTAAAGGATGGGAATGTAAATGAAGTATGAAGTAATGGAGAATCATCAGGAGCTAAGAAAAACGGTTCGCAAATTTGTCCAAAAGGAAATTGTCCCAAATATTGAGGAATGGGAAAAGAGTGGATTTCCAAATGAGGTTTTTAGAAAAATGGGACAGATGGGATTATTTGGAGTACGCTACCCTGAGGAATACGGCGGCAGCAATATGGACTATTTCGCGGCAATGACCGTAACAGAAGAAATTGCTTCATCAGGCTGTGCAGGCTTAGGAATGGCATTTAATGTACAGGCATTAATGGCAACGAATCCAATTTTAAAATTTGGTACAGAAGAACAAAAACAAAACTATCTTTCACCTTCTATCGCAGGTGAAAAAATTGCTGCTCTTGGTATTACTGAACCTTCCGCAGGATCAGATGTAGCTGGATTACGAACGACAGCTAAGAAAACAGATGGCGGATGGATTATCAATGGCTCCAAGGTTTTTATTACAAATGGGATTAGAGCAGATTATCAAATTTTAATAGCAAAAACAGGAGACAAAAATGGCAGACCGTTATTTAGTATCTTTTTAGTAGACAGTAATTTAGAAGGGTACACGGTCGGACGTAAGTTGGAAAAAGTCGGAATGCATGCGTCAGATACGGCAGAAATCTTCTTGGAAAATGTCTTTGTTCCAGATAGTACCTTACTTGGTAAAGAAGGAGAGGGATTTAAGCAGCTGATGTGGCAATTAAATGGAGAGCGTTTGATTCAAGCTACTGCTTGTGTTGCGGGTGCCCAAAGATGTCTGGATTTAGCTGTGCAATATGCCAAAGAACGTAAACAATTTGGCCGGTCCCTTTCAAAGAACCAAGTGATTAAGCATTACCTAGCTGAAATGAACACCGAAGTCGAAGCGGCACGTGCTCTTTTATATAATACAGCCGCCCATTATGATCAAGGAGAAGTGCTAGTAAAAGAGATATCTATGGCGAAACTGTTGGCTTCAAAGGTTTATTATGAAGTGGCTGATAAAGCGTTACAAATTCACGGCGGCTATGGATATATGAATGAATATCCAATCTCCAGAGAATGGCGTGATGCCCGTTTGATGAGAATTGGCGGAGGCGCTGATGAAATTCAAAAGGAAATTATTGCGAAAGAAATGAATTTATAACTCAACTATGAAACATTCATTTAAAATGCAGGAGAAAAAATCGAATACACTGTGAATGAGGTGACAGGTCATAGTTAAGTTGTTTTCCGCATTTTCGATAAAAGATGTTGTGATAAAAAATCGAATCGTCATGTCACCCATGTGTATGTATTCTTCATTTAATAGGGATGGACATGTAAGCAAATTCCATCATATGCATTACGTGAGCAGGGCGATGGGTCAAGTTGGATTGATTATGCTTGAATCAACAGCCGTTCATCCGCAAGGGAGAATTTCCATGAAAGACTTGGGAATCTGGAATGAAGAGCATATAGAAGGATTACGTGAACTGGTTCAAGAGATCCAACGCTATGGCGGTAAAGCAGGGATTCAGCTTTCACATGCAGGCAGGAAGGCAGATGTCGACGGTGAAATCTACGCTCCATCTCCATTGCCGTATAAACGAGGGCAGACAATACCAAATGAGTTAACCCTATCTCAAATCCAAGAAACCATTCTGCAATTTAAGGAGGCTGCAAGAAGAGCAAAAGTGACAGGATTTGATGTCATTGAGCTGCATGGTGCACATGGATATTTAATTAATGAGTTTTTATCGCCATTATCTAACCATCGGAATGACCGGTATGGCGGGACAATCGAAAACCGCTATCGATTTCTAAAAGAGATAATTGATGAAATAAATGAAGTTTGGAATGGGCCGTTATTTGTTCGCTTATCCGTAAATGAGTACCACCCAGAGGGAAATAGCATGGAGGACATTGTCTATTTTTCCAAAAGGTTAAAAGACCAGGGGGTAGACCTGATTGATTGCAGTTCTGGAGCCATTGTACCTGCACGGATCGATGTCTTTCCCGGCTATCAGGTTCCTCTAGCTGAAAAAGTTAAGCAGGATGCGGGGATTGCAACAGGAGCTGTTGGGTTAATTACAAACCCTCTCCATGCAGAAGAAATCGTAAACAATAATCGGGCGGATTTAATCTTTATCGCCAGAGAACTATTACGTAATCCTTACTGGCCGCTTAAAGCTGCGGTCGAATTAGGGATAGAACTGAAAGGGCCAGGTCAGTATGGGAAAGCGTGGGAAGAGGCTTTTCCGGTATTAGAAAAATGGTACCCAAATTAATGGCAGCATAAACAGGAAATACGGGAAATCACAAAAATTTAAACTGTGATTACTGACAAATGCAATTTCATAGTAGATACAGCCTTTGCTATCTACTAAGTAAAATATAATCATCATTTTAGGAGGCTAATATAATGGAAGAAACTAAGAGTACTTTAACAAAAGAAAAAGGCATTGATCAAACCGTATATGAAAAAATTCAAGAAATAACGACATCAGCCAATCGTCCTTATTACGCGAAAATGAAAGATATTGGCAAAATGTTTGTTCGAGACAAAATTAAGTATTTGGTAGATGAAGATAGTTTTGAAGTGGAGGACGGACTATTCGCCCGCTGTAAGGATGAAGACTTTCTTCCAGGTGATGCAGTTGTTACATTAGTTGCAAAAATCAATGGCCAGCCAGTAGCGATCATCGCAAATGATTTGACGATTAAAGCTGGTACTTGGGGCAAGAAAACAATCGAAAAAATCATTCGGATGCAGGAACTGGCGGAAAAAAGAAAGATTCCACTTATTTATATGATTGATTCAGCCGGTTCAAGGCTCAATGAACAATTCGAAACATTTACAGACCGTCGTCATGCTGGAAAAATCTTTTATGATACGGCAAGATTGTCAGGTTTAATCCCGCAAATTGCTTTGGTATTTGGTCCATCACCAGCCGGCAGTGCCTATTTACCTGCACTATGTGATTTTGTCGTGATGGTTAATAAAAATGCCAGCGTTTACTTAGGTTCTCCGCGAATGGCAGAGATGGCTACAGGGGAAAAGGTGTCAATGGAAGAAATGGGCGGTGCCCGCATGCACAATACAGTCAGTGGATTAGGTGATATGTTAGTCGAAACGGAGCAGGAAGCCCTTGATGCTGCGAGAAAATATTTAAGCTATCTGCCGCAGAATTGGTTGAAAACTCCAGCTAAAGTCGAAGCAAAGCCTCCAGTTGATGGAAAAAGAATTGAGGAATTGGTACCGGAAAATCAACGTATTCCGATGGATATGTATCCAGTTATTGAAAGAATTGTTGACAAGGATTCCTTTTTCGAATTCAAAAAGCTATATGCAAAAGAAATGATTACTGGATTTTGCAGAATTGGCGGAAGATCGATTGGAATTGTAGCAAACCAATCAAAGGTTAAGGGCGGCGTTATTTTTCCTGAATCCGCTGAGAAAGCAGCCCATTTTATCTCACTTTGCGATGCCTATAATATTCCTTTGCTGTTCCTGGTGGATTTACCTGGCTTTATGGTAGGAAGTAAGGTTGAGAAGGAAGCCATTATTAGAAGAGGAGCAAGAATGCTTTCAACCGTTGCAAACGCGACTGTTCCTAGAATTGCCGTCATTGTCAGAAAGGCATATGGTGCTGGTTATGTTGTGATGTCAGGTGCCTCCATGCAGCCGGATGCGTGTATTGCTCTGCCACAAGCACAGCCTGCGATTATGGGACCTGAGGCTGCCGTCAATGCAATGTATTATAACAAAATTCAATCGATAGAGGATCCTGCTGAACGTCAGCAATTCATTCAAGAACAACGTGAAAAATACAATGATGATATTAATGTTTGGAGTCCTGCATCAGAGCTTTATATTGATGATGTTGTACCGGGTGACCGCTTACGTAAGGACTTAATCCAACGATTTGATTTATACAGCCAAAACAGGGACGTTCTAGAGGGAATTGCACAAAAGAAAACAGTTGTTAGAAGAGGTTAATCATAAAGCAAAGATGCAAAAAGTCTAAACGAAAAATATATGAAATTCAAATATAGTAGAATCTTTATTTAAAATAATACAACTTATGAGGTGAATAGAAATGGAAGTATTAACAAATATGGCAGGTAACGTATGGAGAGTAGTAGTACAACCAGGAGATCAAGTAAGTGAAGGTCAAGATGTAGTCATTTTAGAATCGATGAAAATGGAAATCCCAGTTAGCTCAGAAGTAAGTGGGATTGTAGATGAGGTTATTGTTAATGAAGGCGATTTTGTCAATGATGGTGATGTGGTCATTAAATTGAAATAACTTCTTAGGAGGAGAAAGAATGTTTAATAAAATCTTAATTACAAATCGAGGCGAAATTGCCGCCCGTATTATAAGAACGTGTCAAAAAATGGGGATTAAAACAGTAGCGATATACTCTGAGGCTGATCAAAATGCTCCACATGTTGAACAGGCAGATGAAAGCTATTTAATTGGTCCTCCAAGAGTTAATGAAAGTTATTTAAATATGGAAAAGATTATTGAGGTTGCAGCAGCGGCAAATGTGGATGCCATTCACCCTGGATACGGTTTACTATCTGAGAATACAGAATTCGCAAGGAAATGTACTGAAAATAAGATTGTCTTTATTGGGCCATCTCCTGCAACGATATCACAAATGGGCAGCAAAATTGAGGCACGAAAATTAATGAGTCAAGCGGGTGTTCCAATTGTTCCTGGTACAGATGCTCCTTTAGCGGATGTAGAAGAGGCCGTTCGTGAAGCGAAAATAATAGGATATCCGATCATGTTAAAAGCTTCCGCTGGTGGCGGTGGTATTGGAATGCAGAGAGTGGACGATGAAGAAGCGCTCAGAAAGGCTTTTGAAGGGAACCAAAAACGGGCAAAAGATTTTTTTGGCGATGGAGCGATGTTCTTAGAAAAACTCATTTTAAACCCGCGGCATATCGAAATTCAATTATTGGCTGACAAAGAGGGAAATACCATTTATTTAGGGGAAAGAGAATGCTCGATTCAGAGAAGACATCAAAAAGTAGTCGAAGAAGCTCCTTCACCTTTTATTGATGAAAAGACAAGAAAAGAGATGGGCGGGGCAGCTGTCCGTGCAGCAAAAGCGATTGGATATGAAAATGCCGGGACAGTTGAATTTATCATGGATGAGCAGAAGAATTTTTACTTCCTGGAGGTCAATACTCGCTTACAGGTTGAGCATCCTGTTACGGAAGAAGTTACTGGTTTAGATTTAGTAGAACAGCAGATTAGAATTGCTAACAGTGAAACTCTGTCTATCAGTCAAGAGGATGTACAAATAAATGGACATGCGATTGAGGTAAGAATTTATGCGGAGGACCCAAATACGTTCTTCCCATCACCAGGAACAATATCAAACCTAAGTATTCCGAGCGGAGAAAACATTCGTCACGAGTTGGCCGTTAAGTCAGGATCAGTGGTGACACCATTTTATGATCCGATGATTGCGAAACTAATTGTAAAAGGACACTCTCGCAATGAAGCGATAAAAAATATGAGTGAAGGATTGGAGCAATATATCGTCGAAGGAATTAAAACAAATATCCCAACATTAAAGAAAATTGTAGATCATCCGGAATATATTGCTGGAAACACAACCACTAATTTCATTGATAGTTTCTTAAAAGCCGCTAAGGTGAACTAAAATAGTTTAGAAAGAAGGTGTTTAAGTGAGAGAGAATCATATTTTAGTTGATATTCAGGATCACGTCGCGACCATAGCCTTAAATAGACCGGAAAAACATAACGCCTTAACAGGTGAAATGATGGAAGATTTTGTTTCCATTTTGCATGAACTGAATAATCGGCCGGATGTTCGTATCTTAATGTTAACTGGTGCTGGAGAAAAATCTTTTTGTTCTGGAGCCGACCTGGGCGGCATGAGTGAAAATAATGAGCAACATATTTTAACTTATAAGGGACATGTCTCAAAATATAAAAATTGCCTGCTTGCGATTCATCAATTGAAAAAGCCGATTATAGCCGCGGTTAATGGCTATGCATTGGCAGGAGGATTAGGACTTGCTGCTGTGTGTGATATCACCTTTGCAAAGGAAAGTGCATTGTTTGGAGCACCGGAAATTAATGTAGGTCTCTGGGGAATGATGATCAGTGCACCTTTAATTCAAGCAATTGGTTCGAAAAAAACCTATGAATTATTTTATACCGGGAAAAAGCTCAATGCGTTTGAAGCTAAAGAGATCGGGCTTGTCAATATGGTCTATTCTGATAACGAATTAATAGAGGAAGCAAGGCAATTTGCCCGTCAGCTGGCTAAACGAAATCCAACTGCCTTAACGTTGGGCAGGGAAGCGATGCAGATGATTAAAGGAATGGATTATGAAAAATCATTGAATTATCTGCGTGATCAAGTAGTAATTTTAGGTGAAACCGAAGATTCAAAGGAAGGTATGAATGCCTTTCTAGAGAAAAGGGAGCCAGTTTGGAGTGGGCGGTAAGCGACGATATTTTTTTGTCTGACTTATAACCTGAAGTGGTGAAAAATACAATATAAATAACTAATTGGTTATTTATGGGGTAGAGGAGGGATGTTTTGTTATGAAGATCATTTCTTATCTTAACGATGGGAAAATGAGTGTTGGGATAGTCCAAAATAATACAGTGTTTGATGTAAGCGATCACTTTCCTGATGTCTTATCTATCATTAAAGCAGGACCTAAAGGAATGGACGAGATTAATAGAATGTTGAAATTGGATGTTGAACGTAAGCCATTAAAAAGTGAGCATCTATTATCACCAATTCCTAAATTAGAACGCAATGTGATGTGCGTAGGGTGGAATTACTTAGAGCATTTTAAAGAACGTTTCCGTCAAGATATTGAGCTGCCTGCTAGACCAACCGTCTTTACAAAAGCAACAGAGGTTGTAGCTGGTCCATACGAAGAGATTCCTCTTTCTAATGAATTTACAGAAAAATTTGACTATGAGGCAGAGCTTGCTGTTGTGATTGGACGTAAGGGAAAAAATATTTCCGAAGCAGAAGCGTCCGATTATATTTTCGGGTATATGTGTGCGAATGATTTATCTGCAAGGGATGTACAGCAAGCACATGGCGGTCAATGGTTTATGGGGAAAAGCATGGATAAATCGTGTCCTATGGGTCCTTGGCTGGTCACAAAAGATGGAATTGAAGATGTGCAAAACCTGGAGGTTACCTGCAAAGTAAATGGAAATAAGGTTCAATCCAGCAATACAAATTTAATGATGTTTTCTGTCAACCGTATTATTGCCGAGCTTTCAAAGGGGATGACGCTTCTTCCGGGTGATATTATCCTTACCGGAACACCGAGCGGTATCGGAGCCAAACGAAATCCACCATTATTTTTAGGCGCAGGGGATGTCGTTGAAGTATCCATTTCAGGAATTGGCAGTATTAAAAATGGGATAGTAAAAGTTGATGAATCAATCAAACTAGAAGTCTGATTGTCTTATAAAGCTACTAAAATTCTAGAATGGGGTGCTGTTATGGTTATGAAAAATCAAAGCAAGGATAAAGTTGTTGTCGTCAAAGCGTCTGAGGTTTCAAAGCAGACTGCTCAATCCCAAAACTTGCCAAGGGTCACGGGGGTTGATTCACTTACCTTTTGGATGGGGCGCGTAACAGGAGAGGCAGGCAAGGTATCTAGTGCTCATCATCACGGGGAAGCAGAGACGGCAGGATATATTCTGAGCGGACGTACAAGAATCTACTTTGGTGAGAATTATAAGGAGTATGCTGATTTTGGACCAGGAGACTTTTTGTATGTGCCGCCGCTTGTTCCACATATTGAAGAATCACTGAGCGATACGGAACCGGTAGTCTTCATTACCTCTAGAACGAAAGCAAATATCGTTGTCAATCTCGACGAAAAGGATATGTCTGTCTTTTCCAAAGAGTATGATGAAATTCAAATCGTAAGGGCCAATGAATTGAATGAGGCTGAGGATCAAACAAAACCTCTGCAAAGGTTGACCGGAGTGGCTGGTCCGAACCTATGGAAGGGCCGTGTTGTTATTGCGCCGGGAAAAGCTTCCGGCGCACACCATCATGGAGAAGCCCAGACAGGAGGATATATCCTCAGCGGACAGATGCGAATTGATTTTGGTGAGAACTACGAAGAATTCGTCGAACTAGAGGCTGGAGACTTCTTCAATGTACCACCAAATCTGAACCATATTGAAAGAAACATGAGTGAGTCAGAGCCGGTTGTGTTTATTACTTCCCGGCACCCGGGTAACATTGTTGTCAACCTAGAAAACTGATTATTTATCACGGAAAAACGCTAAACGCTGTCGCATGAAATAACGAAAGTATATTGGAGGGATAAGATTGGCATTTCCAAAAAAGGTCATCATACGTGAAGTAGGTCCTCGGGAAGGTATGCAAATTGAGAAAACACCCGTATCTACTGAAGATAAGATTCGCTTAGTTGATTTGCTTTCTGAATGTAATTTTCCTGTGATTGAAGTGACTTCATTTGTGAGTCCAAAATGGGTACCGCAGATGGCAGATGCGGAATTGATTGCTGAAGGCTTTAAAAGGAATCCTGGTACAGAATATCAATGTATCTATCTGAATGCGAAGGGGATTGAGAGAGCTCAAGCCACAGGGAAATTTGATCTAGAAGGCGTTCTAAGTATCATCGCGAGTGAAACATTTTCCAAAAAGAACACAAATCGATCCATTGAAGAGACATTCGATGAAATGGATCAACGCATTGCTGTTCTAAATGAGTATCGTGTTCCAATCAGTTCCATTAATGTGATGACAGCATTTGGTTGTAACTATGAGGGAAATGTTAATCCGCAGCATGTGATTCAATTGATTTCTAGAACAATGGAAAAAGCAGACGTACATGGAATTAATCCGGATCGTATCCTTCTTGGGGATACAGTTGGATGGGCAAATCCTGTTTCTACCGAGTACCTCGTCGGTGAAGTGCAGAATAAGTGGCCGGACAAAACGATCGTCTTACATTTACATGACACCCGAGGGATGGGAATGGCCAACGCCTTTGTCGGATTAAAGATGGGAGTGACACATTTTGATTCCTCAGTAGGAGGGTTAGGAGGATGCCCATTCGGTGGATCCCAGGGTGCTGCCGGAAACATTGCAACTGAAGATCTTGTTCACATGTGCCACGAACTGGGGATCGAAACTGGAATTGACTTAGAGAAGCTTATGGAGGTAACCTTGGTAGCAGAAAAAATTCTCGGTCGGCAACTGCCAGGCAAAGTGGCCAAAGGAGGAAGCTTAGCTTCTTATCGTCAGATACCGTCACGTTAATTTACCCAAATTGGAGTGCGTGTTCCTATCCTTCCTACAGATAGGAAGCGTTGCTCCAATTTTGATTATGTAGCTCTATTTCAGTTTCTTGGATGGTGTGAAAATGGAAATAACTAGACATCTTTTATTCAACTTATCATTATTATTAGTTATTTTGTTTTTTTATTTACTGTGGTTAGAACGAAGAAAAAATATCCCTAAATTCATCACTTTGGGCAGTTTCATCTGTTCTATATTCGTATGTTTCCTTTTTTCTTACCACCCTATTCCCCATGTTTCATACGATTTAAGACTCATTCCCGTATTGATTGGCGGATTATATTTTGGAATTGGACCATTACTTGCAATCATCATCATTATTATTAGAGCTTTTTATGGAATTGATTTAGGTTTTTTTGCGAATCTGGCTATATATGGATCATTATTTTTTGTATTTTTAAACGTTCATCCTTGGTTTATTAGACAAACTCCTAGAAGACGTATATCGATATCTATCATTTGTGCCATTACTTTCAGCGTTATCACGCTATTTCTATTGCCATTGGTCAATTGGGTGACTCTGGAATTCGATACCTTGTTTGCTTACATGTTCATTCCAACTCTCGGTGTTTTTATTTTTTCTTATTCAGTTGAATTTTCCTTTAAAAATATTCGTTTATATAAACGAGTCATTGATTCGGAAAGAACGGTTGCGCTAGAACAAATGGGGGCTGCCATTGCACATGAAATCAGGAACCCTCTGACAACGGCAATTGGATTTGTCCAGTTTCTTCAAGAAACAGAGGTTAATCAAACAAAAAGACAGCAATACCTTACGATGGTAAAGGAAGAATTGGATGCAGCAGAATTAATTATTAAAGATTATCTGATTTATTCACGACAGTTTACGGATCAAATAGAGGAAATTGATATAAACAATGAGTTAAATCATGTCCTCAGTACATTACGACCGTTAGCTGAAGGACATTCCGTAAATTTTTATACAAGTTATTTATCAGTTGGAACGATCACTGGAAATATTAAAAAGTTTCGGCAATGCTTATTTAATATTATTAAAAATGGGATCGAGTCTATGCCCTCAGGAGGGAGTCTGATTGTCTGCAGCCAATTACATCATTCAAATGTCATCATTGAAATTAAAGATAAAGGGACAGGTATGAGTAAAGAGCAGTTGGAACAACTAGGAAAGCCTTATTATTTGACAAATGGGCCTAAGGGAACTGGTTTAAGCATGATGGTTTCATTTGGCATTGTGCGAGCAATGAATGGGAGTATTAAAGTAAAAAGTGATATAGGCAAGGGAACAACATTTATCATTTCTTTTCCAGGTAATCGCAAAATTGTAGATAATATTTAGAAAATTATAAAAGGTTGTTGAGTTTATAACCTAAAGGATGTAAAATAATAATATGGATGACAAGGAGGTTATAAAGAATGGGTGCAAATAATACCGTTTTAATTGCTGGTTTTGCGCAACTTCCCAAAGGAACTACGCAGTATGAGAAATATCAATCACTAGCAGTTGTTTTAGTGATTAATGTTGAAACAGAAGTGATTGAAGATGCTGAGTTCACATTTATTGCAGACTTAACAAACTATTATTTAACCTCTCTTGTAAGAGGATATGATTTAAAACAAGGTATTAATCCTTTGGTTGAAATTCTTCGTAATCGTGTATTAATCCCTTCACAAGGTGCTGTCATTCAATCTATCAAATCAGCTTACGATCGATATAGAGAGTCAAAGACGGCAGTATATGCTTATAAATAAAAATGCTGGTTATCTATGGGGATAGTCCAAAAAACTTTCTTAATTAATAGATAGGGGCCCAGCAACATGAGCGTAGGCTTATTGTTGCTGGGCCCCTATTTATTTGATAGTCGGAGGAACCAGTGAATCCCTAGCTTCGGAAATTATAAATACTGCTGTAAAGGATGAGCGAAGTTAGTTCTACGTGGATATTCCAAAAGTGGGAAATATAGGAGGGATATTATTGCAAACGAATTTTGTTGAATGTCCATTTGATGCATTTTTAAAGGTTAAACATGAAAAGATTAGTGAAACAAATTTAAAGGTCACTATGCCGATAGAGCCTCTTTATTTAAATAGCATCGGGGTCGTGCATGGGGGGGTTATCTGTTCATTGGCGGATATTGCAATGGGAAATATATTTGGCGCAGATGCAAACAATAATCAGAAAATGGTCACAGTGGACATGAATACTACTTTTTTAAAACAAGCAAAAGGAAAGTTTCTCATTGCAGATGCGGTTTTGATCAAAAAAGGAAAGACATTAAATCATATCGATTGTCTGATTTACAATGACCAAAATGAATTGGTAGCAAAAGCAACAGCGATTTTTATGAATCTTAAAGAGTTGAGTACCAGGAGGGGTAATAGATGAATATTTTTGCAGTCATGAAAAGTACTTTTGATACGGAAGAAAAAATCTCGGTTCAAAATGGAAAAATCAGTGAGGATAGCGCAGAATTCATTATCAATCCTTATGATGAATATGCGATTGAAGAAGCTCTTTTATTGCGGGAGAAACATGGTGGGGAGGTCACTGTTGTCACGATTGGCGGAGAAGAAGCGGAGAAAGAACTTCGCACTGCTCTTGCCATGGGTGCGGATAAAGCAGTTCTGATTAATGAGGAAGAGCTTGAAGAGGAGGGGGATGAATACTCTACCACCGCTATATTAAGTGCTTATTTTAAAGAAAAGAGCCCAGATATTATTTTAGCAGGAAACGTAACAGTTGATGGCGGATCCGGGCAAGTTGGTCCTAGACTGGGTGAAGAATTAGGAATTGCGGTTGTAACAACCATTACAAAGTTAACGATTGAGGGGAACAGGGCTGTGATTGAACGAGATGCAGAAGGAGATGTTGAAACGATTGAAACAACACTTCCATTACTTGTGACATGTCAACAGGGGCTAAACGAACCTCGATATCCTTCATTACCAGGTATTATGAAGGCAAAGAAAAAGCCGCTGGAAAAGCTGGAATTAGATGATTTAGATATAGATGAGGAAGATGTTGAGGCAAAAACAAAAGTAATTGATCGTTTCTTACCGCCGGTTAAAGGGAAAGGAAAAATTCTTGAAGGGGAAATCTCACAACAGGTAAAAGAGCTTACATCTTTATTAGTAACTGAAGCAAAAGTAATCTAATTGGTACTTTAGTAGATTAATAATTCAGAAGATATTTGGGGAGGAACCTATATGTCAAAGAAAGTGCTAGTGTTAGCTGAAATACGTCAAGGAGAGCTGCGGCAAGTTTCGTTTGAAGCCATTGCTGCAGCAAAACAAATTGCAGACGGTGGTGAAGTAGTAGGGGTATTAATAAGTAGTGATGCTGCTGGTCTAGCTGATACGATGATTCATTATGGGGCTGATCGTGTTGTCATTCCTGAGCATCCTCGTTTAAAGAACTATACATCAGATGGATATACTCAGGCCATTCTTCAGGTAGTAGAAGCGGAAAAACCTGAAGCCTTTCTTCTCGGGCATACTTCGATTGGTAAGGAAATTTCCGCTCGAATTGCTTCTAAGTTGAAAGCAGGCCTTGTTTCAGATGCTGTTGCTCTTGAGGTAAATGGAAATGAGTTTATCTTTACCCGCCCGATTTTTTCAGGGAAAGCTTTTGAGAAAAAAGTGATTAAGGATGGACTGATTTTTGCTACATTCCGTCCGAATAATATTAGTATGCCGGACAAGGATGAATCACGGACAGGGGAAGCAACGGTTATTGAAGTTGAAGTAAAGGATTTACGTACGATTGTTCAAGATGTGATTCGTAAAACAGTAGGCGGGGTAGACCTTTCTGAAGCCAAAATCATCGTTTCCGGAGGCCGTGGAGTAAAGAGCAAAGAAGGATTTGCTGTTTTACAGGAATTAGCAGACGTATTAGGTGGTGCGGTAGGAGCTTCTCGTGGCTCCTGTGATGCGGGGTACAGTGATTATTCCTTACAAATTGGTCAAACCGGTAAAGTGGTCACACCCGATCTTTATATTGCCTGCGGAATATCCGGAGCCATTCAACATGTTGCAGGTATGTCTAATTCCAAAATCATCGTAGCCATTAATAAGGATCCAGAAGCTCCAATTTTCAATATAGCTGATTATGGGATTGTAGGTGATCTGTTCGAGGTTGTGCCAATGTTGACGGAAGAATTTAAAAAAATAACTGTTGGTACGGGTGTCTAATGTGAAATGGGAGGGAGAAATTCCTCCCTGATTTATCATTGGGGAGATGAAATAGAATGTTGTCATTACTAAATTTACTTGCTTTTCTAACAGTGGCTGGATATGCCTTCTATTTATTTGTCAATCTAGTATATACTCGGTATCTTTTTATAAAGCTTGGCAAGAAAGCTGAATTTGAACCAAACCTTAAAGAACGATTCCGCCTGATCTTAATTAATGGCTTCGGTCAGTCGAAATTATTTAAAGACAAGAAAAGCGGTTTGATGCACCTTATCCTATTTTATACCTTTTTTATCATTCAAGTAGGACTCATTGAACTGATTATCAAGGGATTTATTAAAGGCTATGAATTTCCTTTTGGTGTGGCGCACAAGTATTTCAGTCTGCTACAGGAGTGGGCAACATTCCTTATGCTGCTGGCTGTTGTATATGGCTTTTACCGCCGTTATGGTGAAAAATTAAAGCGATTGCAATGGAAGCGTGACGGCAAAGCGGCTTTTGTCTATATTGCTTTAACTGTTTTAACGACTTCTATCCTTTTAACATTGGGATTTGAAGCGATAATGCATGGGTCTGAACCCAATCTTTTATATGCTCCATTCTCTAGTGCCATTGCGTTGTTATTTTCCGGTATCGGAACAACAGCAGGAACTGTGTTGTTCTACATATTTTGGTGGTGTCATATGTTGACTGTATTCACATTCCTCGTGTTTGTACCACAGTCAAAGCAATTTCATGAGTTATTTGCCATGGTCAATATCTTTTTTAAAAAACAAGGACCTGTTGGGAAACTAAGGAAGATTGATTTTGAGGACGAGTCCGCAGAAACATTTGGTGTTGGGAAAATAGAAGATTTTACGCAACAACAGCTAATCGATCTGTATGCATGTGCAGAATGCGGGCGATGCACGAATATGTGCCCTGCTTCAGGAACTGGAAAATCCTTATCTCCGATGGACCTGATTGTAAAGATGAGAGATCATTTGACAGAAAAAGGGGCAGTGGTTACTTCAAGACAGCCGTGGGCACCTGCTTTTGTCTTTAAAAACACAAGGGCTAACCAACTTGCTTTAACGGGCAGCGGTGCTAAGGAAGTTGCAGCAACGATGGAAAGTGTTAGTTTAATAGGTGATGTCATTACAGAAGAAGAAATTTGGGGATGTACAACGTGTCGGAACTGTGAAGATCAATGTCCGGTAATGAATGAGCATGTAGATAAAATTATTGATTTACGTCGATATCTTGTCCTGACAGAAGGAAAAATGAATCCTGATGCCCAACGTGCGATTACAAATATTGAGCGACAGGGAAATCCATGGGGACTTAATCGAAAAGAGCGTGAAAATTGGCGGGAAGGTCGAGAGGATATTTCTGTTTCAACTGTGAAAGAAAAACAAAAGACCGGGGAAGAATTTGAATATTTATTCTTTGTTGGTTCAATGGGTTCTTATGATAACCGCAGCCAAAAAATTGCTCAGTCCTTTGCTCGGGTGATGAATTTAGCAGGCATTTCCTTTGCGATTCTAGGTAATAATGAGAAAAATTCAGGAGATACGCCGCGCAGAATCGGAAATGAGTTCTTATTCCAGGACTTAGCAAATGCTAATATTGCAAACTTCCAAAAGTATAATGTAAACAGAATTGTAACGATTGATCCACATGCCTATAATTCTTTTAAAAATGAATATCCAGAGTTTGGACTAGAGGCGCAAATTTATCACCATACAGAATTGTTGGCTTTATGGATCAGAGAGGGAAGAATCAAATTTACAAAAGAACTAAATGAAGTGATTACGTATCATGATTCTTGTTATTTAGGCCGCTACAATACGGTTTATGATCCGCCTCGTGAAATTTTAAAAGCGATTCCGGGTGTAAAAGTTGTAGAAGCTAGCCGCAACCGTGAAAATGCCATGTGCTGCGGAGCTGGCGGCGGTATGATGTGGACAGAGGAGAATACAGGAACACGGATTAATATCGCAAGAACAGAGCAACTTCTTGAGACCAAACCAACAATAATTGGGAGCGGATGTCCGTATTGTTTAACGATGATCAGTGATGGTGTAAAGGCAAAAGAAGTTGAGGAGACAGTAGAAAACTTTGACATCGTTGAAATTTTGGAAAAAGCATTATGAATGATGCAGTAATAAAATTAAATTAGCAAATAGAATTATAAAAAAGAAAAACCGGAATTTCCTACTTTATAAAGAAGGGATTTCGGTTTTTCTTGTAGATTCAGAACGTGTTAATTGATCATAAAGTTATTCATCTATTTAATTATTTCTTGATTTCTTTTCCTTGTGTTCACTAAATAATAAGAATGAATACAGGATGTAATTGGAATAATTAGGGCTATGCCAATTCCTGCACAAAAGATTGTGATCATTTCAGTGGTAAATACTTTTGAATTGATAATCTCCCCAATAGAATAAGATAAATCTTTAAACCATATAAGCAGCCCCAAATAGCCGCCAAAGAACGCAAAAAATAATGTATTCGTATCTGTTCCCAAAATATCTATTCCAACGCTAAGTCCTGAAGTGAATAAAGTTCTTCTACTGATGGCGGGATTGTGATGAAAGATTTCTTGCATGGAAGATGCAATGGAAATGGCAACATCCGTAATGGCACCGATTGTACTCATAATAATTACAGAAGCACCAATTTTCACAAAATCCACTCCAATATAAAGGGAAAAAACACTAAGCTCATCAACTTCTTCTTCACCGAATCCCTGTATCATTAACTTTTCCGTCACAATAACGATAAACAAGAGTAAAATGGCAATCGTTATCATAGTAGAAATAAATGCTGTGATCGTTTTACTATTCACTTCATTAATATAAAAAAGACTAATACTGCTAATCAATAAGCATGCAATGAATGTGAAAATAATCGGATTGAAATGGGGATTCGTCATAAAAAATATAGTAAGAAAGATGACACCAAAATTTAAAAGTAAAGATAAAAACGACCGTGCCCCTTTTTTTCCGCCAATCAGTATCATCAATAAAAATAATATGACCGCCAAGACTACCAATACATTCATAATCTTGCCTTCTTTCGATTAATAAAGAAAATAGAAGTATATAGACTAATGGGAATGGTTAATACGATGCCAATACCACCAGCCAAGGCCCGGGCTAGCTCTAATGAAAGATTTAAGGAAAGAGTAAACCCTAGAGGCGAAGCATTTTTTAAATATAAAATGATCATAGGAATAGAACCGCTAATATAGGCAAAAAACAGAATACTTGTTATCGTACCCATAACATCTTTGCCTATTTCCATTCCAGAGGTTTGAAGCACTTTTGCTGGTAAATGGTTATTGCTTTCATATAAAGCAAAGATGGAAGAGGCCATTGTAACAGAAACATCCATTACAGCCCCTAGAGACCCAATGAATAATCCAGCCATAAAAACAAATTTATAAGGACGTGTCAAAAATTGCATTTCCTCATACCGAAGACCATTGTCCGATGTTAACCACATAATAAAATAGGTAATTAACAATGAAATGAAAGTCCCTATTATGGTTGAAACAATAGCAGCATATGTTTTTTCATTAAAACCATTAACAAGCAGCAAAGAAATGATAGTAAAGAAAAAAACACTAATACCAGCTATCAGTATCAAACTTATGTTTGGATTTTTCACGTACACATCGATGGAGAATGTTAATATAAGGGCATTTACTGCCAAACTTATAACCGTAAACAGTCCCCTCTTTTTGCCAATGATAAGCAAGGTAAAGATGAAAATCCAAGCAATCATTAAGATGTATTTATCACGTTTCACGTCCAGAATAGTTCCCGTTATTTCATTATTCCCTTTTTTATTCGAATTGATTGAAACAAACAATTCGTTTCCAGCATGATATTGTTGGTCATAGGCTCCAGAAGATGAATATTTATTTGTTAAATGAATAAGCTCTCCTTTTTTCTCTCCATTTTTTAATAGGGCCTCTATTTGCTGGGTGAATAGGTAATCTTTATTATGATGTATGTCCGTAATTTCAGTTTTGTCGACCAGCTTTGTTTTGATCACCTTGGCGATAGGACGGTCGTAGAATGAATAATTATGATTAACAAATAAAATAGATAAGACAAAGCCAAGCACAACAATGGCATAAATAAAAATTCGTTTTAAAGTTATTTTTTTCAATATCTTTTCGAAGAAATTCAAAGAAAAGCCTCCAATTATTGAAATAGAAAGTTTAAGGGAGTTCACTAACAATGCCTTAGGATAACAATATTCGTTTTAGTGGTCAAGAGAGAGTCTACTGAATACGAAGAGTTAAAAAAAGCGGAGGAGGAAGAACCGTTTCTGGCACCTGTTATTATTACAGTAGCGATTATTGTGCCGTTTTTTAGGTCGAAGGTCTATTGATGCGAAAGTGGAGTTAATAATATATAAAATAATTTTTGTATAAATTTTTTTATTAGTCTTATTTAATTGGGAAAGCGCCAGAATAAAGAACTATCGTTATCATTCAAAGTGTATAACATTAATATTATACTAACGATAGTTTGTTTTATTAAAATCTAAAATACTTATACAGAATTTTTTATATAAAAAACAGTATAAATGCTTACTAATTAAGATACTATAAAATTTTTATTTATAAAAAATGTTTTTACTGTGATAATATTAAAAATCAATTGACTATAGTATTAATTACAAATATACTGAAAAAAAGTAATAGTATTATAGAAATTTTCAAGATGAATTGTTGTTTTACTAAAGTATTTTTTATTAATGGCTGATGGAAGAATTCATCGGGGAAGTGGTGATTGCTACATTTATAGTATTTATGTCATTTTTATTAACTGAATCTTTAAAATATTAAAAAAGGGGAATGTGTATGGGAAAAGTGAATCCAGCTGAAATCATTGGTAACAGCAAGTTTAATCGTTTTCATTTAGCATTGTTTATTTGGAGTTTTTTCATTATCTTGTTTGATGGTTACGATCTATCAGTTTACGGGACGGTTGTACCTCTTTTGATGGAGGAGTGGGATCTGAATCCGGTTCAAGCAGGTTCAATGGGAAGCTATGGACTATTCGGTATGTTGTTTGGCGCTATTATTTTTGGTATGTTGGCTGACCGAATTGGAAGAAAAAAGGTTATTCTTATGAACGTACTTATTTTTAGTTTATTTACCTTTTTATGTGCTTTCGCAGATAATGCTACTATCTTTTCTAGCTATCGTTTTGCTGCAGGATTAGGACTTGGCGGCATTATGCCGAATATTGCAGCATTGGTTACCGATTATGCACCACGCTCAATGAGAATTAAGTTGGTATCGCTTACGCTTGTGAGTTTTGCCGTTGGTGGAGCATTGGCACCGACCATTGGAGTCCTTTTAATTTCTCACTTTGGCTGGGAATCAGTCTTTTGGGTAGCTGGATCACCACTTCTAGCCCTACTGTTCATGATGAGACAGCTTCCTGAATCTACCAGCTATCTTATTCGAACTGGGAAAAGGGATAAGCTGATTGCTGCCCTTACTAAAGCAAGTCCTGGCTTAAACATCCGCCCTGATGCTGAAATTATTGAAGAAAAGGTTACTGCTGCTAAAATACCTCTTGTCGGTTTATTTAAGGAAAATCGCGCTTTAAGTACGGTTATGTTCTGGATCGCGTTCTTCTGCGCATTATTGATGGTATACGGTTTAAATACTTGGCTGCCAAAGTTAATGATTGAGGCCGGTTATGGTTTGAATTCAAGCTTAACTTTCCTTATTGCACTTCAAGGCGGGGCGGTCATTGGAATTCTCTCTTTAAGTCATCTTTGTGAGATGTATGGTTCTAAACGCGTGCTGATTCCAACTTATATTGCTGGAACGATTGCTTTATCATTGCTTGGATTTGGCGGCAATCCGGTTCTTATTTTCATTCTTGTTGCTATTGCGGGTGCAGCTACAACAGGTGCACAGGTTCTGATTCAGGCCTATGTTACCTCGTTTTACCCTTCTGATATGAGATCAACAGGGATAGGAATTGCTTCCGGCGTAGGAAGATTGGGAGGTATGCTTGGACCTATTTTGGGAGGATTCCTATTAACCCTTACATTGCCAAATTTCATGAACTTTATGGTCTTCGCTGTGGCTGGTCTCATGGCAGCCATTTCAATTTCATTGATTACAGATAAACATTCTTCTACAAATAAACAGGTTCATGCAGATGCTGGTTAAACGAATTTTGCTCATCCTATTTTCTTTTTTACACCCAATAAACTTGAAAGGAGTTTCCTGTTAAACAGGAACTCCCTTTTTTTACTCGTTACCTTTCTTATAACCTACTAGAGCAAAATTCTTGGTTTTCCTTTACAAGCACAATAAATAAGTTGTAAAAAGGGTAGGTCAATTTAATTATTAATGATGGGAAATAAATAACGAACCGAAAGAACTAGTGTGTTTTTAGGTTGTTTTACATGTAAAATTAATAAAACTTTATCGATATTATAAATTTGTGTGATAAAAGTATTATAAAGATATATTTAAAATAATACAATTGTGAAAATATTATTTTTCTTTATTGGGGGGTTAAATAATGTGCGGACTATCTTTAAATGAAATTCTACTTCTCAAACAAACATTATTAATTCAGATTAAATTGCTCGGAGAAACTATGATGGATTTCGGAATGAAGGAAGGGCTGACACATGAAAAAACAATTAATTTGAGTCAGGAACTAGATCAGTATATTTATTTATATCAAAAATTAAAGAAACGCTCCCTAGAGTATGCGTTAGAATAAAGGAAAATCTAAACAACCCGTATATTTCTTCTATTTTTTCTTTTTAACTTTGACTTCGGGATATTTTGTATGAAAATTAATTAACCTTAATGATATAATTACAAATTTATATATATAAAATATTATCAACATATATTGAAAACACTAAAATAAATTATTAAAATATTTGAATATATTTTTTAGGGGGTAATTATATATTAAAAGATTTATATAAGCATGAAAGACCCCTAGCAAATTACTAGGGGTCTTATTTCTTCTATGAATTAAGCATTTACTGTTTCTTTAATTAATCTCTTGTAGCCGCCATATAACCAGTCAGCGATTTCATAGTCTTGAGAAGTTCTTCCTCCAAAGATCATCTTACGCAATTGAATCATAAGTGGATCTTCTGCGTGAAGGACTTCTCCCCATTGACGCGCCGTTGTTTGTACCTTTGCAGAACGAGGCTGACGTTCTTTTTGGTATTCTTGGAATGCCTGTGCATAATTTTCGCCATGAATGTGAAGCATATCGGCCAAGTATGAAGCATCTTCTAACGCTTGAACGCCGCCTTGTGCTAAGTATTGCAGCATTGGATGCGCAGCATCTCCAAGAAGTGTAATATTTCCATCTGTCCAGTTCTCAATTGGATTTCTATCAGCCATTGGCCATTTAAATTGACGGTTGATGAATGTTAATGAATGTTGCACGACTGGATGAGAATCGGCAAAACGTCTTTCTAATTCTGCAGGAGTTCCCCATTCTCTCCAGTTTGGTGAACCTGGCTCATAATCGTAGCTCTTGAATACAACCACTTGGTTATATAGCTCTTTTCTGCGTACTGGATATTGAACAAGGTGAAGATTTGGTCCAATCCACATAAATACATCATCAAGATCTAAATCATCTGTGATTTCAGTGATTGGGAGTGTACCGCGATAAGCAACATAGCCGGAAGGTACAACGTCATCCTGGCTCACATTCGGTCGGGTTTTTGACCAAATTCCGTCTGCACCAATAGCTGCTTTACCTGTAATGGTATCCCCATTTGTATCTGTCACAACGACTCCGCCGTCTTTATTTTCCACTTTTTCAATTTGCTGTTTTGTTTTAAGTGTAATGAGTGGACTTGCTTCACACGCTTCTAAAAGGACTCTATGTAAGTCAGAGCGGTGCATAACAGCATACGGATGACCATATCTTTGTTTAAAAGCTTCACCTAAGTCCATAGTCGCTAATTCTTCCCCAGTATAAACATCTTTTAAAACTAGTCTTTTTGGGAACACAGCAATTTTAGCGATTTCTTCAGATAAACCAAAGCGATCTAACACTGCCATTCCGTTAGGTCCAAGTTGAAGTCCTGCACCTACTTCACCGAATTGCTGTGCTTGCTCAAGAACAACTGACTTTTTTCCGGATTCAGCTGTTGCAAGAGCTGCTGCTAAACCGCCAATTCCTCCACCAATGATTACGATTTCATTTGTTAAATTTGCCATATCCCTATCCCCTTTTTTAAAAATTTTCCCCATTAATAGATTTACTTTGGTCCAAGACATATTTTTATGAAAATTTTAATTAACTTAATCATGCTAATGAGCAATGATTATCCTAATACCCTAAACTCATTTTTACCTTTTCATAAATAGGATTAAGAAGTTAATATAAAATATTCTACAAATAGTGAACCTAGTTCTCTATCGGTAATTTTATTTTATTATCAAGATAGTTTAAATGTCAATAATATTCTGAATATTTTTTAGATTTGTTTTACCTCGTAAAAAGAGCGGTTTAGACTAGCTGAGTGGAACTTGAAAGTTTTAAAGCGATTGGAACTCTGGAAAGAATTTTAACACAATGTTTTTAGTTGAATATCGGATGATTAAGCCCACTTAGGGAAAACTAAGCAAAAAATGCTGAAAGGGGTATGAAGATGAATGAAATACCTTCCAAATTAGAAGGAATGCAATTTGATTTATATGATCTGGAGCTTTCCCTAAAGCCGCTTGGCTATACAATTGGAGGAAATTGGGATTATGATCATGGTTATTTTGACTATAAATTTAATGACGAGGACAGCTATCAATTTGTCCGGCTGCCGTTTCGTGCCATAGAAGGTCAATTAGACTCACCGGGATGTAAGGTGGTGCTTGGGAGGCCTTTTGTCTTGTCCCATCGGTATCAAGAAGGATTAGATGACCATGCCATGATTGGTAATTTTTCGGCATCCATCAATCAATTTTCAGAACCAGTGGATCCAGATGCCTCCCTTTCCGGGGATAGTGTCCATATCGGGAAAAATATTGTGCAAAAATTGGAGGAAACCTTGCTGTAATAGTGGAATAAGCACAAATAAAGGTTAACGGGAAGATTATGTCCGTTAACCGATCTAAATTGTAAATAAACCTAAAAAAGGGATTGAGTCCTGTATAGTACAGAATTCAATCCTTTTTAATATTTCTATCTGCCGTCAGGAAACGACTACCGTGGCTTTGCAAGGTGTATCCTCACTGGAGGTGCCGAGGTATACCGTGTATTCGCCAGGTTTCACCACAAAGTCTCGTGCGCAGTAATCCCACACACTCAGCGGATGGTTTGTGGCGGATGGGTCAATCATGATGATGACTTCTTGTGACTGCTCCGGCTCGAGAAACACCTTCTGGAAACCGACCAGGCGTTTAGGCGGCTGCCCTGTGACCGGAATGCCAAGATAAACCTGGACGACTTCGGCCCCGGCGACTTTTCCTGTGTTGGTCACAGTGACCCTCACAGTGACCGGGGACTTGCTGTCCGCTTGGGCTGGCGTTACCGAGAATTCGGAAAGTGCAAAGGACGTATAGGACAGACCAAAGCCGAACGGAAATAGCGGTTTGATCCCCTGTGACTGGAACCAGCGGTACCCCATGTTAAGACCCTCGGAGTAACGGATGACCGGGAAGCCGTTGCCTTCATCGGTGCCGGGATAACGTTCAGGGTGACCGGCGTACAAGAGATCATCTTCTGACACTGGGTAGGTAGTAGGCACCTTTCCAGATGGATTTACCACACCGAAAAGCAGATCGGCGACGACATGACCATCTTCAGTACCTTGATTCCACGCTTCCAGAACCGCAGGAGCTTTGACAATCCATGGCATCAACACAGGGCTCGAGTCTTTCGTAACGACTACTGTTGGCGTGTCGACTTCCAGAAGTTCATCGAGCATGCGGTTCTGATTGTTAAGCATATTCGGACTAGGTAAATCAGCACCCTCGGATGCGACCAAGCCCGCCATCAAAATGACGAGATCGGCTTCTGCAGCAGCCGTCTTCGCCTCCCCAATGTTCGCCAGGTCCTTAGCAACGGTGACCTTGCTGACCAACGCGTTAGAACCAAGACTTTGCAGGACCTCCTGCATGCCCTCTACCGGTGGAACCGTGTAGAGCGGGACTACCTTGGACGAACCGCCGCCGCCATTGCAGGCGTCATCAACGAACTCGGACTGACCGATAATCACGATAGTGCCGTAGGCTTTCGGGTCGAGCGGCAGCATCCCGCCGTCATTTTTCAGGAGAACCGCTGTCTGAGAGCCAATTTTTCTGGAGATTGCTCCATGTTTCTTAGCATCAATGACACCCGGATTGTAAGGACGCTCGAACTGACCGAAACGGAACATTTGGGTGAAACGGCGAACCAGCGCCCGGTCGACGGTCTGAATCTCGAGGCTTGTGTCCTCAAGTGCATTTTTGATGTTGGTCTCGTTGCACCACTTAGCGTCCGGCATTTCATGGTCCATGCCTGCGTTCAGTGAACCGGCGCAGGAGCGGCAGGACCAGAAGTCGGACTGCACGTAGCCTTGGAAACCCCATTCGTCCCGGAGAATGTCATTGAGTATGTAGCGGTTCTCAGTGGCATAAACGCCGCGAACGCGGTTGTAGGCGCTCATCATTGCAGCGATATCGGCATCTTTGACGAGCATTTCGAACGGCAGCAGGTACAGCTCGCGCAGCACGTGCTCATCGACCTCGACACTGGTGCGGAAGCGCTCGTATTCTTGATCGTTGACCACATAATGCTTGCCCATGGCAATCACATCATGTGCCTGAATTGCCTTGGTCACCTCGACACCCATCACCCCAGAAAGGTACGGATCTTCTGAGAAGTACTCAAAGTTACGACCGGCAATCGGGGTTCGGTGCAGACAAACTCCCGGACCTTCAAGCACGTGCTGTCCCAGCGTTGCGGTCTCTGAACCGATAATGTCCCCGTATTCACGGGCAAGTCCAGGATCAAAACCGGCAGCCAGAGCAATAGACATTGGCAATGCGGTAGCGGGCGGGCTCGGATGTCCATCGCCCATGCCTACACCGACAGGGCCGTTGGTAATTCGAAAGCGCGGGATACCAAGCTCCTCGATCCCTTTTACATGGCGCTGTACTTGGATCTGGGCCATGAGCTGCTCTTGCTCCTCCGCGCTCATGGCATTCATTTCATCCGCAGTCGGCAAGGCGTAGATGTTGATTGTCTCCATTGCTCCATGAAGCTGGGCGAGCTTTTGCTCCAAGGTCATGGCGGCTACGAGTTTCTCGGCACGCTCACGGGGTGACAGCGACTTATCCATCCACGGAAATGAACCATTGTGAGAGCTATGTGCCAACACATTCAGTTCGGGGGTAGTAGTATGTTCATTATTCATGGGGGAACTCTCCTCACAGTATTTTAAATAGTAATTACAAAGTGCCTGATTATACCCTATTTCAATTATTACTAATATCTTCAAAATTAGTTTCTTTAAAAAAACATGACCTCCTCGTAATCTTTACCATTTGCCAATTGATATATGCATGAGTAGTTTAACGTCATAAAACACGTGAACTGCCTTCTATTTAATTGTGCATATGCACAATTAAAATAGTTGGATGATCAATTGTTTAAGAGGATGTACGGGATTAAAATGAAAACGTATTCAAGTGAAGGAGATTTAATAAAAAGGTGGGTGAGACAAAAAAATTGGTTTTTTCTTAAGAACTATTACTGAGTCTGCTGGATTATTGCACAGAAAAGGAAAAAGAATAGATGTGCATATGAACTAACTGCCATCACTTGACAGAATGATAGATAGAGTCTCTGGTTTCCAAACGGCTGTATTTAATTTAGTAATTGAAAAAGCTATGTTTAAGTAAAGCTGAGTGAATACCATATAAAGGAGGACGAAAAAATGGAATTTGAATTAAGCTGGATAGGTGCCTTATGCGGACTAGCCCTTGCAATCATCTTAATCTTATTTAAGCTGACCCCAACGTATTCTTTAATTTTAGGGGCTGTAGTCGGTGCGTTTATCGGTGAAGCCAACTTTACCGAAACAGTTACAGTGTTAATTACTGGTATTCAAAGTGTCATGGGTACTGTTATTCGAATTATTGCTGCTGGTGTATTTGCCGGTGTTATGATGAAATCGGGAGCAGCAGAACGAATAGCCCAGTTTATAGTTGATAAACTTGGCGGAACAAAGGCGATGTTATCGCTGGCGCTGGCAACGATGATTATTACAGCTGTAGGAGTATTTATTCCTGTTGCTGTATTGATTGTCGCCCCAATTGCTTTATCTGTTGGTAATAAAATGGGGTATTCGAAAATAGCTTTGCTTGTTGCTTTGTCCGGAGGAGGAAAGGCTGGTAATATTATTTCTCCAAATCCGAACACGATTGCAGCAGCAGGGGGATTTGGTCTTGATGTAAATCAGGTTATGATTGGCGGATTTATTCCTGCTGTTTTTGGTATTATTGTGGCGGTTATTCTCGCATCATCGATTAAATTTAAAGGTACAAAGGTAACAGATGAAGAAGCGAAGGAATTAGAAAAAGATAACTCTAATCTACCAACCTTATCAAGGTCTCTCGTCACACCGATCATTGCCATTGTTCTATTGATGATTAGTCCGATTGGGGCCATAGCTGGAAGTGATTTTCTTGCTAGTTTAAAAATTGACTCCCTGTTTATTTTGCCATTTGCCGGTGTAATAGGTACTTTGGCGCTTGGAAAGAGAAAAGATTTATTGGATTTTTGTCAATCCGGTTTAAATAGAATGACCCCAACGATCTTAATCATTATTGGTGCCGGTGCCATAGGCGGATTAATTACCGCATCAGACTTACCAGCTCAGGTTGTGGCATTAATTGATTCCGCGGGTATTTCAGGTACATTCCTGGCTCCAATTGCAGGTATACTGATGGCTGCAGCAACAGCTTCTACTTCAACAGGTGTTATTTTAGCAACAGGTTCATTTGGCGATGCCATATTAGATACGGGTGTTTCAGCGATTGCAGCGGCAGTAATGACTCATGCCGGAGCCACAGTTATTGACTCCTTACCGCATGGAACGTATTTCCACGTTACACGTAATGCATTTAATATCAGCATGAAAGATAGAATGAAGGTCGTTGGATACGAAGTGATTGTAGGTTTAACTATGACCATTATTGCAACCGTTTTATACGGATTTATTTTATAAAACAAAAGAGGTGTAAAAAAATGGGGAAAACCTTTTTGTTAGCTCCTGATTCTTTTAAGGAAAGCATGACAGCAAAAGAAGTTTGTGCAGCAATGGAAATTGGAATACGAAGAGCAATCCCGGATGCCGAATGTATTTATGTGCCAATGGCAGACGGAGGAGAAGGAACGGTACAATCATTAGTGGATGCAACCGGAGGGACCATTATTAACAAGGAGGTTACCGGTCCGCTTGGTACACCTGTGATGGCGCAATATGGCATTTTGGGCGATGGTAAAACGGGTGTGATTGAAATGTCTTCAGCAAGCGGGATTCATTATGTTACAAAAGAAACAAAAAACCCTCTCATTACAACAACCTTTGGAACAGGGGAATTAATCAAGGATTGTGTTGAGCGGGGAATCTCAGAAATTATTTTAGGAATCGGCGGAAGTGCCACAAATGATGGCGGTACCGGTATGGCAGCAGCATTAGGGTATAAATTTTTAGATGGGGATGGAAAAGAACTTCCACAGGGAGGCGGCTATTTAAGCGGGTTAGTTCATATAGATGGTTCTAATGTAATGAAGGAATTAGAAAATGTTACTATTTTGGTGGCATCTGATGTAACAAATCCATTATGCGGCGAGCACGGAGCCTCTGTTGTATTTGGCCCGCAAAAAGGTGCTACTCCAGAAATGGTGGAAATTCTCGATTGCAATTTACAGCATTATGGCGAAATCGTACAGCAACAATTAAGTGTGGATATTTTAAATGTGCCGGGAGCGGGTGCAGCAGGCGGTCTGGGTGCAGGATTGTTAGCCTTTACGAATTCAACGATGAAAAAGGGAATAGAGATTGTCATGGAGTATACGAATTTAAAGGAAAAACTGAAACTTGCTGATTACGTCATGACGGGTGAAGGCGGTATTGACTTCCAAACAAAATTTGGAAAAGCACCGTTTGGGGTTGCCCAGGCAGCTAAAAGTGTAAATAAAAATATAAAAGTAATCGCTTTAGCCGGATATATAGGTAAAGATGTTGAAACATTATATGATGAAGGATTTGATGCTATTTTTGGCATCGTACCAGGCGCCTCGGATATCGATGCCTTATTAGCACAGGGAAAACAAAATGTTATTCGTACTTCTGAAAGTGTCGCTAGATTATTGAGATAGAAGGCTTTCATCCAGACAAAAAAAATCAATGGGTTCTTCAGAAGACCCATTGATTTTTTTATCGATTCCTTATTGTATTCGATTAATCAGGATAAATATCAGTTCGGTTAATTCTAAAATGTTTTTTGGATTTTTGCCGGTTATCTTATGGATTCTTTCTAGTCTGTAGTTCAAGGTATTCCGATGGATAATTAATTGATTCGCTGCCTCATTAATGTTCAAGTTGCAAATGATAAACGTCTGTAACGTTTTAATCAATTCATCATTTTCCATTAGTTGGGGTAAATGAACCGTCTTTTTTTCATTTATAAGCCATTCGGATAAATCAGCAATAAACTCACAGTCTGCATATGAAATCGTTTTTTCGCTCGGTAATAATCCTTTTATTACCCGCATGGCAGATATGGATTGCCTATAACCTTCAGAGATTCGATTATTTGTTTTGCTGACAGCAATAAATGCTTCGGCATGCTGGTTTTGTATCTGCCTAGTGATGGATTCGATAATAGTCGTTTCCTGGACCACTATACATTGAGAATGATTAGAAATTTTAAATGATGGATAATAAGCTGAGACAGATAGTTCTTCGTTGATTTCATAAGGAAATTCAATATATATTATTTGAGCAGGGTTTGCTAAATTGATATGGTAGGTCTGTGCTTGGTTTATAAGTTCCCTCGTATAAACGGTATCGGGGTTAATGATTAAATGAAGAAACTCTTGCCTGCGATATCTTTCAATATTTTCTTTTTGTAAAGCTGCACTTTGCTCAATTAACAAAATGACCGTAGATTTCACAAGGTTTCCGAAAGGTCTGGTTTCCTCTACATCACCGCTGATTCCCACTACTCCGATGATTTCATGATTCATTTCGATTGGTAAATTAATCCCCTTTTTTTCATACTTTTTATCGATTTGAATTTCAACGATTTTTCTTTGTTTTATGGCTTCTAATGCACCTTGGTGTAATGTCCCGATTCTTTCCTTATTGCCGCTCCCGATAATAATTCCTTCCTTATCCATGATATTAATATTGTACGGTATATCCTGCATCATTTTGTCCACAATTTGCTGGGCCTGTTTTTTTGTTAATTGGTACATCTTAATAACTCCTTTGTCATGAACCACTGTGTTTTCTTATTATTTCTAATTGATGTGGTTCAATCAATCCATTTAACAGAAAGTTTCATTGTTTGTAAATTCTTTATTTTTCCTCTCAGACAACTGTTCTAAGGGGATCTTTATTTCTTGACCTATGGGAGAAGACGCCATGCGAGGGGTTTTGTTTGGAATATAGGCTTATTATTTGTTAGTCTAGTAGAAAGAGAGAAATGATCGTGGTTGAACATTAATATTAGTCGAAGTTGAAAATATATATATAGAGGAGAAACTCGAAAAAGAGGTAATATTTATGATGAATAATGAATTGATCAAAAATGAGGATGAATGTTATAGGCTGGCTGAGCAGAAGGCTGCCCATTATTTTAAGTTACTTCGTGAACAAGTTACAGCGAAGACCTACGTCACTAATCTAACGAAAGACTTCCAATCCTGGAAGCAAAACCATATTCATCACTCTTTTTTATCCTTTTTTTCAAAGAGACAGGAAACGCCGGATTTAAACGGATATCACAGTTATATTCAATGGCTGGAACTTACGGGAAAACTGGATCATTATCTCGATCGAAGTGTGTCCTATATTTTTATGCGGGATTTGGGAAAAGCCTTGGACTCAGCGGAAAATAAGGAAAGTGTCCGTCGTTTTACTGCCGGGTTAAAAAAATATCTGCTTAAACCGGCATCAGAGAGCGGTGAACAAATCGAGATGTTCAGCATGGACGGGATGTACCGTTGGGGACAAAAAGAAGGAATTGAATCAGCTGTCATGTGGATGCACAACAAAATTCAGACAGCTGCTTCTCATATCCCAAAAGGAATGGACGCTGAGCATGCCAAGCGAAAGTTAATGAAAATCATTGGCGGAGTGCTGATCCATGAGATGGAAGCGATGGGTGGCGGTGTACGCGGGGAGGAGCGGACGAAGAGGCTTGATCATGCCATAAGACTGGGGTATTCCTATGGTCTAACCTATCCCTTTATTGATGATCTGCTTGATTCAGCTGTATTATCTGATAAAGAAAAAAGGCAATATTCTGATTTGATTCGAAGGACCCTGATCACAGGTGTGGTCCCGGAACTAGGAAAGTGGACAGGCGAAAATCGCGGCCTGATTCAATTCATCCATGCCGAACTTCGTGAAGCCTTTGAGTATATTAGAGCTAACCAGCGGAGGGAGACGATCCAATCCTTTTTCGAACTGGCTTACGTGTTTTTTCAATCACAAGAGAATGACCGTGAAAAGAATTTAGCAAATGCTCATTATACGAATGAAGAGCTTTACATACCTGTCATTTTAAAATCCTCTTCTTCACGCCTAATTGTCCGTTCTGTCATTGGTGCTCCCGAGGATAAGGGTTTTGAAAACAGAACCTTTTATTATGGTATTTACAATCAGCTGGCGGATGACTTTGCTGATATGTTTGATGATTTAAGAAGTGGAGCCGTAACCCCTTATACTTATTTTTTAACCTACCATGAGCAGCGCCCGGATCTAATCAATCCTTTTCAACTATATTGGTCCGTTATTTCTTATTTGATTCATGATGTTTACGGTTCAGATCCGAAAACCTGTGAGGTGATTCTTGACCGGGCCATTAACAGTCTGAAACGGTTTAAGTTACGAGTGGGGAAGAAGAAATATCATGAACTGATGGGATTGTTCACGTCCGAAGTTCCGACATTCAATCAGACCATCCAGCATCTGGTCCGAAAAGCGGATGATGTTGATTTTTTCGATAAGCTGCTTCGCGATCATGTGCTGACTGTTCTGAAAAAGGAGCAGCAGGAGCGGGAAGAATTCATCTATACGATTAATACTGTGCGGAATCAGATTAATGAAACCCTGCCGATTGCAAAAAACGGGAATGAATTATTACTGAAGTCACCGATAATTGATGCAGCAAACTACAGTCTCGAGGGAGATGGAAAGCGGCTGCGGCCTATTATCACCTGGATGATGGGCATTAATGAGTATGGCCTGGACAGACTGGCAATTATGCCAATGCTGCGGGCGCTGGAATATATGCATACGGCCTCGCTTATTTTTGATGATCTGCCATCACAGGATAATGCCCCGATCCGGAGGGGGCGGCAAACGGTGCACCAGATGTTTGACGCAGCTTCGGCTGAACTGACCGGTTTATTTTTAACACAAAAGGCTGTCCATGAATTATCCTCTCTTGAAGGCTTTGAACCGCGGGCTGTACTTCGCTTGATTCAATATGCCTCCCAGGTGACAATGGATATGTGTATGGGACAGGCAATGGACTTACATTCTAAAGGGAAGCAGCTGTCATTGGAGGAACTGAATACGATGTGTTTTTATAAAACTGGGATTGCCTTTGAGGCCTCTCTCATCATGCCGGCCATCGTCGCTCATGCGGATGAAGCAGAAATGAAGGCTTTGAAAAAATTTGCCCGCCATGCCGGGATTGCCTTTCAGATAAAGGATGATCTGCTTGATGTTGAAGGGGATAAAAACCTGCTCGGAAAGCCGGTTGGCAAGGATGCGGAAAACAACAATTCAACCTTTGTCTCAGTCCTTGGTCTGGAAGGTGCCAAAAAAGCGATGTGGGATCATTACTGTACTGCCATGGAGACCTTGCAAGAAGTGCCGCGCAACACTACTTTTCTGAAATATTTACTCGATTATTTGGTAAATAGGGAAAGATAATAGAACAAATATATTAGAAGAGGATACGATGTCTATCCTCTTTTTCTTCACTTCTCATTAATATTACGCTTCAAAATAAAAAAAGAATATTGTTCAAATTTATGTTACAGTTAGAAAGATAAATTTTACAAGTAAGTAGGTGCACTACATGATTGAGGTTAAAACATCTCCAATTAGTGATGGAGAATTCAATAGAGGGGTATTTGCGACATGTGATATCAAAAAAGGGGAGCTCCTGCATGAAGCACCTGTCATTGCTTATCCAAACGATCAGCATCAATACATTGAACAAACGCTACTCGCTGATTACGCTTTTGAGTATGGGATAAATCACTCGGCAATTCTTCTGGGTTATGGAATGCTGTTTAACCATTCCTATGAACCTAACGCTATTTATGAGATTAATTTTAAAAATCATACATTTGACTTCTATGCTTTCACAGATATAAAAGCAGGTGATGAGATTTTTATCAATTATAATGGCGATGTGGATGACAAAGAGCTGCTGTGGTTTGACAGGGATTAAAAATATAGAGGTGTAAGAAAATGAGTAAACGATGGACGATCGGTGAAATTAAACAATTTGTTGAGAAAAATTCGGAGAGTAAGCTGCTAACGACGGAATATCACGGCTTTTCACAAAAGCTGCTATTTAAATGTGCATGCGGCAATAACTTTGAAAAAACATTTACGAAATTTAAAAACAATAACCAACGCAAATGTGACGTGTGCCAACCGCCAAAGCCGTCACGCTAATCATTAGAATCTTAGCTGCTAAAATGATACAACAGGAGAATTTAACAGTACAAGAACAGGACATGGTATCCCATGTTCTGTTCTTTAATTTGCCCATTGTTTCAGAACTATTGATCTAGATCACAATATTAATATTAACAATAGGGTAATATTAAAAATAAAAAGGAGTATATAGATGGCTGAAGAGAAATTTGGAACTATATTTGACCAGATCGGTGCGGAAAAGATTAATCAATTGGTAAATGCTTTTTATCCGAAAGTATATGATGATCCCGACTTAAGTCCGTTGTTTGAGGGCGATATGAGTGAAATTATGCGAAAGCAAAGAATGTTTTTAACCCAATTTCTAGGCGGTCCCACTCTTTATAGTAATGAATTTGGTCCGCCGGCGATGAGGCAGCGGCATCTTCCGTTCGAAATTACACCGAAGCGGGCACAATGTTGGCTTCGGTGTATGGGGGAAGCTTTTGCGGAGATAGGTTTGGATAAGACTCCGGAAGGGCAGTTTTTCTATAGCCGTCTGCAGCAGGTAGCAGCGATTATGATTAATACACCAGAGTCAAATTAACACATGAAAGGGGAGAGGTATCCCCTCTTTATGTGTTTTGGGTTTATTCTGGGTAATATCAGTGAAGGATGGCAGCTTTCATGGCCAGTTTTCAAATTTGTCCTCTCGATTTGGAAATGCCATACTCCAAATTGCTATAATAAAAGGAATAAATGGACAATAATGAAAGCAGGGATAAGCGTGGAACAGCAGCAGATGAAAGATGAAATCCGAAGAATTTTAGACGAAAAACGCGTGGGAACTCTTTGTACGATGAAGGGTGACCAGCCGTTTGCCCGTTATATGATTTTCCGGCATGATGAGTTTATTCTTTACACCATTTCCAGCAAGAAGACAGAAAAGGTACAGGACATATTAAACAATTCTAAAGTACATATATTATTTGGCTATGAAAGCGGAAGCTTCGGAAAGCCAAATCCATACTTAGATATCATCGCAACAGCAACGATCCATGATGAAAAAGAACTAAAGGATCGTTTATGGCATGACAACTTCCGCAGATATTTAGCCGGTCCTGATGATCCGAATTATATCGTCATTCAATGCGAACCAAAATCGATCCGTCTCATGAATCATCCGGATTTAGACGGACCCTATACTCTTTCTTTTACTTAAAATAACGACTATTACATACACAGCCTTCCGGAACTTTTGTTTTGGAAGGCTATTATTATGAACATTTTGCTAAAGAAATTTAGAGTGCTGATTCTCCTTAATTAATGCAGGTGCCTTTTCCAAAGCTTCTTCATACTATATAGCATCTTATTTATATTGTTGGAATAAAGGAGGGGGTTTGTATTTTGGAAATGACAAAGCTTACTGGGCGGATCGTAACACCTAATGATGTGGAATATCGGATGGCAAGGGTCAACAATAATTTGAGTGTTCCGAAATTCCCAAAAGTCATAGTCTTTTGTCAGAATGCCAACGATGTCGTAAATGCTCTTAAGTGGGCAAGGGAAAATCGCATTCCGTTTAGGGTGAGGAGCGGCAGGCATAGCTATGAAAATTTTTCATTAGTAGATGGCGGTCTTATTATTGATGTCAGTGAAATGAATAAAATCACTGTCAATTGTGAAAAAATGACCGCGAAAATAGAAGGCGGCGCAAATCTGGGGCATGTATACCATTCATTATGGAAATACGGAACGACTATTCCTGGGGGAACGGAAAGTAGTGTGGGGCTGGCTGGTCTCACGCTGGGCGGTGGAATTGGAATGCTTTCAAGATGGTTTGGGCTGACCTGTGACAATTTGCTTGAGGTTGAGATGGTCATAGCAGATGGACATAGAGGGGCTAAACTGATAAAAGCAAATAGGAATCATAATAGTGATCTGTTTTGGGCGTGCTGTGGAGGCGGGGGAGGTAACTTTGGGATTGTTACTTCTTTCACCTTCAAGGTTCATTCCATTTCCAAGGTGTCGATTTTTTCAATCACATGGGGATGGGAAGATTTCGAAGAGGTATTTGATGTATGGCAGCACTGGGCGCCTAAAACGGATGAACGTCTTACCACAGAGATCGAATTAAAATCTAAGGAAATGAATCAAATTATTGCTCAAGGTGAATTTGTCGGTGATTCATCCATGCTGAAAAAACTACTGCGCCCCTTAACAGACACTGGTTCGCCAACTAATATTTTCATAAAAGAAGTACCTTACATTGATGCTGTACAATTTTTTGATGATCCGAGCGGGAACGTGCCTTCGCACCACAAAAGATCAGGTTCTTTTCTTGAGGAGCCATTTTCAAAGAAAGCGATCTTGACAATGAAGCACTTTTTAGCAAACGCTCCAAATAAGAACTCCAATATCTGGCATCAATCACTTGGTGGTAAGGCAGGGGAGCCTGATCCAAAAGATACGGCCTTTTATTACCGGGATGCCATTATCGCTCAGGAATACAATACTATTTGGAATAAACCTGACGAAGAACGAGAAAACCTTCGCTGGGTCGAGGAATTAAGGGATGCTTTATCCCCATATACAACGGGTGATTATGTGAATTGGCCGGATCAGTTCATTAGAGATTGGCCAAGAAACTATTATGGAGAAAATTTTACACAGCTTCGAGAAGTGAAAACATCCTATGATCCATTCAATGTATTTAAATTCCCGCAAAGCATTCCTCCTTTTATTAGGTGGTTTTAGGTCTATCCAATTTTGACTAGGACTACAATTAAAGATCGGCCTTTAAGAAGAGTATCTTTTCTCATAAGGTACTCTTCTTCTTTTTTTATTAATTCCGCTATCAAAAGAGTATACATACTATGGTACCTAAGCCTTGTTTTTCAAGGATCAAATATATGAATAATATCACAAAAATGCTAGTTTCTTTGTATGATAGTGGTATAATAATTCCTGTTCATTTTTATAGAACAATATCATACTAACAAAGAAGTGTAGCAGAGTGAACTTAGTCCATGAATTAGAAGTAAAAGTCAAACGTCAATCTGTCAACTGGTTAGAAAAATATTTCTCAGGAGATTCAATCGATTACAAACAGATATTTGCGATCATTCTGCCAATATTTGTCGATCAGGCCTTTTTAATTTTAATGAGTTTCTTAAATACCGCGATGATTAGTTCAGCAGGGGTTGCTGCAGTCAGTGCTGTAAGTATGGTAGATTCGCTGAATATCTTCCTCATTAATGTGTTTATTGCTGTAGCAACAGGCGGTACCGTGATCGTGGCGCAATATATGGGAAGTGGAAATAAGGCGATGGTTTCGAAAACAGCTACACAGGCAATTTCTGCTGTCACGATCGTTTCTGTTCTGATTACAGTGCTGGTCATGGTGTTTAATCATCCCGTCCTAAATCTTCTATTTGGAAAAGCCGAGGCGGATGTATTTCAAAATGCGAAGCTATATCTGATCGGCAGCTGTATCTCCTATCCACTTATCGCTGTCTTTCAAGCGGTGTGCGGTTCGTTAAGAGGGATGGGTGATACAAAACCATGTTTAAATCTATCATTATTTATGAATTTAACGAACACCGTGCTCAATGTCCTGCTTATCACTATTTTTCACATGGGTGTTATGGGGCTGGTGATTTCTATCATTCTCGCAAGATTATTAGGAATGGTCGCTTCATTAATTTATATCATAAATAAAAATAAAACGATTCACTTTCGAATAAAGGATGCCGTGCATCTTGACTATTCAATTCTAAAGAAAATCATGTATATTGGGCTGCCCTTTGCCGCAGAACAGTTATTTTTTAATGGTGGAAAGCTGCTGACGCAAACCTTTATTGTTCAATTAGGCACCATGGCGATTACAGCTTATGCTATTGCCAATTCAATCTCTTTATTATTTCAGATGGGACCGAGTTCCTTAAGTATCTCAGCGGTCACCATTGTAGGACAGTGTATGGGGCGGAGGAGCATAGGTGATGCACGGAAATTCACGAAATCTTTAATTGGACTTTCCTCGATCCTATTTCTTGTTACATCTCTTTTGCTGCTGCCGTTTTTTCCTGAGATGATGAAGCTGTTTAGTGCTCCCGAGGAAATAATTCCAACCATCTATACCCTCACCATTATGGCCGCCTTTGGACAGCCGATTTTGTGGGCTTCAAGCTTTATTATGCCGTCAGCATTAAGGGCTGCCGGCGATTCAAACTATACTTCCGTTACCTCGTTATTATCCATGTGGCTGATACGTGTCGTGCTTGGTTACGTTTTGGGGATTACATTAGGATTTGGCATCATCGGTGTTTGGGCAGCGATGATTATAGAATGGGTTGTGCGGGGGACCATTTTTTATAGGCGGTTTAAAGGGGAGAAATGGCACGCCCACAGATTGATCTAAATAATACTAGAATACACAAATAACCTTTATCTGTATGAAAGATAAAGGTTATTTTTTATGTGCATGGAAATGAAGGAATAAGAAGAGTTGAATTGGAGATTTTTACATATATGGGGCCCATTTCCCGAATTGTTTCCGTACCATTAATAGAATGGTAATCATGTCATTATTGTTCATTTTGCTGTAAAGTAAACATAATAGCGTGAAAATTTATGTAATATATTGCAGGAAATGCATTGATTAAAGGAGATGAATTTAGCCATGAAACCAAAGGTAATTGTCTATAAGAAAGTAGATCAAAAGGTGTTGGAATATATTAAACAGACATGTGATGTAGTTTATTTTGAAAAACTAGATTCACAGAACTATTCTGAATTTCTTCATGCGTTGAAGGATGCTCACGGGATATTAGGAGTTGGTTTAAAAATAGATAATAGTTTACTAGATCAAGCTCTCCAGCTCAAAATTGTGTGTAACGTATCCGTAGGCTATGATAACCTCGATTTACTTGAGTTATCAAAGCGGGGGATTATGGCAGCGAATACACCGGAAGTATTAAATGAAACGGTTGCAGATACCATTATGGGGTTGATTATAGCTGCCGCTAGAAGAATGCCGGAGCTAGATGATTGGGTTAAGACTGGAAAATGGGATGCCAACCTCGCAGAAAAATGGTTTGGGGTCGATGTCCATCATAAAGTCCTAGGGATTATTGGAATGGGGGGCATTGGGACTGCTGTCGCGAAAAGGGCTCATTTTGGCTTTGATATGGATATTTTATACCACAATCGCTCGAGAAATCCTGATGCCGAACAAATATATGGTGCTACTTACTGTTCTCTTGAGGAATTGTTAAATCAATCTGATTTTGTCTGCCTCATGACGCCTCTTACTCCTGAGACGGAAAAACTGATGGGGAAAAGAGAGTTTGAACAAATGAAAGAGAGTGCCATTTTTATCAACGCTTCAAGAGGTAAAACGGTTGATGAAGAGGCATTAATTCATGCTCTTCAAAATGGTGAAATCCTTGCTGCAGGGCTTGATGTTTTTGAGCCGGAACCTGTTAAAAAGGATAATCCTCTTCTTTCGATGAAAAATGTTGTGACTTTGCCACATATCGGTTCTGCTACTATGGAGACACGATTCAATATGGCCATGTTAGCAGCTGAAAACTTGGTCGCTGGGTTAAGGGGAGACGTTCCTCCGACTTTGATTCAGAGTGAAGTACATACAAAAAGTCTAGATTAATTGATAAGATAGTTAGTCACAAAATATCCAATGGACGGAAGCGGAAAATTCCTGTATCTTTAGGAAGGCTGTATTAAATCCTAAGGAGGAAGAAAGTACTACTATGAATCAACAAAATCCTACATCAGTAAAAATCACCGTAGCTGATCCATCGGCATTAGGTTTATTTGGCTTAGCAATGGTTACGCTTGTAGCATCATCTCAAAAATTAGGCTGGACAGAAGGAACTGCTTTGATATTACCTTGGGCATTCTTTTTAGGCGGCTTTGCCCAATTAATTGCTAGCTATTTAGATTCAAAACATAACAATGTATTCGGAACGACTGCTTTCGGAGGTTTTGGACTATTTTGGCTTGGTGTGGGCACAACTTGGTTAATTCAATCAGGTGCTTTTGGCGAAAATTTGTTTAGTCAAGCGGATCCTAAACAATTGGGCGTGGCATTTATCGGATATCTAATTTTTAGTATTTTTATGACGGTTGGGGCACTGGAAACACATAAAGTATTATTTTTCATTTTTGTCTTGATTGATTTCTTATTTATAGGACTATCCCTAAGTTCATTCAATATTATGCATGAAGCTACACATATGCTGGCAGCGATTTCTGAATTACTGCTTGCGTTACTTTCCTTTTATGGCTCAGCAGCAGCTGTATTAAATGGACATTTTGGTCAAGTCGTATTACCGGTAGGTAAACCATTTGGAATCTTCAAAAAACAAAATTCAAATGATTCTAGAAAAGTAGTAGCATAAGAGAATATAAAAAATGCCATCATAGATTTGATGGCATTTTTATATAAAATAATGAGAATTGGCAACCGATTCGATTGTCTTACTATGACAAAGAAATATATGTTCCTGAAACGTTCCAAAATACAAAACAGTGGGAAAATGAATGCTTCTCACTGTTTATTACGTTATTTAACTGATTTTTTTTATGAAAGGTTTTGGAAACTTTATTGAATGATTTTCACTAACAAATGTAGAGCCTAAAAGTAATGAACCGCCAAGCATTTGCACAAATGTCATTTGTTCTTGCAAGATAACAGCAGAAATCACTAGTGATGTGATGGGGTCTACATAGCTTAATGCAGCGATACTCTGCCCTTTTAATTTCTGCATCCCTGAGAAGAATAACAGGAATCCAATCCCTGTGTGGACCATCCCTAAGATGAAAATAAATGGAATAGAAGAATGGGATACTTCTAATATACCGAATCCTTCAGTAAAGAATACATACGGCATGAGAAGTAATGACGCTGTTCCAAGCTGAATGAATGTGGTTTCTAACCCGTTCATGTTTTTGATGAACTTATTTAATAGCATTAATGAAGCGTAGAAAACGGCTGCTGCTAGTCCATAGCCTATCCCAATTAGATCATCGAATCCAGATGTACTGAAACTACCATTACCAACAATTAATAACATCCCTAACATGGCGGCACCAATGCAGATGATTTTCTTTGTTGATAATTTTTCCTTAAGGATAAGTGGGGAAAGAATCAGAACAAACACAGGTGCAAAATAATAACTTAGTGTTGCGTTAGAAATGGTCGTATATTTGTATGCTTGAAAAAGGAAAATCCAATTTCCACCCAATGCAATACTCGAAAGGAATAAAACGAAAGTATTTACTTTCACATCCGCCCATGAAATTTTATTCTTCATCATGAACATGAATGTCATTAAAAATAAACTACCAATAAAACCACGTAATAAAGCGATTTCACTCGAAGCTAAATCAATGTATCTTACAAATACGCCAATCGTACCAAAGATAATCATTGATAGTAGGAATTGAATTTTAGATTTCATCGTCTACTCCCCCGAATCTGCGAAAGAGCTCATATATCGCAGATTCTTATTCTGTTGTAAATATCAGTGTATAAAGGAGTAACCGGTGGCGGCGGTGATGTTGAAACGGGCTTTCTAACGTATGGATTTATAGTTGGTAACGGCATCATAATCCTCCTAGTTGTGTTAATGCTTTATTCAAATATAGTATTTAGAGAACGATTAATATCAATTATACCGTACAATATTCCTTTTGAATTGGATATTTACATAAATAATGTTTATTAAACCCTGATAATCTACAAGTCTCAGTGCATGAAACAACACAAAAATAAAAAAAGTTAAATATGCCGCGAACCCTTGCTGTAAAAGGGATTGCGGCATATCTCATTTAGAATTTATTTGTTTTTGATTTGAATTTATATTCATTCTTTGTTACGGTTAATATAGACTTTCAGAGTTTTGCCGGGATATTGGATAGACTCGAAAGTAAATATAATTCCGCTATATCGTATTTTATATGTTGTGCTTATTAAATACTCCAGTATCATTTTACTCCTATACCCTACTTTACACATCCGTTTAATTAGAAATTTATTTTTAAGTAAAGTTGCGGACGCGAATTTTTTAAGTGTTCAAGTAATTAGCATTAGTAGAGAGACGTACTCTTGCTTGTTCTTGGAGATCTGAACGAAGTTTCATTCCTTTTAGAAAATCCCTAAATAAAAGAACCATATTCATGATTTTTAGCATTAAGATTGGATCTCGAAAAAGAAGCAGTAGAATCTATCACATACTGAATACGATATGGCGATGAAACGAATGAGGTGACTTAATGAAACCATATGTAGAGGTCAGAAATGTCTCTAAGATATTTGGTTCCAATCCGAAAGCAGCGATTGAGTTATTAAAGCAAGGAAAGTCAAAAAAGGAAATTTTAAAGGTGACTGGACAGACGGTTGGGGTAAATAAGGTTTCTTTTACTATTAACGCCGGTGAAATTTTTGTCATTATGGGCTTATCCGGAAGCGGAAAATCAACGTTAATTCGGATGTTTAACCGATTGATTGAGCCAACAATGGGAGAAATTTTGCTTAGCAACGAAAATATTGTCAAGATGAACGACGCAAGACTGAGGGAAGTCCGGCAAAAGAAGATCAGCATGGTATTTCAGAACTTTGCCCTATTCCCGCATAAGACGATCGTCGAAAACACGGAATATGGTCTTGAAATCCAGAAGATTCCGGCAACTGAGCGCCGCGAAAAGGCGATGCATGCCTTAGAAGTAGTGGGATTAAAAGGTTATGAAGACCAGCTGCCTTCTCAATTGAGCGGCGGGATGCAGCAAAGGGTTGGACTAGCCCGTGCTCTTGCCAGCGATACGGATATTATTTTGATGGACGAAGCGTTCAGTGCATTGGATCCGTTAATTCGCAAAGATATGCAGGATGAATTAATTGAAATTCAAGAGCAGCTGCAGAAAACAATCATTTTCATCACCCATGATCTAGACGAAGCATTGCGGATCGGGGATCGAATTGCGTTAATGAGAGATGGCAGCATCATCCAGCTTGGAACACCGGAACAAATTTTAATGAATCCGGCTAATGAGTTTGTCGAAAAATTCGTGGAAGATGTGAATTTATCAAAAGTGTTAACTGCATCTCATGTAATGAAACGTGCGGAAAAGATAAGTGCTGACCGCGGTCCGAGGGTAGCACTCGAAATTATGCGAAAGCAAGGATATTCCAGCATTTTTGTTGTGGATCGAAAACAGAAGCTGCTTGGTGCGCTCACAGCTGAGCAAGCGCGTGCAGCAATCGATCAAAATGCAGCTATTTCAGAAGTAATGACAACCGATATTCCTACCGTTTCCGAGGGTACCTTGCTGACTGACTTGATGGAGACAATCGCAACATCCAGCTTGCCGCTGTCTGTCGTCGATACAGAAAAGAAATTAAAAGGAATTGTTATTCGCGGAGCTGTTATTGGCGCGCTAGCGGGAAACAAAGATTCCTTGAACGATTTGGAAAGTGAGTGATGTCAATGAATATAGCGAAAATCCCTTTAGGGGACTGGATAGATGTTTTTGTTGAATGGGTAACGATTTATTTTTCTACTTTCTTTTCTTTTTTAACAACCACTATTGAGGGACTATTAGATTTGATTGTTGCGGTATTAAGTATCGGTCCCCCGATTGTGTTAATGATTGCCTTAACCCTTTTAGTAGTCTATACAAGCAGATGGCCATTAGGGATTTTTACGCTTTTAGGTTTACTATTAATTGAAAATCTTGGCTATTGGGAATCTAGTATTCAAACGCTGGCCATTGTTTTATTATCAGGATTACTTACGATTATTATAGGGATCCCGATTGGAATATGGTGTGCGCAAAGAAAAACGGTACGAAATATCGTGACCCCGATTTTGGACTTTATGCAGACGATGCCTGCCTTTGTTTATTTGATTCCATCGATATTATTCTTTGGCATTGGTGTCGTGCCGGGAATTATTGCTTCGTTTATTTTTGCGATTGCGCCAACGATCCGCATGACGAATTTGGGGATTCAGGAAGTACCGAAGGATTTAATTGAAGCGGCTAATGCCTTTGGTTCTAGTAAAAGTCAAAAATTATTCAAGGTGCAAATTCCTTTGGCAATGCCAACGATTATGGCCGGCATTAACCAAAGTATCATGTTGGCGTTATCGATGGTTGTTACAGCTTCGTTAGTTGGTGCGCCGGGACTTGGGGCCGATGTGTACCGGGCGGTCAGTAAAATTGATGTGGGAGCAGGCTTTGAAGCTGGTTTAGCGATCGTCATTATCGCGATTATCCTTGACCGGATTACGCAAAATCTGCGTAACCCAGCTTATAAACATATCGTGAAGCCAAAAATCATTTTCTCATCTTTAGCCGTGCTGGTTATTGTCGGAGCTGCCGTGCTGGTGATTCCGAAAGGAGAAGAGTCGAACGGCGGGAATGCGAACGGGATTGGTGCAGAAACCGATTATAAAATGATCGGTATTGAACCGGGAGCAGGATTGATGGCTCAAACAAATACCGCTATTGAAGACTATCAATTAGACGACTGGAAGCTTGTAGAAGGTTCATCAGCAGCAATGGTAGCGGAATTGAAGAGAGCCTATGATGCGAAGAAACCGATTATTGTGACAGGATGGTCACCGCACTGGATGTTCTCGTCCTTTGATTTGAAATATCTTGATGATCCAAAAGGCTCATTCGGCGGTGCTGAAGATATCGATACACTTGTAAGAAAAGGTCTCAAAGAGGAAGTACCCGGTGCTTATACGATCCTTGATCAATTCTCTTGGGAACCAGGAAATATGGAAGACGTTATGGTAGAGATAGAAAGCGGAATGAGTCCAGAGAAGGCTGCAGAAAAATGGATAGAGGCCAATCCGGATAAAGTGGCAGAGTGGACGCAAGGTGCCCAACCAGGAAATGGTGAGAGCATTAATCTTGTTTATGTGGCCTGGGATACTGAAATAGCAAGCACCACTGTCATTGGTAAAGTTCTTGAACAGCATGGATATGATGTAACGTTGAGCCAGGTAGAAGTAGGTCCGATGTTTGCGGGTGTAGCCAACGGCAGTGCTGATGGCATGGTTGGAGCATGGCTTCCGAGTACCCATGTAGAATATTATCATACGTATAAAGATGATTTGGTTGATTTAGGGCCAAATCTGCAGGGTACAAAAAGTGGATTGGTTGTACCAGCGTATGTCGAAATTGATTCCATTGAAGATTTAAAATAAATAACAGAAGCAGATTTAATAGATTCATCTACTTGAATCAAGAAAATTAAGAGGAGTTTAACCTTATACTTTTTTAAAGCTTAATAATGTGGTATTATATCACATAATGATAATATGGGAATAATTTATGGAGGAGTCTGTCACTAAAGGGATAACTATGCCCTTTTGGTGACAGACTCTTTTTGTATTTATTTAAGATAGAAACAAATAATAATGGAGAGGTGAAAAGATATTGGTATTCCCTTCATTAAGGATTGGTGATTAGCGAAAATATAGAATTAATTAGATAATCTATCCCTGTGAACACTTAGAAAATATATTGATGATTACTATTTTCATTAGCATAAGGAGGTTTTTCATTGTCTTATCTGCACTTGGCTATATTGGCGCCATTGTTATTATCTATTTTCATGCCATTTTTCTATAAAAGGTTTCACCTTATCCATACCGGATGGTTTGTTCTTCCTCTGCCCATCCTTCTGTTTTTGTATTTTCTTTCATTCATCCCTATAACATCGACCCAAAAAACGGTTACCGAATCATTCAATTGGATTCCATCTTTAGGGATCAATTTCGTAGCAAAAGTAGATGGACTGGGTCTTTTATTTGCACTTTTGATCACTGGTATCGGAGCTTTAGTAGTTTTGTATTCGATTTATTACTTAGCAAAAAATAAAGAAAAGCTAAATACCTTCTATGTATATTTATTACTCTTTATGGGAGCGATGCTTGGCGTTGTTTTATCAGATAACTTAATTGTTATGTATGCTTTTTGGGAGCTAACCAGCTTTTCATCTTTTCTGTTAATTGGTTTCTGGTATGAAAGAGAAAAATCCTGTTACGGAGCGCAAAAATCAATGCTCATAACTGTATTCGGTGGACTTGCCATGCTCGGTGGAATTATTCTTCTTTATATCATGACTGGAACATTCAGTATGACAGAAATAATGTCTCAGCCGAATGAGATTTTTCATCACGATTTATTTATTCCTGCCCTGCTTTGCATTTTGCTTGGTGCGTTTACAAAGTCGGCTCAGTTTCCTTTTTATATTTGGCTTCCAGATGCGATGGAAGCACCTACACCAGTAAGTGCTTATTTACACTCGGCTACAATGGTGAAGGCAGGAATTTACTTAGTGGCACGATTCACTCCGATCTTTGGAGAATCTAGTGTATGGTTCTGGCTTGTTGCGGGAGTCGGATTGATTACTTTGTGTTGGGGATCCATATTCGCTGTAAAACAAACGGACTTAAAAGCGATCCTTGCTTTTTCTACTGTAAGTCAGCTAGGACTGATTATGTCTTTACTCGGGGTTGGAGCCTTTGCTCTTCATTATGAAGGTTTAGATGATAACATTTTTACTGCGGCAACTACAGCAGCAGTTTTTCATTTAATCAATCATGCTACTTTTAAAGGCAGTTTATTCATGGCAGCCGGAATTGTTGATCATGAAACAGGTACCAGGGATATTCGGAAGCTCGGCGGGCTCATTCATTTCATGCCGATTACGTTTACCATCTCGATGATCGGAGCCTTCTCCATGGCTGGACTACCGCCATTTAATGGGTTCCTGAGTAAAGAGATGTTCTTTACTGCAATGGTCCGCGTTACGGAAATGAATATGTTTCACCTCGAAACCTGGGGTATTTCATTCCCCGTTCTTGCTTGGTTAGCAAGTATCTTTACCTTTGTTTACAGTATGATTCTTGTTTTCAAAACGTTTACGGGGAAATTCCAGCCAGAAAAACTGGACAAGAAGCCGCATGAAGCCCCTATAGGAATGCTAATTTCTCCTATCATATTGGTGTCACTTGTTATCATTTTTGGGATTTTTCCCAATCTATTATCAGATAGTTTGATCTCGCCAGCTATGGCTGCCATCCTTCCAAGCTTGTTACATGCAAGGGAAGCATTTGAGGTTCATATCAGTTTTTGGCACGGACCTACCATTGAGTTATTTATGACTATTGGGGTAATCATCATGGGGCTTATCCTTTATAAAACCTACCCTAAATGGCAAAAGATATTTAAGGTCATTCCAGAAAAGCTTTCTCTTAATCATGTTTATGATCAAACCATAAAGGGTTCTCAGACAGCTGCTAATAAATTAACGAATATGTATATGAATGGTTCGATCCGAACTTACCTCGTTTATATATTTGCTTTCTTGATTACGCTCTTAACCATTACACTCATGTGGAAAAAAGCTTTTAAATTAGATTCTGGCAATGTTTCTTTCATAGGAGTCTATGAATGGGTCTTAGCCATACTTGTAGTAGTGGGTTCCATTAGCATTCTGTTTGTTAAATCACGAATGACCTCAATTATTCTTCTGGGTGCAGTTGGATATACAGTTTCACTTTTCTATATCGTTTTTAGAGCACCGGATTTAGCTTTAACACAACTCGTGATTGAAACGATTTCTGTCGCTTTATTTTTAGTTTGCTTTTATCACTTGCCTAAATTGCGCAAGTTTGAAACAAGAATGAGATTTAAATTGACGAATGCATTGATTTCATTGGGAGTCGGCTCGGTGGTCACAGCTATAGCATTATCTGCGCACAGCCATAAGCTGTTTTCTTCGATTTCTCAGTATTATGTGGAAAATACGTATGAAAAGGCAGCGGGGAAAAACATGGTCAATGTGATATTAGTTGATTTCCGCGGGTTCGATACACTTTTTGAAATAACGGTGCTCGCGATAGCATCTTTAGGAATTTACGGGATGATTAAATTGAGATTGAACAGGGGGAAAGAATGATGAAAATCAACAATATTATCCTGGAAACATCTATTAAAGTTCTTCTTTTTATCATTGTCCTCTATTCCGTTTATATTTTCACGGCAGGCCACTATTATCCCGGAGGCGGCTTTATCGGGGGATTGATGACGGCAGGAGCCCTTGTTCTTTTATTAATCACGTATGACATCAAAACGGTGGCAAAAATTTTACCGTTCAACTACCGGATCCTTACTGCCATTGGCTTACTATTTGCGATTGGAACCAGTGCGGGCTCAATATTATTTAACGTTCCATTCTTAACTCATGCTTTCACGCATGTGGATGTGCCCATTCTTGGAGAACTGTCTCTTCATACCGCAACCCTTTTTGATTTAGGTGTTTATTTTGTTGTCGTTGGTGTGACTATGACCATTATTCAAACCATAGGGGAGGACGAATAATGGAAATATTAATGGCTATTGTGATTGGCATTTTATTTATGACAGCTACCTATTTAATGCTGTCAAAAAGTTTACTGCGCATTATTGTCGGGACTGGATTGTTGAGCCACGGTGCCCATCTTCTTATTTTAACCATGGGCGGTTTAAAAAGAGGATCTGCTCCTATTTTAGGAGGGAATGCGGAAAATTATACAGATCCGCTGCCGCAAGCGCTGATTTTGACAGCTATTGTCATTAGCTTTGGTGTTACGGCCTTTTTCTTAGTTTTAGCTTATCGGTCTTATCAAGAGCTGGGAACAGATAATGTGGAAGAAATGAGAGGAACAGAGCAAAATGACTAATTTAATCATTCTACCCATATTAATCCCTTTATTGGCAGGGACCATATTAATTTTTCTACACAAAAGAATTATGGCACAACGAGTGACAGCCGTTTTTTCATCTATCGCTACACTAATCGTCTCCTTCTTAAACGTTCAGAAGGTTAAGAACGCTGGCATTCAAACCCTGAATATCAGCAGCTGGGATGCCCCTTTTGGGATTACTTTAGTTTCTGATATGTTTTCGGCTATTCTTGTATTTACGACAAGTCTGATTGCGTTCCTTTGTTTATTATATTCCTTTAAAGCAATTGGGGAAGCACGTGAAAAGTATTACTACTACCCTGTCTTTCACTTTTTATTAGTGGGGGTCAACGGGGCTTTTACAACAGGAGATATTTTTAACCTTTTTGTCTTTTTCGAGGTCATGCTCATGTCTTCTTACGTCTTATTAGTACTTGGCGGAACAAAGATTCAATTACGGGAATCGATTAAATATTTGCTCGTGAATATCATTTCATCGGCTTTGTTTGTCATTGCTGTTGCTTATTTATATTCCGTTGTCGGAACGTTGAATATGGCTCATATTTCTGCACGAATTAGTGAAGTAAGTACAAATGGAATGCCTGGTATTTTAACCGTCATTGCCGTATTGTTTTTAATTGTATTTGGCATAAAAGGCGCGATTTTCCCCTTGTATTTTTGGATGCCGGGGTCTTATTACGCACCGCCGGCACCAGTTCTAGCCCTTTTCGGTGCATTATTAACAAAGGTTGGGGTTTATTCCATCACAAGGACCTATACCCTTTTCTTTTACCATGATCGGGACTTCACTTTTCAATTGTTGTCCATATTGGCGATTCTTTCGGTTGTGGCTGGCGTCATTGGAGCCATCGCCTATTGGGATGTAAAGAAAATCATTATTTATAATATTATCGTAGCCATTGGGGTTATTCTTTACGGCGTTTCGGTTATGAATCCAACAGCTATTACAGGATCGGTCTACTATTTAATTCATGATATGCTCATCAAAGCAGCCCTATTCCTTCTCGTTGGCGTCATCGTCGCGATTACGGGAACAAGTAATTTGAAACAAATCAGTGGTCTTATTACCCGTTATCCCGGTCTTGGCTGGACCTTCTTTATCGCTGCCTTATCTCTTGCAGGAATTCCCCCATTGAGCGGTTTCGTTGGCAAACTGCTGATTGTTCAAGGTGGGGCTGCAGGGGAAAGTTATATAGGTGCAGGATTGGTCTTAATGTCAAGTTTGCTTGTTCTTTTTTCGGTCATGAAAATCTTTATTCATGGTTTTTGGGGGCAGACCCGCTTTTACAAAGGAGAAGATAAGGTTCCCGTGAAATGGCTTCTAATCTCTCCAGTTATTTTAGTCGTAATGTCGGCCCTTTTTGGGGTTGGCTCAGAATCATTTTTACCGTATATTTCTCAGGCAGCTGAAACGTTAACAGATCCGAGGATTTATATTGAAGCTGTCTTAAAGGAGTGAGAAGGATGGCATTTCAAATTCTATTAAATATCGCACTAGCTTTCTTATGGATGTTTATTAAAGTATCCTATGATCCCATTAGTTTTGTGAAAGGCTATCTATTTGGGCTGCTTGTTATCTTTTTCTTCAGACGCTTTTTTAGAAGCCGATTTTATCTTTTTCGATTATGGTCTTTCATCAAGCTGACATTTATCTTTCTAAAGGAACTGGTTTTGTCCAATATAGCGATTGTCAAAATTGTCCTAAAGCCTAAATTAGAGATGCGTCCAGGTATCTTTGCTTTAGAGACAGATTTAACGAAAGGCTGGCAAATCACTCTTCTCTCCAGTTTAATTACCTTAACTCCAGGCACTTTAGTCATTGATGTTTCAGAAGATAATAAAATCTTATTTGTCCATGCTATGGATATCGGAGAAGTGGAAGAGGAGATTAACAGTATTAAAAATACATTTGAGCGGGCTATTTTGGAGGTGAGCCGTTAATGCTGGAAATCGTCATTCGCATTGCTTTATTTTGCTGCTCACTTGCTATGCTTGGACTGATTTATCGGGTGATTAAGGGCCCTACCGTGCCGGATCGGGTGATTGCATTAGACGCGATTGGTGTGAATCTCGTGGCAATTACAGCTCTTATTTCCATTGTTTTGAAATCCCATGCATTTCTAGAGGTCATTCTTCTTATCGGGATTCTTGCCTTTATCGGAACTGTTGCCTTCGCCAAATATTTGGAAAAGGGGGTTATCATTGAACGTGAGCGTAATCGTTGATTTTCTCATAGGATTTTTAATTCTAGCCGGCGCCCTGCTATGTCTCATTGCTGCCTTCGGGGTCATTAGACTCCCTGACGTTTATACAAGAAACCATGCGGCATCTAAGGCAGCTACATTGGGGGTCATGTTTATTCTATTAGGTACCTTTATCTACTTTTATGCTTTTGAAGGTCATTTTAATTCCAGGCTTATACTAGGAATTGTCTTTCTTTTTATGACATCACCGATTTCTGGACATTTAATTAACCGAGCAGCCTACAATTCAGGAGTAAAGCTGTGGGATAAAAGTGTTCGGGACGATTTGAAAAAATATAATAGTAATCTGATGGATAAATCATCCGCGGATTAAGAAGTAAAAAGTGTTCCAAATCATGATTGGAACACTTTTTTTAAAAAAAGTCCATCTATAAACGTCTATTTTTTGATTTAATATTCTTTAAACCGAACATACTCCCTGGGCCTAAATGGTTCGGATAAATTCCATTGGACATTTATTTCCTCAGTATTTAAGGAGGAATTGAACGGAGTATTTTCATAATTGATTGGAACCACATTCAAGTTGTTTATAGAAGATTCTATTTTATCAACAGTCCGATGATTTTGCTGCTGGTGCTGCAGAAACCAAGCAGATGAAAATAAAAGTAAAAATATAAATAAACTGACGATGATCTTCCTTTTCATAAATTTACACACCTCCCATTTAGGATTAGTTTGTACAAAAAGGAGTCATTGTAAAATTTCAAAGGCGCATCTCTCAAAAAGGGGTGCGCCTATTTTAATTGAGGGCAAGAATCTTGATTTTATTGGAAGTGAATCGAGGCTCATCGATAAGTACGAGTACGACTCAAATTAGTTCTTGACAGAATGTTTAACCAATAGTAACATTAACAACATAAATAAATTGTTTAATTGTTTCCTCTAAAGAAATAGATTGTTTTAGCATAGGATTAAACTTTTTGATTCTATGAAAAAGTAAATCTATAACAAGAGAAAATCAGTATATACTTACTTATTAGAAATTACATAATCAGGTAGACGATTAAAAGGCCTCAATGGCCCGTTAAAAGTAAACCGACAATTTTTAAAGGCGAATGGTTTAGTCCATTCTCTTAAAAATTGTCGGTTTTTTGTTTTCCTGAAAGGAAAAACAGAAAGGGATGCAGTGTAATGAAGGAATTCGGTCAAAGTCATATGTTCGCCATGTTGGTTTCTGCCAACCATCGATGGGGGGAAGAAACATGTTAAATTTCTTGCCAGAAATATTCTTTCTATTGATTGCGCTATCGGTGCTTAGTGCACTGGCCCTGTTACACCCGAAGACGCCGCTGTCTTTTGTTCAGCTTCATGTCGGTATTACTCTACTGCCTCCGCTCGTTGCACTGCTAGCCCTAATAACGTCCAAAGAGACGCTGATTTATGGACCCTGGCGTCTTGATTCCTTATCATGGCTGCTAGCATTGTTTGTCCTTACCATCGGTTTTATTGTACAGCGTTATTCTGTTCGTTATTTACTCGGTGATCGTTCCTATCGAAAATATTTTGCCTTGCTGACCATTACGACTGCTGCTGATTCAGGTGTCTGGCTAAGTAACGATTTCCGTCTGCTGCTGGTTTGCTGGGGGATTACACTCCTGGGGCTGACCCTCTTAATCGGATTAAAGAAAGAGTGGTATGTTGCTAGAAACACAGCAAAACAATCTGGACGTATGTTTGCACTAGGCTGGTTGACCTTGCTAGCCGCCGTCATTTGGGTAACCCAAGCGACTGGGCACTGGCAGATGTCGCATGTCCTGACCAAAAGCAGTCTGGCCCAGCTTGATTCATGGGAAAAAACATGTATAAACCTGCTTTTAATCGTGGCCGTCGTAATTCCGGCAGCACAATGGCCTTTTGGGCGCTGGCTGTTAGATTCAACAGTGGCTCCAACACCTGTCTCCGCGGTCATGCATGCAGGCTTAGTAAATGCAGGCGGAATTATTCTGACTCGGTTCTCACCACTTTTTAGCGGAGATATGGCCCAAATGGTGCTGCTGTTATTGGCTAGTGTTTCCGTCTTGACAGGGACTGGAATGATGCTGGTCCATGTGGATTATAAACGGCAGCTGGTCGGGTCTACGATGGCACAGATGGGGCTGATGTTCATCCAATGTGCCTTAGGTGCCTATTTGGCAGCCATTATCCACGCCGTCTTACATGGTCTATTCAAATCAACCCTTTTCTTACAATCTGGTTCTGTACTGCATCACCACGTGGAGAAATCCTCCGGAACGAACCAGCCATTGTCATTATTATGGACAGTCTCCAGCGGTGTTCTAGGTCTCCTGGTGGCATTGGGTCTTTGGCTGTCTTCCCCGGAAGAAGGTTATCAATTAATCAGTGCTTTTACCTTAGGCTGGTCCGTTTCATTAGCTTGGATTCAGCTCGTGGCCAGTGCCTCCGGACGTATCGGCCGTATTGCAGGATTTTCTATCCTGATAGGAGCAGCGATTGTCTATCATTTCGTCCATGCTGCTTTTTATGGTGTATTACAAAATTCCATCCCGCAAGGAACTCAACCACCGGCATCGGCAGCCATTTTATTTTTGCTTATCTTATTGGCTGGCAGTGCTGCAGGTGTATGGCTTGCCCGCAATCGTTCATCAGCTGCCTATGCAGTGATTTATCTTTGGCTTGTACGATTGGGCGAGCCGCAAAATGATTTAGTCGAAAGTCATCCTGCGTATTTGACACAATCATTTGATAGAGGAGGCCATTTGCGATGAATACAACATTGGCAAGAACATTACAGTGGAAAAATCAACCCGATACCCATGATATCGATCTTCATAACCTAGTGAAATCTGCCAGCAGTGTTATTGCACCTCTCGGACCAATTAACACATTTGCCGCACGCCACCCTTGGGTCAACTTGGAGGGGCAATCATTTGAACAAACGGCACGCTGGTTCAAAGATACTTGTAATCTAGATATCTATCCAAATGAATCCATATTACAGTCTGCACGGGAACGAGGCGGAATGGATCAGGATTTTTTAGAAAAAGAACTGCAACAGTGGCTGAGCAAACAATCTTTGCAGCTGCCGCGTGAGACTGCAGAGAGGTTCTGCCGGACGGCACTTTTAAAAAATCAGTTATCTTCCAGCACTTTGCCAGTATCTGAGATAAAAAGTATGGCGGCAAAACTAAAACGATTTACACCCCAAATGAGTGAAAAACATGCAGTTAAAACCTACAGCCAGCGCCTGGAAGAGCTGGGAAAGGGAGATGCGGTTCATGAACTTAACCGCCATATGATCAAGTGGTGTAAATTGTTTCTAGATGAGTCTCAGGCTGTCTGGGCAATGCCTCATCGTGCAGAAGGATTCTATCGTGCGTGGCGAAAACTAGCCCAGCACGACCCGGCGCTCAGCCGAAAAGTGCGTAAACAGCTAAGTGAGTTTCCGGAGGAAGCTGACGCTGCTTTAATGGAAGTTTTGCTTGCACTTGAAATTCCCTTTTCAGAAATCCAAGACTATTTTGAAGCACATTTTCTTTCCTTGCCGGGCTGGGGCGGGATGCTGCTTTGGCGTTCACAGCAATCAACTGATAATAGTTCGCTTTTGCTTGACTATTTAGCCGTTCGAATTTCAATGGAATGGGTCTTGATTAAACCCTTTCTTCCTTTGACCGAAAAAAGAAATGATAAAATACACTTAGAACCATTGCTTGCCGCTTGGGCAGAATGGGGGAACCTGCCAATCCATGCTTGGTCACAGTTATCTGCTTCAGAAATTAAGGCACGATTGGCTCTTGCCAATCGTTTTGATAAGATTGTGCGAAACCGCCTTTGGCTTGAAGCGTGGGAGAAAACTTATGAAAACCAATTAAAGAAGTTGCTTCTATCGCAGCAACCGGAAGAAAACATAAAGCGGAAATTAGCCCAATTTGTATTTTGTATTGATGTGCGTTCAGAGCTTTTTCGCCGCAAACTTGAAAAAGCAGGAGATTTTGAGACTTTTGGAACAGCAGGCTTTTTTGGATTGCCGATAGCAACTTGCGAGCTTGGCAGTAACCACACGCATCGCTCTTTGCCGGTCATGTTTAAACCGCAGCATAAAGTGAGTGAGTCTTCACCGGATTCGCACATCTACCAACAACGGCTTCATGCAGTCCGTTCACTCTGGTTTACATTTAAAACGATGAAACATAATTTGCTCTCCAGCATGGTCCTGCCGGAAATTAGCGGTCCTTGGCTCAGCCTGCAAACGCTGGCTCGCAGCTTTGTTCCACGGAGTGCAGGTCGAACTTTAAACAAACTGCGTGAAGCATGGCTGGATAAACCATCAACAAAGCTATCGCTTGACCATACGCAAACAGCGGAAAATGTGCTGCCAATTGGCTTTTCGTTAAAAGAACAAGTACACTATGTACGGCAAGCACTGAAAATGATGGGACTGACCGATCATTTTGCACCCTTGGTGGTTATTTGCGGGCATGGAAGTCACAGCACGAACAATCCTTATCATTCTGCATTGGACTGTGGAGCATGTGGAGGAGCATCAAGCGGATTTAATGCACGGGTGCTGGCAGCTTTGTGCAATCTGCCAAACGTAAGGAAGGGTCTGGAAACAGAGGGAATCGTTATTCCGCAGGGAACCGTTTTTGCTGCTGCTGAGCACATTACTTCACGTGATGAATTACGCTTCCTATACGTTCCGGAACTGTCTGGAAAGGCTAAGGAAGCATTCGACAGTATCCAAATAGCGCTGCCAAAGGTGAGCGAAGAAGCTGCTGCAGAACGGATCTCGCAATTGCCAAGCTTTCAAACCCATTTCAAGAATCCTAAGGCAGCTGCCGAGCGCCTTGCAGAAGATTGGAGTGAGGTGCGTCCGGAATGGGGCTTGGCGCGTAACGCTGCGTTTATCATCGGAGAACGCCGGCTTACTCAAGACTGTAATCTGGAGGGCAGAGTTTTCCTTAACAATTATAACTGGAAGAAGGACAAAAACGGTGCTATTCTTGCGGGCATTATTTCCGGACCGGCAACGGTAGCGCAGTGGATTAACCTGCAATATTATGCATCGACTGTTGCACCGCATTATTATGGCAGCGGGAATAAAACAACCCAAACCGTGACAAGCGGTATTGGGGTCATGCAGGGAAACGCCAGTGATTTATTATCGGGACTTCCCTGGCAGTCAGTAATGAAATCAGATGAAGAGGCATATCATGAACCGCTCCGTTTGCTGGTGGTTATCCAAGCACCGAGGGAATATGTGAAACGGGTGCTGGAACAAAATCATGCCTTTGCGCAAAAAGTAAAAAACGGGTGGATTCGCCTTGCCTCCATTGATCAGGAAGGACGCTGGAAGAGTTGGTCTTAACCTCTTTTCGGTAAAAAGTTTGTTTTTTATAATGGATGGCTATGAATGTAACTTTAAATAAAGGAAAAGGGATCGGTATGGAAAAATCAATTGGAACGATTGAAGCTGAAATTAGTAAAACTTTAACACATTGGGAGAAAAATTATCTTGGACGGGGCTCCGTATCCGTTAAATCCGATATTTTACGGGATTTGGTGATTGTAATACTGCAAGGTATTTTAACACCGGCTGAATATACAATATGTCAGGATAGAGAAGGTTTGTTATCAGTAAAGACTCATCGCAACAGTTTAATTGAATCCGGTCTGGATGAGCTAAAGGAAATTATTCTAACGATAACGGGGGAAGAAGTAGTAAGTTTTCACACCGATATTAGTACACAAACCGGAGAACGGGTAATGGTCTTTAAGCTTTCCAATGACCTGCAGGGAAAATTCAGCTAAAAAGGAAACAGGGGGACGGTTCTTATGTTCCCCTGAACTTTACCATTTCGTAAGTAGGATGATGAATTTAACTAAAGCGGCATTTCTCTACTGTTTTTCTCCAATTCGGATAGTGCCTTCTGCAGACCTTCATGATCTAATTCATCCCCGATAAACACCAGTATAGTTTTCATCTTAAGACCAGAAGCAGTATGTATCGGCATGCCGTATGCATATTGGAAAAGATAGGTCTTCGGATCTCCGTTAAAACGAACATAACCTTTAATTCGATATATATTATCCGGCAGGGCCCTCAAGAAGTTTGCAAATAATTGCCCATCAATTGGCTGTGAGAAGCTATGAACGTACGTCTTCATATGCAAGTGATTGAACGCATGTGTTTGCTCGTGTTCCGTTCTTTTGATTCTTTCAGCATTTTGGATTTTGTGAAAATCAATGTCGGCAAATGATGTCGGAATCATCAATCCTTTTGGATTCAAAAGATGCAATTCATCTTCAATTTCTTGCAGCTGCTTTTCTGTAATCCTGTCGATTTTATTCAAAATCATAATATCAGCATGCTTGGCCTGCTCCGTAACCAGTTTACGCAAGGGGATTTTTAATTTTTGCCGTTCCAGCCAGGCTGGCGCATCAATCAGCGTAATAATGGAATGAATCCGTACTTTATCCGCCAGCTGCGGTGATAAACAGGAGTCCAGCACCTCGACAGGATGGGCGGCACCTGTCGTTTCGATATAAATGACATCTAAATCATACTGATTCAATAACTCCGATAATTGGACTTCAAGCTTGTCAGAAAGGGTACAGCAGACACAGCCATTGAGCAATTCCTTTAACGGAGTACCATTAGGGACGGCATCCGAATCGATTGAAACCTGCCCGATTTCATTCATCACAACCGCAGCTTTTCTTCCGTTTCGTTGTTCTTCCGCTAATGCCTGTTGCAGCAGGGTTGTTTTTCCTGCACCGAGAAAACCTGATAAGATATAGATTTCTACTTGTTTCACTTTGCCATCCTCTTTCTTTTTTTAAAAATTACCGTCATCAGTCTGATTTCAGATTATATCTTTTGGAATGTCTTTTTCAAGATATATATCTTAATTCCTTACTGAAAAAGAGAATGGTTTTTCCAAAACATTTTGCCATGTTCAAGAGAACACGACACGAAACCGTGCAGTATTCTCTTGATTGAAAAGAAAGGTATTAACTCTGCCCGTTTTCATTTTGCTGAGTTTTCTTTAGATCATTCATCTCTTCGGAAAACTCAGTGGCGTAGCCATCATTGCGGGAAACGGCAGGGATATAGCTTTCTGCGGAGTTGGTGAAAATATGTCTCTTCACATATAGATGGAAAAGCACTTCGATAGCTGTAATAGATGCGGCAGAGATCACACCCGCAGTTACCCGGTTAAACGTGGTATCGAGAAATAAAAAGCTCATGCCCCAAACAAGTAGAAAACTAAGAACAAGATCTCCGGCGATTGCCATAAAGTTACCGAGTTTCGGAAGAACGACCATATCGCCGAGAAAGTACGTAACAAAGGTAGTGATGCCAGTCATAATCAATAGAACCGTCATGGCTGGATCGAATATGCCATAAATCGAAAACAATACCGTTCCGATCGCTGCAAATTTGATCAGTAAGGCCCATAGGTGTTTCATGATGAATTCCTCCTATAAAATACAGCTTCCAAGAGTAAACTGAATTTTTTCTCAGCGTCCAAATGACGAAATGATACAGTCAGAAGCAGATAGATTGTTGTTAAACTTATGCTTAATTTGTGTTATTCATCAAATAAAGATACATCCTTTTGCCGTAAGCAGACTGCATAACGACTTTTAACGTAATTTATATATGCTTCTTTCAAGTTACTTTCAGGCGGGATTTCCGGAAGAAGAAAGTTTGCGTATTTCTTCACAATTGTTTAAAGGTATTGAGATATAATTATGTTACGATAGCGTTATGTGAAATATTATACAAACTTTATGAAATCAATTGTTGTTTTGAATCGATCCATACCTATTTGTTTTTTTGAAAAATGGAAGGAAAAGAGGAGAAAAGGATGTCAAAAATTATCGCCATTAATGCTGGAAGTTCGTCTCTAAAATTTCAATTAATCAATATGCCGGAAGAAACGATCATTACTAAAGGATTGGTTGAAAGAATCGGATTGCCAAATTCTATTTTTACCATTACTGTTGCAGGTGAAAAGAAAAAAGAGACTCGGGAAATTTCGAATCATGAAGAAGCGGTGCAAATCCTGCTGAAAAAATTAATTGATTATCGAATTATCCAATCTTTTTCTGAAATAGACGGAGTAGGACATCGTGTTACACACGGTGGTGAACTTTTTAAAGAATCCACACTTGTAACAGAAGAGGCGTTAATGAAATTGAAACCTTTGGCTGAATTGGCTCCTCTGCATAATCCAGCTAATATCTTAGGAATCAAAGCTTTTCAGCGCATTTTAGGAAATGTGCCATCGGTGATGGTTTTTGATACGGCCTTCCATCAAACGATGCCGGAGAGCTCTTACTTATATAGTTTGCCTTATCAGTATTATCAGGAATATGGCATTCGAAAATATGGATTTCACGGTACGTCCCATAATTATGTCTCGCAGCGTGCTGCTGATTTATTAGGGAAGCCGATTGAACGTCTGCGAATTATTTCATGCCACTTAGGAAATGGTGCCAGCATCGCAGCGATTGAGGGCGGCAAATCCATTGATACTTCCATGGGCTTTACACCGCTTGAGGGTGTGGTAATGGGAACGAGATCAGGCAGTATCGATCCGGCCATCATTCCATTTGTCATGATGAAAACCGGAAAAAGTGTAGATGAAGTGCTAACGATGTTAAATAAAGAGAGCGGCTTATTAGGTATATCCGGCTTTTCAAGTGATTTGAGAGACATTGAAGTAAAAGCAGAGCAGGGGGATGAGCGTGCGGAGCTTGCCCTTGATATTTTCGCAGGTCGTATTCAGCAATATATTGGATCCTACTCTGCAAGAATGAATGGAGTAGATGCGATTATCTTTACAGCAGGAATTGGCGAAAACAGCGCAACCATTCGTGCAAGGGTATTAAATGGATTAGAATATATGGGTGTTTATTGGGATGTCGATCAAAACCAAATTGCCAGCGGTGAAATGATGATTAGCTATCCGCACTCTCCTGTACAGGTCATGACGATTCCAACGAATGAGGAGATCATGATTGCCAGAGATGTTCAAAAAATTTGTAATGAATTATTAGTTTTGGTTTAAATCACAAATAGAGCTGATCCGAGAAGCGGCTAAAAGCTGCCTCAAGGGTCAGCTTTTCTTTGTAGACTTGATAAATAAATATTAGGCATGAAGGCTGATGAAGAAATGTTTGAAAAGTCTATTACTCCATAATAATATGGAGTAATAAAGACTGGTAATTTGTTAATAAGGGGATGGGGGAAATTACTAAAATAAGTACATTGAACGGAATAGCTGCTTCGGGTGATATTGCCATTGCCAAAGCGTATTGTTTAGCTGAACCTGCCCTTTTTTTCGGAGTAAAAATGATTGAGGATTTTGCTCAGGAAATTGAACGCTTTCGGGCTGCCATTGCTAAATCTAAACAAGAAATAAAAAAAATACATGACGCGACAAAAATCAAGCTGGGTAAGGACAATGCAGCTATTTTTGATGCGCATTTGCTTGTATTAAGTGACCTGGAATTAATAAATGCCGTTGAGGAAACCGTTAAGTCTCAGCAAATCAATGCGGAGTATGCCTTGCAGTGTACTTCAGACAGGTTTATTAGTATGTTTGAACAAATGGATAATGAATATATGAGAGAACGTGCAGCGGATATTCGTGATGTAACGAAACGGGTGCTTTCCCATCTATTAGGTGTGGAGCTCGTCAATCCAGGCATGATTTCAGAAGAAGTTATTATTGTGGCCAAGGATTTAACTCCATCGGATACTGCACAATTAAACAGACAGTTTGTAAAAGGGTTTACGACAGATATTGGCGGCAGAACCTCCCATTCTGCAATCATGGCCAGAACACTTGAGATTCCGGCAGTAGTCGGTACAAAAGTTGCCACAGAAAGAATCAATCATGGAGATTTAGTTATTGTCGATGGAATCAGCGGTGAAGTCATTATCAATCCAACGGAAGAGATTGTGGCACAATATGAAAAGAAAAAGGCAGATTTTGCAGCGCAAAAAGCGGAATGGGCTAAGCTTGTAAATGAAAAGACCGTATCTGCTGACGGTCATCATGTTGAATTAGCGGCTAATATCGGGACACCGAATGATGTGAAGGGTGCTATTAATAATGGCGGTGAAGGCGTAGGTCTGTACCGGACAGAATTCTTGTACATGGGAAGAGAACATCTTCCAACAGAAGATGAGCAATACGAAGCCTATAAGTCAGTAGTAGAAGGAATGAATGGAAAACCGGTTGTCGTCCGTACGCTTGATATTGGCGGGGATAAAGAACTGCCATATTTGAGCTTACCAAAAGAAATAAATCCCTTTTTAGGCTTCCGTGCCATCCGCTTATGCTTAGAAGAACAGGATATTTTTCGTACTCAATTAAAAGCCCTGCTCAGAGCCAGCACTGCCGGGAATCTGAAAATCATGTTCCCGATGATTGCGACACTTGATGAATTCCGCCAGGCTAAAGCGATTCTTGAGGAAGAAAAACAAAAGCTTTCTGCTGAAGGTATTGCCTTTTCTGAATCGATTGAATTGGGCATTATGGTGGAGATTCCAGCTACAGCGATCCTGGCTGATCAATTTGCGAAGGAAGTAGATTTCTTTAGTATCGGGACAAATGATTTGATTCAATATACCATGGCAGCAGACCGCATGAATGAACAAGTTTCTTATCTGTATCAGCCATACAGCCCATCGATTCTCCGTCTGGTGAAGATGGTCATTGATGCAGCCCATAAAGAAGGAAAATGGGCAGGCATGTGCGGAGAGATGGCAGGGGACGAAACCGCCATCCCAGTATTACTCGGTCTGGGATTAGACGAATTTTCCATGAGCGCCACATCCATCCTAAAAGCCCGCTCCCTAATCAAACGTCTAAACAAATCTGAAATGAAAGAACTGGCACAAAACGTATTAAATATGAGCACAACAACAGAAGTCAAAGCCGCTATTACGGCAGCGGTAAAGTAGTGCCTGGCACCGAAAATGGACATTTGTTCGTCTTCAGGAGACAGCGCCGTTGTACCCAATGATCATTGGAAGGATCCTTTCGTAAAGGATTCTTTTTTGTACACGTAAGTTAGGTGAAAATATAAAACTTTAAGTAATCAAATCTATCAGAAAATTGCGATAAATACAATCTACCTTTTGTTGAAAAACAATCTCTGTTTTCCATCATTATTTATGATGGAATTTCTATGAAGAAAATGTAAAGTGAAAATATCTTTAAAGTATGGAGGAGAATATGAAGAAACCAAAGGGGTAATTAATTTTTTTAGTTTATTTTCAGAATATTTTGAACACAAAATTCGTCAGGGGGTAATTTTTTTTGAAAACACTCAATGCCAATGAAATTTATGACAAAGGAATATTTAATCGCTACCATTTTAATCTGCTGTTTTGGCTTTTTGTCATCATTATTTTTGATGGCTATGACACGGCCATTTATGGTGCTGTTGTTCCCATTTTGATGGAAGAGTGGTCACTTACTCCGGTAGAAGCAGGTGCGATTGGCAGTTATACTGTAATGGGTACCGTTGCAGGGGCATTCATATTCGGTCTGATGGCGGATAAGATAGGACCAAAGAAAGTGACAATGATAAGCGTGTTAATTTTCAGCGTATTTACAGTATTAGCAGGCTTTGCAAATGACCCGGGGATGTTTACGGCATGTCGTGTGATTGCAGGACTTGGACTTGGCGGAGTTATGCCAAATGTCGTAGCGTTAACAACAGAGTTTGCTCCAAAGAAAATGAGAAATGCGATGATTGCGATTGTGTTTTGTGGGTATTCCGTAGGATCGATGACTGTGGCGCTGGTAGGTAAATCGATTATTGGCACAATGGGATGGCAGCCGCTTTATTGGTTAGCAGGAATCATGCTTCTCATCATGCCTTTCCTCTTAAAATCAATCCCTGAATCTCTGCAAGTTCTTGCTAGACAAGATAAACAGGAGAAAATAAGAACCATTCTTAAAAAAGCCATTCCGAATCATAGCTTGGATGATTCCATCATTTTTGAAAAGATTGCTGTACAGAAACAACAGAAATCATCTATTGGCTCCCTATTTAGCAATAAACGCGGATTTACTACACTTATGCTTTGGATCACATCATTCTGCTGCTTTATCCTGATTTATGCGATGAATACATGGTTGACAAAACTCATGATGCAAGCTGGTTATCAATTAGATTCTAGCTTACTATTTTTAGCTGTGCTAAATGTAGGAGCCATTATTGCTGTGATTGCTGGAGGCGCTCTGATGGAGAAATATGGATTTAAGAAGGTTCTAGTTCCCCTATACCTTTTGGGTTCCATTGCTCTTGTGTTTATTTCTGTAACAGAAAACATCGTATTAGCTTATGTCCTTGTAGCTATTATCGGTGCGGCATCAATAGGGATGCATTGTTTAATGTTCCCGCTTGCTGCACAGTACTATCCACCGGAAATGAGATCGACAGGTGTAGGTGTCATGATGGCTTTTGGCCGCATAGGCGGAATTGTATCTCCAACTTTGATTGGGATGCTTATGGCGTTAAATCTAACTGTGCAAATGAACTTCATGGTCATTGCTATTGCTGGTGTCATAGGTTCAATTGCTGTTCTATTAGTTCAAGAAAAATATGCTTATTATGCTGTTAGTGAAAAGCAGCCCGTTCAATCCGGAAAAGCGGCTAATTCTTGATACGATGATAAAAATTGGAAAAGTAAAAAGAGAGCTGATCATGATGCCGGCTCTCTTTTTCCTGTTCATAAAAGATTTTTAGTTCATAAATAATGAAAATATTTAAAATATTCGTACACCGTGTAGGTGTGTTTTTGAAAATAAAGATACTAATATTTAGACATAAGTTAAATTAGGCGGTGGAAGAAATGAATTTTTCATTAGATGAGGATCAGTTAGCTATTAAAACGATGACAAGGGATTTTGTGAATCAGGAAATTATCCCTCAAGCCAGAGAGTATGATGAAAAGGAAGAATTCCCATTTGAGATCCATAACAAATTAAGGGAAGTAGGATTATATAATTTTGCGGTTCCAGAGCAATTTGGCGGTCCGGGAGTCGATAAGATTTCACATGCTTTAATTGTAGAAGAGCTTGCGCGGGGATGTGCAGGAGTAACCACATCTGTAGAAGCCAATTCCTTGGCATCCTATCCGATCCTTGTAGGGGGGACGGAGGAACAAAAAAAGAAATATTTTGGCATTATTTCTAGTGGCGGCTTCTCCGCTTTTGCTCTGACTGAACCTTCAGCAGGCAGTGATGTAGCTAGTTTAAAGACAACCGCAGAGCGGGTAGGGGACGAATACGTTTTAAATGGAGAAAAATGTTTTATTACCAATGCAAGCTATGCGAATTACTATACCGTATTAGCGAAATTAAAGGATTCAGAGGGTTCCAAAAGGTTCGTGGCACTCATTGTCGATCGAGAATCAGAAGGGGTTAGTGTAGGACCGCACGAAAAGAAAATGGGGCTGCGTTCTTCCAATACGGCTTCCGTTACATTTGAAGAAGTACGTGTTCCCGTTGCCAATCGTCTTGGCGAAGAAGGGGATGGCTTTAAGATTTTCATGAAAGCATTATCCTACGCACGCCCAATGGTAGGGGCTCAAGCGTTAGGTATTGCCCAAGGAGCATATGAGGAAGCGGTTAACTATGCAAAGGAAAGAAAGCAGTTTGGACAGCCCATTTCTAACTTCCAAGGAATCCAATTTATGCTTGCGGACATGGCAATGGAGATTGAAGCTTCACGTTTACTTGTGCAAAAGGCCGTATGGTACGTACAGCAGGGGACACCAAATACAAAAATCTCATCCTTCGCGAAGTGTTTTGCATCGGATACAGCCTTAAAGGTTGCCGCAGATGCAGTGCAAATCCATGGCGGTTATGGATATATTCGTGAGTATGCGGTTGAAAAATATTTCCGTGATGCTAAAATCATGCAAATTTACGAAGGGACGAATCAAATCCAACGTGTCGTTATTGCAAAGGATATTTTACAAGATTAATATATCACGGCTGTAAATATCTGACTATTTAAAATAATCATTCAAATATCTTTAAAGGGTTCTAGATCGTACTCAAACTATACAAAATGAGGGGCTATATAAATAAGACCAGCTGAAAAGGAGTAGAAAGATGAATATTTTTGTAGTAATGAAACGCACTTTTGATACAGAAGAAAAAATTACGCTTAAAAATGGAAAGATCCAAGAAGATGGAGCGGAGTTTATTATCAATCCTTATGATGAATATGCGGTTGAAGAAGCCCTTAAAATACGTGAAGAGCATGGTGGAGAAGTGACAGTTGTGACTGTCGGAGAAGAGGAAGCGGAAAAGGAACTTCGCACAGCTCTTGCGATGGGTGCCGACAAAGCGGTTCTCATTAATGATGAGGACGTAGAAGAGGGAGATGCCTTCTCTGCAGCGGCAATATTAAGCGCTTATCTGAAAGATAAAAATGCGGATATTATTTTAGCAGGAAATGTAACCGTAGATGGAAGTTCCGGTCAGGTTGGACCGAGACTAGCTGAAGCACTGGGAATTTCCGCGGTAACAACGATTACGAAGCTTACTATTGATGGAGATAAAACGATCATTGAGCGTGATGTCGAAGGGGATGTGGAAATCGTTGAAACAGAGCTTCCACTATTAGTGACTTGCCAGCAAGGCTTAAATGAACCGCGCTATCCGTCATTACCTGGAATTATGAAGGCAAAGAAAAAGCCGCTTGAAAAATTAGACTTAGATGATTTGGATATAGATGAAGACGATGTAAAAGGAAAAACGAACGTCATCGATATCTTCTTACCGCCGGCAAAAGGAGAAGGGAAGATTCTGCAAGGAGACAACTCCCAGCAAGTAAATGAGCTGGCATCACTATTACAAAATGATGCCAAAGTTATTTAACTTTATTCAGTAGAAATCTCATATTTCTAGTATTAAGCGATGATTGTAAATTCATTTGTACGAGGAACGAACTTATCAGGGGAGGAAATAGAGATGGTAAAAAAAGTATTAGTAGTAGGGGAACTGCGTCAAGGGGAGCTCCGTCAAGTCTCTCTTGAAGCAATTGCCGCAGGGAAGAAACTAGCAGCTGGCGGGGAAATTGTCGGATTATTACTGGGTGCCGACGCTGGCCGCCATGCTGAACAATTCATTCAATATGGTGCAGATCGGGTGATCATCGCGGAAAATAGTGCTTTACAAGCCTTTACTCCTGATGGATTTACCCAAGCAGTGATGCAAATCATCCAAAGTGAAAATCCAGAGGGAATGATTTTAGGACATACAGCGATTGGAAAAGATATTGCACCGCGAATCGCAGCAAAATTGAATTCGGGATTAGTATCAGATGCTGTCAGTGTCGAAAACAATGGCGGAGAATATGTATTTACCCGTCCGATTTACTCAGGCAAAGCGTTTGAGAAAGTAGTTATAAAGGAAGGATTAGTTTTAGCGACAATCCGGCCGAATAATATCGCTGCTTTAGAAAAAGATGAATCACGGACAGGATCAGTATCAACTGTCAACGTTGAAATAAAAGCTCTGCGAACCATTGTGAAAGAGGTTGTTCGTAAGGCTGCAGGTGGAGTAGATCTTTCAGAAGCGAAGGTTATCGTTTCCGGGGGACGTGGGGTGAAGAACGAAGACGGATTTAAAGTGCTGCAGGAACTTGCCGATGTGCTAGGCGGTGCAGTTGGAGCGTCTCGTGGTGCTTGTGACGCTGGATACAGTGACTATGCCTTACAAATTGGCCAGACTGGAAAAGTGGTAACACCTGATCTGTATATTGCCTGCGGAATCTCTGGTGCGATTCAGCATGTAGCAGGTATGTCTAACTCAAAAGTAATTGTGGCCATTAATAAAGATCCGGAAGCCTCAATTTTCAATGTAGCAGATTATGGAATTGTCGGCGATTTATTTGAAGTCGTGCCGCTGCTGACGGAGGAATTCAAAAAATTGACAGTTGGTACAGCAGTCTAATGTTTTAGGCGGGAGGGAGCTGTTTTTTGTTTCCTCCTATTTACTTGTAAGGGGTTATCATTGTTGAAAAATATAATCAATAGGATGATAGGGTCCCAGCAACAGGAAAATGATGAAGAATCAACTATGGGGGATGAGGGGTATGTTATCATTTCTGAATGTACTTGCTTTCCTGGCTGTGGCTGGATATGCAGTATATTTATTTATCAATCTTGTATACACTAGGTATTTATTTATCAAGCTTGGCAAAAAGGCTGAGTTTGAACCAAACCTGAAAGAACGAATCAATCTGATAGTAATCAACGGCTTCGGTCATGCCAAATTATTTAAAGACAGGAAAAGCGGTTTAATGCATTTAGTATTATTCTATACTTTTTTTATCATTCAAGTAGGTCTTATCGAACTGATTATTAAGGGATTTAGTAAAGGCTATGAATTTCCTTTTGGGGAAGGGCATAAATATTTCAGCTTGATCCAGGAGTGGGCTGTCTTCCTGATGTTGTTAGCTGTCATATATGGGTTTTACCGTCGTTACGGAGAAAAGCTAAAACGATTGCAATGGAAGCGTGATGGGAAAGCAGCCTTTGTTTATATCGCCTTATTCACATTGACCCTGTCGATCCTGCTTTCATTAGCATTTGAATCCATTATGCTCAGGAATGAAGCGGATTTGCTTTACGCTCCATTCTCTGGAGTCATTGCCGCTTTGTTTGCCGGAATCGGAACGACAGCAGGAACATTGTTGTTCTACGTATTTTGGTGGGTGCATATGTTAACCGTATTCTCATTTCTGGTGTTTGTACCGCAGTCAAAGCAATTCCATGAGTTATTTGCCATGGTTAATATCTTTTTCAAAAAAAGCGGGCATGCCGGGAAATTAAAGAAGATTGACTTTGAAGATGAGACAGCGGAAGAATTCGGTGTCGGAAAAATTGAGAATTTTACTCAGCATCAGCTGCTTGATTTGTATGCATGTGCGGAATGCGGCAGATGCACAAATATGTGTCCGGCTGCAGGAACGGGAAAAACGTTATCTCCGATGGATTTGATCGTTAAGATGAGAAATCATTTAACGGAAAAGGGAGCAACAGTCACTTCCAGACAGCCATGGGCACCAGCTTTTGCTTTTAAAAACACAAAAGCCAATCAATTGGCTATAGCGGGCAGCGCTGCTCAGGAAGTTGCGGCAACGCTTGAAGAAGTTAATTTAATAGGAGATATCATTACAGAAGAAGAGATTTGGGCATGTACCACTTGCCGTAACTGTGAGGATCAATGTCCTGTTATGAATGAGCATGTCGATAAAATTATTGATTTGCGCCGTTACCTTGTTTTAACAGAAGGAAAAATGAATCCGGATGCCCAGCGTGCGCTGACCAATATCGAGCGGCAAGGAAATCCATGGGGGATGAATCGCAAGGAACGCGCAAATTGGCGTGATGCATTAGAGGAAGAGATAACAATTCCAACAGCAAAAGAATTGAAAAAAACAGGAGAAGAGTTTGATTATCTGTTCTTTGTCGGATCAATGGGCTCATATGATAATCGAAGTCAAAAGCTTACCCAATCCTTCGCCCGTCTGTTACATAAAGCGGGAGTGAGGGTGGCGATCTTAGGGAATGAGGAAAAAAACTCCGGGGATACACCACGTCGTCTTGGAAATGAGTTTTTATACCAGGAGCTGGCAAATGCAAATATTGAAACCTTTAAAAAGTATGATGTGAAGAAAATTGTCACGATGGACCCGCATGCTTTTAATACAATCAAAAATGAATATCCCGAGTTTGGTTTAGAAGCAGAGGTTTATCATCATACACAACTATTAGAAAAGTTAATTAAAGAAGGAAAGTTAACACCAAAAAATACGCTGAACGAAGTGATAACGTATCATGATTCGTGTTATTTAGGCCGCTACAATGGCGTGTATGATGCACCTCGGGAAATCTTAAAAGCGATTCCGGGTGTGAGGGTGGCAGAGCCTGAGCGGAACCGAGAAAACGCAATGTGCTGCGGTGCCGGCGGGGGGCTAATGTGGATGGAAGAAAATCAGGGAACCCGTATTAATTTAGCAAGAACCGAGCAGCTTCTTGAAACCCATGCAACCATTATCAGCACAGGATGTCCATACTGCTTAACGATGATCAGTGATGGTACTAAAGCAAAAGAAGCAGAAGAAAAGGTACAAACATTGGATGTTGTAGAAATTCTTGAAAGATCAATCATTTAAATGAGCTAGAGAAATAGAAACTGAACAACCCGGACCGTGGATCACAAAATGATACATGATCCGGGTTAAATAATAATAGGTTTCTATTAATCATAAATCGCTTTGCCCCACACTTAACGGGCAGTAAGACTCCCATCTCAAGTTTCTGAGCATTCAAAGAAGGCAGATGGGAGATTAACTGCCCGTAACGGTCCGATAAGTGCGACTAACTATTAGCGGAGGATGAAGAAAACCCCCGCTAATGGAAGTCTTCTTTATAGTTTTCCTTTGCCATATTAAGAAAGGCTAATGCAGGAGCTGATAATGCCTCGCCTTTTTTATAAGCCACCACGACACTATATTTAAAGGTCGGCTTACCAATTGTATAGTAATTTGATTCGGAAGGCAGATTATTTTTCAGGATTACCTCTGGAATGAACGTTAAACCGACTCCGCTATTCGCTATACGATAAGCATTTTCAATATTGGTTGTCTCTAAGAGAATACTAGGTTTAATGGAATAGTTATAAAAAATTTCATCTGTTATTCTTCTTAAACTGCCATACCCCTGTTTAGTGAGAATAAACTTTTCTCCCGTCAAACTGTGAGTATCCAAAGGGAAATCTACTATACTGCTGCCCTGCCCTGGACGATAATATCTATGTCCTTTTGGCACCACGAGTAATATGTTTTCCTCATATAATCTTTCGTACATTATAGCAGGATTAAAAATAGGCAGCATATTTAAACAAATATCAATTTCACGCTGCAATAATGATTGTTCGATGACATTAGAGGCTTCTTCCACTAAAGCAATTTCGATACCGGGATATGTCGAAATATATTGTGGCAATAAATTATAGAGGGTATGGGAGCCTAAAATAGGGTTAATCCCAAGTTTTAATCGGCCTTTCTTCATTTTGTTAATGGATTGCATTTCATGGATCATATTTAAATAGATTTCGTCCATTTTATCCATATAAGCTAAATACCGCTCTCCGGCATAGGTAAGTGTAATAGGAGTTCCATTTCTATTAATTAATTCAAGTCCCAATTCATCTTCTAATTTCTTGATAAATTTACTTAAATAAGGCTGCGATATAAATAGTGCTCTAGCCGCGTTAGAAAAGTTGCCCTGCTCAACAAGAGCCCGTAAATATTTACTTGATATATGATTTGACATATACATATAATTCCCTCATATAGCTTTCTAGTTATGATTAGTATTCCAATTCGGAATAGTTTTTATTATTTTTTATTTACAATAAGGATGAAGCAGAACCGATAATGCGACAATTTATGATAAATTCACTTATTATTTTACAGTATTTTTAGAAAAATAAGAATAGAAAATAAATTTATTGTAAATTCTACCTATGCTCACGATAACCATTTGGTTATTTTCTTGATTTTTAAAAGGTATTTCAATAAAAAAATAGGTCGTGTGATAATGAGAATATAAATTAATTGTCTTGAGAGCATGACGATGATACTTCAATTTCATATCTAAAACATTATGTGATCGTTAAAAAGATTTCACTTAATTAAATAATAGAAAAGCAAGTATACGAAGGGAGATGCAGCGATGGAACTATTGAAGAAGGAAGAAGCAGTAAGGAAGATAGGGAGCCGCCTGCGAAGGACCACACGACAGTTGAATCAATTTGATACGCAAAAAGAAACCCTGCAATTTCTAGCTGATTCTGTTTGTTCACAGCTTTCCTGTGACTTTATCGGCATTATAACTAAGGAAAGCGATTCTTTGGTTTCAAAAGTATGGAGCGGCCTTTCTACAAACTTAAAGGAAATCTTTCCTATTAGGATCGATCAATGTAACCCTCTTCTGTTTGAAAGAAGTTTGATGTTTAGTGATGATTCGAGGGCTGCCTCGTGTATGTTTACAAGACTATGTATAAATGAAGGGATGCAAACTTGGTTTACGGTGCCATTAACCGATGATTCCGATTCTTTAGGATTTTGTACCATAGGGTATTTTCGTCCCGTTACATTAATACGGGAAATGGAGACCATTTTTGATGAGTTTGGAAAAGATGCTGCCACAGCCATTACTCTATCCAGACAAAGAGAATTAGAAAAAAGCAGGATGTCAGCAGTTGAATGGATGAATCAAAACTTGTCATTAGATTCATCTGTTGAAGTTAAGGTAGCAAAGCTGGTAAAAGGGGCTGGAAAATTAGCCAGTGCTGGTTTTGCTTGTATGTATTCATATGATGAAAAAGAAAATGGTTTAATCTATCAACCTCCCGCTTACGGCATCATGGAGCGGGCACATAAGATTAAAGTGGATAACAGTGAAGATTTAAAACAGTACTTTCCCTGCCTGAAAACTCCTGGAGAGCAGCAATTAACAATTCCTTTAGTCATCAACTCAAAAACAATCGGTGTTTTACATTTGGAAAAGAGAAACAATGGCACCTTTACGCAAGAGGATTTGGAAACGTTATTATTCCTATCAAATCATGTCGCAGTCATCCTAGAAAATGCCCGCTTATATAGACATGAAAAAGACCATAAACAAAAACTGCATTTTTTACTTGAATATCAACAATCACTTGTAAAGGAAACCATTGAAGGAAATAATTTTGATGGAATTACAGGCACCTTAAGCAATCTTTTTTCGACCACTGTTATTCTATTAGACCGTTTTCTGAGACCTCTTTCATTCAAGCTTTATGAAATGAATGAGACAAAACTGCACCAGCTTGTAGAACTGGCCACCTATAAAATTATTCAACATCACCAGCCTATCGGATCTTGGTTTTCATCCGAACAGAATAATGATATAAGGCTAGAGACTTGGTCCATTCACGGCGGTGGAGGTTTATTAGGGTATTTAGCAGTCGATACGACAAAAGATGAAATGGATGATTATTATCGTTTGGGCATTAATCTAGCGAGAAATATTTATTCTCTCCAATTTATTAAACAAAAGTTGGTGTTGGATGCGAGAGAGCAGGTTAAGGATAGTTTTATGAATAAACTGCTGGCAGAGAAACTAGAGGATCAAGAAAGTATTATTCAATATGCCAATCTATTTAATTGGGATCTATTTCGTCCGCATCGAGTAGCTGTACTCTCTCTGTCCATACATGATGAGGACATGAATATATTGGAAATAGATGCACAAAAATCTCTCGTTTGGGAACAGTTAAAGGTTAAGATTGCACACCGTAATCCGGAAGTGCGAATGGCCAATAAAGATGGGGCATGGGTCCTTCTTGCTCCTATTGATATCGAGGAGAACCGGCCAAAAGTATATTGGTCTAAATTATATCAATATATCAGAACCTGCATGGAAATGATCAGCGGTCATTGTCAGGCGTATTTGGCGGTTGGCGGAAAAACAGAAAAATTAAGTGATTACTATGTAGGGTATATTCAGGCATTGAAGGCTTTAAATGTAGTGACGATCCGTTTTCATGATATTGGTTTTGCCCTATTTGATGAATTAGGATCCTATACGGTATTACATCAGTTAAAGGACCCGCAAATAGCCGATCTGTTCATTCAAAAGCATCTTGCTCCGCTGCTTCAGTACTCGGAAGGGAAAAGTATGGATCTATTCCAAACATTGCGCGTTTATCTCGAACATAATGGAAGTATTAAAGATACGGCAGAGGAATTATATATTCACCGAAGCTCACTTCTTTACCGGCTTGAAAAAATTGCCGATTTACTTGATATCGATATCAATGATTCGGAATCTCGTTTTAATTTAATGATCGCTTATAAATTATATGACCTATACAGGTAAGGGCGAAATTCTGATTGTAATGAATGGCATGAACATTCCTTCCTCCGAAATGTGGTAAATGGCAACAATAATTCCATCATGGTGTAGATACAGAAATGAAATTTACTCATCTATACTAAAAATACAGAAAATTATAAATGTTTGACAAATTGAAAAGGGATACATTACATGATGTGCGGATGATGAATCTGGTTACGAACTACTCATATGTCTCTTGATATTTGCAAGATTGCCAGGATTAATGGATTGGGAGGAAAGCATGTGAATAAGATGATGAACATCCATGAAGTATTGGAACGGGCTTATCAAATGAATCCTGAGAAAGAAGTGCTTTTTGACGGGTATACCCGCGTTACATACAGACAATTATATGATGAAGTTTATGTAATGGCCTCCGGACTAGCACAAAAAGGAATTCAAAAAGGAGACAGAGTAATGGTTTGTCTCCCCAATTGGAATGAGTTTGTTTCCATTTATTTTGCCTTGGCTTCATTAGGTGCGATTTTAGTTCCGTGTAATACACGCTATCGCAGTGAAGAGTTGTTGTATATCCTAGAAAATGCGAAAGCAAAAGCGGTATTTGTTACAGAAGGTTTTGGACATGTAGAATTCTTTCAATATTATCTAAAAAGTGACGGCAATCAGTCCTCCTTGGAACACATATTTACTGTCCGCTTTAACAAGGAAGGATATCCTTCCTTTCAAGACTTGTTGAAAATCGGAGAAAAAGTGCCCTGTCCAAAAATCGCCATCAACCCGGTTGAAGATGTATTCTCCATTCTTTATACCTCTGGAACAACCGGCAGACCTAAGGGGGCGATGTTAACGCACCAAAATTTTATTTACTCTGCTGAAGCATCGAATGAGAAATTAATGTGCACTGCAGATGATGTTTTTCTTATCGCTGTACCCGTCTTTCATGTATTTGGAATGGCTCCAGGAATTATGTCGGCGATCGCTGTTGGGGCGAAAATTGTCTTTATGGAAAATTATAAGGCGATTCATGCGTTAGAAATAATCGAACAAGAAAAGATTTCGGTTCATCATGGTGTTCCGACAATGTTCATTCTTGAGTTAAACCATCCAAAATTTACTGAATTTGATTTATCCTCCTTACGAACGGGCATTATTGCTGCTGCACCATGTCCTGAAGAAATTGTGAGAAGGATTCGTAATGTTATGGGCTGTGACATTATGGTGTTTTATGGGCTGACTGAATCAACGGCATCGATTACAGCTACATCTTTTGCAGATGAGGACTATATTCGCTCGATTACAGTTGGAAGAGTGCTCCCCGGTTCAGAAGTGAAGGTTGTGGATATGCACAGAAGGATTGTCCCGGCTGGTGAGGTTGGAGAATTAGCATTAAGAGGACCCGGAATTACAAAAGGTTACTATCAAAACCTTGAACAGACAAGGGAAGCCATCGATCAGGAAGGCTGGTTCTATACCGGTGATTTAGTAAGCATAGATGAAAAGGGGTACATTCAGATTATTGGCCGAAAAAAAGAAATGATTATTCGGGGGGGATATAATATTTATCCTCGTGAAATGGAAGAAATCTATTACAAACATCCTAGTATTTTAGAGATTGCTATTGTTGGGCTGCCGGATACGGTATTGGGAGAAATTTCTTGTGCCGTGATTAAATTAAAACCAGGCCATTTAGAAGACGAAGAATCGATGAAGGCCTTTATTAAGGATAAAGTAGCTGATTATAAAATTCCGGATCGGGTTGTTTTTCTTGACAGATTGCCGATGACAGCCAGTGGAAAGATTCAAAAAGCGCTCCTTGAAGGGGTATTGAAAGAGAAAATGGATGAAACACTTCGATAGATGGATATTTGGAATTTGGAGGAGGAATCACATGAATAAAACCGTAGAATATCGCTTTCAAGTCCGTTGGGGAGAAACAGATGCTGCAGGAATTGTATTTTACCCCTCTTTTTATGCTTGGATGGATGAAGCTTCGCATCATTATTTTTCAAAAATAGGGCATCCCACAACGAAGTTGTTTGAAAATGACAAGATAGGGATTCCGCTTGTAGAAGCAAAATGTGTATTTAAATCACCTTTATTGTTTGGTGACCAAGTAACGGTGGCTTCGACTATGTCAGAAGTAAGAAATAAAGTAGTTATTGTGAACCATACTTTTCTAAAAGAGGGTCAAATCGTTGCGGAAGGATATGAAATTCGTGCGTGGGCCAGCTTAAACGGTGCAAAATTGAAAGCGATCTCCATTCCGGATAGCGTGAGAAAGGCGATTAAAAGTACCACGGCCTCCGTTTAAACAGAAAGAGTGAATAAAATGAGTAACACACAATCGATGATTTTAACAGTTTATGGTGATTATATACGTCATTATGGGAATGATATATGGATTGGAAGCCTAATCCAATTATTGAAGGTCTTTGGACATAAGGAACAAGTAGTTCGTGTTGCCGTCTCTCGGATGATGAAACAAGGGCTGCTCCAATCAGAAAAAAGAGGAAATAAGAGTTATTATCGGCTGACAGATAGGGGGATGAGTCGATTTGATGAATCAGCGGGAAGAATCACTAGGCTGCAGAACCATAAATGGGATGGACAGTGGTGCGTGATTGTGTATCATCTTCCTGAGGAAAAAAGGCAAGTACGTGATGAGTTAAGAAAAGAGCTGCAATGGAATGGTTTTGGGAATTTATCGAATGGCTGCTGGATATCTCCGAATAACTTGAAAAATGAAGTAACCCTTTTCATTCGTAAATATCAATTAGAAGAAGATGTTCATCTTTTTCTTTCAGAGAATGTCGTACCGCAATCACCCTTTAGTCTTGTTGAAAAATGCTGGCCACTACAGGAAATTGCGGTAAAATATGAGGACTTTATTAACTTATACAGTAAAAAATACATCATTCATCAAAGTATGATGCAAAATGGTGAAATGTCGGATGAAGAGTGTTTTATAGAAAGGGCACATCTGGTTCATGATTATCGCAAGTTTCTTTTGATTGATCCTTTTCTTCCTAAAGAATTATTGCCTGAGCGCTGGAGTGGCAGTCATGCTGCGCTATTATTTCATCAATATTATAAAATACTTGCAGCACCCTCCAATCGTTTCTTTGAAGCTGTCTTCCAGGAAGAAAATGATTTACGAAAGAAAGACAAGGACTATAATTCGGAAGCATATCCTTTGTTGAGCGGGATTGGCTGAATACTTCCGGATTATATCTTTATGAGGGCAAGGCTATCTATTTTATGGATAGTCTTATTTTTTTGCCCTTTAAGAAATGAGCGAAGCAGAACCTTGAAATGTTCTTGATAAAAAGCGCTCATCATCCATCAAAACAGATGAAAAATTCTTTGTTTTTCCTATATAGTGTAGATTTCGCCGTTTCCTGTAAGCGACTACAATAAAATTGTAAATATTAAAAATAATCAAATAAAGAGGAGAGATAATAATGGCTATTAAAACAGTCGGAGTAGTTGGCGCAGGTTCAATGGGAGCTGGAATTGCAAATGTGTTTGCATTAAATGGATATAATGTCGTGTTGCGTGATATTGAAGAACGTTTTGTACAAGGTGGATTAGACCGTATTAATAAGTTTATGAGTAAAAGTGTGCAAAAAGGAAAAATGACAGAAGAAGCTAAACAAGAAGTACTTGCCCGTATTACACCAACAACAGATTTACAAGATTTAAAAGACGTTGATTTAGTGGTTGAAGCGGTTCTTGAAGATATGGAATTAAAACAATCTGTATTTTCCCAGCTTGATGAAATCGTAAGAGAGGATGTTATTTTAGCAACCAATACATCTTCCTTATCCATCACGGAGATTGCTGCGGCAACAAAACGTCCGGATCGCATTGCCGGGATGCACTTCTTTAATCCTGCACAGGTGATGAAACTAGTTGAAGTTGTTCGTGGACTAAGTACAAGCGATGAAACCGTTGCTGCACTGAAAGAAGTATCTGCAGTGTTAAGAAAAGAAGTTGTTGAAGTGAAAAAGGACGTTCCAGGATTTATCGTAAACCGGATTATGATTCCGCAATTTATTGAGGCGATAAAAGTTTTGGAAGAAGGAATCGCTACTAAAGAAGATATCGATAAAGCGATGCGTTATGGTTTAAATCACCCAATGGGTTCTTTCGAATTGCAAGATTATGCCGGAGTTGATATCGGCTTCCATGTCATGGAATATTTCCAAAAGGAATTTGCTGATAATCGCTGGGCACCGCCGCTATTATTGAAAAATATGATTAGAGCTGGCCGTTTTGGCAAGAAAACAGGCGCTGGATTCTATGATTACAACCAAGAACCAGCTAAGAAAGAGGCGGTGACAAAATGAGTTTACTAGTTAATAAAATGAATTACGAATACTTATTAGTTGAAGTAGAAAACAAAGTGGCGGTTGTTACGATTAACCGTGCCCCGGTAAATGCTTTAAATGCTCAAGTGTATCAAGAATTATCACGTGTATTTGATGAATTAGACGCAAATGATGATGTTCATGTGGTTGTGATAACTGGAGCAGGTGAAAAAGCGTTCGTTGCCGGAGCGGATATTAATGAAATGGCAGGTGCTGATCTGGTTACTGTCGTTAAGAATAATAAAGTTTCACGCAATATGTTCAAAAAAGTAGAGAATTCCACGAAGCCTGTTATTGCCGCTCTTAATGGTCTGGCACTTGGCGGCGGTCTTGAACTTGCCTTAGCGTGTGACCTGCGTATTGCGTCAGAAAACGCTAAATTTGCTTTCCCTGAAGTAGGTCTTGGAATCATTCCCGGGGGCGGCGGTACACAACGCTTACAAAAAATTGTCGGACAAGGTCTTATAAAAGAACTGCTATTTACAGGCGATATGTTTACAGCAGAACAAGCATTGAACTGGCATATCGTCAATAAAGTGGTTCCAGTAGGTGAAGCGCTGTCTGCTGCAAAGGAATTGGCTAAAAAGTTAGCGAAACAACCGCCAATTGCGTTACAAATGGTGAAACTTGCTGTCAATACTGGAGGCAATACAGATATCGAATCCGGATTAATCATTGAGTCTGCAAGTTTCAATACGGCTTTTGCCACAGAAGACGGTAAAGAAGGATTAGTGGCTTTTACTGAAAAAAGAAAGCCCAATTATAGGGGCAAGTAACAGAAAAATGCGGAGCGTCTTACTTACATAGGACGCTCCTGAATAGAAGGTAAGAGGTCTTCTATTCAAGAGCGGCTTATGGCTCTGAAGTCTAAATCAGTCTAAATCACCTTATTGAAAAACAGTCATACTAGATGAAATGATTGAGCATTTAATAGCGAATTAATGATAAAGAGGAGTGGCGATAATGGGTAAAGTAGTGATTACAAGTGGAGCTAGAACAGCTGTCGGAGCATTTTTAGGAGGACTAAAAACGGTTCCGGTAGAAGAATTAGCGGCAACAGCGATTAAAGAAGCATTAAAACGTTCAAATAACCTTGATCCTCACCTTGTCAACGATGTGGTATTTGGTCATGTGGAATCATCCGGAGATGCACCAAACTTAGGCAGGAATGCAGCGATGCTTGCCGGTTTAGACCATGTCCCAGGCTATACACTTAACCGGATTTGCGGCTCGGGTATTCAATCCATTGTAAATGCAACGCAAGATATTATGAGTGGAAACTCTGAAATTGTTGTAGCGGGCGGCGCGGAAAGTTTATCAAGAGCACCTTACTATCTTCCATTAGAAGTTCGTTACGATGGTTTCAAAATGGGCAACCAGGAATTACGGGATGCGAATACAAAATATCATCATAATTGCCAGCCCTATCCGCAATACCCAATTATGCATATGGGGAACACAGCAGAAAATGTGGTGAAAAGATATGAAATTTCGCGGGAAGATCAGGATCTATTTGCCTACAACAGCCAAATGAGAACAAAATCAGCGATAGAGCGCGGCAGATTTGAGAGAGAAATTATTCCGGTAGAAATCAAAGGAAGAAAAGGTGCTGTCACCATTATGGATAAAGATGAGCATCCAAAACCACATACGACGTTAGAAGCTCTTGCTAAACTAAGACCAGCTTTTGAAAAAGAAGGTTCGGTTACAGCAGGGAATGCATCAGGATTAAATGATGGCGGGGCAGCCGTCGTTGTCATGTCAGAAGAAAAAGCAAATGAGTTAGGACTCGCTCCAATGGCGGAAATCGTGGATTTTGCTGTGGCAGGATTGGACCCATCTGTGATGGGGCTTGGGCCGGTATTTGCGATTCGCAAGCTGCTAGAGAAAACGGGTATGGCGAAAGAAGACATTGATCTATATGAAATCAATGAGGCGTTTGCAGGTCAAATGCTTGGATGTATGAAAGAGTTAGACATGTATTTAGACAGTCCGTTATATGACCGGATTAATGTGAATGGCGGCGCCGTAGCGCTTGGTCACCCGCTGGGAATGAGCGGCACCAGGATTACGATTTCCTTAATGTACGAACTTATCGAAAGAAAGGCTAAATACGGGATTGCCAGTGCCTGTATTGGCGGCGGCATGGGAATCGCTCTATTAATTAAAAATCCGAATGCGTAAAGTTCAAACTATCGTGGTTAGTGTAAAAAAACTAATCACGATATATTTTGTGAGTTTTGCAAAAAGAGGGAGGGAACGCATTGAGTAAAATCATTTCACTTGAACAAGCTGCAAAACTAATAAAAGATTATGATGTTGTCGCCACTACTGCTTCTTCCGGTTTAGCCGGGCTGCCTGAAGAGCTGATTGTTGGCATTGGCAATCGTTTTAACGAAGAAGGGAATCCGAAAAATATTACTTTTATCAATGGCTCAGGAATCGGGATAAACTCAGAAGGAAGAGGGATGGACCATCTTGCCTATGATGGTTTAGTAAAACGAGTGATTTCCGGCCATGCCGGCTTCTCCCACCGCATGGCAAGCTTTATTGCGGAAGGAAAAGTGGAAGGATATCTGTTCCCGCAAGGGGTTATGACGCAAATTTGGCGCTCAACGGCAGGAAAAAAGCCGGGAGTCATTACCAAGGTTGGTTTAGGTACATTTGTCGATCCAAGGATACAAGGGGCTAAAGCAAACTCGATTACGACGGAAGACTTAATTAATGTCGTTGAATTAAATGGCGAAGAATGGCTTCATTATCCGAATTTTGCTGTGAATGTTGCTTTAATCCGCGGAACAACAGCCGACGAAAATGGGAATATTACGACAGAGCATGAAGCGGCTAATTTTGAAATTTTGCCGCTGGCAACGGCAGCGAGAAATAATGGCGGGATTGTCATCGCACAGGTGGAAAATATTGCCGAGGCCGGAGCTCTTGATCCGAAAAAAGTTCGGGTACCTGGTGTCATGGTAGACTATATTGTCGTTTCAAAAAATCCAGAATATCACTTCCAAACAATGGCACGGCATTATGACCCTGCCCTTTCAGGAGAATTAAGGGTGCCGCTTGGCTCCATAAAACCAGTTGAATTAAATGCAAAAAAGATCATTGCTAGACGTGCCGCTATGGAATTGTCGCCGAGCTCTATTGTCAATTTAGGTGTCGGAATGCCGGCATTCGTTTCAAACGTTGCCGCGGAAGAAGGAGTTTCAGATGAAATGACCTTAACAGTAGAGTTTGGTATTTTCGGAGGAGTTCCTGCCAGTGGTTTTGATTTTGGCGGCTCCTATAATCCGGACGCCATCATCAATCATGAAGCGATGTTCGATTTCTACGATGGCGGCGGACTTGACACAGCATTTTTAGGATTAGCCCAGCTTGATCAATATGGGAATGTCAATGTCAGCCAATTTGGTCCTAAAGTCGTTGGGCCGGGAGGATTTATTAATATTAGTCAATCTTCTAAAAAGGTCGTATTCATGGGTCAGTTTACGGTCGGGTCGAAAGAAAAGTTTGAAGATAAGCAAATGGTGATATTAGACCATGGCAGAGGTAAAAAAATAGTTAACGAAGTAGAGCAGATTACCTTTAGTGGAGAGTATGCCTCCAAAGCGGGTATTCCCGTTTTATATGTCACGGAAAGAGCAGTCTTTGATGTCATTGATGGCAGATTAAGATTAATAGAAATGGCTCCGGGGCTAGATTTAGAAAAAGACATTCTTGCCTGGATGGACTTTAAACCACTAATTGCTGAGGATTTGAAAATGATGGATCCAAGGATCTTCCAAGAACAATGGGGCGGACTAAAAGAAATGATAGATGCAAAAAGAAATAATAAAGTTTTACAGAATATGATTTGACCATGCTTTTACAACGTTAAGGAAATCCAAATATAAAAAAGGCCTAATTTCTCGGTGCTGTAAGTGAGAAATTAGGCCTGAACAATACTTGCAGATTTACTGAGAGGATACTGTTTCTTTCCCTTTCGCTCTTTTAAGTATAATAGAATAAACATACCTTTTGAACATAAAGCATTTAGTTTAAGGGAAACCGCGTATTCATTTGGCATTTCGTCCTGGACATATTGGCGCTGTTTCCCTTTTTGCTAAATTGTGATTCTAATCCTGATTTGATTTTTGATAGTGTTGTAAGATGAATCCAGTGAGAAACACGATCAATTGAAATTTCAGGGGGATTATATAGATGATGAATCAAGTCATGTTAGCGGAGAATGTATATCTTGTAGGAAAAAATGATGATAGAAAAGTACCGTTTCACCGCTTGGTTTTAGAAAAAGGAACAACCTATAATGCTTACCTGTTAAAAACAGAAAAACCAACGGTTATCGATACGGTTGATATGGAGTTCGGCCGGGAGTTTGTAGAGCATTTAAGCAAAATGGTTGAGCTGAAGGATATTCAATATATTGTGATTAACCATACAGAACCAGATCATTCAGGCGGCTTAGCCTTATTATCAAGAAGAGCACCTGAAGCAACTATTGTCTGCACTGAGCCGGCAGTGAATGAATTGAAGGAAATGTACAATCTGCACAGCAGGAATTTCCTTGTTGTAAAAGATGGAGATACATTGGATATCGGCGGGAAAACGTTAAAGTTTAAAGAAACTCCTTATCTGCATACACAGGAAACGATGATTACGTACTGTGTCGAGGATAAGATTCTCTTCCCATGTGATATCTTTAGCACCCATGTCGCTAATCATGAGGTTTTCGCTGATCAGGCCGGCTTTGATATAACCGATGATTTTATCGGCTATTATCAGGCGATTATCCATCCGCACCGCCGATATGTGAAAACGCTGATTGATGCGTTGGAAGACTTAGATGTACAAATGATTGCTCCGTCCCACGGATTTATTTTGCGGGAGGATATTGAGAAGTATGTCGATATATATGAATCCATGAGTGTTGATTGTCCTGCTGGCAAGAAAGCCGTGATTGTCTATACCACATGGAGGAACAGCACGAAAAAGATTGCGGAAAATCTAAAGAAAGTGCTGGAAGAAAGCAATATTGAAGTCTCCCTTTTCAATGCGGATAAGTCCGATAAGGCTGAGATTATTGAAAGTATTAAGCATGCGGATGCAGTATTTGTTGGAAGTTCAACAAAATATGCCGATATGATTGGGCGTCTTGAAGATGTACTGCGGGAAATGACAAAGATGAATTTGGAAGGAAAAATCGGTGCTGCCTTCGGTTCATACGGCTGGAGCGGTGAAGCCATTGAAGTCATTCAGGACTATTTAACACAAACGAATATGGATGTTCAAAGCACCTCACAAGTGATCAAAACAACAGGCATGACGGATGTGGAATTTCCGGTAAGAGTAAGATTTGCTCCTAAGGGGGAACAATTGAGAAAAGTAGAACACTCTGCAGCCTATGTAGCTGATTTGCTGTTGAGTGCCGTTTAAGAGGAAGAAATAATTGGCAGCTGAAAAAAGTCCTTCATCCGGGTTATGAAGGACTTTTTTTATTGTGTATTTATTTACATAAAAATAGTGTGATTTAAAGCACATTTTCGTTATTTTAGTCATGATATAGTTTGTTATATGATGATAATCATTATCAAATAAAATGTTATTAGGTGATGAAAATGAACGAACATATTTGTAATCATAATAAAGTTCAGGGACCCTGCCCGAAAAAGGTTCCAATCTTCGGCGGGCTATCCAATGAGGAGATTCAAAAAGTAGCAAATATGACGAAACATATGAAATTTAAAAAAGGCGAGATTCTTCTGCATGAAGGCGATAAATCAGATACCTTGTTTATCGTCAATAAAGGCCGGGTCAAGATATCGAAATATACCGTCAACGGCAAGGAACAAATTCTATATATCCTATCCAGCGGCGAATTCTTTGGCGAATTACATCTGTTTAATAATGATGAAGCAACCAATTTCAGTGTCTGCGCCTTAGAGGAAACTCAGGTATGCATGTTAACAAAATCGGATATTGATCGTATTATGGAAGCCAATCCGGGGATCTCACTGAAACTATTAAAGGCGGTAACGAAACGATTAGCCCATACAGAAAATTTAGCGCAAAACTTAGCCACGAAGGATCCAGAAGTGAGAATTGCTAGTATGATACTGGAATTCAGCCAGAAGTTTGGCAGAAAGAAGAAGGAAGGCGTTTTGATTGAACTGCCGGTCACAAGGGAAGAAGCCGCCAGTTATGTCGGCGTGACAAGAGAAACGATCAGCCGGAAGTTCAGCAAGTTTGAAGATTTAGGGTTTATTTCTTTATCGGGAAATAAACACCTTTTTGTGAGGGATCAATCGGCTTTGGAAGAATATATTCAGTAGATACTAAATGCGCCAAAGAATTAATAGGAGGAAACCCCTTATAAGATCTAATAAGGGGTTTATATTTTATCTATTTTTATCAACAGCTGCTAGGGTGTGAAAGATGAGGAGTTAAACTGGGAATTTTATCTTCCGTGCTATCAAAAATGGGTGGAATATAATGAAGGAATTGAAAAATATGGACTGGAACCTTGTTATGAAATCCATAAAGATGCACTCGATCATAGAGGTTACGTTAATATTTAAATCCCAAAAGGTGAGGATATTCTATATAAAAAGGTTCCAATAGATTCCAGAAAAATTAATTAAGAGTGGTGACACCTTTTGGGACTGTCTTAAATTAAGTCTTAATACTTTCTGAATGAAGCATCTTGATTAATTCTTTTTTTAATTTATTAAACCTTGGGTTATCTAGCAGTTCAGATTTTTTTCTTGGTCGTGGTATATCGACATTAATAATTTCTTGAATCCTTGCTTTTGGTCCATGGCTCATTACAACAATACGGTCTGATAGTAGGATGGCCTCCTCTACATCATGGGTAACCATAATAACTGTTCGTTTATCTTGTTCCCATATCCGTTCTAATTCATCTTGCAGCTCTTCGCGTGTGATAGCATCTAATGCACCAAAAGGTTCATCCAGCAGTAAGACTTTTGGATTGATCACAAATGCCCTGGCAATTCCGACTCTTTGCTTCATACCTCCCGAGATTTCTTTAGGTTTTTTATCTTTAGCAGACGATAGTTTTACTAGATCTAAATACTTATTGGCTAGTATCTCTTTTTCTTCCTTACTTTTATTCTCCATTACACTATTTAAGGCAAACATAATATTTTCAAAGACTGTCATCCAAGGGAAAAGTGCATGATTTTGAAACACCATTCCACGGTCCACTCCAGGACCTTCAATTAATTTATCCTTTAATTTAATGGTTCCCTTCTGATAGGTCTCCAATCCTGCAATCATATTTAGCAGGGTACTTTTTCCACAACCACTAGGTCCAATTAAAGATATAAATTCACCTTCGTTAATTTGAAGAGATATCATATCTAGAACTTCTGAAACTTTTCCTCTGGTTTTATACGACTTAGCCACATTACTAATTTGAAGAAAATATTTATCCATCATAACTAAACCTCTTTTCTAATATTCCTAGTAATCGATCTAATCCAATTCCAACTAACCCAATGACTAATATACAGACAATAATGTTAGAAATATTTAAGTTGTTCCATTCATTCCATACAAAGTAACCAATTCCTCTTCCTCCAATAAGCATTTCAGCAGCAATGATAACGAGCCATGCCACACCCATACTCACTCGTAAACCTGTGATTATATTAGGTAATGAAGCAGGAAGTAAAATATAACGAATAACCATCCATCGATTAGTTTCTAAAGTGCGTGCCACGTTTAAGTAGATTGGAGAAATATTTCGGACTCCAAAAATAGTATTTAGAAGTATTGGCCAAAGACTGGAGATAAGAATGACAAAAATCGCTGTACTCTCTGAATCTTGCAGAGTTGCCAAACCTATTGGAAGCCATGCCAAAGGTGAGACTGGACGTAAAATTTGTACAATAGGATCTATGGCTTTTGATACCACCTCAGATGTTCCAATTAAAAAACCTAATGGAACAGCTATTAAAGACGCTAATAAAAATCCCGTTAATTCACGTTGCAGGCTTGATAGAAGATGTAAACCAATTCCTACATCATTTACGCCATAGTTATAAAATGGATCCTTTAATGTTTCGTAACCACTAACGATCACTTGAGTGGGAGCCGGAACAAGAGATGAAACGAATCCCATTCGTACAACTGTTTCCCATATTACACTTGTTGCGAAAATCATACCTATAAAAACAAGGAAGGCTTTCATGTTTACAGATAATGTCCTTTTATCCCTTAATTTTTTTTTCGAAAAAGAAATGTTTGAAATAACACTTGAATGATCTATTTTCGCTTTCATTTTTATACCTCCTAATTCGTCATCCATAAATTATCGATGTCAAAAGCCTTACCCATAATAGTTTCAACTTTATAATCATTTTCAGGAATTGAATGTCCTAATTCCTTTTGGATCTGCCTTAAATCATTGGTTAGGAATACTTCATCTACGATTTTCTTTATTTCCTCTGTATCTAGCGGTTCTTTTACATAATCCCATCTGCTAAATTGAGTTAACATCCATGCGCCAAAGCTTTTATAAGGGAATGGATCAAAATCAATTCTTTTGGGATCGTTTATTATATTTCCAGTTCCATCTGGACCTTTTCCAGTCAGAACTTGTTTGACAGCCTCTTCCGGCTGATTTAAATATTGCTTTGTGGAGATTGCTTTAGCAATTTTTTCTCGATTAGTGTTATCACTGCTATAGTATGTTGCATCTGTGATTGATTTTAGTAAAGCGTTGTAGGTCTTAGGGTTTTTATCAATAAAATCTTGTTTAACACCGAAAGCACAGCAAGGATGGTTGGTCCACAAATCTTTTGTTAGTTTAAAGATAAAACCAAACTCTTGGAAAACAGCTCTTTGATTAAATGGTTCTGGTCCCAAAAAACCATCAATGTTCCCTGAGGCCAGGTTGGCTACCATATCTGCCGGCCGAGTTACTCTTATGTTTACATCGATATCAGGATTTAGTCCTCCTTCTGCTAAATAATAGCGAAGCAGAAGATTATGCATGGAATATTCAAAAGGTATACCTAGAGTCATACCCTTTAAATCTTTAATATCTTTAACCTTGCCTTTATGCTTATTTGCCAGCGTAATAGCCTGGCCATTAATATTTTCTATCGCTGCTAATCTAGTAGGGACTGCACTCGAGCCTATTCCCATCGATAAGGCAAGAGTCATTGGTGAAAGTAGATGGGCTGCGTCAATCTCTCCTGCAATAAATGCATCTCTTATATCTGCCCAGCCTGCATATTTTTTAACTGTTACATTTAATCCATATTTTTTATAAAATCCCATAGGATCAGCCATAATGATGGGGGTTGCACAGGTTATTGGGATAAATCCTATTGTTAGTTCGGGTTTCTCTAGATCCGTGTTAATTACATTTTTATTTAATTCATCATTACCGCAAGCAGCTAAAAGGGAGAGGGCACCTCCGCTCATGAGCATTAGCATTCCTAATGTTGCAGTAGAGGACTTTAGAAAATTCCTCCTGGACATCATGTTTAAACCTAAATCCTTTATGTCAGAATGATAATCATCAAGTTGTGAAGGTTTTACAATAGGAGTTTCTAAATATTGATGTGATTCATGAGTGCAGCCGTCATAGCAAATATGTGAGTTAGATTCATTTTTCATATCTTTATTTTTCTCCTTTATCATTTTTCATATCATCTTCTTCTGTAAAGACAGGACGTGTGGATTCCTTAAACTCTCGTAATGTGTTCCCTGCTGCTCGCCCTAATTCCGGCAATTTACTGGGACCAAAAATAATTAAGGCTAAAGTAATGATGAGAATTAATCCGGGTATTCCAATATTGGATAGCATTCTGTATTTCCCCCTTCCCTTTCTTATTGCGTTTCTTTGTGATAAGGACATTATGATGATGCGAATATGTTGCATAGATGTCCTATAGCTTATTACCCAACAATAAACAAATGGAGTTAACTAAAAGTTAATATCCGTATTATATAACCATTAAAAATAGTTTTGGCAGTTATTGTTAGGTGTTCTAACATATTTTTTAACCTTTTATAAAGTTCGTATTACCATAAAAATTCTTAATTAGATGTCGAGAAAGAGAGAAATGAAGTTTAAGGGAGAGAATAGGTTGAGGTTGAACATCATAATAAAAGCTTTATAGCGAAAAAAAAGCCTTGATTCCATGGAGGAGTCAAGGGGGTCATAAGCTTATAAAGGATGCCGGTTACGATAATAAAATCGAGACGCTTTTATTTTATTTCCACAAATCGTCATACTGCACCATCTGCGTGTTTTATTTTTAGATTTATCTAGGAAAAGCAAAACACAATCATCATTTTCACAAGGTTTTAAACGATCCAGGATCTTTTTTTGTGAAATGACTTCAAAGAAAGATTGAACAATGTGATGAAGTAAGGGAGAATTCAATTGTTTTGATTCATACGATAAAGATGGAAAGTTTGTCGGTTCAGGACGAATCTGCGGATAGATACCAAATTGCCGTATGAAATCATTAACAGCCTGTAAATGATTTGGATCGATCTCTCTTTTATACGCAAAATCTTGAAAGCATTGGTGAATTAAATTTCTTAGTGTAATAAAATGGTCGAAATTGGCTTCAATGGATTCCAAAGGAACATCAATTTTTAGTTTTTGTGTCCAATCATAGAGCAGATATGAAGAGCCTAGTAAATCTGTTTTGGACCCATCAACCATTTTAATCGTATTTGAAAAATCTACAGCTGTATTCCCACCTACGAAAACAAAACTTCGATGACTACTAATAGGAACCACCTCCTAACCAATAAAATCGGTTTTACCTATTATAGACCTAATGTCAATAAAACACCAAAATTTTTATATTCCTTAATTGGATACAACATTGATTTGATCCATTTACTAGATCCATTTCCTGCCTGATTATAAATAAAGTTTCCTCTTTAGATCTTCTGATAGCACCATGTTCTATCTTTGAATCCAGTGATATATAAAAGATGTATTTTAAAAGAATGTTAGGAGATCTGACAATTACTGCCAAAAATATTTTTGGTGGTTATATAATGTGATTATTAAGGAATCAGAGCAAAAAAGGGTACAGAGCAGAAATCAATAGCACCAAATGATAGCCAAAGAGGTGATTATTAACCAAAAGGGACTGAATACTTATTAAAATTAAAATTTTAATAAAAAATCTAAAATAGGTGGTGTCCAAAAATGTTGTTAGCCAATAACAATGTATTAAACAAGTATGAGAGTATTTTAAAAGAGGAATTATCCCCAATGACCAGGGCCATAGACGAGGAAGGTGTTTATCCGGAAACGGTATTAAGAGCTTTGGGAAAAGCGGGAGCTTATCAAATTTCGGAACTAACATATAAAGAGGAAATGTTGAAAAGACTGCAATTGATCAACATAGCTGCAAGATCTTGCGTTTCTACTTCATTTCTTATTTGGTGCCATACTACGGCTATTTCTTTTATATCCAATTCTGGAAATGCATACTTAAAGGAAACATTACTTCCTCTTTTGGAAAGTGGTGAAGTATTAGCAGGTACAGGATTATCAAATCCGATGAAGTATTATGCGGGAATGGAGACATTACGCTTAACAGCAGAACGACATGAAAATGGGTATACAATCAATGGTATTCTCCCGTATGTTTCAAATTTAGGGAAAGGACACTGGTTCGGAATTATTGCCCAAGTAGATGAGGAACAACGAATTTTCGCAATGGTTAACTGCGATTCTCTGGGTTTAACCCTAACAGAACATAAAGACTTTGCCGGATTAAATGGGACTCGATCCTTTACTTGTCGTTTCGATGATGTATTTCTTGAGGATAATGTCATGATTTCTACATCCGCAGATGATTTTGTTAAAACTATACGTTCAAGTTTTATGTTAACTCAAACTGGAATGGGGATAGGGCTCATTAAAGCATCAGTTGATACGATGCAAAAGTGTATCAAAAAACAGAATGAATCAAATAAATTTATTGGCGTTTCAACAGAACATATATTAGACGAATTAGAAGCTGTTCAACATAAAATACATGATTTATTTGAATCCACTATAGAGGTTCCCTTTAATGATGCTGTACAAATTCGTTTACAGGGAGCTGAATTGGCACTAAAGACAGCTGAAATAGCCATGTTGTATCAAGGGGCTGCAGGTTATTTGAAAAAATCAGATAGTATGAGAAGACTACGGGAAGCGTTATTTATCGCTGTAGTAACCCCTGCTATTAAACATTTAAAGAGAATGCTTCATGAACAATCAAATCCCCTTCTAGGTGTAAATTGAATACTATTTGTTTTTAATATGATCATTCATGGCCAGTTGTATCTTTCGAGAACTATTCTTTGTCGCAGAGAATGCTTCTCGGAAGGTATCCATGAATGGAACCAATAATATAAAGGTTTTGAACATAAAAAGAAGGGGGGATGAATGAATGGAAAAGGAAAAAGTGAACCCAGTAATAAATCATTCACCTGATATGGGACCATACTCGATGGAAGAAACGATGTATCGGGCAGCCCAGTTAAGTAAGGATAAATGGAAAATGCTGAAAAATAGACCCTTATCCTTTTTATTACACGCGTTTGCTGGCGGGGCAATTGTTGCTTTTGGAGCTACACTTTCACTTTCTGTTTCTGCCGGAATACCCATACCGGGTCTGCAAAATCTTGTGATGGGTCTTGTTTTTGGGTTTTCATTGGTTGTCATCATGATGACGGGGATGTCATTAATTACAGCGGAAATGGCCTTAGGAATTATCGGAGTCTTTCATAAAAAGATTACCATTGTACAATATATCTTATTTGTTATTGCAGGATATATCGGGAATGCATTGGGGAGTTTATCTTTTATGTCACTTCTGGCTTTTGCCGGGGGTCCTTTTGAAAAAAGTATCTATGCTTTAAGAGCCCACGCGCTTGCAGTATCAAAAACAGGCATGGATGGTTTATCCATCTTCCTGCTAGGCATTTTATGTACATGGTTTTTGCAAACAGCGATGTTTATGTATTTAAAAGCAAGGTCTGATGTTGGAAAAATGGCAGTAGCGTATTATGGTCCCTTTGCTTTTGTCGGCAGTATGACCGAACATGCGATTGCGAATATTGGCTTCATCGCATTACCATTATTAATGCAGTCTGACTTTACTGCCTTAACGGGTGCTCCACTGACAGATTCGGGTTCAACTGCTTTATTGCATTGGGGATTTGGGCAATATGGCTGGGCCTATAACCAAGTCTTAACCTTAATGGGAAACTTTATCGGTGGTGTACTATTTGTTGCGACAGTTTTTCATTTTGTCAGCAATCCACGGAAAGTCATGTTGCTTTATCGAGTAAAACAAAAACGTTCATAAAAGGAGGCTATTATGGAAAGTTATTCAATTTTAAATCCGATTGTTTGGACACTATTTATCGGTGGAAATCTTATTATCCTTTTGGCCATTAAGTGGTTTCATTCACGTTATCCTCATTTCTCTGAAGTGGGAGATACCGGAGAACAATTATTAGTAAAGGAAATTATGCTTCCTGCTTCTACATTTCCTGATAAAACGAGAACGATCGTGAATAGTGAGGATTCTATCAGCTCATTATATCCTCTATTTTTAAAATATGATGAAGAATATTTTTATGTGAGAAATCAAGAAGGATTAAGAGGTATTGTATCTTTAGATCGTGTGTTAGGAATTGATAGCAAAAAGAATACGAAAGTTGTTCAAATCCATGAGTATTCAGCATAAATTTAATTCTCTAAAAACAATGTATATAAATAACGAGCCTAAAAATCTAGTTAAGAAGATTTGTACTTGTATAGAGGAACATGGAATCAAGTTATATGCAGTGGTAGACCATCAAAATGATATGGAAGCACTTCGGGTATATTCATATCCAGCTTTTACGATTTTGTTTGGTAATCCTCGAATGGGATCAAAATTATTAGAAAAACTTCCAATGGCAGCAATTGATATTCCACTTAGAATATCAGTTATCCAGTCCCAATCGGGTAAAGGGAGCACTGTCATCTTCCGTGATATGGATTATCTTTTTAAAGAGTATATAAAACAAGTTAAGGAACTTCGCTATTGGGCACAAGAAGTCAATGCAATACTTACTAGATTGGTAGAGCAGTGCCGTTAGAGGCAATTATTCACAACAGTGTCAATCTTGCGGCTGAATGGAATTTAGTAATATAACGGAACAACCTCCTTTTCGGGAATGAATCATGTCCTGCTGAAAAGGAGGTTCGTTTTTGTATTGTTCACAATCGGAAGACCTGAATAAGGAAGGAGAGGTTGGTTTGATTTTTTTCATATTTGTAATAGGTTTTTTAGGTTCTCTGATCTCAGGTATGTTAGGCATTGGAGGAGCCATTATCAATTACCCGTTATTACTGTATATTCCGCCTTTACTTGGTTTTTCATCCTTTTCTCCGCAGGAAGTCACAGCGATGAGTTCAGTACAAGTATTTTTTACGACACTGGCAGCTATGGTATCTTTTCGAAAAGGAGAGTACATTCATAAATCTCTCGTTGCTACAATGGGGACTTTTATGATTACTGGGAGCTTTCTAGGGGGATTTGGTTCTAAATTATTACCAGAAGAAGCGATCAATATTACTTATACTATGTTAACAATTATGGCGGTTATCTTAATGTTTGGATCAAATCAACAGAATGAACATGAGAATGATAGAAAGGTTCAGTTTAATAAAAAACTGGCAGGATCGCTAGCATTCTTGATCGGGGGCGTATCAGGAATTGTTGGTGCAGGAGGAGCTTTCATTGCTGTTCCTGTCATGACAAGCATTTTAAAAATTCCAATGCGTACAGCCATTGCTTCTTCTCTAGTTATTACATTTATTTCTTCCATTGGTTCTGTTATAGGTAAATTAATGGGCGATGATATTTTATTGATTCCAACAATTACGTTAATCACAGCCAGTATCATTTCAGCTCCTTTAGGCACCATGTTGAGCAGGCATATTCATGTTAAGATCCTGAAGGGTATACTGACTTTTTTGTTAATGGTATCTATCTTGCAAATATCATTATCCATTTTTAATTCATAATGTAAGAACCCAAACACTAATAACAGCAAAAATAGAATATAGCACAAAGTAAACAAAAGGTGAAGTCACTGCAAATCGTAGGGTACTCACCTTTTTTGTGTATAGGTCAGCTTGATTGATGACTTTGATTCAATTACCGTATGGCTTGAGGATTAATTATAACCGCTAAAAACAACTTTAATAGTAAAAAGTGTGTTAGATTATCTGACAAAAACCACCAAAATAAATTTTGACGGTTATATAATGTGATTAACAAGTTAGTAATCAATCAAATAAATGAAGTGGGGGAATAGACAAGATGAGAACTATACAAGTACAAGAAATGATTCTAGAAGCAAAAAAGGAAAAAGGACTTACTTTCTCACGAATTGCTGAAACAATTGGCCGTTCAGAAGTATGGACAACTGCAGCACTTATGGGACAACATACTATGGATGAAAAAGAAGCGAAGGAAGTCATTGATCTTTTAGAATTACCGGAAGATGTAGCAAAATTTCTACAAACAATCCCTTACAGAGGTGCAACACTTTCGATGCCGCCAAGCGATCCGACGATTTATCGTTTATATGAATTGATTTTAGTATACGGTGAAACGATTAAGACATTAATTCATGAGAAATTTGGGGATGGAATCATGAGTGCAATCGATTTCAGCATGGATATGGATAAACAGGAAGATCCAAAAGGTGATCGAGTAGTTATTACTTTAAATGGGAAGTTTTTACCATATAAAAAATTTTAAGGGGGGCATCATTTATGACCATATCAATTAACGCAAATCAATTAAAAGAAAGGATGGATGCAGAAGAGGGGGTCGTCATTATGGATTTGCGATCAGCCTTAGCCTATGAAAAATGGCATATCGAAGGCAAACATGCTGATTCTCGGAATATGCAGTTTCTCAAGATGAAGGAATTAGGATCAGCTGTTACTGAAACCATTCCACTTGATAAAAAAATTGTAACGGTTTGTGAGCAAGGCCATTTGGCTGAAAGAGCAGCGAAAATTCTTGAAGAGTTTGGATATGATGTAGCTTACTTATCTGGTGGTATGCAGGCATGGTCTGAGTTTTATGAAACGGTTCCTGTATATATAAACGAATCAGTGAAATTGTATCAAGTCATCCGTCATGCAAAAGGATGCCTCTCTTATCTAGTGGCCTCCGGCAACGAAGCAGTAATTGTCGATCCAAGCCGACATATTGACCTTTATCAAAAATTAGCTAAGGCATTAAACGTTTCACTCCGCCATGTTGTAGATACCCATCTGCACGCAGATCATATTTCCGGCGGCAAAGTGTTGGCGGATGTAACAGGTGCCAACTATTGGATTGCAGAAGAAGAAATGATACACGCCAGAAAGGAATATACACCGCTTCCTGATAAAAAGAAACTTCCTTTCGGTCAAGGAAACTTAGAGCTAATTAGTGTGAAGACACCAGGACATACGGGTGCTAGTACATGTTTGCTTATAGACGATCAATATTTCTTGACTGGAGACACTTTGTTTGTGAATGGACTTGGCCGACCTGATTTAAAGGGACGGGCAAAAGAGATGTCAGAAATACTTTTTCAAACAGTGAATAAGATTTTAAATTTGTTAGACGAAGATGTGAATATTCTGCCCGGGCATTTTGCCCACCCGTCTGAAATTAATGAACAAGGCTTTATTGGAGAATCTTTTGCCAAGATAAAAGCACAAACTGAATTACTGAATGTCCAAGATAAAGAGCAATTTATCTCTACTATTATGGAGCGACTTGGAGATACGCCTCCTAATTTTGAACGTATTACGCAAATCAATCAAGGGAAACGTGAAGCCGATCCAAGTGAACAAACTCAGCTTGAAATTGGACCAAATCTATGTGCAGTAGGAAATCATTAAAATAAAAAAATAGAACGATATTTTAGGAGGAAGAAGACATGGAAAAAACAACAAAAGCATTGGAACCGATTGATGCATCAGGATTAAAGGATTTAGTGAAAAAGGCAGAAACAACACCTGAAAATTATAAAATTGTATCCAAAGCAGTCACAATCAATAAAGGTGGATTTTTAAATGATACACTGGTCCGCGATTTAACCCCGGTTGTAATTGATGAACCATGCCACTTGTTTGGCACAAATTCCACTCCAAATCCATCCGAGCATGTATTAGCGTCATTAGGTGCCTGCCTGGCCGTTGGCTATATGGCCAATGCGACAGCGATGGAGATTCCATTGGAAGAACTTCGCTTGGAACTGGAAGGAGACATGGACATTTCTCCTGTGTGGGGTGTGGCGAAAACACCGGGAGAGCAAGTGGCTGGATTCACTGAAATTCGGGTTAATGCTTTTATAAAAGGGGACTTCACACCAGAACAAGAAGCAACAATGCAAGAAAAAGTACTTAGATGGTCACCGGTAGCTAATACGATGCGCAACAATGTTAACTTGGCAGCCCTATTACATGTATCCGAGGGAAAAGAAGATAAAGTTTTAGAGCCAATCGATGGAGCAGGATTAAAAGATTTAGTGCAAAAAGCAGAAGCGACACCAGAAAACTATCGGGTTGTTTCTAAAGCAGTCACAATCAATAAAGGCGGATTTTTAAATGATACATTTGTCCGCGATTTAAATCCAGTAGTAATTGACGAGCCATGCCATTTATTTGGTACAAATTCAACACCAAATCCGTCCGAACATGTATTAGCGTCATTAGGAGCATGTCTGGCGGTCGGCTATATGGCCAATGCGACAGACATTGGAATTCCATTAGAAGAACTTCGTTTGGAGTTAGAGGGAGACATGGATATTTCACCAGTATGGGGTGTGGCGAAAACACCAGAAGAGCAAGTGGCTGGATTTACTGAAATTCGGGTAAAAGCTTATATCACAGGTAATCTAACAGCAGAGCAAGAGAAAATAATGCAAGAGAAAGTATTAAGATGGTCCCCTGTAGCGAATACGATTCGCAATAACGTCAATCTAGTAGCTCATTTAAATCTAGCTTAATACTCGAGAATTATAGTTTTATACTGAAAAAAGTAAAGAATCTATTAAGAAGCTGATCGTTAAAGGTCAGCTTTTTTTAACGTTTGAGAACTTCTACTTTGACTGGAATATTATCATTTGTAAATATAAGGAATATACAAAAACATGAAGCGGAACGATCAGGTGTTTTAATAGAAGAAACTAGTCAAGAAAAGGAACGTCTGCTTAAGGAAAAGCAGACGTTCTTTCAAGTGAAACCTGTAACTAGCATGGGTATAATCTAAATGGAGAGAGTCCTTCAGTTTTCCTCAGCAATTGGGCCATTTAATTGCATAACACTTTCGATAAAATTGGATATTTATGTTAAATTTGAATTATTAAGAATAGAAGAAAAGTGGGTGTAAGGTAATTGAGTTCACAAATCATCATTGTTTTAATCTTAAACTTTATAATATCTTTGATAGGGACTTTGGCGTATTCTGTCCGAATGGTTGGTGTTAGAACAGGCAAAATAGCTGTTTCATTTGCAGTATTTAATATCTTATCGTTAGTATCAAGAATGGCGGTGACATTTCAAATTCCGTTATTAACCAAATATGTAGAACATAACTCTGATTCGAATGATTTATTACATATATTTAATGTCATAATTTTAGTATCGGGTATTGCTACAATTGTTGGTGCTTTTTTAATTCCAACATTTCAAAGGATTTTTTATAAAGGGGTATTAAATTTCTCTGTCGAACGGTCAATTCCTAAACTTGTTATCCATAGTTTTTCAAAAGCTGGAGTTAATTACATAAAGGATTGTGTCGCAATCCCCGTAAAAGAGAATATAACAGGATTGAATTTAAGGAAATTACCTACAAAAATAATCATTTATAATCTCATTGCAGTTGCCTTATTAACGGTTGGGGCCTTAGCACCAATATATGCAGGTAGTATCGCTCCAGATTTAAGAGCAACATGCGTTACTTTATCTTCCATCATAAATGGGATTGCAACGATTCTCATGTCCATATTAATAGACCCGCAGTTATCGGTTATGACGGATGATGTGATAGAAGGAAAATGCACAGAAGAAGATTTTCGTGCAGTTGTGATTGGGATGGTAGGAAGTAAAACATTGGGAACATTCGCATCGCTATTACTAATTATTCCTGCTTCGTATTTGATTGTATTTATTGCAAAAGTTATATAAGACTCTTTTTTATAACAAGGATACACTTCTTGTTGTACTAATGGGTAGCTAGAGTTCAATAAGCGCGTGCTATCTCCAGTACCACTGATCTGCAACAATCGGGCACATTCGAAGAAATGCGTTTATTTTGGTTTTGGGTCATATCGTAGAATAAGAATTAAAGTAGTGAATTGAGAATCCTCTCGATTGACGGAGGAGGGATGAAAGGGATATTGCCGGCAGTTTATTTAGAAAGAATTGAGCAGCAACTTGGAGCCCCTATCCATCAATTTATTGACATGATATGTGGGACAAGCACAGGTGGGATTATTGCTTTAGGTTCAGCTGCAGGAATCAGTGCTAGCGCTATATCGAACCTATACATTAATAATGGAGAAAAGATTTTCCCAAAAAATCTTTTAACGAACCCACTACTGTCTGCCAAGTATTCAAATAAGCAACTTCTAGTAATATTGAAAGACGCGCTAGGAAAGAAAAGGTTAGTAGATGCCTATACCGAATGAAGCACCCTGAATATTGATTTTTGAAAACAGGCTCCTTCATGGTAAGACCATAATCAGATAATCGGTAATAATTAACTCGCTGCAATATTTTTTCTGCGTATTCAGAATCCTTGATATATAAATTCCTACTTTTATATATCTCAATTTGTTCTTTGTATGTTTTAGGAGGCTTTATTTTGAACTGGTCTTTTTCAGGTTTCAATTTAAATTTCTCCTTGAATAAATAAAATGACCCACCGTGGTCCGCATTGTTAAGAGGCGTGGTGGGTTCTGTTAAGATTAAAATACATTCTATATCTGTTTTGTCAAGGAATGAATCGTTTGAGCAGTACACAAAGATTGATGTTTATCAAGAATTTAGGCTTTCAATAAACCATTATTTTCTGTAAAAAGATATATAACTGCACCCCTATTGAAAACCAAACTATCAATAGGGGTGCAGTTTTTATAACTTTAGAAATAAAATCAGATTCTTTTCTCACATACCTTGAAGATGATTCTTATAAAGTTTTCTATAAAGTCATGAACATCTATTATTTTTATTACTGAAATTTATTGACAATAATAACCATTATCAATTATTATAATATTCGAATCTTATATTGATAATAATTATCATTATCAATATAAGAGGTTATTATCAAATGATTTTGTAAAGGGTGTGGAGAAATGAATTCGTTGCGAACCGAGTCTACTAGAGTTATAGAAAAAGAGGCTTATGATGTGGAAGAGTTAAAAACGTTATCTTACATAAGGAGTAAAAATCCAGCATTGGAAGAAGGATTTCTTGCAAATCTTGAGGCAGGAAGAAGAGGAATCTTTCAGCGTCTTTTTCAAGCACTTATACGTGAACAGCTAATCGAAGAAGAAAGGGTCTCATGGCTTGGGGAAAATGGTACAAGCATTTGCGTTCATCTGCCAAGTGGAAAAACGATACAAACCTCCGTTAACATGCGGCATTCACTTGGAAGATTTGATATCGGTGATTTTGCTATAGTTCATGATCATGAGGATTCTAGCGTACTTTCACACCCTGTTGAACTACTAGAGTTGTTGCGGGAAGAAGGATTATTAAATGAAGCAACAGAAGAGCAGTTTCAACGATTCAAACTGGAGATTCAAAACGGAGCAGCGAACCTTACCTTGGCATTAGCAGGTGCTGCCCGGAGAAAACAGGAGATGGCTCCTGCAGCGAAGTTAGAGAATATTCAGACATCCCTAGAATGGGGGAACAAACAAAGTAAGGAGAACGAGAGCTTTAGTCCATTGGCTTTTTATGAACAATGGGTAGTAGAAGGTCATCCCCTGCATCCTGGAGCGAAGACGAGGTTTGGTCTTGATGTAGAGGATGTCATCCGGTATTCACCAGAATGGGGGTCTACTTTAGAGACAGCTCTTGTGGCGGTTCGAAAAGACTACTGTCAAACGGCTTCCATCGATGAACACACCGTAACAACCCGTTTATTCGAAGAGTATGAGGGGCTGCAATCAGTTGTGGAAGATACATTGCAAAAGCAAGGATTAAATCCTGCCCATTTTGAATTGATGCCTGTCCATCCGTGGCAGTTTGACCATACCGTCTACTCTTTGTACAAAAAAGAGATTGAACAGAAGATCATTGTTCCCATTTTAGACTTTCGTATTCCGGCACAACCATTGGTTTCTTTTCGCTCATTAGCACCCCTGCAAAAATGTGGACAGGGAAGGCATCACATAAAAACAGCTGTCAATATACAAACGACTAGTGCTGTACGTATCGTATCACCTAATTCAGTGGTAAATGGGCCTATTCTTTCGAAGATATTAGCTGACATTCAAGAAAAAGAGAATAAATTTGCGGGAAAGTTTGTTGTTCTTCAAGAACGTGCAGGTGTCTATTTCCAACCAGTAAACGCAACGTTGCCGGAGGAGGAGCGGTGGACACTACAGGCCAATTTAGCATCGATTCTTCGCGAGAATCCGGAGAACCATGTCAAAAGCGAAGAAGAATCGCCAATGGCTGCCGCAGCGCTTTTAGCGGAGTCACCAATAAGTGGTAAACCGATTGTCATTGAATTAATTGAGGAATTGGCTGCCTGCAAAGGTTTATCTGATGTCAGAGAAGCTGCCATTTTATTTATGCAAAAATATGCGAAAGCATCGTTACCGGGTTTTCTAATCTTAATGATACGGTATGGAATTAGTTTAGAAGGTCATATGCAAAATAGTGTCTCTGTTTTTCGTCACGGAGAGTTGGTGCGTATTCTTTTAAGAGACTTCGGAGGGGCGCGGATTTTACCGGAAAGATTGCAAAAGCAAGGGTATGAAGCGGAGTTTTATCCAGGATCCTCCATTGTAACGGAAAAGGAAGCCCAATTAAGAAATATTATTTCGTATTCAGTTATGCAAAATCATTTTGCTGAATTGATCACATGCATCGTTCGTGCTCTTGGAATCAATGAAGAGAGGCTTTGGAAACAGGTCATTGTCGTATGTAAAGCTGTTTTTGAAGAGTTAAAGAAAGATCCTTCTATTGCCGAACAAGCTATAGCCGATGAGCAGGCTCTTTTTCAGCCTATGATTGACTTAAAGGCTCTAACGACGATGCGGCTGCGCGGAGATATTACAGACTATTCATTTATGGAAGTTCCGAATCCTATGATGGAATGGAAAGGAGAGATTCAGTTATGAGTGTAAGTTCAACTCAACTTTTGCAGAGCGGTGTTTTGCGTACCGCATATAAGTACTCCAGACAAGGGTTTATGTTGCAGGATGAATTGCAAATCCTTGCGTTTTTGAAAAAGAAATACCCAGATATGGTTTCTCTTTATGTGTCAGCTCTCACAAAAGGGAGGCTGGGGATTTTACGCAGGCTGACAGAATCGATGTTACGTGAGGATATTATGGGACTTGCCTCAAGTTCGCATGATCTTCTTGTTATTGACTCTATTCACGCACTAAATGTTCCGGTCATTGATAAGTATTGGCAAATGATTATTGAAAACCTCCATACATACGGCTTAGAGAGCGGAAAAAAATACAAATTATATCCTCTTTCTGGGGAAGAATGTCTCGTCATTCCGATTAGCCGCACATATGCATTTAACCGAGTGGAAGTAGATGGAGTCATTTTATATGTTTCGAAAGATGGAGTTAGCACAATCGAACATTCTATTGAACTGCTTCAGATGTTGCGTGATAAGGAAGGGTTTCATCCTGAAAAGGAGGAAAGTGCTTGGCTGAAATTGGCGGCAGAATTGAAAAATGGAAGTGCAAATTTGGCGCTATCTTATGCTTATTGGGCAGAGAAGAAAAAGAAGCTTCAGCAGCAGGCGAAAGAACAAGGAATCGCAACGACAATCGATTGGGTACGATTACAAAAGAAGAAAAACAATCGATTTGATTCAAGTTTGTTTTTTGAACAATTATCTGTAGAAGGACATAATCTTCATCCGGGTACCAAAACCAAATTAGGCATGAAACCGGAAGATGTGTTTCGCTATGCACCAGAATTCGATGGAGCAGCAGCTATTCAGTTTGTGGCTATTCGGAAGGATTATGCGGAGTGGAACGTGATACAGAATGATGAAGACGATGCCAATGCGTTTCTCTTTAAACAGTATCCAGAATTGCCAAAGGCTGTTGAACGGCAATTTGCCAAACTAGGTCTTTGTGTAACCGATTATCTGCTGGTACCTGTCCATCCGTGGCAACTGGAAAATGCCATTCTAGCTATCTATGACAAAGAAATTCAGGATCGGATTGTGATTCCTATCCATGACTTCGTTGTTTTAAGTGGTGCAACATCTTCTTTTAGAACCGTTGTACCCTTTGCGAAGGGTGAGATAACAAAATATGCGGTCAAAGTAGCAGTTAACAGTCAGATGACTTCTACTGTCCGCTCTATTTCTCCAAATACGACAAACAATGCTGCTGTTTTCACTCGACTCATTCGTTCCGTCATGGAGCAGGAACAAAAGCTTTTGGAAACATTTGTACCTATTTGTGAGTGTGCAGGATTTAATTTCAAAGTAAAAGAAGCAGAAGCAGATCATGAGTTGAAAAACAGAAATTTATCTGCTGTGATACGTGAGAATGTAGAAACCTTTGTAGCATTAGATGAAGTAGCGATTGTTGGCAGCTCACTTTTTTCTGAATCACCAATAAGCGAAAAGCCGATTTTTGCCGAGCTAATTGAAAGGTATGCCGAGAAAAAGAAGGAATTTTCACTTCGTAAGGCAGCATTTCAGTTCTTCTCAGAATATGTTTCGATTGCGCTTCCAGGTTTTCTTACCCTGATGGTAAAGTACGGAATTGGTTTAGAAGGTCACTTGCAAAACAGTGTAATGGTATTTAAAGAGGGAAGCCCTGTTCGAATGCTATTTCGCGATTGGGGAGGAACGAGAATTTATCGAAACAGGCTTCATACACATCAATTTCAAGCACCATTTTATCCTGGTTCGGTCACGGTGACAGAGAGTTTAAAGGAAATGCATAATAAGGCATTCTATACAGTATTCCAGAATCACTGCGGTGAGTTCATTCTACAAGTATGCAAGCATTTTGGCATCACTGAAGAAGAGATGTGGCAGGAAATTTATCGGATTTGCGAACAAGTCTTTGCACAGCTTGAGTCTGTACCGCAATATGCGGAAAATGTCCGTATGGACAGGGAGGCATTCTATCAAGCTGAGGTTGATCACAAAGCACTGACTAAAATGCGTTTGGAACCTGAAAGTAAAGAATATTCTTACGCAATCGTTCCCAATCCCCTTTATCAATTTAGTCGGAAGGAAGAATAAGTTTTCATGGGACAAGCAGATGTTCAAGTTCAAAAATCTTCGAGCTTTGCCCTTCGTTCAAGGACATTCAGAATCTTTATGTCTGGAAGTTTGGTGACACGGGTAGGAGATTGGATGGATTTAGTCGCCTTAAATTGGGCGGTTTTACAATTAACGAACTCTCCGCTTCACTTGGGGATTATTAATGCTTGCCGTTTAGTTCCTGCTTTTTTATTAAGTATCCCAGCAGGCATCTTGGCTGATCGATATGATAGACGAAAATTATTGATTTTGCTTCAGATAGGAATGATGCTGCTGACATTTTGCCTTGGCTATCTGGTTGAGGCAAACCCGTCTTTTTGGCTTTTTGCGTTTATTGTGACACTGCGGGCAATGTTGGCAGCGATGGACCCTCCTATTCGGAATGCATTAATACCCAATCTTGTACCGCAAAGCTCTATGGCCAGTGCCATTGCCATTAATACGATGATTATCAACCTTTCCCGGATAATTGGACCGGCGATTGCAGGAGCGCTGCTTGCCGTTATCGATATTGCCCAATTATTCTATATCAATGCGTGGGGGACGTTAGGTGTATTGCTCTCTTTATTGATGATTCGTACAGATTCCATATCACTCCATGAAAAAAAGGGAAAAGAGAAGTCAACTCTTCGTGAGGCAGTCCATTATATAAAAGGTCAGCCATCTGTTCAATCCTTACTCATTTTAGCCATTGTGCCGATGGTATTTGGTTTTCCCTATACAACCATGCTGCCATTATTCTCCAGGGATCTTTTAAGCCTTGGACCAAAAGGATTTGGCATCCTATTATCGGTTTCCTCTATTGGTGCCATTGTCGGTACGACATGGCTTTCGCTTGGTAAAGAGATTAAGGGAGCGGGAAAGTGGCTGATTTATTCCATTATCGGTTTTGGAATTTCTTTGCTTCTCTTCATTGGAACGAAAAATCTGTTCGTAGCAGGTGCCGCAATGTTTTTTGTCGGATTAACGAGTCAAACCTACCGAACATTAAGCCGGATTACTTTACAGATGCAAGTTCCCGATCGACTGCGTGGGAGGGTTTTAAGTATCGCTTTAATGGATAGAGGTTTTATTCCTTTAGGAGCGATGCTCATTGGTGCCATAGCTGCTTGGACCGGAATTCAATGGGCAGGAGCTGTAATGGGATTAGGTTGTCTTGTTATAACCATATTCATTGTCATAACAAGGCGGCAAATTTTGAAATTGTAATATTCTAATATATATGGGGTGTAGAAATATGATAGAAAAAATCGTCCAATCTCTCAGGATGGAACGAGAGAATCCTTTTTGTGCATATTTATATGATTTATCGAAGCTGCGTCATCACGTGGATCGGTTAATGACAACTCTTCCTTCCAATTTCCGTTTATTTTATGCCATTAAAGCAAATTCAGATGAAACGCTTCTTAAAACATTAGCTCCGGTTGTCCATGGGTTTGAAGCAGCTTCGTTAGGGGAGATAGAGAAAATCAGGGCTGTAGATAAGGAAATTCTTATTTTGTTCGGTGGACCTGGGAAAACACAAGCGGAGATTGAAGGGGCTATTCATAACAGAGTTGCTTTGCTTCATGTCGAGAGTTTTCATGAATTACAGTTAGTCAATCATATTGCTGGTCAGAAAGGGACAACCGTATCGATATTGCTGCGTGTTAATTTACGTCATTCTGTCCCAAATGCACAATTGAAAATGTCAGGTGTACCAACACAATTTGGAATTGATGAGTTCGAGGTGCCTAATGCGATTGCTTTAGCAAAATGTTTGCCGAATGTAAAGATCCTCGGATTTCATTTTCATGCGATGTCTAATAATGGCGATTCCAAGGCCCATGCTCACTTTGTCGATCATTGCTTCGAACGGGCAAAAAGCTGGGGAAAAGAGTGGAATATAGATATCTCTTATGTCAATGTCGGCGGAGGCATTGGGATTAACTATCAAAATATTGAAGAGCAGTTTGCATGGGATGACTTTATCGAAGATTTACAAGGAGTCATACAGAAGCACAAAGATGCTAATTGGCAGACAGTGTTTGAATGTGGCCGTTACATTACTTCTTCATGCGGCTATTATGCAGCGGAGGTATTAGATATCAAACAAAACCATGGGAAATATTTTTGTCTGTTACGAGGAGGGAGCCATCACTTAAGACTCCCGGCAGCATGGAAACAGAGTCATCCTTTTACAGTTGTACCAGTAGAAAAGTGGTCATACCCATTTTCACGTCCTGAGGTAACAGAGTCTGTCATTACTGTGGCAGGAGAGCTATGTACTCCTAACGATGTACTGGCAAGAGATATTCTCGTTCCACGTGTAAGGGTTGGCGATATTCTTCTTTTCCATTATGCGGGAGCCTATGGTTGGGCTATTTCACATCATGACTTTCTCAGTCATCCGCATCCAGATCACCTATACATAGAATCTGACACACTCATCCATGAGGCGATTCTGGTGTGAAAAAATCTAGTAGACTTGAATATATTCATTCTATTTCCTTTTTCGTTGCAGGAAGTCCGATATCTTCAATTATGAGAACGGCACTTTGATTAATCAGACTGTTAATAAAATCACAAGACTCCTTTTAAAATGGAGGATCCTACTTATTATTTGTTACCTGTAGATAAATGATCGCTTTAAAAAGTTAGGTTAATGATATATATTTTTAGGTATAGAGAGGTATACCAAATAAATTCCTTCCTAAAGCAAAATAAATAAAAGGACCGATTCCTTCGCATCAAGGAATCGATCCTTTTATTTGACTTATAAAGAAAGTAAAAATGTTATAGTCTATTTTAAGAATTTATTCTCAATATCATCCAGCATTAAGTTGGCAGCTTTTATACCACCTGCTGTATTCCAAATGACATCATCTACTTTATGTACCTCGCCTTTTTTGGCTACTTCAAGGTTTTTAAATAACGGGTCTTCAAGCCACTCTTTTTCAAGTGCGGAAGCTGCTCCATCACCTGTCTCATACGTAAAGTAGAAGAGGATATCTCCATCCATTAAAGGAACTTGCTCCTTTGTAGCTCCTTTAATAGCAAACTCATCTACATTTTGACTCTCAGGTCTGGCAAATCCAAGCTCATCTAATATAACGCCAGAGAAAGAATCTTTTTGATAAATACGCACATCTCCAGCCATAAAGCGTACCATGGACACTTTCATATTCAATTTGTCCCCGAGTTGTTCTTTTAAATCAGCAACACGAGCATTATATTCCGCTAGGACTTCTTTTCCTTTTTCCTCTTTATTAACGGCTTTCGCATAGAGTTCAAAGTTATGTTTCCAATCGCCTCGCAAATCTTCGGCAAAAATAGTTGGGGCAATCGCGCTTAGCTGTTCATAAATCGCTTCTTGGCGCATCTTATTTCCAATGATTAAGTCTGGTTGTAAAGCAGCAATAGCTTCAATATTGACTTGACTTTCTAAACCAACTACTTGAACATCCTTCATATCTTTAGCAATATGATCATACCAAGGGTCTCCTGTAAAGGATTGAACGGCTCCAACTGGTGTGACACCAAGGGCCAAAAGAGCCTCAGTACCCTCATTTGTTAAAATAACTACTTTTTCAGGAGTTTTCTCTAGTGCTGTTGAACCCATTGCATGTTCAACGGTATAGCCAGTATCTTCTGTTTTTGGTTTTTCCTCTTCTTTTACGGCATCAGTTTGAGCTTGGTTCCCACCGCTGCAAGCAGTAAGGGCGAAGAGCAACATTACCATAATAAAAGATAAAAAAGATCGCATAGATTTCATTTTGTTCCCCCTATATATAAATGTTAATGATAACCAATATCAGTTGCAAACCTATAATAAAACGCTTTCTAGTAAATTGTCAATAATTATTTGAAAATGATTATCATACTCATTGACATAGTAATAGTCTTTAAATAGACTTATAATATCTTGATTATTATTACAAAAAATAGAAAGGTTACTAGAGAGATGATTTTAAAGAATAATAGCCAAAAAATTACGGGACTTTTTATCGCAATATTTTTACTATTGCTGTTGATGTGTGCAAGTGTTGTATACGGTTATACAGATACAACCTGGAAAACGGCGTGGGCCGCTTTTCAAAATAATAATGGGTCAAATGAACATATTGTAATCGAAATGGTAAGGTTTCCAAGGGCCTTAATTGCGGCAGCGGTTGGGAGCAGTTTAGCCATAGCCGGTACACTTATGCAAACGTTGACAAAAAATCCACTTGCATCACCGGACATTTTTGGCGTAAATTCAGGTGCCGGTTTTGCTGTTGTCATAGGGGTTACATTTTTTTCAGTGGGAAACTTGCAAGCGATTGCGTGGGTTGCCTTTTTAGGTGCTGCTGTAGCGGCGGTGGGAGTTTATGCAATTGGATCATTTGGCAGGGAAGGGCTGACCCCTATTAAACTCACTTTAGCCGGAGCCGCTATTGCTGCATTGTTTTCTTCTTTTACTCAAGGGTTTCTTGTTATTGATGAGGCTGCGTTGGAGCAGGTATTGTTCTGGCTGGCAGGCTCTGTTCAAGGGAGAAAGCTTGAAATCTTAATCTCTGTACTTCCCTATTTAATCATTGGCTGGGCAGGAGCTATGTTCATTGCATCCAAAATGAATGTTTTATCAATGGGAGAGGACGTAGCAAAAGGGCTTGGACTTAACACTGGCTTATTAAAAATAGGAATTGCAATCGTTATTATTGTTTTAGCAGGCGGATCGGTTGCCATTGCCGGTCCGATTGGATTTATCGGAATAGTCATCCCGCATATGGCACGATGGCTCGTTGGGATTGATCACCGCTGGATTGTCCCATTCTCAGGATTACTTGGAGGAATCCTTTTGCTTACGGCAGATATCTTAGCTCGCTACATTATTATGCCGCAGGAAGTTCCTGTTGGGGTCGTAACAGCGATAATAGGAACTCCGTTCTTTATCTATATTGCAAGAAGGGGGTTTAACTCCAGTGAATCACTATAAAAGTATAAGATTTTTGAATGGGAAAGTATCTTTTCTTTTAGATATAAGGTCATTAAAAGTATTTATGACACTGGCCATTTTTACGGCGGCAGTTTTTATTATCAGCACGGGTATAGGAGACATGAAGATTAGCCCGCTTTCTGTTTTACAAGTGTTCTTTGGCGGCGGTACGGAGATGGAACAGCTGGTTGTTAGGTCTTTCCGTTTGCCGAGAATTATTATCGCGGTTATGGCAGGGATTTCCTTGGCGGTTGCAGGGGGTATCCTGCAGGGGATGATACGCAATCCATTAGCCTCACCGGATATTCTCGGGATAACGGGAGGGGCAGCTGTCGCCGCTGTTGGATTTTTAGCCTTTTTTAGTAATAGCAGTAATGTATTAACAGTGAGTATTAAGTGGATGCCTTTAGCTGCCTTTACGGGGGCGGCAATCATTGCTTTTCTTATTTATGGATTAGCCTGGAAGCGGGGGGTTTCTCCTTTTCGTCTTGTATTAATAGGGATTGGTATTTCTGCCTTGATGCAAGCATTTACGACGTTAATGATGATTTTAGGTCCTATTCATCTCGCCAGTCAGGCGAATATTTGGATAACAGGCACAGTGCACGGTTCCACCTGGACTAATGTGAACATGCTGGTTCCTTGGACATTCATTCTAGTTTTGGCAGCTCTTTTAATCTCGAGGAGATTGAATGTTCAAGAGCTTGGTGATGATATTGCCACTAGCGTTGGAGTAAAAGTACAATCGCAGAATTTTTGGCTATTAATGATTAGTACAGCGTTAATAGGGGGTTCTGTTGCATTTGCTGGAGGGATCGGTTTTGTCGGTTTAATGGCTCCACATATGGCAAGGAGACTGGTGGGTTCTTCTTTTGGAGCCTTACTGCCTGTTTCCGCCCTAATTGGCGGAATCCTTGTCATGATCGCTGATGTAATCGGAAGGACTTTATTTTCCCCGTTGGAGATCCCGGCTGGAGTATTCACTGCGGGAATCGGAGCCCCGTACTTCATTTATTTATTGTTTAAAACGCGAAATTCATAAGAATTGGCGAGTGTTATTGATAGACAAATTCTGTTGAACATGGTCCTAACAATTTATATTTAAAAAGATTTTTAAGATGCCTTTATTGAAAAAATGATTATATAAGGAGCGGAGTATTTATGGTGCAGGCAATTGAAACGAAAAATTTAACCCTTTCGTATGGAGATGTCATTATTATTGAAGAGTTAGATCTTCAAATTCCAAAAGGGGATATTACCGTTTTTATTGGAGGAAATGGCTGCGGAAAGTCTACACTTCTTCGCTCAATAGCACGCTTATTAAAGCCGAAAGCAGGAGTTGTTTTACTAGAAGGAGAATCGATTGCAAAAATGTCAACCAAAGATGTTGCTAAGCAAATGGCTATTCTTCCACAATCATCTGTAGCCCCTGAAGGTCTTACGGTCTTACAGCTTGTCAAACAAGGACGCTTTCCATATCAAACATGGATCAAACAATGGTCTAAGGAAGACGAAGAGAGGGTGAACGCTGCTTTAGCTGCCACAGGGATTGAGAATTTAAAGGATCGACCTGTTGATTCTTTATCTGGGGGACAGCGTCAAAGAGCTTGGATTGCAATGACTTTAGCACAGGATACAGATATCATCCTGCTTGATGAACCCACCACATACCTTGATATGACACATCAAATTGAAATACTGGATTTGTTATTTGATTTAAATGAAAATGAACAAAGAACGATTGTCATGGTTCTTCATGATTTAAATTTAGCATGTCGTTATGCTCATAATATTGTGGCAATCAAAGATCAAAAGATATTTGCCCAGGGAAAGCCGGAAAATATTATTAATCAAAATTTAGTTAAGAGTGTGTTTGGTATGGATTGTGAGGTTACTTTAGATCCACTGTTTGGAACTCCACTTTGTATTCCGCATGGAAGAGGACGCCGTATTTTGAAAGATGCGGTTATTTAGAATAAATCAAGTATAGTTCTTAATAGTTTAGTTTATCAGGTTAAATCAATAGTTTTTATGGACTGATTAAGTGGAGAAAATATATGGCAAATATAAATACGGCTAGAGAACATCAAGCGAAAGGAAATCTTGCCTTTCATTATTCAAACTATAACTTATTTCTAGCGGGAAGCTTTGTTACAAGAACTGGCGATTGGTTTGACCGTGTGGCTGTGAATTGGTTCGTTTTCACTCTAACAGATTCCCCCTTTTACATTGGACTTATAGAATTTTTCCGTTTGATTCCCATTTTAGTTTTTGGCTTAGTTGGAGGGATCGCCGCGGATCGTTGGGAAAGGCGGACAGTTTTAATTATCAGTCAAATTGGCATGATGGTTTCAACATTCATTTTAGCTTTTGTGATTGGGAGCGGTACTGATTCAATAATACCTCTTTCAATCATCATTTTAGTACGTGGTATATTTCTTTCATTTGAGATCCCTGCAAGAAATGCCATTGTCCCTGAATTAGTACCGAAACAAACGATTGCAAGTGCAGTATCATTTTATAGTGCAGCACTTAATGTATCGCGAATAATTGGTCCGGCAATTGCAGGCTTTTGCTTAAGTGTTTGGCCGACTTTTTTATTAATATTGATAAACGCGTTCGGTTTTCTTGCCGTAATTGGAACACTTTTCTTTATAAGGCCGTCTAGTAATCCAACAAATAATACACAAGGTCTTAATGTATCCAATGGTATAACACAAGCATTTCGTTATTTAAAGGTAAACAAGCTTGTCTTTGGGGTTGTGATTTTGGGAGTTGTACCGATGATTTTTGGCTTTCCGTATAGCACACTTATGCCTGTGTTTGCCAGAGATCTTTTACATGTTGGATCGGAAGGATTCGGACTGCTTCTCACCATTGCTGCTGTAGGGGCGGTTGTTTCTTCAGTTGTACTTGGGTGGGGGAAATATCCAATGAAAAAAGGTCTGTTCTTGTTTATTTCCATTTTGATTTTCGGGGCAGGCATCTTTCTCTTTTCTTTTTCTAAGTTCTTCATTCTTTCTCTTATTATTATGTTTTTTGTTGGTGCAGCCAGTCAGTGTTACCGGATTGTAGAAAGAGTTATTATTCAAGAGATTGTACCTGACTATCTTCGAGGGAGAATATTAAGTATTGTAACAATGGATGCTGGACTACTTCCCCTTGGCTCCTTATTAATTGGATATCTGGCAGGCTTAATGAGTCCAGTGTTTGCCTTGGCTTTTATGGGAATGGTCTGTATTCTTACTTCTGTGTTAGCTGTAATTTTAAACAGGGAAATTCTCAAGGTGCCATGATAGAAAAATCAATTTATACTAGTTCTTCCTTAATTTTTTTCGGGTTTACGATTCAGTCAGTTCTGCAGTCCATTCAAACGTATTACTATACAAATATGCGTTTCCTTATAGACCTTTAATAAGGAATTGAAATTATTCTGGATTTTCCATGGTAAAATGAGGAAGGCAATAGATACAGAAAGGACGCTTAATATGGACAAATATAAAATAATTTTATTTGATTTAGATGGAACACTATCAGACCCCAAAATAGGTATAACTAAATCTGTTCAATATGCGTTACAGAAAATGGGCATTGATGAACCTAATATCGATAAACTTGAATGTTTTATCGGTCCACCACTTCAAGTTTCATTTGCTGAATATTACGATTTTGATGAAGAAAGTACGCAAAAGGCCATTCATTTTTACAGAGACAGGTTCAAGGATAAGGGTATGTTTGAGAATGAGCTATATTCGGATATACCTTTACTGTTAAAATCATTAAAAGAACAACAATATATTTTAGTTGTTGCAACTTCAAAGCCTACTGTATTTTCTGAACAAATACTAAAGTATTTTAATATTGACCAGTATTTTGAACTTGTTGTTGGAAGTAATCTAGATGGAACACGAACATCAAAAACTGAAATTATTCAATACATACTCGATAAGTACAATAAGCATAGGCTAGATGATTTTATCATGATTGGTGACAGAAAACACGATATTATTGGTGCAAATAATATTGGTATTGACTCTATTGGAGTAACTTATGGATATGGATCATTTCAAGAATTGAGTGATTCTAACCCTACACATATTGTCAATAGTGTTAACGAGATAAAAGATATTTTATTATTCAGCTAAGCGTGCGATAGCTCAACAAGGGAAGTCATTATTTGTACTAACGGTTTAGCTTAATAAGGAACTTCAATAGAAATAATAAATTACACGGGAAAATAGTCAAAAAAGGCTTGTTATTACCTCTTAGACAGCTTAGGCATTGCTTATGTTTTGTTACCACTCCTAGGAAGGTTTTGCGAAGAAAAGTCAATTCTGATAATATGTAATTAACAAATTTGGGAATACAAGTTAGAGGTGCGGCAGTGAAAATAAAATCCAAACTATTTTCTATCAGTATTATATCATTACTTATGTTATCGGCTTGTACAGGGCAAGGTGCTCAATCGGAGAATGAACATGACTCAAGTCAGCAAGAATATGTACTTGGCGACATTCGGGAAGAAACTCAAAGTGCAGATAAACTTCCGAACTTTTTAAAAGAGAAGCCTGAAGAAATGCAATTGATTTATGCGGCTGCCGCAAACCATCAAGAACTGCTGGAGAGCATTCCGTGCTATTGCGGCTGTGCCGATTCAATAGGTCATAAAGATAATTATGATTGTTTCGTTAATGAGAATAAAGAGAATGGAGCGGTTGTTTGGGATGATCATGGAACAAAATGCGGCATTTGCCAAGATATCGCAGCACAATCCATTCAAGAATATGAAAATGGGAAAGATATAAAAGAAATCCGGTCCATCATCGATGAGCAATATAAAGAAGGATACCCAAAACCTACTCCAACTCCGGAAGTAAAGTAAAATGCGGTATGTTTCGAGATTGACGGAGTAAGAAAATAATATTAAAGGAGACAAGAGGTCAACTCTCGTCTCTTTTTTTATGAAAATTGAAGATCAAAGTGTTTCTTGATGGTCTGACAAGTGTTATGTAAGGCCTCTGCCAGTTTTTTCTCATTGCCGAAAAAACGCGCAGCGGGAAGCGGGATGGAAACTGCGCACACATTTTTCATCCGATCAACCACAGCTGCACCTATTGCACATACCCCGTGAATATGCTCTTCTCTGGAATAAGCAACTCCTTCCCTCCGCACCATTTCTAACTCTCTTATGAGTTCATCTCGTGTAGTAATGGTCTTTTCCGTGTATCGTTCCAGCTGTTCAGGAATTAATTTTACAATTTCATCTTTTGGTAATGTGGCAAGGATGGCTTTCCCGTTTGCGGTGCAATGTAAAGGAAACGCTGCTCCGGGCTGTGATGTTGCCTGCAAGGGGTGCGGCGCGATAATTTGATCGACAAATAATACTTTTCCGTTATCAATAATGGAAAGGTCGACAGTTTCATTGACTTGCTGCGAGAGTTGGATTAAAAACGGTCTCATTTCCTCCCGTAAATCATAATTGACTGAGGCCGCAAGCTTAATGACTTCAGGTCCAAGCCGAAACCCACCGTTAGCCGAAGCCCCTGTGACAAACTCCTCTTGTTCGAGTGAAGCAATGATTCTTTGTACAGTCGATCTTGGCAGATCCACTTCTTTGGCAATTTGTGCCAGACTTAGTCCCTTTGGCTGCTCTTTAAGTGCTCTCAAGATTGCAGCTGCGCGGGCGATTACTTGAATACTGGGCGTTCTACTTGAGTGATGATTATTATTTTCCAAAAAAATCCTCCTTCAACACATATCATCTATTTGAAAATCTTATTGACATAGGTTTGAAAAAACATTTATATTAAGGTTAACCGAATTATGATACAAGTGTACCACAATGTGGTTAAAAATAAAAGCCATATTGATTTATTTTCTATTCATTTTGTAAGAATCTCTTGAACTTTAAAATACACGAACTACAGAGAGAACATATCTATGAGATAGACTTACTAAGGGGGAAGAAGAATGGAACTTATTAAGGTAGGTGTGATTGGCATAGGGAACATGGGGAGTTCTCATGTTCTGACATTAGATCAAGGAAAAATCAGGGGAGCAAAGTTAACAGCGGTTTGCAGCCGGAATGAAGGCAGGATTGAATGGGTGAAAAACCATACAACGGGAGATGTGCAAATTTTTCAGGACGAAGAGATTTTTTTTAAAGAAGCAGACATAGATGCTGTTATTATTGCCACTCCGCATTATAGTCATCCTGCTTTAGCCAAAAAGGCTTTTGCCAAAGGGCTGCATGTCCTGATTGAAAAACCAGCAGGTGTTTTTACAAAAGATGTACTGGAAATGAATGAAGATGCAAAGATAAGCGGGAAAGTATTCAGTATTATGTATAATCAACGTGCCAATCCGCTTTATCAAAAAATACGAGACCTGATCCAAGCAGGTGAATTAGGGAATATTAAACGGACAAATTGGATTGTAACGGAGGCTTACCGGCCGCAAAGTTATTATGATTCAAGTAAATGGAGAGCGACTTGGAAAGGGGAAGGCGGAGGTGTTTTATTAAATCAGGCCCTGCACCAATTAGATTTATGGCAGTGGACGACGGGACTTATGCCAAAACAAGTTCGCGGCTTTAGCCATTTTGGCAAATATCATGATATAGAAGCAGAAGATGATGTAACAGCCTATGTGGAGTATGAAAATGGAGCGACTGGGGTATTTATTACGTCAACTGGTGAAGCGTCGGGAACGAATCGCTTTGAGATTGTTGGTGAATTGGGGAAAATCGTTGTGGAAAATGAAGAACTGACCTTTTACCGCTTAACACAATCAGAACGTGAATTTAATGCGACTTATACTGGCGGTTTTGGAGAACCGGAATTCAAGAAAATCGTTGTGCCTGTTACTAGTGAAAATGGGAATCATTCTATTATCATTCAAAATTGGATTGAGTCGATAATAACAGGTTCTTCCTTGCTTGCACCAGGTGAAGAGGGAGTCAAGGCATTAGAAATTTCAAATGCTGTTTACTTATCATCTTGGTTAAATGAACCAGTAGAATTACCAATCGATGCAGAGCTTTATCATGAAAAATTGCAAGAAAAAATTAACCAATCTACCTTCGAGAAAAAGAATGTAACGAATCGAACATTGGATGTTACGGGAACACATTAAGGAATTGCAACCATAGTTACAAAGTTTTCAATTGCCAATCATTACATTAAAGAAAATAGAAAAGGGGAAATTACAGCATGAAATTAAGCAAAGTTCGATGGGGCATTATAGGATGCGGCGATGTAACAGAAGTAAAAAGCGGGCCGGCCTTTCAAAAAGTTGAGAACTCAGAGTTAGTTGCGGTGATGCGCAGGACAGGGGAGCTGGCGAAAGACTATGCAGAACGGCATCATGTTCCAAAGTGGTACGACGATGCGGATGCACTAATTCAAGACCCGGATGTTGATGCTGTTTACATTGCAACACCTCCTGGAGCGCATAAAGAATATACGATTAAGGGGGCGAAGGCTGGAAAACCGATCTATGTAGAAAAGCCGATGGCGCTGAATTTCGCGGAATGCCAGGAAATGATTACGGCATGTGAGACAGCGGGGGTACCTTTGTATGCAGCATACTATCGCAGAGCGTTGCCGCGATTTTTAAAAATAAAAGAACTGCTAGAAAATAACGCGATTGGTGAGATTCGTTTTGTATCTACAATGCAATATCAGGCGGCTGCCGAAGATGTCATGGATCCCGAAAAATTAACGTGGCGGGTTCAGCCTGATGTAGCAGGGGGAGGGCTGTTTTTCGATTTAGCCAGCCATACGCTAGATGTATTGGATTTTTTACTTGGACCGATTCAATCTGTCCAAGGTTTTGCCTCCAACCAGGCCGGCTATTATCAAGCAGAAGATATCGTGACAGGTACGTATCTCTTTGAATCTGGCATCCACGGTATAGGTACTTGGTGTTTTTCAGCTTTTGAAGATGTGGATGTAAATGAGATCGTTGGCAGTAAAGGAAAAATAAGCTTTTCCACTTTTGGCAACGATCCAGTTGTACTAACTAACGCCAAAGGGAAAGAGGAATGGAACTTCGAGCCGCCGCAGCATGTCCATCAGCCTTTAGTGGAAACGGTTGTAGAAGAATTAACAGGGCAAGGAAAGTGTCCAAGCACCGGTGTATCGGGTGCGAGAACCAACTGGGTTTTGGGTGAAATGGTGAAGAATTATTATTTATAGGAACTAGAACCTCTTAAAGAAGGATGTAACTTTTTTAAGAGGTTTTTTATGTTCGTTAAAAAATAAAAAACTTTTAGGTTGACCTGTATACTAGTTCAATATTTTATTACCTCGAGATAATTTAATTCGAATTAATGATTGTATTTATTTGTATTTTTCCATATCCTTCGCTTTACAAAGATAAGGTAAATATTTTGATTCTAATATATAAATAATATTTGTATATCGGAGATTGCGTAAAAAGGGGTTATTTAATTGATTATGACTAAAATAAAAATAGCTGTTTCAGGTGATGTTTGTACAAATGTATTAACATGGAGGACGTTCAACAAAAACACGAAGGGATATAAATGGGAAAACTCCCCGTATGTTCACAGTATTACAAAAGAAGGAGGGGCATTACTTTTATCAAAACTTGTAAGTTTAGCATGTGAAGATACTGTGGTTTCACCGAAGTTAACTGATACAACATGTGAATTACCGAAAGAACTACTACAATCATCTTCCGAGCTGGACCTATTTTCCGTAACAGGTGAAGAAAATGATTATCATAAGGTATATAGGGTAAAAAAGTTTCTCGGATATTCAGGGCCGGTTTCAGGTAAACCTGAATTACTTCCTATTGTAAATGATGATGAAAATGCAGATATGGTGATTATACATGATGAGGGCAATGGATTTAATTCAGATGAAGAATTCTGGCCATTGGCTATGAAATCTTCAACGACTGCTCCAGTTATTATATATAAATTGAATAACCCAACTATTCCAAGTAAGCTATGGAACCAAATAGAGAAATACTATATGGAAAATACTATTGTCGTGATTGATGCGGATGATTTTCGGGCACAAGGGGTTAATATAAGTAAAAGTCTTTCATGGGAAAGAACGGCAATTGATTTTGTATGGCAGATCAACAATAATCCAAATATTGCTTTCCTGGCAGATTGTTACCATTTAATCATTCATTTTGGGGTTGAAGGAGCCATTTATTATCACAAAACAAACACGACTGCTCAATCTCAATTATTCTTCCTTCCTTATGCGTTTGAAGGTGATTCTATTAAGGAAAACCAAGGGAAAATGTATGGACTTTCATCTTGCTTTGTTGCCGGACTTACTGCGAATCTTGCATCAGGTATAAAAAATAAAGAAGAACTAAGCAGGTCCATTAAAGAAGGGATACGAAGCGGGATTGTAGCTACACAAAAATATTTTATCAATGGTTTTGGTGAAAATGTAGAGGCCCGTGATTTTCCAAGTGTTTCTATATTCATGGAAAAGGATAATGATTTTATTTATAAAGAAAATGTACAGGATGTAAATATACGTTCTACGACTCAGGATTGCCAGAGCTGCTGGTATATCATAAAAGACAAAACTTCTATTAATTTAGCGGAAATCTCTTACAATATCGTCAAGTATGGGGAGCAAAGTGCACTCAAATTTATTCCCATTGCCCAATTTGGAAAATTAAAGACGGTAGATAGAACGGAAATAGAGGCATACAGAAGTATTAAAAATCTTATCACTGAGTATGTTTCGACTAAAAGTGTAAGCAGACCTCTTTCTATCGCTGTTTTTGGTACTCCTGGGTCAGGGAAGTCATTCGGTGTGACAGAAGTAGCTTCAAGTATTGCACCTAATCTTATTGTAAAATTAGATTTTAATTTATCTCAATTTCAGGACTTAACAGATTTAACAAATGCATTGCATAAAGTAAGAGATGTTTCCTTAATGGGCAAAATACCACTTGTATTTTTTGATGAATTTGATTCATCTTTCCAGGGGAAACTTGGATGGTTAAAATATTTTCTAGCCCCAATGCAGGATGGGGTATTTAGAGTAGGGGATTCTATACATCCAATAGGGAAAGCTATTTTTGTATTTGCCGGTGGGACGAGCAGTACCTATAGGCAGTTTTGTGGTGAAGACATTGAGGATAAGAGCGAATATAAACAGTTTTTAAGTGAATTTAAAGATGCAAAAGGTCCGGATTTTATCAGTCGTTTAAGAGGATATGTAAATATTTTAGGACCCAATCAGACAGATATTAAGTGGGATCAATTATATATTGTTCGTAGGGCAATGTTGTTACGTTCTCTTATAGAAAGAAAAACACCATATTTAATAGATGCCAGTGGCGAAGCTCAAATAGATAATGGAGTATTAAGAGCATTACTTAAAGTACCAAGGTATAAGCACGAATCAAGGTCAATGGAAGCGATTCTTGAGATGAGCAGATTAACAAATGCAATGAAATGGGAACAAGCACTTTTACCTTCTAAGGAACAGCTAAGACTTCATGTAGATGAAGAACAATTTTATCGTTACTTAATGTATGATTCTTTTTTCAGCGAGAAAACAGACAGGATTGCTGCTGCTCTTTATAATAATCGTGCATTACTATGTGATAATAATCGTGAAACTAAACAATTTAACGAAATAAAATGGGAAAATATCAATGAGGAAGTTAAAACATATATCTATAATCAAATAAGACATATTCCAGGAGCTCTTAATAAAATCAATTATGAATTAATGTCTGTTGATGAACAACCAGAGAACATAAAATTTACAGACAAGGAAGTAGAGATTCTAGCGGAATTTGAACACGATAGGATTTCTCTTGAGAAAAAGGAAGCCGGATGGAAATATGGCGTAAATTATGATGAAGATAAAAAGACAGATCCAATGCTTATTTCATGGGCCAATTTAGATAGGTATTATAAGAATCATATTATAGATAGCATTATGGCATGGCCAGAATCACTTGCAAAATCCAATTTTAAAATAGAACAATTAAGAACTCTGTGTTACTGTGAAACTCAGATGAAGCTGCGCAATAATTAAATATTACGTAGTACTGGGGGAATATAAATGCGCTGGCCGCGGTCCAGTTTGATTGACCATATGATTTAGCGGTAAATGTACCGTTACTGCAGGTTCAATACTCTTTTCTGCTTTGGGTATTAGACTGGCAGATCATAGTATTCGCCAGTCAGGTTAACAGCTGGTCACTTACAAAATGAAAAGATGCAATGGCAACTGTGAATTTTATGAGCCTTTCTTCTCAGTATTTTAAGTGAGAAATCAGGCTTTTTTGTGCTTCTTCTTTTTTTATTTTAATAAGTCATTAACTGTAAGGATTCCCTTCCTCACCTAAAAGTGTTTATATTAAATTTATGGTATTTTCATTAATATTTGGGGTTTTGGAACTAAGGAAGTGTGGGATACATGAGCAGCATAGATGAACAGTTGGAAAAAGTTATTTCCAGAGATAGAATTTATACGAGCAAATTAATGGCGCATTTGGCTTGGGATTCGGTGTATAAACATTTATTAGTCATTACGTCATTCCTAGAAAAGAGATACATATTATTGAAGGAATATGATGAGATTGATTTTAAATGGATGAACAGGAATTTGTACATATACGAAGTCGTGAAAGACTTTGAAACATACGAGCATCATGAAAGAATAGCAAACTGTATCTATGAATCAGATTGGCTGGGTGAATATTCTTTTATTTTAAAAACAAATCGCTTTAATAGTGAAGATGCCCGCCGCTTGCTGGAGAAGAATTATAGTCGGTTCATTTATTTGCAAAATCAATCGATAGAAACGATCGCCTCGATCCCGATCGATTTTTGTATTGGAGTGAACAAAGAAATCAGTAAAGCGGGTTTCTGCTGGATTAAACAAGACAGTCCTTTTTATTTGGAGGAGGGGATTCTTTGTCCGCGAAAAAATTGTGCAACGGATGGATTCGGCGTGATATGGTGCGCAAAAGAAGAAGCAGAGTTCATTATGGAGCAAATTACTTTGATAACACAAAAGTTTAATAGAAATGGAAGTCATTTTAATCTCTATCAAACAACTGAAGACTTTCTTGATGATGTATTAAGTGTACTGACGATGATAGGTAACAAGACCATAAAACCAGCCGCAATGAAGGATTGGAGTATAAAAGTATTGTCAGGGTACAGTGTATCCTAAGAAGAGTTGGAGAAGTCAGAACGATTATGACATATTGGATTCTTTTCTCAATGTGTTTTATACAAATGATATACATTTTCACCAATCGGGCGCCATTCTTTAAGAATCGTGCCTTTTTTCTTTTCTTGATAAAGGGAGTTAAGTAAAAAGCTGATACTAAAAAACTTTTGCAATTTAATGAAAAAAAGCATAAAAGCATCAAAACATAAAAACAGTAAAGCATTAATTCGTTTCATTGCTATAAATTTTTAAAAAGTTTATAATCCCTTAAAAAAGGACAGCACAGGTTAAAGTTTTCACTATTTTTGGATACGGTGCAACTAAAAACAGAATATGATGATTAAGCTTTCTTCCATATGCGCTGTTTAATCCATTTTAAAAAGAATCTAGTTTTACGGGGAGGTTTATTGGTTGGAGGAAAATCATCAAAGAGAGAAACTGCAACGAGGTTTAGATAACAGGCATATCCAGTTAATTGCACTTGGAGGTGCAATTGGAGTTGGTCTGTTCTACGGCTCAAGTGCAACCATTCAAATGGCTGGTCCATCTATTTTGTTCTCCTATTTAGTCGGAGGCTTAGTTATTTTTACTATTATGAGGGCACTGGGGGAAATGGCTGTGGATGAACCGGTTTCAGGTTCATTTAGTTCATACGCAAATCGATATTTAGGACCGTTTGCAGGCTACTTAACCGGCTGGACCTATTGGTTTATGTGGGTTGTCGTTGGAATGGCAGAAATAACGGTGGTTGGTGTTTATGTGAATTACTGGTTTCCGGATATTCCTCAATGGCTCACTGCGTTGGTTATACTTGTCTTTATAACCATGATAAATCTTGCTAATGTAAAAGCATATGGAGAGTTTGAATTCTGGTTTGCACTGATTAAAGTTTTAGCCATTATCGGAATGATTCTCCTTGGATTAGGAATCATCCTTCTTGGAATCGGGAACGGAGGACAGCCAATCGGTTTTGACAATCTTTGGACTCATGGAGGATTCATGCCAAATGGAATCAACGGTATGATCATGTCCTTGGTTCTCGTGATGTTTTCATTTGGCGGGGTAGAATTAGTTGGAATTACGGCAGGGGAAGCAAAGAATCCTCAACAATCCATTCCGTTAGCCATCAACAATGTCATCTGGAGGATATTAATTTTTTATATTGGTGCATTAGGAGTCATGATGAGTTTATATCCTTGGAATGAGATAGGCACGAATGGCAGCCCGTTTGTGTTGATTTTTGATAAAGTGGGAATTCCGGGTGCTGCGCATATCATTAACTTCGTTGTCATAACAGCAGCGTTATCTGCTTTTAATAGCGGGTTATTTGCTTCAGGAAGAATGCTATACAATTTATCACTGCAAAATAACGGTCCGAAATATTTCGAAAAGCTTAGCAAGAATGGCAGTCCGGGACGCGGAATCCTGTTCTCCTCCTTGTTTTTATTAGTCGCAGTCGTTTTGAATTATACTGTTCCAGAAAAAGTGTTCCTATATATTTCTTCTGTTGCCACGGTTGCGGTTATTACCAGCTGGACAATTATCCTGATTACACAATTAAAGTTCAGACAATCAAAAACAAAAAAGGAAATAGAAAAGTTAGCCTTTAGAATGCCGTTATTTCCAATTTCAACCTATATAGCATTAACATTCTTAGCGTTTGTCGTTGTCTTAATGGGATTTATTGAGCACATGCGAATAGCTTTGGTTGTAGCACCTATATGGTTTTTGATTTTATATATAGGATATAAAATCAAAAATAAGAATTCTACAGGCGGTTCCCTTGAAAAGGAGATTATTGAATAGGCCCTTTTCTAGAATTTGAATCTAGATAACACTAGTTTGTGAATAGACACACTTACTGAAAAGAAAGAGCCCTTCCATATGGAGAGGCTCTTATTAAGATGCTATTCCTTCTTCTTATAAAATGCACAAAGAAGATAGGCAATTCCCCCAATAATAGAGACAATACCTCCCGTAGTGCCCCAGCTGCCCGGCTGATCAGGTACGGTTAAAGCGGCCGCTCCCAAGTAAAGATAAGCGATTCCAATAATAATGGTCAGCGGCTTCCAGCCGGGTTTACGGGTCGAAGCTAACAAGCTGGCAAAAACGAGAGTAATAGATAGATTTACACTGCCGGTCCATCTGCCGTTTGGGGAGAATTCATCACCGCCTTTAAGCTGCAGGACAGCGTGATCCCATGTGACAGGGAATAACACGACTAACGCAATGATCGTCATGAAGAGTAATAGGCGATGGAAATTTGCTTCTTTAAACATATTGCTCCATAAGCCTTTGCCGGGATAAAACACAGCCAAAAGGATGAGCGGGATAAAAAAGATCAAGAAGGTTGCCAGTGGAATCTCTCCGAGACTAAAAAGAAAGTAAACTAATGAAAAAATAACGAAGCCTAAACTATAAAACTGTAATAAAAGCGGTTTGTTCCACGGCCTCCAGAGGAGTGTGATTAAGCTGCCGGTGAACAATATTCCCACGGTAGCTCCATGCTGCGCTCCAAACCACCGGGAAGTATCTAATGGATAATTTGGGTCTCCTGGATTGCATCCCGGACAGCCAAAGGTAGCCCATGGCAGCAATCCTTCCGGCAAGGATTCGAGTAAAAACAACCCGCCAAGTGAAAAGATAGCAGCGAAAATCGTAAACACAACCATTTTCCAGCGTTTCTCAGGCTGACTGATTAACTTAGCCTCTTCCATGGAAAGCCCCCTCTTGATGAAAAATAAGAATGCATAAGATTATATGTTGGGACAAACTTGTAAAAGAACAGATGCGGTATTTCCATTCAAAATAATCAGTAAATAATGGATTGAATTTTCCAACATATTAATATACCATAAAATGTAATTCTTGAAAGAGGTGAGCATAGTTGAGCGCAGCTGAGCAGAGAACAAAGCTGGAGTTAGAAAGAATTATATTTATTGGCAGGACTTATGAGGAGTATTTAAGCATGTTTTCACTTTCATTCGATGAGTTGAAGGGAAAGAAAATTCTCGATTGTCCGGCAGGGGCATGTTCGTTTACAGCATGGGGGAATCAAGCAGGATTGGACATAACAGCATGTGATATTGCCTATGATCATCGGATTGAAGATCTTAAGGATAAAGGAAAGCAGGATATTGGACATACAATGGAAGTGATGGAATCAGCGAAGGGCAATTATATTTGGGATTTTTTTAGGGACATAGACGGCTTAAGAAAACACCGTTTAAGTGCCCTGGAGGATTGTACCGCTCATATGAGAAAACATCGCAGCCGCTACGTGCCGGTGGTCCTTCCTGTGCTGCCGTTTGAAAATGAAAAATTCGATCTTTTGCTATCTGCCCATTTTTTATTCATGTATGCAGATCGCTTAGATTACCAGTATCATATCGAAACATTGCGTGAATTGCTGCGGGTTACAAAGGATGAGATTCGTATTTTTCCTTTAATTGATTTGGAAGGAAAACGCTATGAGCATTTAGATAAAATAATAGATTATCTCACAGGCTTGGGCTGTATAGTGAAAGAGGAAACCGTTCCGTATGAATTTATGATTAATGGGAATTCGATGCTGAAGATTCGAAAAAATAATTATGAAGGTTAATTTTGCTTGCATAAAAAAGGCGGAAAGGGGACTATCTGCCTTTTTTATAAATAAACTTTTTTTCTCATCCGAATCCACTTAATTAAAGCTTATTAATAAATTCAATCGGAAAACTAGACTTTTTCGCTGCAATCGATATACTTATTTCTAAGACAGTTTAGTTGATTACTTTTTGCGGTATCCTATAGAAAAGTCAGCGGGAAGGAGATGAATTCAATGGAGGCTATTCTTTATGTATGTCATGGCAGCAGAAGCCGTGAAGGCTGTGAACAGGCTGTTTCTTTTATCAAAAAATGTATGGAAAATAACATGGCGGAAATACAGGAATACGGATTTCTTGAACTGGCATCTCCAACAATAGAGGAAGCCTTCGAACTCTGCATTTCTCGTGGAGCATCCCATATTAAGGTGATTCCTCTTCTATTGCTGACAGCGGGGCATGCCAAAAAGGATATACCGGAATTACTCTCAAAAATAAATGAAAAATATCCGGATGTTACATTTCAATATGGACGCCCGATCGGTGTAGATACGAAAATGATAGACATTATATCCGAACGTCTATATGAGAAAAATAAGCAAATATCAGATAGTGCTTGTATTTTGCTCGTTGGCAGAGGAAGCAGTGATCCTGATGTAAAAAGGGATCTAAGCCAAATTGCTGAAATGCTGCAGCAAAGGATGGGTTCTGTTACAGTCAAGGATTGTTATTTACATGGAGCTGGACTAAAGTTTACGGCAGCATTAAATGATGCAGCACAATCGGATTTCGATGAAATATATATCGTTCCTTATCTGCTGTTTACTGGGAGATTAATGGTCTCCATGAAAAAAACAATTGATGTGATGTCCAAAACATCAGCGAAGAAAATGATTTTATGCAGCTGTCTTGGCTATCATCCAAACATTGAGCATATTCTGAAAGAACGGGTGTTGGAACTATAGCGATATAGAAGAAAAGATAAAAATGTTGAAAACAAAGGTTATAAATATTAGGAAAACCTATCGTTGATATAATCCCGCTTTAAAAAAATAGATATCATATACAGTCGTTAAGTAGTCCGTTTTCAGGGACTGTTTAACGATTATTTTTATGGAAAAATAAATTGTTTTACTAGAAAAATAAATATATAATAATTATAGATTATCGGTAATCTATAATCCACCATCTTTAATCTAAATTATTTTATTAAAATGAGGCGATTTAATATGGGCAGAGTTGACGGAAAAGTAGCAGTTATCACTGGCGGTGCAGCGGGACTTGGAAAAGCAACTGCCGAACGCCTATTAAAAGAGGGCGCAAAGGTTGTTATTGTTGATTTATTTGAAGAATCACTTGAGAAAGCAAAAAAGGAATTAAGTTCTTTTGGAGAAGTATTATCTGTACAAGCAGATGTTTCTAAAGAAGAAGATACAGAGAAATATGTGAAAGCAGCCGTTGATACTTTTGGTAGAATTGATATTTTCTTTAATAATGCTGGAATTGTAGGTAAGATTTCAAAAGCAGTTGATTTAATGGCAGAAGATTTTGATAAGGTAATAGCTGTAAATGTTCGCGGCGTATATTTAGGTATGAAACACGTGCTTAAAGTAATGGAAAAACAAGGAAGCGGAAGTGTAATAAATACATCTTCTATTGACGGACTTGGAGGAGGCCCGCTAAGACTGGCTTATTGTGCTTCTAAGCATGCCGTAGTTGGTATGACGAAGACTGCAGCTCTTGAGGTAGCTGACAAGGGTATCCGTGTGAATTCAATTCATCCAAGCTATGCGAAGACAGATATGATGAATACGGTTGAAATTGGCGTAAATGCCGAAAATCCAGAAGAGGTACGCAAACAATTAGCGGCAACTATTCCTCTTGGCCGCTATGGTGAACCAGAAGATATTGCAAATCTAGTATTATTCTTAGGTTCAGATGAAAGCGCTTTTATTACGGGCACACAACAGCGCATTGACGGCGGAATGGGTGCTAGATAATTCACAATTGCAATAAGAAAATAATAACATTATCGATATATAGTGGGTAAACAAGCCGTAATTTTTAGTAATTTGACCACAACACCTCTATCCTGATGGGTTCATATATAAACTCATCAGGATTTTTTATTTGACAAATATATTTGAGCAGTTTGATGATATAGTATATATTGAGTAAAAATATTAATTTTTTAGGTGGTTCGTATGTCAAACAGTATTCTGGAAGGGTTCAATGAATCTTTACCTGAGAAAGTTGCAAAATACATATTAGAGGAAATATTTGTAGGGAATTTGAAACAAGGAGATCGGCTAATTGAATCTAGTATAGCGGCTAGATTTAATGTGAGTCATGCCCCTGTCAGGGAAGCGTTGTATATTTTAGAGAAAAAAAATGCCGTCGAACGTTTTCCAAGAAAAGGTGTACGTATTAGAGTAATTGATGATAAAGAAATAAGAGATCTCATTGAAGCACTCGTGGGAATTATTCAATTATCGAGTAATTTAATTGAAAAAAATTGGAGTCAGGAGAAGTATTCACAATTGCAAGAGATCTATTTGGCCGCACAAATGGAACTTGAAAATGAAAATATTCAAGATTATATCCTTACGGTTGCACAATTCTTAATTGTATTTGTTGGTTACGCGAATAATTCCGTTTACCAGCGTTTTACTTCAGAAATCTTGTTTATCACGACTGTCTTTTGCAAAACAAAGTGGACTCAAACGTTGATTGAGAAATTTCATGCGCAACTAACATCCAGCTTAGAAGCTATAAAGGAAAACAATTTCGAAAAAGCTGGAGAAAGATTATCAAGAACAATATGGATTTCAGTAGATTAATGGCTATTTAAAATATAAACAACATTTTGAAAAAATACGCTTAATCTAAAATGAAAAATTCCCCTTTATTTTAGAGAAAGAGGTTGACAGCAAATAATATTTGTTATATTATTATCTCGAATTAAAGATAATATAATTTGAGATAAGATAAAGCAGTGGAGGTGACAGGAGATGGAGAAGATATGTAAAATTGAACCTTTTAAAGCAATCATGCAAACATCGAAAAATATTCAGGATCAAATCAGATTGGAAATCAGTAAAAATAACTTAAACCTTACCGAATTTTCCGTGTTGGAGACTCTTTACCTTAAAGGAAAACAGAACATTCACCAAGTAGGAAAAAGCATCTTAATCTCCAGTGGTTCCATGACCTATGTGATCGACAAATTGGAGAAAAAGGAATTGCTGCAAAGAACGGAATGTCCTGATGACCGTCGTGCCCTGTATATTACATTGACGGAAAAGGGCGAAGAATTTATGGCTCAGATGATGCCAGAATTCCAGGACTTCATCGCACAGATGTTTGAGCATTTAAGTCATGAAGAGGGACTGACATTGATTCAGCTTTTAAAAAAGGTTAAAACCTAATTTTTTTTGTCTATATATCTCGAATTAAAAATAATTTAAATCAAGTTAAATTCAAGGAGGAAATTTAGAATGTTAGATATTGGTTTATTCATTATTCGTTTAATCATTGGAGTATTATTTATCGGTCACGGAGCACAAAAGTTATTCGGATGGTTTGGCGGCTACGGTTTAAAAGGAACAGCAGGCTGGCTGGAATCCATGAATATGAAACCGGGCGTGTTAATGGCGATAATGGCCGGGCTGTCTGAATTCATTGGCGGTATTCTCTTTGTTCTAGGTTTCTTAACTCCGCTGGCTGGACTGCTGATTGCTGCGACAATGTTGATGGCTATTATTAAAGTTCATGGTGCAAACGGCTTATGGTCAACAGCCAATGGATATGAGTATAATCTTACTATCATTGCGTGTGCCATCGGGATTGCCTTAGCAGGACCTGGACAAATTGCTTTAGATGCAATCATATTCTAGAGTATAAAATTGAATATTGTAGTATAATAGAAAAAAGCAGATATCTGGGGAGCTTAACGCGTTAGGCTGAGAGGAAGATACGAACGAAATTCGACCCATTAACCTGATACGGATAATCCCGGCGTAGGTAGCATATAGCCATCTATCTATTGAATGTATTGAGGACATATCCGAGCGGGTATGTCCTTTTTAAAATCCTGAAATCATAGCATAGAAAGGGGTAAAATAAATGAGTGTAAAACAACGTGCTGCAAAGCTGTTAACGGAAGTAAGAGAGCAGGTGCCATTAGTACATAATATCACCAACTATGTGACGGTAAATGATGTAGCCAATGCGGTACTTTCGATCGGTGCATCACCGATTATGGCAGATGATGTAGAGGAAGCGGCGGATATTACTTCTATTTCACAAGCGTTGGTCATCAATATCGGAACGCTGAATAAACGAACAATAGACTCTATGATCTCCGCAGGGAAAAAAGCAAATGAATTTGGGCTGCCGGTTGTTTTGGATCCGGTTGGTGCAGGGGCCTCCAATTTGAGAAATGAAACAACAAAGGCTATTATTGAACAAGTGAAAATTTCGATTTTAAGAGGAAATTTATCGGAGGTTTCTTTTGTTGCCGGTTTGGATGTTGCCACCAAAGGGGTGGATTCTGCAGAAGCAGATGAAGAAAATGACGCAGTAGAAGTGGCTAAGACTGTGGCCAAAAGGCTTAATTGCGTGACAGCCATTACCGGTGCTGTTGATATTATTTCAGATGGGACATCCGTGGTGAAAATAGCCAATGGGCATAAAATGCTTTCTAAGGTGACTGGTACAGGATGCATGACCTCCGCATTGGTAGGTGCTTTTGCCGGAGTATCCAAGGATTATTTAACCGCTGCAGCAGCGGGTGTAGCCTCGATGGGGATTGCCGGGGAAATGGCCTATGAAAAGGCTGGAAATATCGGAACGGGAAGCTTTCACATTGCCATTATTGATGCATTGAGTAATCTGGACGGAAAAACGCTGGAGGAGATGGCGAAGTTTGAAGAAGAATAATGTAGACTATACCCTTTATTTGTGTACGGATCGAAGCCTGATGAGTACCGATGCGCTTGAGGAAGCGGTAGAGAGAGCCATTAAAGGCGGATGCACGCTGATTCAGCTGCGGGAAAAGGACTGTTCATCACTTGAATTTTACCAAACCGCCTTGAAGGTAAAAGAGATTACGGATAAATACAAGGTGCCGCTAATCATCAATGATCGGGTCGACATTGCGCTGGCCGTTGATGCAGCCGGTGTGCATATTGGACAAAGCGACCTGCCGGCTTCAGTTGTCCGGGAGATGATCGGACCTGATAAGATTTTAGGTGTATCAGCTGCCAATCTTAAGGAAGCACAAGCAGCCGAAAAAGATGGGGCTGATTATCTCGGCGTCGGCGCGATGTATGCAACGGCAACGAAAAAAGATACGAGACCTGTGACTTTCGAGGAATTAAAAGAAATTCGCTCCCAAGTGGATATTCCAATCGTCGTCATTGGCGGTATTAATAAAAATACTGTCCTGAATTTTAAAGGCTTTGGAATTGATGGACTGGCCGTTGTCTCGGCTGTTATTGCCCAGGATGATATTGAACAGGCCGCTAAAGAACTGGTGCAAATGTTTCAAGAGCTTTAACTAATTTTCAAGAAAGAAAGATGTTTGCAGGGGAGATAGAACAATGAAAACTGTATTAACGATTGCCGGCAGTGACTGCAGCGGCGGTGCCGGCATCCAGGCTGATATTAAGACGATTACAGCGCATAAATTATATGCCATGAGTGCAATCACTGCATTAACTGCGCAAAATACAACAGGTGTCTATGGCATCATGGATGTTACACCTGAGTTTTTGCAAAATCAGCTCGATTGTATTTTTAATGACATATATCCCGATGCTGTGAAGATTGGCATGGTGTCCAATGCGAAACTGATTGAAGTGATTGCCGAAAAACTAACCTTAATGAAGGTGAAAAATATAGTCGTCGATCCCGTCATGGTATCGACAAGCGGAAGCCGTCTGCTGGAAGAAGATGCGGCCCAAACCTTAATTAATAAGCTGATTCCATTGGCGACTGTTATAACCCCGAATATTCCTGAAGCAGAGGAATTAAGCGGAATGAAAATTACCAGCGTGGAAGAAATGGAAAATGCCGCCGCCATCATTGCCAAGGATTTCGAGGGAGCTATTTTGATGAAAGGCGGGCACAGCTTAAATGATGCCAATGATTTGCTTTATTGGAAGGGAGAAAAGCAGTGGTTTTATGGCGAGCGAATTGATAACCCGAATACCCACGGTACAGGCTGCACTCTTTCTTCCGCTATTGCCAGTAATTTAGCCATTGGTCTCAGCCTCCCAGAAAGTGTTAAAGCAGCGAAGGATTATATTTCAGGAGCACTGAAAGCCAATCTGAATCTTGGTAAAGGAAGCGGTCCTCTCGATCATACCTTTAATATTAATGTATAATAAGAATCGAGCTTTTCTATTGAATTAATTGAGATTGTATGTGACTATAGAAATGTGAAAAATCGAATAATAAGTACACTAGGGGCGCTTGGATAAGCTGAGAAAGACAATGAGTCTTAACCCTCGAACCTGCACTAGGTAATGCTAGCGAAGGAAAGTGGTACATCGTTATAAACTATACTGTTTCAGTATATGAAAATAACTATGGTAAGATTTAAAACCACTTCTTTGATTAGGGAAGTGGTTTTTTACTTCATTCAGCGGAAGTCTTCTACTTCGATAGTTAAGAACGTTCATTTATCAATAGTGCCATACGAAAAAATACAGCCAGGTTCATAGAAGGAGTATTTGAATCATGAAATTTTCAGAAAGATTACTGGAAAAACTGCAGCCGATTTGGCGTAAAAATCACTCGCATCCGTTTGTCCAGGAAATGGGTGCCGGAACATTGGATCCGGAGAAATTCCGTTTTTACATGGTGCAGGATTATTTATATTTGATCGATTACGCTAAGTTGTTTGCCTTAGGGGCGGTGAAGGCAAATGACTTAGAAGATATGGCGGTTTTTTCTGCCTTGCTGCATGCAACGATGAGTGAAGAGATGTCACTGCACCGCCAGTATGCATCCCGTTTCGGTATCACCCACGAAGAACTAGAAAACGCTGATCCTTCTCCGATTACATTGGCTTACACGCACTATATGCTGCATTCGGGACAGAACGGTACTTTAGCCGAGTTGGTTGCTGCTCTGTTGCCATGTGCGTGGAGCTACTGGGAAATCGGGAAGGAACTCAGTCAAATCCCGGATGCCAGCGATCACGAATTGTATGGTGACTGGATTAACATGTATAGCTCAGAAGAGTTCGGTCAGACAGCCGAGTGGTGCATTGATTTGATCGATAAGCTCTCAGCAGGCAAATCTGATGTCGAATTGCTTCAATTAGAAAAAATCTTTTTAAATACGACCCGTTTTGAGTATATGTTCTGGGATATGGCGTATAACAAGGAAATGTGGCCGACCGATGAGTGAGTCCGTACTAGAATTTAAGAACGTTTCTTTTTCTTATCAAAATGATAAGAATCAAAGAATAGCGATGATAGAAGGGCTGAACCTGCAAATTCATGATGGTGAATTTGTCAGTATCATTGGTCCGAGCGGTTCCGGGAAAAGCACGATCTTCCGCTTAATTACCGGACTGGAGCAGCCGGGAGAAGGCGGAATATTTCTCAATGGGAAACAGACGGATAATCGGTTGGGGATCGTCGGTTACATGCCGCAGCAGGATTTGCTTATGCCGTGGCGCACGATTATGGAAAATGCCGTATTGCCTTTAGAAATAAAAGGGGTCAAAAATGCCGCTGCCGAGGCGCAGGTAAGGGTACTGTTAAAGGATTTTGGTTTAAATGGTGTGGAAAATAAACTGCCGGGCGACCTTTCCGGCGGCATGAAGCAGCGGGTATCGTTTTTACGGACTGTTTTAAGCGGCTCAAATATTTTGCTGCTGGATGAGCCGTTTAGTGCCCTTGATGCAATAACAAGATTATCAATGCAGGAATGGCTCCTGGAACAATGGGAAAAACGGCAGAAAACGATTCTCTTCATTACCCATGATGTCGATGAAGCACTGTTTTTATCCGACCGGATATTTGTGCTGCAGCAGCATCCCATTTCCACTCTGCAAGTGGTGGAGGTTCCTTTGGAACGACCAAGGTCCGTGAGGGATTTAAGCCGGGCTGAAGTGGTCCAATTAAAAGAACATTTAATTGACCAGCTCCGTTCGAGGATGAAGGCATGAAAAATTTAAAATCTTATCTTTTTTCAAGTTTATTGGTATTGGTTCTTTTGCTTATCTGGGAGATTGGAGCCCGCATTTATAATAAAAGCTTTGTATTACCGGCACCGACTGATATTGCTATAAAGCTTTGGGAACTGAAGACGGTGCTTCTGTTTGAGCATCTTCCGGCAACATCCATAATTATGTTTATCGGTCTCGCTGCCTCAATCGTTATCGGTGTTGGCCTGGCAGTGTGGATGAATATGAGTAAAATTGCCGAGAAAACCTTTTATCCGCTAATTGTCGCTTCTCAGACGATCCCAACCATTGCCTTAGCGCCGATTTTTGTTGTCTGGTTTGGCTATTCCATCTGGAGTAAAGTGGTTGTAACCTTTTTAATTACTTTCTTTCCGCTGACAGTCAGCACATTTGATGGACTGCGTTCGTCCAATAAGGATTTAAAGGAGCTTCTCATGACAATGGGGGCTTCGCGGAAAGATATCTTTTTTAAATTGGATGTGCCTTCCGCTTTGCCATCATTCTTTTCAGGGTTAAAGGTGGCGGTGACGGTCAGTGTCATTGGGGCGGCGATTGGTGAGTGGCTTGGGGCACAGGCGGGCCTCGGCTATTTCAGCAGACGGATGATGACCCAGTTTGACGGTGCCGCTGTTTTTGCGCCCATTGTCTTGCTCTCAATTGTAGGAATTGTATTGTTTTTATTCGTAACATGGCTGGAAAAAATCTGTTTGAAATGGAGAAAATAACAATGGGAAAATGGTTAAAGGTTGGTCTTTTTATTTTAATGCTTCTTGTGCTTTCGGCATGCGGCGGGAAGGATACGGCTCAGGAAGATAAAGAGTCCGCAGCAGATAGAGAGGATAACGACTTAAAAGAAGTCAGTATCATGCTGGACTGGTATCCAAATGCCGTTCACAGTTATTTATATGTAGCACAGGAAAAGGGGTATTTTGCAGAAGAAGGGGTTAAAGTGGATATTCAATTTCCGGCAAACCCAACGGATCCATTGACGCTTGCGGCTGCTAATAAAATCACTTTAGGCCTATATTATCAGCCAGATGTGATCATGGCCCGTGCCAATGAGAATCTGCCGGTAAAAACAGTCGCATCCATCGTGCGCTCTCCTTTGAATCATCTCCTTGTGCCTGAGGATAGTGCGGTTCAATCACCAAAGGATTTGGAAGGGAAAAAGGTAGGATATCCTGGTATTCCATTAAATGAAGCAATCCTTGAAACAATGGTTAAACATGATGGCGGTGATTTTAGCAAGGTTGACATGATCGATGTCGGCTTTGAACTTAATTCTGCTTTAGTAACAGGAAATACAGATGCCGTGATTGGTGCCTATATTAACCATGAGGTTCCTGTGTTAAAGCATAATGGATTTAATACCCGCTATTTTAATCCGGTTGATTATGGTGTTCCCTCCTATAACGAAATCGTTCTTGTGACAAGCGATGATACTTGGGAAAAGGACCAAGAAGCGATTCAGGCCTTCTGGAAAGCTGCTAAAAAGGGGTATGAGTTTATGAAAGAAAACCCGGATGAGGCCCTTGCGATCCTATTAAAGAATCAAGATAAGGCGAACTTCCCATTAGTAGAGGAAGTGGAAAAAGAAAGTCTTGCAGTCCTTCTGCCGAGAATGGAAGCGGAAGGTGCTGAATTCGGTTCACAGGACGAAAAGACTTTTAATGAAGTAACGAATTGGCTGAAGGAATTTGATTTAATTAAAAAAGTTCCGAAAGCAAGTGATATGATGGTGAATATGGAAGAGTAGGAAGGCATAAAAAAATGGGCATTCCCTAGGAAAGCAGGGGATGCCCATTTTTTTGCGGCTATTAACCTGCCGCTGGTTCTGAAAACTGACTGTTGTATAAATCAGCATAGAAACCGTTTTTCTCGAGCAGCTCGGTATGTGTGCCCTGCTCGATGACCTTTCCCTGATCCATGACGAGAATTAAATCAGCATCCTTAATTGTTGATAGCCGGTGGGCGATGACAAAACTTGTCCGTCCTTCCATTAAACGCTTCATTGCCTTTTGGATAAAGACTTCGGTCCTTGTATCGACACTTGATGTTGCTTCGTCCAAGATCATGATGGGCGGATCGGCAAGAACTGCACGGGCAATCGTCAGAAGCTGTTTTTGCCCTTGCGAGATATTCGACGCTTCCTCGTTTAAGATTGTGTCATAGCCTTCCGGCAGTGTCCGGATAAAATGATCAGCATGGGCGGTGCTGGCAGCGGCATAGATTTCTTCATCTGCTGCTCCTTCTTTACCATAGGCTAAATTCTCTTTAATGCTCCCATTAAAGAGCCAGGTGTCCTGAAGCACCATGCCGAAATTTTTCCTTAAATCGCCTCGGGGCATATCGCGAATATCCACTCCATCAATCTTGATTTTCCCGCCATTTAGTTCATAAAAACGCATTAAAAGATTGATCATCGTCGTTTTTCCGGCTCCGGTCGGACCAACAATCGCAATAGTTTGTCCGGGATGAACATCGATATTCATATCTTGGATCAGCAGTTCTTCCCCATAGCCAAAGTCGACATGTTCAAATGTGACGGCACCTTTTGCCCGTGTTAGGGAGGCATTCGTATTTTCTTTGATTTCCTCCTCTTCGTCTAGCAGTTCGAAGACACGCTCGGCTGCTGCAACCGTTGCTTGGATTATATTAGCAATATTTGCTGTTTGCATGATTGGCTGGGTGAACTGTTTTGAATAGGTGATGAATGCTTGGATATCACCTATTGAGATAGAGCGATTCGTGACTAAAATACCGCCAACAATACAGATAAGCACATAGCTTAAATTGCCAATAAAGAACATGAGCGGCATAATCATACCGGAGATAAATTGGGCTTTGCTGCCGGCACTGTACAGTTCTTCGTTCACTTTATCAAACTGCGCTGCTGCTATTTTCTCATGTCCGAAGGCTTTTACCACTTGGTGCCCAGTATACAATTCTTCAATATGACCGTTTAATTGCCCCAGCGACTTTTGCTGTTTAGCAAAATGTTTCTGTGACCTTTTTAAAATAGGCTGTATAACAAACATGGAAACAGGAAGGCTGAGAAACGTAATTAACGTTAAGAGCGGGCTGATGGATAGCATCATGACCGTAATTCCAATAATGGTTACAATTGATGTAATAAACTGAGTTAAGCTTTGCTGTAAAGTCGTTCCGATCGTATCAATATCGTTTGTTACCCGGCTAAGGGTGTCCCCGTGTGAATGGCTGTCAAAGTATTTAAGCGGTAATTTTTCCAGCTTTTGATTGACGTCTTCACGAAGGTCAAACACTGTGTTCTGTGCCACACCAGCCATCATATATTGCTGCAGGTAGGTGAACAGGCTGCTCAGTACATATAATCCGGCAAGCAGCAACAGAATCTTCCCTATTTCAGTGAAATCTACTGCAGCCCCGGGGATTCCCTGGAACTTCGCGTACATTCCTTCAAAAAGTTCGGTAATGGCATTCCCCATCAGCTTTGGCCCGACAATGGAAAACACCGTACTTAGGATGGCAGCAATGAAAACAGCGATTAAGTGATTGCGGCGCGGCTTTAAATAACGAAGCAGGCGCTTCAGTGTTCCTTTAAAGTCCTTTGCCTTTTCTCCCGTCACCATGCTCCCCATTGGTCCGTGTCCCGGGCCGGGGTGACCGCCGCGCTGGGGTTGTTGTTTATGACGGCTCATGCGATTTCCTCCTCTGACAGCTGTGATGCAACGATTTCACGGTAGACTTCATTTGTCGCAAGTAACTCCTGATGCGTGCCCATGCCAACCATTTGTCCATTGTCTAATACGATGATTTGGTCCGCATCCATTACCGTGCTTACACGCTGTGCCACGATTAAAACAGCAGCATCTTTCGTTTCTTCCTTTAAAGCGGCGCGAAGTTTGGCATCTGTTTTGTAATCAAGTGCGGAGAAGCTGTCGTCAAAGATATAGATATCCGGTTTACGGACAAGTGCCCGTGCAATGGCCAGACGCTGCTTCTGCCCTCCTGAGACATTTGAACCGCCTTGTTCAATTTCTGATTGATAGCCGTCCTTCATTTTTAAAATAAAATCCTCTGCCTGCGCGATTCGGGCAGCATGCTTAATCTCCGCCTCTGCTGCATCCTGCTTTCCAAAGCGGATATTGTCGGCAATCGTTCCTGTGAAAAGGACTGCTTTTTGCGGGACAAATCCAACTTTGCCCCGGATTTCCTCCTGTGAAGCCGAGCGGATATCCACACCATTGAGTCGAATCCTTCCGCTTGATACTTCATAAAAACGCGGAATTAAATGGGCAAGAGTCGATTTTCCGGAACCTGTTCCGCCAATAATGGCTGTGATTTCACCTGGTCCGGCTTTGAAGCAAATGTCTGAAAGTGCTGGTTCCTCCGCGCCCGGGTAGCTGAAGGAAACATGATCAAACTCCAGTGTCCCTTTTTCAATATCGGCCTTTTGTGTACCTTCATCGGAAAAGGAAGGTTCCATTTCCAACACTTCATTAATCCGTTTTGCTGAAACAGCGGCACGGGGAATCATAACAAACATCATCGATGCCATGATTAAGGCGAACATAATTTGCATGACATATTGAATAAAGGCCATTAAGTCTCCAACCTGCATGGCCCCGTTGTCAATCCGGATACTGCCGAACCAGATAATCGCGGCAACTGTTAAGTTCATGACAAGCATCATGATCGGCATCATAAAGGCTATTACTTTATTTACTTTAATCGAGACATCTGTCAACTCTTTATTGGCATCTTTCAAGCGGACTTTTTCCTGGTCTTCTCGGTTAAAGGCACGAATGACCCGGATTCCGGTCAGGTTTTCCCGCAGGACGAGATTCAATCGATCCAATCGTTTCTGAACGAGTTGAAACAAAGGCATTCCTTTGTAGAAAATGATCAAGATGGAACCGATTAGCACCGGCATGGTCACAATAAGGATGAGGGAAAGTTTAGCATCCTTTGAAACGGCCATAATGATTCCCCCGATCAGCATAATGGGAGCGCTGATGACCATACGCAGCATCATAATGACGACCTGTTGAATTTGCGTGATGTCATTGGTTGTCCGAGTGATAAGCGATGAGGTTCCTACTTCATTAAATTCCTGCAGGGAAAAACGCTCCACGTGATTAAACACTTTTCTTCGTAGATCGCGCCCGAGTCCCATAGCCGATTTTGCAGAATAGTAGCTGGCAAAAATAGCGGCGGCTGCACCTATCGCTGATACGAGCAGCATGATAATGCCAATCTTCCAAATGTACTGTGTATCCCCCGTTACAACCCCCTTATCAATAATGTCTGCCATTAAGGTTGGTAAAAAGAGATCAGACATCGTTTGAATAAAGACAAGTCCACAAACGAGTAAAACCATCCACTTATAAACCGATAAGTTTTTTAAAATTTTGATCATTTTTTTACTCCTTGTCCTGTTGTTTGTTCTTTCTATTGGTTAAAAATACGCTAGAATAATTGTATTGGCTTCCATAATTTAAATCCATTTTCATATATAGTCAAGCGGGAAGAATGTACATCTTTGCCTATTTAGGATTGCTGAAGCTGAGTTTAAGAACGAATGAGGAAGAAATAATAGCATTAATAGTGTAGTGTAATGATTGTATTCGTAAAAAGGAGGATATGCATTTGAATATTTTCATTTTAGGTGCAACTGGGCGAGTTGGAAGTCAAATAGTTAATTATGCTCTTCATGACAGACATCATGTTACTGTATTAGTTCGTACTCCAGAGAAGATTCAAATAAACAATGAAAAATTAACTATTATTCGGGGTAATGTTTTAAATAAAGAGGATATCGTACGTGCAATGCACGGGATTGATGTAGTTATTAGTGCGTTAAATACTGATGGGGCAGCAACTTTGTCTGAAAGTATGCCACACATTATTGAAGGAATGGAAAACGAGGGTATACAACGGCTTATTACCATCGGAACTGCAGGTATCTTACAAAGTAGAACCAACCCAAATATACTGCGTTATCAATCAAGTGAATCAAAGCGAAAATCAACCCGTGCAGCTGAAGAACATCATAAAGTTTACGATATGCTTAAACAATCAACACTCCAATGGACTATTGTATGTCCTACATATTTACCGGATGGTGAAAGTTTAGGTGAATATCGTGTGGAACGTGATTTATTGCCGGTAGGTGGAGTGGAAATATCCGTTTCGGATACAGCAGAATTTACATATAAACAGATTGAAAGTAACAATTATCTAAAATCACGTGTAGGTATCACCTACTAATAATATTGGATTTAGAATCGAAGGGTACGATTACACTTCAAGCAACAGATACTAGTTTTATCGGAGTTCAAAGGAGAAAGGTTTCTAAATTAAAGGGCGTATTTTTCTATATTCTTCAATCGGGCGCCAAATTCTTTCACAAATTTTTCAAGAAAAATAAAGAATGGGCAAGGTCATGCATAGAATGAAGTATATGTAAAAAGCAAATATTGGCACAGTTGGGACGTTTCGCAGGAATTGGTTTACGCACGAATAAGAAAAGCAGCTTTTTCGTGAGGGAAGGGAAGATGTGAATGACTTTATCCAATGTGCACTATAAATCGGTTGAACTGTCAAATGGAGAAACAATCGCCTATCAAGAACGGGAAGGAGGTAAGAAAAAGGTTCTGCTTATTCACGGCAATTTGACGTCCTCCAAGCATTGGGATCTGATTCTGGAAAATATGGACCAGGATTACAAGCTGTATGCCATTGATTTAAGAGGGTTCGGCCGCTCATCCTATCGCCAGGAAATTCGTTCGATTGAAGATTTTTCAGAGGACGTGAAGGACTTTGTTGATGGGATTGGCTTAGATGAACTGTTCATTGTTGGCTGGTCATTAGGAGGGGCTGTCGGTATGCAGTTTGCCGCTGATTATCCGGGACGCTGCACGAAATTAGTCCTGATGGGATCCGCTTCAACCAGGGGATATCCCTTTTATGGCACCGGCTGGTTCGGTCAGCTTATCTTTGATCACCGTCTCAGAACATATCATGAAATCAAAATGGATTTAGGTAAAACAATCCCGATACAGTTTGCCATTGATACAAAGTGCCTCCCCTTTCTAAAAACGATGTGGAGTACACTGGTTTACACAAAAAATCAGCCTAATAAAAAACGATATCATGAGTATATCGATGATACGTGTACACAAAGGAATCTTGCCGCCGTTTATCATGCCTTAAATATTTTCAATATCAGCGATAAGTACAATGGACTGGTGAAGGGCAGCAGCCTCGCCAAAGATATAAATATTCCCGTGTTGGTTCTTCGCGGCGATCGTGATTATATCATGAGTGAACAAATGGCGGAAGAAATCGTTACGGACATCGGCAGCAATGCTAAATTCATTGAATTAAAGGATTGCGGACATTCACCATTAATCGATGACTTAGATCGATTGCTTCAGGTCATCACCGCCTTTTTGCGGTGAACGAACATAGTCTGAATGAAAAAAGAGCGCAATCTTTCAGGCAGATTGGGCTCTTGTTTATTGGTTCTTTATTAATTATTGAATCTCTGATACCTTTTGTCTTAACGTTTCTTTCTCTTCATCGGTAAACATCCGTTCAGCCATTGGATATAAAACCGCTTCTTCTTTTGCAAAGTGATCAACTAGAGTGTAATAGGAATTTTTGATCTGCGTAGCATTTTTAAGCTGCTCATACGAATTTAAATCTGGATTCTTTATGTTTTCTAAAAAGGCGTCGATGAATCCATGTGCCTGCTCGTGTTCGTATTCCATAACGGCAAGCGGACCGCTGCTTTTGCCGATATATTTTTCCATCACTGTAAACATATAATCCTCTTCCCGTCTGGAATGATAGCGGAGGCTCTTGTCAAAATCAGTGACCTCTTGAATTAACTGGGCAAACGGTGCTTGTTTATCTTCAGCTTTCTCCACTTCATTACATAAAGAGAGAAGTGTTTCTAAATGATTACGTAGTGGTGTATGTTCATTAATTAATTGTTGTAAGCCTTCTGAAAGTGTTACCGGTTCATTTCCAAATAATCCGCTAGGACATCCTTGCATGTAAAAATCCCCTTTCCATTTTAGCTATTATTAGTATAGGTAAACTTTTTTGCTTTTATTGTGATGTAAATCACCTTCCGAAAAGATGAAGGACAAAATAAAGCAAAATCCAGTGAAAATGTCCTTCATGAGAAGAATGATCTACGAAACCTACGGTTTTAGTGGGAATTCTCCCCTAGTCTCATATGGATATTTGAAAGGAAAAGGTGAAGGATAAAAGTAAAAAGGAGGGGTGCGGATGTTTAATAAAGATTCTGGTGAAAAGGGAAAAATCGAGGAGGTTTTGCGAAACTCACTCGAAGTGGAAGAAAATCAGATGCGGGAGTATCTCATTGCAGCAGAGAGAATTCATGATGATCCTGAATTAAAGGAAAGGCTGGAAAATTTTGCGCAGGGGAATGCCAAGCGTTCAAAGCAGCTTTTAGATGAGATTAGTGAAAATCAGTAAGCAGATTAAAGGAGACGGCAGGAAATTAATGCTGTCTCTGTTTCATTTTATGGGAATTTTGTGAATTTTCCATTAACATATAGTGAATGACGTTTACCTATGATATAATTACTTCTAATAATATGTAAACTGGAAGGGCTCTGGTAAAGGTGAATTTTGCTTTTGGAATCTTTTGTCTATTATTAATGTGGAGATTCGGAGATTGGAAGAATTATAAGAAGTTTTACTCCACCATTCTTTTTATGATTATGGGGGATTTGATGTATAATTTGTTCACCTATCAAGCCCCAACGTGGAAATACAACCCCGATTTTTTATTACTGAACCATACCATCGTCAATCTATGGGTGATGATCACCGTTTATCCGGCAACGGTACTTATCTACTTATCCCATTTTCCAGAAAAGAAAGGCAGACAAATACTATATATCCTCTTTTGGGTGTTCCTGTATGGGGTCATTGAACTCGTGGGCTATTACATTTTCGATGCGATTGATCATTTCAACGGTTGGAATATGGGGTGGTCATTATTGTTTGATCTTATTCTTTTTATCATGCTGCCAATTCATCATAAACGCCCTTTATTAGCATGGGGACTTTCACTCATCGTCATTATAGTTTTATTAAATATTTTTAATGTGAATATTCTTGAATGGAATTAGATTTAAAGGACGGCTTTTTTAGGATTTCTGAGAAGGCCGTCATTTTTTGTCTTCATGAAGATGAACGGCTATTATCACATGTTTTTCAACCAGGCACGATTTCCTTTTCTGCCCAATATGATAACAGGGAGGAGAGGTGTGCCAGTATGGTTAAAAAACAGTCAAAGCTTTCCATCTTGATGAGAGATTTGGATGGTGTAATAGCCGTTTTTGAAAAGAGAAGAAGAAGGCATAAAAAGAAAGCTTACCGGCTTAAAATTAGTTCCATTATTGGAACAGCCCTTGTTACGGTGTTACTAGGATTAAAAAGCATTCATAATGATCTTTTATCTGATCTTACTCTATGCATATCTGCAATCATTACGATTTTTAATAGTATTGAAGGTTTTTATAATCATCAAGGATTGTGGGTAAAGGATGTAAAAACGTTAGCAAGACTGTGGGAGTTGAAAAGGGATGTAGAGTTTTTGTCTGCGGGAGAAGCAGAGGAAGAAATCCCGGATGACATCCTCATGCGTTATAAAAACAGGCTTCAGCGTATTTGCTATGAAGATATTAAAACCTGGTCACATATAAAAGAAAATCAAATTGAATCAGATGGAAAATCCCATGAAATGTAAGCAGGTTAAAATTTGTATGTATTTCAGAATAGTTTTAATATAAGGATAGGAATCGATTATTTTAGATGAATTAAAGGGTGGAAATTTTCGCTAAATAATAACGGGAAATTACCCTATTCATTCGGAGGCTGCAAAATGAAGGCAATGAAACCGCCCAAGAAGCCATTATTGTTTTATTATGGCATTATATTAGTCGTCATCTTACTATTAAATAGTTTTATTTTCCCGGTAATTTTTCAAAAGCAGGTGAAGGAAGTAGATTATGGAACCTTTTTAACGATGGTTGAAAAAGGGGATGTGCAAAAGGTTGAAATTGAAGATCATTATATCTTATTTAATTCTGCTGCCGGCAATAATAAAGATTCATATTACCGGACAGGAGTTGTAGACGATCCGAAACTAGTCGATCGATTGCATGAGGCTGATGTTCAATTTACAAAGGTGATCCCGCGTGAAAATTCACCATTTTTAAATTTTATCTTAACTTGGATTCTTCCATTACTTATTTTTATTGCCATTGGTCAATGGTTTGCGAAGAAAATGCAAAACAAAATGATGGGCGGAGGAAATACACTTTCATTTGGAAAAAGTAAAGCCAAGGTTTATGTTGAGGCTAAAATTGGCGTTACTTTTGCAGATGTAGCCGGGCAGGATGAAGCGAAGGAAGCACTGCAGGAAATTGTTGATTTTCTCCATAATCCTAAAAAATATAAAGAAATTGGTGCCAAGATTCCAAAGGGAGCTTTGCTTGTAGGACCTCCGGGAACAGGTAAAACACTGCTGGCTAAAGCGGTGGCTGGAGAATCAAAGGTACCTTTCTTCTCTATCTCCGGTTCCGAATTTGTCGAAATGTTTGTCGGGATGGGGGCAGCTAGAGTTAGAGATTTGTTCAAACAGGCTCAGGAAAAGGCACCTTGTATTGTCTTTATCGATGAAATCGATGCCATTGGAAAAAGCCGTAATTCAGGTATGGCGGGCGGGAACGACGAACGGGAGCAGACTTTAAATCAGCTTTTAACGGAAATGGATGGATTTGATGCGGATAAAGGCGTCGTGATCCTTGCAGCCAGCAACAGACCGGAAACATTGGATAAAGCTCTTTTAAGACCGGGTCGTTTTGACCGCAGAGTTCCAGTAGAGCTGCCTGACTTAGCCGGCCGTGAAGCTATTTTGCAGGTTCATGCCAGACAGGTGAAGCTTGAGACTGATGTAGATTTTAATCTGATTGCAAGGGCAACATCAGGGGCTTCTGGAGCAGATTTAGCCAATATTATTAATGAAGGGGCTCTCCGTGCTGTCCGATTTGGAAGGGACAGAGTCACGCAGAATGATTTGGAGGAGTCTGTTGAAACAGTCATTGCTGGATATCAAAGAAAGAATGCTGTCATCTCTATGAAAGATAAACTGACCATTTCCTATCATGAAGTGGGACATGCGTTAGTTGCGGCGAAACAAAGCCATTCCGCACCGGTGCATAAAATAACGATTATCCCGAGAACCTCCGGAGCATTAGGCTACACGATGCAGGTTGATGAACGGGAAACCGTCTTAATGTCCAAGGAGCAGGCACTCGATAAGATAACAACCTTTATGGGCGGCCGTGCAGCGGAAGAAGTTATCTTCAATACGGTCACATCAGGAGCCTCGAACGACATAGAACAGGCTACAAAAATTGCCAGAGCGATGGTCACAAGATATGGGATGACGGAGGAATTTGATATGATGGCGCTGGAAACGGTGAATAATGCCTATTTAGGCGGTGATTCCTCGTTAATCGTTTCAGCCGAAACAGCCGCGAAAATTGACGATGTTGTGCTGAAGATCATTAAAACCTGCCATCAAAAGGCGATTCATATTTTAGAAGAAAATAAAGATATATTACATGAATTAACCAAGTATCTAATTGAAAAGGAAACGCTCAGCGGCGAAGAATTCATGCAAATATTAGAAGGCCAGTAAAGAGGATTCCGTAAAAAGAAGGCATGCACGAAAAAAATGGGCTGCCTTCTTTTTGATTATAAGTATTTTTTAATCAGTTCGATTCTTTCTTGGTATTCCGCGTCTGTTAAGTGAGTTTTACCGGGATTCATTTCAAAAGTGGAACCCCAGTTATCGCTGTTTTCATATTTAGGCACGACATGCATATGCAGGTGATGCATGGTGTCGCCATAGGCTCCGTAATTGATTTTCCCCGGCTGGAAGGCTTTATCAATCGCCGCAGCTGTTCTCTTTACATCTCTCATATAGGCGGCCAAATTTTCATCATCCAGTTGGAACAGTTCCTTCACATGATCTTTGTAGACAACATTACATCTGCCTTTATACGTTTGCTCTTTAAAAAGAAAAACGGTTGAAACCTCCAGTTTAGCAATTTCAATCATCAGGTTATCACGACGTTCATCTTCCATACAGTACATGCAATCTTTATTTAATTCCATTATGCTCAATCCTTTCTCGCTACTTGAATGCATACTAGTATTATTATTCTTTGAATCTTTATCATTATGTACGAGAAATGGAAAAAATACAAAACAGTATTTGTAAATTATTTCACAAAGATTTCATGCAACAATGGTTTTTTAGAAATGGTTTTCTTATGTTACGAAAAATTATGGTATAGTGTTAGTAAAAAGGGGAGGGATAACCATGGTTAAAGAACAAATCATGCTTAACGATCACCGCAAGGCGATTCCGTTACAGCCGGTAAAGGTTATCTTTTATTTACAGGGAGAAATGATTGAAGCGATAAGCGAGAACCGGGAAATTTATTATCTATTTTTTTATAAATACCGCTTCCTCACTGCTGTAAAAGCGAAAAGGATTAAACTGCAATCCTATATCGAGCAGGCTTTTAAACAAGGTATGGTTTTCGATGCTCCTCATCCACTGATCGATAAATTACTATCCACCCGTCATGAATTTCATTCTCTAAGCTTTCAACAATTAGTGAATAAATTGGAACTGCACTATACCCCGCAGGAACAAGCTCACATTCTCACCTTATTTGAATCGTTTTTTCCAAAAAAGCAATTATTTGCTGAAATTTTATCCCATTATTATGAATACCGCCGCAATGGACAGCTGGCCTTAGGCTATCAAATTATCCGCATCTTAATGGACTTTGCTCCAAAACAAAGCTTGGTAAAGTCATTTGTTAACGATGTTCATTTCCATAAATATGCCGTTTTGTATAAGGATAAATCAGCAAAGGTCCTTGCCGCCGATCCGATTTTTGCAGAAAAGGTATTTTACACCAACAAGGAAAATGAACAGGATTTTAAGCTGTTAACGGCTTTCTTGGAAAAGAAATCTCGCTGGATGGATTTAACGGCATTATTCATTTCCGAGCGGAATACCTCTCTCTCCATTGATGAATACCACTATCTTTCTCATTTGCTTGAACTGCATTTTAATGAGGAAGAAAAGATGTTCATCTTAGAACATCTTTCCCTCCAATACCCTGCCTTTCTTCCATTAAAACAGGATTTATTTAATCAATATATCAGAGCTGAAAAGATCGGAAAACTTCTCGGGTTGTTGAATGATCCTGACATTTCATTAAGCAAATCTCAATTGCAGGCTTTAGAAAGGATGCTGGAGCAATCGGATACAAGTGTTTATCCACATGAGCCGGTTGTGCTGCAGAAGATGGTCAATAGGCTGATGAACCTGCTCCCAGAAAAAACAGAAATACTATTAAAACAATCCGTAACGGTCCTGCTAAAAACGAAAGAACCTGCTGCGATTAAATCATGGATTAGTCCCTTAATAAATAAGACCGGAGATTTGCTGATTTTCGATAAAATAGAGAAGATGGTCAATCTGAGTGCATCACTGAATGACATGCAGACTCTGGGTGAACTTTATTTTGAATTCCGGCAATTTGAAAAAGCAATTGAATGTTTTGGCTGGGAAATGGAATTAAAGCCATCAGATCCCAAACCGCTTCAATGGCTGGCTAGGGTCTATCATGAGATGGGGCAGGAACAAGAATCCGAGGTTTACCAGCAGCTCTGTATTAATGTACAGAAATGGGGATAATGGTGAGAGCCCGGGAGAGGGAGCAAAATACTTCCCTTTTTCGGGCTTGAAAAATTGATTAAAAAGTAATATATGAATAATCTTTACTTTCTGTAAATGCAGGTTTACAATGAAGACAATTATAAAGTTCACAATTTGTACAAATTTCCGACAAAGGATATTCAAGAATTAGTGAGGTGTCAAAATGAACCGGTATTTAACCTTGTCGTTGCTATTATTACTCGGTTTTTATGTTATTAGTTTAAATGCATCATTTGTAACCGCATTTATTTTCTTTATTTTTACCATTGTCTCGTTGGTTTTGGCAGTATGCTGTGAATTAGACAATAAAAGAAGACGTGCACATTTAAGAGTTGTGAAATAATGAAGAAGTTAAATAAAACACGATATGAAAATTGGCCTCTTTCTCATTCTGTTTAAGAACCGGGAATAGAGGCCTTTTTGTTTTTCTGCTTATTCAGATTTGCTTTCGTTCATATATGTTTTTAGTGCAGGGGGTTGATATTGTTGCAATTTTTTTATCAGTGCACCTGCTTCTTCATCAACCAGCGCCATCTTCCGGTATTTTTCAAGAAGAAATTGTTCATCTGCCATATGATTAAACAAAGCGATCAGAGGATCATAATAATGATTAATATTTAAGAGCCCTAACGGCTTTTGATGTAGACCCACCTGAGCCCATGTGAACATTTCAAAAAACTCTTCCAGTGTACCGGGTCCCCCGGGTAGAGCGATAAAGCCATCAGCAAGATCACTCATTTTAGCTTTTCTTTCATGCATCGATTTTACGATAATCAGTTCCGAAAGTTTTTTATGTGTCACTTCTCTTTTATCAAGAAAATCCGGCATGACCCCGATAACTTTTCCGCCTTCTTCTAAAACGGATTCAGCCAAAGCTCCCATCATTCCGACACTGGAGCCTCCATACACGAGGGTAATCTTTTGCTGAGCAAGTTCTTTCCCGAATTTCTTGGCATTTTCTATGTAGCTATCGGATGCTCCTTTACTAGCTCCGCAAAATACCGCTATACAATTCACCATTTCCGCCTCCTATAAAAACCCATAAGAGAATTATATATAAATTCGCCTGCTTTGTTAAATGAGCGCAAGCTAGGGTGCTGATATTTACAATTGAAACAGAGCTATTTTTATCGGATTTCCGACAGAAGACTCTCACCTTGAGTTAAATAGACTATACTAATAAGAGGATAATATGTTCAATATAAGGGCATATGTCCTCTTATTTTTCACATAATATAAAGATTAAATATATTTC
>NZ_JACHGK010000011.1 GCF_014207535.1 Bacillus benzoevorans
ACGGCAATGCACTACCTGTCAGCTATACACTTCCGCCACTGCGGCGTGTTCGGGACTTTCACCCGTTAGTCCGATGCGCTGCCAAGCGCACAAAGGCACAGCTGTCCGCTGTACCATTTATTCCACCCCCAAGATTCCCTGATTGGGAAAAGAAGTAAACCTACTCATACCGCAGTGATTCAATCGGATCCAGTTTAGAGGCTTTGTTCGCCGGCAGCAATCCAAATACAATCCCTATCACCATCGAGAAAAGGACTCCTACGATGACAACCTGCCATGAGATAAGCGGAGGCCATCCGGCAAATGCGGCAACGATCGCCGCTACACCCCAACCCATTAATAGCCCCAATATTCCTCCAATTAAAGTTAAAATCATCGATTCAATTAAAAACTGAGTTAATACCTGTTTCCTTGTCGCTCCCAAAGCCATGCGAATGCCAATTTCCCTTGTTCTTTCGGTAACGGATACCAGCATAATATTCATGACACCGATTCCGCCGACAAGCAATGAAATCCCGGCGATACTGCCAATAATCAATGTCATAATCCTGGTAACTTGGCTGATTCCTTGAGCCATTTCTTCCATATTGACTACCTTGTATGATTCTTCCGTATTATGAAGAGTATTTAGCTTTTGCGCCGCCTTATTTCCAGCTGTCTCCACATCATCAGCGGATACCGCTTGGAGCGTTACTTGGGTGATATTCGATTGACCAAATATCGCTTTCCATGTGTTAAAAGGGAGATAGACTTCATTCGAATTAAAAGCAAACATACCGGTCGGCTTTTCAAGGACACCAATAATTTCGACCGGTTGGTTTCCTATCCGAATCACTTTTCCGACAGCAGAATCTTGTTCAAAAAGTTCTTCTTCAAGTGAAGCACTGATCACAACTGTCCTTCTTCCCCCAAGAAAATCGGAAGACGAAAAACTTTTTCCCTTTTTAATCTTTAAATCATTTACCTGTAGATAAGCTTCATTTATACCAGATACATTACTGTCTGCCGCTGTCTCCTGAAACCGAGCTGCTGTAAATTCAGAACTGGAGGTCACAACTTGTTTAATCTCCGGAATTTGCTTTAACGCACGAATATCTTCCTCTGTAAATAACGCTTCATAATAGATGTTAGGATTTGCCCGCAGTTCTTCTTCGCTTGGCTCATAATACACTTGGATTGTATTCCCTGAACCGATAATCTGCGATTTGAGCATCGCTTCCCCGCCTTGACCAATTGCCACCACAATAATCACTGCTCCAACACCAATAATTATTCCCAGCATCGTCAACATTGAACGCAGTTTATGTGATTGAAGGGAGCCGATAGCCATACTGATATTTTCCATCCAGCTCACAAGTCCTGCCCCCTTTTCATCCAATCATGGGAAACAATGATGCCATCACGCACAAATATGGTTCTGTTGGCATATTGGGCAATTTCAGGTTCATGTGTCACAATCACGACCGTTGTCCCTTCTTTATTTAGCCGGCTGAACTCTTCCATAATCGAGATGCTCGTTTTTGTATCTAATGCCCCTGTCGGCTCGTCGGCAAGTATTAATTTAGGCTCGTTGACAATCGCTCTGGCTATTGCTACACGCTGTTTTTGCCCGCCAGACAGTTCGTTAGGCAGATGCTCCATACGATCTGCCAAACCTACCTTTTCTAGTGCCGCTTTGGCACGTGATAGCCTGTCTTTTTTTGCAATACCACTGTAGATCATTGGCAATTCAACATTCTTTACAGCATTTAGTTTTGGCAGCAATTGAAACTGCTGAAAAACAAAGCCGAGGGATTCATTACGAACTTTCGCAAGCTCTGCATCCTTGTATCGGGATACATCTTCATGATCGAGAAAATAACTTCCTGATGTCGGCTTATCAAGACAGCCGATAATGTTCATCAAGGTTGATTTGCCTGAACCTGAAGGACCCATGATCGCGACAAACTCACCTTTTTCAATCGTCAGGTTAATTGATTTTAACACATCAATTTTGTCCTTTCCGATTGGATATGATTTTGTGATTTCTTCCAATCGGATCATTTTTTTCTCACTTCCATGCCATCAGTAAGCTCTTCTCCCGGCTCAACAATCACAATATCATCCGTTTTTAATCCTTTAATGATTTCAACCTTATCTCGGGATGTTACCCCGGCTTGTACCTTCTGGCGATAGGCTTTGTTATCCTTAACGATATAGACAAAGGATTGTTCTCCTGCACCAGAAAGAGCTTGTATAGGAATAACAAGACCTTTCTTATTCTCGGTTTCTATTTCCATGATCAGCTGAAACCCTGGTTTTAATGGCATTTTTTCGCTGTTCACTTTTACCGTTACAGGGTATTGAACCATCTGACCATCCCCTTGTGTACCAAAGGAAGTTTCTTTTGGAATGGCACCAATTTTCAAGACTTCCCCTTCCCACTTTTCTCCCGGTACTGCATCGGAGGTTAACATCACCCTCTGTCCGGCAACAACTTTCAACGTATCGTATTCAGATAATGTCCCGGTGGCCGCCATCACGTCCAAGTTCCCGCAATAAATGACCGGCTCCTGGCTGCTGCCTTCTTGAGCTGTCTTGACTTGATGATCAACTGAAAGAACCGTTCCATCAATTTTACTGGTAACTTGTAATTCCCCCTGCCGTTTTACCAGTGAATCTTTCTGCAGCAGAGTCTGCCTTAAATCTAAGTCAGCCATTTTCTTTTCCATATTTAATTGCTCTAATTCTGAAGACATCTGTTCTTTTGCCTCTTTTTCCCCAACCTGTTTCGCAAGCTCTTTTTGCTTTTTATCGAGAGCTTCTATTTGTTTATTCACTTGGTTCACTTTTAAATAGCCTGATTCGACAGCCAGTTTATTTTGTTCAACTTCTAAATCCAGCTGAGCATTTTCCATTTTTAGTAAAACGTCACCTTTTTTAACCTGTTGACCTTCTTGAACAAGAATTTCTTTTATTTCGCCCATTTCCGGTGAGAGGTATACTTTTTGTTCATCCTGAAGACTTAATATCCCCGGCACCATGATGGTGGAAGAGATTTCTTCCTCGTTTACCTTTTCGGTTTGCACAACAGGACCTTCTGCAAAGGCTTGTCGGTAGACGCTAATGCCTACCATCACTAAAATTAGCAAAGCAACTCCAAGTGCAATCCAGACTTTTTTCTTCATTACATACCCGCCATTCCTGAGAATAGCGCTCCAAGCGCAGCAAAACCTAGAGATATTAAGAAGAACACTACTGCTGTGATAATGCCTGCTGTTTTAGATAACTGCCCGACCTTATGTAAGCCCATTGCGATTAAGAATAATTTCCAAATAGCGAATAATTCAATCGCACCTAATATCGGTGAATCGCTATTTAATACTCCGGCTAGACTTGTTAGAGAAATCCCCGATCCTAACGAACCGCCAAGCAACACCCAAAGGATACTATTGAGTAAAGAACCAATTGCTGGAATGAAGAAAATAAATGTACTCATTGAAAGCAATTGCATAAATGTTGTATCTTTCTTGGCAATTTTAGTAATCATAAAATAAATAGCTGTGGAAATAAAAATAGTAAAAATGGGTGAAATAAATCCCGTCACAATCGTCGTTACTTTTGTAAAACCAAGGACCATCTCTGCTTGTTCAATAGGCAGACCTGCAGTTGTTAAATCCTTCGCCGTCAACGACAAAGCTGCAATAATAAATGATGCGGCATTAAGGATGACAACGAATAGCAGCGGAATCCATACTTTCGGATTTTGCCGTATTCTCTCAAACTGCTGCCCCGGACTCCAAATCACAGCAAAAAGATTTGGTTTGGTTTGTTTTGCAACTACTTCGTTTTCCATAAAAGCACTCCCTATCCTGAAAAAATGTGTTCTCTTCACTATACGCAGATATATGACAAAAGGTTTCAATTTTTTTACATTTTCAGAATTCTTTTCGCAATGAAAAACGCATCCGCAGCCGGATACGTTTTTTATTCAGGGATATTTACCTATCAATCAAACGATGAATGCATGATCATGCAAGCTATACTCCTGTAATGCTTGCTGTTTCCTTAACCAACTTCTCGTGTAGCCAATCAACTGGGTAAAATGCTCTGAATTTGAATAGGTATGATTAGCCTTTTGAATTTCATATGCTGTACATTCACCCGAATTTCTATCCGTAAATACCTTTTCATACTCACTAACATAATTGACTGGAATATCCTCATCGCCCGTGCCATGGATTAACAGCACAGCACCGGAAAAGCCCCGTGCTGCCTTCAATGGTTCATATCCGGATAAAGAATCAAAAAATGGTTTGGTCAGCTCGTAGCCTAAATAATCAATACTTGAATCTGGCTTCAATAATCTGACCTTTTCGCTTCCGACAATCCGGCTGATATCCTTGAATGGATGAGCAACAGCCGACCAAAGAATCAGCCTTTTGATCTGCTTTTCATTAGCTGCAGTGAGTGCTGCTGCCGCGCCACCTAGACTATGCCCGAGCAAGGTAATATTATTTCGATCAACTTGCTTTAAATTAAAACCGTATTCTATGACTGTTCGGGTTTGTTCTATTAAATCATGTAATCCTGTTTTTCCGTAATCACCGCTGCTCTCACCGCAGCCGCTATAGTCAAATCGCAGAACAATCATCCCGTCTTTTGTTAAAGCATCCGCTGTTTTGACAAACAACCGGTCAACTCCAACTTTGCTGCCGACAAATCCGTGACAAATAATAAGCAGGGGATAATTCCTATCTGTCAGCAGGTTCTCCGGATATTCTAATACTGCCGCTAATTTCTGTTGTTTCCAGTTAATCCATATTTGTTTTTTCATTTTCCATACTTCCTTTCCGGATTTTTCGTTCTGGTTTCGAGCAATTTATCATATTCATCCTGTAATTCCTGCAATGGCAATTCAAACAATTGAAAACTTCCTTTTTTGAACATGCCGAAGGCAAGCAGTTGGTCAATGAGCATTTCCTTTTTCTCTTCATTTGATTGGAACAATTCCATTTATTAATTATTAATTCTCCTTTAACTAAACTAATATAATATATCATATAAGTTTACTTGGTTTAAAGGGTAAAAAAACTGCCTTACTAAGGCTGCTTTATCACCGCATCCTCAAAAGGAGCATAAAATCTTCCCTTTGGAGCAATCATATCAGAATCTAAATTTCGAGTTTCTCCTTTTACATTGTATTCTCCTTCAGGGAAAAAATCAAATAACCCGCTCTCCTTATGTAATTCAACAAAATAATGATGAAGTTCACAGATTAATTGACGGTATTCATCTAAATCCACGATATCGCCAAATTCATCCAGTGCAAAATTCACTTTAATTGCTTCCTGAAATGCAAAATGATTGGATGTAGCAATCTCTAAATCAACATCACAGCATTCCAAGCAGAGCAGAACATCCTCATCTTTGATTTCTTCAAAAGAATGCACCACAATATCTTTTAAAATGTCGCTAATGATTTCTTCATTTTCTAACTGCTTCGTCGTATTCAGCATTTTCTCTCCCCCAAAACTATATCTATTATTTTACGGACGGTTAAACAACTTTTCAAGCAAGAAATCTTACGGTAGTTTTCTATATCTGACTTTATGATAGCAAAATAGATACATCCCAACAAATTTCGACATGAATCAACCGGAAAATTGTCTAATTCTGCGCTTTCCCGAGAAATAATTTGCTGAATGAGATATTCCCCAATACTATTAGATAGAGAAAACACCATTCATGTCATATCGCATAGGAATGGTGTTTTCTAATACGATGAAAGAATTCTTCCATTCAATTATACAGCAGAAATAAGGACAGCTGAGCTGCTGCCCTTTCTTATCTCTATTGCTATTATCCTCTTATCTGGCCCTCTCCATGAATCGTATATTTGCTTGATGTGAGTGCCTTCAGACCCATAGGACCGCGCGCATGCAGCTTCTGTGTACTGATTCCTATTTCAGCACCAAAGCCAAATTCAAAACCATCTGTAAATCTTGTTGATGCATTATGATACACCGCAGCAGCATCCACATAGGTTAAAAAGGCCTCAGCATTTTGCTTATTTTCGGTAATAATCGCTTCTGAATGCTTCGTACCATACTGATTAATGTGGTCAATCGCTTCCTTAACGTTTCCAACCACTTTAACACTCAAGGTTAAAGCTAAATACTCTGTATACCAGTCGTCTTCATCAGCTAATTGAATATCTGGCAATAATTTACAGATTGTTTCATCCCCGATTATTTTTACACCTTTCGCGTGCAAAGATTCGAGCAGCTGTACTCCGTTTTCTTTAAGCCATTCTTCATGAATTAAAATGGATTCAATCGCATTGCATACCGATGGCCGCTGCGTTTTTCCATTAATCGCAATGCGAACCGCCATTTCTGGCTGAGCACTTTCATCAATATAAATATGGCAATTTCCCGCTCCAGTTTCCAAAACGGGTACCGTAGATTCCCTCACAACGGTATCAATTAAATTCTTGCCGCCGCGAGGAATTAAAACATCCAAATATTCATTTAGATGAAACAACTCTTTTGCTGTTTCTCTGCTCGTATCATCTAAAAGCTGTACCGCATCTTTTACGATTGTTGTTTTTTCAAGGGCACGATGAATGGAAGATACTAACACTTTATTTGAATGATAGGCGGAGGAACTGCCTCGTAAAATAACGGCGTTTCCTGTTTTTAAAGCCAGGGTAGCGGCATCTATTGTTACATTGGGACGCGCTTCATAGATCATGCCAATGACCCCTAAAGGGACACGTTTACTTTCAATGAGCAAACCATTTTCCTTATGAATCGTTTCGATTATTTCCCCAATTGGATCATTTAATTGAATCAATTGCCCGATTGCTCCAGACATATCAGCAATTCGTTTTTCATTGAGCATGATTCGATCAAGGACTGAATCAGAAAACCCCTTCTCTTTTCCTGAGAGAAGATCTTTTTTATTTTCCGCTAATATTTCTTCCTGATCAAGCAGAAGCTGTTCGGCAATAGCGGCCAAGGCCTCATTTTTTTCAGCAGTAGTTTTTCCAATTAATTCATAGCTTGCACTCTTAGCTAATTTGCCTTTTTCTTTCACTTCACTCATTTTCATTCCCCCTATTTTTTAGCTTTGACCCAATTATCGCGATGAATGACTTCAATTGCGGCCACAACCATCTCTTTTTCCACTTCATCCGTTCGTTTTCCCATTACTTTTCTTAATTCCTCGGCCGAATAATATACTTCCCCTTTTCCAATTAAACCCTTTTCACCAAAAACTTCGACTACATCCCCTTTTTCAAAGGAACCAGTAATATCATGAATTCCAGCTGGCAGTAAACTGCTTCCTTTCGCTGTCAGTGCTAATTCAGCGCCTTGATCGATATAAATTTGACCTGACACCCGGGAATGCAGGGCAATCCATTGCTTTGGATTGTTGACGGTGGTCAAAGAATCATTTCCGATATAGGTCCCATCACCATGGCCATCTAGAATATCAAGCAGTTTTTGCCGGCCCTGTCCACGGCCGATAAAGACTCTTACGCCAAGAGACAGCGCGGTTTTCGCGGCTTGGAGCTTTGATTTCATTCCTCCTGTACCGACCTTTGAACCGGAACCTTCTGCAGCTTGCATCATTTCATCTGTAATCTCTTCCACTCGATCCCATTTCTTTGCCGCAGGATTAACGGCAGGATTGGAATCATACAAACCATTAATATCGGTTAAGATGATAAGCTTATGGGCATGAACCAGACCGCTGACAAGAGCCGATAGCATATCATTGTCGCCGAATGTTAATTCCTTAACCGATACCGTATCGTTTTCATTGATAATCGGTAATATTCCGCGTTCCAGAAGCTCTGTTATCGTGGCAAAAGCATTACGATAACGATCCTTTTTTGAAAAGTCATTTCTCGTCAATAATATTTGCGCTGGTATGATATCGAATCGGCTGAATTGTTCCATGTAGTTTTGAATCAGAATACTTTGCCCTACAGCAGCTGCCGCTTGCTTGCCCTTTATTGTAACAGGTCTTGATGGATAGCCAAGACTGGCAAAGCCTGCAGCAACGGCACCGGATGAGACGAGTATCACTTCATGCCCCTCACCCCTTAAAGCAGCTACCGCTACCACATGATCAATAAATTTCTCCTGATCAATTTCTCCTTTTGAATTCGTCAACGAACTGCTGCCGATTTTCACGACAATTCTCTTTTTCTCCATTCTTCAGCACTCCAACATGTATTTTACAATTTTGTTATTACAAATCCTAATCAACTATTTTAAACCAAAAAAGCCCTTTTCATCCTTATGTTAAAGGACGAAAAGGGCTCCAAAGCTCGTTTCCGTGGTACCACCTTCATTGGATGCAGTTTCGCATCCCGCTCGGCATGATAACGCTGTTAAAGCGCCTATGTTTTGCATAGGACTCGGATGGCAGGTTCTGAGGCTTTTCTGTGATGAGGTCTTTCAGCTGTAAACCTCACTCTCTAACACATAAAGATTCTCATACTAATCCATCTTTTTCGTTCATTATTTTAATCTATTATGAGGATGAAGTACTTTTCTGTCAAGAGTCTTAATCCTATTTTAGCTCCTTTTAGATACCTGTTCAAGCCTTCATGGCTTTTTCTAAGCTATTATCATATGTTTTCTGTTTGCACAATTCTAATCATGGCAATCTGTTGAAATGTTCATAAATTATATATTGACCTTTGACAAAAATATTGATATTATTTTTATTATTTTGAAATATAATAGGTTGCAATGAATGTTATGGGTTACACTATAGCTGGAGCAGCTTCTGGAGAGACCGTTTAGCCGGCGCCGAAGGATTCACAATCTCAGGCAAAAGGACAGAAGAGTAACGAATATTTCTTTTTGTTATTCCTGCCTCATGAGATTGGAAATTTAGTGCCAATCTCTTTTTATTTACCTATCTTTTACAAAAAAAAAATTTTTAATTGACTTAAAATCTAACGGGGTGAAAAAAATGAAACAAAGAAGAGCAATTGTAAGTGTCATTGGCAAAGACCAAGTAGGAATCATCGCAAAAGTAACAAATGTGCTCGCTGACAATCAGATCAATATTTTAGATATCAGCCAAACTATTTTACAAGACTTTTTCACGATGATGATGCTCGTTGACGTAGCTGAAGCAAAAGATCTTGAATCATTGCAGCACCAATTATCGGAACTAGCAAAACCAATGAATTTAAATATTAATGTTCAATTAGAAGAAATTTTCCAATCCATGCACCGTGTTTAAAGAGAGGATGAAGAAACATGAGTTTTTCCTTACATGAAATGATGGAGACCATCCGCATGGTCCAAGTAGAAAATTTAGATATCCGGACTGTCACAATGGGAATCAGCCTTCGTAATTGTGCGGATTCTGATTTTGAAAAAATGAAGCAGCGGGTTTATGAGAAAATTACCACATACGCTAAAGATTTAAAAGAAACAGTGGAAAAAGCGGAAAAAGAATTCGGTATCCCGATTATCAATAAAAGGATTTCCATTACACCTGCTGCTGAAATTCTTGGCAATGCAACAAAAGAGCAAGCGGTTGAGCTGGCAAAAACGCTCGATAAAGCAGCGGTTGCTCTTGGAGTTGATTTTATCGGCGGATTCTCTGCTCTTGTACATAAAGGAGTTTCTAAAGGGGATCAAACCCTGCTTGATGCACTTCCGGAAGCCCTAAGTGTAACGAATAGGGTGTGTGCTTCCGTTTCAGTTGGCACAACCCGAGCCGGTATTAATATGGATGCTGTTAGGCAAATGGGCATTATTATGAAGGAAGCAGCAGAATTGACAAAAGACAACAACGGAATGGCCTGCGCTAAACTTGTCGTTTTCTGTAATCCTGTTGAAGATAATCCGTTTATGGCCGGTGCATTCCATGGTTCCGGCGAAGGGGAAGTCGTGATCAATGTTGGAGTAAGCGGTCCCGGAGTGGTATTAAATTCATTAAAACGCTATCCCGATGCTGACCTTGGCGAAGTAGCAGATATCATTAAAAAGACAGCATTTAAAATTACCCGTGCCGGCGAATTAATCGGTCGTGTCGTCGCAGAAAGATTGAATGTTCCGTTTGGAATTATGGATTTATCCCTGGCTCCAACCAATGCAATCAATGACAGCGTTGCTGAAATTCTTGAGGAGATTGGACTTGAAAGAGTTGGCACACATGGCACAATTGCAGCACTCGCATTAATGAACGATGCGGTTAAGAAAGGCGGAGCCATGGCCAGCTCCTATGTTGGAGGATTAAGCGGCGCCTTCATTCCTGTCAGTGAAGATAATGGAATGATCCGTGGTATTATCGATCAATCTCTTACCCTGTCAAAGCTTGAAGCCATGACGTGTGTATGCTCAGTCGGTCTGGATATGATCGCTCTTACAGGAGATGTCACACCTGCAACTCTTTCAGCCATTATAGCGGATGAAGCCGCGATTGGCATGATTAATAAAAAAACTACAGCAGTCAGAATCATCCCCGTAATTGGAAAAAAAGAAGGGGAAATGGTTGAATTTGGAGGATTACTTGGACGTGCACCTGTAATGGGGGTTAATCCGTATAGTTCTGAAAAAATGATCAGGCGCGGAGGAAGAATTCCTGCCCCGCTTCAATCTTTAATAAACTAATCAATTCCAGCATAAAAAGACTGACATCACACGTCAGTCTTTTTATCATTCCCATCACTCATGAACTATCATATCCCGCTGACGCCATCTACTCTTTTAGCTTATATTTTGGTTAACACTAAACCAAATACGGCTGCAAAAATGCCGGCAATTTGATATATACGCAATCTTTCTTTAAAAAAATAACAGCCAACTAATACAACAATTAAGCAATTAAGACCCACAACAGGAAAGATAATACTAGCAATCCCTGATTTTAGGGCAAAAAAATAACTGCTGTAGCCAATGATGCTTATCAATCCGATACATGCTCCAACTAACTTTTCATTCGCGGTTGCTTTCTCTTTACGCAATAATAAGAATATGGCAAGATAACATGTTCCTCCACCATACATACTAACCAAAAGTGTTATCGAATCTATATGCAAATAAGAGGATGTTTTCATAAGCAATCCTAAAAGACCAAACGAAGCTATAGCAAGGATAATACGGTAAAGCCATGGCAGATACTCTGTTTCTCTTTTGGAACTTGGAGAATATTGAATGACAGCTGCTGCGATAAACATACATATGATCCCGCTCCATTGCAGACCCGATATCTGCTCATGGAACAGAATTCCCGCAAAAAGTACTGGAATGACGGCATTAGATGCAATTAAGGGAGCTGTAATACTAGCCGGTCCTTTTTCATAAGCTTTAGACATTTGGATATTTCCATTTGCATTTAATATCCCGATTAATGCTCCCAAACTAAGAGAAAGAAGATTCATATGGAGATTGTCCATGATAAAAAAGCCAAAGATAAAAGTAAGAATGAAAGCTAATAAATAAAAATAAAATTGTAGGTTTACTTTAGACATTCCTTTCATCGTACTCCACTTAAATAATGAGTTATTAATCCCAAAACAAAATGTTGTCACTATCGCTGCCAATAACCACATAAACAAAAATTCCTTCTTTCAACATAACAAATAAATCAAATTTGAGTGCAAAGATATTCCGAATAAACTACTTTCCTATTATAAACTTGTCCTAGTATTTAGGAAAGTTATTTTACTAATATAGTTATTTATCTGTTATGGAGGCAAATCATTGCCACAAGTTTTGCACAGGTTTCATCTGCAAAAGGAAATATTATGGTTAAAAGCAAATATTTGCTATAATATTCCTATCTTGAATGGAAAAGGTGAAAGATTTTGGCAAAAAATAAATTTCAGTATTGGTCACTGCAAGTACTCATTATTGTGAGTATCATTTATATCTCAACAAAAATATCCTTTTTATTTCAACCAATCGGGATTTTCGTCACAACATTGTTCTTCCCGATTATTATTTCGGGGTTTTTATATTTTCTATTGAATCCATTTGTCAACTACCTACAACGATTGAAGTTACCGAGAACACTGGCGATTCTCGTGATTTATATCATCATTATCGGATTAATTGGCCTTGTCATCGGCAACTTAATTCCAATGATCTCGAAACAGGTGACTGCTTTTGTAAACGATGTGCCAGACTATTACAATAAAACGATGGATTTTCTCAATTCGTTGTCGAAGTCGGAACAATTTAAATGGGTCATGACACAGGATTATGTCTCCATCAGCAATATTATTAATGATTTAAAGGATTTCGCTTCTACTCTTCCAACAAGACTTACGGAAAGTGTAACCAGTATTTTTGGCGTTGTCGCCAATATTGCCATAACCATTGTCACTGTACCATTTCTATTGTTTTATATGTTTAAAGATGGAAACAAATTTCCAGGTATGGTAGCTAAATTCTTCCCTGCTGCTTATCGTAATGATGGATTAAAAACGTTGAAAGAAACCGGAGAGACACTTTCAGCATACATACACGGCCAGGTAACGGTTGCCTTATTCGTCGGAACATTATCATTTATCGGTTATTTGATCATTGATCTGCCTTACGCATTAGTGATGGCTTTAATTGTTGCTGTCACAAATATTATCCCGTATGTCGGTCCGTTTTTAGGCGGCGCACCTGCTGTCATCATCGCTTTATTTGACTCTCCTACTAAAGCTATTTTAGTTGTCGTAGTGATAACCATTGCACAGCAAATGGAAGGAAACGTCCTTTCACCGCTTATCTTAGGAAAAAAATTGGACACTCATCCGGCAACGATTATTATTCTCCTCCTTGTTGCAGGGAATCTTGCTGGGATACTCGGAATGATCCTTGCTATTCCTTTCTATGCGGTAACGAAAACAATCATTCTAAATTTCGTCCGTTTTCTCAGGTCTCGAAAAACGGCAGCTGAAACGGAAAAAGGTTAAGTCTCCCCCACTCTATTGGGGGTTTTTCTTTTGTTGAACCACTCGTCATTGAAGTAGCAAGGGTGCGGCCGCAATTTCTCCATTATGCACGCACAACAAATAGTTTCCCATTTCGCGCAAACGAAATTCGCCCTGTCTCTTCCGAAACAACGATGATAATCGCATCTGTTTTTTCAGACAGGCCGATTGCCGCACGATGTCTTGTACCATGGTTCCGGTTTTGAAAGGTTATTTCCGTTAGCGGAAAAATATTCCCCGCCGAATGGATTTGATTCTTTCTAATTACTACCCCGCCATCGTGGAGCGGGTTGCCAGGGTAAAAAACGGTCTCAAGCAAGACATGACTGATATCTGCACCAATAAAGGTGCCATTATGAACATAATGGTCGAGATTATCATTTCGTTCCAGTGCGATTAAAGCGCCATGTTTTTTTTCCGAAAGGTGCTGGGCTGCAAGTGATAGACTGATGTATTGATCCGTATAAGGCGCCATATATGTTTGCAGATAATAAACAGCAGCAAGATTTTGCGCTTCAGAGACAAGCTTTTGCAGTTCGTCAAAATCTGATAATATGCAGCAGTCATGATCAGTCAAGGTTTCATTAATGGTATATAGCTGCTGGCTGATATTATCGATGTAATTAGATATCCCTTGAGTATACTGCTCTCTTTGATCCATGTGCCGTTCATTCCTTTAGGTTAATTTTGAGTCTTCATTAGAATGAAAAAGAGACTAACTATATCGATTAGTCTCTTTTTCATTCTGCATTCGTTTGTAGCATCCCCTAAAAGAAGCGAAAAAACAACAGAAAATATCAAATGCGCCTTGGCGTATTTGCGCCCGATTTTTTTCACGCTTCAAAACGCCACATCCTGTCGCGCTGAGCCCGATTGACTTTTCTAAGAACTAAAGTTCTAAGAAAAGCCTTATGGCTTCGCCTGACTAGGACGTCCTGTCCGTCGTCGAGCTTGCTCGAAAAATTTCCTTTGAAAAACGAGGCATCCGCCTGAGGCGCAGGCTTTTCAGCCGGGGTTGAACCCCCACTGAATCGGTAAAGTTATTGCATTCATCCCACCACTTATGGAAGTGGGGACTTCTGCTCCTGCGATTACTCGTCGCAAAAAACATTGCTGAATAAAGTGAATTATTACCCTAAAGCCGTGCACCTTTAACACAAGATAAAAATGCTTTGATTTTTGCCAGATCCTTTTGACCCTCGGTTTCAACACCGCTGCTTACATCAACCATAAATGGCGCTGCTTCCGTTATGGCTTCTGATACGTTTGCTTCGGTTAAACCGCCGGCAAGGATCACTTTCTTATCTTTAAAATCGAAGTCTGATAGTAAATTCCAGTCAAAGGAAATACCGTTTCCCCCGTGATATTTCTTTCCTTTCGGACCATCTAACAGCACATATTCACATGGATATTCGTGAATTTTTTCCAAGTCTGATGCGGACTCGATGCTGAATGCCTTGATCACTGGATACGAAATAGACGCACAAAATTCAGGAGTTTCTTCCCCATGAAGCTGGACGATATTGATTCCAGCAGTGGAAACAACCTCTTCAATCCACTCCTTCGAAGGATTGACGAAAACGCCTGCCTTTAGTAAATCTTTCGGCAGTTTTTCGATTATTTGCTTCGCAGACTCTATGGAAATTTCACGTTTACTTTTTGCAAACACAAAACCCAGTGCATCTGCACCATGTTGAACGGCGGTTTGAGCTGCGGCATCACTCATGATGCCGCATATTTTTACCCTCATATACGAGTCTCCCTTTGCAACGGCAGTTTCATTTGCTTTAGTGTATCGGCAAGACTGTCGGCTCTCATGAAGGTTTCCCCTACTAAAATGCCATTAGCGCCGGCTGCTACTACTCTTTTAACATCCTCAAGTGTACGGATTCCGCTTTCACTAATCAAAAAGGCGCCAGTTTTTTTCACCATTGGTGCCAATCTTTCGGTTACGCTCAAGTCAACTTCGAAGGTTTTTAGATCGCGATTATTTACTCCAATCAGTTGTCCGCCTGTCTTTAAAGCCACTTCCAGTTCCGCTTCGTTATGAACCTCAATTAGAACTTCTAACCCCAGATCGGTGGCATATTGATAAAGGGACATGAGTTTATCCTCATCCATCGCCGCCACAATTAATAAAATAATGTCAGCCCCTGCTCTTTTCGCCACATCGATTTGGGTTGGATCAATGATGAAATCTTTATTAAGGATCGGTGCTTCAATGGTTTTTCGTACATCCTCTAAATCATGGATAGAACCTTTGAAAAACACCTTATCCGTTAGCACAGAAACAGCACTTGCTCCATATTGAATATAGGACCTTGTTTGTTCCGCAGGACTCAATCCCGTATTGATATCCCCCTTTGAAGGACTTGCACGCTTAAACTCGGCAATAATCGATAATTCTTCTGCATTTTTTAAAATCGAGATAAAGGAATGATGTTTATGTTCAACGGCAGATTGATTTACTGTCTGCTTCTTTAATTTTTCTACCTCAATTTGTTTTTCTGATAGGATAGCATCTAGGATGGTTGCCAATTAAATCGCCTCTTTCTGTGCATTACTTGCTTCTATTAACCGTTGTAATTTCTCTAAAGCTGCTCCTGAGTCAATCAATTCTTTTGCCTTCTCAATCCCTTCCTGAATCGAGTCTGCTTTTCCTCCGGTAAAAATACCGATTCCGGCATTCAAAAGAACGGTATCACGGTGTGCGCCTTGTTTGCCTTTTAAGACATTCCGTAAGATTTCTGCGTTCTCAGCTGCATACCCGCCAACAATCGCTTCATTTGGGTATACCGGCAGACCGACATCTTCAGGGTGCAGCGTGACCTCTTTCATTGTACCATTATCTAAAATCACTAAGTAATTATCCCCTTGAAGTGATGCTTCATCCATTGAACCAGCACCGTTTAAAACAACAGCCCGTTTTCGTCCAAGCGCCTGCAAGACTTCGGCAAACATTTTCGTCAGATCACGACGATACACTCCTAGAAATTGGGTATCGAGATCAACCGGGTTCATCAGTGGTCCAAGCAAATTAAATACTGTCGGAATTCCCAAGTCCTTCCGAACCTTCTGAATACGTTTAATTTTTGGATGTACATTTGGGGCATATAAAAAAGCAATCCCTACCTCATCAATGATTTCCTGTAGTCTTTCTTCGGTAAGATTCAATTGAATTCCCAATTCTTCCAAAACATCTGCGCTGCCTGTTTTACTTGAAACACTGCGGTTGCCATGTTTTGCTACCGGTATTCCGGCTGCGGCAATCACAAATGCGGAGGTTGAACTGACATTAAACGTTTTTAATCCATCCCCGCCAGTACCGCAGTTATCCAAGCTGCCAGGGATCTTTTTAAATGGTAAAGCATTGGCCCGAATTCCATTAACCAGGCCGGCGATTTCCTCAATCGTTTCCCCTTTCATCTTTAACCCAATTAAAAAGGCGGAAATTTCACTGTCTGTCACTTCATCGGAGAATAATCGTTCCATCGCCATTCCGATTTCACGTTCTGTTAATGATTCTTTCTCAGCTAATCTCTCTAAAATCTCTCTCATCATAATACTTCCTTTCTCATCTCAGATAAAAAATTATTTAACAGTTGTTTCCCTTCCCCTGTTCCAACAGACTCCGGATGAAATTGCATCCCGTATAATGGGTAATGGCAGTGTTTTAGCGCCATGATCTCACCATCATCGGCAGATTCTGCCAATACATCGAAGTATGGCGGGAGTGTGCCTTTTTTAATGACCAGTGAGTGATAACGCATGACTTCTATTCCCTGTGGCATGGATTGGAATAATGTTTTTTCTCCATGGCGAATCTTTGAAGTTTTGCCGTGCATAATTTTACCAGCCTTCTCAATCACTGCGCCAAAGGAGTATCCAATGGCCTGATGACCAAGACAAATTCCGAGGATCGGAATCTTTTTATAAAACTGTTTGATGATTTCAACGGTATTCCCGGCATTTTCCGGTCTTCCCGGTCCCGGGGAAATAATGATGGCCTCCGGATTTAATTGCTCAATATCTTCCACGGTTATTTCATCATTTCGTTTGACTGTTAACGCTTCGCCAAGTTCACCAATATATTGATACAGGTTATAAGTAAAAGAGTCATAATTATCAATTAACAAAATCATCGAATTCACCTTCCAAAAACATTTTTAATTTATGAAGTGTTTCCTCGTATTCTTTTTCAGGTACCGAATCGTACACAATTCCGGCACCCGCCTGGATATAAGCCTGTTCCCCAATAATGACCATCGTACGAATCGTTAGGGCAAAATCCATATTTCCATTCGCTGAAAGATATCCAATGGCACCCGAGTATATTCCTCTTTTACTATTTTCTAATTCATTGATGATTTCCATGGCACGAATTTTAGGAGCACCTGAAACCGTTCCTGCAGGTAAACAGGAGGTCAATGCATCAATAGCGGCACAAGTCTGTTTCAGCTTCCCTTCTACTTCTGACACAAGATGTATCACATGTTTATATTTTTCAATTGAGAGTAATTTAGTCAGTTTAACAGAACCAAATTCACAGACACGGCCCAAATCATTCCGGCCTAAGTCGACGAGCATTTTATGCTCTGCCAATTCCTTTTCATCAGCAAGCAGGCCGGTGATCAGGGCTTCATCTTCTTCCGGACTTTTTCCTCTTGGCCTTGTACCGGCAATCGGATTGGTAATGACTTGTCTATCCGAAACCTTAATCAAGCTTTCCGGTGAAACCCCGGCAATCGCATAACCGTCGAAATCAAAATAATACATATAGGGTGATGGGTTTTTAATGCGTAATCTACGGTACAGTGAAAATGGGTCACCTTGTATATCTGCTGTTAACCGCTGCGATAACACCACTTGGAAAATATCGCCTTCCTCAATGTATGATTTTGCTTTACGGACATTATCGATAAATTTTTCTTTTGACATAGCTGCTTTGAAAGAAGTTAAGGTGACATCCGCTGCTTCTTCTACATTTAATCCCTCTATGATTTCCAAACGCTTTTTCTCCAGCCTTTTTTGCAGTTCTTCCTCTGTTGTACCAGAGTTTAGCGGTAATGCTGTCAGATACACCTTTTGTTCTAGATGGTCAAATACAATTAACTCTTCAAAAAAGAGAAAGTGTACATCGGGAAGACTGAACTCATCCTCCGGCACCTCACCGATATTTTCATATTGACGAATCGCATCATAACCGGCATAACCAACCGCACCGCCGACAAATGGAAATAAGGCACTTGGTTCAAAATCCTGCTGTGGCAGTATCTTTTTTAGCAGCTCCAGCGGCTTCTCTAAAACGATCTCTTCTGAGCCATTTTTAATCATATGGCTTGTTCCGCCAAAACCTTTTAACTCCATGTACGGTTCTGCGCCAATAAAGGAAAATCTCCCCGACTTCTCGTGTTTTAAGGAGCTTTCCAATAAAAACTTCTTCTTTCCCTTTAGACTTTGGTATATCGAAATAGGTGTTAATGTATCTCCCTCAATTTCTTTAACGATTAATTTTTTTTCATTTATCATCGATTTCATCGTCATACTCCTTTATTCAGAAAAATAGAAACTTATAAAAAAACAAAAAAGTCCCCTATTCACATAAAGATAATGTGAATAGAGGACGATTCATTGACCGCGGTGCCACCTCAGTTAGAGCAAATGTTTTGCTCTCTCTTTTCGGGTACTAAAATACCCTATCCTTTTAACGGTGGAATTCCGTGCATCCCTACTGCTGTTCAGGATACCTCTCGTAGGTCCATTCCAACGCTGAATTTGTACCGGTTCACAGCTCCCCCGGCTCTCTGGAACAAATTTCAATCGTGTACTACTCTTACTCAACAATTTTCTTTTATTTAATTTTTAATATATTCATACAGCATAGAATTTAGTATCATCATAAACCAAATAAATACAAAAAGGGCTTCCCGTCAAAAAAGGACGAGAAACCCGTGGTGCCACCTTCATTAGCTGATGTATCAGCTCACTTTACAGATATTAAATGCAAATATTTGTATTTAATATCTGTCTCTTGTAACGATGAGACCTTCGCCAAAGCCTACACCTTGCAAAAGGTTCGGTTTGGAGCTCAGAAGTCCATTCGCATTTCCATTCACACTGATTTGCACCAACCATCAGCTCTCTTTAGTGTCCAAAAATGCTACTACTCTTCATCACAGCCGTACGCTTTATTTGTTCTTTATGTTAATACTATTTTTTCACTACGTCAACTGTATTTTTTAAATTTACATAAATTAATAGTCAATTACAAAAGCTCAAAATGTTACGCCGCTTTTATTTTCATGAAAAAGGTCTAAAGAAAAAACTTGATCGTTTAACTGATCAAGCTTTTTTTCAATTTTAACGTTCTTTCATATTCTTCTGTCAAGTTATCAATAATTTGCTGAACTGGCAGAATGTCCGTAATTTCGTTTACTCTGGCACCTGCGAAAACGATTCCATTCTCTACATCACCATTAACCGTTGTAAACAATGATTCCAGTAAGCAAAAACGGTGGGAACAGTTTTTCAGGCAGTTTTGGCAATGGCTGATTTTCAGCTTATCTTGACTAATAAGAGAATCTGTTAATGAATTCGCAATCATTCTTCCCGGAAGTCCAACAGTTGTTTTGAGCAAAAGTGTATCTTCAATGCGTGCGTCAATATATTTTTGCTTAAAGGCTTCAGGTGCATCGCATTCGACACTTGCAGCAAATCGTGTTCCCATCTGTACGCCGGATGCTCCTACGCTAAGAGCCTTCGCGATATCTTCACCAGTCAGAATACCGCCTGCAGCAATGACCGGGATTTTTACCGCTTCTACGACTTCGGGAAGAATATCAAACATCGGCCGGTCTGTTCCAAGATGTCCTCCTGCCTCAAAACCTTCCACAACAACAGCCGCAGCGCCTAATCTTTCTGAGATTTTTGCTAATTTTGCTGAAGAAACGATTGAAAGAACAGGTATACCTGCTTCTCTTCCCCATGCGTACATATCTCTCGAAATTCCCGCACCGGAAATAATGAAATCCACTTTTTCTTCGAGTGCCGCTTTCATTTTTTCAGCGAAATCACTCATCGCAAATAATACATTGACGCCAATATATCCGGTCCCATTTACCGCTTTTTTCGCTCGGCGAATATGTTCGCGCATTTCAGCCACACTGATCCCTGTTCCAGAGATTGTACCAATCCCTCCGGCATTTGCGACGGCTGCTGCAAGTCTGCTTAATGAAATCCCGACACCCATTCCGCCCTGCATGATTGGAACCTTTGGTGTCATATGACCTATTTGTAATCGTGGAAAGTTCATGATTAATTCCCCGTTTCATTTATTATTTCACAATAACTACATCGAAGTTTAGCATGTTCATTTTTTATCTAATAGTGACGTTTGTCATTTTATGAAAAGGATTTGCAAATATTTACATTTCCCTTTTATACACTGGTTTTATAGTAAAAACATTAAAACAACTAAAAAAAACGGCTCTATCCATTAGGGCCGTTTAAATGCTATCTTTAAATATTTTTTATCACTTATTATCAATCTGATTTGGTTATTTCTTTCGCGGAAGGTTCCATGCTGTTTCCACCATAATCGGGCACATGAGCGGCATGCTCTTTATGATACTTTGTTCCGGAACCCGGCTGATACTTTCCTTTTTCTCCACCCTTGCTATCGTTTGTAGGAATTGACATATCCATCCTCCTAAGTAAAATATTCAAGCTTGGCATCTGGAAAGAATTTCTCCAAATAGGAAAATAAGTGGTTTTTTAAATTCTCTTCTTCCTCTTTTTGATAAATATATTTCCCAATACCATATTTACCCCATTTATATCTTCTTTTCTCCTCGTCTAATTCTAATTTTGTCTTTGGATAGTTTTTTTCGATTACTTTCTTTGCTGGTTTTGTAAAACGATGCTGAATGAACTCGAAACTAAGATCCCTTTTCGCTTCGATAGGTAATTCTGCTTCTAGACGCTCAAACATATGGAAGTATCCATCCTCCCAGCCCTCATGGAGATAAATAGGTGCAACAATAAAACCAAGGGGATATCCTGCTCGGGCCACTTTTCCAGCTGCCTCAATCCTTTTTTCCAGTGAAGAAGTTCCCGGCTCAAAGTTCTTGATTACATAGTCGGCATTGACACTAAAGCGAAACCGGGTTTTCCCGTTATGTTTCGCATCCAGCAAATGATCGACATGATGAAATTTAGTGACAAATCTTAACTTTCCGTAGTCCGTTTTACCAAAATGTTCGATCGCCTTTTTTAATGAATGGGTCAAATGATCGATTCCGACAATATCCGAAGTACAGGCTGCTTCAAACGTAGTAATTTCCGGCACTCTTTCTTCAATATATTTATCGGCTGCTTCGAAAATTTCATCCACGTTCACATATACGCGAATGTAAGGCTTGCTTCCCATCGTTGTCTGTAAGTAGCAGTAATGGCAATGACCCATACATCCGGTTGCGAGTGGAATGGCATATTCCGCAGAAGGTTTAGATGTATCAAATTTTAGCGTTTTTCTGATCCCTACTACTAAAGTGGATTTCGCAATCCGATATTTTTGCAAATCATTTTCACCAGGCAGATCTCTTACTTGATTATGTGATGTAGTATAGCGTACTTCAACATCCATCTTTTCAAACTTTTCCTGCAATTCTTTTCCTAAAGGGTAGTCCAACGCTTTCGGTTCAAAATAAACAAGTTTTGGTATAAAAGGATCATCCATTATGCTTCTCCTAGTAACAAGGTTAATTTCACCTGAGTGCCCTAATAAAAATGTTAATTTCACCTGAGTGCCCTAATAAAAATATTGCCTTTTAATCGACATTTTATGTTGTCATAAATATGGAATCTTACTTCCCTTACCATTTAACAGAGGCAGCCGTTAACCGCTTGACTCCTCTCATAGCAGCAATTTCCTCTACTAATTGGAGCATCGCAAGATTCTTAGCCTTGGCCTCAATCATTATGTCAAAATCTTGATTTAGCTTCTTTGCTTCTTCTAAAAATGGGCGGATAAACTCTAAGGAAACATAATCTGCGTGTGAACGGTATTCTTTTTCAGACTTTGGCGAAGATAGATGTACCTTTGGCAGCAGACTGGAAAATTTCCATGTATTAAAAATGCGCTCCAGATAGTTAGAAAAATCATGTTCTCCTTTATTCGCCATATAGTGATGATAATCAAAAATCATCGGAACATGTTCTTTTTCACAAGCAAGCAGCGTTTCCTCGATATTATAGGTTTTATCATCGTTTTCCAGCGTGGTTATCCTTTTAATATTATCTGGTAACTTTTTGAAATTTTGATGAAACCTTGTTAAAGTTTCTTTTTTATTTCCATAGGCCCCGCCAATATGAATATTTACAATAGACTGCTCGGCAATGCCCATAGCATGAAGCATCGTATAATGAAATTCCATATCCTTAATCGAGCTAAACGTTACATCGTCCCGGGGGCTTGAAAACAGAGTAAATTGGTTTGGATGAAAACTTGTCCGTATATTTCCACCTAATACCAGCTGGCCCAGTTCTCCCCATTCATGTTTAAATGGGGTAACGAAATCCCACATCACTTCGGGATGGGTAGCGAGTGGAACAAGTGAGCTTGAAAAACGATATAATTCTATACCATGGGCCAAATTATAATATAGAATTCTTTTTGTATGCTGTATATTTTGCGCCGTTACTTCTTTTAATTTTTCCATTCTCTCCTGTTTTGGCAAGGAAGAATAACGCGCAAATGTCACTGTCTTCGATGGACTTGCATCCCACAATCCTAAAGCAGTTGCTACATAGCCAAACCGGATCTTCATTTTATGCCCTCTCTCAATTTTTCTATATCAATCACCCTTCTTTTCAAGATTCATTTATCATTATGTTCCCATAATAAATGTTTTACATGCTCTCCTTTCCTCCTGCTTTTTAAAGATAGAAACAGAGCTGATACTTTTCGTATCAGCTCTTCATTTACATATTTTCAATTCGTTCGTAAAATTCATTTAGTGCCGTATATCCTTGCTGCTCAAGGCGCCAATTTTTTGCCGCTACCTCGATTAAGCTTGCTATATCCCGTCCTGGCCTGATTGGGATTTCAATATGCGGAACGGGGACATCTAAATACTCAATCATTTCTTTTGTGGTTTCAATCCCATCATAGTATTTTTTCACATCCCATGCCGAAAGAATAATATCTAAATTAATCGACGTTTCATCTTGAAAAGCGCCTGAACCATAAAGACGCGGCACATTGATCATCCCGATTCCTCTTAGGGATAAAAAGTCGCGGTTCGTCTGATTGTGTGTGCCGATCAACGTTTCTAGATCGATTCTTTTTAAAATAACTAAATCATCGGCAATAAGACGGTGCCCTTTTTCAATTAAAGAAAGGGCTGCTTCGCTTTTCCCAATACCGCTCTCACCTCTGATTAACAGTCCAACACCGAAAACATTCATACAAACAGCATGAATCCCAATACTTTTTGCTAATTCCTTTTCCAAATAACTATTTAATTTGCCTATAACCCTTGTTGTTTTTTCTTTCGCACGAAGAAGCGCCACTCCTTCTTCATTACAGTGCTTGATTAAATATGAAAGCCCTTCTTGATTTCGTGTAATAATAATACATGGCGGGTGCTCTTTAATAATATTTCCAATTCTCTCATCCCGCTGAGCCTTTGTTAAGGAATGAAGATAGGTAATTTCTTGTCTTCCTAGCAACTGAATTCTTTCGCTTGGAAAATACTTAAAATATCCTGTCAATTCAAGCCCTGGACGATGGATATCATCGTTATCAATAAGCTGATCGAGTCCTTCTTCGCCAGCGACAATTTCTAATTTTAGTTTATCAACTAATTGCCGTACAGTGATTGTATTCATATTAGCTCCCTATCTTTAATTAAGTCTATATTATTATTTTTAAGTTTATAATTAGATATTATCATTATTCTTGTATTATTTTGTACAAAAAAAGACCAAAAGTGAACAACTTTGGCCTTTTTTTATCCTATCTGTTTTATTAAGAATATTTTCTGCCTTTAAGAGCGTATCATGTTTTGTCACCTGAGCATGAAAACAACTCTCCCATTACCTGCTGTTCTTATTATATCCATCTCGCGCACGATATTGCTGTGGGGCCCGTGCCGGGTAACGCAGCGGGAAACTGAACATATGTACTAACTTCGTAAATGGGATGGCAGCAAATAATATAAATGACAAAATGATATGCAGCTTAAACAGAGCCGGGACTCCTGACATTAATTCTGCACGGGGATGAAAAGTGAATAAACTTCTAAACCAGGGACCGATAGATAAGCGGTATTCATATCCGCCCACAGTGGTGTTATAAATGATGGTCATATACGTTCCCAGTCCGGCGACCAAAATCAGCCAGATCAAAGTCAAATATCCACCAAGCGTTGTATGTGTACGTACCTTGGGAAAAGTAAGTTTTCTATACAACATGACAATTAATCCAAAGACAACCATTACACCCGCAACTCCACCGCCTGAAACTGCAAAAATATGATACATGTGTTCATTAACTCCCATTGCCTCATATATTTCAAGCGGAACCAGCATTCCCATCACATGTCCGATAAACGCAAAAATGATCCCGTAATGAAAAACAACCGATCCCAATTTGAGCCATTTTTTCTCAAAGATTTCCGTAGAGGGCGCCGTCCAGCTTTTCCCCCGGAAAACAAAGCGATAAAATGTCGCAACAATCAGGATTGTTCCGCAAATATAGGGATAAATGGTCCACCAAAAATTACTCTCCATGTCTGCCATCCTCCTTTAGCGATACAGCAATGGATAAGGAAGTTCTTCCAGATCTGCTTCTTCCCGTTCCTTTTCCAGCTGGGCAATTTCTTCCGAACGCGGGATCTCAAAGACATTTTTCATTAACAGTTCAACTGCATTGTAGTATGGGTTGGAACAAGGAATATGGCTCCATATTCTGTATATTGCATAAGCCAATCTCTTTGTTAAGAGAACAGCAGTCTTCTCTCCCGCAGCGGCCAAAAATTCCAGCAGCATGGGGATATAATCAGCTAACTGCTTAGAGTTATAAACAAGGCCGTTTTCATAAATCAGGTTTTGAATTTTTATCAGTGCAGCCCCCCGCTTCTTGCTGTCACCTAACTCATGTGCTGTTAAATATAGGTTTGTTTGTTCTTGGTAATCAAAGGTATCCACATACAGTTCCTGCAGTTCCTGCTCCTTCAGATTAAAAAGCGGGTTGATTCCCTTTTGTACTTCCTGCTGAAGATCTGATGAGAGACATTCATGAATACACTCATCAATAGCAGACCGTTCCTGGAAAAATAACTTATCCGGGTAATCTAATATTCTGGACATAATCACCAGCAATGCTTTATTTTCATCTGTCATCCATTTTCACTTCCTTCAAAGGGGTATTGGACCAGCCCTTCAGGCGGTGCTAACTCTTCAATACTGCATGCTCCCCTTTTATAATCCAAATCATCATTCATTTCACGCCGGCCGGTTGGAATGACAAATCGTTCATTATATTTGGCGACCGCTAGCAAACGGGCCATCTCTTCCAATTCCTCCGCACTCGTATTCGCTTCAGAAAGCAGTGTGTTCATTTTCTCCAAATCCGCTCCGCCTACTGTTTTGGCACGCATGTGAACCCGCATTGCTGCCATTTTTAATAAAACACGGCGAATAACATCCGTATCATCCGCGGACAGCAAGGAAGCCAAATATTCAAGTGGAATTCTCATCTGGTCCACTGCCGGTATATAGCCTTCAGCACTCAATTGCTGTTCATTTGTGATATGATTCATAATCGGGCTGAGCGGCGGTACATACCAAACCATTGGCAATGTCCGGTATTCCGGATGGAGCGGTAATGCAATTTTCCACTTTATAGCCATTTTATAGACCGGTGATTCCTGTGCACTCTGAATCCAGCTATTATTAATCCCTTGTTCCTGTGCTTTCTCAATCACTTCAGGATCAAACGGGTCGAGAAAAACGGAAAGCTGTGCTTCATACAACTCTTTTGGGTCGTTAACAGAAGCTGCTTCCTTTACCCCGTCAGCATCATATAATACAACCCCAATATAACGGATACGCCCGACACATGTTTCTGAACATATGGTCGGCAGTCCAGCCTCTGTGCGTGGATAACAAAAATTACACTTCTCTGCTTTATGTGTATTCCAGTTATAGTACACCTTATGGTAAGGACAGCCGTTCATGCAAAAACGCCAGCCTCTGCAAGCATCTTGATCCACTAAAACGATGCCGTCCTCATCACGTTTATATAAAGCACCTGAAGGACAGGAAGCTACACATGATGGATTTAAACAATGCTCACATATCCGCGGCAGATACATCATGAACGTTTTCTCGTATTCTAATGCGATATGTTCCTGCAGTTTTTGATAATTCGGATCCATCGGAACGACTTCCTTGCCTCCGGCAAGATCATCATCCCAGTTCGGTCCCCATTCCGGTTTATCCATGAATTTGCCGGTAATCACTGATTTAGGGCGGGCTACCGGTAAACTTTCACCCGTTTTCCGATGATGAAGATTCTGAAAATCATAGGTCCACGGCTCATAGAAATCATCCATTTCCGCCATATTTGGATTGTAAAAAATATTAGCTAGTTTTGAAATGGGACCGCCAGCCCGCAAATGAAGTTTTCCATTTCGCAAAACCCAGCCGCCTTTATAGCGATTCGTGTTTTCCCATTCTTTCGGGTAACCCGGTCCAGGGCGGGTTTCAACATTATTGAACCATACATATTCTGTACCCGGCCGATTTGTCCAAACATTTTTACAGGTTACAGAACAGGTATGGCAGCCGATACATTTATCAAGATGCATCACCATGGCCACCTGCGCTTTAATCCTCAAGCCAATCCACCTCCTTCAGCGGCCGGATGATCGCCATCGTATCCCTTTGGCTTCCTGTTGGTCCGTAGTAATTAAATCCATAGCTTAATTGTGAATATCCGCCAATCATATGAGTTGCTTTCGGATAAATTCTTGTGACACTATTATGGGTACCCCCGCGCTTCTTATTGATGCTGTTCCCCGGTACTCCCATTGTCCGGTCCTGAGCATGATACATGTAGATGGCACCGCGCGGCATTCGATAGGTAAGAACTGCTCGTGCCGTTACAACCCCGTTGCGGTTATATACCTCTATCCAGTCATTATCTTTTATCCCAATTTCTGCCGCATCCTCTTCATTCATCCAGATAACCTGCCAGCCGCGGAATAATTGCACCATATTCGTAGTATCCGTAAACATGGTATGAATGCCCCACTTCTGATGCGGAGTCATATACCTTAAAGAAATGGACTTCCCTTGATTTTCAACTTCTTTTTCACCCTTTAAAAAGGCTCCCTTGGTAATAGGAGGAATATATAAAGGCAGCGCTTCACCATAATCAAGGATCACTTCATGGTCCAGATAAAAGCTCTGCCGGCCTGTGAGTGTATGCCATGGAATATGGAATTCCTTATTCACCGTAAAAGGAGAATACCTTCTGTTGTCATTTTCCAACCCGCTCCAAACCGGAGTTGATATGGCCGGGCGCGGCTGAACCGTTAGTGCCTCTAATGTAAAATCCTCTTCTTCACGTCCCTCAGAAATATGACTTAGTTTTTTTCCCGTTTTGGTCTCCATCGATTTCCAGCCTTCAACCGCCCGTTTTCCATTTGTGGCACCGGACATGAGAAGAATGGCATTGATGGCCTTTTTATCAGAATATAAATCGGGATAACCCTTACCAATTCCCTCATGCTTGGATGGACCAAGCCGGGTTAGTAAATCCTGATAAACCTTGTCTCCCGGGATTTTCACACCTTTTGTTCCATATCCCTTTTGGATATTAGGTCCTATTGTAGTCCACATATCATAGACATGCGGGTAATCCCTCATAACAAAATTCAGATTCGGCATGGTTTTCCCAGGAATACCTTCAATTTCTCCTTTGCGCCAATCTTTCACTTTGCCAAACGGCTGGGCAATTTCATTGATTGTATCGTGGGCGAGCGGCGACATTACCAGATCTTCTTGTTCCGGAAGATGTACACTTGCAAGTTCAGAAAAACTTTTCGCAATTTCCCTAAAGGCCTCCCAGTCGCTCCTTGTATCCCAGGGAGGATTGATCGCCGCATTAAATGGGTGAACAAACGGATGAAGATCCGTACTGCTCAAGTCAAATTTTTCATACCATGTAGCCGCAGGCAAAATAATATCAGAGAAAAGACCGGAGCTTGTCATCCGGAAATCCATACTGACAAAAAGATCGGTTTTTCCTTCCGGGGGATTCTCTGAAATATTTATTTCTTCGGGCTGCCATGAATTTTCAACATCTGTCAGCAAAGAATCATCGGCACCAATGAGATGCTTGACAAAATACTCATGCCCTTTCCCGCTGTCTCCTAAAAGATTGGAGCGCCAATTAAAAAAGACACGCGGAAAATTCCGGGGATCATTTGGATTTTCAATAGCAAAATCAAGCTTTCCACTCGTCAGCTGCCTGGCAATATCCGCGGCAGCATCTGCGTCATCTTGGTGCCGGCTGCGCACATCCTTCATCACTTCCAGCGAATTTTGTGAAAGCTGCGGAAAACTTGGCAGCCATCCTAGACGTGCTGCAAGTGCATTAAAATCCGCCGGGTGTACAGAAGAATATTTACTGCCCCATTCGGTTTGCTCTTCATTCTTTTCATATTCATAACGGAATTGTTCGGTGGCAAAATAAAAGAAGGACGTACCATTCATAAATCTGGGCGATTTTACCCAGTCATTAGCAAAAGCAATCTGGGAAAACCCTTCAAGCGGACGAACTTTTTCTTGACCTACGTAGTGCGCCCAGCCACCGCCATTTACCCCTTGAGAGCCTGTAAGCAGGACCAGATTTAAAATAGAACGGTATATTAGATCACTATGAAACCAGTGATTGGTCCCGCCGCCCATCGCTATCATTGATTTTCCTTCCGTCAGGGCTGCATTTTCGGCAAATTCCCGGGCCACTTGAATACAATGGAATCGATTTACCCCCGTAATGCCTTCCTGCCAAGCAGGGGTGTAGGGACTGTCAGCATCATAATCTGCAGGAAAATCCCCCTTAAGACCTCTGCCAATCCCGGTATGTGCCAAGAGCAGGTCATAAACAGTTGTAATTAACATTTCTTGTCCAGTAACATCCGTTATCCTTTTAACAGGAACCCCGCGCTTAATGGAACCTCCATCCTTTTCACCAAAATAAGGGAATTCAATTAAAGCAACTTCATCCGGTTCATCAATAAAGCTCATCTTTGGATTAATCTCTTTTAAATCGAGATTCCATTGATTATCGTTGTCCCATCTAAACCCTTCGCTGCCATTTGGAACAGCAAAATTCTTCGTATTTTCGTCCCATACGACAGTTTTCCATTCACCGAGTTCATATTCCGCAGAAATATCTGATGCCCTTACAAAACGATCGGTACGATATGTATCACTCTTTTTATGCAAAATGACGAGGAAGGGCAAATCGGTATATTGTTTCGCGTATTTCATAAAATAAGGTGTTTCTTTATCAACATAGAATTCTTTTAAAATGACGTGTGTCATCGCCATGGCTAGTGCCCCATCTGTTCCCGCCTTTGCTGGCAGCCACAGATCGGCAAACTTTTCGTATTCCGCATAATCCGGACTTACTCCCACTACTTTTGTCCCGTTATACCTTGATTCCACCATAAAATGGGCATCCGGTGTTCTTGTTTGCGGGATATTCGTTCCCCAAATAATAAAATACTTCGAATTATACCAATCTCCGCTTTCTGGAACGTCCGTCTGATCGCCCCAAACTTGAGGTGAAGCAGGAGGAAGATCGGCATACCAATCATAAAAACTTAAAATCGTACCACCTATCAGGGATAGGAATCTCGCTCCACCGGCATAGCTCACCATTGACATGGCCGGAATAGGGCTAAAGCCGACAACCCGATCCGGACCGTATTTTTTGATCGTATAAATAGAGGCGGCTGCAATCATTTGACAGACATCTTTCCACGTCCCCCGCACAAACCCCCCTTTCCCGCGTGCCTTTACATATCGCTCCCTCTTTTCTGGGTCGGATACAATTTTCTCCCACGCCTGAACTGGATTATCTGAGCTGGAAAGCTCTTCTTTCCAAAGAGCATAAAGATCACCGCGAACATAGGGATACTTCACACGAGTGGGACTGTAGGTATACCAGGAAAAGCTCGCACCCCTTGGGCAGCCGCGCGGTTCATACTCCGGAAAATCATCACCTGTTGACGGGTAATCTGTTTGCTGTGTTTCCCATGTGATAATTCCGTCCTTTACATGAATTTTCCAGCTGCAGGAACCAGTGCAATTGACTCCATGTGTAGAGCGAACAATTTTGTCATGCCCCCAGCGATTTCGATAAACGGATTCCCAATCACGAGGACGAGGGCTTTCTTCTGTCCACCCCTCATTAATCCGCTCACCACGAACAAGATGTTTTAATGAATGAAGTAATTTATTTTTCTTTTGTTCCATTTATATCACCCCTTCCCTTTAATAAATCTCGTAACGGATTAAAATTTTCTCCCACTATCCTAATAGAGTTGTTTCCTGCATAAAATTCTTCCAGAAACACATGCCAATCTGCTGAATTGGCTGCAGCTAAGATCAGCCGCTGTAAAGTATGCAGATCATCAATAGCATAAACTTCTTCTATCATTGCACCCGTGATATTTCCAAACCTCATTTGGAGCACTGCTATTAAATCTTCTCTATCTTGTACGAGCATGACTTCGGATTCAAATGCAAACAAACCTGTTCAACTCCCATCTTAAGGCATACTCATCTGCCATGATCATCAACATTTTCTAAAACTTTCCAAACATTATTGTTTGATTCTAATCAGAAGTTTATTCATTTCATCTTCATTATGAATGGAATCTATAACAATCAGCGCATCTAATAAAGAAAGCATTCTCTCATTCATTTCATTCTTTATTAATAGCTCATTCATTTCTCCGACAATCCTGCGCATTAAATCGTGATCCCGTGTCAGTTGATTGACAAGTTTAGTTACATTGGGATCTTCTTGAACAAGCTCCTTATATAAACCGTCTTCTTCGGACTCCGCATGCTTCAATGTCCGTGATTCCCAATGTTCAATGATGATTTGTGCAACCTGCGTCGCCTTCTCCGATTCTTTGTTCTCGAGGCATTTTTTTAAGATTTCTCTTAATTCAATGGCTTCATTTAATGCCGCTTCATGGATGGATGAATGCGCATCCTGTTTTTTTAAACTCGGTCCCGACATTCTTGTTTCATCTCCTTTTCTTGTATATGCTCTACTTACTTCCTTTATTCAACAGCCTAACCATATTCGGATTCAATAAACTTACTTCATGACAGAAAAAAAGCTGATGCAGGGCAGTCAGCTCTTTTTCCCGGATATATCGCTAAATAACGCGAGATAGTTTTTTATTTCACCGGCATCATTTTTTACGGCACTAATCGTAAGCCATTCTAAATATATTTCGCCGTTTTTCCGTTTATTCCAAATCTCCCCCTGCCAATAGCCGTGTTCCTGGAGAGACTCCCACATCCTTTTATAGAAATTTTGATCGTGTCTTCCGGACTGCAATACCTTTGGGTTTCTTCCGATTACTTCATTAGAAGGATAGCCGGTAACGGCAGTAAACGCATGATTAACTTTTTCGATTGTTCCTTTTACATCTGTCACGATCATGCTCTGACCGATATGATCGAGAATTTTTATGTCGAGACTCATCTTTTCTAAATAATACATCCAAACGACAATCACAAAGCTGGCCATGGCAAACATAGCAAGTGACATAAATCCTATCGCATAATGCCCAGTTATATTAAAAATAACTGTAAGGACGATTGGGGGGAAAAATCCGCCTAATCCTCCCATCGCTGAGACGATTCCGTTCACAATACCAGCCTGTTTGGTAAAATAATAGGGTGCTAGCTTAAATACTGTACCATTTCCGACTCCCGCACAAGCTGCAACCGTTAAGCATCCGATTGAATACCACGTTATATTCGGTGAGAATGACAACAGTACGCCTGAGAAAGTTAATCCCCCAAAGACAGCTAATAAAATAATGAAGGGATTAAATTTATCACTCAGCCATCCCCCAATTGGACGTAAAAACGTTGCTAAAGTAATGAATCCTGCTGTTCTAAATCCGGCATCTACCGATGTTAATTGGAAATTTTCCACTAAAAAATTAGGGAGATAGACGGTAAATGCCACAAATGAACCAAACGTGATAAAATAAAATAAACTTAAAAACCATAGCTTTTCGTCTTTGTAAACACTCCTAATTTGGGCTGACAATGGATTGTCTGCTTTCGTTTCTTTCCTGTCACCGAACAGAAAATTTAAGAGGGCAAATAAAATAACAGGGATTAAAAACAAACGAACCGTACTTTGCCAGCCAATAGCATCAGCCAGTATCGGGGTTGAAAAGGATGTGAGGGCGGTGCCGATATTTCCTGCCCCATAAATACCGTTGATAAAACCGTGCCTTTCCTTCGGGTAATATTTCGGCAGTGAAGTGACACCAATTGAAAAAACAGCCCCTCCTATCCCAAGCAATAACCCTCCGATAAGTAAATCCGCTATAGAATTAGCCGCACTAATATAGGCAACGGGGAAAATTAACAAAATAAAACTGATAAAAAACAGGATTCTGGCGCCAAATCGGTTTGTCCAATACCCTAAAAGAATTCTTAATAATGAACCTAAGATAACCGGTACTGCTGTAACAAGGGAAATCTCATTTGGTGTTAAAGGAATATCTTTTTTTATATACGGCATTAAAGATGATATAATCACCCAGACCATGAAGCCTATGACAAGACTCAAAGTTTGAAGCGGTAATTGCCATTTTTTTGTTTGCATCCGCTCATTTTCCTCCTTTCAAATTGGACTATCTGACTAAATACCATTTTATTCTATTCCGAATTTCGGATGTTTTTATTATTGGCTTATACTCTTAAGTTATCCGCAGCATATCCACCTTGCCTGCTGTGGAATGACAAAGAGAGGATGTATTCATGTTAACATCCTCTTTTCCTCTTTTGATCTGTTCCTATTGACTTTTTACTCCATAGAGGATACATGCGACTCCTCCAAATACCCAAAATAATTTCGCGAATGAAATCTTCTCGGCAATTCCAAATAAACCAATGGTCGTGGTTGTAATCAAGATGATCGGCCCCACTAATGCAAGTGAGCTATTTAACATAAGGGCCTTTTCAAGATTATTATATTTTAAGAACATAAGGGCTACTATGATTTCTAAACTGCCTGATAAAATCCGCAATAGCGCCATTCCCAGGATTGCTTTTTCATATAAATGAAACAACCTGCCACCCCCATACATTATGCTTACTTCAATATATGCACAATTTGTTAAAAGAAGGACAAGTTCTTCCATAAAGATAAAGCTAAAAAATAGGTATTATTTAGAGCTTTCCAAGCGTTTATGTACTCTTAAATCTCCATTTTTTCAATTATATTCTCATAATTCTCCTCAGATACAACGATGATGCCATTTCGTTTTAAGAGAGCTGCTGTCACGCCGTTACCAGCTGTTTTTTCGCCGTTAAAATTCCCCTTATAGATCATGCTGCTGCCACAGGAAGGACTTCTTTCTTTCAAAATGATGATTTTAGCTCCCGTCTCTTTTACAATTTTCAATGTTTCTTCCGCACCAGCAATAAACTGCTCTGTCACATCTTTACCACTATTTGTCATCACTTTTGCTTTACCATCGAGAACATCCTCCCCAGTGCCACCTGCTATTTCTGCAGGTTCTCTTGGAATCGATAAGCCCCCTAGTACTTCTGGACATACGGGAATAGCCTTTTTCTCTGTGAACCATTCATTTATTTTGTTATTCAGATTATGCGACCCGTTATATTTCACTTCAAGCCCAGCTAAACATGCACTCACAACGATCATGCGATGCACTCCTTCCTTAAACTATTGTATCCGATCTTTTTGGCGATAAGTCCGCGTAATAAACATCAAAAACCCTGCAATTTATTATTATCGTTTGCAGGGTTAAGATATTCGTTCTATTACATGATCTTCCATCGATTCTCCTTTATTGAGCATTTTTGCAAAATTCCATTAGCTGGGATTCCGTTACATTTTTAATAAAATGGTGGAAATTCAGTGCTTCCATCCCATAGTTTTCACATATTCTTTTGTAAAATTCATATGCCTTATATTGTAATTCCATTTTCTCCCCTCCATTGTTATATAACAGTTTATTTTTATTAAATATAATATATAACAGTTTGTTGTACTTTGTCAATAACATTTACCAAGTTATCTAATTATTTATTATTTTTCAAATCACTTACCTAATCTTCTATTCACAAAAAATCGTGCCTGCAATGCCATGTCATTTGCTGTTGTCTATTAGTTATCATGTATAAGTAAAATCAGTTTTCCAAAGGCGTTTGCAAAAGGCAATACAACAAGAGAACAGATCACATTAAATAGAAGACTGATATGGGCCAGTTGTACATCAGCCGTCTCTGCCAGCATTGCTCCCGTTTTAGATAACCACTCAATGAACGGAAAAAAGATGAGGACACCAAGGACATTTAGCCAGATATGGGCATAGGCTGTCAGCCTTGCCTCCCGACCGCTGCCAATTGCTGCAATAAAAGCATCTACGCATGTACCAATATTGGAGCCAAGCATAATAGCAACACCCGTATCGATATCCATTGACTCCGATGATAAAAACCCCATAATAATGCCAACGGTGGCAGTACTCGACTGAATGATGCCGGTAATAATGGTTCCTGTCAAAATACTCCATATGTAACTGTTATCCAAAGTCAATAGCAGCATATCAATGATACCCAGTTGTTTTAAGGGAATCGCCAGACGTCCGAAGCCGTTCATCGCCATAAAGATAAATGAAATGCCAAGCAGAATCATACCAAAACTTTGAACTTTACCTCTTGGAATAAACAGCAGAATCAAAGCTAAAATCGTTATCGGAATGATAAAGGATTCAATGTCAAAGGTAATCAGTTCAGTTGTAATAGTTGTTCCGATATTTGTACCTAAAATAATGCCAATTGACTGAGAAAAAGTCAGCATTTTAGCTGCAATGAGACCAATTGTGATGATCATAACCGCAGAACTGCTTTGTAAAATACAAGTAATCAATATACCAGCTAAAAAGCTTTTCCAAGTGGCATCTGTAAATTTAGCCAGCCATTCCTTCAGAGCGTCTCCAGATAAATGAAACAGACCGCGTCTTAAAATGGACATCCCCAAAATAAATAATCCAATTAATAAGATAAATAGAAGCAGAACCACACTCTCACCCCCTATTACTAAATGATATGGGTTTATGAATATGGACATGTCCCTATTGAAACTTTTTATTTGCAATAAAGAAAAAGATCCACTTTGAACAAGATTTTGAGGAAAATGATAGAAATTTTGGAATTCATTGGAGATTATCTGTCTTTTCTATTACAATAGAGTTAATACTTATTGTTTATTTTTCCATATTGTGGGTAGGCTAGTATGTGTTCGTATAGTTTTGTGAAATGTTTATCAAAGTGAAGAGAAAGTCAGGGGGTAATCGATTTGGAATTACAAAGAAATATGGAGTTTGAAGTAAAAGCAAGTTTTGTCCCAAATATCAGCAATGCGGATAGTTTGAAGATCCTTGAGGTTTCAAATGATAGTGTGATTGTACAAATGAATAACTCTGGATGCAGAGGGGTTTTTCCAATGGATCACTTTCAATACTGGATCAGAAGAAGTTCATTAATTTATATTCATGACAGTCAGGAGAAAACTTCATAAGTAGCTTAAAAAATAAGGGTAGAACTAAAAATAGCACCGTTTTTGCAAACAGTGCTATTTTTAGTTCTTATCGGTTCAGGAATTGAATAACTTGGTCAGCAAACTCATGGGTTTTTTCAATTTGCACCCAGTGTCCGCAATGCGGGAATACATGTAATTCAGCTTGCGGCATATGCAATGCCAGTTTCATACTTGTTTCTTCTAAAGGTATGACACGATCCTCTCTGCCGTGAATTAATAGCGCAGGGAAATCAATCGCGTTCAGTTCATCAATAGTTAATGCCATAGCACCAACATGTCTTTGTCTTGGAGCTGGGAACATAGAAGAAAATGATTCATGGAATCCTGGTTGAATACTGGATTTATAGCGCATTTCCACCAAGTCGCCATTTTCAGCCATACTTTGATCGTATGCGAATATTTTGATTAGATTTTTCATATTTTCATGACTTGGTTCATAGCCCCAAACCGCATCTAATTCAGTCATTTTATGATCAATTCCCATACTGCCCATCATGATTAACTTATTAATTAATTCCGGACGTTTTTTCGCGATATGCAGTGCGATAGCACCACCGAAAGAATTCCCAATAATCGATACTTTCTTTTCACCGACTGCATCAAGAAAATCGATCATATGATCAGCCCATACATGGATATTGTACTCTTGTCCTTCAGGTCTATCTGTATATCCGAAACCGACTACATCTGGTGCATAAAGGTGAAAATGTTTTGAAAGAATTGGGAAAACAAGGCGCCAGTTCGCCCATGCAGATACTCCCGGACCTGAACCATGAATTAATAGTACTGCTTCCCCTTGTCCATCTTCATGATAATGTGTGTTAAGCCCTTTAACATCAATAAATTTTCCTTCTTCTACTGTTGCCATAATTAAATTTCCTCCATTCCAATATTTATTCTTTGTTTAAGCAAAATTACTTTTTCACAATAATAGTCATAAGGCACAATATAAAGGTTTCCCACTACCAATATTGCGTATTCTTTTTTTGCCAAAACAAATCATTGAAAAGTTCCCCATGTTTGTAAAACAGTTCACTTAATAAGATTCGACATTTTTCTTCTAAAACCTTCTAATTTCGATTATTTTTTTCAAATATTATCGTTTGTATATCAATTCACAAAATATAATAAATAAAATCTTGAATAAAGATTAAAAAGGCAAAAAATATTTTTATTATTATGTTAATCGAATAATTCGAATAAAAAAATGAAGAAGCAATGTTTTGTATTGGGATACTCCACCACAACGGCACAATACTCGCAGTCTATTACTTCTTCATTCTCACTAATCATAATGAAATTAAGGATAAAGTTATTCAGCCAGTTTCGCATTCAGTTCAAAAACTTCTAAACCTGCTTTTGCACATATCACATCTTCTTCAGAAGTCCCGCCGGATACTCCAATTCCGCCTACAATCACTCCATTAAAGAAAAGTGGAATCCCCCCGCCAAATACGACGAGTTTATTGGTGTGCACGATCCCTGTTAAAAGAGCCGGTTCATCTTTAATCATCGAATACCATTCATCCGTAGCTTTTCCAAAAGCTGCAGCTGTGTAAGCTTTATTTTGAGCGATCTCAGAGCTTAATAGTGCTGCTTCATCCATACGCATAAATGCTTTTAAATTTGCACCCTCATCCACTATTGCCGCGTTGATTTTAATCCCCAGTTCATCCGCTTTATTACAAATCGCATTTAGCATATCGAATGACAATAAACGAGTTAAAGCATATTTTTGATATAAACTCATCTTTCCTCCACTCCCCCAATGATATTTGCTTCATTTAATTTATATAGTAATTATATTATTAAAATAGCATGTTAAAATTTCATTATTGCTTTATACGCAACAAAAACATCATTATTTCGAAACAATTTTGAATATTGCTCCTCATTATTTTACAATCATTACTGGACATTTTACCCGTTTGACTACTTTATGGCTGACACCTCCAAGAACCATCTCTTGAAGGGCATTTAATCCTCTGCTTCCCAGGACGACTAAATCAAAATCATTTTCGTTGGCATAGGTGACAATAGTTTGCCCTGGTTCCCCGTGCTTAATGATCGTTTTACTATTCACATCTGCGGCTGAAATTTTCCCTTCTGTTAACTGCAGACGGCGTTTTCGTTCCTCGTTAATACTTTCCTGATCGATACTGCGAAGAACATCGTTTTTCTCTGTTTCAAAATCAACTACATAGACAATTTCAATAATAGCATCCGGGCCTGCCAGCTTTGCGATTTCCGCAGCCTTACCTGCGGCTCTTAATGCATGTTCAGAACCATCTGCTGCTAAAAGGATTTTCTTAAACATACGATAACCTCCTCCTATTGCCAATAAAGTATGTATCCCTAACGAGCAAATGAATGGGATCTTTTAACCATATTATATAATACCTATCTTTTTTAGTATTGAAATTTTCAAATAAAAATATGTCATTTAGCAAAACAAATGAAAATATAGAAGGAGCTGTCCGAAAAGCAAGGGACAGCCCCGTTCTTAAAATACTAATATTTATTTTTTAAATTAAGCAGTTTTTGTTTTAATTCTTGTTCCATCGAGATCAATTCCTGTTCAGCCTGATGCCGTTTGGTTCGGCCTTCTGCCTGAATCCGGAGTGTTTCCTCTAATGTAGAAACAAGATTTTCCTGGGTTTTCTTTAATGTTTCAATATCCACTACACCGCGTTCATTTTCCTTTGCTGTTTCGATCGAATTCATTTTCAGCATTTCTGAATTTTTTAACAGCAGTTCATTTGTTGTCTTCGATACTTGTTTTTGCGCTTCTACCGCATGGCGTTGGCGAATCAATGTGAGGGCGATGGCAATTTGATTCTTCCACAGCGGTATCGCAGTCATAATGGAGGATTGAATTTTTTCGGCCAAAGCCTGGTTGGTGTTTTGAATCAAACGAATCTGCGGTGCACTTTGTGTGGTAATTTGCCTCGATACCTTTAAATCATAAATCCGCTTGTCCAGCCGTTCGGCAAATTGCATCATATCATTCGCTTCCTGCACCTGCATTTGGTCCTGGCTTTGTTCAGCCGCAAGTTTCAGTCCCGGAATCACGTTATCCCTCAACTGCTCCAGCTTCGCTTCACCAGCAGCAATAAATATATTTAATGTAAGAAAATATTCTTTATTCTTTTCATATAATTCTTCCAAGAGCATATTATCTGTCAATAAAGCATTTTTACAATGCTCCAGCTTAACCGTAATCCGGTCAATTTGCGCACCTGTCTTTTGATATTTCGATAAAATTTCTTGTACAGACCCGGATATTTTTCCAAACAGCCTCGAGAAAAGTCCGCGTTTCTCCGGTGATAATTCATCTGGATTCACATTGTCCAGTTTGCTCATTAATTCCCCTAGAATGACGCCAATTTCTCCTACATCCTTGTTCTGTACATGCTCCAGCATGGAATGTGAAAAATTCAAGAGCTTTGATTGCGCCTGTGTTCCGTATTGAATAATGGCCTGATGGTTGCGTGTATCGATTTGATCCGCTAACTGCAATGCTTTCTGTCTATTGTCGTCGGAGAGTGTATCAATAATTCTCATTGGTTTAGGCTCAGCTTTTTGCACAGATCTAGCGGGATTCATAATTTCTATATCACCGAATGGATTGTTTAATAAATCCTCCATTTCTTTTCCCATTTTCTGCTCAGACATCTATTATTTCCTCCTATCTTCAATCTCCAAAGGCCGTTTTTGTAATTCCTGTTTGGCCACGTCCAACTCAAATTGCAGGTGGTCGATATCATCTTCAAGAACAATATATAAATCCTTTTCCAATGTATCTGTAAGCTGGTTGATCGTTACTTTCGTTTCTTTAAGGGAATCAGCCAATTCAGGAGTTTTGGAAGGCTGCGAATTTAAAAACGCATATTTCTCTGATAATTCCACTATGGAATCTAAATGGGAATAATAAAAGCGTTCAGCCTGAAAAAAACGTTTTGGTTCCTTTTTTGTAATGAAATAAATTCGATTGACAACCCGAATGATATCGATATTTTGCTTCATATTAGATAAAGAACGTCCGCGGATAAACGCTTTTTGCAAGCGATTAATTTTCAGCTTCGCTTCTTTTAAATTCCTCTTTATATACTGATATTCCCTTCTTGTTAACCCATTGCTCCGCAGAAATTGACGTCTATTAACCCACTTAAGCGTGAAGAATACCGCCATTCCGCTGACCAGACCATATAAAAGCGATATGACAATATCTTCATGAAAGGCTAAAAAGCTAATGGCCCAAACCAAAACAGAAACAAATCCGCCTGCAGCAGAGCGTAATACAAATTGGAAAAATGATTTCATAAAAAATCAACTCCTGTCGAATGGCATATCTATTATACGATTAAAATCATATGAAGGTTTCATCTTTATTTTAAGCGGTCTCCATTAGAAATGCTACATGTTTGCAATAAAATGGATACTGCGCTGTAGCTTGATCTACGTCTTGAGACTGAGTAAATAAAACGAAAAAACCTGGCTTCTTTGAAAAGAAACCAGGTGATCTTTCTGTTAATCTATTTAATCGCTCTAAAAGAATTCTAATTGGTTAATAGACCAGGCGTGGCAATGGTAAATCTGATTATTAAAGAGCATCATTTATGAGCAGGGGCTCATTTAATCCCCATTGTTCAAACCAATTGATTTTTTCACGAAGCTTAACCACTTCTCCAATGACAATCATACAAGGATTGGTTACATTTTCTCGCAAAGCTGACTCATAAGCAGAACCAAGTGTACTGATGACTGTCTTTTGTTTTTGCAACGTCCCCCATTGGATAAAGGCAATCGGTGTTTCGGGGCTTTTCCCGCATTGCAGGAGTCTTTCCTGGATGCGCGGCAGGTTTTTTACTCCCATATAAATAGCAATCGTATCTACCCCGCTGGCCAGGGTTTCCCATTTAATCCGGTCTTCTTCAAAGTTCTTGCTGTGACCTGTTACAAAGGCAAACGAGGAACTGATGTCCCTGTGAGTTAAGGGAATTCCTGCATAGGCAGAAGCAGCAATACCGGATGTAATACCAGGTACAATTTCAAACTCTACGCTGTTTTTTGCGAGAAACTCTGCTTCCTCACCGCCTCGTCCAAAAACAAACGGATCCCCGCCCTTTAATCTAGTCACTGTTTTTCCCTTTTTGGCATGTTTTACTAATAAATGATTGATAGTTTCCTGCTGTAATACATGATAATTAGGAAGTTTACCGCAAAATATTAATTCCGCATCAACTCTTGCATATTGCAAAATTTTCTCATTTACCAAACGATCATAAAGAATGACATCTGCTTTTTTTATGCACTTTAACCCTTTTAGAGTAATTAATTCAGGATCACCAGGTCCTGCTCCGACTAAAAATACTTTTGCCACTGCCCTCCAACCTTCCATTTATATAAATGGATAAACCATGTCATTGTAAATTGACATGGTTTATCAAAGAACTTTCTTAGATCAGTCCTTGTTGCTTTAAATATTGAAATACAATTTCCACACTTTCTTCAATGCTTTGGCTATTTGTTTCAATCACCAGTTCCGGATTTTCAGGCTCTTCATATGGAGAGTTGATCCCGGTAAAGTCTTTTATGATTCCTTGTCTAGCTTTAGCATAAAGCCCCTTCGGATCACGCTCTTCACACGTATCAATCGGGCATTTTACAAATACTTCAATGAATTCTTTATCTTGAAGCAAGTCACGCACTAAATTGCGGTCTGCTTTGAAAGGAGAGATAAAAGCCGTTAACACAACCTGCCCGCTGTCAACAAAAAGCTTTGCCACTTCACCGATTCTACGGATATTTTCCGTCCGATCCTCTTCAGAAAAACCAAGATCCTTATTTAATCCATGACGAATATTATCTCCGTCTAATACATAGTTTCTAACGTCTTCATGATAAAGCTTGCTGGCAACAGCATTGGCCAAGGTGGATTTTCCAGACCCGGACAATCCGGTAAACCAAATGACAAAACTGTTATGTCCATTTTGCTTTCTTCGCTCTTCTTTTGTTAATGATTGTTCATGCCAAACAATATTTGTATTTTTCCCCATCTTCATTTTCCCCCTTTATTATGATTGAACCGCGTGCCTTCTTAATCCTTCAATCAGAATTTCAACCACTTCTTTACGGCTGAATGTACTTGGAGGAATTTCTCCATTGCGTAATAATTCTCTTACTTTTGTACCTGATAAAATGACATGATCTTCCTTGCCATGCGGGCAGGTTTTAGCTGAAGCCATATTTTCGCATTTTGTGCAATAAAAACTATGCTCAAAGAATAACAAGGTGATTCCAAGCTCTTCTGCAGTAAAATTGCTAAATATTTTTTGTGCGTCATAAGTTCCGTAATAGTTGCCAACACCCGCATGGTCACGTCCAACAATAAAATGAGTGCAGCCGTAATTTTTTCTGACCATCGCATGGAAAATAGCTTCCCTTGGACCTGCATAACGCATAGCTGCTGGGAATACGGCTAAAAATACCCGATCAAGCGGATAATAGTTTTTCAATAATACTTGATAGCTTTCCATTCTGACGTCTGCAGGGATGTCATCAGATTTTGTTTCACCGACAAGAGGATTCAAAAATAAACCGTCAACGGTTTCTAACGCTGTTTTTTGAATATACTCATGGGCGCGATGCACCGGATTTCTGGTTTGGAAACCGACAACCGTTTTCCATCCTTTACTTAGAAATACTTCCCTTGTTTGCACGGGATCTAAATGGAACTCACTAAATTGTTCGCGCTCAATTCGTTTAACAAGGGTAATTTTTCCGCCAATATATACATTCCCGCGGCTGAGCATTTTAGCCACACCTGGGTGTGCAAGTTCAGTTGTACCATAAACTAATTCTGCTTCCTTTTGTTTATCAGGTACATAGATATCGGATACGGTAATCACTCCGTAAGTAGACCCTTCATAATCCAAGCGGAGCTCATCGCCGACAGCGATTGATTGGGCTTTTTCTTCAGAAACTGGCAATGTAATCGGAATACTCCAAACATATCCTGAATCGAGACGCATTTGATTTACAACACTTTCATAATCCTTTTGACCAAGAAAGCCTTCGATTGGGCTATATGCTCCAGTACCAATCAACTCTAAGTCACTTAAGCTGATATTGTCTAATTCAATTGAATTGGCAATATGTGAATAATCAAATTCCTTATTCCAACGGTTAATTAAAACTCCCCCATGCGGTGTACTTAATGCCATTACAAAATTCCTCCTATATATGATCCATATAAATTTAATGGGTTTTAAAGAAAATGAAATATAGCTAAATCCCTTCACCCTGTTCAACATAAGAACTGTTTTCTTTTTTTATCGTTTTCACTAAGCTTAAAATTCCAAAAGTAGCAACACTTACACTAAGCAATACAATAATAGTATAAATATCACTATCAACAAATATCTTAATCAAACTATAAGAAATAACCAATGAGACAATTGGTGAAACGACCCATACCTTTACAATTTTACTAATAACCTGCTTATTAACTGTATTTTTACCTTTTTTCGCCACTCCTATCCCCATGATTGCTGTACTCGTTACTTGAGTAAGGGGTACCGGAAGTCCAAATAGAGAGGCCGTAATAACAAGCAGCGATCCTGTGCCTGAAATCGTGCCGCCTTCAAGCAATGAGAACCTGGTAATCTTTTTCGCATTGGTTTGCAGCACATTGCCGCCTAACAGGATAGCACCCATCGCAATAAAAAATCCACCTAGTACGATACCCGTGTTCATCGAAATAAGATGGGCTCCGACTAAAGGTCCTATCGCATTGGCGACATTATTCATTCCGGCTGAAAATGCCTCGAAGAAACCAACAATGACCACAAAAACAGCCAGTATCTTTTGCGCCCTTTTTTCCCTTAACTGCGGATATTTTTTGTTCACTACCGCGATAAGCTTTCCTAATAGAAAGGCTATCGTAAAAGCGACAACGGGAACAATGACCCAAAATGCGGCAATCACAAAAATATTTTTTATATATAGTGCCTGCTGGGCAATGCCGACACCAACAATAGAACCAACCGTAATTTCACTCGTGGAAAGAGGTATCCCCAGCAGGTTTGCTAGAAACAGCGATAGAGCTGCGGAGGATAAAATAATAAGAACAACTTTAGCTGTTAACAGGTCTTGTGGAATAATCCCTGAACCAATCGTTTTCGCCACTTCGCTCCCGCCAGTAACTGCCCCTAGAAATATTGCTATACCGCATATCAATAAAGCCTTTTTTCTGCTTGCAATCGCTCCTGAACCGTAGGCTACACTGATTGATGCTGCTGCACCGCTAGCTCCGATATTCATGGCAAAGAAAAGTGCCACGATCCCAGATAAATAAGTCAAAATCATCGATGATTACTCCTTTTATAGATGCAGACCGCACTCCGTTTTGCCAGTGCCGCTCCATCTTCCGGATCGCAGGTCATCTGCGTTAATTGCAGGTTGTGTGCAAGGACTGCAGCCAATACTTGGATAACCGTTGTCATGCAGTTTGTTATAATCAAGTTGATGTTTATGGGCATAGCGCCAAATGTCCTTCCAAGTCCAATGAATTAATGGGCATATTTTGACTGATTTAAATCTATTATCTTGATTGATATACTGAGTATTTTGGCGCGTTTCAGATTGTTCCCTTCTTAATCCGGACAGCCATGCTACAGCTCCTGATAATACTTCATTTAATGGAAGGATTTTGCGGATTTCACAGCATTTATTCGGCTGCGCCTTCCAAAGTTCCTCACCGAATTGTTTCGCCTGTTCTTCGAGCGTCAAACTTGGCTTTTTCAGCTCGATTTCTAATTCGGGATAGCGCTCTTTTACTTTTTCGATTAATTCATAGGTTTCTTTAAAATGAAGGTCTGTATCAAGAAAAACGATTTTTGCCTGCTTATTTACTTGATAAATCAAATCGATTAAAACGATGCCTTCAATCCCGAAACTACAGGCGTAGATTAGTTTATCACCATAGTGGGAATATGCCCATTTCAGCGTTTCCAGTGCTCCCTTTGTGTCATCATCGGCCGGAAAATCCTGTAACGGGAATTGTGCAAAATTTTCATATGTTAATAGCTCTGTCATCTTTTCTCCTCCATTTAATTGAAATGGTTCTATGTGTCATCTATTCAATGAACGCATGGTAAACAAAAAAAGTTATTTCCATCTCTAAATAATCGCGGACGAGACAGTAATAACTTGAGAATTATCCATACGTGATAGCCTCTAGTATGTCTAGTCAGCAATAAGATTTATTTAAGGTAAATGCCTTACTTTTTAAAAATTTTATCACAAATTCATCATATGTCAATAAATTATATGTACTTACTCGGAATTATTTTTTGCAGCATAAAAAATATTCAGTTAACTTCCTCCCAAAGTTCATATCATTAGTTTTATAGGTAAATAAAAAAAGACAGTGAGACAAAAATGTACTCACTGTACTCATCACGCGTTCAGGAATCGAACACATTTAACGTTTATAAAAATTCAGCCAAATCATGATCGGAACTAAGCTAAGAGAAATTACTGTTATTCCCATCCAGCCGAAGAATTGCCAGATCACTCCGGCAAGAGTCCCCCCGGTTGCAACCCCCAAATAATAATGGACTAAATATAGACTGGAGGCCCCTGCCTTATGATGTGCAGCACGCTCATTTACAATAGCCGACATTAATGAATGAGAAACAAAAAATCCGAGGCACGTCAGACATAGCCCTATGATAACTGTTGGAAGTGATGGTATATTGGTCAGCCACGCCCCGGCAATTAATAGGAGTGTACCCATTGTCACCAGAATCGGCTTTTTCATATGTATAGACAACCTGCCCGCAGCAATGGAACCAAAAATGCCGGTTAAATAAGCTAAATACGTTAAGGATGTATCCCTTACTTGTAAATGGAACGGGTCATTTTCCAGATAAAAAGGCAAATAAGTCCATATACCAGTGAAGGAAAACTGCAATAAAACTCCCATAATAAAAGCAGGAATGAGCAAAACGTTTTTTAAATGGCTGAAAATACTGACTAAATCCTTGCCCGCAGATACTTGACTAGCCTGGAAATAATAAGATTTTGGCAGATTAACATAATAGATGATAAAAAGAATAAGAGCAAAACAAAACCAGATGAAAAGCGAAACCTTCCAGCTGGCAACATCGGCAATGTAGCCGACAAAAATCCTGCCAAACATTCCTCCGGCACCATTAGCAGCGATATACATCATGATCCCGAGACCCGTACTTTGCGGGGCAACTTCTTCACTAATGTAAACAATGGCGGCGGCTGGCAGCCCCGCGATAAAAAATCCCTGGAAAAAGCGCAGCAGCAAAAAAAGCACGAAATTCGGGACAAGCGGAAGCAGGATCAATGGAATGAGCGAGCAAATCAGTGTAACATTCATGACCTTCGTCCGCCCGATGCGATCCGATAAAAAGCTGAAAAATATCAAGCCCAAAATCATGGAAATGACGGCAACCGATAAAGAAAGTCCGGCGGAAGCGGAGGAAATGTTGAATGACCGCACCAATAAAGGCATGATCGGCTGTACAAAATATAGATTAGTAAACGTAATCACCGATGCAAAGGTTAAAGCCGCCATCATTTTCTTAAAGCTTGGATCACGAAATTTGTATTTTTGATGGTTATGTTCTAATTCGCTTAAGACAGCCAATCGTTTCACCTGTTTCCTCAATATTTTTTGTATATAATTCTGTAACGTTCATTATATACCTTTTAGAGAAAAATTGAGGAAAAATTGTGAACAATCTACTTTAAACTTGTTTCATTCCGAATTGTTTTAATTGATTTTTGTCAATCTTCCCGACAGGTGTCTTTGGAAGCTCCTTAAGGAAAATGATTTCTTTCGGAATTTTATAGCTTCCCAGCTTTACTTGACAATGCTGCTTTAACTCTTCTAATGTTAAACTCGTCTTATTCTGCAATACAATAAATGCGGTCACTTTTTCGCCCCATTTTGCATCAGGAATCCCGACTACAGCGGTTTCACTGACTTGAGGCAAACTAGAAATCCAATGCTCTACCTCCAGTGGATAGACATTTTCCCCGCCTGTGATAATCATATCTTTTTTCCGTCCGGCAATATAATAAAATCCATCCCTGTCTCTTCTTGCCAGATCGCCAGTATGAAGCCAGCCGAAATGCAGAACTTCTGCCGTTGCCTCAGCATTATTCCAGTAGCTTGTAAATAAATGCTTGCCTTTTAACAGCAGCTCTCCTGTTTCATCAGGTGCTGTTTCCGAACCGTCTGTTCGAATAATTTTCACTTCATTAAGCAGCATCGGTTGCCCGACAGAGCCTCGTTTTCCATGAACCTTCTGAAGATCCATGTAAAAATTATTTGGACCGGCTTCCGTTAATCCGTAGCCTTCTTTAAACTGCAAACCTTTTCGCTCAAATTCTGCATAGATTTCCAGTGGGCAAGGGGCGCCGCCGGAAAGAAAAACGATGGAAGGTGAAAAAGTCTGCTTTTGAAAAACCTCTGTACGAATCATCATATGATACATCGTCGGTACGAGCAGAATAATGGTACATTGATAATCGATCAGATAACGGACCGCCTCTTCAGGCCGATAATCATCGGCAAGAACAACTTTCCCGCCAATTAATAATAGCGGAATGGACAGAGCATTTAATCCCCCTGTATGAAACAACGGCATATATGTAATAGTCACGTCATGACTAGTCAAATTCCAGCTCATGATCGTATTCACTGCGTTATAGAAGATGGATTGATAGGATAAGACAACTCCTTTTGCTTTTCCTGTTGTACCCCCGGTATAAATGATCGCTAAAGGGTCCAAACTCGATAATTTTGCTTCCACCGGAATCCATTCCGTATTCTCAAGATACTCTTCTCGTTCTACTGCGAAATAAATTGTTTGCAGGAATGGAATGTCCTCCATTCTTCCGCGAAAACTTGGATGCACTCCTGCAAGCTTTGGGGTACAATCCTGCAAGATATATTCAATTTCTTCTCCAGCCAATCTCCAGTTGATCGGGACGAAAATGGCGCCTATTTTTGCGCAGGCAAAAAAGAGATCAAAATAGCAGATATGATTGGGCGCTAATAAGGCTACCCTGTCCCCCTTCTGTATCCCCCGTTTCAATAACCAGGCTGCCGCCGCAGTACTTCTCTGATTCAACTCGGCATAGGACCATGTCTTTTTCCTGGCTGCATCAGCAACCGCCTCCGCTTCCGGAGTTAATCTCGCCCGATTTCCTATCCAATCCAGTTCCTGCATTAGAGATAACTCTCCCTTCAATTCATTGGTACAAAAATTCAGAAATGTGTTTCAACAATCCAGCCAGATCATCGATTAATGGGGAATGACCGCAATCTTTTAATTCGGCAAACCTTACTGGACGACCAATATCCGCCAAGATTTCCTCGGTCATTTGTTTAGTGACCACCAAATCTCGGTCGCCGCGGAGAACGAGTACCGGAAGTTTAAGATTCCGCACAAGACCATTTCCACTGATCAACCCATTATGCTGATCGCTTATATTAAATGTATTTAATGCGTGGTACACCTCGGCCAGATTTTTCTGCGTCACCATATCTGCCGTATATTCGTTATACTTCTCCTCACCTGGCATATTTTTCGTATAAATCAGGCTATCCCATACAGCCTTTAAAAAAGCATAATCGTTCGTATCGTAGGCATGCTGAATCGGAATGGTTTTTCCCGGATCTGCTTTTACATCTTCATAAGAGGTCAGGCGCTTCCCTTCCAAATCAGTAAAAGGATAACCCCTAGTTGAAGCTGAAGCCAGCAGAACGAGCTTTTCACAGCAGCCGGGATAATCTGCCGCAAACTGCATCCCGACAGCCCCGCCTGTGGACCAGCCAATAATGGAAAAGTTCTTTAGCCCAATCAGATCAACAAACGCTTTAATATCGTCGGAAAAATCTTTGATTGAACTGATTTTCCGGTGATATGATGAAGCACCGAACCCCCTCATGTCAACAGCAAACAGTTTAAACATTGGATCCATTTTTTCTAATACTAAATCCCAATGTTTCGAAGATGTCATATTGCCATGAATCAGCAGGACATTTATCTCTCCGCCTTCACGCTCTTGATAGGCAATCGTCTCATCGTTTGGCAGCTTTATCGATTTATAGTGGATGTTTACTGCGTTCATTCATCTCTCCCTTTCCCTGTTTATCTGAACATTTAATGAATTCAGTTATCATCGGTAACACTATTGTAACTGATCTTTGGTTGTATTCCTATGAAACTCCTATAATCGATGCGGTTATTCCATGTTCTTTCAGAGCCCCCTATCCAGCAGCATTCTTTTCTGTTTTGACTACTTGTTTTTTACTCTTCTTCACCTTCAGTGATTTCAGTGCACCAACAATTCCTTGAGGAAAAAACATAACGGCAAGGATGTAAATAATCCCAAAGAAAATAATCCATCTCTCAAAGATCCAATGGATTTTCGCCATCGCTGTCAGCCAGTGATGAGCAAACTCGATCAAACCTGCTCCGATGACCGCTCCAATAAGAGTACCGACACCCCCGATAATCGACATTAATAGTGCATCTAATGTAATATCGATAGAAAATACACTTGTATTGACAAATCGTAAAGAAATAGCATAGAGCATCCCCGCGATCCCGGCAATCACACCGGAGACAACACTTGAAATGATTTTATAGTGCAGCACACTATAACCTAATGATTCCGTCCGCTGCTCATTCTCCCTGATCGCCTGAATAACGCGGCCTAGCGGTGAATTGATTAATCTTCGCAGAAAAACAAAGACCATGACCAGCAATACCAGGCATATCAGGTAGAAATCTGTCCGGTCACGCAGTAGTTCAGGCACTCTAAAGGTAAAACCATCATTCCCATATGTCATGGTGCGCCATTTTTCCGCCAGGACAAGGAATAACCCGGCAAATGCCAGGGTAAGCATGGCATAAAAATGACTTTTCAAGCGGAGTGTCAAGAGACCGATAAAAAAGCTGATAACTGCGGTAAAGAGAATAACCAGCAAAAGAGCAAGGAAAAGATTGGCTAGTGTGGGTTCGAATCTTTTCATGAAAATCCCCATCGTATAAGCCCCGATGCCGAAAAACATTGCATGACCAAATGAAACGATCCCTGTAAAGCCAAGCAGCAAATCATAGCTCATGGCAAAAATTGAAAAAATAAACACTTGTGTAAGCAAGATGAGAAGAGTTCTAGAATCATAGATAAACGGGAGAATGAGAAGAATGAGGGTGGCAATGAGATAAATAACCCTAGATTGATTTTTTCGTCTCAGCATCCTCTCACCCCTTTAATCCCAATAAACCTTGCGGCCTGAAGATCAATACAATTGCCATTAAGAGCATATTCACGGCTAAGCTTAGATCAGGTACATAGTAAGCCATAAATGAACCGGATAGTCCAACCAAAACAGCGGCCAGAATGGAACCAGGGAAACTGCCCATTCCGCCAATCACGACAACAATAAAAGCTAAGATAGCAAATTCCATTCCCATTCCCGCATGAATGACCCCGGAATAAGGTCCCAACAGAACACCGCCAAGGGCGGCCATAGCAGATCCTGCCATAAAAACGAACATAAATACCCTTTGAATATTAATCCCCAGTGACTGGACCATCTCTTTATTCATCACACCTGCGCGGACGACTAAACCAATCTTTGTCTTTTTAAGAATATATTGGACGATGGTAAACATGAAAAGTCCAACAGCAATGATAAAAGCACGATATTTAATAATCACGACCTCTCCCGCCTGCCAACTCCCTTTTAACGCTTCAGGAGGCATGGCCGATATTTGGTTTGGACCCCAGACAACCTTTAATAATTCAGCTAAGACCAGCATCAGCCCCAAAGTAATCAGGATCTGCTGGACATGATTGCCATAAACGGGTGTAATGATCCACTTTTCCGTCATCCATCCCAGCAGAAGTCCCGTTCCCAGGGCACCGATTATCCCGATGAGAAAACTTCCACTTACCGTATAAATCCAAGTACCGCTGTAAGCGCCCCAAGCAAACAATCCACCGTGAGCAAAATTCAGCACATCCATTAAACCGAAAATTAAGGTTAATCCTGCGGCAAGGAGAAAAATCAGCATTCCGGTAGCCAGACCATTAATCGTCAGATTGATAAATACATCCATTCGGCACTCCCTCTCCTTTAGGCAATTCCTAAATATTTGCGCCGTAATTCCTCATTTTCCCGCAAAACACTCATGGTGCCATTTTGCACGGTTTTCCCATCATCGATAATATAAAACCGGTCACCAATCGTACTGGCCATCATAAAATTCTGCTCGACAAGGACAATCGTCGTTGTTTCTTTCATCGCCACCAGCGATTCCATCACCTTTTCGACCATGATGGGTGCCAGCCCTTTGCTGGGTTCATCAATAAGAAGCAAATCATTTTCATTTACATAAGCTCTGGCAATGGATAACATTTGCTTTTGTCCGCCGCTTAAGTATCCGCCATTCTTTTTCCAAAACCGTTGTAAATCAGGAAACAATTGTAAAATATATTCCAGCCGTTCCTTTGTTGCTTCATTATTCGTTTTCATGGCTACTTTCATATTTTCTTCTACCGTTAAATAGGGGAAAACTCCCTGATCCTCCGGGACATACCCGATTCCCTTGTTTGCAATCCTAAAAGTCTGATATTGCTGAATCTGCTCTCCTTTCCATTCAATGATTCCTTTTGCTGCTGGATTCAGCCCCATAATCGTGCGTAATGTCGTTGTTTTCCCGGCACCATTTCTCCCAAGTAATACAGTAACCTCTCCTTGCTTCACTTCGAGGGAGACCCCCTGAAGAATATGATACTGACCAATATAAGTTTCAATCTCCATTAACTTCAGTTGAACGCTCATGCAAATTCCCCCCTAAATAAGCGGTCTGCACCGTTTCATTTTGCATCATTTCTTCTGGTGTCCCATCAGCTAAAAGTGTGCCATTATATAAAACCATCACCGAATCAGACAAATCCAAAATCATATCCATCTTGTGTTCAATTAAGAGAATCGTTCGCTCACCCTCTTCCTTTATTTTCTTAATAACTTCCAAAATGGCCGGCACCTCTTCTAAAGACATTCCCGCAGTTGGTTCATCCAGCAGGAGAACTTCGGTATTTAATGCCAAAAGCATGGCAATTTCCAGTTTACGCTTTTCACCATGGGCAAGATTCTTGGCCAGAGTATCTCCCTTTAATTGTAATAGCACCATTTCCAGCCACTTGAAGGTCTCTGTTTCAATTTCTTTATATTTACGAAAATGAGTCAGCATTCGATAGCGGATCCCCGCCTGTGACTGAACAGCCAGCCGGACATTTTCAAAAACGGTCAAATTCGGAAAAACATTGGTAATCTGAAAGGAGCGCCCGATTCCCTTCCTGGTTCTCATCGTTGATGATAGATTGGTAATATCCTCACCCTTTAAAAAAATCCGACCGGCTGTAGGTTTTAACTGGCCGCTTAAAAGGTTAAAAAAGGTTGTCTTCCCTGCACCATTGGGACCAATAACCGATTTAAAATGATTTTTAGGTACCGTCATGCTGACGGCATCTACCGCTGTATGTCCGCCAAAGGAAATCGATAAATCACTGGTTTCAATGATCGCGTCCACTGCTTCCCCCTCCTGTTTAACCTTATAAAACCCGGGGGCTTTCTCCATTGATACGTAAAGCCCCCGGGTGAAAACACGTTACCTTTGCTCCTAAATAAGCAGCTTTAAGCTGTCTTTATAACCATCTACTTATTTCGGATTGGCGGTGCCGTTTCCTCAGGGGTTAATTCGCGGATCAGCACCGGAACCGGATAATTAACGCCCTCCTTTTTCTCTAATTTAATCGCATAAAGTGTTTGCAGTGCCTGATGATCCTCTTTTCTGAAGGTCATTTTTCCTTTAGCCGTTTCAAAACTCATTCCTTCCATTGTCTCGATTAATTTCGCACTGTCTGTATTGCCCTCCGTTTTCTTCACCGCTTCAACGATGGCAATCGCGGCACTCATGCCGCCCGGTGTAAATAAATCTGGCACATCACCGTTAAAACGCTTCTTATGTTCTGCAACGAGCCAGTCATTTACTTCATTTTGCGGGAGCTGATGATAATAAACGGTAAAACCCTCCATCCCAATAAGCGGCTCCATTGTACTTAGAGCTGCGATATCAGGGGCTCCAGTGGATATTTTAATCCCTTTATCCTGAACCTTCATATCGGCTATTTGGTTCCATGGTGTATTGGCCCCTGCCCAGATGACAAATAAATAGTCAGGCTTAGCATCAATCACCTTCTGTACATTGGATGTGAAATCTGTTGCCACCGGGTCTGCATATTCTTCGTGAATAATCTCAGCTCCCAGCTTGACAGCGCTTTCCTTAAATGCCGCAACTCCATCGCGTCCAAAGGAATTATCAGGAGCAAGCGTAACAATTTTTACGCCCTTTTCTGCGATGGCAGCAGCCCCAGCAACAGCATCCTGTGAGGAATTGCGCGCAGTGCGAAAAATGTATGGATTAAACTCAGATCCGGTGATACTGTCGGCAACCGCCGGCTCAACAACCATTATGGTTTCATACTCTTCGGCAAGCGGCAGCACAGCCAGCGTATCACCACTGCTTGACGAACCGACAAGAAAATCAACCCCATCCTCTTCTAATAGCTTTGTCGCCTTTTGTACAGCGACCTCTGGCTTTGTTTCTGTATCCTCCACAATATATTCAATTTTGCGTCCTGCGACTGTCCTTGTTCCCCCGGTTGCATAATCTAAACCGAGTTCAAACCCACGAACCGTTTGTTCACCGTAAGATTCCAAGGCACCGGTTCGTGATGCCAAAACACCAATTTTAATCGCCTCTTGATTGGAATTGTTCTCATTTCCTTCTGTTTTTTCGGAACTACAGGCACTGGCAATAACCATGACAAACAGCACAATCACCATAACAAAACGATGCTTTAATGTTTTCATTCTCTTCCTCCTAATTTTGAATATTCTGATTTTAATACACAAGACTTATTCGACAAACTTTTATTTAATTTCTTGTATACTAAAAGAACAGAATGAGAACCTGATATAATATAGTTATCCAGCTTATTTATATATTTTACATTGACAATCTATTCACCTGCTAAACTGAGGAAATACTTGATACAATAATAGGAGTATGGTTATGTATTATTATTTTGTTGAAGAAAAAATTAAAAAAGCTGTGGAAGACGGAGAATTCGATCATCTTCCCGGTAAAGGAAAACCGCTTGACTTAACAGATGATATGCCGGGACTGTCTCCTGAACTGAAAATGGTCTACAAAGTACTGAAAAATGCAGGCTATCTTACTGAAACGAAGGATACAGAACAAGAAAAGATAACGTTTAAAGATTTATACACTAGTGCAACGGATGGTCATGTTCAGGCAAATTATCAGAAACGGATGGAATTCTATGAAATGATTAAAAATCGTAAACTCAACCGTAACAAAACATTTCATTCATATGCCGAAAAAATTTTCAAAAAGTTTTTTTAGCAGCAACCGGCCTATGTGTCGGTTTTTTTTCGTAGAAGGTGCTTTCATAGTGTTGCACAGATTGACAAACAGGCGATAATATCCTACTATAATAGCATTTTCAATGATAGACAGATTTTTATGAGAAACAGTATTAGGAGGATTACAAATTGATGAAACGAGGGCTGGGACTGCTCCTTATTGCAACGATTCTTTGGGGTGGAAATTATATTTGCGGACGGTTTCTTGGGCCTTCTTTGCCTGCAACACTATTGAATACGATCCGCTGGACAATCTCAACATTGATTCTTTTCGGAATTCTTTCCCTTAATCATAAGAGATTGCCATTGTTTAAAGAGTGGAAGAAATTTGCCCTGCTTGGTTTTACAGGGATCTTTGCATTTTCCACATTAAATTACTTAGCTCTACGATCGATCAGCGCCTCACAGGCAGGGATGATTTCAGCTGGTACACCGATTGCCATTCTTCTATTTACACCTTTTGTACTGAAGGAAAACATCAGCCGAAAAGCCTGGATTTGTGCCTTTATCTCCATTTTCGGCGTGATCATCCTCTTTCAGGGACAAAATAACGCAGCTGCCGGCGGCTCCCTTTTGGGAAATATCGAAATGGTATTAGCCTGCCTGGCCTGGGGAATCTACACCGTACTTGGGAAAAAATTCAGCAAAGAAATAGATCCGCTGACGCAAACGGCAGGGGCTGCTTTTTTTGGCACCATTTTCAGTGCGATCAGCTGCATTGGTACAGTGGATGCCGACATGATCCAAATGAATCTCCCTGTTATTTTGAGCATTCTTTACGTCAGTACCCTGGCTTCAGTCGGTGCCTATCTGGCATGGAATGCAGGAGTCAAGATCGTCGGCGCCAGTCAGGCAGCTCCTTATATCAACATGCTGCCGGTATGGACCGTTGTCTTCGGTGTCATTCTGTTAAATGAACAAATATCCCTTTTATCCGGTATCGGCGGTGTCATCACTATTATCGGAGCCGTATTAGCAACCATGGAACGCGGCTATTTTCGTTCCTTGTTTAAAAGACATACAATTGAAAAGCGTATTTAATGTATATGAAAAACCTGCCCTAATCACTTTTAAGGGCAGGTCCGTATCTGCTTCTACATTCTTTACAAGTAAATCCTACTTGTAAGTATCTTCAGGAGGTGATAATCATTGGATCCCACAAAAAAATCTACGAAGGATAAAATCCTTGAATTATTGAAAAAAGACGGCTTATTGTCAGTTAATGACCTGACAGAGCGTTTAAATATTACACATATGGCAGTAAGAAAACATCTTACGCAGTTAGAAAAAGATGCATTAATTCAAGTAAGCGAACTGAAGCAGCCTGTCGGCAGACCATTGCGAATCTATTCATTAACAGAAATAGGAGAAAGATTATTTTCCAAAAATTATGAAGGGATTACACTCGAATTTCTCCGTTATTTGCAAGAACTCCACGGACCAGAATCCATTGACATATTATTTAATAAGCGCGAGGAGAGGATGACAACGGAACTAAGCACAAAATTAAACCCTTTTTCTAAAACTGAAAAGGTGAAGCAACTGACAAGGCTCCAGAATGAAAAAGGCTATATGGCCGACCTGATTCAAACCGCCCCTGAAACATTTGAACTGATAGAACATAACTGTCCCATTTTGGCAGTTGCTCAAGTTTACACTATCGCCTGCACCTGCGAAACAAATATGCTGAAAAAGGTGCTGCAAACCGATAATATAACTCGAGAATCCTGCAAAACGGATGGCAGCCATCATTGTCGATTCTCCATTAAATTCAAATAAAAAAGGCTCACTGCAGCGTTCATCTGCAAGGGAGCCCTTTTTAATATAAGCCTATTCTGATTTAGTATACTGATATTCAATTTCATCCTTTTTTTCATGATAATCGACATGTAAATCATGTCCGGCAAAATACCACAGATCAGACTCCTCTACAAAAAATATAATTCCTTCTGCCAAAGTGCTTGCTGCCATGTCAATTGGCTCGTCTTTTGTAAACCCCAAAGAGAAAGTTTCCTGTACCGGGCTGGATCCGTAAAATTGGATATAAAATCTGACATAGTCACCTTGTTTTAATTCCATTTCTTCTTTAAACCATTGGCTCGCCCGTTCACTTATTACTATTTTCATGAGAAACTCCTCCTGTTGAATAGTTAAAAACAATATAGAGATTCGCTTCTTCCCTATTATTTCATGAAGCTGATTATTTTATCTTCATTTCTGTGACGGTGCTGCAAAATAAAACCTCCAGTACCTAATTTGGCTGGAGGCAATTGGTTAGAGAATTTTCATTAAATCAGACCATTCCATAATTCTTGGTATATCGAGATGACGATTATAGGATTGGTCCTTCACATATACTTTTAATGAATCCTGATTCAAGGTATTTAATACGGCAGGTTTATCGTCAAAATAATAATCAAGGTCAAGCTCTTCAATAATATGAATTTTTTCTTCATCCTGCATGCCATAAAAGAATCTTTCATCCCGCACAGGGAATCCTTTATCTATCATCCATTGTCTCGTCCGTTCCCCGTGTTTTTTCGGTCTTGCCGTAATATAGTAAATTTCATGTCCTCTTTTATCTAACTCCTGCAAAGTTTCAATCGCAGCCGGATATGGGGGACAATCGGTAAAATAGATCTCTTCCATTGAACTGATCCACATCTGTTTCCCCTGCTCGGCTGTTAAGTCAAAGATTTCATGGATATTTACTTTATCTAAGGCGTGGAAAGCCGCAATATCTACGTCCTTGCCAAGCTTTCTCGTATAAATATGAAATGCATGTTCTCTTAAGTTAATGAGTGTATCATCAATATCGAAGCCTAATTTCATTTTTCATCCCTCAGAAGTCTAGTTTTGTTTTAATCATATGTGGAATGGGGATGCAGGTCAAGAAATCCGAACTCATAAGACATGATGATAAGGGGATAGAATACAATATCAAAAGCCCCTGTTGCTTGTGGCAGCATTCAGGAGCCTACTGTTGATCAATCAGCTTAAAATGATTAATTGATCGATTTACAAGGTGTGTTGCTCATGTCTCAGTTTAATTTTGAATGGCTTTTTTTAAACTAAAGCGATATTTTTCGCCTTTTTCAATTTGAGTAACTTGTGAATCATGAACGGTAATTTGAATGGTTCCATACTCGATATTTTCTAATAAACTAACAATTTTTTCGATGATCTCTTGATCAATTTTATTTTTTGAAGACAACAAAATCCTCTCCTTTTAAAGAACTAACCCGATTCTCAAGTAAATCTTCCAGTGTTGTATGCTCAAGTACTAACGCTATGGTATCTCTAACAAGTGACCAAAGCGGCTTTAATTGGCAGCCAGGCTCCAGTTCACATGGTTCATATTTTGTCACGGATGCACAACCCATGGGAGAAAGCGGACCTTCCAATTGACGAACGACTTCCCCAATATTAATTTCACTCGGTTTTTTTCGGAGAAGGTATCCTCCACCTATCCCTCTTTTACTTGTTACAAAATCAAGCTTTTTTAGTTGCAGCAGAATTTTTTCAAGGTAATTATCAGTCACAAGCGTTCTCTTTGATATTTCTTCTATCGTCATGACATTCCCTTGATGCTGTCCTAATACGATCAGTGCTCTTAATGCATTTTCTCCCTTGCTGGATATCTTCAATTTTCTTCCTCCTCTAAAGTCGACTAAATCAGTCAACTTTTAGTTGCGACGCTTTCCAGGAAAGTGAAGTTTATATTATCCCTTCTCCCCTAACTAAAAGTATAATGCATTGATCGATTATTCAGCTATATTCCTCAGATCCTTTTCCAATTAATAAATAAAAAGGATACAATTGTCTCAACAATCCTCTGTTTTCCAATTTGTTTAATTTTTTGATTAATTTAAATTTTAATACCAATAATCCCTACCTGTCAACTGCATTTTATTTTATTTTATGATTAAATTTATTTTGTTCATTTTTATCTGAATCGTTTTCATTTTCACAAAACTAAAACGGTGTTAAAATGGTTTTTATGATAATGGAAAGGATTAGATGGTTAAATATGAATACGATGAAAATTTATTTAATCTTAGTTGTGAATATGGTATTTTGGGGATTTAATATCTCCTTTGTAAAAATCATTGTCGATCGCGTACCGCCTGTCACCGCTACATCCTTTCGCCTTTTCATTGCAGCAGTCACTGTCTTTCTAATCCTTGGTTTGACACGGCGTGTTCGTTTTCCGCATAAAAACGAATGGGGATATATGTTTGGCGGTTCCTTAACAAGTATTGTCTCGCACCATTTTTTCTTATCGATCGGATTAACGCAAACATCTGCTATGAATGCAGGTTTAATTTTAGGAATGGGGCCGCTTATTACGGTATTGTTATCTTTTGTTTTTTTTAAAAAGAAACCCACCCTTATCACTGCACTTGGCTTTATTTTAGGAAGCGCGGGGGTCAGCCTGACCGTTCTCTTTGGCAGCGGAAAACTGCAAGGGATTAATCTGGGGGATTTCGAAGTATTTCTATCTATCTTCGTGCAAGCCTTTGGTTTTATTTTAATCAATAAAGCAGCGAAAACAATGGACTCGGTGCTCTTAACCGCTTATATGCTGCTCATCGCTTCCATTTTCTTATTTTTTGTCAGTTTGAGGATGGAACCAACCGGTTTCACAGCGTTTGTAAAAGGATTTCCTTCGATCTGGGTGATATTTTTTCTTTCAGCGGTTCTGTCAACAGGTCTGGGGCAAATGATTTATAATTATGCCATCGGTCAAGTCGGGGCAGCCACAGCATCCATTTTTCTAAACCTTAATACCCTATTCTCGGTTATCGGTGCTGCACTGTTTCTTCAGGAGGCGATTAAAGCCGCTCACTTCATAGGATTTGTATTAATCGTCACTGGCGTTATCATGGGGTCTGGAACTTTAGAGACCTTCATTAGACAACAGCGAAAAAAGAAAGTCCAATTACCCCAATCGGTGAAAGCATCCAATCACTAAGACACAGGGGCCGTGCCAGGGCTAGTGAACAGACACCTATCCTCATGACAGAAATCAAAAACCCGCCTATCAGAAACGATATAGCGGGTTTTGCAACAAAGCAATAATATATGGAATGGGGTTCAGGTCAAATGAGGACTCCACGGACATTCTATTTTAAGGTTATCCTAACTGGTTAAATTCCCGCTTTCTTGCTTAATTGTTCATACCAGTTCTTTGTTTGTTCTGCACTCTCTCCATTGATAAAGATATTTTTATCATTCACTTTGATATACATAATCGGCCTAGCGTTATGATGAATAAAAAGCAGACTGCTGTCATAACCCTCAACCGTAAAATAACCTTTAGCCATCGTTTGCATGCCAAATCCATTTTCTTTCCATTTCACTTTTGGCATCTCAGCAAGCAGTTGAATCTGCTCAATATCAGCCATTTCCCATTGATCGCCATAGACACCGGAAATGGAGAACTGTTCCTCCCCTATTGTTAATTCATAATCCTGATATCCAAGGGACATGATAATGGTCACAAAACTCACGACAAGGACAAAAAGTGACGAACTGATCCAATAGCTGCGCTTTCGCTTTTTCGCAACCTCATATTTGCTTAGAAAAATAAAACCACCTAAAAGAAATAAAAGCATAAAGCCGAACTGAACCTCTATAGTATAGCGAAATGGGGTAAAGATGAGCGGCAGGAGAAGCAGCATTCCAAATGCTGTCAAGATAAGCAGTGAACCCGTTTTCTGTGGATATCCGTTAAAGATTAACTGTTCCTGCTCTTCTTTTGGGCGGTTCACAAAGCCTGATATAAGCCCGTATTTTTTGCGATAACGAATCAGCCAGCCCAAGACAATGAACAGAACGATCACAAACAATTCAACAGCAAATAGAATCCACATTTTTAAGACCTCCTTTTAATAGTGACTATATTTGTAGATTAAACCATTTTTTTCCTCTACCCTTACTTTTATTATACTTTATTTTCGGCAAAAAAAGTGCTATAATTAACCCCGTCTTATATAGTACTATTTAATCATTTTGATATACTACTTTACCTTCCTTAACCCTACGCTGGTGTAGCTCAGCTGGTAGAGCACTTCACTCGTAATGAAGGGGTCGCAGGTTCAAGTCCTGTCTCCAGCACTGTATCTATATGAACGGTAAGCCGTTTCACAGACCTTGTGAAGCGGTTTTTATGTTACGATTAAACTATCTTTTTCGGAAGACTTAACAATATTTTATTTATAAAAGTGTGGTGGACCTTACATGGATATTCGACAGCTGACCTACTTTTTAGAGGTGGCCAAGCAGAAAAGTATGACGAAGGCAGCAGAGGTGCTTCATGTTTCACAGCCTGCGTTAAGTAAAATGGTCAAAGGACTGGAAGAAGAATTGGGAATGACTTTGATTACGCGGACAAATAAGTCCAGTGAGGTAACAGATGTTGGAAAAATTGTCATGGAATATGCCGTTAAAATGAACGCCCTGCTGAATGAAATGAATGTCACATTATCTGATTTGACCAACCTGCAGCACGGCTCGCTGCAAATTGGCATCCCTCCGATAGCCGGCAGTCTTTATTTTCCAAAAGTGATTGCTGAGTTTCACAAGGCATTCCCGAAAATTAAAATTAATATCACGGAATACACGGCACCTAAATTGACAAAGAAGGTCCTCGAAGGAGAAATTGAGTTAGGAATCGCTGTACTGCCAATGGATGAAGAAGGATTTCAATTATATCCGATGGTCAGTGAAGAAATGAAGCTTTTGGTCCACTATAAACACACGCTTTCGTTGAAAAGTGCTGTCCATTTTAAGGAATTAGAGGATGAAGAATTTATTTTTTATCATGAAGATTTCGCCCTTCATGATATTATTTGGAAACAATGCATGAACGAAGGATTTACCCCAAATATTTTAATTAAAAGTTCGCAATGGGATTTTATGGCGGAGATGGTCGCGGCTAATTTAGGTGTCACGATTCTCCCGGAATCCATTTGCAGCCGGGTTGACCACCAGCATATTAAAATCATGGACCTTAAGCCGGCAACACCATGGAACTTAGCTGTCATGACAAAAAAGGATAAGTATGTTTCCAACGTTGCCAGAACTTTTATCGATTTCATTTTGAAAAACAAAAAATAATGAATGAAAAGCCCGCACCGGATAAAGGATGCGGGTTATTTATGTTAGGTTCCGAGATGTTCTTGCAGTATGAAAACCTTTACTTATAAAGAAAAGCCTTTTCATTACTTTTGGTTATATCAACTATGAAATATATGTATTTTACGTTCTTCATCTTACCATTTATAGTAAAAATAACTTATAAAACGTTAAGAAAAGGAATGAACAAGCATGAAGCTAATAACCATAATCATCCAAATTTTAGTCATCTACATCTTTTTATTTTTAGGAACTGCCATTAAAGCAGTCGTGTCATTGCCGATTCCGGCTTCTATGATTGGGTTATTGCTTCTATTGCTTGCATTAAAACTCGGTGTTGTCAAACTGGAATGGATTGAACAGGGCGGAAATTGGCTGTTAGCAGAATTGATGTTGTTTTTTGTCCCTTCTGCCGTTGGAATTGTTAATTATGATGAGATCTTTAGCTGGCAAGGATTTGAATCTGTCTTATTAATTGGCATTAGCACATGCATCGTCATCGCTTCTACTGCTTATATCGCTGAGAAAATTAATAACCGGAAAGGTAGTGAGATCACAAGATGAATATGATTATTGGTACATTGATTACATATATCGTTTACCGTCTGGCGAAAAAGGTTTATCAAAAATGGTCCTTTCCGTTATTAAATCCGCTCCTTGTCAGCCCGATTGTCTTAATCGGATTCATCAGTCTTGCCGATATTCCGGCAGTCTCTTATTTAAATGATACAAAGTGGATTACCAATATGCTGGGACCAGCCACCGTCGCCTTTGCCATTCCGATCTATAAACATTTCTATTTATTAAAGAAATATATTGGGAATATACTTATAAGCATTACTTGCGGAACCTTTGTGGCTATCGTTACGTCTTTTGCCTTAGCCTTTTTCGGACAGCTGCCTTTGGATCTATTACTTAGTCTGCTGCCCCGTTCCATTACTACACCAATAGCCATTGAAATGTCTGAATCAATTGGAGGTCTCCCAGCCCTGACAACCGTGTTTGTCATAGTTACCGGAATGAGCGGCGGCATTATCGGGCCTTCCATTATTAAGTGGTTTTCGATTCAATCACCTGTGGCCAGAGGGCTGGCACTTGGAATGGGTGCACATGGTTCAGGCACTGCTGCCGCAATGGAATATGGCGAAAAGGAAGCCACGTTCTCTACTATCGCTTTAATCTTTGCCGCCTGGATTACCCTTATTTGGGGCAATTCTCTTATTCCCGCTTTAATGTTAATGATTAAATAATGGACGCTGGTATTCCCCTCATGTAACTCTAGAAGACTCTATTGTGTATTCTTACATCAATAGAGTCTTTTATTATGACAAAACAGCTTTAGTCATACACAAGTCACGTACTTCTATCTCTAGTAGACAAACATACATCTTAGCAAATTTAGTCAATCATCCAGTTCCTTCTATCCCCTAGGGAATATACATATAAAAAAACGGACACGCAGGAAAGTATGCCACTTTAGTTCAAGCAGAAAAGAAAGGAGAAGGAGAGGAAGAATGACTCTTCAGACAGGAATCACCATTTTTGTCTTCCTCGCCACAATGGTCACCATTTTTTGGAGACCCAAGGGCATAAACGAGGCATATCCCGCAGCCATCGGTGCTGTGATCATCTTTCTGACAGGCACGGTCTCACATGCCGATGTTGCTGATATTATCGATAAAATTGGCGGGGCCTCCATTACCATTATCGCAACCATTGTCATGGCAGTGATATTAGAAAGCTTCGGATTCTTCCATTGGGCGGCCGCAAAACTAACAAGCTTGGCGAAAGGTTCCGGGTATCATTTATACTGGTACATCCAGCTTTTATGCTTTTTAATGACCCTGCTATTCAATAATGATGGGAGTATATTAATCACCACACCTATTCTTATTTTACTTCTTAAAAACCTTCGTTTAAAACCCCATCACCAAATCCCCTATTTATTAAGCGGGGCCCTTATTGCAACCGCATCCAGTGCCCCGATCGGTGTAAGCAATATAGTCAATTTAATCGCATTGAAAATTATTCATATGTCGCTTTATATGCATACTGCTATGATGTTTGTCCCGGCGACGATTGGATTACTGTTTATGTCAGCTCTTATGTTTATGGTCGTCAAAAGGAAGCTGCCAAAAAAGCTGCCTGATTCAAGCTGCGACATTGAGGAATTATTCTTCACAAAAAATTTCCATCCGCTAAAAGGAAAAACATTAGAAACAAGAAAAAAACGGACACAATTTATGATAAAGATATTACTGTTTGTATTTTCCATCCGCTGCTTGTTGTTTGTTGCTTCATATCTTTCTATTCCCATTGCCTACGTCGCTGTTTTTGGCTCGTTTTGTCTGCTTATGTGGCGATGGTATCATTTACGAACCAATCCCGTTGATATTTTGAAAAAGACCCCTTGGCATATACTCGTGTTTGCCTTTTCCATGTACGTCATTATCTACTCACTGCATAATCTTGGCCTGACAGAACTGCTTGTTAAATATACTGAACCGATTGTCAGTCAGGGACTCCTATATGCCAGCTTTATTATGGGCGGGCTGGTAATGGTTCTGTCAAACATCTTTAATAACCATCCAGCCCTCATGATCGGCACTATTACCTTAACAAATATGGGTCTTGATCCGATTACATTAAAAACCATCTATCTTGCCAACATTATTGGAAGTGATATGGGTTCGTTATTATTACCAATTGGTACCCTTGCATCATTGATTTGGATGTATATTCTTAAGCAGCATAAGATAAAAGTGAAATGGAAGGACTATTTGAGCGTATCACTTATCGTCATCCCGATTTCCACCATCTTCACTTTGTTCTTACTATTCTATTGGGTACAAATGGTTTTCAATTAATCAGTCCATAACATCCTATTCTTTTCATTATTTATTCATTCACATATTCTTTGCATACCCTAGGCAGAAGTACAGAAAAATCATGGGCTGCCATGGTTTGATCTCCATTCTGTTCAACCCATTCATCGGCACAGGCACCATGGATGTAAACGGCATTTGCCGCTGCATCTTCTATCCTTTCATAGGTGCCTGCAGCTGCCAGAAGCATACCTGTTAATGTGTCTCCTGTTCCGCCTTTGGATAAGGCGCTGTTGCCGGTCAGATTGATGAAACCCGAACCATCCGGAAAGGCGGTGACAGTGAATTTGCCTTTCAAAATGACAATAATTCCGTTTTCCTTCGCATATTCAGAGGCTAATTGAATTCGGTTCGTTTGAATTTCTTTACTTGTTTTTCCCGTTAAGCGGCTGAATTCACCAGGATGCGGAGTGATAATAATTGACTGTGTCCGTTGTTGATACTTTCTGGCACTTAAGGCTCCCGCATCTAAAATAACCGGTACCGGCAGCTGCAAAAGCCCCTCAATCATTTTCTCTAATTTTTCATCCGGGGCAAGGCCCGGACCGATGGCGACGGCTGAATAAGAAGGGTTCATACCGGAAATAGAAAAGTTAAATTGAAAGGTGGCTTCAGGAGCGAGCGGACCAATCACGGTTGACGCATGTTTAGTTGTAGCAATCGATAATTTACCGGTTCCAAACCGAAGTGCCCCGATAGCCGACAATGCTGCACTTCCCGGCATTTCATCACAACCTGCTATGAGTAAAGCGGTGCCGAACGATCCCTTATGAGTGTTTCCACTTCTCTTTGGCATCGTTCTTCTTACATCCTGCTCAGTCCAAACTCTCCATCCGCTGTTTTGTGGAATTCCGATATCCAGCGAAAGTATTTCTCCGTAATATTTAGATGAAGGAAATAAAAAAGCAGATGGTTTATAACCATGGAGAGAGAAAGTGTAATCCGCCTCCACCGTGTTTTCATCAACATTTCCATCATCAGAGGCAGCACCCGTCGGAAGATCAATGGCAATCACCTTTTTTTGCTGCTGATTGATCCAAGTTGTAATGTTGACCAAATCTGAACGTAACGGGAGCTGGCTCCCAACTCCAAGCAGCCCGTCGACAATCCAGTCCGGCTGCATTTTTTCTGAAAATGGTTCGGCTTCATAGCCGCACTTCTGAAAATATGTATAGTGTTCATTTGCTACAGCGGTCTGTGGCTCTCCTAGAGGAAAAACCAATGATGCACGGTAGCCATTATTTTTCAAATAGCGCGCGAGTACAATCCCGTCACCCCCATTATTTCCTTTCCCCGACAAAATAACGATCGAGTCGCTTTTTTGCACCAGCTGTGCAATTTCCCGGTACAAAGCGGCACCGGCATTTTCCATCAGGGCAAACAAGGTCATTCCTTTGTCTGCCGCCTCGGCATCTGCTGCTTTTATTTCTTTACTGCTATAGATGTACATATTTCATTCCCTCACTTTACACGATTCATTATTTCTATTATAATACTATACCGTTGTATGAGAAAAATCATTTCTTGGAATGATATCTGTTGTATAATGGCTAGTGAGTTTTCTTTTTGAAAGGGATGTAAAACAATCGTGAATATTACGGAGTATACAGTAGAAGAAATTAAAGATCCAACTGGTATTTTATCAGGACATCGTTATGAGTTCATGTTAAATATCGAGGTATCGGAAGACGATGAGCTATACAATGAAAATGGACTACAATTAAAAGTGCTTTACTTTGTTGATGAAAAACAAACAAAAATAATAAATTACCATTTCTTTGACAGCTTAGAAAATAAATATTTAGAATTCGCTTTAGAGGATGAAGAAGAAAAGCTTGTCGGTGAATTCTGCCGCGAACATTATCAAGACGCAGAGGAATAAAAAACATGCGGGGCATTTTCGTGCCCCGCTTTTCTTCACCCTTCGATTTCTTTTCCTTCCTCCACAATATGATAGAGAAGATGGGCTAAATGATGGATTGGACTGTATCCTTCCTCCTCCACTTCTTCCCCCTCCTCTGCTTCGTCCTGGAATTCAAGGTCGTTTAAGTGAAGTGCACAAAATTGGTAAAAATCTTTTAATTCAAAACCAAAGCAAGAGGATGGATCCTCATTCTCCTCTTCATATTGCAGCACTAAATAGGATTCATTTCCCTCACTGTCTTCAGCATCAAAAAAAATAAAAAAGCCGATATTCGTATCCAATTCGAATAAATGTCTCGTGCCGCCTTCCGTTACCCGGTTAAAATCCTCTTCGCTTAACTTCTGCACTCGCATCGCATCGGTATTATCTTCATGGTGAAACTGTACGGTAAATGATTTCATCATTTGGACCTCCTGTACCTTTATTCATTTTATACATAGTCAAATTTGGAATAACTGCTCTTTCAAGTCTGCGTATCATAACCGCAAAAAAAGCCCGGCATAACCGGGCTTTTTTCCAAAACCATTAAAGTTTCTCAACATTTACAGCTTGCGGGCCGCGCTGGCCTTCCTCTATATCAAAGCTAACTTCCTGTCCTTCATCAAGAGTTTTGAAACCCTCCGTTTTAATTGCTGAGTAGTGGACAAATACATCATCTCCACCTTCTACTTCAATAAAGCCAAACCCTTTCTCAGCATTAAACCATTTTACTTTACCTGTTGCCATTACAATTTCCTCCTAAATCTCATCACGAATAATACAGAACGATGTTCTGTCTTTATTAATATGGGTAATATTAGCGGATTTTATAATGTATTTTCGATATTTTTTTATTTTTTAGCGATTTTTTTCGCTGTTTTGGCGGCCTTTGCCTCTTCGACGATCGCGATCACGTGATCTACTTCTGTCATTACGTCCGCCACCGCCACGGTCATTGCGTCGTTTTCGATCAAACTCGAATTTTGGCTTCTTAGACCGTAAAGGCTCAACCGCAGTTATTTTGACAGGTGTTGCATCAGGCTCTTTTGTAATTAATTTCAGAGCAGCCGCCAGAAGAGTTACCGAATCCGTATCTTCAAGCAGATTTTCCGCGAGGCGTTTATATTCTTGATATTCATTAGCTTCAATTGTTTCCATCAGCTGATTAATGGCTGCCTGCTGATTTCCTGCCAATACATCATGCATTGAAGGGATTGGCATTTTTGTCATTTTCTTTTTCGTGACATTTTCAATAATTTTCAAATGATCAATTTCTCTTGGAGTGACAAATGTGATAGCCTTCCCTTTCTTTCCAGCCCTGCCGGTACGTCCGATACGGTGTACATAGCTTTCCGGATCCTGAGGGATATCAAAATTGTATACATGTGATACACCGCTAATATCTAGACCGCGGGCTGCCACATCCGTTGCCACCATAATATCAATGGATTGCTCTTTAAATCGGCGAATCACTTGGTCCCGCTTTGCTTGCGGAATATCTCCATGAATGCCTTCTGCAGAATAGCCTCTTTTGATTAATCCATCAACCACTTCATCAACACGTTTTTTCGTCCGTCCGAAAACAATCGCAAGCTCAGGTGTTTGAATATCCAGCAGGCTGCACAAAACATCAAACTTTTGTTTTTCATGCGCTTCAATATAATGCTGCTCGATATTGGTAACCGTCATTTCTTTTGCTTTAATTTTGACAAGTTCCGGCTCAACCATAAAACGTTCTGCCAACGATTGAATTCGCTTTGGCATGGTGGCCGAAAATAACATCGTCTGTTTTTCCTTCGGCATTTCAGCGAGGATTTTTTCAATATCCTCAATAAAACCCATATTGAGCATTTCATCTGCTTCATCTAATACAACCATTTTAACCGAGCCAAGACGTACTGTTTTTCTTTCTATATGATCAATCAACCGACCTGGTGTTGCCGCAATGACCTGTGGTCTATTTTTAAGGGCACGGATTTGACGGCCAATATCCTGTCCGCCGTATATTGGCAGTGTACGAATCCCTTTTACCTGGCCAATACGGTTTAATTCTTCCGCTACTTGAACAGCTAGTTCACGGGTAGGGCAGACAACAAGTCCTTGAAGCCCTTCATCTATATTTATTTTTTCAAGCAGTGGCACACCAAAGGCTGTTGTTTTTCCTGTCCCTGTTTGAGCCTGTCCGATCATGTCCTTCCCATTTAATGCAATAGGAATAGCTTGTGCTTGAATAGGTGTTGGTTCTTCAAAACCCATATTATTAACGGCTTGTTCAAGCTCTTTGCTTAAGCCGAAATCTGAAAAAGTGATCAAAATTATTTTTCCTCCTTAAAATGACAAATCCAATGTTCCTATATAGGTTTGCCATTTACCTCTGCTTTTTTTCATCAATCTATTATATTTTTGCGGAAATACGGTATACATTCATGAACATCTATTTTTCATACATAGGTATATTGGTGAAGCGGCATACATCCATTTCCACACGAAAAAGGTGATGCACGAAAGGAAACATGCATCACCTTTTACCAGAAGCTATTAAGCTTTTACTACGTTTGCAGCTTGTGGTCCGCGGTTTCCTTCTACGATGTCAAAAGAAACGTCTTGGCCTTCTTCTAAAGTTTTGAATCCTTCAGTTTGAATTGCTGAAAAGTGAACAAAAACGTCTTGACCTTGTGAAGATTCGATAAATCCAAATCCTTTTTCTGCATTAAACCATTTAACTTTACCTGTATTCATGAGTATACCTCCGAAATTGTTTTTCACTTTAAGTTTTACATATAAATATTTACCCATAGAAAAATCGCAGCTATATAAACTGTAGGAATAAACATCGCTCACAGTTTTTTTCAACTACGACAACTTATCCAAAATATATATACCGAACTTATTAGCGTTAGTCTTACTATAATCGTTATGAGTGCTTTTGTCAAACGATTATAGTTAAATTAAAGTTAGCATTATATGACATATATAGCCGGGATAGGTGAAATATTTATTGGCTAACTTTCTCGTTACGGAGCTTTAATCCTTTTTCTGCTGCCTCGGTCGTATGCTTTAACAGCATAGAAATGGTTACAGGACCCACTCCGCCGGGAACTGGGGTAATAGCGGATGCTTTTTTCAAACAGGCTTCATAGTCAACATCGCCGATATTTCCTTTATTATAACCTGCATCGAGAACTACTGCGCCTTCTTTTAACCATTCCCCCTGAATAAAATTAGGTTTTCCTACAGCTGCTACAACAATATCAGCCAGAGCGACGATCTCCGGTAAATTATGCGTATAAGAATGGCAGGTTGTGACCGTTGCATTTCTGTTTAATAGCAGTGCAGACACAGGTTTTCCAAGGATTGGACTTCTTCCGACTACTACCACATGTTTTCCTTTAGCGTCAATGCCGTAGTAATCCATAATGGTGATAATAGCAGCTGGTGTACAGGACGGATACATGCCAAATCCTAAAGCTGTTTGACCATAACCAAGACTGGTCACACCATCAACGTCCTTTTCTATATCAATCGCTTCAAAGCATTTACGTTCATCAATTTGTTTCGGTACAGGATGCTGCAGCAGGATTCCATGAACGGACCGGTCTTCGTTTAAAGAATGGATAACCGCTAAAAGCTCCTCTGTCGTTGTTTCTTCAGGCAGGTGGATCCGTTTTGATTCGATTCCAAGTTTTTTACATGCATTCCCCTTCATTCTTACATAGGTTTCAGAAGAAGGATCATCACCGACAAGAATCGTCGCTAGACAAGGGACAAGTCCAGATTGAAGCAATTGTTCCACTCTGACCTTTAATTTTTCTTTGACATCGTTTGCTACCGTTGTTCCATTAAGAATTAATTGATTTTCCATGAATAAACCTCCAATAATTGACAATACAACAATCATAACACATATAATTTCAATAAAAAATACCATATTGTTCGTTTTTTACCAAAATCCCCAAAAATAGTAAGAATAAAGCCAAAAAAAATAACCAGTTAATACTAGTTATTTTCTGCGGACATCTTCAAAAATTTATGAATACTTTTATAAAAATCATTGTAAAACCTAAAACAATAGAAGCCCTGCCTCTCTTCCATCTATACGGCTCCTAGGCCGCGCCTGTGAGAATCAGGTTCTTTCATAATAATAAGGGTAAATGAAGGAATTGAGATTTTGCAGACTGAAGTATTAATTCAAACGTAGATTACTTTTCAAAAAGAAGTAGTATTGGAAGGTGATATTACACACTTTTAGCTGCAGGGAGAAGTGCAACTATCTGAAAAATCTTAAATTTATCTTTTTGTCTTAACTCTTATTTTTATTTATGTCCTTTCAAAAGGATATCTCTGTTCCTTACATTTGTCAAATAGGACTGTCCTTTTAAGACAGTCCTTACATATCATTCATGAACAAATTAAGCTTCTTTTTTCAGTTTTCGTTTAGCCGGCGTGCGTTTTTTTGCAGTCGCAGTCGTTTCATTTTTTGGTTTTGTTTGATCAATGGATGCCTGTAATGCTGCCATTAAATCAGTAACATTGGCTTTTACCTCTTTTTGTGCAGCTGTTACGACTTCCTGTCCGCTTCGTTTTGCTTCAATTAATTCCATTAAAGCTGACCGATATTCATCTGTATATTTTTCCGGCTCAAATTCAGTCGTCAGCTGATCAATTAAAAGAATAGCCGTATCGAGTTCCTTTTTCGTAATTTTATTTTCCTCCGGTACATTCGGGACATCCAGCGCGGATCGGACTTCATCTGGGAAATGAATCGTTTCCATTACAAGTGTATTTTCATACACACGGATAACAGCCATCTGCTCCTTTGAGCGAATCATAATCTTGGCCAGCCCCGCCTTCCCGGCTTCTGAAAGGGCTTTTCTTAATAAAGAATAAGCTTTCGCCCCATTATCACCAGGAGACATAAAATAACTGCGGTCATAATAGATCGGATCAATTTCTTCTATTTTGACAAAATCGATAATTTCCACTGCCTTTTCTTCCTTATCTTTTCTTAGCTTTTCAAGTTCATCCTCATCAAGTACGACGAACTTTCCCTTTGTATATTCATAGGCTTTTACAATCTGCTCAGGTTTTACTTCAACATTACAGACTGGACATACTTTTTCATATTTGATCGGTGAATGACACTCTTTATGGAGTGTTCGTAATTTAATATCCTTATCCTCTACAGCCGAATGCAGCTTAATGGGAATATTGACTAAGCCAAAACTGATACTTCCCTTCCAAATTGTATGCATTTGATATGTCTCCATTTCTCCTAGCAATTTAATCTTAATTTATGTATAAAACCCCATCATATTCGTTGAAAATAATGTATCTTGAGTAAAACGAAAAAGGTGTTTGAACGATGAAATTAGAGCCAATTATTCCCTTTGAGCCAGTCAGTGTGACTGAAATCCCGGAAAATGATGCATGGGTTTTCCAAATTAAGTGGGATGGAGTGCGGGTGCTAACTTATTTTGACGGCAAAGAAGTTAAACTGTACAACCGGAAAATAAATGAAAGAACCCTTCATTATCCTGAAATAACGGCCATTACCGATTATTTTAACGGACAATCAGCCATTTTGGACGGTGAAGTGATTGCGCTTGATGAAAAAGGAAACCCTTCTTTCCATGAAGTGATGCGCCGGGATGGATTACGGAAAATGGAGCGAGTGAAACTTGTAAAGGAGGATGTGCCAATTTACTATATGATTTTTGACATTCTATTTTACAACGGAAAATGGCTGCATGACAAACCGCTTTCTGAACGATTAGAGATTCTCAAAAATTGTGTCGTCCCCACTCCCCAAATTCAGCTGGTTCCTTCCGAGTCTGATGGAAATGCCCTTTGGTCTGTCGTAGAAAGTCATGGTTTAGAAGGAATCGTCTGCAAAAATCTGACCAGTCCTTATATCATTGACGGTAAAAATAATTCATGGAGGAAAGTCAAAAATTATCAGGATGTCATTGCCGTTATCGCCGGTGTTACATTTCGTTCCGGCATCGTTAATTCGGTACTTCTGGGCCTTTTTGACAAGCACGGGAAACTATGGTATATCGGTCATTGCGGCACGGGGAAATTAACACGAACTGATTGGAAGGGGCTGACAGAGAGAATTGCCCCTTTAAAAATCGAAGAAAAACCATTTATCAATGATCCTGAGCGGATCAAGGGTGTGCAATGGCTCGCACCGGAAATCACAGTGAAGGTTAATTATATTGAATGGCCTGAAGGAAAAACATTAAGGCAGCCTAGTCTGCAATCGTTCACAGACCATCCTGCAGACCAATGCCTTCTGCCCGCTGCTAACGTTAAAAAGAAAGTAAAAAAATCCCGAAAAAACCAAACAGCACAGATTGAAATTACCCACCCTGAGAAACCATTATGGGAAACTCCTCCGATTGATAAGAGGTTGTTTATTGAGTATTTACAAAACATATACCCTTATATAGCACCATTCTTAAAGGATCGATTATTAACAGTCATTCGTTATCCGCATGGGATATTTGGCGAGCCTTTTTATCAAAAAAACTGCCCTGATTATGCTCCTGAATTTGTTCAAAGTAAAGAGACCGAAGGAATTCAGTATATCCTTTGCAATAATGCGGAAACATTCATCTGGCTTGGCAACCAATTAGCTTTTGAATTTCATATTCCCTTCCATACCATTCATCAGCATGGTCCTGGTGAAATTGTATTCGATTTAGATCCTCCTTCACGAGAGGACTTTTCATTAGCCATAAAAGCAGCACTCATCATAAAGAAAGTACTTGACAGCCTATCCTTGACAAGCTTTGTGAAAACATCAGGAAATAAGGGACTGCAAATCTATATCCCGCTCCCTGATAATCGTTATACTTATGACGATACAAGATTATTTACATCCTTTATTGCAGAATATCTAGTAGCAAAAGCTCCCGATGCATTTACGGTTGAAAGGATGAAAAAAAAGCGGAATAATCGTCTCTATGTTGATTACGTTCAGCATGCAGAAGGAAAAACGATCATTGCTCCTTATTCACCGCGAGGTAATCCTAAAGCGACCGCTGCAACACCTTTATATTGGGAGGAGGTACAGGAGGGATTAACAATGGAAACGTTTCAAATTCCTGTCATGTTGGATAGAATTCAAAAAAAAGGTGATCCATTTGCTTCCTTTTTTGCGGCAAAAAAAGAGCAGAACTTCGATCAGGTTCTGCAATTTCTGAAGAAATAAAACAACACGGGAGGCTCCGGACATACTGCCAGCTTGTTTCCGGCTAATGCCAGAGTTCCCGCAACCGGTTTGTCTCTTACATATATTTTGCTAAAAATTCTTGAACAGTTTTTTGTAGTTTTTCATATTGCACTGTTTCTGCATCGTAAGTACTTTTATTCAATACAGAGAATTGATTATAATCGTTTTCATCAATTTCAACGGCAGTTTTATATACATACGTTGCATTTCCGATTAAGGCAATCCAGAAGCCGTCACCTTTTTTATGTACAACACAGCGAACTTTCCCGCCATTGTTATATACTTCAATCGTCTGTTCCATTTCATTAAACCCGTTCAAACAAGTCACAAGACTTGATGCCGACATGGCTGTTCCACAGGCATTTGTAAATCCAACACCACGTTCAAAAGTGCGGACATATATGGCACCTTCTGTCAGAAGTTTAACAAAGCTGACATTGACACCATCCGGAAAAAGCGGATTTGGTCCGTTGACGTATTCACTCAGATTTTTTTGCACATTAGAATGAATCACATCTGAGTCAACAATCGTGACAATATGCGGATTTGGTACCGCCAACGCCGTAAAGTTTAAAGTTTCAGATAAATCATGAATAGGTTCATTTTGCAGCTTTTCCTGTTCCAACTGAAGAGGAAGATCCGCTAAGCGGAAAGAAACCGGTGATATCTCAACCAAATAAGTTGGAATTTCCGGATAAATATCCTCCTGCTTTTTCACTTGAAGATCCGCTTTCATTGTTTCAACGACCGCTTCATCTTTGCCTAGTTTTTCACAGACAAAGCGCGCTACACAGCGCAGACCGTTCCCGCACATGGACGCCTCTGACCCATCCGCATTAAATACACGCATTCTTGCATGAGCGGAATCACTTGGTAAGACGTATAATATTCCATCTGCTCCAAGCGCAGTATCCCGATGACAGAGAGACAATGCCAACTGTGCTCTCTCTTCTTCTGTAAATCTTGAACCTGTATCCATTTCATCTATTAATAAAAAGTCATTTCCTGATCCATGGCATTTAATTACATCCACATTCACTTGTTCTACCCCCGATTGTTAGCCTTAACTGTATCGTATTTAATGTACCACATTTTAAACAATCAGGTAAAAAATAATGGTCTATTTATGACCATAATAATGGACTTTTTTCCAAAAGAGAATCCTGTTCAGACTGCTGTATTTTTGCGGTCCAATTAATTGATTCTGCATACATTTTAAACAGACATCTTTCCCGGATATTCAGCTTTTGGCAGATTTCATGTATTTCTTCCCATTTGGCCTTTTCAACCGCTTCGACTAAAGCTAATACTTCTTTGATAGAGTTTTCCTGGACTATTAAAGCAGCATAGATATCCTCCGTTAAAGCAAGCTCCTTCATGATATCTTCCATGGGTCCTGCAAAAAACTCATTTAATGATGAGAAAATTCCCGCTAAATAAAACGCCTTTTTTCTATCACTGTCTATTTGATTGGCAATTGATTCACATAGTTTTGCTCTCGTCAAGGTTAAGCGGATAATTTTTTCCGGCAGAATCAAATTCTGTTTATCCAGCGGTACTCTTGCTGTTAATAGCTGTACCCAGTTTCGAATAACGTCGACTCCAAACATATTGATAACCTCTTTCTCTTCCTATAACACGTCCGATGTTTAAATTTATTGTACTTCATGAATCTTACTGAACTTGTCGAAATATGTTTGAAAATAAGAGAAAATTAAAAAGAGGATTCCTGTGAAAGAAATCCTCTTACTCATGTAATATTATAATTCTTTGTACAGATTAGCTAATTCAATGGCTGTGACTGCAGCATCATAGCCTTTATTTCCAGCCTTCGTACCGGCACGTTCAATCGCTTGTTCAATGCTATCGGTTGTTAAAACGCCAAAGATAATGGGTACACCTGTCTGCATTCCGGCAGCAGCGACTCCTTTCGCTACTTCACTGCTGACATAATCAAAGTGCGGTGTTGCCCCTCTTATGACAGAACCCAGGGTAATGACGGCATCATATTCTTTCTTTTCAGCCAGTTTTTGTGCAGTCAGCGGAATTTCAAATGCACCTGGTACCCAATAGACGGTAATATTATCTTCCACTACTCCATGGCGCTTGAGTCCATCTTCGGCACCGCCTAATAATTTTGAATTGATAAATTCATTAAAACGTGCAACCACTATGGCAATTTTTAAACCCGTTCCAATTAAATGTCCTTCAATTACTTTTTTCATCCTATGTCTCTCCTTTTTCTCTTCTAAAATAGTGCATACCCTTATGCAGTTTCCTGTAATACTCTATACTGTCACTTTTTAAAGTGGGAAAACCTGTTTGAATGAATCACTTACAGTGTCAGCAGATGACCTAATTTTTCCTTTTTCGTGCGCAAATATTGCTCGTTTTCCTTTTCAGTAGGCATTTGAATCGGAACCCGTTCTACTAATTCCAGTCCATAGCCCTTTAAGCCGGCAATTTTTCGCGGATTATTGGTTAACAGCCTGATTTTTTTCACACCTAAATCCCTTAGAATTTGGGCTCCGATGCCATAATCACGAAGATCCGCGGCAAATCCTAATTTATGGTTTGCTTCAACGGTATCATAGCCTTCTTCTTGAAGCTTATAGGCCTTTAATTTATTAATCAGGCCAATTCCCCGGCCTTCCTGGCGCATATATAAAAGGATTCCTTTACCTTCCTTTTCAATTTGCGTTAGAGCGGAAATCAGCTGTGGTCCGCAATCACATCTTTTTGAACCGAAGGCATCACCTGTGAGGCATTCGGAGTGAACACGAAGTAAGACGGGCTCATCCTCGTTCCATTCCCCTTTGATTAACGCAACATGTTCTTTCCCATCGAGCAGACTTGTGTAGCCGACAGCCCTGAAATCACCAAAGGCCGTTGGCAGCTGTACTTCAACTTCCTGTCTTACATTTGTATCATGGTTGGCAAGACGGTATTCAATTAACTGCTCAATCGAAACCAATTTCAAAGCAAATTTTTCGGCCACCACTTTTAAGCTGTCCAGACGGGCCATTGTACCATCTTCATTCATAATTTCACAAATAATACCGATTGGTGCGGCACCGGCAAGACGAGCAAAATCAACAGCTGCCTCTGTATGTCCTGCTCTGCGTAATACACCACCATTTTTAGCGATTAATGGGAAAACATGACCTGGGCGGGTAAAATCTGCTGCAGAGCTTCCAGGATCCAATAATTTTTCTATTGTAAATGACCGTTCGAAAGCACTAATCCCGGTCGTTGTATTCTTATGATCAATCGTAACAGTGAAAGCAGTCTCTTTGGCATCCGTATTATTCGCGACCATTGGATGCAAATTAAACCGCTCGGCCACTTCTTCAGCAATCGGTGTACAAATAAGACCCCTTCCTTCTTTAGCCATAAAATTGATTACTTGTGGTGTTACATATTGGCCTAATGCCACAAAATCCCCTTCATTTTCCCGGTCTTCATCATCCACGACAATGATTACCTTGCCCGCCTTCAAATCTTCGATGGCTTCTTCAATGGTATTAAACAATTCCTTCTCCTCCTGAAAAAGTATTTTTACTATGTAGTATTTCTTTCTCGCTCCAAAAACACTTGAATGTTTTAATAAAAATACGATCCCAACAACATCTTTTAATAAAACCCATTTTCCCGTAAAAAGTCTGCGGTCATGCCTTTTGGTTTCCGCTCTGACTGCTGTTTTTGCATAAATGAATAAAAATATTTAGCCATCATGTCAAATTCAAGATTAACGATTTCTCCCTCTGCTTTTAAGCCAATGACCGTTTCTTTCGCCGTGTGGGGAATTAATGAAACTGTTACTGAATCATTTGTTGTTCTGAAAATGGTTAAGGATGTTCCGTCAATCGCAATAGAACCCTTTTCTAGGACAAAATTGGCATACATATCCGGAATATCTACATCAATTAAAATAGCATTTTCAACCCGCGTTTTTTTACGGATTTTTCCGACTCCATCTACATGTCCGGAAACAAAATGACCGCCAAACCTGCCATTAGCCGCCATCGCTCTTTCTAAATTCACTTTCGAACCTTCTTTAAGCGTAGAAAGGGAGGTATTTTTAAAGGTTTCCGGCATCGCATCGGCCTCAAAATAATCTTTGCTGAAGCTAGTAACCGTTAAACAAACGCCATTGACAGCAATACTGTCCCCTTCATGCAAATCCTGCATGATTTTTTCTGCTTGTATCCTGAGCACTAGCGTATGACCTTTTGCTTGAATTCTTTTTATTACACCTAATTCTTCTACAATTCCGGTAAACATGAAGCGGCATTCCTCCTCTATCTATTATTCATTATGAAATATTGGGATATTTCGGTAACTTATTGCCGGGGAATTTTGGCAGGGAAAAGGAAAGATATTCTTAGGAAGTGGAAAGATTATTAACAATTAAACTTGTCCTTTTGCTTTGGATAGACAAGTCAATATGATCCAAAAAGCCCTGTACCATTAGAGTGTACAGGGCTAAAAGAAACAATACTTAATAAACGTTAGAACAGTTCCATTTGTTAACGTGCTATCCGTATCCTTCTCCCATCCAGACTTTAACTGTCGGTTTTGGAATTTCACCAAATCCACCGTTTTCAAATATGAAACCGGGTCACGGACTAAGAGGCTCGATCACCTCATCACCGCCGGTTGGGAATTACACCCAGCCCCGAAGGATTGTCTTATTTAATTAATTTCAATTATCTCGGACAAACCCTAGTTCTGTCAAGGATTTATTTTTTTGAATCGGATTGAATTGGATTGAAAATGAAGGTTGTTGACCAATTTCGTCAACGAATCGTCAACATAAAAAAGAACTAACCAATATACATTAGTTAGTTCTTTTTTATCAACGCACTGCTCCAGGACCATTTCATTTTATCATAATCAAATAGCTTTGCCTACTTGCTCTAATAAAGTAAGAAACAACGGACAAAGCTGTACCAGACAGTAACCAAGTGCGCTGTTAAGTATGAGCGTAAAGCCTTTTTCCTTCTGCCCAATCAAAATGAGCAAAGCCCCTCCTGTAATCATCACCCCAGCAATAGGAAGCGCCAAACTAATCATCAAATCAATCAAAGGATCGAAAGCGTGGATAATACTATCCTTTGTCGCTGCAGGAACCGCCTCAGCTGCTAAAACAGGCTTGGCGAAAACAAGGGGCATGGTGATGGATATGCCGATTCTTCTTATTACCTGAGATAATTTCTTATCACCGGTCTTGATTTTGTAATCACCGGACATAAAATCATTGTATTTTATTGTTTCGGTATACATGCCGATCATCCTTTCAGGTAAAATAATATCCCGACGGCTACCGCACTGACCACAAACGGTCTTGTTGGCTTGAAAAAATATAATCCCACTAAACCTAATAAGGGAAGAAATAAATCGAGGTTGAAGAGGATTAATTCTAGTGTAGATAATAGCAATTTGGTTACTTGTTCTATTTCCCATCCAACAACGGCATCAGAAAAACGATTAAAGTGCTCGAGAAAAGTATCCATTTAGCGCCCTCCTAATTTATTTCCTTCAACGTATAGACTCGGCTTTTTAATCCGCCGCATAAAGCATTTAAGCGCGCCCGTCTGCTTTCTAATTCCGTTACCCATATCAAGACAAAATCTTGTTTGGATATCTCCTTTAATCTGCGATATTTATCAATTTTGGCTTTATTTTTAACGATCGGCTGTGATACGTCCACTTCGACAAATACAGGTATTTTCCCGTGATAAAACATAGCATCACTAACGATAGAGACATCGTCTGCCATGATTTTCATTTCATTTTTCCATGACGATGGACATTTTAAATAGATCCATAACTGATTTCTTAAAAGAAAATGCTGTATTTGCGGTGTTTTCTTTCTGACAATTTCACATTTTATCCTTTCCCGACCAGATTTCGAGAGATAATAAACCTTTTCCATGCCATGACGGAAAGAGTGTAAGTATTCGCTCATATCGTTTAAAATGCGGTTGGCATTCCGGTCCCCGCCCAAACGGTGTATGGTCTGGATCTGCTTCCTAGTCAAATAGCTCTGTTTCTTCAAGGACAAGAGTATGTTTTCGATTCTTTGTTGTTTGGCTGCTACTTTTTTCATCTTTATCCTCCCTTACAAAACGCATCGTCCATTCATTTATTTTTTTATTACTCATATAGGGTGTTTGAACAATGGTGTTGGATACCGTTTGATAGATGGCTCGCCCTGGTATCTCCGGCAACTCTTCCGCCCCTCCCTCATCCAGAACCGCACGGCTAGCAATATTAGTTTTCAGCTTAAAACATACCCTTGCTAAAGCGTTCTGACGCACCTGTGAACGCAGTGTTTCATTTGTCGGGTATTGAGTCGCATAAAGCATTCTCAGACCACATGCTCGACCGCGCCGGGCAATATCCTCCACAATATTTTGGCATTCATCCGTTAAGTCAGCCGCCTCATCGATGACGATAAAATGCCGGTCCTTCATATTGGCTTCTTTCACATCTTCAAAGCCATTTTCTTCTAAATATTCATGGCGATGATTCATGATGTTCTGTACTTCTTCCAAGATAGTTATCGCATCTTTTCGGTCTTTACCAAAATTAGAAACTTGCTTTAGTTTCTTGAAACGGGAGAAGGATAAACCGCCCTTCAGGTCAATTAAATGGAAGTGAATGTTTTCCGGTTGTTGCAAAATGAGGGTGGTAATCACCATTTTTAAAAATTGCGACTTGCCAAACCCAGCGGCACCCGCAACGATCATAAAGTAATTGGAATCGAAGTCATGAAAAATTAATTTATCCCTTGATCGCCCAACAGGAACCTTCCAATCCTTAGTAATAAAAGATTCATTCCAAGGGAAATCTTTTATTAATGGACTGTTATAAACCTTGATTTTCATCATCCCGTCAAATTCGATTTCGATTTCCTTTTTGATTCGCTTACCGTTAAATAAATTCTGTATCTGTTGAACTATTGTTTTATCAAACTTTATAGCTCTTAAATCAGAAAGGTTAATATCAATTATTTTGGAACGGACATTTAACCCATCTTCCAGTACATGTCTTTTGTCAATAACTTCTTTTGAAGATAAACCAAGAGGCAGCTGGTAAATGTATTCTGTGCCTCCCTCGAATTTTCGTTTCCTTTGCAGATGTATTGTTTCCGTTTTACCGTTTTCCCGGACAATTAGCCCTGAATTAGTAAAAATGCGCTGTATTTTATCGGCATCGTTGGCTGCAGGACCATTTGTTTTCAGATAAGCATATCCGCCTAATGCACCCATGATTATTGTGGATCCAATTTCAAATATCATTAAATACGCCACTCTCCTTTGGTATTTACGTAGTAAATAGTTGCTACAGTAAAGAATGTTCTTTACACACAAAAACTATTGAAATCTCGCGGTTCGGAATATTCCTTTTTCGTTGCTGTGAAGGTATTTGATAAAGAATATTCTTTATTGCTTGGTCAATATATCTTGTCCCCTATAAAAAAATAAGCAGGACTTAACGAAGTAGTTAAGAATATATTATTTGAGGTGGATTAGATGTATAAATGCAGATTAAAAGTAATATTTGCGGAAAAAGATATTAGACAAGGAGAATTTGCAGAAAAGCTCGGTATAAGTGCGGCTGCATTAAGTGCGATTAAAAACGGTAAGTCGTTGCCATCGTTCCCGGTACTATATAGAATCTGCGAAGAATTGGACATGGATATGAGGGAAATATGGGCGAAGGAATAAAATTAATAAACCACCCCGATCATGAGGCGGTTTTTAATATGCGTAATGTTCTTGGTTGGGATGGTTCCCAGGTGATATAGCCTTTTTCTTTCAGTTTTTCCATGTGAGTATAGACAGTCGAAACCGAAGCTAAATGAACAGCATCTCGAATTTCTCTAACAGTAGGCGCAAACCCTTTTGCATTCATAAGATTTTCGATAATCTCTAATACTTCTCTTTGTTTTTTAGTTAATATATTATGCATATTGTTCCCTCTTTTCTTTGATTGTAGCTACAGCCAAAATCGATTCTATTTTAAAAATGCGAGCTTGCTTCTTTTTATAACAATAAGCTTTCAAGTATGTTTCGTTTATCGCTTTAACTAAAATTCTACGTTTGGAAAACTCATTCCCTTTACTTTGATAAATGATTTCAACAGGAAAAGATTCATCCAGTGATCGCTTTAATAAATTTTGCATGCCTCTCTCCTCCTTTTGAATATATTATAAGCGAACATAAGTTTGTTTTCAACCTTGTTTTAGAACGTTTGTTTGTATATAATATGAATGGGGTGAAGTTGATGAACATATATATCGAAGTGAATTATATAGGATGGGAATGCGATATTTTACGAAAGGGAAACTTTCCCGTGAACAGTTGGCAGTTTAAAGAGGATCCGGATTGGACTGTGGCTGAAGTAACGTTGAAGTGGATTAATGAAATCAGAAGAGAAAATAACATCAGTAAAATTACAAAGGTCACTTATAACCGGGATAATGATATTACGGATCTTGTTAAGGAACTAGATAGCCGAATATATGATATTACTTTACCTTTTTAGCCCCAAACTCATTGAGTTTGAGGCTAAAATTACTTAATGCCATTATCGCTCGCAGGCCCATCCATCATTATCTCGATCGTGTTTGGATGCATATGCAGGGTGACTGCTTTGCACGCCAGATGGATAATATTCTCGCATCGCTGTGCAGTTTTGGAATGATGTTGGCGCTCCTGGTATAACATATGTACCGGAGTTAACATCAGGTGTCGGTTCTGGATTTGGTATTGGTACTGGCGATGGTTGCGGCGTCGGTGCCGGGACTGGTTTAGCTAACGGATCAACTCTAAAAGACGGTTCTAAAGTACGCGCCAAAAACGCGGAAAATTGTCCGCGATTCAGGTGTTGATCAGGACGATAAGTACCATCCGTATAACCACCTGCGATACCATTGGAGGCAACGTTTATGATAGCTTGATAGGATGCCATATTGGCCGAAACATCGGTAAAGTTATTTACGTTTCCGGCATTCAGGGTAAAGGCACGATTTAAAAATATAGCCATCTGACCACGGGTAACCGGCTGATTAGGACGGAATGTTCCATCTGCGAACCCACTAATAATTCCTTTATCTACGGCTGAAGCAATATAACCTGATCCCGTTACATTTGCGACAACATCACTAAATTTTGTATCCCTTGGATCACCGTTTAATCCTAACGCACGACCAATCATGATTGCGGCTTGTGCACGAGTTACTGTATCACCAGTTTTAAAAGTGTTATCTCCATAACCAGTTATGTACCCTTTTGACGATAAATACACTACCTCATCATAAAAAATATAATCGCTTGAAACATCGTTAAATCCTGCTGCGTTCCCAGTGTTTGGAGAAAATGAGCCAAACACCAAAACTAATGCCAATAAACCTATTAGTTTTCTCACTATAGATTCCTCCCCATTTTTGTAAAAATCTATCTTTTTTCTTTATCAGTTTAGCAGATTTTTTTAAATATTGTATATTTTTGTCGCAAGATGTAATATTTAAACAAAGGCGAGGTGATTCCGAATGAAATTTGGAATGCGAAAACCAAGTTTTAAAAAACGTATTTCCGCAAGGATGAGTATAAAAAGGCAAGTTGTCCATCGGGCAGGGATAAAAATGCCAAGAGGTTATGGGTGGTTAAGAGATCCCAAGAAATATGCTTATAACAAGGTATACAACCGTACTACTTTTGATATTTTTAAGTTAATTAAAAAGTTGTTTAAGTAAGCCCCCTCTCATACAGAGAAAGGGCTATATTTTTTATATAATCAAATAGAGACTTTTATCATAGTTAGTTGCACATTGTTTATAGTATAATTTACCCAAAAAGGAGGTACTATGATTGATAAAATCTGGGGATAAGCAAAATTTCATTTACATACCTGGACTTAAATTTATACCAGCTGGAGAAACACCTGCAGATGCAATCGAAAGAATTAACCGTGCGGAAGTAGAAAAGGAAATTGCAGATAAAAAGATGCTGAAACAATTACAAAAGGAATTCCCGGGTAGAGAAATAATTCAATGCGGATCGAGCTGGATTATTAAAGCAGAGGAATAATAGCACATTTCTGCATTTGTATGGATGTTTTAACTTCAAGGACCTAGTAATTTTCATGGGTGTTTATAAGAATGATAACTCCTCTTTGAGGGGTTATCATTTCAAAAAGTTCCGATAAGTTTAAATAAAGTAGGAAATTTTTGTTTTTTGTCGAATATTATATTTAAGTAGAGAAATTTATTTATTTAATGTATAGTTTTTAACATAGCATAAAAATTTATTAGGAGGTAAATTGTATGTGTGCATATAAAGCACTGGATGTTGCAGATTACATTGTACAATACTGCAACACAACCGGAAAAAAAATAACTCATTTACAATTGCAAAAAATCCTCTACTTCTCTGAAGCAAAATATTTAGTTAACAACTCAAATCTTTTTGATGATACAATTTCAAAATGGAGAATGGGGCCAGTTGTTGAAAGAGTGTACCATGAATATAAAACTTTTGGATCAAGTAATATAAGCTACGTTCCAAAGAGGTTAACATTTAAATCAGATGGTACCATTGCATTAACCTCTTTTGACCCCGATTCTATTGAAGAAAAGGATAAAAAGGAAATTGAAAAAATTGTTGATGAATACATTATTAACAGTCCTTTTACTTTAGTTCAAGCTACTCATGATCACTATCCATGGAAGAAAGATGAAGCATTAATAAATGCTGGTACTCATGGGTTATCTTATGACAAATCAGAACTAAAAGACTTCTTTAAGAATAATCCTTCTGCTTTTGAGGTGAAGTAATGGAAGAGGTAAATTTTGAAGAACAACTACTCAAGTTATCGAATAATTTCCATGTTGATAATTCAATTAACAAGGAAATTTACGATCAACTTGAGTATTTTTATTCTATAAACTCTCGTCATGAGTATTTTAGAATTAGTCAGCTGGTTTTTAACCAAGGTGATGAAACTAATGAGGTTATGGAACTAAATCTCTTGTATATCATTGAACTAGCTGAAACCAATCAGTCACTATTTATAAAAAATTACAAAAAATTATATGATCATCTTAGATTAGGAATTACCCAAAAAAAATATATCGAAGATCATTTAAATAGAATTACAAATGAACACGTTGCTGCAAAAAACGAGATTCAATCTGCGATTTCAGAAGCAACTGCAGCAATAAGTAATATTGGATTACAAGCTGATAATCAATCAGAAAAATTAAATGAAATTGAAAAGCACTCCAGGAAGATTACTTCTGATTTCGTATCAATTTTAGGTATTTTTAGTTCTGTGATTTTTGCTGCATTTGGTGGTTTGGAAATATTAAAGAATATACTTGGCAATATTGAAAAAGTACAAACTGGAAAGCTGTTGGTTTTTTCAAGTATTACCATTGGGGCTATTATATTTTTAGTTTTTTTATTATTAAACGGACTTTCCAAATTAACGGGACTAAAACTTAGAAGTTGCAATTGTGATTCGAATGAAAGTTGCAGCTGTAATTTAGTGCAAAAACATCCTTCTATAGTAATTATTTATATGATAATTCTTTTTATTTTTATGATAGGCGTAACCGAATATTTTCTTGATTATCGTACATTAATAAACGACCTTATTAATACTTGGAAGTCCTGGATTAAATTACTTATAGTATTTCTCTTATCATTATTATTTATTATTTCTTCAACTATTTGGTTTCGAAAGAAGAGTGATGCATGATATACAATAGCCCCAAACTCAAACGAGTAAGGGGCTATTTTGTGCTTGTGATGGTGATTCTGAGCGAATTAACTTTTGTTTTGCGGATAACTACTCATTCGATTGATTCAATAATGCTTGTAAATTTTTATATCTACGATGATCCAAAACAGTTGCTAAATAAATTGCTTGTCCGATTGTTAAGCTGCGATTATGAGCAAAAATTTCCCAATCAGTAGAAGATAAAATACCTTCCACTCTTGCTTCTGTATAAATTTTTGCTAATTCATCTAACTTATTTTCGCCGATTAAATCTACCATCGCGACCGCCATCACATCTTCCCCCTTTTGCGGCTCACGTTCCGGCTCTGCTTGAGCTGCATTCACTTGTTTTGGCTCAATCATTATATTGATGTATGAAGCCAATTCCTTTGCGATTGCCTGACAGATTTTTTCGAAGTCCCTTCTGTAAATAGCCGCATCTACAGTTGAGTTTACAAAGCAAATTTCGATTAATACAGCTGGCTCATAAGTCTGAGCCATAACAGCTAAACCTTTGTTCTGTTTTGCTCCTCGATTGAGTAAGCCCCCGCCAGTAGCATCACTGATTGCCTTAGAAATCTTTTCAGCTAAGTCCCTTTGGTCATAGTAAAGGACCTCAGTGCCAATAGCTTTGTTTTGGGTGCCTCCGGAAGCATTAAAGTGAATGGAAACGATGAGACCATCACGGTCGGCATTGTGATGCTTTACGAGAGTACCTAAATTCTGATTTTGATTGCTTGAAGTGTTATCTTCAAAGTAAGTTGACGGAACACCGGATGATTGTAAAATCTCGTAAACTCGTTTCGTGACTTTTCGTGCTTCTGTGACTTCGTTTAAAATGCCGTTTGCCCCAGAACCGATATTGTACCAGTGACCAGGGTGTAGTTCGATTTCACGCGCCGCCATTACTTATCACCTCTTGGCTTGTCATATCCCATAGCCTGCTTACTATCTGACATTCCCTTTGTCGTAGGGTCTGCCACTAAGCCGCCAGCAATCATAACACCAAGTATCGCATCAATGAGCAGCTGATACTCTCCTGCATCAAAACCAAGATAGTGAGTAACAATTAAGCCGATTAAACCAAAAACAGCTACCCAGAATGGATAGCTTTGCACACGTAATTTCCAGTTGATTTTCATTTTAATTTGCCTCCTTTTCCAATGTATCAATCCTTTTATGTGCACTCTTCGTTGATTCCTCGTTTCTGGCTAACCGTTCGCCAAACAACACCATTTGGCGCTCATTCGTTTTAATATCAATTCTAATATCATCGACACCCTTACTGATATAACTTAATTGTGCCTTTAATTCAGCGCTCTCTTTTGCATCTTCTTTTGTGTCGTTTTTTACATCCTTCTCCTTATCGGTTAGGCTTTTTTGCTTATTCAATTGATACCCTTGATAAGCAATCACAACCGCCATGACCGATAATAATACCCCTAATTCAATTGTCATTTTCCCACCCCAATCTGAAGTAATTCTGCCGATTCTAGGATGCAAAAAAGAGAGTCGTTTTCAGGCCCTCTTTTATTAATTAGACAAATCACTTTTCTCAATCAACATAGAGTTAATTAGATTCTCTTTTTCGATGTTCTCAGATGTTAGTTTAGCGATTAACTCTGATTGATGTTCAATTAATTTTAATAACTCGAAACATAAACCAGATGTATAGCTCAATTTAATCCTTCTTCCTTAAATTTGTGGAGTCGCCAAAATCATATCTTTTTCTTCTTCTGTAATACGACCTTTTTCAACTTGGACAGTTAAATAAGCTTCATCAATTTTACCCATAACATACATGTTGCAAAGGAATCCATACATATCATTCATCTCCTAATCTCCTATTCCATCATTAGTGTTAACACAACATCTTCTAATAGCGAAACTCGTTCAATCGTCATATCTTGGGCGCGTTGCTCGTTGCGCGGAGAATATTCAATGAATTCTCCGCTTGCAGGCTCTTGTGTAGATTCGTCTTGAACCTCTAATTCTTTTATTTCATACCCGACTTCGATGTGATCGTTAAGTTCAGTCGTATTGCCCTGCTGAATGTATTGTGAAACTTGGTCAAATTCAGGGATATCCGAGTAGACGATAGGTTTGTAACCATCCGATTGAACATCACTTAATACCAATTCCCCATTCTGGATGATTCCGTACTTTGGCATAATAGCTTACCACCTTTCTTGCTTTATCTATGGTTACATATGGTTTAACGTGCTTGTGATAAAAACTATAGCTGTCGCTCCGTTTAATCCATCCCCAATACGAGATGACAGCAGATGCATCGCTTTCGCTCATATATGGTTTCTTAGCGATTTTCTTTACTCTTCTCCTGATTCTGAGGGCATTACTTTTTCTGAGAATGGTTTTGTTCCGGAAGAAACGGAAACCGAGAAAATCAATATCTCTTTTATCTATTCTAAACACCTGCCAGTTCCCTTTTAAAGTCAACTTCATTTTGTTGAGAAAATTCTCTAATTCCACACGGACCTTATGAAGTTTCTTTTTATTCGGACCAAAAAGAACGAGATCGTCTACATAACGGACGTAGTATTTAACTCGCAATTTTTCTTTGATGAAATGATCTAACGGTTCCAGCACAAAATTAGCAAACCACTGACTTGTATAATAACCGATCGGTAAACCATCTTCTGCATCAATGATTGTATTGATTAACCACTGGCAGTCTTTATCTTTGATTTTTCTTTTAAAAGACTTCTTTAATATCTCGTTATTGATGGACGGATAAAACTTTTTAATATCCATCTTTAAACAATATTTTGTGTTCCTTTTGTCCTTATCTAGCCATTGCCGAACCATCTTTTGACCAAGACTTGTGCCGCGTTTTGGGACGCTTCCGCAGGAATAAGCATACATTCCACGCATCATTATTGGCTCCAGCTGCAGCATAAGTGACCAATGGACAATTTGGTCTGGATAAAATTTTGGCTTATAGATAGTACGCTCTTTCTTATTTGCACCATCTTGGATTACTTTTATATCGGGATTTGACGGAACAAAAGTCTTATTCACAAGCATTTCCTGTATTTTTGAAGCATAATAATCAGCGTTGTCCAATATTTTTTTGACTCTATTTTGCTTCCTTTTGCCAAGGGAAGCCTTGAACATCGCGTGAATGATATTGTTTTTGTCATAAATCTTCTCGTAGATATATCCGATGCGTTTCAAGAGTATCCTTCTTTCATCTTATTAGCCTCACAGTTTTTCGAGAATGAACCTACTAAACTATGCTCTTTACGGCTGTATTTTTAGCAAGGGCTAAGGATTATAGAGTGCAAGTATTGCAATGAATCTAATAAGAGTCTGCCCGCCGATTTTCACGTTAGCATTCGACGAGGAATTGTTGAGATTCCAGTACCAAACGCCATCATTAGCGCCATTGTTCCAGTTCCCACCAACATGGGCAAGCGCGCACTCTATAACCCTATTTCTTTATTATATCAAAATATAAAGACCTTGGAGGGGTATCCCCTCCAAACCTCCCTAAGAGGCTTTTTTAAGCAGACGCCCGCCGATAACCACGCTAGCATCCGACGAGGAATAGTGGAGACCCCAGCACCAAACGCCATCCGTAGCGCCATTGCTCCAGTACCCACCAACATGGGCAATGCGTTGCCCGGTTGCTTGCCAGTAGTAATCTGAGTAATAAGTAGATGCGCCTCCACCTACAGCTGTTGGAAACTGAGCAAACGGATAGTTCGGATCGAACCCAAGCGCTGTTGGATATCCGTTTGCATTAGCGTTAATATATCCCAATTTTTCATATGGACTAGTAAACACATTGCTGGCATATTGCGCTGCATTTTTACAAATCCAAGTTTGAAATTCATTAACGTTAACACCGTCGACAAACTGCCAAACATCACCATACAGCGATTCAATTCCGCGGTAAACAAAAGGATATTTTCCGTCTGTATTGCTGACGATACTTCCGGATGATGCCGCAATGTTCCGGCTAAATCCATTTTTCCAACCGGTGTTATAAACTATATTTCCAACTGCGATGTTCACAGGTGCGCCATCAAACGCAATCGCTTTATTGTTTGTATCATACACGGTGATCCCTGTTATAGTACGACCATATGCAATTTGATTTCCGCCTAATGACGTTCCCAAACTGATGGCTTGACCGACTTTGTATTGATCAGCAGTGGCGTTTGCTACTATGATCCTGTTTGCATTGCTTTCTGCAATTGTTGCGGTATGAGCAGCGTTATATTGACCAGATGTAAAACCAGCCATTACTGCCTGTGAATTTAATGTTGCAAACTCGATGTGAAATAATGCGTGCAGTATATCTACCGCGTGGATGTCTAGTTGTTGATATCCTTTGCGCCCGTCAACATTATTCGCTCTTGCGTAGTTGCGCATGTCCACGATAGTTTTGATGACTAGCGGATATTTATCCGGCTTCGATTCGAGCTTTCCGTCTCCGCTAAGACTCGCTTTATATGAGCCAATGTCTACATATTCCAGTTCTTTACTGTTGACGAAATCCCAGAAGCACCACGGCAGATAAAATCCGGGATATTTAAATTTCGAAATTTCTTTTGAATAAAATCCTGGACCGCTTTTCTTGCGGATATAAAATTTAGGAATACGGGTAAACACATTTCCATAATCATCCGTTACCTGGCCAATTTCGCGATAAATCTGTGCTTTATCGAAGTCATTTTGAACAAATTGTCCGTCTGTCCCGACATTCGCTATTTTGCCGATCGCATCTCCTGTACGGGTTAGAGTAGGAGAGCTTCCTTTGTCCCAATAAATGCCATAAATATCACCCTTTCCGGATGAGATGGCTATTTGTTCGTCTGTGTATTTTTTGCTAAGAACATAAGAAACAGCATCCATTTAGATTCCCCTCCAAGTTGACCCATCCCACATATAAACGTTTGTTGTGTCGATCTCAAAAAATGTCGTTCCGACGATTAATCCCGTTGTCGGCTTGGTATCGGTAGACAGGCCGTACAACTCCATAGAAAACTTGTCCGCAATATTAACTATGGTCCCGTCCTCTTTAATCATCCTGCCGGTCTTTGCCGCATGTTTATTAATATCCACCATGTGATTCACTCCTTTTTAATCAAAATAAAAACACCTTCACAGGTGTTAACGTTTGATTAGGCTTTGTTTCCCTTCAGCGACTAAGATTGCGTCCACATCATCCTGGTAACGCTTGTACAAAGAAATGCCAAACACATACTCGTAATCCTGACTTCCGTCCATGATTTTCAGCGCGATATACATAGCCATCATTACATTCCTCCTGTTAAACTTGGGATAATATTAAACATCAAATCTTCTATGACCGCATCTTGTATATCTAATTTTTGTTTTAAGTCGTTGACCTGCTCTGATAATGGAGCTTGAAACACTGGTTCTGCTTCTGGAACACCAGGATCAGGATATGAATATTCAAGTGTTTTGGTTTCTGGATTGACCCTGTATCCAGAACACGATGCAAAGTCTTGGGCGAATTGTCCGTATGCCAGTTCAATTACATCAAAAGTTTCTCGATTCCGTTCGGATAAAACGGTGTATACTGCTATATCTTGGTCAACTGTTGTCGGAACAACTGCGCCCTGGCGCTCTCCTGTATCAAGCAGAACATTTCCGGTCGCTAAGTCATAATAAATTTTTCTGCCTACTTCCACACTATCACCCCCATACTTCCCATTCATAATTAATTCCACTCACATCAGCAGGCATAACGAAGCTGGTGTTATCTACATATGGGATGGAGTCTGTTTGGTATTTTTCGCCAGTCGTGTTATTCTGCACGGCTACTTTTAACTCAGATGATGTAGCATATCCCAGCAAATAGTTATAATCACCAATGACGTTATCGCCAAACTCTGACCATATAAGGTCGTAACCTTGCTGAATTTGCTGAGTTGTCTTTCTGTATCTAATGATTCTCGGTTTAAAGGCCAATCCGTTTACAGATATTTTATAAGCTACACTAGCGTGTGTTGTGCCACTTCCTGTATAAAAGTTACCACTACCCTTTGCTGAGCTAAAAGCAGTACCGGAAGCGTACAACATTCCGGATTGCTGCTCGCCACTAATAGACTGAATGCCAGATTCTAATTCGGCAAACGTGGCAATCACACCAGATTTTGAGACTGTTCCGCCTTTGTCGGTAATGGCCGCCTCCAATAAATTTTTCCCATCACCGACACCAGCAAAAAGCTCTTCTAATGCACCATCAAGTGTTTCAGATTCAAAATTTCCATTCGTATCTGTTAGTGTTATCATCGTGTCTGGATGCGTTTGTGGGTGCTCATATGGTTCTCCCCCGCTGCCGCTACTGCTTGACCAACCTATATTATTCATTCAAATCACCTCGCTACCAAAGCTCTATATGCTGACGTTGTAGCTATCGTTATTTCTGAAAATGGCTCAAAATTTCCATTGAATGATTCACCGGCTTTGATTGTAAATGTTAATGTGCCGATTGTGACAACTACATCCCCGGCGCCATCGTTTTTTAAAGCAAATCCGAAACATTGTTTAGTAAATGTTTTTGTCGCGTTGGCGCTCCCTGACCACGCATCATGGACAATCGAACCAAGCTGATACATGCTAGCCGCCCCATGCCGGCCGTTATTTGCTTGATAGTCATCAATGTCATCGTTCCAAACTTGCGGCGCTGCTTTCCCTTCGATATCCGTTTTAATTCGTTTGGTATTGTGAGGCATTTAATCACCGCCTTTAAAATTCAAATTCAACATCACCTAAAATGACGCCGCTAAATACCGCGACTCGATCTCCCGCAACTGGTGTATACCACTTCAGGTAAGGGTACGTTTTCTGTCCGATGGTTTCTTCTCCGTCGAACAACACTCTCGGCTTACCTGATGAATAAACAGGGTCTATGGTGCCATATTTTAAACCAACCGTAGCCTGTCCTTTGTTTTTCACTTCTTTTGCAAACTCTTTCTCATTCATCAACATAAAATCACCTAGATTTCTATGATTCTCTTCACCGTATGTTTCATTTTTCCACCTATATCGAAGGGGGTAGACCAGCTTTGCTCCATAAACTTTCCGTTGCTTAACAATCCATCAAACTCAACATTCAAAACGTTTCGGTACCCGTGAAATGGCATAAGTCCCGTTTCAAATATGACTTCTGAGAACACTTGTGATTGTTCAAATGCAATCCGTTCGACAAATAAATCTAGACTCATTTGGTCTTGTACGCTTTCAATGATAATCGGGTCAGCTACAATCGTTCTGCCCCTAGAAACTGTTGAAGTAGGAGATAAAGGATTGTTATTGGTATACCTTGAAACAAGTGGGTTTCTGTCTGGCAGGCTCCTGATAACGATGAATTTATTTGGAACCTTGTAATAATCAATAATTTCCTCATAGCCAGGTGAAACCACGCTTTTTCGGTCTGTCTTATATTCATAGTCATAATTCAACAAAATCGGATTGATATATTCCTTTGCAACACAATTCCCATACTCATCAGTATACAATTCTGTATAATTTCCTAGTCTTAAAATCTCATTTACGGCTTCCAGTTTCTTCTTACCTATATCAAACTCGATATCATCACCGACGAACATCGTTGTAACTTGTATATCGTGCCGCGTAATGCCAGATGACTCCAATATCTCAATAACTGCATCTCGGACCAACAAACCAGAAGGAATAAACCAACGTTCTTCAAATTTATCCTCTTGAAGAATGACGGTTGCATCATAGGCTTCGACTTCTCTTTCAAAATCATCGTCAACTTCTACCCTGGAAGGTGATGTTAAAAGAAACTCGCCTAAAGCAAACTCCATCCATCCGTTGACACCAATCATCTGCTTTTCCATATCTGCCGCAAACCTCGATGACAGGAATGCTTGACTGGCTGGCATCATCTTTCGTTGGTCAATAAAAAAACGGACAAACGGTCTAATCCTGTCCGATAGGTAATTGATATCATCGTCCTCTGTCATCGTGAAAGAGGCTGTTCGTTTAATTGCCACGCTCGCATCGAAATCCACGCTTCCATCTTTGATGTTTTTCAGGTCCTTTTTGTAAATGCCGTCTTTCGTGACAAGCTCAAATCGGAAATCAATGACTTGTTTTGCCCCGTGGAGCATATTGACTATTTCGGTATGGGTAAATCCTTCACGCGATAAATCAATCATTACGCTTCACTTCCTGTGACGGTTTCCACATAGTCAATCGCTTCTAAAAATAAATCAACTTCATACTCTCCGTTTGGCAGATCATTGACCGGGCATTCTTCTAATACACCGTATGCCAGCCTTCCCGAACCATCACGATAACAAATCGTATCAAATCGATTGTAAATGGCTTCAAGCGCTTCTTTTTCGCTTCTGTTTAGTTTTAAACTAAACTCAATGATATTGGTCTGCATTGTTCCAATCTTCTTCACAATTCCTTTTCTGCCCTTATATTCATGTGTTGCAGTTTTAATCTTCGGTGTACTTTTACGCTTGGTCACGCGCCTGAATTGTGTTACGGTACCTTCTGGATCACTTACTACATAGAGAAGTATTCCGCTGAATTCAATCGACGCTTCCGCTATTTCAGAATCCGTATAAGCCCCATTGCTTCCTGTAGAACGAACGAAATAACGATTGGGCACCACGTTTGTAGCCGCGTAATCATCAAATGAATAAGGTGCATTATATCCAATCAGTATCCATTCGTTATTAACGTACTTAAAAACATCATTTCTCGCCACCACAGGCTGTTTTCCAGTTGGCGCAGGGTTTGTATAGGAAACACGAATAAACCCACCTAGACTCTCTGTAGTAACTACAGAAGGAGGGGGGAAATTATAGTCAGTATCAAAAAACGTTTCCGCGTATTCTGTCCATAGACCGTCACTGGTTTTCACTCTTACTTGCAACTTAAAAGTGGAAAGGTTATCTAAATATTTATTAACAAAACACACAGTCGCCGTATCTTCCGCTTCTCCGCTTGTCCAGATGATGTTTTCTGATGTTGTCAGGACATTTACTTGATAATGCGTTTGAACATGCGAATGGTCCCACGACACCGTAGGAGAAGGCATTTCTACCACTGCCGGAGGCGCTAGAATCGTAGGAGCTGCAGGCGTATCCTTTGCGGTAAAAGTCACGATATCTGAGTAAGGGCCTTCCATATCCACACTGTTATAGGTCATAACCTGCCATTCAACCGTTCCTAACGGAAAAGTATCGGCTGGAGCATCCCAATATTGGCTCATTCCTGCGATTTCAACTGTATTCCAATCCACATTTCCTTGCGTTCTCCATTTAAGTGTAGCCCGACCCTGACGATTATTAACAGAGTTCTGAACGTGCTTCCATGATAAACGGTTTGGCAAACTTCTATCTATAACGGCAGTATCACTGACAAATAGATTAATAGGTTTGAGTGGAGCAACATGTTTAAATATAAAAAAGTTACCCGACTCTACCCAATCAGACTGGTTGTCAAACCACGATTTATCCCATTCGGCATAATGTTCCCCGTTTCGATCCGATACCCGTACTCTGATTTTAGCGCGGCTAGTTTCTGTTACATCGACGATGTCCGTCATATCAAAATTCAATTCAGTTTCTGCACCAAAAAAATGATGCTGTAACGGAATCCATGTGCTGCCATCAGGCGTATATTGAAACTCATATGCTAAATCAAGGTAGTGCCCTTCGTACACTTCATAGATTAATGCAGGAATAATTGGCGCCGTTTCTTGCGACTGCGGCAACAGCATAGGCTTCCATGAGCTACCTGTTTTTTCTGTAAATGCTGTATTTACATATAACCCTTGATACCCTTGCACCGAATACATGGTGTATTCAGTGGTTCTTAAATATATGTCGTCCCTTGCTGTCTTTAAAGTGATAGCAAACCATTCATTTCGGACTAGCATCTCATCATACGGTATGGAAATAGTACATACGGTGCCATTAACCTCGACGAAACCAGACTTAAAAAGCTCCCCTATGTTTGTGATGTTTATCCTATCGGAAAGATTTACTACACTACTGTTTCTGTACAATTTAAACTCTAAATCACTTGCGTTTAATGCTGTACCTAGTTTGCTCCCATCAACCTCAAACATAATGGTCTTGATTCTTCCGCGTGTCCAACCGTAGCCAGTTTCGTGTGGAATACTCAACTGACTTATGTTGTCAACTACGCCCCATTCCACGTTTGGTGTAACCTTGTTGGAAACTAATTGGTTAAAAGTACTATTGTTGTAAAAGCTCCGCAATAAACTAATAGTAGACGTTTGCCTAGAGTCGCTCCCTGGGTTTTCTGCATTAAAACTTCCAACTAACTCCCTACAATGCCTGTACCATTGATCCTGTCCCTTTAACCACCTGATTTTCAGAATAGGATTGAGATTTGTTATTTCTTGACCTGCGATTGGTTCTAATATTTGCGGCGGTAAAGGTTTTCCGGCTTTACCTGACCAAAAATCAACCTCTGTTGGATATGTCACGTTCTCACCTCCTATAACCTTCTCATCGTTTGCCGTAAATTCCCGAAAAAGTCAGCAGCATGATTTAATTCTTTTAAGTTTCTAGTTTCTAACACAACCGCGCCGGGCTGAACAATGATTGTATCACCTACTGTGGAAGCGTTATAGTTTGAGATTCCGTCGACTCCCGCAATAACAGGTGAAATCTGTGCGGATAACTTATCCATTAAGCCACCCTGCATCCATGAAGCGATGTTCCCGGCACTTTGAACGAATCCTGATTTGTTTTTATCAACTCCGTCATCGAACCCTTCGTATAAACTACCCACAATCCGATCCCGCATCCATTTAGATGGAGAATTGATTTTAAAAGCTCCTTCGATTTTTTCTTTGATGCCATTAGCAATTTCACCAGCTTTCGCCATCACGCTTCCAACCATCGATGTTAAACCACTGATTAACCCGGAAATAATATCTTTTCCCCATTGCAATGCGTTTTTTGCAACGCCTTTTATTTTCTTTTCAATCGGGTCAATGACACTTTCCTTAATTGCGGTGCCTAATTTAGATATCATGCTTTCAATACCGTCAATTAGCGCAATAATTAATTTTGCGCCAGCTTCTAAGATTTTCGGCATGTTATTGATAATCTCTTTTTGAATGCTTATGACTAAATCGAGCGCACATTTGATTAAATCAGGTAAAATCTTGATAATACCCTCAATCAATGCCGTTAAAATCTTAATACCAGCGTCGATTATTTTCGGTAAGTTCTGAGCTACAACATCGACAATTTTAATAATTAAATCAACAATTGTATCAATCAGGTCAGGCAATACATCTATAATACCCTCAATCAGCGCCAATAATATCTCTATCCCGGCATCGATTATCTTGGGAAGGTTATCAACAAGAACTGTCACAATTTCCTCAATTAACAAAATAGCTGCGTCAATTAAGTCCGGCAGTATCTCAATAATTCCATCTACCAGAGCTAGAACAATATCAATACCAGACTGTATAATCGTTGGTAAATTGTCAGCAATTGCTTTGATAATGGTTTGAATCAACTGAATCGCTGTATTAATCAACTGCGGCAATATCTGAACAATCCCATTAATCAGTGTCATGACAATCTGTATCCCGGCTTGTAAAATCATCGGTACATTTGTTGCAATAATTTGAATTAGAGATTGGATTAATTGTAAGCCCGTCTGCAATAAAACAGGTAATACAGTCATGATTCCCTGTATAAGCGCCATAATGATTTGAATGCCTGCTTGTAAAAGAACCGGAAGCATCTGTGTAATAATCGGAACTATCATTGTGATAATATTCGTCAACGCCTGAACGATAATAGGTAAAGCCGTCACTAAACCTTGAACGAGGCTATTAATTATGCTGACACCTTGCTGTATAAAAACAGGTAATTGAGTTGTTAGGAATGTTGTAATAGCTGTTACGATGTTTGAAATGGTTGCCGATAATTGACCGGCATTGCTTGTTATTCCCTGTGCGATAGCAGGAATAAACCGGGAAGCTGAAATGATTAGCCCTGGAATGCCTCCAACTAACATCGCTATAATACTAGGTAATATTTGAGCAAAAATCGCTGTAATTTGAGAAAAATCACCGCTGAATGCCGCAATAATAGCACTTTTTAACGTGTTAAACTTTTGAACAAGCGAGTCAATCACAGGTTGTAACATTCCAAATAGTTCCTGTGCCTTTGCCTTAATCGCATCCCAAGCACCAATGACAGCATTTCTAAAACCTTCGTTCGTTTTCCAAAAATACACAATCGCTCCGACAGCCACCCCGATAGCAGCAGCGACTAGCCAAACGGTTCCACTTATTGCTGCCAATCCAGTGATAAGTGGCATAATCATCGGAGCCATAACTGCCCACGCCGCCATAAATGAATTGACCATCGTTGCTCCGACTGCTAAAGGAGATAATAGCAAGGTTAAAGCAGGAACCAACATCATGATCCCTTGAAGCACTTTAGCCAATACTGGATGCGCTTCGTTAAATTTAATCGCCATTTGCGCTATTGCTCCAATAAAATTAAATATAGGAGTCATAACGGCTGTGAAGACCTCAACCATCGGCTGAAACGCTTGTTTTACGCTCGTTGCCATGTTCTCAAAAGCTGTTTTATAAGCGCTACTAGCACCCATCGCCGCCTTATGCAAAGCCCCATATACAAGCGCGCTTGTTGCTACTGATGCCAATGCTACAGCTTGAAACCTTGCTTGACCTGCTGTAATTTTATTAATTTCGTCCTGCAATTCTTTCATGCTGGCATTTGGTCCCAATTGTTTTAAAGCTAATACCGTAGCGTTCCCGGCGTGTGCCATCCTTTCCAAAGCTCCCGTAACAGCTAAAGCGCCATTATTAACCATTCGTAATGGGTTTCCCATTCTTGTATATCCTTCTGCAATCTTGCTCGATTGAGTGGACATATTCATCATAGCCCCGGCTGTTTGAATCAGCGACACTCTCATGCTTGTATCTGCATTAAGCATGGCATCAGAAGTCTTTTTGTATTCAGATCCTAACTGTTTAACCTGATTCATAAAATCCTGCGTTGTGCCTGTATAATTCCCCATCCGCCCGGCTAATTGGTACATGTTCCTTTCAGTTTCTAGCAGATTCTTCCGAAACGGCATCATAGCTTTAGCGTTGGCCAACTTCATTTCGTTGCCCATATGCTTAATTTCGCGCTGTAAAGCACGCAATTCCTGATTGACGTTCCCTCTATCTAACCGCGTGTCTATGGTGATGTTCCCATCTGCCATTTATATCACCTGCCTTTCTTAAAGGTGTTGGCTAAAGAATCAAACGTTTTATTTATCTTTTCTTGTGCCCGTTCCTCGTTCTCAGGCTGTTCAAGCGAATAAATCCGTTTCATTTCAGCGATCTGTTTCCGGTATTCCTCATTGCCTTTTCCCATCTTAGGAATTGGCATTTTACGAATACCCATAACTTCTTTGATTTTTGCCTTGTCATCCATGTGCTGGAACAACTGCAAAAACTTCTTCCAGTGCAATTTACCATGCTGTTCAAACAAATCCATGTGATAACAATGCAAAAAAGACGCGTATATCATGCCTGCGTCCTGGTTAAAGTCGAATATTTTTTTGTTTTCCTGTTCGCTTTTCTCTTCTAAATCCATATCCAGATATTCACGGAAGATAAAAAGCAAAAGAGCATTCTTCTCACGTATGTTCACGCATCTAATCGGATCATAGTCAGGAATAAGCATCTGTAAAGCAATTTCAATCTTTTCATGGGCATTGAACAGTTCATCGTTGAACAAATCAAATATCCTGAGTACGTTGTCAAATGATAAGTTTAAATGAACGGTGTTTCCTTCATACTTAAACGAATCATTGAACGTATCCGTTAGCAGGAAGCTCATTTCTTGTTCAGATACTTATTCAAAGCATCGTTTTTCACATCTTCGAATTGGTCACTGAAAATATCAGCGATAAATAGGAGAAGTTTCATGTAGTTTCGTGTGGATTTTCCGGATTTCTCATACAGTTCAGCAAAGGTGCCTTCACCAAGAATAACCTCAGTTACTTCTTTCATAGCTTCCAATGTTTTGTTATATAGTTCAAGCTGTTCATCAGCTGACATTTTTTCTACATCAGTTTGTGATAGTTGTTGAGATTCAACATAATATTTTTGGAATGATTTCTGATATTCTCTTACTTTATCATCGGACATATCCACTTTATAAATTACCCCGGCAATCTCTACCTCTTGGAACGATTGGTCAAATGTAAATTGTTTCATATTCATCCTCCTAATTATTGATCAAAATAAGAGCCGCAAAAAAGCGACTCCTGTTTATTATGATGCTGGCGGCGTATATGCCGGCTTGCCTGCGAAGTGGATTTCGAAGGTGAACTCGCCCTTATTACCCGCATCCCCAGAAGGACCTGAAATGTTAGCAATGGTACAATCGCCCGCGAATTTTCCGCCGTCCGGTTCCGTCCATTCGAAATTCGTTCTGCGTCCTGTACCGATTTCTAACGCTTTACTAAAGATAAAATCCTGTGCGACATCTCCATAATTTCTGTGTCCAGTAAAGGACAGTGTTGTTTGAGCGCCGATTACATCCGTTTCCGCATAACCAGCCCCATCCATATATTTATCCTGTGAAGTTTCCTCATTGTTGGAAATCTCAACATTTGTAATCCCAACAGCAAGAGCAGCCATCGTTCCTGGCTCCGTTCCCGGCGTGGTATTAATTTTAAACTGATGACTATTCATTAATTCAAAAGCCATTCATCTCACTCCTTATATACTTAATTCTGCTGTGAAAATTGCGGTGTATATATAGCAAAGTTTGCCGTCCTGCTCAACAAAGTTAGGCAGTGTAGAGCATTCACATTTCACAAAAATAAAACTGCCGTCATTGCTCACAATCGAGCCTTTAAGCAGTCCATCCAAAGCCGTAAAAATGGCTTGTATCGTGTTATAAGCCTTAATGTTGCTTATGTCCTTCACCAGCACTTGAAAGCTAAAATTGAGCGTTTTCCCGTCCACATATCGGCTATTCACAGCAGAAGGTGTTTGCCGGATAGCGATAGAGCTTGAATTGGCACTCAATAATGGTGTATCTATTGGAGCATTTAGAGCAACATTAGCAGTTAAATAGTCTTTTACTCTAGCTAGAAAATCCAATAAGCATCACCCCTTTCAGGGCATAATAAAAAGCCATCCATTAGGATGACTTATTCCAGTATTTCAGTTCAGCTTCTTTTCTAGCTTTAGTCGCTTCTTCTAATGTTTCGAAATAGCCTAAGCTAATATCTTTACCGTTGACCCCGATCACAGCTTGATACCTTTTCGTTTTCATTTGTTTATGCAGATGAACACCTCTTACACCAGTCACGCTATGTGTTTGAGACCTTTTATTTCTTGCTTGTTGGACACTATCAGCCCATCTGCAATTTGAAGGTTCGTAATTTCCGTTTACGTCTATTCTATCTAAAGAATATTTCAAAGAAGGTCTTTTACCTATATCTTTTAAGAAGTTTTCGAAGCTGTTTTCCCATCTATCGCAAACTTTTATTCCTCTCGCGCCATAATCCTTATATTTTTTGTCGTTAGGATTATTACAACGGCCTTTCATGTGACACCACGAGCGATATTCAGGCGAATCGCTAATTCCTTTGCTATGACCGTGTTTTGTGTTCGCATCATCACGCAAACAACCACAACTCCTGGTGTGACCTGATTTAAGCTTACTGTAAGCGACAATTGTTTCCTTTCCACAATCGCACTTGCATAACCAATGACGACCATTTTGCCTAGAACTATCAAACTTAATAACTGTTATCCTTCCAAACTTATGACCGGTAATATCCGCAGGTTTACCCATAATAAATACACCTTCCTGTAAGTGTTTTTCCTGAGTTAATTCGTGAGAAAAGAGTCAGGAAACTCTCTTTCGGATTGGGTAGCTAATCCAATCCTATCCCACACTTATATTATACCATTTTTTACCCGTTATCATAAGCGTTTTGTGCCATCCTTGCCCAATCAACTCCGTGTGCAGCTTTCGCCCTCTCGAACCATAAACCTCCGGCTAGAGGGTTATGGTCTTTTGAAAAGTTATATTGCGGATTATAGTACAATCGTCTCGCGTATGGCGTTTCCCAAATAAGAGAACCCGTTCCCGGTTTACTATGTTCAATACTGCTCGCAATCAGATAATGTTCTCTCCACGGCGCATAATTATTGCTATCCTTCAAAACTTGTTCGTCCAGTACAAACTGAGCCTTGTCCAATCGGCTATCAATCTTCGACTGAATTTCGCTTTCGTTAATGTTGATATTTACATTAAGAGAAATCATTTAAATCATCTCCAATTCGTAATGATGGAGACTAAGCCCGTAAATTGGTTTTACTTTCTCAATTGTCATTGTTTTTCCTTCAAATGTTACTTTTGCTTTTTCTTTAAATTCAAAAGGTGCGCTTGACGATGAATTAACAACGTCATAAAAAAGAAGGGCCGTCCATATTAATTGCTCTGCATAATAATCTCTCGAAATATTAGGCTTTGATTTATTTGAAGCTGTTTGTATCCTGACATTAGACAGCGTTACAGGAGTTTTAAAGCTGCCCTCTGTTTCAAATCCATCGCCTTGAACAAATTCCTCGTAATTTACCGTGTGAATGAGTAAGGTGCGTGGAATTGGCTTAATGTTCATAGCACACTCAACCCGCTATATAAAAGCCCCACACTTCTCAAATGGCTGATAGCCGCCGGCGATACAATCTCATTCCCTGCGCCGCCTTGATAGCTGAAATTCCCGACGGAAACGGAAGCCGGGGAACCGCCATGTATAGACGTTTCCCCGCCGTTCTGCAGCATATATTCAATCTGAGCACATACAGCTTTTTTCACATTTTCCTGCACGATGGAATGAAATTTTGTTAAATTATCACCGTGGATCGCATATTTAGTTAATTGATTAATCAAATCGGCTGCCCTTGACCCTAAACGTGCGAATAAGTCCGCATCCTCGATAGGAACGCCATTATATGTGTCATGATAATAAGCTGAATCGACATACATGGTTATTCACCTTTTTTCAGCTTGGCGTTTTCGGCTTTCAATTTTTTGTTTTCAGTCTTTAATTCCTCGATTTCCTCAATTGCCTTATTGTATTCGGCTACGGGAATACTCCTGCCGCCTGTAGCGTGTTTAATGACTTCCCCATCGTTTGAAATTTGGTCATATCCTTGTTGCAAAAATGACTGAAGCCGACTTTCATCTACATTCAGAATACGATTTCCCTTGCGTATTTTTACTACATTACTCATGTCCATTACCTCCTGAAAAATAAAAAAGAACGCGAGCCTAAGCCCTCATTCTTTTTGGATTTATTAATTTTTTTCCTCTGATACCTTTTATATATCGGTTTCTTAAGGTACTGATTGCTAAACCTGAAATTTCTGCCCACTCTGTTAACGTCTTTGTTTCTCCGTCGATAGTTACTTTTACGTTACTTCGACGGTTCCGAGATTGCTCCGTCTTGGTGGACCATTTGCAGTTAGAAGGATCATAATTACCATTGTTATCGATTCTATCAATTGTTAAGTTATCGGAATATCCGTTATGGATTGCCCATCCATAGAACGGGATAAATTCTAACCATTCTTCACAAACCGTTATTCCGCGACCACCATAATCTTTATAGGTTGGTTCGTTTGGATTAAAACATCTGTTTTTAATCCCACTCCATATAGAGAATAACCTTGTGTCGCTTTTTCTATGCGTTGAAAACCTATTAGATGTAGTCTCTTTATGAAAGCATCCGCAACTTATTATTTTAAGACTTTTTAAATGGTCACCTCTAACAAGTTTTTCATTTCCACACTCACAAAGACATTTCCAGTACGCTTTACCACCGGAAAAATGTGAATACTCAATTACGATTAATCTGCCGAAGTGTTTTCCTTCTAGGTTAATTCTTTTGGTCATATCGATAACCTCCCAAGTTATCCCCGTGTATGAAGTATGGACAGGGAAGTGGGTGCTTCCTTTTCGCCCCGTCGAGCTAGTCCATGTCTATATTATACCACCGATATCTAAGCGTTACACCGCTGTATTGATGCAAATGCCAGGAACTTTTTTGGCAATTACAAATAAATCGAAATATTTACGTTCGTAGTATAAGTACTTCCCGCCAGTTGCGGCAGAAGGTTGATCTAGTGAAACGAATTCATATTTTTGCGGCGTGATTACTGTTAATGGATGGATTAAAATCATATTGATTTGTTTGGCCGCTACATCCGGTACCGCACCATCGGTGAAGTTATATGCTGTTTTCATGCGAGACGATGGAACGACTTTAATTGTCACATCATCCAATGAGTAAATACTTCGTTTTACATTTCCGGCATTACTTCCAGCAACATCCAATTGACGTTGAATACCTTGAGCTCTTTTCAGCAGCGTGTTAACTTGTGGTGTTACATAAAGGATGCGCCCTTGTTGGGGGACCTCTGCATCATCCATTTGTTCCATAAAATCATCAAAAATCTCTAACACGTTATCGACCGTTATTGCAGTTGTGTCAACGGTTCCTCCTGCAGCTGTATATTCAGCAACTAATTTTGACGCAGCGTATTTATCAAGCTCGGGGATCTTCTGTTCATCGTTAAACACACGTGTGATATTGGCAATCGTTAAGGCTAAATTGGTTTCATCAACATCCATAGGGTCAACTAATGTTTTAAATTCACGGTCATGTTCAATTGTTTTTGGCTCGAAATCATTATCAGTCCGGCGAGTAAAAGAACCAACGACATCACGATCTACATCAACAAATCCACCAACTGTAATGCGGGGGATTTGAATCGTTTTAGCGCTTGTCCATTTGATATTTACGTTATTAGCAGTGTTATAAAGATCGACGAATGATAACCCTGCGGAAAATTTTTGTTGTAAAGCTTGTTGGTACATTTCTGCATAGTTTACTGTTGGCATGAAAAATCATCTCCTAATTAAAATTTAAATGCGTTCAACCATTTGTCCGTTTCGGATTGTGGTTGTTTCGTGTGTTGCCCAGTTGAAAAAGAAGGTTTCTTCTCATCAATAAGTGGTTCTTTTACTGCTTTAAAGTGCGGATATTTTTCAAGCACTTTTTGGATGGCTTGGTCCATATCCACTTCCTCTGAAACTAGGTTTCTAGCAAGTGTAACGACATCCTCAACGCTATCACCGTTAACGCCAGCTTTTACCGCGGACAACTGTGCTTTTAGAGTTTCGTTTTCGCTACTTGTTTTACTGTAATTCTCTTCTAGTTGTTTGAGTTGCTCAGCTTGCTTCTGGGCTTCGGTCTTTTGACTTTCCTGCCATTCTTTGAACTTAGCAAGACCTTCACGGGCATTGTTAAAATCTTCAACGCCTAGCTGTTTCAGAAGCTTTTCCTGAGCTTTCTTCGCTTCTTTAGCAGCAATATTGTTTAACTCTTCTTGAGTGAATGTCTTTGGTGGATCCTGCGGTGGATCAGCAGGTGGATTATCTCCAGGATTATTTCCTCCTGGTGGGTCGGCAGGCGGATCGCTCGGCGCTGGATCCCCTTCGCCAGCATGATATTGTAAATCTAGTGGTAATAAGAATCTTGTTCCTCCAACTTTTGAAGCTAGTTGGTTAGCTGTTTTATTAGTAAATTTCATGATTTTAGACCTCCCACAATGGGTATTTTCTCCTTTCGTTTCTTTAACGTCTTGCCGAATAAAAGACAATAAAAAAAGCACCTCATTGAGTTGCTTACTTTACTTCAATACATTTATTTTCCCATTTCTTATAAGCATCAAAATAGATTTTTTGCTTATCTCCGTTAAGAGTTAGTTCGTAATACATACCATCAAACAAATTAGTGCTTAACAACGCTTTGTTATTTTGTAAAGTTTTACAACTCCAAACAACAAAAACATCATCTGCGCCAATTGATTTGTTATCGCTTTTGTCCAAATGGCTGTTAGCATAATCAACTACAATATCTTTACAACTTTTTATAAACTCTTGACTCCCCATTTTATCACTCCTATATTTTAAAATTAAAAAAGACTAACCAAAATAGGCAGTCTTTTGTGGTCTTTTCAACTCATTCAATTCTTTTTCAAGCTGGATCATGTGCATCGTCATGCTTTGGATGTATTTTTCTTGTTCTTCGACTTGTTTTTTGAGTTTGTTAAATTCTTTTTTAGTGATAAACATCTAATCACCTACTTTGCATGGGTTCCTTCCACTCCGCGCTTCTCTCTGCCCGTTGTGCGCTTTCTAAGCCACAATAAAGCTTCTTCCAGTTTGGTTATAGCCATTGAATTTTCTCTGCAACGATATTCAGATTGATTAAAGTGCTCTAATCGACAGATAACCATAGCGATTAAATCTTCGTTACATACGCCGTTTACGCCATTTTCTTTTATGGGTCCTTCTTGAAAATGAATTCTTTGTATTGCTACTGGAAGTTGCCCTTGCCCATCTAATCTGTCCTTATCAGTTACAACATCAAAAGTGTGTGGTGCATTAAAGTTAAATTCTTCTTCGTGATAGACCTTTGTATATTTTTCTGTTAAAAGGTCGTGCTCTAATCTTTTCATTTTCACAGTTTATTCCTCCTAGTGAATTTGTTCGCGCTCTCTGAAGCGCGTTAGATTTGTATCAGAAATAAATTGACGCATATTTGCTTGTTTATCTCTTACCTTTTTCTTAGCTAGTTCAACGCCTTCTTTATCTCCCATCGCTTCCATGAACGATAATTCACGCTTAGCTTTACGAATATCGCGTTCGAGTTTCCTTTGGGCTTGTGTATCCTCATATCGCTTTTTATTTTTCTCATAATCGTATTGTTCATATCGCTTAGTACTCATGCCCTCAATGTAATTATAGAAAATATGACGGCAATTGATGCCTTTCAAGCCTGCTGGTTCACCGTAACTTGTACTGCTTAACGGCGGATATTTCGGATGTTTGCCACTGATGGAATATATCTTAGCTTGATATGGATAACAGCCGGGGCGGGCTCCCATATGGCTTGATACCTCGATTAAATCAGCGCCGTATTCCTTCGCCCGTTCCAGTTGCATGTCATTCGCGACATTGTTCACTGTGGATCGCATAACAACATTCAGATAGGCTTCGGTGCTCCATTGTTTTCCAGCCTTATCAATAAGAGTCGGCACACCTTTATTTGCCCACTTCCTAGCCGTCTCTCTGAGCGCCTGAAATGGGGTTGTAACGCCCGCAAGCACCTTCCCGGTAGTTTGATTTACAATATCAAGAAAGACCTGCTGTGCCTGATTTAAAAGCGTGGTATTGACCATGTTAAACAGGTCTAAGGCTTGGGCCTGATAAGCTAATAAAACGGCTTCTAAGGCACTGGCTTGAATAGAAGGCGGTTGAACCAATAACCCTAATTGCACAGCTTCCTGCAGCGTTCCTTCAAACTCATTAACTGTTGAATATCCGGCTGTTCGCAATGCTTTCGTAACCTCATCCACAGCCATTCCCGAATGTTTCGCAATGGTGATGATATTTTCTTGTGTGAGACTTCCGAGCTTGCTTAATTGTTCGGTTTGCCAGGACAAAATATCATCCTCTGTAAGCAGGTTTTTATGCTTTCGCAACCTTTTCGCAATGTTAAGGAGCAGCTGCTCTTCAATAGCGAGAAATACATCAACCGTAGACATGCTGATTTGCTGTTGTTTCAACGGATCCATTATTCTTCGACCGCTTCATATGTTTTTTTAAAGATATCCGGCTTACATGGGTAAAACTCGCCGTTTACCCCTTTTATGATGTAATCGCCTTTGCTTGCTTCCATTCCACCTTCAAGCGTCCCTATATAATTCTTGTCATCTACTGAATACCAACAATGTCCATGTCCTTGGGGATGCACCCCGCAAAACTCTCGTATTTCAGAATAGTTCTGCCCTGTCCACTGAATAGCATCAATCACAACAGGTCTTTTACGAAATTTAGCCATTATTCATTCCCTCCTTGATTGTTTTACTTATTCACCCCAAAGAAATCAACACTTTCAGCCAATGCCGTTGCCTGTTCCTCTCGAATTTCCCGCAGCGTCAATTCCGCCTCTTCCTCGGTAAAACCATGAACCCTCATGATCGCTTTCTTTTTAGTGGTTAATCCATTGGACACCAGTTGGATTTGTTTGGTGATTTCAGCCCCTTGATCCTCAGCTATCGAATCATCGAAAGTGACGGTAACCTTCCATTCGTCCGCAGGTCTATCGAAAACTCCATACAGTTCTGCTAACTGAACAATAACTTCGATTAACTCAGTAATTCCGGCTTCAATCACATTTTCATGGCTTTGTTTGGTTCGGAATGTTTTGCTATTCTCCGAAACGACTTCTGTTGCCGTTTTGACGCTTTTTCCATCAAATGAAAAAGAACCGGATGAAAACCCGGTCTGCATAGATAAAAGGTTAAGCATGGCGTTGATTGCGGCAATATGTTCCTCTACCCTTAATTCAACGGAAATATCTTTAATTGCGTCTGAGTCCATTTCAAAATTCATTGCCTCATACACTTCGTCGTCAGCATCGAAATAACGAGTCAGCTGTCCCGTCATCGGATCCACAACGGTTCTAACAGCGCTTTGTGGGACAAGAATTCTTTTCTTACCAAGAGCAAATTCCCTTTGGAAACTATCAAAAGCAATATCGATTGTTTTTAGTGTGTCCAGGGAATTGGCGAACAACGGAATACCCAGCGGACTAGACATGTCGATATTATTGGCTAAGTTCGGCTTGAAATACACAAAACTAGCGCGCTTAAATCCTTCAATTCTTACTTCTTCTTCAACGTCCGGGAACAGGGTAGATAAAGGTACTTTCACCCCTAAATCAGCATCGTTTTGACTTTCGTACAATTCGTTCTTAATGACATAGGTTTTGTTTTCCCATATGTGAAATTCCAAGTGAGTATATCGTTTGTCCCTTTTTCGAATTTGATTGAGGAACACACTTTCGTTAATCCCCTTGTTATCCCAAGACATCGGCACAAAACAATCAGCTGTAACAAAAGAAAGTTTAATTTTATCAGCATCAAAATATGGTTTGACCACCATGCCGCCAAGGGCAAATTGAAACTCTAAATAATCTTGAAATTTCTTTGTGAAATGATTGTCATCTAAAACACTTTCGATGTTGCCTGACAATCCTTCATCAGAAATATTGATCTCGCATCGTTCGTTAAAAATGATGGTTGCCATTTCTTGAGACAACACTTTTGGCATGTTTAACGTAGCCCTGCGGCGTTTTTTCTGCCCGTTGATGGTCATGTATTTGACATCGTGGAATTCGCTAAAATAGCCTTGATAGATGGCTTTCCATTGGTCAATCAGTTGATAAAATTGGTCATCTACTGGAATACTTTTGATATCAGAAAGTGCCTTAATATTTTTGATTAATCCCATTTTCTCACCTACTTTCCTGAAAAAACTTTTTATGGTTTCGAACATGTTTTCACCGCCTTATTTTACATAGCGTCTATAAAAATAATTGTTAGAATAGCGACATTCGTCAAGACTATGATTGTAAGCGTCAATTGGCTTTCCATTGTCCTCACGAACGTACATACCAAGTTCTTTTAAAAAGTCATAATGGTCATATTCATCTGTTTCAACAATAAAAAACTGTTCATTTGTAATTGAGTTTTGAAGTCGCTCGATACCTACTTCAATCCCCTTTGAACTACCCTTAATATCATGAGCATTGTTGTCGGCGCCTTTTGTTTGAATTGCTAATAGGTGCAGTTCCTCGCGCAAACTTTTACAGGCTGGATCAACAAACACTTCTGTATAACGCATTTCAAACTTGTTTACACACCATTGAATAAACTGCTTTATTTCCTTTGCATAAACAGACATTGCTTTTGTTTGACCTGTATCTGCTCCGCTATGATAGTAATTTGCTACCCGCAACAATCGAAATTTCCCCTCAAACTGAACAACAATATTACAACTGCACGATGTAGCATCGCTCTGCCCGCCATCGGCAACAAAGAACATTTCAAATCTTTTCCCTATAACAGAAGACAAAACGTTCTTTTTCATATCAAACATGCTATAGATAACACCTTGTGGCATTACCCTTTTTCCATACCAGTCACGTTGTAAAAGATATGGATTCTTTTTTAGCACGTTGTATATTTCCTGTTTACGCTTATCATCTAGTATCGGATTGTCGTTTGGAGTCCAATGCAACCAATCAGTATCTTGTACCTCAAACACTTCTTTAATCACCGGATGATGAGGAGCTGGTGGGTTTAAATCTGCTAAGTGAAAGCGATCCCTTGCAGCAAAAGTACGGCGAAAACATTCTTGAATCATATCCATGTGAAGCAAATTAATTTCACAAAATACTACAGAACCAAGCGACATACCTGTAATAGCACCTACACTATTTGACTTCCCCCCACCTTTGAAGTAAATCTTTTTAACTCCATTGGCAGTATAGATTTCTAAGTGTGCCCCGTGCTTATCTTGTTTTTCTTCGTAATAACCATCAAAAATATGTTTAAGCCCTGTTCCGTCACCATCAATGAACAACCGATAAGCTTGCTCTTGGTTATAAGCAACTATTAAATGGTTTGTGTCTCTGCATCGATTTAGATAGTTTGCATACCGAAAATGCCCGCCTGTCGTCTTTCCACTTCTGGGGGTACCTTCCAGTACCTCAAATGTATGTTCAAATGGTTTATATGCGGTATAAAGTTGCTTAGGCGACAAATTAACTTCCTTCGCCATTTACGCCGCCACCTTTTTTAAACTTTTCAAAAACTCCTTCTGTAGCAAGCTTTTCGAATTGTTTTTGACCATCAATAAGAGCTTGAAGCATAGATGTATCTTTCTTATCTCCCCTAAGTTTAGAAGCACGCATTTGAGCAAACTCAGTTTCCGCTTTGAGTTTCTCGGATTGTAATTTTTGCAACTCTCTATCACTAAGTAAATCTGTATATTTAGAAAGAAACTCCAAAGCTTTCATCTTATCTGCAAGTTTGATAGAAACACCATCTTTACCTTTCTTAACTTCGGTTATGATTGTTCCATCAACATCAGAAGAATTCTTAAATCCAACATGATTAATCGACACTTTCTCTTTTTCTCCTGTTATCTCGTTGAAAACTTCAATCTCTTTTTGTCCAAACTCAACAAAATCAGTTATATCAGCAAAGGCTATCTTTACCCATTTTTGAAGAACATCCATAGCATCAATGAATAAATCGCTAGTCATCTTTCCTTTAATGCGTTTGATTTCAGCCGCAACCTTACTATTTCTTACTAACTCACTTCCGGTTACATGTGCTCTTTCTGGGGAATAACCAGCCTTAATTGCAGCCATTGTTTGATTGAAGCTTTTAACATAATAAAGGCAAAAAAGCCTTTGTTTATCAGTGAGTTCGTCATTTTCGATATTAGTCTCCTTGTCCTCATTTTTCGGCGGAGACTTATCGCGTTTTTGTGTTGCAACAGTCTTTTTTCGTTGCGTTGCATGGTTGCGGTGCCATTTCTCCCTATTTTTCCTACTTCTGATCGTAGAGTCTTTAATGTTATATTTCTCAGCTAATTCTTTAAAACTAACGTCTGATGTTTCCCATTCTTTTCTTATCTCATCCCAATTAGGCATATCACATCACCTGCCCACCTCCGATATTTTTTTAGGAAAAAATAAAAAGCATCCCGGAAGGATGCATGGTAATTGCTGAATATTTATTTGAATTTATCGCATTCTAAGTGAAGAAGGGAGGCGTTAGAATGAACAGTGTTAAGGTCCGCGCATGGTCCATAAATTTGTTGTTCATTTCTTTAACTTTTATTAGTATTAACAGAGGGGATTAATTCCCCCTCGCCTTCTCCCTTTCTTCTTTTTTATTATGCTCTATTTTAAATTATTTATTATTTAATTGACTAATTAAGTGCCAAATAAAACATTCCCTTTCATATTCATTTTTCTCTCTAAACAAGAACCGTACTCCAAACAAGGTTGCGACCCTACCATCTAAACAGATTCATTTCGAAGGCTTACCGGTTCCTGTTTACAAAGAAAAAAGGCAGCGCTCCCCAGCACCGCCGTTTCCACTGAAATTGAAATAACCACAGTTCCCTATTACGGCGCCTGTTTCCGCAATCGCCTGTAAAATAATTATAAAGAAAATAAAAGAAGAAGAATAATAAACACCTTTCACGCCGTTTGCGACATTTGCGACACTTTAATCAATTTGTCTACAATGCTATCTTTAATCCGGCGAATATGTGTTTCTGATAATCCCATATGTCTTGCTATCCATCGATACCCTTTCCCGTCCAGTATCCAATTTAAGACCTCGTATTCTCTTTCATCCGTAATCACATGAATCCGACTCTGAATTTCCATCACCTTTTTTTCATATTTTTTTACGCTTGTCCAATATTTATTTCTTCTCACCACTTCACTTAGGACTGGATCGCTTGTGGTTCCCTGTGCCTTGGGTAAAGATGCTTCAATTCCATATTGCGCCGTTAATCTGCTATTTGGTTCATGCAATGTCTCTCTTGAAATTTTTATGGTGTTAATCATCCAATGATAATTTTTTAGGAAATTTTCAATCTCTTGTTTATTCACTTCCACGCACCGCCCTTTCCTCTGTGTAAAATGGGTTTGTCTGACTTCATGAGACTCCTTATATCAGATTCCGTTAAAACCTCTGATTTGCGCTTTGTATGCTTCTGACGCGATTTACTTTTCTTAGGTGCTAACTCTGGATGCTGTTTGGTTAAATCCTTTAATTGGTCTCTCATTGTTGGATTCATCTCCTCAGCTCCTTATGCATATAAAAAGACGCCGAATAAGGACATATTGCTGTCCAAATTCAGCGCCAATCTGTTTACAGGTATGGCTTATTCAATTGTTATCCGAACTGTGTATTACCATTTCTTGAAAAAATCATCATCAAATTCTTTCTCGATTTTTCTTTTTGTTCGACCAAAAATCATACCGACAACACCAAACCAAATGATGTAAATTGCCACTGCAATGATCTCTGGTAAAAGTACAAGCCACCAACTCCAACTTATTACTCCAAACAATTTACAAATAACGAAAATTATCGTTAAAACTTCTAAAATACCCATTAATATCTCTCCTTTTGTTTAATTCGCATTTTCATTCACTTAAGCAATCCCCTGGCTCTTCCACCGCAAATCCTCAGCTGCCATCGCAATAAATTCACTGTTTGTCGGCCTACTTGGCGAAAATGGATTATGAAACCAAGCTGATTGAATTGCATACCGGATAGCTCGTTCCACCCTGCTCCATTCAGTTTCATATTTTTCTGCAATGGTTGGATAAAGCTCTTTTGTGATAGCATTCAAATAACCTTCATTTTCATACACCAACTTAATCGCTTCCCTTAGATACCGATATCCTCGTATGCTCGGCTTCATTTCATATTCGTGCAGCATTTGACTGATTCTTTTATCCAGTGTCATTTCCATTACTCACACCGCCCCTTCTCTAAATGCGTTATTAACCAAATTAGAAAGATGATTTATCGCAGACTCTGATTCTGCTGATTTTTGATTCAACACCTCAAAATAAGTAATAGACTCTGTTTTTATCTCTACAACATGCCCTTGGTCCCTGACAATGCCAATCCAACCCAAATTCCTAATAGCTGTTCCAACTAGAGCGACAGCTTCACCAAAGTTTTCAAACTCCTTTGTTTCGCTTACTACTCTATTTCCGACTATGTGATAACGTATAAAGAACTTTTCCACTTGTCACACCGCCCTATTTGTTTTCGTCTCAATCCGTTTCGCTTTGCCATCATGCATCACAATCACTACTTCGCCGTATGCCGGCAATTCATGTTCTATTAATCTGCCATCCTTCACGACATAAACGATATTATTTTGCATAAGATTTATTTCAGCCGTCATTTTTTCTGTATCTATAGTCATGTAGAATCACCCCGTGTATAATGGTTGTATCGAATATTTACCAATGGTCGGGATGATTCCGGCTTTTTTTCGTTACATAACAGCGCTTGTGTAACGAATTTTTATTTTCCTTTAATAAATAAGGGTTTTATTTTTTATAACTTTCATTTTCAGTAATTATGTCTTAATTAAAACCGTTTAATTTCAATACATTTAGCTATTCCTACAGTTAGTCTGTTTTGTTACGAATATCAATCGCGCTTTTTCATCGAAGAGTGTATTAGTTATTGCACTCGCAACTATCCGCAATGTCCCTCCAAAACTCAACTTCTTTTTCTAACTTTTCAATGAGTTTTTTATCTCCATTAGCTTGTGATTCTAATGCCAATATTTCAAAATGCTGTTTCTCTGCCTTTTCAGCACGTTCAATAAGCCAATCAACATCTTTATGACTTATATGCCAAGATGGGAGCATTCCTTGTACAGTTACTTTCCCAACGGAATGTAATGCTTTTATTTCTTCTAATCGTGTTAATTTTTCTGTCATAATACTTCCTCCTTTACTGCACTCTTTCAGTCCAAAGTGTGTTTACTTATCAGTCCAATATCGGACCATTATCGGTCCAATCAACCAAATCTACCGTGACTACCTCTTTTACGTCCGTTCCGGTAGTGCTGAGGATCACTTTTCCGTTTATGCTGAAGCTGCTTATTCAATCCCTTGATCTCCTTATCCCGGTTCCTTAGCGCATTCCTTAACTGTCCATTTTCCCGTGCCAGCTGTTCTTTCTCCTGGTATAATCCCGCCATCTTTTGCTCATAATGTTTTGCTGTTTCTTCCATTAGCTGTTCGATGTCGTTCATTTCAGCAGCTCCTTTTTAATTTCCAACAGCCGTTTTGTATCGGCTTTCGTTTGAACAAAATTCAGGTAAATTCGCCCTAACTAACGCATCGGCAAATGGTGGCGGCACTGCGTTCCCGCATCTGGCGACTTGCTCTGTTTTTGGATAAACCTTACCTGTGTAATCCTTGTCGATGATGTATTCCAGCGGGAACCCTTGGGCGTTGAATAATTCCCTCGGCTGCAGCATCCTCATGCCGATGTCTGTTATTCGGTAATTCTCACCTTTCACAGTCACTAGACCGAATCTGTCTTTTGTCGTGATGGTATGCAAAGGACTATGCAATGACTGTCCAACATCGGATCCGTAATATTTTGTAAGAAAGGCAGCTACTAATGAATGATGGTCCTTAACTGTAATGGTGTGCAAAGGTTCTCTTAGACTTATCCCGGCGCCTGTATAATTACCGCCATAATTCTTAGCCAGGAAGGCTGTTACAAGTCCAAATCTATTCGCTGTAGGTATTGTTGCTAATGGTTCATAAAGTCCGCTTGCTCTTGTCTCACTGCCTTGGTGAGTATAATAATGTTGAATGAAACATGCCTTGTCATTAACTATAAAAGGCTCGTTTGATTCTAAAATAAACTTTTGGATGCCCCTACCTATCCGGAGCATAGTGTTTTTAGCTAACGGCTTTTTTCTTTCGAAAATAGAAGGTGTTCCAATTGACCAATCAATAACCTCACTTGCCGTTCTCCAAGGCTTTAACTTTCCTGTTTTGACAGCTAAACTTTCCGGATCCCCATGAGTAGGCTTTGGCCAAACAATCGGCTTCCCATCACATCTAGCAATCATAAAGAATCGTTTTCTAGTTGTTGGGGCACCATAATCACATGCTCTTAATTCCCGGAAATCAACTTCATAGCCTAATGATTTCAAAGCCTTCACAAATGAATTGAATGTTTTTCCCTTTTTATCAGGATCCGGATATCCACCCTTTAAAGGTCCCCAGGTTTTAAACTCTTCCACATTCTCCAACATAATGACACGCGGCTTTACCGCGATCGCCCATTTAACAGCTATCCATGCCAGACCCCGAATCTTCTTGCTGACAGGCTTTCCGCCCTTTGCCTTGCTGAAATGTTTGCAATCGGGGCTAAACCAAGCCAGACCTACTTTTCTTCCCTTCACAGCCTTTGCTGGATCCACGTCCCATACGTTTTCGCAATAATGTTCCGTATCCGGATGATTAGCTTTATGCAAAGCAATAGCAGCTGGGTCATGGTTAATGGCGATGTCAACACTCAATCCCGTTGCCATTTCTATACCCGTACTGGCGCCACCGCCGCCGGCAAAATTATCAACAATAATTTCCCTAAATAAGTCTAACTGCCGCAATTTATCACCTCATTTTCGCTATTTTCATTCCTCCCAGTGTCTTACAATCCCATCCATACCGATTGGAACATCTTTTATGATTCCGGCAATGGAGAAGGCAGGTCATGAGCCTGTCCTCCTTCACCATCCATGCCGCCCGGTCGTCAGCGATAATCACCTGAGCATTCATGATAATGTACTCAATTTCGCTTTGATTTCTGCCAGCCATTCATGCTGCCGCAAATCGATTAGTAAGCCGGCCAACGATAGTAATTGCTCCTTATCCAGTTCGATATCTAAGGTGTCTTGTTTATTTCCTAATAACCTTGCATAATAGCGTTCTGCATAGTCGTCCATCGTTGCCGCCCTCCTTTTTATTAAGCGATAATAACCACTTTTCCGTTTTCAATTTCAGTTTTCAAAGCTTGCTCTAAATATTCTTTAATATTTTTCATGGCAGCTAGTTTCCAAGCGCCTCCATCAGCTTCAAATAATGTGCATCTTGGACCGTTTTGCATTCTGAATATAAAATCACTCTCAGGTTGTTCCACTTCAACAAATGTACGATATGGAGCTAATACAACGGGATTTGGTACTTGAACTGTCGCAACGGTTGCGACTCCGACTTTTGCTTGTACAGCCTGGGAAACACCGTCATCACCAATTTGTCTTACATTTTCCTCTTTTATGTTCCCGACTACTTTCAGCATGATATCCCGATCTTCGTTTTTAACGAATGCGGACTGGAGCTTGATATTAAACTCTTCCGCATCGTACCAGCGGTCAAAATGGAATGATGGGACCATGGCTTTCGCTTGAATGTACTCATTGCGGTTATAGTTCCCGTTAAAAGGACTGAATGCGACGACCTCTGTCGGACTGACTACATGAACCATTCTCTTCTCAAATCCATCATCATCGAAATTTGAAATAAGATACTCAGCTAATCCAGATAGGCTTCTTACTTCCAGTTGGTCTGGTGTTGCTTCTTTGATTAGGTGCAGTGGTTGAGTTGAATAATCTTGATTTCCTACAGTTTGTACTTCTGCTGTTCCTAAATTGACAATGTATTGAAGAGCTTCTTTAATCATTTTCATTCCTCCATATTTTCATTTAATATTTTGATAGATTAGTTTTTAAAGCTAATAACCTTAGAGCCAACATCGTCATGAACTTCGCCTGTTTCTACATCAAGATAAGTTTGACCTTTGATTCCTGACTTTAATTCTGCACCTGATGCTTTACCGTTGTTATCAAGATCCATTAAAATTTTTGCCTCGATTGGTTCCGCCGGCGCAAGTGTGCTTTTTGCCATGACATTGGTTAAAATGACATCCCTCTTGTTATCAGCAGATAGCGTAATGGTTAAAGTGAGCTTTCTTTTTTTCTTTGCATCCGTGTTAGGAACGGCAATGTTTTCTAAAACTTTTTGAAGTTCTTCATTTGCTCTCTCAGCAAGAGCGCCGTTTGCAAATGTGTTTAAATCGATTTTGATTGGCATTGATTAACCCTCCTGAATTTCTTTTATGGATACTTCAATCCGTGGAGTCTCGCTGTACCACTTGCTTATATGTAAATCCACGACTTGACTATCATCTTTCCAAATGACGGATTTTAGTGCATCCTTTATACCCTTAACGTAATTATCAACATCGGGCTTTGTGACCGGACGCAACTCTCCTTTTTCGGCTGCCATGGTCTTTTTCTTGCTGAAACTTTTTAAACTAGGTTTATAGATATTTACTTTCATAGCCAACGGTCCGTCTAATAGAGAAGGCGGCCGATGCTCTGAAGCTACTAATCTGACATATTTTTTGAAGTCCCTCGACTTGGCCGGGTCATACATTCTAACGTTTCCGTTTACCGTGGTTGCCCGCGGCCGCCCCTGCGCTACTGGTGTCCCGTACACTGTGAATTTAATCATTCATAACGCCACGTTCCTCAGCCACCTGCTCCGCCATCCTGACCGCCTCAGCTGCCACTTGTACAAGTTCCTCGTACAGATTTGCTTTATTTTTAGTCTGCAATGCCGTTCCCACTTCTCCGACTTCCTCCACTAGTACCGGAAAGCGTTCAAGCAAACTCAATGTATCTGGATGGATTCTGTCCTGCCGCGCCCGTTCCATTCCGACATCCACAAGAACATCATTTGTCAGATGGTTAAATTTAATCACGCCCATATCCGTACACTCTCCTGTCCAATTCGAATAAAGAATCATAGCGATATTCTGTAAATCTTGCTAAATAATAAAGTTGCTGAAGTGTTGCCTTTTTGAAATTCATCCAGACACCACCCGATGCTTAGACAATCCAAGATACTGCAACATTTTTCTAAAAGATGTGTCACTCATTCCCAGCGCTTCTCGAATATCAGATTTTCTAACATTCTGTTTCACAAGATAAGCGATTTCGGATGTTGTCATATCCTCTCCTTTTGCTAAAATGCGTTTTAATAACTCTGGTTTATTATCATCAATTAACGGTCTCAACTGCGCAAATCGTTCATATACCTGGCATCCAGTACATAATCTTGCATGCACTTCTTTTTTTAGAACTTGTCTATTTGGTATTTTTCTTTCGCATCCATCGCATTGGTTAAGCAAATGACAGATGCGTAACATGGTTTGATTAGCCACCAAAAAATCCTCCTTTTCTCGCTTCAATCCTTTTATTTCGTGATAGATGCAGAAGCGCTAAGAATATTTCATCTGGTTCTCTTTCTAAATACTCGGACATATAATAAACGCTGAAGCCTTTTTTCCACATTTCAACGATTTCTCGCAATTCATACCTATCGAAAATGAAATCTAAGCCCTCTAAAACTATGACTTTATTCACATTAATCCATACCCCAATATTTTATTTCAGCTTCTTTTCTAGCCTTCGCGGCTTCTTCAAGAGTATCGAATGTTCCAAGATGTGAGAATTTTCCTCTGTATTTAATTTGCGCTTTAAATTTCCGTTCTCTTTTTGACCAATGCACACCTCTGACTCCGGTGTTATTGTTTTTCTGGAGACGTTTATTAATCGCTTGTTGCGTAAGGTCAGCCCATCGGCAATTAGACGGCTCGTAATTACCATTTACATCAATACGATCTAGCGTATAGGATAAAGTTGGCCTTTTACCCATATCACTCAGAAAGGACTCAAAGCTATTTCTCCATCTCTTGCAAACTTTTATGCCTCTACCTCCATACCTTTCGTAGTTGTTCACACTTTCATCCTCACAACGCGTAATCATGCTTCGCCACGAACGATATTCGGGTGAATTTTTTGCTGTGTGGCCATGTTTAAAGTTAGCGTTAGATGTTTTTTCTTTTTGGAGGCATCCGCAACTTTTACTAACTCCCCTTTTCAATGAATTTCCAGCAACTACAGTTACGTTTCCACATTCACATTTGCATCGCCAATATGAATTTGTGTCTTTCATAGAATCAAACTCTAAAACTGTCAATCGGCCAAAAATTTCTCCAGCCAAATTCATTCGTTTAGCCATTTATCAATACCACCTATCACACGATTCATTCTAGGGCTTCGCAATTCTATTGTTTTAGATAGTTTGCTAACTGCCATTAGAACCACCTTTCATAAGCGTAATTTTTGTGATTTTTTGCGTTAATTCATCGGAATGTGGTTAGTTTTTGCATCCACACAAAGGACATTTCCCCTCGTAATCCTTGTTGTATTCATATCTGCACTCATTACACTTGTTGTCCATAATCGTTTTCACTCCCTCACTCTTTACGTCAAAACCATTTTTCAGAATCAGACTCCACATCACGCCGCCGGAAACTGGCAACCGCCAGCTCCTGCTTTAAATCCTCGTTTGTTAGCAAATCCAATGAAACACCAGACCGAGATTGGTTAATATTCAGGTTGTTTAATTCCTCGATGTAGATTTTTCTTATAGCTGTTTCGTATAAGATCCCCATCGTTACGCTCCTTTCAAATCATCTTCAATAAAGAATTTTTGATATAAAGCTAAAAATCTAGCATCTGCATCCTGATGCGGCCTACATATCGGACAAGGAGCGAATTTAATCGAATAACTCGTATAAATATGGATAACGTGAGTACCTTTACAAAGTTCACACATATTAAGCACCTGCCAATCTATAATTTAATAATTTCCGATCCCCTTTGATAACCACTGTATAATCACGGCTCATTTCAAAAATGCGTGTTCCTAATGCCTCATCAATGTCGCACAGTTGATCCACTGTTTTCTCGCTGCTTACCATGATGGGTTTATGATTCAAGTATCGATAATTGATTACCGCAAACATTTGCTCAATTTGGAATTGTGTTGGATTGGTTCTCCCTTTGAATAAGTCATCAATGTATAAAACGCCGATCCGTTTCATTTTTGTGAGCTTCTCTTCCAGTAAGTCGAAGTTATCTTTCAAATCATTGAAACCCTCGACAAATGGGAAATATAGGACACTAACCTGTTTTTTCATAATTAAATTGTTTGCCAATGCCGTCAGCAGATGTGTTTTGCCAGCTCCAGGCTGTCCTAATAGGCTGATGCTGTTGCACCGTTGGTCTTTTATCCGTTCGAAGTCTTTAAAGTAATCCACGGCACACTGGTAAGCGTTTCTTATCACTTCTGGCTTTCCGTCGATATTAAAGCTCGAGAATGTCACTTTTTTAAATTCATCCGTGATTTCGCTAAATTTCATTAAGTGATTAGACTGCCGTTTCTTCGCACATTCACAATCAAACATTGTTTCGTAAAATTTAGGTTGTCCGTTCGGCCAGGCGCGTTGGTTCCCTGCCTCGTCCAGGTCAGGAATGTTCTTAAGGATGAATCCTTTGTCCTTGCATAATGAGCAGTCAAACTGGTTTTCTCCTTGGAACTCTGCCGACGAAGTCACCGAGGATTGGTTCTTTATTTTCTTTTGTAGGTCCGCTAGCACCTCTGTCATACTTGTAAACCTTTGCGCCATTGTCATTCTCCTTTCTGAATTTTTCTTGCTCATAAACTCTTACTCTATCCAATGAATCTAGTTTGTTATTAGCCCATTCTTTCAGTAGGTACTCAACAAATCCGAAATACCGTTTGTTCTTATTGTCAGCTATCTTAATAGCTTCGTTTATGATTTCGCGTTGACCATTAAAGTCGTTTTCCCATGAATAGAGATTTTCTCTTTGTATCTCAGATAATCTACAAAGAGATTTTTCAAACAATATAGATGGATCTTCTTCAGTAGTAGTGGCAGTAGTTTTTTTGTCAGGATCTTCTTTTGCTTCTTCTACTTCACTTTCCTTTACTTTAATTTCTTTTCCTTTACTTTCCTTGCTTTCAATTTGCTTAGCATTTGCTTGTTTTTTGCTTGAACCACCTTTTTTCCCTGCAGCTCTACGCTTTTCTGATATTTCATCCTTCATTTTCATCCGCCTTGAAAGTGATTGAGAAAAAATATAATCTCCATCATCAATAAGCAATCCAACATCTAAACACGTTTCGATTACTTGATTAACCAATTCATCTCCGTTAGCAAAGCAAAAGCTAAGCAATTGCTTATCATCTGCTAACCATTTGTAATCATCCTGCTCTCTAAGTGTTTCGATAATTGCCCAATAAATTCCGTACCCTTCCCATCCATGTTTTGCTCTTAGTTTTAATATCTTTGGATCTTTATGCGCATTACTGTCATGGGAAAAGTAGTAAGCGTCTTTTGCCATACCACCTCCACCTCCTATATAGTTAAAAATCTATGTCTACTTACCGGCCAGTTCCTTCCGCAACATCATCACAATAAAAGCATTTTTAGAAATTCCCAATTCAGCAGCCTTCACCCCGATTTGTTCTATCACCTTTTTATCCGTACGCAAGGTAAAATTAATTTTGGTGTCGTTTGTCATAATTATGACGTCACCTCCATATCTTTATTATATAACGACGTCACATTGACGTCAAACGTATTTTCCGATTGCTTTAAATCGTCATTTGTCATTATAATGATGTCAAAAAGGAATGTTTCACATGACTGAAAAACGATATACCCTTAGAATCAATGAAGAGACTTTTGATAAAATAAAGCAGCTGGCCGAAAGTAATAAACGCTCTATTGCTAAAGAGATTGAATACATCTTGGAAAGGTATTTAGAGAAGGAAGAGAAATAATTCACTTCCTCTCACAAACCGCCATACCGTCTTTTATTTGCTTAACTTTGTATTCTGGATAGCATTTCTGCATATAATCCAATACCAGCCGTTTTAATTGCTCTGTGTTTTGTGCCTGAGAGAAGCACCACTCAGGCAGAAGGACATTTGTTTTGAATTCAAAACTCATTTATCAAACCTATTTTCTATAGGGCAAACTAGTGTAAAATGTTCGTTTAAATGTTCAATAGTCATTTGAACCGAATCGACAAACGGGAATTTATTACCAGATGTATTTATAGCCATTCTTGTTATTTCCATTAGTTCTCCATCGAGTCTTTCGACTATGTCTCCTTCTCTCCATTCGTTCACTTTTCTTCCAATCTCCGCCCATTTCACACGTTCTTTTTCATGTTCGATTTCTTCGTCTGTTGCGTGGCGAACAGGATGATGTTTGACTGAAAATCCTTTAGGTGCTGGAATGTATCGGCCAATGCTACCGTCATCAAATAAAACATAGTCATTAGCTTTAAACTCTGGCTCAATCTCATAACCGATGTATAAAGCTTTTACAAAATCATCAAATGTCAATTCGTTAATCGGTTCATATGCTGAATTGAATCCACCAACTTTACATAGTACGCAACGTTCTAGATCTCCATCCCAAACCTTTAATAAAGTTTCTATACTACGAGCTTGCCTTTCAGTAATTTTTACTTTTTCCATAACGTTCACTACTCCCATATCAACGCCCCCACTTCGATAGTATCCGTCAACCTCTTGGTTCCCCGGCAATAATCGCATTTCCCGCACCGAACAGGTTCAGCATCCCCTGACTTCACTTGGAGAATGCGCTCCATTTTCATTTTTACATACTCATATTCAAAATCGAATCGGCTTTCATCAAAGTGAATTACAGCTTTATTAGGCGGATTTTCTTTTGTGACGGCCACGATATAAGGTGTATAAGTAAATCCTAAGTTCTCCTGCAATACGCGCCTGTATACCGCCATTTGAAGCACGTAATCCCATGATTCAACGAATGACACCCATCCATCGTATTTTTCACTCCAATAGCGTTTGTGAAGGTCCTGAGTGGTTTTTAAATCGCTGAATGTTTTCCGTTCATGATTAATGCTATCGACTTTGATTTTCCAATCAGATCCCCATAGATTGGCTGTGAAAATCTGTTCTTTTTCCCCTTCCATAGCGAACATAGCGAAAGGATCTGCTTTTAAGGTTTCGATCATCCGGTCTGCTGTTTCAAAATCGGTGTATTTACTTCCGTTTTTCTTGAATATTGAACTGTTATTTTCTTCAATGAATTTATGAAACTCTTCATCATTTTCGAATGCTGCGTGAGTATATGAACCTACTAACATAGCGTTTGATGTTGGCTCGATATATTCACCTTTTAACTTTGCTGCTGTTTTAGCTTCACATTGAATCCAATTTTTGAACTGGGAGACGGACATATAAAGCATGTCCATCTCATTTGTATAATAGTTATTCGAAGTCAATAACGGATTGTTCTGCTGAAGGTTTTTCGCTTGGTTCCGCATCAGCTGTCACCTCATCTTTCTTTTCCTCCTTGAAAGACTCGGCTAGTCCACTTTGCGCCTTTTTCTTAGCTGATTTATCAAACCAATCCTCTACCTTGCTCATTCCATCCTTGAGAGAATTGAAAATTTTGATTAAGTCTAAGTAGTCATATTCGGAAAAAGCATCAGCATTGTATCCAAATCGAGTCTCAACCATTTCCTGAGTAACACGGTACTTGTTTTTAAAAGCATCTAAAGCGTGAGCAATCCGGTCTTTTAACGGCTGTTTATTATTACCGGTGATGGTCTTGTTGCATTCCTCAACAGCAGCTTCTACAATATCACCAGGGATGATACCCAATATGCAGGAACGTAGCCGGCGCGCTCCCTGATTAGCAACTAATTCATAAATGTCGCGCGGGTCATCTAATTTCTTTAACTTACCTTGTGCTTTCCTTGAATGAGGAACCGTAAACACTTTTTCTTGCCGTACATTTGTTTCGAGGTCCCAGGCATAAGCCATGGCAACCGATTCACCGTTTTTCTGTTCCAATTCTTTAACACCAAACGCAATATTTCCCCAGTTTTGCGCTAATACTTCAGCTAGTCTGATAGAAGGTCCCTCTACCTTTGTTCCACCTCTTGGATAGCTATAAATGGCTGTTTGGGCAAGTGATGGGCGTTTGCAAGCATCTAAAATACGCTGTTCAGATTGGAATACATTTCGCGGGAATTGACGGGCCATAAATATCTGCCCTTTGACTTCTTCCATTTCTCTGCTGCTGGAAGCTTGGGCAACAACACCACCTTGATGCTGATTATTAAATTGTGATGATAATTGATTCATGAATTGTTTCCTCCTTTACCGCCAGTTCAAAATATGTTAGACTGACGGTAATCAAATATTTTTCAAACCTACTGACTTCTGTTTCCGGCAGAAGTTTTTCATTTCATCTTTTTCAATAAGTCCTCAAGTCCGATTTCCTTCACGAGCTTGTCTCCGATAGAATCTTTCAAACTATCAGTAATAAACTTTTTCATTTCCTGATTCACCTTAGTTACAATCTGATTAGACATTTCTTTTGTTTGTTTAGAAATCTGTTTGTCAATAAAATATTGCATCCTTGTCTGACTGTTGCCCCAAGAGTCTCTATTTGGCTCACCTCTGTCATTCACTTTTTCTGTAAGCCATTTATCACATTTGTCTTTGATTAGGTTTTTAATGCTTACATCTTTTTTGGTTACATCTCCCCACCTATCAGTTAAAGTGACTTTTCCATTTAAAAATTCATTGTAAGTAGCATCAACTAATTCATTTACCCGTTCCTGGACTTTCTTCTCTGCTTCGTATTTAACAGAAGTGATGACATCATCAGATATTTTTTTAACAACGCTATTAATGATTTGCTTTTTAATTGCTTCATCCAATGATTCATCTTCATTTAGCCAATCAATATCAACAGTTACATTCAATTTCATGAAATATACTCTCCTTTTTTTATTACGCTGTTTTAAATTCAAACTCATAAACTTGACTAAGATAACTCTGCCAATGCTCCTGTAAAACCATTTCTCCGTTGTTTGGATCTTCGAAATAAGCATCTCCCGGCCAAATCTCATTCCCGAAAAAGTCAACGCCGATAGCTTCTTCATCATTAACTGCGTATGGATAGCCTGTCTGCTCCATTTGCGTAATTATAGGATGCTGTAAATCCATTCTGATTCCTCCTTTCAATTAATACTTTGTTTGTTCGGATAGCGTGAGAATTAGTTTTTTAATAAAACATGTTCTTTGTGGTAACGCTCGTCTATTACCACCTCGTTGACTCTTACAGCACCCCACGATTCGTCCTCAAAATAGACTTCCTTGCTTTGGTCATCTATTCTTTGAAGCCATTCAATTAGCTCTTTTACCGTCATCTTATTCACCTCTTTTCTAGTGGCTTGTTTCCACTGTGATAAGCCAAGGATAGGAGAGAGTGACCTTTGGCATTCGGGAGGAATTGGTCTCCTTGACTCATCACAGCAGGAACAAAACAATTGTTCTTCTGCTGTTTTACTGATATAATAGATATATATCCTGATTGTTTTGAGGATTAGCTGAAACTGTTGATTCCTCAAAATTCGTTAAGTATTAAGCCGTTGCTTTGTCCGGAGCTTCGGCTTTTTTGCTTTTTTCAAACATTTCTTGAGCCAGTTTAACGATTTCTTTCAATTCCATTGAATTTTCCTTTTCTAATTCTGATAGAGTCATTTCTCCTATTAACGCCCCGAAAAAACGTGAAGCAAAGTTTGTATAAAACGCATTTCCGTTTTTAATTGCCTCTTCAACAATTTTGTTCAATTCCCGATTATTCTTCATAACCCAACCACCTTCCAAGTATCATTCCGACTAACAACATGGAGATATATATGGCGCCAAACATTATAAAGCCCATATCAAAAGTACCTGTATGTGATAGCTTCCATTACGAGTTTTCTGTTTTGGTCGTCCAGGTAATCCATATTGCTTAAATCGATTTTTTCATCGTTTGTATAAAGATGAATAGCTAGGTATAACATGAATTTTTCTGACTGAGACCATTTACTAGCTGCCCTTTTTAAAGCTGCTGTTTCGATAATTCCGTTTTCTAAATCAAAATATTTTGTAGTGAATAACGTTTTAAGTTTCCAGTTGTTTGAAAACAAGTGGATAACGCCCTTCCAGTACCTGTCCTTTGCTATATTGCTTGGGATTGTCGTCACTTTAATACCCTCCTACACCAATCTATTTTGATTCCCTGCTGCTGAAGCTTCTTGATGAGTGCTTCTAATGCTGCTTTACCGGCCATGATTTTTTAAACCCCTTCTGAACCAACTTGGTAAAGTGTTGTTCCCACATATCAACCCAGCTGATTTCTAACTCTTTGCATAAAATAGCTACATAATGATTTGCCCCGGTGATAACATCGATGGTTTCTTGTATGGATTCCTCGAAATCCTTTCTTTCCCAATCCGAAATGAACCTAGGATGTTTGGTGATTTTATCCTCCACTTTTTGCAAAGACTTTTTCATTTCGTCTAGTTCTTCATTTATCTTGATGAAAACGTTAGACCGATGAAGGTCAGCTGCTTCACCATCGAGTTTTGTCGGCCCCCATCCGATATATTCAACAGCTGCCTCCATAGCGACAAAAGGATTATTATGCTGTTCCAGATAATACTTACAAATTGAAGGTTGCACCTTATAACGCCCGTTTTCCTGATGGGAAATGGATTCAGCAGAAATGTTGGTATCCAATGACATCTTTAATTGAGTTTTATTCACTTCTTTCCTTGCTTCCTTTGCGGCTAGAGCCGCTATACTAACAGCCAACATTACCAGCTCCTTTTATACAATTTTCAAAGTCACAAATACTTAAATACACAGGCACAATTGCGATAATTCTGTAAAATTAAATTAAATGAAGCGTAAATCACTTTCTTTGCTATATAGCTTCATAACTGTTTTCTTCTTGGTCTTTCATCCATTTGTCGATGGTTTCTTTCGAAAAGAAGATTCTGCGACGAATGCGAACATGTGGAATTTGTTTTTGTTTGACCATTGTATAGATCGTGTCAGTGCTAACGCCGATATAGTTAGCGATTTCCTGAGCTGTCATGGTTTTTCTTTGCATGCCTTTAGTCTCCTTTCGGTTCAGTGTTGTTTAGAATCTCAACGACTTCCATCAGCTTTCCGATGACTTCATTGTCTGAATAGCCATCTTGAAGCATCAAAGCTGATTCCAGGACTTTGAATTTGAGTTCAGCCCATAATGCTTGGTTGGTGAGGTTCATCGATTTACCTCCTTAATCTTCGTTCCGAAGCGATGTAACAATGAGTTCGTATGTTTTTGGTTCCTTTTTTCTAAGGAATTTATTAATAAAGTAAATTTGGCCCTTACCGGTTATTTTGGTTGTTCTGGTGATTCGTACTGTTCCATCTGGATTATTTACAGTTCGCTCTTTCACTTCGAAAAAGCCGCGTTCCATATATTGTTGTGTCGGTTCATTGTAACGAGCGCCTTTCTTACCGAGATAACCGTTTTCTCGCAACCATTCAAAAAGTCGATTTTGACCGATTTTTACACCGTTTTGCGTAATGAGTTTTGCTAGTTGTCCTATAAGGATACTGTCGACACTTGCTTCAACTGCGTCAGCGAATAAAACTTTTGGTTTTTGTTCAATAACTTTTTGTTCAGCTTCCACTCGCTTTTGTCGTTCTTCTTTTAGGTCGGTAGCGAGTTTGATGATGGTGTCCGGATTAAGAAGAACCTCTTCTATCTTTTCGGGCGTCATGTATGCACCGTGTTTTCGGATGGATGGGATGACTTCGTGTGTTATCCAGCGTTTGAATTCTTTTGCTTCGGGTTTGCGGCTAGATAAAACTAATGAATATAGACCATATTCATTGATAATATTCGCTTCACCTTGACGCCCTAACTTGAAGTTAGACCGTTCATCATCGTCTAAACGGCTAACCGCTTTAGATGGATTGGAAATTTCTAATACATCACATACATCTTTCACGACAAACCAAGGTTGACCATCTTTTAAAATGGTACGCACTTCATTTTGTTTGAAATTGAAAACTTGCAATTGATTCATTCACTTACCTCCTATGCAATTATAGTTTCATTCCACTCTACGTGGAATTTTTCATCAAAAAAAATCGAAGCAGATACGCCTAGAATCTTTGCTATTTCTTGCAGTTCATCTGTATTAATTGGCCGTTTCCCAAGTTCTTTCATATTATAACCAGAAATACTCATCTTTAGCTTTTTTGCCATGTAAGTTTGGGAAAGCCCTTTAGACTTCCTACAGCTCCTAATTTTTTCATGCAGTTGCAAGTTTTCACCCCCTTTTGTTTCACGTAACGTGGAACTTTATGTCTTTATTATATATCCACTAAAAGTGGAAGTCAACAACAAATTTAACTTTTCGTGGATTTTATTTAACGTAGCGTGAAATGTTGTTATTATTAAGTTAATTAACTAGTGAGGAAGAGATATTTATGAGCCTCGGAAAGAGATTGAAATTTGAAAGAGAAAAAAGAAATTGGTCTCAAAAGTTTGTTGCGGGAAAAGTCGGTATAACTAATACTGTGCTATCAAATTACGAACGTGATTACAGAGACCCCGATACTGATACTTTAAAAAAATTAGCTGATTTGTATGAAGTGGGAGCAGATTATTTATTAGGTAGCAATAAACCTTCCAACCAAACATCCAAAGACGAACGAGACATCGCCAAACGCCTCGACCAAATCCGAAACGACCTTGAGCATGCGGATGGTCTAGCGTTTGATGGGGAACCGCTATCAGATGAAGCCAAAGAATCTTTCATGGAAGCAATGGAGTTTGTTGTAAGGCAAACGAAGAAGATTAATAAGAAGTACATCCCTAAAAAATATCGAAAGGGTGAATCAGATGAGTGAACAAGATGAATTATTAAAACAAATATTATTAGAAGTTCAATCAATGAAAGTAAATATGGCAACTAAAGGTGATATCGAGGTAATTAATTATAAACTTGATAAATTAACTGAAAATGTTGAAAAGCAACATATTGCCAACATCAACTCCGATAATATCCTGCTAAATGAAATACGCTCCATCCGCGAAGGTGTCGTGTATGTTAACCGCAAGATTGCCGATACCGAATTAGAACTTAACATGATGAAGCAAAACGTAAAACAATAAATCAATTCGAGTTGATCTTATGTCTTTCATTTCAGATAAAGTAAAGCAGCTGGCACATAAATATAAAACAAATGACCCGTTTGAAATTGCGGATAGGTTAAACATCCTTGTCCACTTCCTGCCTCTACATAGCGAAATAAACGGATTTTATAAATTAGAAAAGCGTAATAAATTTATTATCATCAATCAAAATCTACCTCATGAAATAAAACGTTTCGTATGCGCGCATGAGCTTGGTCATGCCGTCCTGCATCCTAGAGCAAATACACCTTTTTTAAGAAAAAATACACTTTATTCAATCAATAGGCTGGAAGTAGAAGCCAATCGTTTTGCCGTTGAACTTCTCTTGGATGATAAAATTTTTGAAGATTATGAAACTAAGTTTGATATTTTACGAGAAAACGGGATTCCGTATGAGATGGAAAGATTTTTATAATTTTTATAGAGGAGGAATGATTATGGAAGCGTCAGGAGTAAATGGTCAATTGGAATTTACGGGGACAAAAATTATCATTAAACGAAAAGGTATGCTTGCTAAAATGACACAAGGTTTAAAAGGTGATAAAGAAATTCTAGTTAAACAAATTTCATCAATTCAATTTAAAAAAGCAAATTCATTTACAAATGGATACATACAATTTGCTTTTTCTGGCGGAAAAGAAAACCAAGGCGGCCTTTTTGATGCGACTAAAGATGAAAACACAATAATGTTTAATAAAAAGCAAATGAAAGATTTTGAGAAAATTAAATTAGCAGTTGAAGAAAAGATAATCGAATCTAATCAATCAACACCGTCACAAGTGGTAGATGTGGCGGATCAGATAAAAAAACTCTCCGAACTACGTGACAATGGCATCATCACAGATGATGAGTTCAATGCAAAGAAAAAGCAATTGTTAAATATCTAATATGAAACGGAAAGGCTTTTATAAATGCAAAAGGGGAAAGTGTAACTAATGAAAAAGTTGCTTGGAATTTTGGCCATTTTATTATTGATTGGTTTGTCATTTGCTATTATAACGACTCCTATCGCTTGGATCGGACTTGTTATCGCAGGTTTTGGCTTTTATCAATTGAATAAGCAAAAAAAAAGGAAAGGCTTCTTTTCATAGGCCTAAATGGATAATCGCCACTGGATTGATTTTAAGTGTTATTTTAGCTTTAGCTTTTATGAAACCCGACGAGGAAAAGATAAATACAAAAGTTGTCAAAAAGGAAGCTGTTGAAACAGCGGCTAACGTCAATGAAGAAAAAGAAAAGGCTGCTGACGATTCCTATGATTCTGAAGAGTATAAAAAAATAGCAGAACTAATGGATAGCAAAGCTGATTTTTTACCGCTTGTAAATGGTTATTATGGTTTACCAAAAGAAATCAGAAGTGAAATATACGACAATTATATCGTTAAAAAAGAAGTTTCTTGGTCTGGGGTAGTTGCTGACGTTGATGCTATTTCGGATAGTCTAGTTATTTATGGGAATACGGATAGTTACAATGGTGAAAATTGGGCTGTTATAAGTGATGAAAAGAAAGATATGTTACCTTATGTTTTTATTGCGGAATTGAAAAATGAAGCAGAGAAACAGGGATTAAAAAATGGAGATACAGTTACGATAACTGGCGTTGTGGGCTCACGCGGCGATAAAGACTTACAATATAATTGGAAATTATACGAATCTACTGTCGCAAGCGCAACCCCAACTGCTAATGTTGTTGATTCGGAACCTGATGTAGTTCAAGAACAAACTCCAGTTCCTAATCCTGAACCAACACCGGTTCCAGAACCTGAACCACAACAAGATACAGCCCCTACTGTTTATTTTAAGAACTGCACCGAAGCAAGAGCCGCTGGAGCTGCGCCTGTATATTCCGGACAGCCTGGTTACGGCAAACACCTTGACCGTGATGGCGACGGCATTGGTTGTGATAAATAATTTAATAAAGCCCTCTCTAGGGCTTTTCTTTTCACCTTACAGAAGAACATATATTCCTAAAGGGGCTGATAATATGGCGAGTATTCAAAAAAGAGGTAAAAACTCTTGGCTTTTAGTTGTTGAGACAGGATATGTAAAAGGTAAACGCAAGAAAAGAACAAGGACCGTGCACATCGAAGATCCCGCATTATTAAAAACTAAAAAGAGATTGCAAGAACATCTTGAATTAGAATTAGCTAAATTCAAAATTGAAGTGGAGTCCGGTGAATATATTGCGCCGGAAAAAATGCGGCTGCAGGATTTTGTTGAGGAATGGAATCAAAAATTTGCTCAAAAGAAACTTGGAATTAAAACACGAAAAGAGCAACTAGGATTGATGAAAAATCATATCTCTCCTAATATTGGGCATATGAGACTAGACAGTATTAAGCCTATTCATATTGTGAACTTCCTTCATCAGTTAGAGCAAGGCGGTTCCCGACTAGATGGGAAAACAGGCGGATTAGCTGATTCAACGATTTATCAAGTAGATAAGGCACTTAGAAGTTTGTTTTCCCGCGCTAAAGAATGGAAATTAATCAAAGATAATCCCATGAAGGAATTAAGCCGACCTAAGATCATGAGAAAGGAAATGAACTACTTAGATGAAAATGGAACTTATCTGTTATTGACTGCATTAAATGAAATCGAAATGCACTGGCGTTTGTTTTTTATAACTTCTCTCATTGGCGGGCTGCGAAGAGGTGAAATTGTTGCGCTGGAATGGAAGCATATAAATTTTGAAGAAAACTATATAGATGTTGAGCAAAGTATTCCATTATTTGAAGATGGTCAACCGGTAATCAAAGAAACAAAAACAGGCGTGACCCGTAAGGTCTCTATGCCAGAATGGTACATGAATGAATTGAGGGATTTTAAAGAGGAATGGGAAAGGGAAAAAGATGGATGCGGCGACTGTTGGGAAGGCGGGGTTCGTGAATTTGTATTTCAGAACGGGTTGGGCCTCCCCTTCTATCCAACTACAGCAACTAAAAGGTGGATTGAGTTTCGGAATGAATTTAAATTTGAAGGATTAAGATTGCACGATATGCGGCATACGATGGTTGCGTTGTTGATAGAAGAAGGTGTACACTTAAAAGCAATCCAGAAAAGAGCCGGCCACGCCAATTATAAAACCACTTCTGACACATATGGTCACGTATCAAAAAAAGTGGCAGATTCCACCGCCAAACGCTTCGAAAAATTCAATCCATCGCATTTCGTCAACAACTCGTCAACAGATAGAAAAAATCACGATTCATAACAAGTTGAGAAGCCTGTCCTATCAATACTTTGGGGCATATACAAAAACGGGGCGAAAGGTTTGTAACCTTCCAGCCCCGAAGGATTATTTAATTACTATAATAGTATCATTATCCAGATAGAGTCACAATGGTTAATTTTAAATTTTTCAAGAAAAAAATGTATCTGAAAAAAATCCAGCCTTATTCCTATTAATGATCTCGATAAATATAGATACAAATTAGCAATGCCAATAATTGAATTCGATCCTTTTCACCAGCGCATGGAGCGAATGTCAGAATCGGTGTATTCGGATTAACAAACCTCTTTCCCCACTCCAGCGGCATCAAACCGCTTTGAATCTGCCCAAAAACTGTCTTTTCAGAAGTCATAAATGTATAATCAGCCGGAATTCCTTTTTTTAGCAACTGAATCGATTGATGATCAAATAAATATTCTTTCCCTTTTCCCTTAATGAACTTGTACACAGTCGATACATGTTCTCCTTCTGGAGTGATGATTTCAATTTGATCATTCCTTTGCTGGAAAAAGACGATTGGCTTGTCCTGCTGATCATAAAGGACAAATTTTCTGCTAAATACGCGATCAAGAAAATAGGGTAAAAACCAGCGGGCAAGAAAAAAAGAACGGTCTCTTATTTCACCTGCTTTTATACCTGACGGGTCAAAAAATAACATTCTTAATGATGGGGCAGGCAAAAACGTTAATAAAAAGGTTGATTCCTCAAAAAAGTTATAAGTGAAAGGTTCTTCTGCTGTTTCTAATTGAATCGATCCAGCCCGGTTTTTATTTAATAAGAAGACCTGGTAACAGTAAAAGCTGTAAATAAGGAATGGGATAGCCAATATAAGGAGTTGAAAATATTTAGTTATGACCACTGAATAGAAGAGTAATAGAATCGGTGGAATAAGAGCAGCCAAGGCTGCATTTAAAGAAGCCGCTGCGGACTGTTCATAAAATTGCCGGATATTCATTTTCCGCTCTCCTTATAAATAATCAGCATACTTATTCTGTAAAAATTCGATACTAATATTCTATTAAGGAGAATGGGAAAATATGTTCAAAAAAGGAAAAAAGAGCGGCAGCATACACTCCAAATTTCAGAAAAACTGACAGGAATCTTTTCTTAGAATAATTTTCTTAACAAACGCTGTCTTTTGTCATACAATATTACAACAATATGGTTATTTCAGCTATCTAAATAGGCAGGTTAATCTATTATGAATAAAGTGTTATTAAAAAATGCTTTTATCCACCCGATTACACAAAGCCCATTTTTCGGGGATTTATTGGTAGGAAATGGGATTATTTTGGATATTGGGTTAAATTTAGCAGCGATGTCCGATACAAGGGTCTATGATTGCGCGGGACTCTATCTGTTTCCAGGTTTTATTGATGTCCATACTCATTTAGGTTTATATGACGAGGGGATCGGTGAGGTTGGTAATGATGCGAATGACAGTATTGAACCGCTCAACCCTCATATTCGGGCATTAGACGGCGTCTATCCTCAGGATCCGGCTTTTGCGGAAGCAGTCCGGGCCGGAATTACAACCGTTCATGTCATGCCGGGAAGTGCGAACATCATTGGCGGGACGACTTCTGTTATTAAAACAAGCGGCAGCAATATCCAGACGATGCTGGTGAAAGAAACTGCCGGTTTAAAAATTGCCCTTGGAGAAAACCCGAAACGGGTTCATAGCTACGGGAAAAAGAATTCTTTAACCCGTATGGGAATCATGGGGAGACTGCGGGAGATTTTTTATGAAGCCAAATATTGTGAAGAACCGGAAAAATTCCGTTTAGCCCCTATTATAAAGGCATTAGAAAAAGAAATACCTGTCCGTATTCATGCACACCGGGCCGATGATATTCTCTCTGCTATCCGATTTGCTGAAGAATTTGCTTTGGATTTAAGAATCGAGCATTGTACCGAGGGGCATCTGATTGCTAATGAGCTTGCTGACAGAGGCTTAAAAGTTTCCGTAGGACCCACCCTCACCCGCCGCTCGAAAGATGAACTTAAACATAAAAGCTGGCAGACTTATCAGGTTTTAAGCGGCAAAGGGATTGAAGTCTCTATCACGACCGATCATCCGTATATTCCGATCCAATATTTAAATATATGTGCGGCTATTGCTGTTCGTGAGGGCTTATCTGAACAGCTGGCGTTAGAAGGAATGACGATTCTGCCCGCACGAAATCTAGGGCTGGAACATCGGATTGGCAGTGTTGCGAAAGGGAAGGACGCCGATCTGGTGCTCTGGTCACATCACCCTTTTTATTTTATGGCAAAGCCGAAATGGACCATGATAAATGGCATATTCATTGAATAAAAACACTGATATTGACTCATAGAAAATTGTCAAAAATTAGCCGAATTTTAACGAAAAATTTACCTAAACACCTATTTTCAATTTAAAATTTTTTTAGTACTATTCAATTGTAAGGTGATTTTTTTGCTTCATATTTTATAAGGTAAAGGGGATTCGATAACTGATTTGTAAGACGCCTTTATTATGATTTCTATATTATATCTTTATGGTATAGGGAAGGCAAATGGTGCGCCACCAGTCAAACTGGTTCTAGTGGGTTCGATTCCCACCCCGAAATTTTTTAGTATTTTGATAAAAAATTTCGAGGGTGGGTCTTTTCATCTTTTGCATGGGAAAGGACTGCCCTCGGGTCGGAGGGGATTAACCGTGCTGAAAAAACGCGAACTGCATGAATGCCATGAATTATTTGACTTGATGACCCATCCTGATGTCTTCCCATTTGTGCGTCATAAAGCTGCATCCTATGAAGAATTTTTATTTATCACGAAACAAATGCTGGAAGCCGAAGAACGCGGCGAGCTGATCTCAAGGACAATCCTTGATGAATGGGGTGCTCCGATTGGCACGATAAGCTTATATGATATCCAGGAAAATGCAGGTTTTTTAGGTACATGGCTCGGAAAGCCATACCATGGAAAAGGATATAACCAAAGTGCAAAAGATGCTTTTTTTAAAGAACTATTTTACGAGTTAGGAATTGAGACCATCCTGATGCGCATCCGGCATGTGAATATCCGTTCCCAAAAAGCTGCTCAAAAGCTCCCCTACATCGTAGATGCCAGCCAATCACGGCAATCCCTTTATGAGCAATTAAACCTAGTGGAAGACCTCTTTCAATTGTTTGAAATTCCAAAAGATTTATATACGATGCATATGTTAAGAAATACTAGCGATGAAACTTCGCAAAAATTAGAAGCCTAAATTTGGTTGGGTTTCAGATTTGGCTTGCAGGTGTCTGGCTCCGATAACATGATTTTATCCAGTAGTTGTTTCATCTGAAATAATCTGGTTATTTCATGATATTGTGGTGCCCGGCACCTTTTTTTCGCACTGTTTATCTTTTGTTGAATAAATTATTATAGATAAATGACATCAAGCATCATGATCTTAACAGCCCATTCCATGGAATGGATTTTATGAAAGGATGTATATCCAATGTTTCCTTGGAATTTATTTCCCTTTAACAAAGATATGCAAAATAAAGTGCGGCAAATGAACCCGGAAGAAATTAATCAGTATGTGCAAAATATTATGGAGCAGATGGGCAGCTTGTTTCAACCCTCGGCGACTAACTATATGAATCCTCAGGATTTTATTAAATCCTTCCATGCAGGAGAACGTGGTCATTCTACTGCAGCAAAAGGATCTGACATTCAATACTCTGTCTATGAAACACATGACTTTATTTTTGTGCGAGTTCATATTGAGCAGGAAGAATGGCTGCAGCAGCTTAAGCTATATCTTACCTCCCATCTGCTTATCATTGAGAATGTTCCCGAGACTGGCGAAAAACAATCCATTCCCCTCCCTGCCCTTGTAAAGAAAAAAGGTACGTCAGCCCAATATAAGGAGCAAACACTTGAAGTCAAAATCCCGAAAAATATTGATATGCAATTTTCTGAGATTGATATTATCGAAATTTAACCGAAATAATTTATTAAGTAAGCCTTTTAGAAAAAACGGCCTCATCAAAAGGCCGTTTTGTTTTGCGTTATTGTTGTTTTGTATCATCGTTCATTTCAGTATCTGTCATCTTTGCTGCCCCGCCTTCTGCTTCAGGCTCGCTTGGCTGGCCAATAACAAATTCTTTTTTCGGCATTGCATGATAGCCTTCAGCCGTTACATGGGAGTATATATAGTAAGTCCCTTCCTCTGTAAAGCCTTTTTTCAGTTCATAAATACCATCGCCAGCATGCTTAACCGGAATCTTTTCATGTTTTTCATCATTGGCACGCCAGATCTCAAACACCACTTCATCCGGGTCCGTTACAGCTTCTTCACCATAGGTAACTTTAGCGGTAAATGTAACCGGTTCATTCACACTGCCCTGCACCGGATTTACCGTCAGATCAACATTAAGAAACAAAGGAACTCGATCCTTTTCTTTCTGACCGGAACAAGCTGTTACAACTGAAATAAGCAAAAATAATAACACTAATAAATACAGTCTTTTCTTCATCTTGAATCCCCTTTAAATTCGCAAAAATGGCTAATCCAGTTTTAAGTATATCATCCCTAAATAATATCTTCTATGACAGGCAAACGAATTTCAACGGTAGTTCCTTGTCCAAGTCTGCTTGAAATAGTTAAACTGCCATCATGAAGGATGGCAAGTTTATCAGCAATCGCTAACCCGAGACCTGTCCCTCCATCCATTCTTGTCCTGGCTTTATTGACGCGATAGAACCGTTCCTTAATATTGGCTAAATCCCCTTCTGGGATTCCTTTACCTGTATCACTTATTTTGATCACACACATTTTACCTTCATTTTGTAAAGCAATCGAGATTCCTCCTGTTTTCGTGTATCTGAGCGCATTATCGATGACATTCTGTAATATTTGTTCAATACGTCCTTCATCCCCATTGATAATGATGTCAGGATCTAAATCAAGACGGAAGGATAATCCTTTTTCGTTCAGTACAGGTTTATATTTAACGGTGGAATCCTCTATCAATTGGGCCAACGGCAGCGGCATTTTAACCAATGTATACTCTTCACGGTCTAGTCTCGATAAATCGAGTAAATCTCCAACTAGGCGTTCCATCCTGCCAGCCTCTCTGTGAATCAAGTGTAAATATTGTTTTTTATCCTGCTCTTCCTGAATCATGTTGCAAAGAAGGGCATCGCTATAACCCTTTACATAGCTGATTGGTGTTCGCAGCTCGTGAGAGACATTGGCGAGAAATTCTTTTTTTCTCTCATCTTCCTTTTGAATCGATTCCGCCATGTGGTTAAACGCAGAGGATAGTTGACCTATTTCATCTTTTGTATCGATTTGAAGCCTCACTGCATAATTTCCTTTAGCCACCTCTTCAGCAGCATCCTTCATTTTCACGATTGGACCTGTCAGTCTCTGCACGATTTTACTCCCAGCAAAGAGGGCAATAATCAGAAAAAGAAGAGCAGCCGTTAGCCAAAGATAGGCAAACTCCTTAGTAAGCTCAGTGATTTTGGCCAGCGGCATATACATATAGATAATACCTTCCAAGCGGTTCTCATCCAATAATGGAATAATAACAGAAATAAGCTTTCGATCAAATCTTTCTTCATAACCTACTTTTTGGATCGTTTTGCCAGCAAGCAGCCGCTCTCTTTCCCCAGCACCAATCAGTGCTTCTACATTCATGTCAAAAGGAAAACAGGCACTAAGTTCTTTCGGATTACTCACGACAAATATCTCTGCCTCAGACTTTGAATTAAACCATTCAATTTTATCCTTTAATTCGTCTGTCAGCGGTCCTGATTCATAGTCAAGAGATAGAAGTTTTCCCTGCTCCAGCATGACGTTTTCGACGTTTTCAACATATAACTTTTCATAGAAAAAATAGGACAATAAATACGAATACAAAATCGTAATGATGATTGCTGCCGTAATGGAAAGCCACATTTTTCGTGCAAGACTTCCTGCTCTTTTGTTCATAGGTTTGGTGCCTCAAATTTATACCCTATGCCCCAAACTGTTTGGATATAATCCGAAGCTGGACCTAATTTCATCCGCATAGTTTTAATATGAGTGTCTACCGTGCGCAAGCTCCCGATATAATCAATCCCCCAGATTCGTTCAAGCAGCTGTTCTCTGCTTAATGCCTGATTTTTGTGTGCCATCAAATAAATAAGCAATTCATACTCCTTTAAGGTTAAAGTAATTAACCCGCCATCAATGATGACTTTTCGGGCTTTTTGGTCGATCTCAATCATTCCAATTTTATACGCTTCATCTTCTGCTTGTTCCTGAGAAGTCCTGCGAAGTACGGCATGAATCCGTGCTACCATTTCGCCTGGGCTAAAGGGTTTCACAATATAATCATCCCCGCCCAATTGAAGTGCACGAACCTTATCCCATTCTTCACCCTTAGCAGAAAGGAAAATAATAGGTGTATCGGAGAATTCTCTTATTTTTGCACAAACTTGAAAGCCATCTTCATCCGGCATCATAATATCAAGCAAGATTAAATCCATTTTATCGTCCTTTAACCGTTCGTAAGCTTCCTTGCCCCCATTTGCCTGAAAACACTCATAACCGGAATTTTCTAAGTACATTTGTGTCAAAGTACGCATATCTTCTTCATCATCAATAATCATAATCTTTCTTCTCGTCATATTATCTGCTCTCCCTTACAATTAATTGAAAAGGGCCTTTTCCCACATTTACTTGATGTTTAATCTCTAAACTAGCTGGATCAACAAAATAGATATCATCACTATCATATCCTGCTACGATTAATTCATCATGAAATAATGATAATTCAAAAGGATTGGCACCAATTTGAACAGATTGTATCTGCTCTCCGCTTTCCGGTATTTTGTATAAAGTATTTGATCCATGGCTGATCGCATAAATATTTCTATCTTTTTCAATAAAATTAACAGGCATTAACGGAGCATGAATAGTACGGATCAATTCCCCGTTAAGTAGATTGTAAACATGAATATCCGGTTCTGCTTCAGTACCCATTCCATGACCGCCAATCCAAAGTTCATTCTCACTTTCCCTCAATAAAGCACCAGTCGCAAATGGATGAATCTTAATACTGTCTAAAGCAATTTTACTCTGTTTATCGATAATCGTTAATTCTTCATCATTTAAACTAATCACATAAAGCTTTTCTTTTCCTTCTAAAATGGTGAAGGGATTTTGTTTCGTGGCGATTGACTTTGTTTCCTTCCCGTCAATCGTAAAAAAACGCGCCTGATTTCGTTCTTGATCAGTAAAGACAATTTCCTTCTTATTTTTTAACACGATACCGTTGACAATTCCTTTTCCAGTATTCCAGCTATTCACCCATTCACCTCGTGAAAGCGAATACAAGTCAACCGATTCTACTCCTTTACCATAAAGAAGCAGGGTATCCCGATCCGGTAAAATTAAACCGCCTGAATAAGGCTTCTCCATTTCCCATTGCATGACATTCTTATGACGCTCTGCATCCACAAATGAAACCGTCATATCTTTAATATTAATCGATACGATGACGCTTAGTTCTTTTGATACAGGTGAATAATTCTTTTCCGAACAGGCCGTTAGAATAAAACACATTAATAGGATAGACAGGAATAATTTAATAGATTTCATACGGTGCTCCTGATAAAAGTTTTTATACTAATATTATACTAAGACATTGTGAAAAAATGGTGAAATCGTCCACATTTTATTTCTATTTAAAATGTTCACATAAATAATTTTATACATAAAGAGTGGGATAGAATGTTAATATGCTGTAAAAGATAGAGAAAACAAGGCAATGAAAGGAGTTTACTCTCTTTATGACTACACCATATCGCTGCCCAAATTGTAAAACAAATAGATCCCGCTTTAATTTAATTAAGCAAATACCGCTGGCGGTCAAAATGGATCCACAAACAGGAAATATTATGGAGGAATATGCACAAGATGAACTTAGTCCGTTTCATACACCCTATAATGGACCGGATGTAAAGGTACAATGTGCCGCCTGCGGGTTAATTGAAGATGAAAAAACATTTGTCAAATTTGGTGAAATGAAATAGACGGATTGTAATCTATTACAAAGAACAAAAGGGTGAGACCTTCCATTACGAAGTGCTCACCCTTTTGTCCATTCGCATCATGATGCGATATCGTTGTTACATTTTTCCTTTTAATATTTCAACCGCTTTTTGAATTTGGGTATCATTTTGTGTGATCAAATCACCTATACGCTGCATTAACGTAATAGTCGTTTGACCTGACACAATTCCATTTACCTCAAGATTCTCCTTCGCTTGAAATTCCTTTACCGCTTGTTCTGTTTTTTCATCAAATAAACCGTCTTCTCGTCCTGGATCATATCCTAATGCCTTCAGCATCTGCTGCGCTGTTTTGACTTGGGTAGAGGTTGTTGAAAGCTTTAGTTCTGTTTCGGTATCAATCATGCTTAAGAAAGCATACGGTGGCAGAGTAACTTCAACATCAGGAGTAATCCCTTTCTTATGAATCCAATTCCCATCAGGTGTCAGCCATTTTTCAGTTGTTAATTTAAGATTGGAACCATCTGTAAATTTCTTTGCCTGCTGCACGGTTCCTTTCCCGAATGATTTTTCTCCAACCAATGTCACATGTGCTGATTCATGTACTGCTGCTGCCAAAATTTCGGAAGCACTGGCACTGCCTTTATCGATGACTACTACTAATGGTACGTTTGGATTCTCCTTCGTGCTCGTTGAAGTGATTGATTGCCTTTTGCCATTACGGTCTTCTACTTGCAGAATAACTTCTTTATCGGGAAGGAACAAGCTTGAAATTTTAATCGCTTCATCCAACAATCCTCCTGGATTTTGCCGTAAATCCAGAATAAGACCTTTCATGCCTTGATCTTGAAGCTCATTTAATTTCGCCACAAGTTCTTTTGTTGTATTAGTTGAAAAAGAGGTAATCTGTACTTTGGCGATTCCATCCTCGAGCATTTCTCCATATACCGTTTCGATCGGAATTGTATCTCTGACAATCGATACATCCATGTTTTCTTCAACACCCGGGCGTTGAATCGATAATTTAACCGTTGTTCCTTTATCACCGCGGATCAGCAGAACAGCTTTATTAGCACTCATTCCTTGAATACTTTTCCCGTCTACTGTGAGAATTTTATCATTTGGCTTTAACCCGGCTTTTTCAGCCGGTGAATCTTTAATAGGAGAAATGACCATGATATAGCCATCCTGTTCCTGAATCTCCGCGCCAATTCCATTAAAGGAAGAAGAAATCGTATCATCAAAGCTCTTGGCTTCTTTCATATCCATATAATCCGAGTATGGATCATCTAGCGCATCTACCATGCCGTTTATCGCACCATCAATCAATTTTCCCTCGTCCACCTTTTGGAAATAAGTGCCTTTCAACGTATCATATGCGGAATAGAGCTTATCAAATTCCGTTCTTTCATTTGCCACTGTTACTGCCTTTTCATCCCCAAAAGCGAGAGCAAAGGTGGTAATACCCGCTGATAAAAATACAACAAAAAATAGAAGCATCACAAAATGAAATCTTTTCATCCGAATGAAACCGGTTTGCGTTTCCGGTATCTCTTTATTTACATTTTTGTCATTTTCCAACAAAAGTCACCACTTTCCTGTCAAAACTATAGCCATAAAAAATTGCCGTTTATTAATGTTTAAATAGCAAAATAAAAGCAAAAAAAAACATATTCACTTTAAAAGAGATGCAGCTTTATTACATTCCTTAGATTTTCTCCACAACATGAAAGTATTCTTCCAGTGTTAATCCATTTTCATAAATGCCACTAGCAGACTCCACACCTACATAGCGGAAATGCCAAGACTCGTATTGATAACCTGTAATGGCCTCTTTACCTTTAGGGTATCGCAGGATAAAGCCAAACTTATGGGCATTTTCTACTAACCATTTCCCTTCAGGTGTCTCGCCAAACTGCTCGGAAAGAGCTGAATTTGCACTTGCACTGGAAATATCCATTGACAGCCCAGTTTGGTGTTCGCTATTTCCAGGTACCGCAACCACTTGAACAGCTTGTTCTCTGCCAACATTTTGTACTTCGTTATTAAAAACCTCCACTTGTCTTTCATATGAACGATATCCAGAAACGGCATAAAGCTGTAGATTGTGATTAGCTGCTTCTGTAAACATCTTTTCCAATGCCATTGCCGCTTCTTTTCTCATATAGCTTTTTTCAATATCCTGGTCGCCAAATGAAAAAGCTACATTTGGGCGCACTAAATCCGCCGGGGCATATCCGTCAGGAAGCCCATATTCTTTATTTACAAGGACCAAGATATTTTCCGGATTTTGAATCACCTTTTTCCCATCAACCTCGGCAATTTTGTTAAAATATGCCGCTTCTAATGTTAGTTTATCCTCATTTGCCTCTCCCTTTTTTTCTTCTTGGGGTTTATGATTTTGTTCTGTTTGATTTTGTTGTTTTTCAGTTGAATTCTGATTTTCTTCCTGAACAGTTTCATTCTTTTTCTCTGATTGATCTGAATTTTCCCCAATGCCGCATCCTGATAACAGCACGATACTTCCCACAGTTAACAAAATTCTTTTCATTCTATTCACCTGACTTTTTAAAACTGTACTTTCTATTCTATCATTTTTCCAATGAAATACGATAGTGATACTTAGAAAAAGAGGGAAAGTTTAATGGCAAAAAAAGAGAGTGCTCTATTTTTACTAGAGCCCCTCTTGTCTATTTATTCTTTTATCGCAGCTTCAAGCGCGACTTCAATCATGTCGTTGAAGGTTGTTTGCCTCTCTTCTGCTGTTGTGATTTCACCTGTAATGATATGATCACTGACCGTTAATACGGATAAAGCTTGACGATTAAACTTCGCAGCTAATGTATATAGCGCAGCGGTTTCCATTTCAATCGCAAGAATTTGATAGTTTGCCCATTTTTCTAATTCAGCGTTATCATTATAAAAAAGATCGGCAGTCAGGACATTTCCCACTTTTAAATGAAGACCTTTTTCTAAACCGGAATCATATGCCTGTTTCAGGAGCCCGAAATGGGCTGTTGGGGCGTAATCGACACCGCCAAAGGTAATGCGGTTCATTTGTGAATCAGTGGAAGCACTCATGGCCAAAATAACGTCACGAACTTTTACATCTTTTTGAATCGCACCGCATGTCCCGACACGAATTAATTTCTCGACATGATAGCTTTGCATTAATTCCGTAATATAGATGGAAATAGATGGAACACCCATACCTGTTCCTTGTACAGATACTTTCTTTCCTTTGTAAGTCCCTGTAAACCCGTACATATTACGGACTTCATTATACATTTTAGCCCCTTCAAGGAATGTTTCAGCAATATATTTGGCCCGCAGCGGATCCCCTGGCAGCAATACGGTGTCAGCAATCTGTTCTTCCTTTGCTCCGATATGTATACTCATTTTATGGCCTCCCATCATCTTTTTCTCACTATACCATATTTCCCCAACCACTTTCATCTCATGAAAATAAAGAGGAAGGAGAGACTAAGTTTTACAGCGTTGCACTGTAGGACGCGAAAAAAAACATTTCAGGAGGCAAACATGGGAAAAAAACATCGAAACCGGATTAATTCTCCGAAAAAAAATAATCATCTTCCTTCGGAAGCCATCATTGCTGAACAAGAAGCACATGGAAAGGAATATACAGCTGCGGGCGGAAGGAAAAACGGTCCGGGTCATAATCAATAAAAGAATAGGCTGACCCAGCGAGATTCTTACTCATTGGGTCAGCCTATTCCTCCTCTCTTAACAAACTTTTAAACGGTTGACTTGTTCCCATCCGCCTGAGCGTAATTGATAGTAAAACTGTCCCTTGCGCCCGTCATCAATAAAGAGGATATCCCCTGTAGTAATAAAACGGCCCTTGAAATCCTTAGGCATCCGATCCAGGACATTAAAGATTGCAAACACTTCATTAAGACAGTCATCATGAGAGGTTCCTTCTACTTGGAGGCGGTACACCTCCTGATAGCCCTTCCTTTGTCTGTATGACGGAGTTTGAAAAATGGTTACATCATAATCTCTTTTTTTCGTCCGGATCAGTTCCTTTAACATAATCATCCTCCTCTGTTTTTCTGAATTTTATAATAATACTGATATAAAAAAGATTAGACAAAACGGCTGTCGAAACCTTCAAAGAATTTCATCTAGTTTTGTCGATTTCGGATAGATGTAAAATATTTTGCGTGAAAGAATGCTTTTTATGGCAAAAAAAGATGGCAGGAAACACCATCTTTTTGCACCTAAATATTTATTTAGTCAATATCAACCATTTTCTATGAATATTGTTGAATAATTGATTGTAATTTTTGTGTCAGGACTGGAATATCATCCATGGAAACAGAAATCCGAATATTTGATTCATCCATTTCTAAAGCTTCTGCTAAAAACCCGCCTAATCCCCTTGCTTTTCGATCAATTTGGAAGTGCAGGTCAGCAGTTGCTGCCGAAATAGGAAGGTATACAAGCTCCAATTCATCCAGTCTGCCCCTAAAGGCACCTGATGTCGGAACAAATTCAAATTCCTGAATAAAAGGCAGACGCTGACGCAGACGATAGGATGCTTGTTCACATTCCACCTCACGAATCCGAAAACCAAGTGCTGAAACAGCCTCTAAAACGGCTTCCATTAATTTGCTTGGTCTTACTTGCAGAAAATCCTTATCGGCAGGATCAACGGCATTTTTGATATCGAGACCTGTCGCTACCCAAACTCTTGTCTTCCCCATCGATACAGGTGTATCAATTGGAAGAATAAAGGAAAATGGAATTTCTCGTCTTTCATTTGCCGACACGGTAAAAGCTGTTGCCAGTCGAATTCTATCAATCGTGGCTGTCACATTCATTTTATGATCATCAGATTCTTTTACATACTGTGTATTTACGGTTAAATAAATATCATCAATTTTTTGTTCGGTATTTCCGCCGCGAATTTCCACAACCCCTTTTATTTCTTCTCCAGGCATTACTTGGTCCCGTTCCAGCTTTGTATCTACGGTTGCTGCTCCAATACCAACACTTGCCAGTACTTTATTAAAAAAAGACATGCTATTCTCCTCCTTATTGAGATAAAAGATTAACAATATCGTGTTCAATATCACTGCATGATCGATAGGGTTCATCAATAGCTAATAGTTTTCTAATCATGAGACGTGCATGACCAGATAACGCCAGCTCTTCTTCCCAGCTTTTTTTCGGACTATTTTCATTATCTTCATAAGTTGAGTATAATAAAAACAATAAAAAATGACCAAGCGCATAGAAATCACTTATAGGAGATGCCATCCTTTTAATGTGATCACGATCCAACTGCTGTGTGACTCCATCGTTATAAGTGCAAGCAAGTCCAAAATCTATTAATCTCAGTTTCTCGTTTTCAATCATAACATTGGGAATTCGTATATCACGGTGGATGATCCCATGCTGATGGAGCCATTTCATAATCTGGAGCAGTTCAAGACCGATTTGAAAGGTTTCTTTCTCAGAATATTTTCTTCCCTCTTGGAAAATCAACTGTTCAAATGTTTTCCCGGAGACATACTCCATCGTATAAAATGGAATTCTGCCCATATTCCCCTTCTCATAGTAGATAGGAAAATACGGATGGTTAATGGATTGCAATAGTTTCTGTTCTTCTTCAAAGGCTTTTTTTCCCGATTTTAATATTCTTTTATGAACTCTTAATGATTTTAACACGACAGGAGTTTGTTTTATCCGATCAAACACATGGTAGCTGATTCCGTAGCTTCCCCGTCCTAAACAAGTGATGATTTCATATCGTTCTTCAATCACCTTCCCAATTTTTAACGGCCTTTCCAGAAGGTTTGCAGCGATCGCTGTTGCACTTTTCAACATAATAGAACTTCCTTTACTCTCCTTTGTCCTTAGAAATCTTATTAACTGCTGAAGAAACTGCTTCCGCTAAAGAATCCGCTGCTTTTTTTCTTTTTCTTGTAATATCCGTGACCCATATGTGATTGATGATAATGTTTTTGATGCTTATAGGCATCACTTGAACTCCCGTATTTATATTTATGATTTGAGGATTGATTTAATAATGATTTAATAATTTTTTTGAACATGCTATTTCCTCCTTTTCATTATCTTCTCTATAATACGAAAATTTCCCCCTTCGGTTTCATTAATTTCATAAAAAGTTCATAAAGAAAACTCGCTGATTGGCGAGCCTGTAAGGCGAAGACAGAAGCGTAGCCGCGCAGAGCCCGATTGGCTTTTCTAAGAGCTGAAGCTCTAAGAAAAGCCTTACTGCACTTATACTTTTTTCCTAAAAATTGCAGCTACGCCGAGGTTCTTCTTCGCTGCAATTTTATAACATTCTAAAAGTTCATGAAAAAATGACGAGCCGGCTCGTCATTTTTTCAATCAGTCTAATCTATTTTTATTCCTCATTTATTTCCTCATCAATAATACTTTTTTCTAATAAATAATCAAAAGTGATATCGGCAAGGTCATCTAGTTCTCCTTCCACCGGAACATAGCCCCTTTTTAACAGTTCTCGAAAGAAAAACTCTGCAATTTCATCGGTATCAATAATGACCTCGATTTCTTTCAATTTGCCGCCCCCTTCCCCATATATAGAGAATGTATGCACAAAGGTTTTTTTATAGACCATAAATGACTTTTGATAATTTGTATAGCAAAAATAAAAGCATTTTTCAATTTGACAAGCATACATATGGGTAACAGAACAAAATCACGGGAGGGGAAAATGATGAAATTAAAGCAAATGATTGAATGGTTCATAGAAGATGTAAATGATGAAAAAGGATTTACGCTGACTTTTGTTTCTCAATTGCTGCAAAATCATTTTAGAATGATTATAATCGCGGGTATTCCCTTCCTATTCTATATATTATTTCTTGCCGGAGGACTGCAATAGAAGGGTTCAATCATATTTTTTTGTCAGCCTTTTTAGCTCACGGATGGCAGCTTTCATAACCTGTAAATATTCTTCATCACCAAACCATTTAAATAAGAAAAAATAGTCATTATAGATATCTAATAAGCGATTAATTTGTTTTTCATGCCGCAAAGGATCTTGGTTAGAAGCAGGGTCTTTTTTTCCCAGTCCCACACTCTCCTCGGCCTGCTTTTTCATCTGCTGCTGTTTATTAATGGAATAAAGGAGTCCAAGCTTTTGCATAAAGGCCTCTGCATTATCTGAATCAGCAAGTAAAATAAGGTCTTCCTCACCTGCCTCCAGCCATTCCTCATCGTCAATCCGCGATAGTTCATATAATACGTCTTCCCAGGCATCATCCTTATAGCGCCAAATTTCTGTGCGAAATCCAACAATTTTATATAAGTCCGCCCCTTTTCCTTTAACCTGTACTAGATCGCCGATAAAAAATTTATACTCAATATCAATATGTTCCTGCTCGACAATTTCGCCATCATATTCAGATAATAAGCGTAAAGTGGATTCTTTATATAATCCATCACCTTTATTTACTTCATAAACATATATCCCGTCCAGCCATTTCACGTCTGTAATCCTTCTAAATTTACTGGATATTTAAAACCCTTGCAACTAAAGTGTTTCAACCCTCATTATAAATAAAAAAACTCATATACCATGATGGCATACGAGCTTATTTTTATTGATTTGGCTTATTCAGATTTATCATTTTTATTTTTATTTTGTTCATTTTTTCTCTTAATTTTATTTGTCAATTCAATTAGTCCTCTCGCTGCTTTCTCCGCATCAAAAGTTCCTCTTTCTGCATAATTTACTTTCATGTTGAGATCACCTCATAGTAAAATATGCATAATGTATTTCTTTGGAATCTTGTCTCCAAAGAAATGAATATTAAAAAATATTTCTATCAAATTTGCAGATTCAGAATTTCCAACAAACAGCAAATAATTCACCTCATTTAGATTGGATTAACTCAGGGTGAAAATTCTATTCCTTTTTAGACTGATTTTAAGCAGTGCAACTGTTGCAAACTTCATACCTTGGCTCCTTCTGTATCAGCATCATGAACAGCAGAGAGTTAATCCCCTTTTAACACGTTTCTCACTCGATAATACAAATGATGGTAAATCCAGATAGGAACAATCTGCCGATCTATGAAAATTGTATTGAAATCGTAGCGGCTTTCAAATGTCTTTAATGTGCCAATAACAGACTGTGGCTTCATTTCTGATTTATAATTGTTTGCCAATATATCACTGTAGCCGCTGCCTTGTTCAATAATTAATACAAAATCCATTCCTTTCGAACGGATCAGTTCATTCTGAAATGCCGTTCGTTTATCCGCTTTAAAATTGCCAATAAGTTCATCGATATGTGCTTTTCTCTCAATTACTACCGGAATATGGAGATCCCTAAGTATACCCATTCCTTCATTTTTCGGAATCATAACGGCATAATCCCCCACATCCAGTTTCTTATTCATATAAGGAATCTTTCTTGAATTAAAGAACTCTATAATATGAGAGTAGTTTTGCTCCCGGGTGTCGATTAGAATAGTAAGAGTGTTGAGCAATCCCTTTAATTCCTTCTCCGTAAATTGGTAAAGAGCTAAAGCATCCACTCGATATTCACTGCCTCTCACGGTTCTACAAATACTATTTTAATTGCTTCGCTATTTGTTCCACTTAATTCCCGCCTATCAACCGGTTTAAATCCCGCTCTGTCCAGAAAGTCCTTTGCAACTGTTATGCGGTCTTTATTGCTTGCATTCGCATCGTTAAGTATCTCAAACATCACCCTCCTAGCTGTTAGGGCATCTGCAATGAATTGTTGCTGTAAGCCTTTAATCATCTCATATTTAAACTTAATCAGAGATTCTTGAACCCTAACATTTCCTAACAGCCTAGAGCCTTGAACATCGGCACCATTTTTACTATAACCTGCACGAATTGCCGCTTGTGTAGCATTAAAGTCTTTTAGATATTCAATTACAAAGGCAACCTGTTTTTCCGTTAACTCCTCCATGCCTCACCGCCCCTTTTCCTTCAGTTTGTTTAATTTTTTCAACCCCTTCACTTTATAATTTCTAATCCTCATTCAAAACGGCTCTCAATTCTTTGCGAAATGCTTCTAATTCTCCGATACCTTAATCAAGACTGTTTTATTTTCTTCACAGAAAGCTGCAATGGCTTCTTTTCGACCATTAGTTCATAACCATCATTTTTTATATTTATCTCATTCAAATTCAACAAAAAGTTACAAGTTTACAAAGGAAATTACACAAAATGTAAATCGCTGTAACCTGTAGAACATTGTTATATCAATGTTTGTACATGCTTGTGGAGTAGAATTACAAAAATAACATTTTTTATGAGAAAGTATATACATATATAAAATGCGATCTTTATTAGAAAACTTAATTGTTTATACACATAGATACTCTTGTATTCTTGTAATTTCTGTAACTAATACTCTCTACACCTTGATACATGAGGATTTGTCGTGATTACATTTTTTACCTTTTTTTGTAATTTGGTGTAATCCGTGTGATAGTCATGCAGATTTTAAGGAAATATGTCCTCTTTGAAATCAAGTCCCATATTCTTAATGAATTCTTTATTTACTACTACTACACGGAAACTGCTTCCTACATGGTTTATTACCTTGTAATCAACTATATTGCCGTCATTTTCACATTTTTGGGTATACCCTCTCCGTAACCATTCCCCACGGATCACCTTTTCATCGATGCTGAGATACTCTTTCAAAAAGGCTGGAGTTAAACATAAAGTATCGTATTTATAAATCGCTTTCATTTCATTGGGTGGATATCTATAGTAAACATCTCTTCTAGAACTATCCAAATGAATGAGTATTTCTTCAAGCAACTGCTTAGGCTTGTCAATAGTTTTATTTACTTCTGATATTTCACTGAATATTCCGTATATTATCTTCAGATCAACCTCTAAGCCTAAGATTTGATTGACGGCTATACCTGCGAAATGAATGGCAGCATGGTATAAACTTAAACGGAGCAATACTTCATCCCCCATGGCATTTTCTGCATACATTTCTTTTGTCCCATTAAATTCTTGAAGCAACTCTTCTTTGTGCCGGCTCCAACCGTTCAGAAATTCAAGGCCAACTGATCCGTAATTCTGATCAAGGGCATTGTACAGATCTGAAAAAAAGGCTGGTGTTGTTCTTCTGAAAGGCTGATCCTCGATTGAAATGATTCGTGCAGCTGCTCCATGCTTTGCCGCATATTCAGAAAGTGATGCTTCACCCGTACTGAATAGAATATTTTGCCAAGTCGTTTCTGTTTGAGAACCCCTTAGACTACCTCGGCCTTTAGCACGACCACCGCTAAATTGATACACGACCGCCTTCAACACTCGTTCATCTGCCTTCCTGGTATCGTCCATAAACAAGGGGAAGCTGTTCAAAAATCCCGCTTTTCGTTCAATGGACACTTTTGTAGCATTCCATTCATTAACCATAAACTTATTTCCCCACACACTTCTAGCTACCTGTAAAGCCGTTGTTTTCCCCTGTGACGTGCTTCCAGACAAATCAATCAAAAACGGGCTTACCTTCAAATCATGCAGAATAACAGATGCAAATGAAGCAAGAAGTAAAAACAATACTTTGGGGTGTTCCTTTATCCTATCAAAAACTTCTAATTTCCAAGAATCCAAATCTCCTTTAGCCTCAAATGCTTCTAGCAACTGCCGTTCACCAATATCATTCGGGACAACTTTGATCCCTTTTAGATCAAGAGGATGAATGAACTTTCCTTTGATATGTCCTAGCCGTTCAACCATTTTTGCTTGTTCCAACTGATTGTTCGTTAAGTAGCTATCAAAGTATTGAATGAGGTCTTTATAATTCAGATCATTAACATGGAACCCTTTGTCGGCTAGCAACAGTATTTCTCTTTTGGTTGCTACTGTACCAGCCGTTACGACTTCCCTCCTTTCCCTTCCCCGATCCATCCAGGACAATTCGTAGTAGATACTGTTTTTTTCAACATTCGACAACTCTTTTGTAATTGTTGGAACCATCCGGGATACAAGGATTACTTCCTCTACTTCGTTTCCTCGTTTCGTTTTTAATATTTTTTTAAACAAAGCATTCCTCTTTACTAAGAAAGGATGCATTATCATTGATTTCCGCATGCCTAATGCAATTGGGCTGTTGATCTTTCCATAATAAAAACAATTGCTACACCCTCCAAACTCCGAATCGATTGATTCGCAAGTTCTCGGTTTTAAATTTGCCCTGATTTCATGGAGCTTTATTTCTGTTTCACTTACCGAATAATTGGGATGGCCCATACTCCAGGAATGGCACAAATTTTCATGATCCTCACAATATGCTCCTATGGATAATGCCGCCAACCATTCAGAATAAGTTGCATTTTCCTTATTATTTAAGTAATGCTGGATAAATTGGCATCCACTGATGATCGGATAAACCTTTGCATCCGGCAAATTAACTGGGATAGCATCGAATCGATCTTGTTCAGAAAGATTATCTAATCCTCCTTGTGCAGTGTGAAATTTTTCGATTGCCACTCTTATTTCCTCTATTGAATATCTTTTAGTATTCGTCTTAATAATTTCAACCATCTTTGGTTCAGACTTTCTATTAAAGGTTCCTGGAACCCGTAACACCCTTGCTAAATCACTTGTTTTATCAATATGAAGTCCTTGCGAACTAGCTAATTTGATAAATCCATCTTGGAAATTCTGTAATAATTCGGATACCTTACTCATATCTTCTTTTGAAGTGATATTAATAGCTGCATCAAATTGCCAATAACAGTGCCATCCTCCACCGCTATGAATGACGGCACTTGGTTTCAAGGGGAATGTGTTCAGGATTTTTTCCGCCTCTTTTACTGTCGGCAAATTTTTAGCAGCATGTTCCCCGCCTTTTATGTCGATCTCTACCCAAATAAAAGGAATTGAAGCAATATCAACACTTCTTCCCCTTTGCTTACCAGGCAGTTGTTCTTTTCTTGTCCCGAGGCCAAAATAGACATCCCGGCTTTCGCTAAGATACATAGCCGTGTCCACGGCAGATTTAAGATCGGACACATCAAACCAGAATGTTTCTTTTTTCTCAGGTGTCCATAAGGTGAGCCAACCTTTAGGAATGTTATCGTACATACTACTGAGAAAACTATAGGCTAAACCTTGCCTTTTGCTAATGTCCATACTTTAGGCAGCTCCTTTTGCTTTAAAGTAAATCAAGTTGTATTTTTCAAAATCCATCATTCTGAATCACTTTTTCTTCGATGATCTTCTTCATTTTCAAACCTCTCCATGCCTCATAATTAATTCGAAACTTTTCAGGTTCATAACCCAGTTTCTGAATTGCAGCTAACAGGTTATTTGATATCGTTTTCGCACTGCCATTTTCAAGCCTCTGTACTGTAATAACGGACACATTACCAACTAAGGCCAATTCTGCAATCGTCAAGCCTCGTTCTTCACGTAGTTTAATTAATGGATTTTTCATCTTTTTGTCCCCTTTCATCAAAATACACAGCAGCAACAAAATGTTACATATCAACTTATATGAATTTCCGAAAATTTATATACTTAAATTTATATAAAAGTGTAATATTTCTAAAAAACAAGTAAATTTATACACCCACATTATCCGGTAAGGGACGGAAAGATAGGATATATGGAAAAATGGAGCGGATTATCTAAAACTAGAATTTGAGCTGATGAGGGACAATTAGTAGTTGCATTCGAAAAAGCAGGATAGGACGGAGAAAGAACTGGCTACAAGAATGGACTGTTCGCCCGCTTATTCGGTAATTGATATGGCGAGACAAAGCACATGAAATGCTTTTAATTGAAGATGATACATAAAATTGAATTTCATTTGACCAGAGGGTAATTCTCCGATACCAGGAACCGGTCTTTTTGCATTTTGTCAGGCACCAGGACAGCTAATCGTTTTCTTGCTCCTGAGAACTGCCCGCTATCTGCATTTTAAACACCTTACCTCCTTCAAGCTACCCTAACCCTACACCAACCCCTCGGAAAGAGAAAAAGGCTTCTGAATCTGCTATTATGCGGGGCTTCTAGCCGATAAAAAAGAACCGTTGCCAACTATAACATTTTTGGTGCCTGGTTTTTCTTGGCCGGAATAAGCGGTGTATCTAACTATAACAAGATTGGTTCCACCTGGATTCGCACTGGCTTCCTAGGGGTGTGAACCGGTTCGGATGGGTGCGATCCTTTGACACTTATTAAAATACCTTCGTCTTTTACTGCTGTTCGGTTAAAATTAAGAGTAAAAAGGAGACAGCCTGTATGACAAAAAAACAGTCGTTTTATCTATTTATGTTACTCGTGTTGCTGCTAGGTGGTTGTTCCGATCCTGGTGATTATTCGGATCCCGGTTATTATGATGACACCGAGGCAACCATCGAGGAAATGCAGACCGTTATTGATGAATTAGATACAAGAATATCTGATTTAGAAACTCAAAATGAAGAGTTGCAAAGTGAATTAGACGATACTAATTCTAGATTACTTGATATCGAGTGGGAGTTAGATATGCCTTAAAAGCAAATTAGAAAATAAGAATGATAATCTCGGAGATGGTTTAGGATGTATTATGGTTTCGGTGGATTCCTAATGGTAGCTAGTTTGATTATCGCTTTAAAAGGTTTTTGGATATTGTTTAAGTTTAAAAAGTATGGGCTCATTCTTGCTCACTTAGCTTTCATTATTGGATTTCCAGTTTTGTTTTTTGTGTATACTACGGAATTTTTATGGACAATGGATGAAGAGTTGCGAATCTGGTTTTTTATACCGATTGGTTTAGTCATACCTGTTTGATTAATGTGGGGATTCATCGTAAATGGAAGTGCTGAAAAAAATAGAAGAAAATATTAAGCTGTGACCTTTTATCGGACCACAGCTTTTTTGTTGGTTTATAAACGAAAATAAGAAATCACTAATGACCTATCGATTTCATTGTTTGATCAATATAGATTCGATCTGCTTCTTCCGGGGAAATGCCAAATCTAGAAGCTGCTAGTCTGGCAACTTGAGGATCATGAATTTCTGGTACATAATTTTCACCGTAATTAGTGATTTCCTCGAATTTACCTTCCATAAAATAGTAGACGGCTTCTTCATTTACTGTCGAATTGATATTGGATTGACTAGAGTTAATTTCGTTGGTTGTAGTGGTGACAGACTCTTCTTCAAGTGGATATATTTCTTCTCCATTGTGATTCAATGCTAAATCATATTCCATGTTAAGGGATTCAAAGGAATAAATATCTTCATCATTAGTAAATTCGATATTATCGAAGGCACAGATCTTCTTTTCGCCACATTCAAATTCATAGTCTGTTTCTGTATTTTCTTCAATAACATTCGCTATTTTGGATAGAACATCATATTTGTCTTTATCAGATAGATTTACAAAATCAGAATTTGCTTCAGCATTAACATCAAATCTAATAAATGAATAACCTTCACTTGCTGTAGAAGTGTAGTTATTTATGTTAATTAGATCTGTTATGTATTTTGTAATTTCTTCATCTTTGTTTAGCTGATCTCCTATTGAATCAGCTATTTCTGTTTTAACGGGACCACTACATCCAACTAATAAAATCAAAGTGATCATTAAATAAAAAATAATTTTCTGCAATTTATTTTCCTCCTTTAAATAGGGTTCTATTTACTCATATGAGAAAATTTTATCAATATATAGAAAGATTGCAATCTCTTCTTTTATCAGTGAATTTACATCATCGGTTAGTTCTTTGGCTAGAACGATTACTTATAATGTAATAAATTACGAGGTTTAGAAGAGCGAGTAATAAAAGAGATTGTATGTAAAATCAAAGATAATTTGCTTGTAGGGCGATTCTCAAACATCGAGGATCTGCTAATAAGAAATTATTTCGCCAGAAAATGAGTTTTACCGGCACCATAAAACCGGTCATAATGATGATGTGGCGAATAGGATAGGATTAAGGAGGGCCTAACGTGTCCACCAACACATCAAGCCCAGGATGATTACAACACTAGTCCAATGATAGAAATAACAACTGATAATAAGGCACATACCGCCACTACTGTGTCTTTATCCATTCAAATCACCTCCCATAATCGATATACTCTTTCAAAATGCCTGTGACTGTAACATTAGAGGACAATCTTTTTCCTTTCGTCCACAGATTATGCTGTTAACCTCAGATCCCTTGCATGATGTATAAAGATAAAGCGGGAAGAAGGCTGCTAGCAAATCAAAATCGCATGGAATACAGCGATACAACAAAAAAGGGAACAGAAAATGTCTGCTCCCATTCAAAAAGCCCATGCACTAATCATCGGTGCACAGGCTTTTTTATGTTTATAAAAATATTATAAAGGGATTTGTCCGAATAAAAAATGCTTCATAATGTTTCACAGTGTTTCACAGAAAAAAATTTTTCGATATTTACTTAGTGTTGGGATTTCCATTGGTGGTCGGTCACTGGAAATGACAGTTTGTTTGCTTTCTTCATGAAGAGTATTAAATGTATGGAAAAATTCCTCTTGAGTTGATTCACTTACTATCTTCTTTGCTATACCAAAAAGAATGAAAAAAATCTTTGTATATTTGATTCTTTACTATAAAAGTCCGTGAAATCATCCACCTTCTTATATATCCTTATCATTTTCAGAAGAATAAGAAACCCATAAAAATTGTATCCCACTATAAATACATAGCCATTTCTAATTAAAAAGCTACCGTCACTACATATTTATTGCGAAAATCTTCTCCCTTATTGTCACGAATTAAATAGATAAATTCATTTGTGATTTTTTGCGACTTTAACGAATGTAAGAAAAGATAGAAATTCATACATTCATTTCGTTGAAACTATTGTACTTGTCCCAATTTCGGTTTAAAATAGATTTATACAAAAAATCATACATTCAAATCGCTGAAATTAAAGGAGCAAACGACATGACAAATCAAATCAAAGATGTGCGACCGATCAGGGATAAGCAGCAGCTAGAGGATATGAAGTGGGCTTTGAAACGACATTGTGGCGAACGGGATTACATACTTTTCGTCCTGGGGTGCGAAACCGGACTCCGGGTTGGCGATCTTCTTAAACTGAAAACCAAGCAGATTATAGAATTGAAAACAAAAAGGGATAAGATTTTAAAAGCCAAAGAGGGCAAGACCCAAAAGATCCGGGATATTTACATTGGCACCTGTTTCGATGAGATATATCAATATGCAGACGGGTTAAAGAGTGAGTGGCTGTTCCCTTCGAGAAAAGGAGATAAGGCTATCAGCCCCACCCAGGCTTACCGGCAGCTAAATAAGGCAGCAGATATGGGCGGGGTAGAACATGTAGGAAACCATACCTTACGAAAGACATTCGGATATTGGTTCTACAAAGCGACAAAGGATGTCGCCATGTTGCAAGGGATATTAAATCACTCTCACCCGTCAATTACCCTCCGGTACATTGGGATCACGGAGGAAGAGACAAATAACGTGCTCAAGACATTTAGTGTGTTTGATTAATTAGGAGGAGTTTTCTTGATAAAAATAGGACTACCTGATCCTTCTGCAACCATTTCTGTATCAAAAATTCATAAAGTGAAAGCCGTTCCTGGCTTTTATTTTATGAGGGATATAAACGGAACGATCATTTACATTGGAGAATCTCTAAATATAAATCAAAGGCTTAATAAGCACATATTAGGTAAGAGTAGTGTCACCAGGGAATTTCATCATGAATTTCATTCAGTCGATGTTTTTTACTGCGATAAAAAGGAACGAAGAATTTATGAAATCTTTGCTATTAATTTGTATGATCCAATTGGAAATGTTGATGATAATGATTCTGCTGACAAAAAAGAGTTACAAAGTCGGAGAAATAAATGGATCGATGGTTTGAAATCAGCAAAACCATAAATTAATAACAAACGGGGTATCCGAAAAGATACTCCTTTTTGTTTATACAAGCTATCGTGTACATGTTATAATATAGTTAACTTTAGTTAATGAGGTTAACCTACTGATATTGCTGGATATTAAAGTTTACCTAAAAGGAGATATTGAAATGGCTGACAAAACATTCGGAGTAAAGGTTTCTGACGATTTATACGACAAAGTAAAGTTGATGATTGAGAACAGCGGAGATTCCGCAAAGGAATGGTTCGAGAAGGCTGTCGCTTTTTCCGAATTGCAATCCATCAAGCAAGGGGCAACGGATTACAGCCAAGACTTGAACGAACTGGAAGTACATACGGCCCGGATTTATGAGTTAGTTTCTAATATGGTTCAACGATCCATTTATATCAAGGATCATGCGGTGAAGGAAATTGCCGACAAACTGGAACAAAAGGAGTCCATCATCGGGGAATACCAGGAGAAGTCGAAAGCAGCCATCGAGGAATTGAAGCAATCCCAGGAATCCGTAAAGGTTCTGGAAGAAGAGAAAAAGGAAGCCATGAAGCAGTTAGAGGAAGCACGATCCACCTATGAAAACAATCAGCTTCTTATCAATGAGTACAGGTCAAAGAACGATACATTAACCGGTCTGGTGAACGAATACAAGGATTATGCGGATGAAAATAAGAAATTAAAAGAACAGTTTGCTCATGAACGGGAGCAGCTGCAGTCACAAGTCAAAGAGGTCATGCAGCAGAATAATGACCAAGGGGTAGAAATTAAGGCTCTGAAACAGGAAGTGCAATCGCTACTGGAACATCATGCGGTTGAGTTGGAACGGCTGAATGAGAAGAAGGATTATGAGAAGGATAAGGCTCTCCTGGAACTAGAACGGGAATATCAACAGAAATTATTAGCAGCCAACGATGACTATAACAGTCGGATCAGGGAAATGTATGACCAAATTAATGCACTCCGCAAAGAACAAGAAAATTAATGACATTTTAAAATGGCTCTAACATAATTAATGATGTTGGGAGGTAAAAAAACAGTAGCACCCGACTTAAATAGTTGAGTGCTATCATCATTCAAATATGCAGAGAACCATATACTTTATGCCAAATTTCTCGGCCAATCCTTATACTGTTCTTTTGCTTGTTCAACAATCGCATTTGTGAGGAACTTCAACTGTTCACCTGTTATTTTTTCCTTCATTAAGACCATTTTAACGGCCAGGTTCACCTTTGAAAGAACATCGGAACGGTGAGGATTAGTCCAGTCCACCTTGAACTGTTTCTTCATAGCTTCTAGTACCTTATGAACTAAGTTCGCAATAAAATCATTGGTAAATGCTTTATTGCCCATATTTTCGATAATATGATAAAATGCAACCTCTTCCTCTGAAAGACCAAGTTCATCCTGAAATCTCAATTCACCTTGCATCCCTTTTTTAACTTCAATCATCATCCGAATAAGGTCAGCAGCAGAAATCACTCTATCATGATACTCGCTTATCGCCTTTTCCAGTGCTTCTTTTAATGACTTTTGCTTTGGATTGGATTTCTTTAATTTTAATTTAATCTCATCATCAAGTAATTCCTTTAGAAGTTTTAACCGTAGATCTACGTGCTTTTTCTCGACCAAATCAGCCATAAAGGCTTCATCAAGAATTGAAATATCCGGTCTCTCAATGCCGGCAACAGCGAACAAGTCAATTGCTTCTTTAGCCTCTATACTTTCGTTTACAAGGTTTGTAACCCGTTTTTCCAAATCCTTTTCTTTTTTTCGTGCTCCAATATTACCTTCAACAATTTTTCGTACCTGAGTAGCCAAGAGTTGATAAAGAGTAATTTCATAGGAAAAAGAACGTATTTCATCAATATGTCTAACTAATTGATGGGCTTTCTTTAGTTTGAGTTGAGCGGTCAAAAATGCTTCTTGTCGCCAACCTAGAAGCCCATTTACAAGCTCTGCAATATAATCTTCACGGTCAACCTTATCGAGGGTTTTCCAACCAGTTACATCTGCTTCATTCGGAATAAATTCACGAACAGTACCGAGATGTTCATAGAAAACGGCAACGGCAGCTTCAATATCAAATGTTGGTGTTCCTCTGCCCCCGCCACTGGTATATTTCTTAGTTGCTTCTTTAAGGTTTTGAGCAATTCCAATAAAATCAACGATTACTCCACCTTCCTTACCTGGAAAAACTCGGTTTACCCTTGCGATTGCTTGCATGAGGGTATGGCCTTTCATCGGTTTATCAACATATAAGAATTTCATTGTTGGAATATCAGTTCCGGTCAACCACATATCCCGGACAATAACCATTTTGAGCGGATGTTCTGGATCCTTTAAATTTTCCTTTATCGTCTCTTGTTCTTCTTTTGTCTTGATATGGGGGTAATCGCTACCAGGTTGAATGTCCTTTCTCCATCCTTCTGGATCCTTTCTTACATCACCAGTCATGATTACTTCAACTAACGGACAATTCGGCAACTTCCTCAATTCGTCATATAAAGCTACACAAATTTCACGGCTCATACAAACAATCATTGCTTTATCTTGTGAGCTCGCTGCCTGTTCAAAATGATGTAAAATATCTTTCGCTAGTCTTTCAAGTCTTGGTTGAGTTCCAACAACACGTTCTAGAGCAGCCCATTTTATTTGTGCTATTGACCGCTCATCGTTTGAGTGAGCTTCTGAAATAAGTTTATCGAAATCTTCATCCAGTTGTGCATTTGTATTACCGAGAGGAATTAAACGAGACTCATAATAGATAGGAACAGTTGCCTTATCTAGAACCGCTTGTTGCATATCATAAACATGAATATAGTTACCAAACACTTCAACCGTATTCCGGCCAATAAAATCTATTGGTGTCCCCGTAAATGCAATATGTGAAGCATTGGGTAGTGCTTCACGTAAATGGCCGGCATAGCCCCCTTCGTTGTATTGGGTTCGATGTGCTTCATCTGAAATTACAATAATATTTCTTCTTTCAGAAAGAACAGGATGTTTAATTTCTTTCTTTGAAACTTCTCCATCTGTTTCTTCATTTTTCAGCCGGAATTTTTCTATAGTTGAAAACACTATTTGTCCAGACTCGTTTCTCAATATTTCACGAAGTTGGTCTGAACTTTCTGCATGATGAATACTTCCGACTAAATTTTCACCTTTCTCGAAAGTATCAGATAGCTGTTCATCTAAATCAGCTCTATCCACCTGAACCACAACACTTGGGTTTTTCAGGTCTGAATGATGAATAACCATGCCGGCAAAGAACATCATCGAAATACTTTTCCCGGATCCTTGTGTATGCCAAATAACACCAATTTTTCGATCTCCTTCCGGACGTGTGGCTCGCATCGTTTCCTGCACAGCAAATTTCACACCAAAAAATTGATGATATTTCGCCCCTATTTTATATCTCTGTTCACCGTCTTTCATGTAAACCAAGAAATATCGAATATACTCAAGCAGTCGGTCTTTCTGGAATAGACCTTCAATTAACGTTTTCATCGTATTGGCAACATTGTTGTCTACTGTCCGTCCGTCAATGGATTTCCATGCCGCAAAAAATTCTATTGGTGCACCTGGAATGCCGTGAAGGGTCTCTATGTTATCCGAAATAACGGAAAAGGCATTGTAGGTAAAAAGTTGAGGTATGTCATTGGTGTAGTTCGTAATTTGTATGTAGGCATCATCCACAGTTGCCTGTTGGTTATATGGGCTCTTTAATTCAAAAACAACTAATGGAAAACCGTTTATATAAATAATAATATCTGGCCTTCTAGAAAAACGGCCATCTATTGAAAGTTGATTGACCACTAGGAAGTCATTTTTATCAACATTATTCCAATCAACCAGGAAAACATGTTCAAATTGCTGTTCGGCTCCTTCTTCCCATGAAAAAGTGAAGCCTTTTGTCAACATCTCATGGAACCGCTCATTTCTTTGTTGATTCGTTACTCCATCAGGACTCATGAACAAATCAGCCAAAATAGGAATCTGTTCGGAAGGAAGCGAAGAATATTTCCTTCGCAAAAACCCCTCTAAACGGTCACGTAATATTACATCACGAACACTTTCCCGACCACTGAACAATTTTGTTGCATGAAGATAGTTATAACCAATACGTTTAAGTCGTTCTATAGTTGTTTCTTCAAAGTCCGATTCATATAAGCCACTATTCAATTAAAGCACCTCCTATTTATGAATTGCTTCTTCTTATACTTCAATTGATCCTGAAAGTAAAGCGGGTAGCAAGTAATTTAGAGTTTGTTTTAAAATGTAGTTTTCAAAAGTGTATTTACGTAATTGTAAAAACCATTTTTCTGTTATATCCTCGAACCTTTTCATTTGTTCTTTACTAATATTAGGCATTTCATATTGAAGAAGAACACTATTTTGTACCCTTTGTCTGCCTGATGTTCCAACCATGCTCTGTTTAGCAAATTCATGAAAATTTGGGTCCTTAATAAGACAATATAAAAATTGAGGACAACTATTGTCATTAGCTCTTAACACCAGGAATTCTGTAGAACCAAATGCGACTTTACCTTCATTGAGAAAATCAACAAAAGCAGCTTTACCATTTTCAAGACATGGTGTAATTCGTGCTAGTAAAACGTCATTTTTCATGAATTTAGTTCCAGACTTGTATTCCTTCTCCACAATATTTTCATCTGAAATACTCATATGTCTAGTTGGTAAAGCCTTCATATCAACAAACTTTAATAAGGTTCCTTTTTTTACTGTTGTACTTGGATTTAAAATAACGTAGTCTCCAAGTTGTTTTGTTTTTTCGTTATCAATTAGATCAACAAACCAATGTCGAAAAAAAGTTTGTGCCATTTCTTCAAGAGTTTCGATTATTTTAATATTTAATTCGATTTTATTTTCTAGATTTGATAAAATACTTGCAATTTTCTGTTGCCGAGTTAATGAGGGTAGAAATAACGGATAATTCATAATCTCATCCTTATCCCCCCTTGGCATTTTTGCCCCTTTTGCCCCTGTCATTACATAATCAAAAAAATTGTCAGTATATAAACAATAATAAAGGAATTTACTATCAACATGTACAATATCTTTATTACGTATAACTAAGATATCACTTGAACAACCACCTTCTTTATCAGCAAACCAGATTTTTTTATAATACGGCCGTATATTTGATATGAGGATATCATTACTACAATATTTTGAAACTGTTTTTGATGTTGGTAAAGAAGAAGCATAAGATACACCACCCCTATCTGGATTCATGTTTTCAGTAGAGATATAGTTTGAATTATTTATTTCACTTATGCTTATTCTATCACCACTAAAATAGCTAATATCTTTTAACAAAACCTCTTTCCATTCACTCAATATAATCCCTCCAAATCTTCCTTGATTCTTTCTTGGAGACGATTAGATTCTTCGAACTGCTCTAATAGTTTTATTCGTAGTTCTTCAATTTTTTCCTCAAACTGAAATTCACCATATTCTACATCTCTAGCTCCAACATAAATACCAGGTGTTAACTTATAATCATGTTTACTTACTTCTTCAAGAGTAGTAACCTTGCAAAAACCCTTTAGATCTTTGTAATTACCATCTCCTGTCTTATAAGCACGATACACTGCAGCAATCTCGTTTATGGTATGTCAACACTAAACTAGACAATTTTTTTATGGTCTTTGTTCCTATATTCGACTGGGCTTAAATAATCAAGGGTACTGTGAATTCTGATAT
>NZ_JACHGK010000012.1 GCF_014207535.1 Bacillus benzoevorans
ATATCAGAATTCACAGTACCCTTGATTATTTAAGCCCAGTCGAATATAGGAACAAAGACCATAAAAAAATTGTCTAGTTTAGTGTTGACATACCAGATTCGCATGTGATTGTGGAAGTATAATCAACTAGCGGGTTAATAAGATAGAGAGGTAATATTGTGAAGGGACAGACACATTTAGCGGTTGGACTTGGAATTGGAGTGATTGCTTCATTTAATCAACCCGCTGCTTTTATACCAATTGTTATGATTACATCAGGAGTTGCTTCATTAGCGCCTGATTTAGACGGAAACAATTTATTAAATAAACGAGTAACAAAAACAGCTAAGCAGTTCAGAAAATTTGGTTTAATAACTGCTTTAGTTTTAATGATATTTTCGGTAGTTTCCCTATTTTTAGAAAATAACTCCCTGCCTTTATTAAATGAAAGTTGGTTTACCCTCCAGAACAAACTCCTTATGTTTGTACTAGGAGCTATAATTTTAAGCTTTGCTTTAAGAAAACTGGAAACATTAAAAAATATCCTTATGAGTCTTATTGGCCTTGTGCTAATTTATTATGCTGCTAGTAATGAACTTTGGTGGTTGGTGATGTTTGGTTTATATATTGGCGGAGCAGGCTGGTTCTCACATCGAGGTGCAACACATACTATTTGGGTATTCATTTATTGGGGTGTCATGTCCTATCTTTTGGAAGAAAGTACAGGAATAAAAGGGCTGACGCTCATCTCCTCTCTTTCTTATCTTTCTCACATTGTGGGGGATATGCTGACTAAAAGAGGAGTTAAATTTATGGTTCCTATGACAAATAAAGTTTTTCGTATTAAAATATGAATCCAGTTTCTTGCTGACTGTAAAAAGAATACGATTTATACGGATATCTTTCATGAATTGGAGGAATGTCATAAAGGATTAAAATCGACAAGTGGCTGTGTGACATTTGTTATTTAGTCAACAATTTTAATAGTGGATTAATATAAAAAGAGCTAGCGTACATTGCATGAAAATGCGATCGAGAGGACTTGAACCTCCACGAGATTGCTCTCACTAGGCCCTCAACCTAGCGCGTCTGCCATTCCGCCACGATCGCATGATGGTTAACATAAAAACAGTGGTGCCGGCTGGGGGACTTGCCCCCAACTTAATAGGTGCAATTAAGTGGAGCTGACCGGATTCGAACCGGTGTGCAAAGATAATGTCCGTTATACTTCTACGAGTGTAGTCAGTAATATTGTCCTTCGCCTTCTCCTTTAGCCTACTGACGGGCATGGAAGATGCTAGTCTGGTTGGTCTCTTCCTTCTTCCTCAGACGGTGGAAATCAGGCGTAGTCCACTTAATTTAAGTCCCTTATCCTGCCACATGGACGATGGAGGAAGGAACCGCTATCGACTGGTATTAGGCAGCGAAAGCGAAGTTGTTTTGTTGTTTGCCAGTTATCGGCTTTGACGGTTTTACCGAGATCGTCCACTCGACTCGCCATATAATTTCAACTATCCCTGTCGATACCTAAAACAACCCCATTATAAAATGGCAGAGAAGAAGGGATTCGAACCCTCGCGCCGGTTACCCGGCCTACTCCCTTAGCAGGGGAGTCCCTTGAGCCGCTTGGGTACTTCTCTATAAGAATTATGCTCAATGTATCTCACATCAGCGTAAGAAGAATATAGCACGAAACAACAACATTATGTATCTGTAAATAATGGCATTATAAGGGCTTTTATCCTAACTGTTGTCGTGAACTTGGCGGTTGTCCGACTGGGCAAGCCGTGCTGACAGACGGATTTAATCTGCCTGCCAAATATATCATTCATACACCGGGTCCCATTTGGCAAGGGGGATCAAAAAAGGAAGCAGAACTGCTGCAAGCATCTTTCGAGAATTCTTTAAAATTAGCTGTGAACCATCGATGTGATTCGATTGCTTTTCCGCTGATTTCCTCTGGTATTTATGGTTATCCTAAAGAGGAAGCATTACAAATAGCAGTATCCGCCATAAGTTCCTTTTTGTTCCAGCATGACCTTCTTGTTTACTTTGTCGTTTTTGATAAAAATTCATTCTGTTTAAGCAAAAAATTGAAACTTGTCTAGTTTAGTATGAAATAGAAGGCGGCACTTGGAGTGTCATCAAGAATATAAAACGAGAATTACAGGAAAGAGGAAAATCAGAAGAAAAGAGGATTTTTGGAAGATGGACCAAAAGAGGAGATTCTAATCTCGTCTTTAACATGAGCAACGCCGAGCTCATTTCGTGAGTCGGCGTTTTTTTATGTTCTATATGTTACTTTACGTATTCTTGAACGGCAGTTTCTTTATTTTTAGAAACCTCTGTTTTTCTAAATGTGATAAGGGGATTCCAGCTTCCTGATGATTGTCCGTCTGCAAGATAGACCGGAGTATCATCTTCACCAATAATACCAAGTAACATGGCTACATGGCGGCCGCCTGATTCTACTTTTGCCATACTTGCATATTGTGGCAGCATTTGATAAGCTATTTGATAATTTTTATTCAGTAACAAATGGACAAACTCTTTATCGAGAGCATGCTCAGCAGGAGTTGGCATATGATGTCTTCCCCGGACTAAGTTATGTGATAGGGCGCCGCTGGCAACGAAAACCACTTTCTTCTCCGTTTCCTGTAAAACCTTAGCGATTTCTTGACCCCATTTATAAGTTTCTTCGAGATTAGCAGCTAACGTAACAGATAGATTGATAACAGGAATATCTTCTTTTGGAACAAGGTAACGCAAAGGTACAATCGTACCATAATCCCACTCGAAATGGTCGCTATATACTCCTTCTACAGGAATATTGGCCTTTTTTCCTGCTTCAACAAGTTGTTTTGCAAGAGCTGTGTCTCCTTGGAAATGATAGGGTACATTATTAATCATATCAGGGGCTTCTTGTGCGGTCAGCAGCCCTTGATGAACGGGATTACAGTCGACATAATGGGCGAAAGTAGACGGCCAATGACAAGAAACTAAAACAATCACATCGGGTTGTATGTGAGAAATTTCCTTAGAAGCCTCTTTATAACCAGACACGATGTTTTGCTGGAATTCCGGGGCATGCTCCTCGTAACAAAGGCTTGGGGCATGTGGTACAAGCATGCTTAATTCAATTGACATATTCATTCCTCCATTTTTGAAAAATAGTAGCTGTATTCCAAATCTTTCATTTATTACGAACCTAGTAGAGCGTGTGCCCCTTTATCATTTATTTCTTTTGGAGGCCATACACATAAATCAAATGGATAATCTGAACCTGCTACCACTCGATCTTCACCAACTTTTTTTACAAGAAAGTCAATACTATCCTGATCCCAAAGGACTGTATCATACCAAAACCGTCTTAAATATTCCGAAGGCGGGGCTTGCAGATTGGAGGAAACCAGTTCCCATTGCTCGTAGCCTTTACCTAATCGGCCTATTTGGTAGGGCATGAATCCGCCTCCATGAGCGAATAATATTTTCACATTTGGATATTTATCAATTATCCCGCTTAAAAGTACATCTGTTGCACAAACGGTTGTTTCCCACGGAACCCCAATCAAATTAGGCATCATTCTCCTTTTTAAGCGGGGATCCTCACATAATAACGGATGGATAAAAATAATCGCTTTTAATCTATCAGCTTCTTCAAAAAATGGTTGAAAAAAGCTGTCGGACAGCATATGTTGATCAATTCCCGGTCCGATAATGGCTCCCTTTAATCCGATATTCACGGCCTCATTTAAAACCTCAGCTGCTTTTTCGGGATGTGCCATTGGAACTGTTCCCACGGCAGAAAGCTTATCAGGGCTCGTCGTTATTAAATGTGCCAGTGATTGGTTATAGATTCTTGACATCTCTATTCCAATATCGATTGGAAAATCATACAGAAAGAGCTGCGGGATAGCAGAAATCATTGAATGTGTAACATTTGCTTTTTCTTGGTTATGCATATATAAATCAAAATCAATAAAGGGCTTTTTTAATTCAAATCCCCATTTTTGATTGATGAAAAGGAAATCCTCTTTATTGTTATCTTTTTTAACCCATTCAGCATTTACGATATTTTTATTTTCTTTCAGCCAGTTCAGTACATCATTTGGGATGAAATGAGTATGAAAGTCATGCATGAACCCCTTCACTCCTTGTTATAACAAATCAGGCAAACTATCGATCATATTAATTTGAAAATTCAGGTAATTACGTGTTCTAATGTTTAAATATAAAGGTTAATTTATTTTGTGGTCAACTGTAAGCCTTCTGTTTTTTCCCATTCAATAGGCAAGCCTACATAGTTTTCTGCAATCGTTCTTAATCCTGCTTCATATGAAGTATAGTAATCCAGATCAGCCAACTGAATTCCACGTTCAAATGAATCATAATTTGGATTGGAATGAAGAAGCTTTGTCATAAAGGACGAAAAGCGCTCTGCTTTCCACACACGACGAAGACATATTTCTGAATAACGATTTAATATATCGTTGCTGCCAGTTTGATAGAATTCTGCCAATCCACGGGACATTACTTTGACATCTGTAGCAGCTAAATTCAACCCTTTTGCCCCTGTAGGCGGAACGGTGTGAGCAGCATCACCCGCGATAAAGAGGCGGCCATATTGCATCGTTTCACATATGAAACTGCGCATTTGGATAATTCCTTTTGAGTTAATTGGTCCATCTGGTATTTGCCAGCCATCGTAGGTTTTCGTTCTTTGATTTAATTCGGTCCATATCCGATCATCAGACCAATTGACAATGTCATCGTTTGCATCCACTTGTAGATAGTGACGTTGTAATATTGGAGTACGTGTACTCAATAGAGCAAATCCTGATGAATGGTTAGCATAAACGAGTTCATCTGCTGCCGGAGCAGAATCAGATAGAATCCCTAACCAGCCATCTTTATACATATGAAGATGTTCTTTTCTGATACTGTCCGGAATGGCTTTACGGCTTGGTCCATGATACCCATCACAACCGGCGATAAAATCACATATAAGTTCTTCATCCATGCCATTTTTACGATATCTGATTTTTGGCTGATTTGTATCGATATCATGTAACGTAACATCCTCAACATCAAAAATAATATCTTTGCCATTTTTGTAACGGGCATTAACGAGGTCGATTATGACTTCATGCTGCGGATACACTACGACTTGCTTTCCGCCGGAATATTTTTTTAAGTCAATTCGGCGTCTTTGACCATTAAATTGAAAGTAGTTTCCATTATGAAAATGTCCTTCACGATCCATACGATCGCCCACGCCAATTTCTCTTAAAATGTCGATGGTTGTTTGCTCTAAAATCCCAGCCTTTACTGTTCCTTCAATATTATCTCTTGATTTACGTTCTAATATCACGGAATCAATTCCTTGTTGATGTAGTAGTTGAGCTAGAATCAGACCTGCTGGTCCGGCCCCAATAATTCCTACTTGTGTACGCATAGTTCCATCCCCTTTGTAATCGTTTTTATATTATTCACAGTACAAATGTTATAATAAAAATATTCAGAAAAATATAATCCACTTCTTTTATACGAAACAAATCATAATTTTTTTGCTGTTAGCTCATGAAATAGTATGAAATAGAATAATAGTCATGAGGAATGAATCTAATCTATTCTTCATTGGTTCCCTTTATATAAAAGAGGACGTCCGTCAGGTATGTAAGAGCTACAAACAAAACGGATGTCCTTTTTTTACTTTGCAATATTCAAACAACTAAATAAATTAAAATAATAATCAAATTAATAAAATGAATATAAAAAAAATTCAAAAAGTTTTATATGTAAGAAGTTAACGATTTTGCTTCTGTTATTCATAATATACTATTTACACTATGAAAACGATAATAATATAAAGCGAAGGAGAGATGAAAATGCGTACGATTAATGCCCAGGATGTTGTTTCTGCAAGTAGATTTAACCGCTTTCATTTGCTTGTGTTTTTGTGGTGCTTCTATGCCATTGGTTTTGATGGTTATGATATTGCGATGTATGGTGTGGGATTGCCGTGGATGATGGAGGAGTGGAATTTATCCGCCCTGCAGGCAGGAGCAATAGGCAGCTATTCATTATTTGGCATGATGATTGGTGCTCTTATATTAGCTCCAGTTGCAGATAAGTTTGGACGAAAAAATGTGATTGTCATATGTATGATATTATTTAGTGTATTTACATTGGCAGCAGGTCTTGCTCCAAATATTACATGGTTTACCGTTATGCGCTTTCTTGCAGCGATTGGTATGGGCGGTTTGATGCCTAACTGTATTTCACTCATGACAGAGTATTCACCAAAAAAACGACGTGCCCTTCTAGTGGGAGCCATTTATATTGGCTATGCACTTGGCGGCATTTTGGCTTCATTAATTGGCATGTATTTGGTCCCGCTTACAGATTGGCGTGTGCTGTATTATATTGGTGCAATTCCGTTATTAACAATTCCACTTTTTATCAAACAATTTCCTGAGTCGCTTTCATATTATTTAGCTAGAAAACAGATTGGGAAAGTGGTTGGCATCCTAAATAAAGTAAAACCTGACGGAGATTTTAACGAAAAAGATGATTATCAGCTTCATGCAGCTGCAAAAGACGGGAAGGGCTTTCCGGTTAAAAAGCTGTTCACAAACAATCGGACCTTTAGCACAGTTGCTTTCTGGGTTGCCATTTTCTGTACGATGATGATGGCATATGGCTTAAACACCTGGCTGCCAAAAATAATGCAGAATTCAGGTTTTAGTCTTACATCAAGTCTCTCATTTAACATTATGCTTTGCCTCGGTCAAATTGGCGGTACTTTAGCAGGCGGTTATATGGCAGGGAAGATTGGTTATAAAAAAGTGCTAGTTTCGCTTTATTTAATAGGCGTAGTGACATTTATTGCCTTGAGTATGACGACCAATGTAGCGCTTGTCTACATTTTGATTTTCTTAGGAGGGGCAAGTACAGTGGGGGTAATGAACTTAGGGAATCCGTACATTACCGAATATTACCCGCGTGAAATCCGGGCAACCGGAATGGGATATGCTCAAGCAATCGGACGAATCGGTTCCATCCTCGCGCCAACTTTAATTGCCATGCTTCTTGTGACAGGGATCGCTCCAAAAATGGCCTTTGCTGCCTTTGCTGTACCAAGTATTTTGGCAGCCCTTGGTTATCTTTTAGTGCAAGAGAAATATGGCTCTTTTGATAGACTAACAGCGGAAATGGAGTTGAATGATAAAGCGTTAGAAGAGAATAGAAAGGTGATTCAATCTTAATGAAATCTTAGTATGGGTAAATTAATATAGACCATAATTTATGAGGTAGGATTGGAAGGTTCAGGTATGTCAAGTCACCTAAACCTTTCTTTTTTTTTAGTCAGGGGGCTCAAAGGTGATGGAGTTTTCCTGTATTCTGGATAAAGGTTAATACGTTTGTTGCGAATGATTCTTTTTCTGTTTTCGTAAATGTATAATTCAAAATATTTAAAATTTTTTATAAATAAACTATAATGAAAAATGGTTTAAGCTATTTTCTTATATTTACAACAAATGAAATCTTTTGAGGTGATTTTATTGATCCCAACTAAAAAGAAAACGGATGTTTTACAATCCGTTCAAAATGGGCTTCAGATATTAAAGCTTTTTACAGTCGAAAAACCTGAATGGGGATTAACCGAAATAGCCAACACCCTTTTATTGAATAAAAGTACTGTTAGCCGGCTGGTGAGCGAGTTAGTTACTGAGGGTTTTTTACAAAAAGAAGGGAGAAAATATAGTCTTGGATTCTCATTGCTTTCGATTAGCGGAGTCGTCACTTCCCATTTAGAAATTCACCGGGAATCGAAAGATGTATTAAAAGAATTAGTGTCCGATTTGGGGGAAACAGCCCATATTGCTATTTTAGAAGGAAAAGAAATTACCTATTTACATAAAGTAGAATGCATAAATCCAGTTCCGCTGCTATCCTCGATTGGAAAGAGGAACCCGGTTACTTGTACAAGTGCCGGCAAAGTTTTATTAGCCTATCAGAAAAAGCAGTATATCGTTGATAGTATTATAAATGAAGGTCTACCGAAGATGGGGCCAAATAGCCCGGCAGATCCCAATGCATTGAAGCAGCAATTAAGTCAAATTCAACAACAAGGATATGCGATATGCATCGATGAAATGCATGAAAATGTAGTGAGTATAGCGGCACCTGTCAGAGACTATACCGATGATGTGGTTGCGGCGGTCACCATAGTGGGAACAAGGGATAGAATGGTTGATTCTAAAATCAATTATTTTATCGAAAGGATGACAGGGGCGTCAGATGAGATTTCTAAAAGACTAGGATATATTCAAGGACAGCTAGGAAGGAGTTGACCATTAAATGAGATATCCTGCTGTGAATGAATACCATTATTCATCCTTTAGAAATGCTCTTCGTCTCCTCAATTTATTTTCTGTTAATGAACCTGAATTACAATTAGAAGATATGGCATGTAGATTAGAAATTGGTCAAAGTACCGCCTATCGGTTGGTTCATACACTGATGGAGGAAGGCTTCATTGTGAGAGATGTATCGGCTAAATCTTACCGTCTTGCTGCATCGTTTTTGGCCTATAGCCATACGATTATTACAAAGGTAGATTTATGTGATTTGTCACTGGATATTGTCGAGAAATTAGCAGAAACAACGGGAGAAACGGCTCATATTTCTGTTTTCAAGGATGATGAAGCTTTGTATCTCCTGAAAATTGATAGTTCCTATCCTGTTCATCTATTGTCACACGCAGGGAGGAAAAATCCGCTTCATTGTACCAGTACTGGACAAGTATTGTTAGCCTGCCAACCGGATTTTATCATCGAACAGGTGATCAAAAAGGGGCTCACATCCTATACTTCTAAAACCATAACAGATCCTATTAAGCTAAAGAATGTACTGCAAACAATACGTACACAAGGATATGCCGTAAGTAAAGAAGAACTTCATGAAGGGGTTGTATCAATAGCTGCTCCTGTAAAGAATAAAGAAGGAAAGGTCATAGCCGTTATTAGTATTGCTGGGCCTAATGGCAGAATAAACCTGCATACTATTCCAAAATTAATCAAACAAGTTCAACAAGCAGCCGATGAAGTAACAAAGAAATTTCAAAGTAGAAAAAGATGAACAAGGGGCGCGGGGACTGTTCATTGTCCCGGTGTATTCTCTCTTATTTATAATTTTTCTGGAAAAATTTCATGCAATATAGAACAGTAAGATGATAAATATTGTGCCAACCTATCACTTTCCATATTTCACAAATCATACATAGAAATACCACTCGTAGGAAAAAATGTATAGTAGTATTCCGCTGTTTCAGGAGAAGAGGGGTATTCATGCTTTTTAAACGACGAAGTCAAAAAATAATGATCCAGCAGCAACCTGAAAGACCAACCGATTCATTAACCTCTGATTTTTCTGAAAATGTAAACAAAATACATTCCCTTTATGAAGATTGTTCGGATGTGGTGTTTCGTTCTTTTCGCATTGGAGAAACGCTTCGGGCAGCAGTCATTTATATTGATGGGTTAGTCAATGTTCAAGAATTAGAAGCCAGTGTACTTTCTCTCTTGTTGAAGGAAATGAAGGAGACTCCATTGAATGTTTCAAATTGGATGAAAGAAAAATTATCCATTGCTAAAGTGACAGAAGTTAAAACAGTGGATGAGTGTATTGGGTTCATTTCAATCGGCTATACTGTTCTGTTGTTAGAAAACGAGAACATAGGATTTGCTCTAGGGCTTGCGCAATGGGAGAAGCGTTCGATCGAACCCCCTGAATCAGAGACGATTGTCAAAGGACCTCGTGAAGGATTTACAGAATCTGTCGGTGTGAATCTATCATTAATTCGTAGAAAAATTAAAAGTCCTCAATTGAAAACAAAATCAATGAAAATTGGCAGAAGCAGTCAAACCGAAGTGGTGATCACCTATATTAGGGGGGTAGCAGATGAAACTTTAATTGAAGAAGTACAGAATCGATTAAGGCGAATTGATATAGATGCTATCTTAGAAAGCCAGTATATTGAAGAATTAATTGAAGATATGCCATATTCGCCTTTTCCGCAAATATATAATACAGAGCGTCCAGATATTTGTGCAGCCAATTTGTTGGAGGGAAGAGTAGTTATTCTTGTCGACGGTTCCCCTTCAGCCTTAATTTTACCAATTACACTGTTCTCATTTTTACAAGCAAATGAAGATTATTATCAACGTTATATGATAAGTACAGCTATTAGGTGGCTGCGCTATCTTTTTTTGTTTTTTTCCATCTTTCTTCCTTCGTTGTATGTTGCTGTTTTAAGCTATCATCAAGAAATGGTGCCAACTAAACTGATCATAACCATGGCTTCTTCAAGAGAAAATGTGCCGTTTCCTGCTGTGGTTGAGGCATTAATCATGGAAATTACGTTTGAAGCATTACGTGAGGCAGGAATCAGATTACCTAAACAAGTTGGAGCAGCAGTTAGTATCGTAGGCGCACTAGTGATTGGACAAGCTGCGATTCAAGCAGGAATTGTATCTCCTCCCATGGTGATGGTAGTGGCATTAACTGGAATTGCCTCTTTTACTATTCCTCAATATAACTTTGGGGCTACATTAAGGCTGCTTCGGTTTCCGATGATGTTTCTTGCTGGAACACTCGGTCTATTAGGGATCATCCTAGGGGTATTGGTTATCCTTACCCATTTATGTAAATTGCGTTCCTTTGGCGTTCCATATTTAACCCCATTAGCGCCGTTAAATGTAAAAGAACTGAAAGATGTACTTGTGCGAGCCCCGATATGGAAGTTATCCACTCGTCCACATTTAACGGGAGAGTATAACAAGCATCGTCAAAGCGCGAATCTGACCCAACTCAAGGAGGAGCGCAGCATGATTGAAAAGGGGAAAATATCTGCTGTACAGATAGCCATGTTACTTTATACATCCATTGTTGTTACAGGTATTCTTTTCTTACCCATTATTACCTATCTTTTCGCAGAAAGAGATTTCTGGATGGCTCCTATTTTGTCCATGCTTTTAGGATTCATTTTGGTAAGTGTCATGTGTAAATTGCAAAGATATTATCCAAAAGAAACGATCATTCAATATTGTGGTTCTATTCTGGGTAAAGGTATAGGAAAAATAGTCAGTTTGCTCATTTTATTGAATCTGTTATACCAATCCTACATGTCATTTAATGCCTATGCCTTATTTGTTAATGATTACTATCTTCCTGACACCCCGAAAACGGTGATTATGGGGAGTATTGCTGCTGCTTGCGCGTTTGCTGTACGCGGTGGTGTAGAAACCATTGGAAGGTTAGCGCAACTGATTACGCCGCTTTTAATGATTCTATTTATGGTCCTTTTTCTTTTTCTTCTGACAGAAATAGATTTAAGGAATATGTTCCCGATACTTGGAAATGGAGTATTACCCTTACTTAAAGCAACGTACTTCTCAAATATTTGGTTTAGCGAATTTATATATATTGGTTTTTTACTGCCATTTTTGGATAATCATCAGGGAGGTAAAAAATGGGTAATGCTTTGCTGTATGTCTACCATGGTGTCAATTGTCATGATTAGCATGGTAATTCTATTAATACTGGGGGAGACATTGGAAGGGTTTACCGTCCCTTTTGCGACTGCCGTCCAGTTTATTAACATTGGGGAATTCTTTACCCATTTAGAATCGCTCGTAATGGCATTTTGGATTATGGGTGCTTTTATTAAAATGATTTTGTTATTTTATATGCTTACATTAGGATGGGCACAATGGTATAACTTATCAGACTATCGTCCATTTGTCATCCCAGCCATTTTTCTGGTCACTTTACTTGCGATCTGGCAAATAAAAAATGGACCAGCGTATCACTTGAATATTATTACAATAGCACCTGCTGCAGCACATTTATCAAGCCTATTTCCGATCCTGCTTTTATTGATTGCTTATTTTAAAAAGAAAAAACAGAAAAAGACGCCTAGGGTGCAATAGACATGAAGAAAATCAATGCTTTTTCCTTACTTATTTGTCTGTTTCTGTTATCTGGATGCTGGGATCAAAAAGAATTGAATGAGCTTGTTTTAATTAATGGTATTGGGATCGATCAAGCAGAAGATGGCCAGGTCGAGGTAACGGTTTCAATTGCAGTTCCAAAAGCAAATAGTTCCGCTGGAGGAGGAGAAATAGCCGGAGGGGGAGGAGGAGCAGGGGGAGGCACGTATATGATACTTACTAGACATGCTAAGGCACCAACCATCACAAAAGCATTTGATCAATTACAAACACAAATTCCACGTAAAATATTTTTGGGACACCTTCGAGCGATTGTGTTTAGTGAAAAAGTAGCGGAAAAAGGCATAAAAGATCATTTTGATGTCTTTTTACGCCATCGTGGTCCAAGTACCAATACATTTGTATTTATCTCTAAAGGAAGTGCGAAGGAATTGCTGGCATTACAAACTGAATTATATAGTCCTGTTGATATTATGGTCAATATAGCTAGAACGGATACTTTAATGAAAACTACCGTATTAGATGTTTATCAAATGTTAAAAAAAAGGGATACCGCTATCCCCATGATTGAAAAATTGCCCGCAGAGAAAGGGAAAAAGCCCAATCAAACCATTCCTTTTCTAAACCATACTGCTATTTTTAATAAAGATAAAATGATTGGTTCTTTAGATGATTACTTAACAAGAGGAGCGATGTGGGTACGTAATGAGATAGAAGAAGATCGTATTATGTGGAAACCCGAAAATGAAGATGAACCAATTGTACTGAATGTCCTTAATGCAAATACAAAGTTCGTACCAGAGATTAAGGGGGACAAGTGGAGCATTATGATTAAAGGAAGTGCATCAGGAGTCATCATCTCTAGTGAATCCGAACTGAATGTTAAAGATAAAAAAACGATAGATACATTGGAAAAAGAATTTGCCAAGGAAATAGAAAAGAAAATGGCAAGCACGGTGAAATATGTGCAAAAAGATAAGAAAATACGCATTTTTGAATTTGGAGAGGCTTTTAATCGCAAGTACCCTAAACGGTGGAACAAGGATAAAGATCGCTGGGAAGAGATATATCCTACAGTAGAAGTAAAGTATGATATGAAAGTAAATATTCGATCTAGTGGTGTAGGAACCGTTCATTAAAGGAGTGAACCCGTATGAAGGTATTTCAATTATTTTGGATTACACTCATAGTTGCTGTGCTTATTTTATTTGAATGGCCGCAAATGAAACAGAATTCAAAAAAGGAGAAAAACCTATTTTTGCTCCTTTTTATCTTTGAGTGGATTTTCTCCATCGTGCTGTTATTTTATCCAGATTTACCCAATCCACTTGAACCCATATTTCCTTATTTTGAATGGGTGAAGCAATAGAGGAAACGCAGGGGCAGCGTTTCCTTAAATACTTCCAATTACACTTGTCATAAAGTATCTTTGATCTTTTGATTGATTGGTTTTTAAGAAGAAATGGATGGTAAAAAGTCTGTAAAAAGGTTCAGATGCTGTTCCATCTTCTTAGCAGCAAGCTCAGGTTTTTGCTGTTCGATGGCTTCATAAATATCATAGGCCTGCCTGGTTAATTGATCACGAAGTTCAATGGGACAATCAGTATGGTTAAAGTATCTAGTTAAAGAAAGAATGATCGCTTCAATGGTTGTAATGACCATTCGATTATGGGTGGCTTTAGCGATCGCCTTATGGAATAAAAAATCTCGCTCATAGAAATGTTTACTGGAAATAGCCGCATCCATACCGGCAAGCGTATCTTTTAACACTTGCAAATCTTCCTCTCTCCGTCTTAATGCCGCAAGGGAACAGGATTTCAGTTCGACGGTTTCTCGTACTTCTAAAACTTCATCGATTGTCATTCCTTCCAGACTAAGAGATAGAGAAATATAATCACTAATATCATTCATTAGGGCATTCAAATCAATTTCGGCAACGAAATGACCTCCTTTTGCGCCCGATTTTGTCACGATTAATTTGGCGGCTGTTAAAAGTTTAATCGCATCACGTATCGTTGGTCTGCTGACTTGAAATTGCTCTGCTAAATCTTGTTCCGGCGGCAGTTTGTCTCCAGGACTTAAATCTCTGCTGATAATTGCTGCTCTTATTTGTTCGGCAATTTGTTCAGATAAGGTTAAGAGTTTTTTATTAATTAATTTCATTCTTCATCTCACCTCGAAATATATTGTAGGCGTCATTTTCATAAACTGATGTCTCTAAAAAAGTAGAATACGATGGAATCTGTTCATCCCTAATTCACTTAAAGGGAAAAATGGTTCAATAGAGAGAAAGGTAATAATAATATACATTTAGAATAATTGTAATAATTATAAAATTCAAATAAATTTATATCAATTAATTTGTTTCCCTTTATTTGAAAGAAATCAATATGGATATCGGAAAATGCCGTTTTTACACTAATTTGCTAATCATAAATTTGACTGCAAAGGATTGGCAGCGAGCAATATAGATAGAAAAGTTTAGAATTAGACCTTAACCTTCTTGTTTAAAGGTAAAAATTATTAACATTTAAAAGCATTTACAAAGTAAATACTATAAATTATCATAAAATTATAAATATTCAGATAAATAGAAGGAGGATTAACTAGTGATTATCTCAATCGAAAAATCAGAAAGGGAACAACGATTAAGTCGTGTAAGATCCCTCATAAAAGATAAAGGATACAAAGCATTATTATTTGCTGCCGATTCCTATCTTGGTAAAAAAGGCTCCTTACGGTATTTGTTTGATAATCACTTAATTCATCGCTATGGCTATGGATTAGTGTTAGAAGAAGGTCAATATCAAATTCTTCCATCTGGGTTACATTGGTGTACCGACAGGCGGGTTCCGGATACCATTTATCCAAAGGATCATGAAGTGTTAGAAATTGTCAGAATATTCAATAAACAAAACATTGCCGAAGGCGTTGTTGGGGTCATTGGATTAAATAATACGATGAAAATCGAAGATTACGACTATCTCAAACAAGAGCTTCCCCATATTCAATGGGTCGATGCGAGTGTCGCTTTTGAAGAGGTTCGCTCAATCAAGAGTAAAACGGAAATTGAAGGAGTAAAAGAAGCAAATACCATTATTGAAGCAGGTTTTGACAGCATCATTGAACATATTCGTCCGGGAATGACAGAAGAAGAAGCTGTTTCTGTCGCCTATTCAACCGTTCATGCGCTGGGTGCTAGGGACACGCTGTTCTTGACCTTATCGAGTGAGGAACCTGGTGCAGTCGAGCCGATCTTTTTAAATCCTCGCCCAAAAGTGATTAAAGAGAATGATTATTTAATCGTCTCACTTGAAATTACCGGTCCCAGCGGTCATTGGGTCGAGCATTCTCGTATGTTCTGCTTTGGAACTCGTGATGAGGAAATGGAACGACTGGCACGATTAGTAGCAAGAGGCATTGAATATGCAGAAAAAACGATGAAGCCGGGTGTGAAAGTGACAGACATTCAGGAAGAACTGGAAAAAATGGCCGCAGAAGCAGGAACAGTATGCGGGCACTTGACCGGACATGGAATCGGGATGGATGTCATCGAGCGTCCATTTGTTGCAAGACAAACGGGAACTTCCTTTATTGGTGTCGAGGTCCCAGGGGAAGAAGATGAAGGGCTCTTGTATCTAAAGGAAGGAATGGTGATTAGCTTCCATCCGCAAATCATGAATCCGGATATGAAAAAATCAGCCTACATGTCTGATGTATTTGTGATAACAGTTGATGGCGCCCAGCGGTTATCCAGCCGAAATCATGAAGTCATTTTAATAAAGGGAAGGTGAAATGCATGAAATATCGTATTGGCATTGACGTAGGAGGTACATTTACTGATTTTTTATTAACGGACCAGTTAGGCAACTCAACCGTTTATAAAACCTTGTCCACTCCTAAGGATCCTACGATTGGATTTTTCAATGGGTTGACAGAAATGGCAAAGGATCACGGAATGAATCTGCAAGAGTTTATTGGACAGATCGAGTTAATTGTCCATGGGACAACGGTCGGCACGAATGCAGCTCTTACTTATTCAGGGGCGAAAACGGCATTGTTAACAACGAAGGGTTTTCGCGATGTGCTGGAGATGCGTCAAGGATTACGTCCTGATGCCTATAACAATCAGTATATCTCACCAAAACCTTTTGTTCCCCGCCATTTGCGAATGGGGATTAAAGAGCGAGTCGATTGTTCCGGACAGGAAGTAACGCCATTATCCGAGCAGGATATTCTTAATGCGATCAAGACAATTCGTGAGCAAGGGGTAGAAGCGGTAGCAATTAGCTTTATGCATTCCTATGCAAATGCTGAGCATGAAAAAAGAGCCGGTCAAATCGTGAGAGAACAGTTGCCTGATCATTATGTGACGATTTCCAGCGAACTGGTTCCACGTGCCCGCTTATATGACAGGAGCAGTACGACGGTATTGAATTCCTATATCGGTCCCATTATTAAAAACTATTTAACCAATTTGATGCAGAAATTAGAAGAGCTTCAGTTTAGTGGAACGTTGTTAATCATGCAATCAAATGGCGGAGTGGCAACGCCGCAAGCGACGATCGCTAAAGCAGCCAACACATTGCTCTCCGGTCCTGCATCCGCACCGGTTGCCGGCAGCTGGTATCTAAAGCCTCATGGAATTGGGGATGCCTTAACGATGGATATGGGCGGCACTAGTTTTGATGTGGCTCTAGTTAAAGATGGCTACCCATTAATTCGTACTGAGGGAGAAATTGCCGATTGGCCGATTTCCCTGCCGACTGTTGACATCCATACGATTGGTTCCGGCGGCGGTTCGATTGCCTGGGTGGATGAAGGCGGACTGCTTCATGTCGGTCCGAAAAGTGCAGGCGCCCATCCCGGACCTGCCTGCTATGGGTTTGGCTCGGAATTACCGACGGTTACGGATGCCAATTTAGTACTTGGCTATTTAAATCCGGATTATTTCCTTGGCGGGAAAATGAAACTGGATTTAGATGCAGCAAGAAAAGCGATAAAGAATCAGGTAGCTGATAAATTAGGCATGATTGTGGAGGAAGCAGCGCGCGGGATCATTGACATGGTGAATGTCAATATGGCCAACGGAATCCGTGAAATTACGACAAAAAGGGGTTATGACCCGCGTGAGTTTCCGCTTGTTTGTGCCGGAGGAGCGGGACCGCTGCATGCAGCAGCCATCGCTGAAGAATTGGAAAGTACATTGGTCATTATTCCAAAAGAATCTTCCATTTTCTGTGCCGCCGGCATGCTGATGTCCGATTTACGCCATGACTTTGTGAAGGTGTTTCGCACATCAACGAAAAATGCCGCATTGGGTGAAGTTTTAGATACCTTTCAGCAGCTGGAAGTGCAAGGAGCCCGGGAGCTAAAAGGTGATGGGGTCAAAGGAGAAGACATGCAATTTCATTATAGTTTGGACATGATGTACAAAGGACAATACTTCCAAGTCAATGTACCTTTTACAGCAGAAGAAATGAAAGAGATTTCGCTTCAAGCAATTGAAGATAAGTTTCATCAATGGCATGATCAGTTATTCGGCTACAGTACGCCGGAAATGGAAGTGGAAATTCTCAATTTCAATCTTTCCGCTTTAGGGATTACGCAAAAACCAAACATAAAACACACAGAGTTTCAGGGGCAATCTCCTGAACATGCTTATAAAGGAATGCGGCCAATGTCACATGGAGAGGGCGGGCAATTAGTGGACACCCCTGTCTATGACGGCGATGCGCTTGTTCATGGCAATACGGTCATGGGACCAGCCATCATTGAACAAAAAGTGACAACGATTATTGTCTCAGCCTGCTTCAATGTCATTGTCGATAAAAATGATAATTATATTATGCATCATAAAGGGGCTTCTAAAGAATCCGTTCAACATTTTATTGAAGAGAAAAGAGGGGTCATATATGAGTGAAACCAGTAAAAATAACATCAATCCGATTTTGGCTTCTGTTATTCAACGCCGCTTAAACGCCGTTACACTAGATATGGCGAAGGTGCTGCAGCAAACATCCCGCTCTCCCGTGTTCAATGAAGCCGGTGATTTTGTAACAGGACTATTTGATCATCAAACAAGAATGATGGAACAGAGTGCGAATATCCCGATCATTGGTTTTGGCGCTCAGCCTGCTTTGCCTTATATTATGGAATCGTTTAAAGATAACCTCTATCCGGGTGATGTAATCGTTCATAATGATGTGTATGAGGGTGGCAATCAGACGCATGATGTGGGTATTTATAAGCCGGTTTTCTTTCAAGATGAATTGGTTGGCTGGACGGTCAGTAAAGGCCATTTATCTGATCTTGGCGGCGCCACTCCAGGGGGCTACAACCCGCAGCATACGGATACATGGCAGGAAGCGATCCGTATTCCAGGCCTGAAAATTGTAAAAAAGGGCAAGATCATCCAGGATGTATGGAAAATGCTGTTTGCCAATACGCGTGTCAAAATCGTGGAAGAAGATGTCAAGGCGATGATTGGTGCCTGCAACATTGGGGAACGCGGACTGTTAAATATCATAGAAAAATATGGCTTAGAAACATTCCGCAGCCATTTAGACTATATTATAGAAGCAACTGAAAAGCAGACGCGGGAAATCGTGCGCAAATGGAAGCCCGGCACGTACTACGGTGAAAGCTACATGGTGTCTGACGGCGTCGATCCATTAAGGAAATATAAAGTGGCTGTCAAGATTACGATTGATGACGGAAAAGTGAAAATGGATTTTACCGGCACCGATAAACAAGCCCCCGGCTTTACGAATATGCCCCCGGCCGGAGCAAAAGCCGCTTGTGCCATTGCCTATTTGATGCTGATTAACCCGGGGATGGAGATTGCTTCGAATGAAGGACTATTTTCTTCATTAGAATGTTATTTTCCAAAAGGCAGTATTTTGAATCCTAACTTCCCGGCTGCTACGATTGTCGGCAACCAAATTGCTGATGTCCTGCTGGAAGCGATCATGATGGCGTTCAAGGAAGCGGTCCCGGATCAAGTAACGGCTGGCTGGTGTAAAGCATGTCCCCCGGTATTCTCAGGCACCGATCCGCGCAAAAATGAACCATACTTTGACTTCGGTTTCATGGCAAAAAGCGGACAGGGAGCGCTAAAAGGATTTGATGGCTTTAATGGCATCGGTTTTGCGGGAGCTGCCGGCTGTATGCGGTCACAGGATCCGGAGATGTTAGAAATTAAAGATCCGTTCTTCATGGAGGCCTATGAGTATCTGCCGGATTCAGCAGGAGTTGGTAAATACCGAGGTGGGTATGGAACGTACGTTAAAATGCGAATTGACGGGGAAAACAATTCAGTCGGTACGCTTGGCGATGGCATGCAGTATGAAGGAGCAGAGTTACCACAAGGCTTATTTGGCGGCGGAAGGGGGACAAGCAATAATTACATTTTGCATTTCCCGGATGGCAGCAGCCAAAAAGTAGGATCTAAAGATATGGTCTTTCAGGTACCACAAGGCTCTTGGCTGGAAATGTACAGCGGGGGTGGAGGAGGCTATGGCTCTCCACTGTTACGTGATCCACAAAAAGTACAAGAGGAAGTCTTAGCTGGATTGCTATCTATCGAAAAAGCGATGCAAGAATATGGAGTCGCGATTGATGCCGCGACAGGCCATGTGGATCTTGAAGCAACTGAAAAATTAAGAAAGCAAATGTCAGCCTAACAAAGTGAGTCAATGCTCTTTTCCCTGGCTGTCCTAAGAAGGTGCGGGATCATGCTTTATGAAACGGGTTCCTTCTTGGGACAGACTAGGGGATATTTCAAACGTTTGGAGGGAAAATGAATGTCAAAAAAATTAGAAAGCATGATGGAGGATTATTCTCTTGAAGCCGTTCCTAAAGACATGAGAAGACCTTGGAAAGAACTAGCTGCAGTTGGGGCGGGAATTGGCTCCAGTCTTGCCATCTTGATGACTGGGGGACTGATCACCTATATGGCTGGTTTTTGGCTGGGAATGCTAGCTGCTTTTATCGCTTTTCTGGTCAGTACTTTTTTTACCATCTCATTAGGCATCATTTCCTTTCGCGATGGTTATTCGAGTAATATTATTTCTCGCGCTTATGCTTTTGGAACAAGAGGTTCTGCCTTTGGATCTTTAATTTGGGCTTTTATGATTATCGGATTTCTTGGGATGGAAAGTGTGTTAATCGGAAATTCTGTGCTTTTTTATTTTGATATTGAACCTACTTTTGGCGTCAAACTAGTCTTTTATTTAATCCTAACAGGTATTTGGATTACCCTCTCATTATTTGGGAATAAGTTGGTTTCCCGTGTTGCGGAAATCATGATTCCATTACTATTTCTGATGTTGTTATTTATGATTTATCTCCTTATGAATGAAGGATCGCTAGTAGATGCGGTCACACATGGAATTCTGATTCCAAACATGACTCTTGGCCAAGGGTTTGCAGTTGCTTTAAATGCGACCATTGTGATGGCCGGTTTACTCGCCATTGTCGTTTCTGACTTTACCCGTTTTTCCAGATCTACCAAGGATGTGGTAAAGGTTAGCGTCGTTTCCAATTTGTCATTATATGGAGTCACGATGGTTTTTGGTGCTATCATTACTTACTTTGGCTATCAGATCACTTATGATTACTTTCTGAACCAAGGTATGACACCCAGTGCAGCGGGTCTGTCTGCTATAACAAACCCAGGAATGATGCTTGTGCTCGGTGGCGGGATTTGGGGTCTTTTAACGATAATATTTTCCCAGTCAAAGGTTCAGGTTGGGAACTCTTATGAAGGAGCACTTGCTCTGGTGAATTTGTTTGATACTGGGTTTAATTGGCGGCCGGGACGAGCAGTGATGGTGGTATTGGCTAATTTGATCTCCCTTTTATTTATCTTTGGCAACATTCTTCACTATATTGAAGCCTTTTTAACACTAGGCAGTGTCCTGTTATGTGTCTGGGTCACGATTGTCTTAACAGATTATTATCTTATCCGCGGAAAAATGAACATCGGGAAACAAGGCATTGAAAAGCTAGCTGATATTCCGGCTGTGAATTGGAAAGGGATTATCACCCTTGTGATTAGTACGGTTATCGGCATGACCTTCTATCAATTCAATTGGTTTGGCATCCCTGTTGTGATTTCTGTACCGCTTGCTTTTGGGCTTTATGCCGTATTGGGTTTGATGAAAGCACAAGTTTCATTGTCTAAAGAGAAACAAGCGGATATTTGATCAAGGGGAGAATAATATCTGATTCAACCATTTGATAGCGGTTTCATTTTTTAGCATATAATCAAAAATTTGTTAATGGGAGAGATGGAGAATGGGAATCAATTTCGAATTAACGGAAGAACAAATGCGATGGAAGCAAATATGTAAAGAGCTGGCACAGGATTTTGCTTTAAGAGCAGCAGAACATGACCGGGAGAGGACCTCGCCAGTTGAAAATTATCGAAAACTTTATGAAGCGGGTCTGTTTGGATTGACGATTCCCAAAAAATACGGTGGTTTAGGCTCGGGGTTTTTAGGCTATACGATTGCCATTGAGGAGTTAGCCCAAGGATGTGCGGCAACGGCGATGTCATGGAATATGCATGCGGCGGGAACAGCAGCCATTATGGAAAACCCGGATATAGCAGAAGAGATGAAACAGTATGTGGCAGATTTGGTAACAAAAGAAGGAAAACTCCTTTGTCAATCTGTTTCTGAACCAACCTCATCAAGCTTAATCGGTCAATCCTATACGCCGTCATTGATCGCGAAGAAGGTTGAGGGAGGCTATCTATTAAATGGGAAAAAGGCCTTTGCCTCTATGTTTGAAGCTAGTGACTATGTTTATCTTTTTGCCCATCCGGAAAATGATCCAAATCCGCAAAGCAGCATTGGTTTTCTTTTATCCACGAAATCTGAAGGCATCAAGGTCTATGATGTATGGGATACATTAGGGATGAGGGCTACCCGCAGCAATACGGTAGAATACGATCATGTTTTTGTACCGGAAAGTCAAGTGCTGCATAAAACAGATGCCTTTTTAGAATCGTTTATTATGAAAAATGCCGCATGGGCGTTCGGGACCTTTGCCTCTATGTATTACGGCATCGGACGCGGGATCGCCAATTGGGTGAAAGAAACATTGACCACTCGTAAACCAAAAGGATATGCGCAGTCGATGGGGTATCATCCTTCCATGCGTCTCCGTGCCGGTGAGATTTTTTCTGAGATGGAAGCGGCCCGTTTAATGGTTTATTATGCGGCATGGACTCATGATACAAAGGGGGCTGGACCGGAAACCTATGCGGCGTGTTTAAGAGCAAAGTATATTATGATGCAAGCGGTAAGCAAAACAGTCCGTTCTGCGTCTATCGCTTGCGGTGCTCATGGGTTGGTGAAAGGGCTGCCGTTTGAACGAATGGTTCGTGATGCCTTTACCGCACCGATTATGCCGCCAAATGAAGATGCCGTGTTAGATCAAATCGGCGTCATCGATTTAGGACTTGATCCAACTCAATTAGCACCCTTTTTAAAGGAGGAAACGACTGATGATATTGCAGCGGTTAACTAATAAAGTGGCGATTATTACGGGGGCTGCGAGCGGCATCGGCCGGGCGACTGCAAAACGCTTTGCTGAAGAAGGGGCAAAGTTAGTTTTAAATGATCTCCATTCCGCTGCATTGGAGGAATTGTTGGCAGAAATACATTCTCCAGAAAACTGTGCCGTGGTTAGTGGGGATGTCTCACTTGAAAGCACGGCGGCAGCGTTAAAGGAAACGGCGTTAGAGAGATTTGGCAAGATTGATATTCTTGTAAATAATGCAGGGATTCATTGGATTCAGGATATAACTGAAACCACTTCAGAAGAATTTGACCATGTGATCAATACCAATTTGAAAAGCATGTTTTTGAATTGTCAATCCGTTATTCCGGAGATGTTGAAGCAGGAAAATGGCGGGGTGATTGTCAACTTGAGTTCGGTATCAGGTTATGTGGGGCAAGAAATGTTAGGGAAAAGTACGTTCCTGTATAACATGACAAAGGCGGCCATTTTGCAGTTGACCCGATCACTTGCGACCCGTTACGCAAAAGACGGCATCCGTGTTACTTGTGTTGCACCTGGTGTTACAAAGACGAATCAAATCACGACCGAGCATACGCCTGATTTGGATGGGTTTTGGCAGGCAGTTGAAGCGGTGCAGCCGCTGGGCAGATATGCAGATCCTGTTGAAATCGCGAATTGTATTCTATTTTTAGCATCTGACGAAGCATCGTATATCACCGGTACATCTTTAGTTGCTGATGGGGGCTATTTAGCGCTTTAACATTAAGAGAAGAAATGGAGGAGAATGAAGATGGCAAAAATGAAATGGGATGAACTTATCCAACCTGATCGGGTCCATCAGAAACTGTACACCGATCCGGAAATTTTCGCAGAAGAAATAAGCAAGATTTTTGGTGAGACCTGGGTGTATTTAGCTCATGAGAGTGAAATTCCGCATGCTAATGACTATAAAACCGGTTACTTAGGAAAACGACCCATTATTGTGGTGAGGGATGACAGCGGCAAGATCAGGGCTTTGTTTAATCGATGTACACACCGTGGCGCTACGGTTTGCCGCAATCATCAAGGAACAGCAAAAATATTTACCTGTCCATACCATGGCTGGAATTTTAAGAACAACGGCGAGCTGGCCGGTGTACCATGGCCAAAAGCGTACGGGGAGGATTTTGACAAAAAAGAATGGGGATTGAAACAGATCAGGGTGGAAAGTTATCGCGGCTTTATTTTCGGAACTTTAAATCTGCAAGCTCCCAGCCTGATTGATTATTTGGGACCTGCACGTGACTATCTGGATCAGTGGCTGGACCGCTATGACGGCAAAAACATTGAGGTTGGGAACCCGCACCGCATGGTGTATAACGGGAATTGGAAGCTAACCTATGATAACGCAGCTGATGGCTATCATGTAATGTTCTCACACCGTTCCTTGTTCGAGACGGCTGCGAGGATGGGGGAAAATAAGGATATGACCTATTTTGCGGAAAACCCGGATTATAGTGAGATGACTGTTCAATATCTGGGCAATGGCCACACGTTAATCGATCAGCGTCCTAATTATAAAGAGCCAGGTGATTATTGGAAGCAGCAGCGTCCGCAGCCTGGGCGTGAAGTTTATGAAAAGATGATCAGAGAACGATATAAGGAAGAAGCAGATCGATTACTGGACCAGGCAATTGGGGCGCAAATGAATTTGAATATTTTCCCTAATCTCTGCTTGATTGGAAATCAAATCCAAGTCATACAGCCATATGCAGTCGACAAGACAGAGTTAATCTGGTACTCAACAACGGTTGAAGGACTTCCGGAAGAAATCAATCTCTTACGGATGCGGACTCAGGAGGATTTCCCTGCCTTTGGTGAGCCTGACGACATGACCAATTTCGAAGAGTGCCATCTAGGCTTGACGATTCCAGAGGTGGAGTGGATTCATACAGGACGCGGGCTCGGTGTGCCAGGACGGCAAACGATGGACGGGCACGGGGTCATTTCGGGGCCGGTTACAGACGAATTGCATATTCGTAATTATTATCAGGAGTGGAAGCGGCTGATGAGTGAAGATGCAGGGGTCCAAACCGCTGAAGAAAGTTTGAAGGGGGTGTCATCATGATGACAAATGATAGTGCAAAAGTTTCCTATTATATAAATGATGATTTCTATCGAGAAGTATTAGATGGAATGAAAGATTGGGAAAATGAAACGGGCTATGCCTCACTGGAAATTCAAGATGAGATCGAACGTTTTCTCATTCGGGAAAGCAGGCTCCTTGATCAAGGAAGACTGGAAGATTGGTTGAATCTGTTTAGTTCCGAGTGCCTTTATTGGATCCCCATCACTCCTGGCGGCGGGAATCCACTAAAGGAAGTTTCCACGGCATTTGATGACCGCAGGCGCCTGGAGGACCGTATTTTCCGGCTGCGCACCGGTTATGCGTGGTCACAAATTCCACCATCGCGCACCATTCGCGTGATTGGGAATGTTGAAGCTTGGCAGGATGGAGGAGACGACGAGCTGAGAGTCCGCGCCAATTTCATCCTAAGTGAATTAAGAAGTGGAAAACAAAAGATGTATTCCGGTTGGTGCGGCTACCGTTTGAAAAAGGAAAACGGGGAATGGAAGATTATCGTGAAACAGGTCCATTTAATTGATTCTGATCAAGGGCATGAAAATTTGACATTTATAATTTAAATTATCTGAATATTTAAATTATAAATAAATGGGAGATGAACTTATGAATAAAACTTTGCAGGTTAATCAAGATGGATTTATTGCTCGTCATCAATTATGGAATAATGAGCAAATTGAGACCGTTGGACGTATTCTCAACATGATTGAAGAACATAATCTTCGGTTGATTCGAGTGGCCTGGGCTGACCAACACGGGATTTCCAGAGCGAAAACATTAACAATTCCAGCTTTTTTAAGTGCTCTTGAAGATGGGATTGATTTTAATACAGGTCCTTTATTCTTTGATACAGCGAACGCCATTGTCTTTAATCCTTTTATTAAAGGCGGAGGGTTTGATCTCGAGGAATTGACCGGATGCCCGAACTATGCGCTTGTCCCGGATCCATTAACATTCCGCGTCCTGCCGTGGGCGCCGCAAACAGGCTGGATTTTATGTGATGCGTATTTAAAAACAGGAGATCCGCTACCTTTTGATAGCCGCCAGATCGCCCGTAAAGCATTTAAAGAACTGCATGAAAAGGGCTATGATTTATATGCTGGTTTAGAGGTAGAGTTTTCGTTAACGAAAATTGTTAATGATGAGATTAATCCAGAGCTCTTAGGTGCTCCGGGAAGTCCTGCCCAACCGCCAAAGGTGAGACCTGTGGCGAGAGGATATCAATATCAGTTGGAAGCTCATAATGATGAAATAGATGAAATCCTGCAATTAATTGTTCAGAATATTGAGGATCTAGGACTGCCATTGCGCACGATTGAAGATGAGTGGGGCCCAAGTCAAATTGAGGTAACATTTGCTCCTATGCGAGGCATTGAAGCAGCTGATGCCATGCTTTTGTTTAGAACAGCAGTGAAACAAATCTGCAAAAGACATGGGTATATAGCGACCTTTATGTGCCGGCCTTCTATCCCGGGCTTTTTCTCAAGCGGATGGCATTTACATCAATCACTGATCGATATGAAAACAGGAGAGAATCTTTTTATTCCCGAAGTGGAAACAGAATCCCTCTCAGTTCTTGGCAAACAATATGTTGCCGGTATCCTAAAACATGCCAGAGCAGCCACTGTTTTTACCACTCCAACAGTAAATGGTTATAAACGATTTAAGCCTAACTCGTTGGCCCCTGACCGAGCAGGATGGGGAGTGGATAATCGCGGCACCATGGTTCGTGTCCTTGGCGGCTATGGAATTAAAAGTACCCATTTTGAAAATCGTGCAGGTGAACCGGCGGCAAATCCTTATCTTTATTTTTCCTCCCAGATATTTGCCGGGTTGGATGGTATTGAAAATCGATTAAATCCTGGTGCACCGAGTGATGAAGCTTACATTGATGAACGTGAAGCAATCCCGAAAAGCCTTCAAGAAGCTATTGATTCATTACGTGAAAATCGTCTGTTCCAAGATAAAATGGGCAAACTGTTTGTCGACTATATAATCAAGATGAAAGAAAGTGAGATTTCCCGCTATATGGCTTTTGTGGAACAGGAAAAAGTAGAGGATTATCAAAATGTAGTGACAGAGTGGGAGCACCGGGAGTATTTTGAAATATTCTAATTCCATTTCCTGTAATCATAATGAAGGTGTGAGGAAAATGATAGATAGAAATAAGCACACTAAGTCAGCTTCAGACACAGAACTTATCAAACAAATTCAACGTCTCCAACAATATCTTAAGACTTACGAGGAGTTGACCGAGAAGATACGTACGGCGACTGTCATAGATAGAAGTATCTATGACGGTGAGCAAGATCAAGAATGGCTTTCCATCCATCGCGAGGATTACGCTCAAATGATGGCCATTCTTGCAAAACTAGATTTATGTAATCCGTGGAACCAAATTATTCAACCTCGAATGACAAAATAAAGAACATTCCATTTGCGGGGATTTGCTAAAGTCCCCCTTATGGGACAACCTGATGAACCAAAATAATAGGTTAGAGGTGTATACATGTGTGAATTACTAACTGTAAAAGGTGATGAAAACATACCCATTGAATGGATTTTCCATTATGCTAAGCTGCTGGAGGAATATGGATTTGCCGGCTTTGGCTGGGGAGTGGCTTGGAAAAATGAAAATGGGGAGATAAAAAGATATCGAGCCGTTGAAGGAATTAAGAATGATAACCTGGCGCCGCAAACGTTAAGAGGGATACAGTCGAAGGAATATCTGGTTCATTTACGCAAACCAAGTTTAATGAAATCCATTGCTTATTATAATTCCCAACCCTATTTAAATTATGAGACATCATTCGCTTTTGCCCATAATGGATATTTTATACACCACGAACAGCACCGTGCCTATTTTGCGGAACAGTTGGAAGGTACATCTGATAGTGAGGTGGGTTATCAGTATTATCTAAAGAAATTAAAGGATCAGTTTGGTCCACAAGTTTCCTTAGAATTAACCCATCAAGAATTAGGAGGCAAAGCAAATCTTATGGTCCTCCGCAAAGAGGCTGGGTCACTGCTGTATGCGGGAAATGATGATAACAGGATGTACATGTTTAATCTCGAAGGGATCCAATGTGCTGCCACATCGCTTCACAGCCAAGATGATTTTATTTTCCAGACCATTTTTCCGACAGCCTCTAATATTCAGCAAATCCCTTTATTTACTTCATGTGAATTAACAGCAGCTCAAAAGGCTCCATTCTCATTTAAAGAATGTTCCATGGAGCAAAAATGAGAGTTTTAAATACAACAGTTTTTTGAATCATTTCCTATTATTCCTATTTATTAACATAAGTAAAGGTCACTTAAAGAATTTTTGAAAGCGAAACTACCTTTTTCATATTCTATTAATCTACTTTTGCATCGATCTTAGGTCGTGCAATTCTGGTTAATAGAAAATGTTTAAAGTAGCATATATATTTTTATTTCTAGGGGAGGATTTTAAAAATGGGAAGTTCATTATTAAGAAAAGACAGGTTTTTGCTAGGAACATTCTGTTCAAATTGTTCAAATGGGATGGCGATGACAAAAGTACCGGAGAGATGGGTGAATTCTTGGGAAAACAATCTAAAGCTGGCGAAAATGCTCGATGAAGCAGATGTTGATTTTATGCTTCCGGTGGCACGCTGGATTGGGACCCCTGGCGAGGAAATTGACTTTCACGGTTCCGTTCTGGAAACGATTACTTGGGCAGCAGGGCTGTTAGCCTCAACCAAAAATATTAATGTGATCTCGACGATTCATACGGCTGTGAATCATCCGGTCGTATTAGCGAAACAGTTAGCGACTATGAGTCAAATCGGGCAAGGTCGTGTAGGTTTGAATATCGTTGCCGGATGGCATCGCCCTGAGTATGAAGCATTAGGACTTACTTTACCGGAAGATAATGGAACACGCTACGCATATGCGCAGGAGTGGTTTGATGTGATTAAGAAGCTTTGGCAGGAAGAGGATTATTTTGATTGGAACGGAGAGCACTTTAATCTAAAACGAGTGAAGAGTGATCCTCGTCCAACCATTGATGTGCCGATCATCAATGCGGCAGGTTCGAAAGAAGGACGCGAATTTGCGACTAGAAATGCTGACTTTTTATTTACTCCCGCTCTTGATTTGAAAGATTCGAAAAAAGAAATTGTAGAATTGAAGAATCAAGCGTTGAATATGGGACGCGAAGTGGATGTGCTGACCTTCTCTCATGTGATTTGCCGTCCGACAGAAGCGGAGGCTCTTGAGTATATGGAATATGCCGCTAAGACCAATGCCGATTGGACAGCTGTAGAAAATGTCATCAAAATGCAATTTGAAAACTGTTACTCCTTCCCGCATGAAGTACTGGCTACGCTCCGTGACCGTTTCGCTTTAGGGCACGGCGGATTCCCGCTGGTTGGAACACCGGAACAAGTAGCGGACGGCATTACCGCACTTGCGGAGGCAGGATTTAAAGGGACAACTTTATCCTTCGTTGATTACAATAAGGAATTCCCGTATTTCCGTGACGAGGTATTACCGATTCTTGAAAAACGAGGATTGCGTAAAAGTGATAAATCCAATATGAACGTATTGTAAGACGAGTAGGTGAGTCTATTAGATAACAGAAAAATGGATCGTAATGAGGTGAAAACATGCGGAACCGAGAGGATTTAGCGAAACATCCATTAGACAAAACACTGGAGGCTATCGATAGGGGGGAGCAACAACTGGCCAAGAAATATGCCCGGGAAATCTGGGATGAAGGCCGCCCACTCCATGATTTGTACGGGGATATGTGTGCTTTATTCTGTACGTATATCGCCGACAAGCTGGGAGAAGAAGCAGTAGAGGATGTATGGAGGATGATCGGGAATGAGCTGTGGAAGCCAGTGCTTATGGGGGTGAAGGAAAACGGCGGGACCGCTGCGCTGGTTGAGGTTTATGCCTCTTTTCTCCGAGCACATGGCTATAAGTTTTATGCAGAAGAGGATCATGAAAAAGTCGTTTTCTACTCAAGTTATTGTGGCAGTGGCGGACGGATGATGGAGGAAGGGAAAATCGAAGGAAATCCAAATCACTCCGTCAATATGGGAACAACGAAAAAGCCGTACAAATGGTCATGCGATAGAGGAAATTTCCCTTACTATTGTGTCCACACTCCATTGTGGATGGACATGATGCCAAGAGAATGGGGCTGGGATGTTTTTAAGTCAGAAGATGGGTACAACGGGCTGTGCTGCGGAAAAACTACTATTTACAAAGAACCGCAAAGCAAAAATAAGTAAGGTTGAGAAGAAATTCAGATGAGTGAAACAGTATATACTGACAATAAAAAGTAGGGACTTCCTTTTATTGTCAGTAATTTCTGAAACATATTTTATCAACACTTTGAAACCATCTCTCATGTTGAGATGGTTTTTGAATTAGATATCCATACATTTGATTCATTCCAAGCATGGTAAAATGGAAGAAATATCGAAGGGAAGTAAAGGATAATCCTTCTTAAAAATTTCCATAGCAAATATTTTCTGTCTGGATAAAGGCAACAAAAAATTACAGTCAGCGCAGTTAGAGCAGATAGCCCAGTTTGAACAAATAGCACGGTTATAACAGATTTGTGTAGATAGTACGGATAGTGATGATTGCTGTCGGTGATATTACCGAAGAAAAGGATGTAAAAACGGGGACGGTCGAGGACGCTGAATAACACCTCTTATTAACAATGCGCAGGGACTGCTCACATTTAAGGAGGAATCGGACATGAAAGCTTCATTTCATAAAGAAGTTCAAGATTTATATCAAAAACTAATTGATGCATGGAATAGACGTGATGCACAGGGAATGTCTGAACAATTCGCAGATCACGGAGTCCAAATTGGGTTTGATGGAAGTAAGTTAATTGGTCAGGAGGAAATCTTATCGCACCTCAAGCCCATTTTTGAAAACCATCCTACAGCTCCGTTTGTTACTAAAGTTAAAGATATACGGCCTCTGGGAACTGATGCTGCCATTCTATACGCTATCGCAGGGATGATTCCGCCTGGAAAATCAGATATTGAGCCTACAGTAAATGCCCATCAAACTCTAGTTGCTATAAAAAAGGACGGTGCCTGGTGTATTGAGCTATTTCAAAATACCCCTGCTCAGTTTCATGGAAGACCCGAGTTAATTGAGGAAATGACGGAAGAGTTAAGGCAGTTACTCCTGTAACTTAACTTCGAAACATTGTTAAACCAAAGGGCGCATTCATTAGCGCTCGTTTTTCATTCGGGACCAGTAAGTTGTGTAACTCGTTCCCTAAATTAATGATCTATAATGATATAATTATGGAATAATGGACTGTTTAACAGAAGTCTTTTTTTGGCATTTAATAATATAGGAAAATTAGTGAATAGGGCAGATCTTCATTGAACATGCTGGCTCTTATGATTAAATTGACTCCACCCTTAGGGTAGGGTTTACAATGAAAATCGAGGAGGATTTAGTTTTCTTGTTGGAGAAAAAGGCCTCATAAACATGAATGTTTACGTGGTCTTTTTCAACTTTTGTTTTTATATACCACTAAGAACTTTTTCAAAAAACTTTCTAACTTCTTTGGATGGGCAGTAATCTGCTATTTATTAGATAAAAACACACTTAAGATTTATCCTATTTATTACTTATAGTGGAATTGCTGTAATCTTCGTGTTTTAGCCTCCATCCTTCTTCAATTTGCTCCAATTGCAACTTTTTACTTTTCCAAGAAAACCGAAAATGAAGAATTATAACCATAAAAATGATCAAATTGGTAAAAATGACAAAATAAATAATATCCTTGAACACCACTTAAACGACCATCTTCTTTCCTCTTGCAGATCCGCATCCTTTTTGCATCGTTCTTGGTAGAAAAAACGTTTCTAATATACTAATTTGTATATCTAAATTAATGATAAACTTGGGAAAATGGAATGTCTAGGCTTTGAATATACTATTTATGAACTATTTTTGAAAAATGTTTGGAAACGCGGATACGGTTCCCGGTATTTCCCTAAATCCTACCAGTTGCAAATATCATAAGTTTTTTTGATTAAAAGAGGCTAGTGAATATCGGCAATTTCTTCCCATGATGTTCATCAGAAAGTTGGGATTCGAATAGTACACTTGTTGAATAATTACTTGTTTAAACTGTTTCATTCTTGATTGTTACATCCCCTTTAACCACCCATGTCTTTTTCCATGAGTATTGTGCCATCATCAATACGATAATGGCTACAATGCCAATAAAGGCATAGACCATAAATCCTGTGGCATAAGTTCCTGTCGTTTGTTTTAAGGTACCAAGTAAGTTTGGCACGAAAAATCCTCCTACCCCTCCGGCGGCCCCGACAATCCCTGTGATCATGCCAATTTCTTTTTGAAAACGCTGCGGAACTAATTGGAAGACAGCTCCATTTCCCATCCCCAGACACATCATCCCTAAAAATAAGAGAATCGTTACGAATGTTAGCGAAGGCAGCGTACTGATACCGAACATAAAAACTGCCAGAAGAATAAACAAAACAGTTAACACCTTCTGCCCTCCGACTTTGTCAGAAATAAAGCCGCCAATCGGACGGACAAAGCTGCCGGCAATGACACATAAGGTGACAAAATCACCCGCTTGAACCTTGCTTAAACCATACTGTTCGGAAAAGAAAATACTGAGATAACTGGTTAATCCAATAAAGCCCCCAAATGTAACACTGTAAAGCATGCCGAAATACCAGGTGTCTTTCTGTTTTAAGACGTTAAAGTAATTCATCATTGGCTGTGGTTCCGGCTGTGCAGGAGGATTCTTGGCAAAAAGAATATAAGTAATGAAAACGAATGCCAAAGGAACAAGGGCAACCCCCATCACTCCATGCCAGCCAATCTGTTCGGCAAGACGAGGACCAAATAATGTTGCAAGTACGGTTCCGCTATTGCCCGCCCCGGCAATTCCCATTGCCACCCCTTGTAAGTGAGGAGGATACCATCTGCTTGCCATGGGCAGGGCTGCAGAGAAGCTGGCACCAGCTACTCCAAGCAAAATTCCGATAAAAAAGAGTTCTGACAACTGATTTCCAAATAACCAGCCCCAAACTAATGGAACCATCGTTACCAACATACCGCCAATAGCTGTTGGACGCGGACCAATTCGGTCTGTTAAAACTCCCATGATTATACGGAAGAAAGAACCAGCCAGAATGGGAATGGCTACAACCAGCCCTTTTTCGGCAGGAGATAGCTGGAAATCCTCTGTAATAAATACCCCAAGAGCACCTAGCAGAACCCAGATCATAAAACTGACATCGAAGTATAAAAAGGATGCCAACAGCGATGGTGCATGACCACTTTGTCGTAAATTTGTGATTAATTTCATTTTCTTTTCCCCTTTCATTTGATAAACGAAGTATATAATCCGCAGAGCATGTTTTCTACACTTGTGTTAGTTTATCTTACATACATTCTTCGGAAAATACTGAAAACAAATTGACTTTCTTTTTGTATTTCTTTATCGTGTAAAGTAAAATAACATCAAATTTACAAGGAGTGTCCGAAATGAAAGGTATGATGTCTAAATGCTGCCGAATGGGTCATAAGGACGATATTGCAACACTTAACATAAGGAATCATCATAAGACAATGCCGGATTCTTCCTTTATTACATCTTGAAAAACAGAAAGGGGAGCATTCTGAATGCGGAAGAGGAGATTAGTTGTCGTTGGAAATGGGATGGCAGGGGTAAGGTGTGTTGAGGAAATATTAAAGATCAATCAAGAGGCTTTTCAAATCACGATTTTTGGCAAAGAGCCTTATCCGAATTATAACCGAATGATGTTATCGAAGGTCCTTCAAGGGGATACAAATGTTGAAAGGATCATATTAAACGATTGGAAATGGTATGAAGAAAATCGGATTACATTATGTACTGATGAATTTGTTGTGGAGATAAATACAGAAGAAAAATGGGTGAAGTCTTCAAAAGGAAGAAAGGCTGGCTATGATGAATTAATCTTGGCGACGGGTTCTAATCCTTTTATCCTTCCGCTTCCAGGTATCGATAAGTCAGGTGTTATGGCATTTCGAGATATTCAAGATTGTGAAGCGATGGTGGAAGCCGCGAAAAAATACAAGAAAGCCATTGTGATCGGCGGCGGGCTGCTGGGACTTGAAGCAGCGAGGGGATTATTAAATCTGAGGATGAAGGTAGATGTTGTCCATATTGGCGATTATATTATGGACCGTCAATTAGATGAAACGGCGGCCAACATGCTGCAAAAAGAGCTTGAGAAGCAAGGGATGAATTTTCTCTTGAAAAAGAACTCGATCGAAATTACAGGCCACCGGCGGGTCAAGGGTCTTCGCTTTTCAGATGGCACTTGGCGGGCAGCGGATTTAATTGTCATGGCCGTAGGGGTGAAGCCAAATATAAAAGTTGCTGAAAGAACACCGATTCAAATGAATCGCGCTATTGTCGTAGATGATTTTATGCGCACAAATGCTGCCAACGTCTATGCGGTTGGGGAGTGTGCGGAACACCGGGGGATTGTCTATGGTCTTGTTGCTCCTCTGTATGAACAAGGAAAAGTGCTGGCGGCATATTTAGGGGGCGAAGTTTCGGGCGGGTTTCAAGGGACCGTTTTATCGACGCAATTGAAAATCTCAGGCGTGGATGTTTTTTCAACTGGAGAGTTCATGGAAGCCGAAGGAAATCACGCAATCAAATGGTACAACGGAATCAATAACACTTATAAAAAACTTGTATTTCGTGACAACAAGCTTGTTGGTGCTGTGTTATTTGGCGATATCCAAGAGGGAAGCCGATTCACGCGAATGATCGAAAAGAGAATGGATTATCGGGAGCTGGAAAAAGAGATAAATGGTGCGCATGAGCAGGCTGACTTTATTGCAGCAATGGCCGATCATGAGAAAGTTTGCCAGTGTAATGGTGTTTCAAAGGGGACAATTGTCGAGGCGATAGGTAAGCAAAACCTAACAAATGTCGCGGAAATTAAGGCTTGTACAAAAGCATCGAGCTCCTGTGGAGGCTGCAGGGGGGTACTTGCTAGTCTGCTAGATTATGTACAGCGTCATGGAGCTGCTGAAAAGCAAGTGAAAGAATCGATTTGTGCTTGTACTGGGGCGGACCATGAAGACGTTATCGAGACAATCAGGCAGTTTCCTTGCGATTCAAAAGAGCAAATCATGCAGCGGCTAAAATGGAAAAATACGGAGGGTTGTGAAAGGTGTCGCTCTGCTTTGCGCTATTATATAAGTGTTCATAGCGGAACAAATATTGAAATGACCGAAACGAAACAAGCTGATGGAACCTATATGGTTGCTCCAAGAATGTATGGCGGGGAAACAAGTGCGGAGCAATTGAGATTAATAGCACATGTGGTGGAAAGATTTAAGATTCCGTTAGTGAAACTGGCACAAGGTCCAAGAATGGAGCTATATAGTGTTCAAGAAAAGGATGTAGAGAGGATTCGCGGGATGTTACAAGTATCTGTCCCGATTGAAGGCGGGTCACTCCAGGCCGTTGCAACATGTGCAGGGATTCACTATGCGAAGGATGCGATGCAAGACTCGATTCAGCTCGGGGCAAAACTAGAACGCCTGCTGGAATCTCTTCTATTACCAGCCAACATTACGCTGGCTGTATCAGCTAGTCCGCGTGACGAGGCCTACGTCGCGCGAGAGGATGCGGGGTTAATGGGAGCGCCGGGAGGCTGGGAGTTGTTGGTGAAACAAGAGCGACTCTTCTCTGGACTAACGGAAGACGAAGCGATTGCGATGACAACAGCGCTTGTACACATTTATCGTAAACGGGCTTACTATTTAGAAAAGCTGCATGAATGGGTAACGAGAGTTGGAATCGTTGCGGTACGGGAAGAAATTTTTCAAAGAAAATTCAGGATGAGTGAAGAAAAACAGAAGATAGTTACCGTAGGGCAGGTGGAAGGATGATGGCATCAAAGGTAATGGATACACAATGTCCGTTCTGTAGTGTCCAATGCAAAATGCAGATTATGGAAAAAGAGGAAGCTGGAAAAACGACTTATACGGTACAGCCGAAAGCAAATGCGGCTTCCGAAGGCAGACTTTGTATAAAAGGAATGAATGCCTATCAGCATGGTTTGAGTGAAGAACGGGTGACCGAACCATTGCTGAATAAGGATGGGGTTTTTACACCTGTAACTTGGGAAGAAGCCTATGAGTTCATCGCAAAAAAATTCCGCGATATACAGGGGCGGTTTGGGCATGATGTTATTGGCGTTTATGGCGGCGGTTCATTAACGAATGAAACTTCCTATCTCCTTGGGAAATTTGCCCGGATTGGACTGCAAACAAAATATATTGATTATAATGGCCGCTTTTGTATGTCGGCCGCCGCAGCGGCAAGTAATGCCGCATTCGGCATGGATAGAGGATTAACCAACCCGCTTTCAGATATCCGAAAAACAAAATGTCTCATTTTGGCTGGAACCAATATTGCCGAATGCCAGCCAACACTCATGCCTTATTTTATGGATGCAAAGGAAAATGGGGCTTATATCATTGTGGTGGATCCGCGCGATACGGCGACTGCGGAGATGGCGGACTTACACTTAAAAGTGAAGCCGGGCACCGATGTTGCGTTAGCGAGTGCAATGTTAAAAATTTTGTTAGAAGAAGGATATGTGGATCACTCCTTTGTACGAGAGAGAACAACCGGTTTTGCCGAGGTAAAAAAACATGTTGCGGCACTCGATTTTGATGAACTCGTCAGCAAAATAGGCGTTTCGTTAGAAGATCTGAAAGAGGCGGCCATCCGTTTTGGAAGTGCAGCATCCGGGATGATTCTGACTGCGAGAGGAGTGGAGCAGCAAACAGATGGCTATTTGGCTGTTCGGAATTATATCAATCTGCTTCTTGTAACAGGTAAGATCGGCAAACCTGGCAGCGGCTATGGCGCCGTTACCGGTCAGGCTAATGGTCAAGGCGGCCGCGAACATGGACAAAAAGCTGACCAGCTTCCCGGTTACCGTTATATTGAGAATGATAATGACCGTGCATATATGGCAGGAATATGGGGAGTTCATCCATCGGAGATTCCGCATAAAGGCGTATCGGCATATGAAATGATGAAAAAGGTGCATGCACAGGAAATTCGTGCCTTGTTTTTAATGGGGTCCAATCCGATTTTATCCAATCCGAATGCCGGCTTTGTCGAAGAAGGGATCCGAAAGTTAGACCTTCTTGTAGCGGTAGATATGTTTCTATCTGAAACGGCTCAGCTGGCCCATGTGATATTACCTGCCGCCTCTTTTCTTGAAAATGAAGGTACACTTACGAATCTTGAGGGGCGGGTGCTCCTGCGAGAGGCCGCTCGTCCGGTACCGGGGATGGTAAAACAGGATTGGGAGATTTTGTGCGATATAGCAGGAAGGATGGGGAAAGGTTCGTACTTTCCATATGGAAGCGCAGAGGAGATTTTTGCGGAGTTACGAAGAGCGAGTCGAGGGGGAATGGCGGATTATTACGGGATCACATACGATCGGCTGCGGAAGGAGGAAGGGATTTACTGGCCTTGTCCTACTCTCGAACATCCCGGAGAAAAGCGTCTGTTTACTGCGGCTTTTGCTCATTCTGATGGAAAGGCAAAGATCGCTATTGTTAATCATCATTATCCGAAGGAGCGAGTGGATGAACAATATCCTCTTATTCTGACAACAGGCCGTGTTTTAGAGCATTATTTAACGGGAGTGCAAACGAGGAAGAGTGTTGTATTGGCATCTCGGAAAATGGAGTCTTTTGTTGAAATTCATCCAAAGACAGCACAAAGGTGGAAGATAAAGGATGATACCTTAGTCAAGGTGAACTCAAGGCGGGGGCAAATCGTGGTCCGCAGTAAACTGACAGATTCGATTCGGGAGGATACGGTTTTTGTTCCAATGCACTGGGGAGGCCTGCAAAATGTAAATAAGCTGACATGTGAAGAACTGGATCCGACATGTAAAATGCCTGGCTTTAAAATATGTGCGGTATCGATAGAACCTTTATTAACCTAATAAAAGGAGGTTTCCTCATTGGTGAAACGAGTCATCGCAATAGCGGTGAATGTCCGCACCATATGAGAAACCTCCTTTTTAATTCTGAGATGACAAAAAGAATAATGATATGAATCATTATTCCAATAGTTTGATAGGGGGATCATATTATTTTTTCCAAAGCCCGAATTGGGCATTTATTTGTCCTTGAATCATTTTCTTGCGTATTTTCTCCTCTTCTATTTTCTTCATTTCTTTCACTTTTTCACGTCGGATTTCCAATGTTTGAATCCCGTCTTCAATTTTTTCTGCAATCTCCATTAGTGCTTCTACATCGGAAAATGAATACTTTCGATTTCCTCCTTTTGAACGTTCGGGAAAGATCAACTTTCGCTCTTCATAATAACGAATTTGTCTTTCAGATAATCCGGTTAATTCACTCACGACTCCTATGGAAATGACTTTTTTCTCTTTGTAAGAGGGGTTTGGCTCACTGATGATTTTTCACCTCACTAAGAAATCAAACTATTTTGTTTATTCATTATATCGTAATCAACTGAAGATTTGAACTTTATTTGCATGGAAATGTTAAAAATCATTACGATTTTATGTTAGATAACCTCACATATTCGTTGTTGCTTATCTTGAAGAATACTATAATCATTTTATATTAACCTTTCAAAAAAGAATGAGAAGTTACTTATAGAATGTTGGAATACGGCTATTTTTTACAGACCCGAACTATAAGGGGCTGACAGCTCTATATCGCATGTAACTGTAAGTTTTGTAAGAAATAAAACTGAGTTTTGTTCTTTTTTCACAAATAATGATTGGGGGATATAGGACAGATGAGTAGGAAAAAATTGGTGCTGGTTGGAAATGGGATGGCAGGAATTCGCTGTATAGAGGAAATATTGAAACTGAGACGGGAGAGTTTTGACATTACTGTTTTCGGAAGTGAACATCATCCGAATTATAATCGCATTCAACTGTCGACTGTATTACAAGGGGGAACAACGGTAGAAGATATCACGATCAATGATTGGAACTGGTACAAAGAAAATCATATTACATTGTATACAGGCGAAACCGTCACAAAGGTTGATCCCGATAAGAAAATGGTTTATTCCGATCGTAATCGAGCAGTTGAATATGACCAATTAATTTTAGCAACAGGGTCAGTTCCCTTTATTCTTCCGATTCCTGGGGCAGATAAAAAGGGAGTTGCAGCATTTAGGAATATTGAGGATTGCGAGAAGATGATTGAATATTCAAGGTCTTATAGAAAGGCAGCTGTAATCGGAGGCGGATTACTGGGTCTTGAAGCGGCAAGGGGGTTATTGAATTTAGGAATGAAAGTCGATATCGTTCACTTGGCTGACTATGTGATGGAAAGGCAATTAGATTCAACTGCCGGAAAGATGCTGCAAAAGGAACTTGAGCAGCAGGGAATGAACTTTTTACTTGGAAAACAAACCACAGAAATATTTGGCGAACATGATGTTGAGGGGTTACGTTTTAGTGACGGTGAGGAAATCCAGGCAGATTTAGTGGTGATGGCGGCAGGAATTAGACCGAATATCCAATTAGCCTGCGAAAGCGGCATTCACGTTAACCGGGGAATTGTCGTCAATGACTTTTTGGAAACGAATATTCCACATATTTACTCAGTTGGCGAGTGTGCAGAACATCGCGGAGTGGTGTATGGCTTGGTGGCGCCGCTGTATGACCAAGGGCAGGTTTTAGCGAAGAGAATTTGCGCTCTAGAAGGCAGTCCATACGAAGGTTCCGTTTTATCTACTAAATTAAAAGTCTCTGGGGTCGATGTATTTTCTGCGGGCGAAATTTTTGCAGATGAGAGGACGAAATCCGTTAAAGAATATAACGAATGGGATAATACCTATAAAAAAGTACTTATTCGTGATGGGAAAATTTCAGGAGCGGTATTATTCGGTGATACTTCCGACGGAAATCAATTGTTAAGCCAGATCCATAAAGGGGCTGAAGCGGCAGAGTACTTTAAACAAGATAAGGGGGAAGCATCTAGTGTAAGCTTTATTGCCATGATGTCAGATGAAGAAATTATTTGCGGATGTAATGGGGTTACAAAAGGAGAAATTGTTTCCGCTATTCAAACACAAGGTTTAACCAATATCGAAGAGGTGAAAGGTTGTACAAATGCTTCCCGTTCCTGTGGAGGTTGTAAAGGTCTGGTAGCTGACCTTTTACAGTTGACACTGGGAGACGAATTTAATAAATCTAGCCAAAAGGAACCGATTTGCAGCTGTACCACATTATCGAGGGACGAAGTGGTTGCTGAAATCCGGGAGAAGCATTTGACTCACACGAGAGAAGTCATGAATGTTCTAGACTGGAGAACAGATGGCGGGTGTTCGAAGTGCCGGCCTGCATTGAACTACTATTTAGGCATGATTCATCCCCTTCGACATGAAGATGAAAGGGAATCGCGATTCGTTAATGAACGTCTTCATGCAAATATTCAAAAGGATGGTACCTTTTCGGTGGTGCCAAGAATGTATGGCGGTGTCACAAGTCCGGAGCAATTACGGAAAATTGCAGATGCAGCAGAGAAATATAACGCGAAGCTGGTAAAAGTGACTGGCGGTCAACGGATCGACCTATTCGGAATAGAAAAGGATGATCTCCCAAGTATTTGGGCCGATTTGGATATGCCATCCGGTTATGCTTATGGAAAAACGCTTCGCACCGTTAAAACTTGTGTCGGGAAAAGCTTCTGCCGCTTTGGCACACAAGACTCGATTGGGTTAGGAATTGCCTTGGAAAAGAGACTTGAGCGTGTGAGCACCCCGCATAAGGTGAAAATGGCTGTATCTGCTTGTCCCCGTAACTGTGCAGAGTCTGGAATTAAAGACTTGGGTGTCGTAGGTGTTGACGGTGGCTGGGAGATTTATGCAGGCGGTAACGGCGGTACTCACTTAAGGGCAGCTGAATTACTTTGCAAAGTAAAAACGAGTGAAGAAGTGATGGAGTTGACAGGTGCATTTTTTCAATATTATCGTGAAACGGCAAATTACATGGAAAGAACCTCTGTCTGGGTAGAGAGAGTGGGATTAGAAACGATAAACACCGTCCTTCATGATAAAGAGAAAGTAATCGAGTTGAATCAGCGTTTAGATGAGGCCTTGGCCGTTTTAAGTGACCCATGGAAAGAGGTTATTAACAATGAAAATATGAAAAAGGAATACTACGAGAAAGTAAATATTGCTGTGACGACAAACTAATCATAAAGGAGGGGGAAAACGTAATGAGAACCATTATTCAAAGGGTTAAGGTGGCAAAAGTAAGTGAGATGCCCAAAAATATTGGCAAAACAATTAAAATTGGCGCGATTGAAATAGCACTGTTTCATTTGGCATGCGGAGAATTTCGCGCAATCGAAAATCGCTGCCCGCACAAAAGCGGCGTTTTAGCAGAAGGGATCGTCTGCGGGGACCATGTTTTTTGTCCGATGCATGACTGGAAAATTAGTGTCGTAGATGGATTGGTTCAGAAGCCGGATAATGGCTGTGTGAAAACCTTCCGGGTTGAAGTGGAAGGTGACGATGTATACATTTTTTTACACTAATTCAACGAATTTCAGGGCGTTACTGTGATTTAGAGCAACTAAGGAAGGTGATTAAAACCTAAATGATATCAAAAATAGATTAATTTAAAATGAAGATGATATTATTTAGATTGAAAGCGACGGAATATAAATCAATGAAATCACACTCCATCTTTATAGGTAGTTTGTATAGAATATTCATTTTTCAAAGGAAATTTTTTGAGCGAGCTCGACGACGGACAGGATGTGGCGCTTTGAAGCGTGAAAAAATCGGGCACAAATTCGCCGAGGCGAATTTGATCAAGGGGAGGCAAAATAATGTCGTATTCAAGAGAACAAATTTTAAAAGTAGTGAAACAGGAAAATGTTCGTTTTATTCGTTTACAATTTACCGATTTATTCGGCCAGATAAAAAATGTGGAAATCCCGGTGAGCCAGTTAGAGAAGGCGTTGGATAATAAAATGATGTTCGATGGTTCATCGATTGAAGGCTTTGTACGAATTGAGGAATCGGATATGTATTTATATCCTGATTTGAATACCTTTGTCATTTTCCCATGGACAGTAGAAAAAGGGAAAGTGGCCCGTTTCGTTTGCGATATTTACCATCCAGATGGAACTCCATTTGAAGGTGATCCGCGAAGCAACCTAAAGAGAATGCTGCATGAAATGAAGGAACTTGGCTTTTCAGAATTTAATGTCGGCCCTGAACCGGAATTTTTCCTTTTTAAATTAAACGAAAAAGGAGAACCTACTCTTGAATTAAATGATCAAGGCGGATATTTTGATTTAGCCCCTACGGATCTTGGGGAAAACTGCCGCCGTGATATTGTGTTAGAACTGGAGGAAATGGGCTTTGAAATCGAGGCATCTCATCATGAAGTGGCACCAGGACAACATGAGATTGATTTTAAATACCAGAATGCTTTGAAAGCCTGTGATGATATTCAAACGTTCAAGCTGGTGGTAAAGACGATTGCACGCAAGCATGGCCTGCACGCTACTTTCATGGCAAAACCGCTGTTTGGCATGAATGGTTCGGGAATGCACTGTAACTTATCCTTGTTTCAAGAGGGGAAAAATGCATTTTTTGATCAAAAAGGAGATTTGCAGCTAAGCGATACGGCAAGACAATTTATCGCCGGAATTATGAAGCATGCGCCAAGTTTTACAGCGATTACCAATCCGACTGTCAATTCTTACAAACGTCTAGTTCCGGGATATGAAGCACCATGCTATATTGCTTGGTCGGCAAGAAATAGGAGTCCGCTGATTCGTATTCCTGCATCCCGTGGGGTAAGTACCCGCATAGAGGTCCGCAGCGTGGATCCGACAGCCAATCCCTATTTAGCAATGGCTGTTCTCCTCGCCGCAGGGCTTGACGGGATTAGAAATCAATTAACACCGCCGGCACCAGTTGATCGCAATATTTACGCCATGACAAAGGAAGAAAGAGTTGAAAATGGCATTGTCGACTTGCCGGCCACATTAGCTCAAGCTTTGGAAAATTTAAAACAGGATGAAATCATCACAGCAGCACTAGGAAAACACTTATTAGACCACTTTATCGAAGCAAAAGAAATGGAATGGGATCAATTTCGAATCTCCGTCCATCCTTGGGAAAGGGAGCAGTATCTCGCTTTATATTGATGACTCGAAATCATAAATAGAATTCTGTTTTGTGAAAAAGACCACGTGAACTGCTTACGTGGTCTTTTCTTTTTTGGCTGTTCACCTATGTTTGCTTAAGTGAGTATCTTATTGTTGAAGTGATTCTAGTTATACGGGGGAATCGATTTGGGATACTATGTTCATGTAGAACCAGGTATTCACAGCTTGTTCCGTTTTATTACAGCGGTCATGGCCTTTCTGGGAAGAACGTGACAAGTTTAACCAGCTATTGGGGCACTATATTGGCTAATAGTCCTCTTTAATAATCCCAATTTCTCTATTCATTTTCAGACAAACTGGGCTTTCTAGTATCCGTTATCGTTGTATATCCGTCTCTTCCTGACGTTAAATCAAACATAACTCGCGTATGAATAATTAACTAAAAATTCCTAAAATGCTGATAATATAAACCGAATTGAGTATCATACCATAGTAATTTGCCATGTTTCAGTTTCGGGATCCGTGTTTGTAAACTCCATTCGGGATACTGTTTAATAATCTTGACTTGATCACCGGTAGCAAAAGCAATAAAAGAAATATAATGATCTTTTGTCATAGGATGTTCGCTTGAAATAAACCATTCATGATCAATTTCAGTAATTGATAGCTTCTCTTCTTCAGTGGCATTTTTTGCTTCTAATCGTTTTAACTTTCTTCCACAGCAAGATATAGTTATATCTCCAGTTGCTAATGCAATATTATTACATGAAGGACAGACGTAATAATTTGACTTTTTCATATTTCCTCCTATAAAATCATTCGACAATAATTCACCATCTAAAATATTTTCTATATTTACTCCCAATAGGGAAGATAAACTTGGTAGTAGTGTGACATCGGGACAGCCATATCCACGCTCCCATTTCGAGATCGTACGATCAGAAATATTCATTTGATTTGCTAATTGTTTCTGTGTCAGCCCTTTTTCCTTCCGCAAATGATAAATTAACTCTCCAACTTTACGATTATCCATTATTTTCTCCTCCTGCTCTAATTCTATCTTAGAAGTTTATATGGTTAATAGCAACAAACGCTCCGTAGAGTCCCGCAATCAGGTAATATTTCATAAAACCCATAATAAAAATATAATTTAAACGCCATTCAATATTTAAACAGGATTCAAAAATATATTGCTTTCCGGTAATACAACTGTTAAAGTTTAATTATGAGAATTATCAGAAAATTATTTTACGCCTCATCTTATTTATTTCTCACAATGCTTCCTTATTTACATACACTTCACTTGAAAAATTGCAGATAAGTTTTTTTGTAAAATCAGCTACTTGGTATTTGGAGGTGATAACGATAAAACTGTCAGAGAAAAAATTGATCAGAAAAAAAGAGCAAATTCTCACTTCGGCCATCGAAATCATCAATCGGCGGGGATACACTGGGACGACGATGGAGGAAATCGCTGCAGAGCTATTCATGACAAAGGGTTCCTTATATTATTATTTTAAAAATAAAAGTGATCTTTTGTATCAATGCCATCAGTTTGTTGTATTTCAGGCGATAAAAGATCTTGAAGAGATTCTAAACAGTGAAGGGACAGCAGCCGAAATTCTCACTAAAATGGTGGCCATCCATATTGAGTACGCCATAGAGGAAAAAGAAACCTTTAACTTAATCATGGAATCAAAGCAGTTCTTTAATCAGGAACAGCTGGAGCTCGTTCAAAAACTATGGAAAAACTATGAGCAGCTGTTTGCCAAGATCATCTCAAGAGGAATACGAAATGGCGAATTTCAAACAAAGGAAGCCACGACGGCAAGGATGTTTATCCTTGGCGGATTGAATTGGATCCAGCAATGGTATAAACAAAATGGCAGATTAGCAAAAGACGAAATCGTTTCATTATACAGTGACTATATCATCAAACTATTAAAATAAAGAACTTCCAGCCTCTTACTATTTTTATATTTTAAAAATTAAAGCGCTTACTTTGTTAATTAGAACAAGAAAGGGGATACACATGGAAATAGAAATTTATCGTCCGACTTATCCAGTTCGCTTTGTCACAGCCTCAGCTTTATTTGATGGACATGATGCGGCGATTAATATTATGCGCCGGATTTTACAGGCTTCAGGTGTAGAGGTCATCCATTTAGGTCATAACCGCTCCGTAGATGAAGTGGTAAACGCTGCAATCCAGGAGGATGTTCAAGGGATTGCAATCAGCTCTTATCAGGGCGGTCATGTTGAATACCTGAAATATATGTACGACTTACTTCGGGAAAAAGATGCATGCCACATTAAGATCTTTGCCGGCGGCGGCGGGGTCATCGTCCCTTCTGAAATGAAGGAATTGCATCAGTACGGGATTTCAAAAATCTTTTCACCAGATGATGGGCGGGAGCTTGGGCTGCAGGGCATGATCAACCATATGATTCGCGAAACTGACGCTCCTACGCCCAAGCAGATCGAACAAGAAATAGCCAAATTAAACGAGAACAACTGGGGCTCCATTGCGAAATTAATTACACTGGCAGAAGAAAATCACTTGAAAATGGATAGTAAGGAATTGGTTTCGGCTGCTTTAGAACCGATGCTTGTAAACGCCCCGAAAGTACCGGTGTTAGGGATTACCGGCACAGGAGGAGCGGGAAAAAGTTCATTGACCGATGAATTGGTGCGCCGTTACTTGGAACAATTTCCGGAGAGATCGATCGCGATTATTTCCATTGATCCATCGAAGATGAAGACAGGAGGGGCACTATTAGGTGACCGTATCCGCATGAATGCGATCAACAATCCGCGCGTCTATATGCGTAGTTTGGCGACTCGCGCGTCGAAGACGGAATTAAGTCATGCCACGAAGGACGCTGTCAATATTGTCAAAGCAGCAGGGTATGATTTTGTCATTGTCGAAACGAGCGGCATTGGGCAAGGAGATTCTGAAATCGTGAACATTTGTGATCTAGCCATGTATGTGATGACGAGTGAATTTGGTGCGGCCACGCAGCTTGAGAAAATCGACATGATTGACTTCGCTGACCTAATCGTCATCAACAAATTTGAACGCCGCGGCTCAGAGGATGCTTTACGTGATGTACGGAAGCAATATAAGCGCAGCCGTGATTTATGGAATATGAGCGATGAGCGAACACCTGTTTTTGGCACGATTGCCAGCCAATTTAATGATCCGGGAACGAACGTGCTTTTTGCCAATTTAATGAAAATGGTGGAGCATAAGACAGGAAGCAGCTGGTCAACGAATTATGACAGCGAAATCCAGAAAGTCACAAAGCAAAACTTAATTATTCCTCCAGACCGTACCGCTTATTTAGGGGAAATCGTGCAAACGGTTTACCAGTATCGAAAGTTCTCGGAGGAGCAGGTCCATCTTGTGCGCAAATGGTATCAGCTAAAGGGTACAAAGGCATTAATGAAACAAAACAGCGGGAACTGGATGTCAAAGGAAGAAACTGAACTTTTCTCGGCAAAGCTCGATGAAATGATCGCTTATTTTGAAATCAAAATTCATCCGGAATGTAAAAGATTGGTGGAAGAATGGCCAAAAGTCCGCGAATCTTATCAGCAAAAACAATTAGTGACAAAAGTTCGCGATAAAGAGACTGTCACGGAATTGTATACGGAATCATTATCTGGAAATAGAATTCCAAGAGTAAGCGTACCGAAGTTCGAAGATCAAGGGGAAATTCTGCGCTGGCTTTTAAAGGAAAACCTTCCCGGCTATTTTCCCTATACGGCAGGAGTATTTCCGTTTAAACGGACCAATGAAGATCCGAAACGTCAATTCGCCGGGGAAGGCACTCCGGATCGTACCAACAGAAGATTCCACTTTCTCTGTCAAAATGATGAGGCGAAACGATTATCCACTGCCTTTGACAGTGTCACCCTTTACGGGCAGGATCCGGATTACCGCCCTGACATTTATGGGAAAATTGGCAACAGCGGTGTCAATGTTTGCACCCTCGATGATATGAAAAAACTGTATCAGGGTTTTGATCTTTGCCACCCGTCTACAAGTGTCTCGATGACCATTAATGGACCGGCGCCAATCATCCTCGCGATGTACATGAATACGGCCATTGAACAGCAGGTTGCAAAATTTGCACAGCAAAATGGAAGGCAGCCAAATGAAGCAGAATTTTTACAAATCAAGGAATGGACGCTGCAAACGGTTCGCGGAACGGTCCAAGCGGATATTTTAAAAGAAGACCAAGGTCAGAATACATGCATTTTCTCAACCGAGTTTGCCCTAAAGCTGATGGGGGATATTCAGCAGTATTTTATTGACCATAAAGTACGGAACTACTATTCTGTTAGTATCAGCGGCTACCATATTGCCGAAGCGGGAGCGAATCCGATTTCCCAATTGGCTTTTACTCTGGCGAATGGCTTTACATTTGTCGAATATTACTTAAGCCGCGGCATGCATATTGACGACTTTGCCCCAAATCTGTCTTACTTTTTCAGCAATGGATTAGACCCGGAATATACCGTCATGGGTCGTGTGGCGAGACGGATTTGGGCAACGGTGATGAAAAATAAATACGGCGGCAATGATCGAAGCCAAAAGCTTAAATATCATATCCAGACATCGGGACGTTCTCTCCATGCGCAAGAAATGGATTTCAATGATATCCGTACTACCCTGCAGGCCTTGATGGCCATTTATGATAACTGCAATTCCTTGCATACGAATGCCTTTGATGAGGCGATAACGACACCAACAGAAAATTCGGTACGCAGGGCAATGGCGATTCAAATGATCATCAATAAGGAATTAGGGATCGTGAAAAATGAAAACCCTTTACAAGGTTCTTTTATTATTGATGAGCTGACCGATCTAGTGGAAGAAGCGGTATTGCAGGAATTTCAGCGTATCCATGATCGCGGCGGTGTGTTAGGTGCGATGGAAACCCAATACCAGCGCGGGAAAATCCAGGAAGAGTCGCTTTATTATGAGCATAAGAAACATTCAGGGGAACAGCCGATTATTGGGGTCAATACCTTCATTAATCCAAATCAAAATGAAAATGCTTTTGAGATTGAGCTGGCACGTTCGACAACGGAAGAAAAAGAAACACAAATTCGCCATCTGCACGAATTCTGGTCAAGAAACAAAAACGACTGTCCGCGTGCCCTTCAGCAATTAAAAGAAGTGGCACGGCAAAATGGCAATCTGTTTGCGGAACTGATGGAATGTGTAAAAGTCGCATCCCTCGGACAAATCACCGCTGCTTTATATGAAGTAGGAGGCCAATACCGAAGAAATATGTAAACGCGGGGATGGTTCTCCTGTTTCCCTAAAATCTCCCAATCTTGAATATGCCAGCCCGTTTTGCGGGCTGGTTAAATCCTTGACAGGCAGACTAGCTGCTTCTTTGGGAAATGAGATCGCACATTTAAGAGTTTGATAGACAAATATTCTTAATAAATGGAGGAAAATACGATGCGTGAAGTTGTCATTGTAAGTGGGAAAAGAACACCGATTGGTGACTATTTCGGAGCGTTTAAAGATTTATCAGCCGTTGATTTAGGAATCCAAGCCCTTAAAGCAGCTATCGACGCAGCCGGGATGGATGCGAAGCAAATAGAAGAAGTGGCAGGAGGTCATATCTATCAGGCCGGGTGTAAAGGAAATACCGCTCGCCAAGTGGCATTAGGGGCAGGGTGTTCGGTAGAAACGGTCGCTTCAACGATTAATCAGCAATGTCCTTCCTCATTACGTGCAGTCGAGATCATTTCACAAAATATCATGCTGGGTAAGATTGATATCGGAGCAGCAGTCGGCTATGAAAGTATGACAAATGTGCCTTACCTGTTACTGAAAGCGCGGAGCGGCTATAAGATGGGGGATAACAGTGTTGTTGACTCCCTCTTGAATGATGCGCTGGTCGATGCTTTCAATGGATATCACATGGGTGTTACGGCAGAAACTCTTGCCGAAGAGTATAACATCAGCCGCGAAGAACAGGATGAACTCTCCCTCCTTAGTCACCAAAGAGCATGCGAAGCCATTCGCAATGAAAAATTCAAAGGAGAAATTGCCCCTGTTGAAGTGAAGTCGAAAAGGGCTGCGGAAATCATTGATACGGATGAACATCCAAATCCGAATACAAGTATTGAAGCATTGGGCAAGTTACGCCCAGCCTTTAAAAAAGACGGAACAGTCACGGCCGGGAACGCCTCCACGCTGAGTGACGGCGCAGCTGCTGTCATCCTCATGGCAAAGGAAAAGGCGGAAGAGCTGGGACTAAAGCCATTAGCGAGAATTGTGGCTTCTGCCTCCGCTTCGGTCGATCCGAAGGTAATGGGAATTGGGGTAGTACCGGCAGTTCAAAAAGCATTAACATTTGCCGGCTTGCACATGGATGAAATTGATTATTGGGAAATTAATGAGGCTTTTGCTTCACAATTTTTGGCGGTAAACCGTGAACTAAAGCTCCCAATGGAGAAAGTGAATGCCAACGGTTCCGGTATTTCATTGGGCCATCCTGTTGGCTGTACAGGGGCAAGACTTTTGGTCACGTTAATCCATGAAATGCAGCGCCGCGGTTCGCGTTATGGCTGTGCTTCTCTTTGTGCCGGCGGCGGGCCGGCAGCGGCTATGATTGTGGAGGCGCTGTAAAACGAAAATACTAAGGGAGGGTTATGGAATGGTGAAAATAATTGGCGTCATCGGTGCGGGTACGATGGGAAATGGAATTGCGCAGACAGCGGCGGCGGCTGGATTCCAAGTGATCCTGCAGGATGTCCAGGAGAGCTTTTTACAAAGAGGGCTAAATACTATTCAACACAATCTAAACCGGTCTGTGGAAAAAGGAAAAATTCCAAAGGAAGAAGCTGAAGCAACATTTGCCCGCATTGCCGGAACGACTCAGATTGATGATCTTTCACAGGCGGATATCGTCATAGAGGCGATCATTGAAAACATGGAAAGCAAAAAGTCATTGCTCCAACAGCTGGATACGCTGTGCAAGCCGGATGCGATTATCGCTTCCAATACATCCGGTCTGAGTATTACGGAACTCGGAAATTGTACAAGCCGTCCAGCTCAAGTGATTGGCATGCATTTTTTCAATCCGGTACCCGTCATGGAGTTGGTTGAGATTGTCCGCGGACAGGAAACATCCGCTGAAACCTATGAAGCGGCGAAACGTTTGGCTGAGAAGTTTGGCAAAAAAGGAATCACGGTACAGGATGCGCCATTATTTGCCGTGAATCGAATTTTGGTTCCGATGATCAATGAAGCCATTTTTGTTCTTGCGGAGGGAACGGCCAGTGCTGAGGACATTGATGAAGGCATGAAATTGGGCGCCAACCACCCGATCGGACCGCTGGCACTCGCCGATCTGATTGGCTTAGACACTTTATTGTTTGTTATCGAAACACTATATAATGAAACATCTGACAGCAAATACCGTCCAGCTCCATTATTGAAAAAGCTGGTACGTGCCGGACATTTAGGCAGGAAGACAGGCAAAGGATTTCATCAATATTAAAAGCAGGTGGAGTACATGAATGAAGCAACATTAGTAAAGATTGAAAATGGAATGGGATTTATTCGCTTAAACCGCCCGGAGAAACTTAATTCATTATCGAGTGATTTAGTTGAATCCTTTACTCATAACTTAGAAAGGCTAGGGAAAGACGAAAAGGTGAAGGTCATTATTGTATCGGGCGAAGGCAAAGGTTTTTGTGCCGGCGGAGATTTAGAGACGATGAAAAATTTAACACAGGCAAATGACAAGCTGGAGTATATGCGAAAAACTTCAGCTTTAACGAAAACCATTCTGAACCTGGATAAATATGTCGTTTCTGCTGTCCATGGATTTGCCGCAGGAGCGGGCTATAGCTTGGCGCTTGCTTCCGATTTTATTGTCGCCCACAAGTCAGCCAAGTTTGGTTTAAGTTTTGTTAATGTCGGCGTCATCCCTGACTTGGGGTTAATGAAGCTCATGAGCGAACGGATACCTGTAAACTTAGCGAAGGAATGGATCTTATCGGGAAAAATCATGACAGCTGAAGAAGGCAAAGCTTTAGGGATCGTGAACCGGATCACTGAAGTGGATGTCCTTCAGGAAGCGATTGAATTCGCCCAGTTTATTGTAAATGGGCCGCAGCTAAGCAATCAATACGTCAAAAAGATGCTGAACCATGGCGTCCAGTTAAGCTGGGATGCTGTGTTAGAACAGGAAAATATGATTCAGGCACATTTGATGCAGTCGGAAGATTTTGCCGAGGGAATTCAGGCCTTTTATGAAAAACGTGCTCCTCAATTTAAGTGAGTCCTACGGGAATTAATAAGAGGGAAGGATAGATGAGCACCACATAGGGGTCAATCTTTAATGGATTTCTTCATTAGGTTGATTTTCCTTGGATAAATTTAGTACCAAGGTTATTTTCTAATTAAAGGGTTCTCTTTAGTTAGAAAAAATTGAAAAGACACCAGTTTCAATAGACTGGTGTCTTTTCAGCTATCTGCAGGTTTTCCAAATAGGGATATTTCCCTTTCCTTAAGATTGGAATCACCTCATACATGTCGCGCTGAAAGGCATGATAAATAGAATCTCGGTAACCTAAAGAGGTTAGTAGTTTACCTGTTTGTGAGGTTAAGAAATAATTCATCATTTGTTTTTCGTGAAGCTGTCTGTAAAAATGATAGGCCGCTGCTCCCGAATCAGATAAATGGATGTTTTCTTCATCTCCAGCATTTCGATAAAACTCTTGAATCAAATGTCCGGTGCCGAGAAAATCTTCCATCGAAAAATTCCCATGATTTCCGGCACAGACAAGCAGAATCGTTTTCTCGGAATGATTTTGCAAAAGATGATCAGCCATATAATGATTGTTTAAGAAACAAGACGCGTAAATAAAGGAAGCTGGAAAGGAATGGTTTAAGGCTACCGTTCCATTTGTGGTAGATAAAATGATCGTTTTATCGAGGATATTCTTCTTTTTTAATTCTAACGGACAAGGATAAAGAAAATTCTCAACCTTTAAACCCTTCTTTTCTCCGCATAAAATATATGAATATTCAGATAATTCTTGACTTACTTCCAATGCTTCCTCTACATTTAATACAGGGATAATTTTTTTCGCTCCATATTGAAACAAGGTTGTAATGGTTGTAGTTGCTAATAAAACATCAAAAATGACGGCGGTACAATTTTTTATTTTTAATGGATTAATCATTTCTTTTTGAGTTAATACATGAATTTTTACCATGATATCTTCTGTCTCACTTTCTTACATGGATCACATCATGTGATAAAAGCAATAGATTTTTTATGCCTTCGTGTAAATCGCTAAAACGGTCATCAAGCAGATAGCCCATTTCCCAGCGGTAATAAATTTGCTGGAGAATGGCAGCAATTTTGAAATAGGCAAATGCCAGATAAAAATTAAAATTGGAAAGATCTCGGTTGCTTTTTTGCGCGTATCGTTTCAGAAATTCCTGTCTTGTATAGAACCCGCCTAATGAGGTAACAGAATTAATCCCTGTGAACGGATCCTGTTCATCCTTCCAATAGGCGACTGCGGAGGCGAGGTCCGTCAGCGGATCCCCAATTGCCGAGAGTTCCCAGTCAAAGACAGCAATAGGTTTGCCTGGGTCTGTTAGCGAAAACATCATATTATTTAATTTGAAATCATTATGGATGATAGTAGGACTTGGCGAATCAGGGATATGGGCTAAGATCCATTTTTCAATATCATCATAAAGCACCAATTCATCTGTTTTGCTATTTTGATAGCGTTTAAACCATCCGTGAACTTGTCTTTCCAGGTATCCTTCCGGGCGGCCAAGATTCGCTAAACCTGCTTTTTTGTAGTCAATTTCATGCAATTGAACCAATGTGTCAACGGTTGACTCAGAAATAAGCTCACGGAGTATAGGGATTTCATCATAGTCTTGCGGGATCGTATCATCTAAAACAATTCCCGTTTTCTTTTCCATCAGATAAAAATGCTTATCCATAATCTCAAGGTCTTTATGGTAGAGGTAAGGTTTTGGAGCATATGGAAAAACGGGGTTTATTTTTTCCAGCAAGCGAAATTCTCTTTCCACATCATGAGCTTTGGGCGGGATTTTCCCGAATGGCGGTCTTCTCATGACCGCTTCCCAGTCCCCTATTTGAATGAGAAAGGTTAAATTGGAATAGCCTTCTGAAAATTGCTTGACGACCATAGGAGACGAGTCCAAATTTTTGATATGAGTTCGAATATATACTTCTAATGCTGGCCAGTTTATATCGGTTTCAGCTTGGGCTGATACCAGTATTTTTTGCTCTAACATATCGTAACCTCCATCACATTTCATTTGCATACCCTTTTATATGCAAAAAACATGCCAAAAGCAAAATAGCTTGATAGAGCAAGGTTTCATAGATTCCTGCCTTGCTATCATCATATATACGGACATTTTCTTTTCATAAGTGTATTTTTTCCAGACAATTCATAGGTACGGCTGTAATGGATAGAAACAATCTGTTGAAAGGGGGAATGTAAGATAGAAACGCTTAAAAATTATATGACGCCGGTTGATAAATGTCTCACATCTGAGCATACTTTACTAGAGACAATCGTTTATATGAACGAATATAAATGGAATACATTGCCGGTCGTAAACTCAGCCAACAAACTAGTAGGCGTGTTTACGAGGAGTATCCTTTTTCAGATGCTCCTATCCCATGAAAGCATGGATACACCAATTGGAAACTATGTCAAAAAAGATATTGGCACAATTTCTAATCATACAACGGTTGAACAGTTGGAAGAGTATATTGCCGTAAGTGAAGTTGGAACCGGTTTTGTCGTCAATGATGAAGGGGTTCCCATTGGTCTGATCTCAAAGTCTGCCGCTGTGAAAAGTTTTCTGCAAAAAACAAGAATGCTAAAGGAACAATTAGAAAGGATCCTGCAAAATTCCAATTTAGGCGCCTTTATGGCTGATGATGCTCAAAGGATTATTTTTATCAATGACAATTTAGAGAAGATGATTGGTGTTCCTGAAAGCACTCTTTTAAATAAGAAGGTAATAGATGTTTTTCCCGATTGGATTATACCAGTGGGAGTCAACGAAGTTCATTTTCAAGAAAAGATTGGTTCCCAAACCTTTATGATTCGCTTGTCGAAATTCAATATGACCAATGGAAAACAAGGATTGATCGCCTTATTTCAAAATATTTCCGAACTTGAAAATATGGCACAAGAGCTGGCAACGATAAAAACTTTAAAGAGTTTGCTGCAAACCGTGATTGATCATTCCTATGATGGGTTAGTAATGATTAACGCAGTGGGAAAGATTACCTTTACCAGCCCCTCACTTCTGGAATTGTTTGAACTGCAGCATAATCAAACAGCAGATATTCCAATAGAAGAGATTTTTCCTCAGTTCGAATTAACGAAAGTGTTGAAAACAGGGGTAGCAGATATCAGTGATTTTATGGAGATTAAAGGGATCAATTATCTTGTCTATCGGATTCCAGTTTATCAAGACGAGCAAATTATTGGGGCGATTGGGAAAATTGTCTACAGACAGCTGCATGAGGTGCGGGAAACCTTTAAACGATATGAGAGAAAGGAAATGGGAAATATCCCGGCGAAAAAACCCGCGGAATCTTCGCGTTTTTCCTTTGATGAAATACTATCCAAAGATCCACAGATGGAAAAATTGTTTAAAAGCGGCATGAAGGCGGCGAAAGGAAAAACGACGATCCTGATTCGCGGTGAAAGCGGGACGGGTAAGGAGCTTTTCGCCCATGCGATTCACAGCTCTAGCAATCGAGAAAATGCCCCTTTCATCACCGTCAATTGTGCGGCCATCCCGGAGCATTTATTGGAGTCGGAATTTTTCGGCTATGAAGAGGGAGCCTTTACCGGAGCGAAACAGAAAGGGAAAAGCGGGAAATTTGATATGGCCAACGGCGGTACGCTTTTTCTCGATGAAATCGGAGATATGTCGCTGCAGCTGCAGGCAAAATTACTCCGGGTGCTGCAAGAAAGGGAGTTTTATCGTGTAGGCGGTACGGAAAGAATCACCGTCGATATTCGTATTATTGCGGCTACCAACAGAAATTTAGAAGAAATGGTGGAAAAAGGAGAATTTAGGGAAGACCTTTTTTATCGACTCAATGTCATTTCTTTTGAAATCCCTCCATTACGCAAAAGAAAAGGGGATATTTTATTATTATGCAAGTCCTTTATGGAAGAATTAAATAAACAAAATGGCACGAGTATCACGGGGTGGGATCCGCTGGCAGAACAAGCTTTGCTAGAGCATGATTGGCCGGGAAATGTGCGTGAACTAAGAAATGTATGTGAACGGGCCATGATATTTGCTGATAATGGAATGATCCATGTTGAAGATTTGCCGGATAATTTATTGAAGAAGATCGGCTTCAATTTATTTTTAGAAGAAGATGAGAGCGGGATGGAAAAGCCATTATTGGAAAGAGCTGAAGAAATGGCCATTAGAGCGGCATTAAAGCAGGCTGATGGAAACAAAAGCAAAGCATGTAAATTACTTGGCATCAGTCGTTCTGTCCTCTATGATAAATTAAAGAAATATGAAGTCTCTGATGCGATTTAAGCTTTATTCTATTTACATTCGTAAGTATATAAATGAAAGGCGGGTCTAACATGGATATTTTTGAAGCCATCTTCCAAAGAAGAAGTATCGGCAAAGTGAAAGCAGATCCAATCGAGAAAGAAAAAATTGAAAAATTACTTGAAGCAGCTACTTGGGCTCCCAATCATTATCATACGGAACCTTGGAAATTTTTTGTCTTAACTGGGGAGGGGAGACGCCCTTTAGGCAGAACATTGGCTGAAATTGCAAAAGAAGATATAGATGATCCAACAACAGAGGAAAATCAAGAGAAGTTAAAAAAAACGGAGGAAAAACCGTTTCGGGCACCTGTTATCATTACAGTAGCAGTAACTCCGTCTAATAATCCAAAAGTCATAGCTATCGAAGAGACAGGGGCGGTAACCGCTGCCATTCAAAATATGCTTTTAGCTGCTCATGCTCTCGGACTCGGCGCAATTTGGCGTACAGGAAAACCTGCCTATCATGCAAAAATGAAACAATTATTTGGATTAAGGGAACGGGATGAGGTGCTAGGGTTTATTTATATTGGTTATCCAGACATGCCCCAACGGGAGGGAAAGAGAGTTTCTTTTAGAGAATCGACGAAGTGGATCGAAGCAGATACAACTAACTATTAAATTTACGGGTTAAAACACACTTGTCCCTTTGCTGAGGATTGAGTGTGTTTTTTTTATGTAAAAAAGTATTTGCTGTCTGAAATTTCAAACTATTGTTTGAAATTCAGACAGCAAAATGAAAAAGAAGTCAAAAAATCTTACATTCAATTAAGAATAGAATAATCAAGCATCTATCAAAAAAGAACGGAATAATAAAATTTGTATGGCATGAACCTTTTAATGATGGTGATCCCAAATAAAATGACAGAATTTCTTCTGTTTCCTGATGAGTTGGCATGGATTTTGCATTATAAAAAGTGAACAGCAAAATCAAACAAATAGTAGGTATTTACTTTTTATAGGTATAAGGAGGATACATATGCGTGAGGTCGTGATTGTCGAAGCAGTCCGAACACCGGTTGGAAAACGAAAAGGGGTGCTAAGCAACGTTCGCCCCGATGATTTAGCGGCGAAAGTATTAAAAGAACTAGTCAATCGAGCCGGTATTTCCGGGGATTTGGTAGAGGACGTGATTTTAGGCTGTGTGACGCAAGTAGAAGAGCAGGCGATGAACATTGCCCGGACCGCTGCATTAACAGCTGGATTTCCGATTCATGTTCCCGGAACAACAATTGACCGGCAATGTGGTTCCAGCCAGCAAGCCGTTCATTTTGCCTCACAAGCGATCTTGAGTGGAGATATGGATATTGTCATTGCCGGCGGAGTGGAGAGCATGACGCGTGTGCCGATGTTATCCAATTGGCAAAAGACCAAGTGGAGTGAGAGCCTAACCTCACAGTATAACCTGATCCATCAAGGTTTATCCGCAGAGGCCGTTTCTGAAAAATGGGGCATTACCCGCAGCGAAGCCGATGAATTTGCCTTAGAAAGTCATCGAAAAGCCATTATCGCTCAAGAGCAAGGTCATTTTGAACGAGAAATCATGCCCATTGAAGTGACGCTAGAAGACGGGGCAAAAAAAGCTATTACAGAAGATGAGGGCCCGCGCAGAGATACCACGATAGGGAAGCTTTCCAGCCTCAAACCAGCTTTTACGGAGAACGGGATCATTCATGCAGGAAATTCCAGCCAAATGAGTGATGGTGCCGGTGCTTTGCTGCTTATGGCGAAAGAAAAAGCGCTAGAATTAGGACTCAAACCGCGGTTTAAAGTCACCGCCCGCACTGTTGTCGGTTCCGATCCAACTCTCATGTTAACGGGTCCAATCGAAGCAACAAGACAAGTATTAAAGAAAGCGGGCTTGAGCGTTGCAGATATCGATGTATTTGAGGTCAATGAAGCTTTTGCTCCAGTGCCGCTGTGCTGGCTTAAAGAAATTAAAGCCGATCCGCAAAAGTTGAATCCAAATGGCGGGGCTATCGCCCTTGGTCATCCATTAGGAGCCAGCGGCGCCCGGGTGATGATCACGATGATTCATGAATTGGAACGAACAGGCGGACAATTTGGCCTGCAGGCGATCTGTGAAGGAAACGGAATGGCGAATGCCACGATTATAGAAAGAATTCATTAACTTCATATTAATAAAGCAAAAAGTAATAGATTAAAACAAATAAGGAGGAATGGCTGATGAACGTAAGAGATTGTGTAGCGGTTGTAACAGGCGGAAGTTCCGGTTTGGGTGAAGCGGCCATCACACGGATCGTTGAATCCGGCGGCAAAGTGGTGATTGTTGATTTATCAGAAGAAAAAGGAGCGGCAGTTGTGCAAAGATTAGGCTCTAATAATGTCATTTTTACAAAAGCAGATGTAGCAAATGAAGAAGACATTAAAGCGGCTTTACAGGAGGGAATTGTCAAGTTTGGCAAAATTAATACCGTCATTAACTGTGCCGGAATCGGACAGCCGAAAAAAGTCGTTGGCAGAGAAGGGGTGCATGACCTTGAAGGATTTAATCGGACCATCCAAGTCAATTTGATTGGCACCTTTAATGTCATTCGCTTAGCGGCTGAAATCATGATTGAAAATATTGCGAATGATGAAGGGGAGAGAGGTGTGATCATTAATACCGCCTCCGTCGCGGCTTTTGAAGGGCAAATTGGGCAGGCGGCCTACAGCGCATCCAAGGGCGGAATTGTTGCCATGACACTGCCAATTGCCAGGGAATTAGCCCGGCATGGAATCAGGGTGATGACGATTGCCCCTGGTCTGATTCATACCCCGTTGTTTGATACGCTGTCGGAACAAGCAAGAGAGTCCCTTGGGGCATCGGTTCCATTTCCGCAGCGGCTTGGCTATCCATCTGAATTTGCCATGCTGGTCACAAGCATTATCGAGAATCCCATGCTGAATGGAGAAACAATACGCTTAGACGGAGCGATCCGGATGCAGCCGAAATAATAGAGTCATAGACATGAGGTTTAACTTTTGGAACATAACATGAAAGGGATGGTGAAAGCTTATGAATCGTTTAGTGCAGCTTGAAATAGAGCAAGGGATCGCGGTGGTCACGATTGATAATCCGCCCATGAATGTCTTAAGCAGTCATCTCACGAGAGAATTAAAGGAAGTCGTTTCACAGATATATGATGATCCCAACGTGATCGTTGTCATACTAACAGGAGCTGCAGAGCGTGCGTTTATGGCCGGCGCCGATATTAAAGAATTCCCGCAATGGATTCATTTAGAAAAAGAGGAATTGCGGAAGGTTACGACAGCTAATCATGAAGTATTTACGATGCTGGAAAATTTACCAAAGCCAACCATTGCCGCGATCAATGGATTTGCCCTTGGCGGGGGCTGTGAACTGGCTTTAGCCTGTGATATTCGCATTGCTGAGGTGCAGGCACAGCTTGGGCTTCCTGAAGTGAAATTAGGCTTATTCCCAGGAGCCGGAGGAACACAAAGGCTGCCAAGATTAGTCGGTGAAGCAAAAGCAAAGGAATTAATGTTTACCGGTGAACCGGTAACGGCGGAAGAAGCTTTAACCATTGGTTTAGTCAATCAGGTTGTCGCAAAAGGAAAGGGATTGGCACGAGCGAAAGAAATGGCAGGAAAAATGACCAATCTTTCTCTACAGTCTTTAAGCCGCATCAAACAGGCTGTCAATGATGGAATAGAAATGGATTTACAATCGGGACTTGAGCTGGAGATCAATCTTTTTCTCGATATTTTTAAAACCGAGGATGTCAGAGAAGGTGTGCAAGCGTTTATCGAAAAGCGTTCGGCTAAATTTACACATAAATAATTGAAATTTAAAAATATAACTAAAATAGAGGAGGATTATTATATGTTATTCGAAAAAAGTGCAAGAGTTAGAGAGTTAGAAGAAAAGGTAAAGGCATTTATGACCGAAGTGGTATTACCAAGTGAAAGTGTCTATGAAGAACAGTTGAAGTCAGACAGCAGCCGCTGGGAAATCCCGCCGATTATGGAAGAAATGAAAAGGCAGGCCAAAGCAGCCGGTTTATGGAATCTCTTTTTACAAAAAAGTAAAAACGGGGCCGGTTTAACCAACCTGGAATATGCACCGCTGAAGGAAATCATGGGCCGTTCCTTAATTGGTCCTGAAGTATTTAATTGTTCGGCACCGGATACGGGGAATATGGAGCTCTTGGAACAATATGCCTCTCCGGAACAAAAGGAAAAATGGCTTGTGCCGTTATTAAATGGAGAAATTCGCTCATCGTATGTGATGACGGAACCCGATGTGGCTTCTTCCGATGCAACCAATATTTCTACCTCCATTGTCAGAGATGGTGATGAGTATGTCATTAATGGCGTCAAATGGTGGATTTCCGGGATTATGGATCCGCGCTGTAAAATCTTAATCCTGATGGGGAAAAGTGATCCCCATGCCGAAAGACACAAACAGCAATCGATGATCCTTATTCCAGTCGGAACACCGGGGGTTGAAGTTAAATCGCATCTTCCGGTTTACGGCTATGATGACGCGCCGCACGGACATGCAATTGTCGAATTTAACGATGTGCGTGTCCCTGCTTCCAATATGATCCTCGGTGAAGGCAGGGGCTTTGAAATCGCCCAAGGCAGATTGGGACCCGGACGGATTCATCACTGCATGCGCTTGATCGGCATGGCGGAACGGGCTTTAGAATTAATGTGTAAACGGGCGAATGAGCGGGTGGCATTTGGGAAGCCGATTGCTGAGCAAGGGGTGATCCGCAGCTGGATTGCTGATTCCCGTATTGAAATCGATCAGGCAAGATTGCTGACATTAAATGCTGCCCATATGATGGATACTGTCGGTAATAAAGCAGCAAGGAAAGAAATTGCGATGATTAAGGTGATTGTCCCGAATATGGCCCTCAAAGTGATAGATCGGGCGATCCAGGTTCATGGAGCAGGCGGGGTAAGTGATGTGTTCCCGTTGGCACAGATTTGGGCTCATGCCCGCACCCTAAGACTTGCCGATGGCCCGGACGAAGTACACCAAGAAGCAGTGGCGAAATTAGAATTAAGAAGGATGGCTAATATGGAAAAGCATTATTCCTATAAATAAGCGAAAACAGCATCTTTGAACCAGACCCAACTCTGAAGGTGTCAAACATACCCTGTCAATTCCACTTATGTAATGGATTTGGCCATGTTTGGCACCAAGTTGTTTAGAGATGAATAGAAGGGAGAGTGGAAAAGATGAAAATACTGGGGATATCGGGTACGATTACAGGTTCAAAAACCTTAATCGTGATCAATAAAGTTCTAGAAGAAATAAAGAAATCAAATCCCGAAGTGGAAGTAGAATTATTAGATCTGAAACAATATCAGATTCAGTTTTGTGATGGACGTCCGACAGAGGATTATACCGGGGATACGGCAAAAGTCATTGACATGATCTCTTCTGCCGATGGTTATGTCATTGGCACCCCTATTTTTCAAGGCTCCTTTAGTGGGGTGTTAAAAAATTTAATTGATTTAGTTCCTCCCTCGGCGTTTCACCATAAAGTCATGGGTTTTGCTGCTACTGGCGGGAATCATCTGCACTATCTCGTGATTGAAAACCAGTTGAAGCCCATTGCGGGGTATTTACAGACTTTTGTAACCCCTAGTTATATTTTTGCCCAAAATAAGCAATTTGATAGTCTAAATCGAATGATTGATCCTAAATTAATAGAGGACATTAAATTATTTTCACATGATTTTTCCTATATGTTTACCAGTTTAAGTCTTAACCAGCAGCCTTTAAAATAGTTATCAGAAAATTACGAAAAATAATTGCCCCGATTTTGAATGCTTGTTATAATAAATTCAAACAACCGGTAGATTTATTTTTTCATATATTATATCCATTCGCTATAACATTCTATGAATTTATTAAGAGGTTTTTCTAATAAGATGGTCAAAAATAAAGGAGGAATTCGGTATGCCGTACGTCAATATTGAAAATGGAATTCAATATTATTATGAAGACAGAGGAGAAGGGACGCCGATTGTTTTTGTTCATGGCTGGGGCATGAATCGGATGGTTTGGGAAAGACAAGCGATTGATCTTTGCGATAAATACCGCGTGATTACGGTTGATTGCCGTGGCTGCGGAAACTCTTCTAAACCTGCACATGGCTATAAAATTTCTGAATTAGCCGATGATCTTCATCAATTTATGCAAGAACTAAATTTAGAGAATGCTGTTCTTGTTGGCTGGTCTGCCGGGGGCTCGATTGTCATGGATTATGTAACACGGTATGGCGGAAGATTTGTCAAGAAAGCAGTGTCCGTTGGCGGAGCGGTTCCAAGGTATACGTCAGCAAAGGGATTCGAGCTTGGATTTCCGCAGGAGGCTGTAGAGCAAACATTAGCAGCGATGCGTGTAAATCGGCCTGCATTAATTCGGAACATTGCTGATGGCTGTTTTCATCAGGATGTCGGGCAGCCAATGAAAGATTGGTTTTTCAATAACTTTATGGAACAAAGCTGGTTTACGGAGAAGACCATGGAGGATCTGGGGAAAATCGATTTACGCAATAGATTGCGAGATATTACGATTCCAGTGGCATTTTTCCACGGCCTCCATGATGGAGTTGTTCCGCTCCAGTTGTCTGAGTATTCAGCCAGGGAAATAGCGGGAGCTAAATTAGTCGTTTTTGAAAACAGTTCACATGCGCCATTTATTGAGGAAATTGATCGTTTCAATGAAGAACTAGTTTCCTTTATTGAATCTTAAGGAACTTAATAGTCTTAGAAATATAAAAGGAGGATGGCGGAGATGAACCTAGATTTAAGTGGAAAAGTCATTCTGATTACTGGGGGTAGCAGGGGTCTAGGGGCGGAGATGGCCCGTGAATTTGCTGCCGCAGGCGCTGATATTATCTTAGCAAGCCGCAATAAAGAAAGCTGTGAAGTCGTAGCCAATGAAGTCCGCCAGCTTGGGAGATACGCCTTGACGGTGTCCTGTGATGTATCGAAACTAGCGGATATTTACCATTTATATCGGATCGTGAAAGAAGAATTTGGCAGACTCGACGTGCTGGTGAACAACGCCGGCGCCAATGTGACAAAACCCGCTTTGGAAGTGACCGAAGCGGATTGGGATTATATCAACGATGTGAATATGAAGGGGGTATTTTTCAGCTGTCAGGAAGCAGCGAAGCTGATGAGGGAACAAGGTTCAGGAAAAATCATCAATATCTCTTCTGTCGGCGGGGTAAAACCATATAAGCGGATTGCCCCTTATACGGCGACAAAAGCAGCTGTGATTCATCTGACCAAATCGCTGGCTGCAGAATGGGCCCGTTATAATATCCATGTGAATTCGATTGCTCCGGGACTGATTAGTACAGAAATTAATAAATCGGAGATGGAGAACAAAACATGGCTTGAAGGGGCGGTAAAAGCCATACCGCTCAGAAGATTAGGGACGCCAAAGGATATTTCCCAAATTGCTTTATATCTTGTGTCAGAAGCCTCAAATTATATTACAGGGCAAACATTCTTTATCGATGGGGGTACACTATCAGAATAGCAAAAGGATAGGTACCGGCTCTTGTAGGATTATATTTCAAACAACTATTTGTTTTATTGGAAAATAATTGAATAAACAGAGAGCCGGTCCTTTATTCCTACATATGAATGGAGGCGAACTAGATGAACGGACCGCTCCAATCGATAAGAGTTGTCGATCTGACCCGTTTATTGCCTGGACCCTACTGTACGATGTTTCTTGCTGACTTCGGGGCAGAAGTGATTAAGATCGAGGAACCGATTCTAGGTGACTATACAAGATGGGAAGAACCAAAAGCGGAAACGGACAGCGCCATTTTTTCCTCATTAAATCGAAATAAAAAAAGTGTAACCCTTAATTTAAAGTCAGATCAAGGGAAAGAACTATTTAAAGAGTTAATCAAAACGGCGGATGTGTTAGTCGAATCATTCCGTCCCGGGGTAATGGACCGATTAGGTTTGGGCTATGATACCTTAAAGACCATTAACCCAAGACTGATCTATTGTGCCATTACCGGGTTTGGGCAAACTGGTCCTTATGCCAAGATGCCAGGTCATGATCTGAATTACTTAAGCTATGCAGGGCTGCTCCAGCTTCAAGGTGAAAGGAAGCAAAAGCCTTTTCCGCCTCCTGTTCAGATTGCCGATATTGGCGGAGGCTCTTTAATGGCTGTTATGGGGATTCTTACGGCAGTGATAGCAAGAAACGAAACAGGAAAAGGTCAGTTTATTGATATTTCCATGTTGGATGGTACTGTTTCATGGCTGCAAACGATCCTGCCAAACTACTTGGCAAATCATGAGCTGCCAAAAAGAGGGGAACTGCCTCTATCGGGAAGTAAAGCCTGTTATGAAGTGTATGAAACTGCTGATCAGAGGTATTTATCAGTGGCTGCACTTGAAGAAAAATTTTGGGTGGAATTTTGCAAAGGGATTGAGAGGGTAGATTTTATTGGAGATCTTCATGCTCCGCAAAACAAGCAAGATGAATTAAAGCTCGAAATAGGGAAAATTATGAAAACGAAAACGCTTTATGAATGGTTAAATGTTTTTGCAAACTTTGAAACTTGTATTTCTCCGGTTTTAACTTTTGCTGAAATGACTGAAGATCCACAAATAAGAGAGCGCGGGATGATTCAAGAAATACCGGGATTAGATGGGACTCATATCGGAATTCCAATTAAATTGTCTGACACACCAGGCAGCATTCAATCGATTGCCCCTAAATTAGGCGAGCATAATGAGCAGATCTATAAAGCATTGGGCATGAAAAAGGAGAAAATAGATTCCTATATACAGGAAGGTATAATTTAATCCATGTAAGATATTCTTTAATGATTAATTATCTGAATTGTTTGAAAATTTAATGGTGTTAAGCTATAATATAAATCAAATGGTTGTTTGTTTTATTGGTTGCTCTTTTTAAAGGAGGGATAACGAAATTGGATCCACCCCTTGCTGTTTAAATGTAAACGCATCCAATCTGTCTTTTGTTATCATGTTTGTTCTATAAATTAATATAAACAAAATCATTAAGGGAGTGTTGAAGGATGAAAATGGGATTATTCTATGTTAATGAGTGTCACGATCAGAACTATGAAAGAGCATATGGAGAAATGCTGGAACAAATCCAATATGGTGAAGAACTTGGTTTTGAAAGTGTATGGTTAGCAGAGCATCATTTTAGCGCATATGGCAGCATGCCATCTCCTCAAGTCGCTGCGGCGGCCATCTCCCAAATAACAAAGAAGATGGATATTGGAATTGGCGTCAGCATTTTGAACTTTGATAATCCCGTTCGGATTGCTGAAGACTATGCCATGGTAGATGTTTTAAGTAATGGACGCTTAAAATTCGGAGCTGGACGCGGCTATCAGCCAAGTGAAGCAAAGGGGCTTGGTATCAGCCTCGAAAGAACGAGAGAGCGTTTCTGGGAATACGTTGAAATTATCCAAGGATTATGGAATAACGATACCTTCAGCTATAACGGCGAGTTTTATTCATTCGACAGCTTGAGATTAACACCAAAACCAATCCAAGAAAGAATTCCATTCTATCATGCTTGTATCAGTCCTGAATCCTTTGACTTAGTAGTAGAAAAGGGGGCGCCGGAATTTATGGTTACGCCAACCCTGATGGTCATGGATGACGTGCTGGAATATACAAGACGGACAAGGGATCGCTTGTTGCAAAAAGGGATTATTCCATCCGTTCATATGAATTTGCAAATGAATATTGCTGACGATACAGATCAGGCCATTAAAAATGTAGAAAAAGAAATGGCGATTTATTTCAATAAAGTGCTTGAGCTCATTCCGGGTGCTAAAGGAACACAAGCTCCTGCAACCTATGAAAGATTCGCTGAAGTCGCCAAAGAATTTGACGGGCCAATCAATGTTGGGGCCTTAAATCAATCAGGAGTGGCCTTATTATCGGGTTCTGAAGAAGCCGTAAATCGACTGGAAGTAGTTGAACAGGCTGGCATTAATAGTATGTCTTGCTGGTTTAGAATGGGGGATATGGAACACAAGAAAGTCATGAGAGCGATGAAACGCTTTGCCGATGAAGTGCTTCCATATTTCAAATCACCTGTGCAAAAGGCGAATGTTCTATAATATCGCAATATTTAAATAATGGACTCTATTCAGGTTCATTGTGGAACAGGTTAAAAACAGGATTTAAAACAACAAAATAATTTGAGGAGTGATGGATATGCAGCAAACATTTGCTAAAACGCTTGAAGGTAGAATCTTAGAATTAGAGGCTCGAGAGCAAATTAAGGAAATCATTGCCAACTATAACCATGGGGTCGATAAATTGGACGAAAAATTATTCATGGATCAGTGGGAAGAAAATGCTGTATGGGATATTGGCGACCCGTGGGGAGTCTGCAATGGGAAGCAGGAGATTGTAGAGAAAATCAGAGCGATTTGGCAAGGACTTCCTGAAACCCATCATTACGGGATGAATGAAGTGATTAACGTGGATATCGAAAATGGTACGGCTTCATGCGTATCTGATGTCGATTGTACCGCGACAAATGCTAATGGAGTTGCGCTAGTCATTGCTGCCACGAACTGGGATCAATATAGCAATAAAACCGGAAAATGGCGCTTGACGGAAAGAAAAATCAAAATTCATTACATGACCCCTGTCTTAGAGCCATGGTCAGACAAACCGGAGTCACGTATCAATCCTAAATTAGAATAATAGATAATGTATAAGAAGAAGCTGACTTAAAAAGTTTATTATTCGCTTTTTGATGTCAGCTTCTTCTGGTGCCTGACACCAAAAATGGACATTTGTACTTGTGGAATGGACAATTCAAGTTGGTTCATTCTTTTTTGTTCAGAATAAAAACCAATTACTTCCTATTAGTTAGAAGGTAATTGGCTTTTTTTAGACAGAGATTATCGAGCGGCGCTTGAAGAAAATACTTTATTAAGCGCTTCTGTTATTTGCTGGAGGGCTTTCCCGGCATCGTCCATAATCACCGGCATCCAGAAGAAACCGTGAATCTGCCCGTTATATCTTGTCTGTTCTACTGGTACTCCTGCTTCTTTTAATCTGGCAGCATAAGCCTCACCTTCATCGCGAAGGACATCATATTCCGCTGTGATTATGAGCGCCGGCGGTAATCCGGATACATCATCCGCAAGCAGTGGTGAGGCATAAGGATGATATTTATCTTCTTCATTATTTAAATAATGATTCGCAAACCAATGCATGGCAGGTGTTTCCAAATAATGATCCTTGCCATTTTCCATATAGGATTGCGTATTAAAAGAAAAATTCGTTACAGGGTATAGCAAAACTTGATAGGCGATAGACGGTCCCTTGCGCTCCCTTGCCATCAATGGAACAACAGCAGCCAGATTTCCCCCGGCACTATCACCGCCAACAGCGATGCGGCTGGGATCGCCATTATGTTTCGCAATGTTTTCAGCGACCCACTTGGTTGCTGCATAACAATCTTCTGCAGGGATCGGGAATTTGTGCTCAGGGGCAAGGCGGTAATCTACGGATACAACCAAACATTTGGTAGAATTTTTGACAGAACGAAGAATCGGATCGATCACATCTAAATTGCCCAACACCCATCCGCCGCCATGGTAATAAACAAAGACCGGAAATGGACCTTCCCCTTTTGGAGAATAAAGACGTAAGCCGATTTGACCGCCATCCACTGGAATAGTGAGATTTTTTACTTTTCCTACCTCCTGGGGTTCCCCAACGACACCTTCATAGAAAGCAAGCAAACCATCACGGTTTTCTTGTACCGTCATTTCCTCAATGGCTTTTACACCAGTGGCTTTTGCCGCAGCAATTTGATCCAATAGATTTCTTACTTGGGGTTGTAATGGCATCCATATACCTCCAGTTTTTAGTTTGAAATCGTTTACAACTAAAATTATATCGCTTAAGGAAGGATAGATCAAGGTAGTTAATGGAAAATTCAGAAAATATAAAGAGCACTTCGAATACGCTAAAATAATTGTACTTTTCAGATAATTAAATTGAATCATCCTATTTTACTTGTTATAATAAAATCAAACAAACGTTAGATTTTTAACTTTATTCAACTTTTACTTAGGTGGTGAAGGAAGGATGAAAAATAAACAAGCAGTAGAAACGATTCCGATTCGAAATGGCGAGAACTTTAATCAGGAGGCATTAAGAAATTACTTATATGAACATGTCGAAGACTTTCCAAACCGGGAGTTAATGGTGGAACAATTTCCAACCGGTGTATCCAATTTGACCTATTTGATTAAAAGCGGTGAATGGGAAGCAGTGATGCGCCGGCCTCCATCAGGGCCCCTGCCGCCTAAAGCTCATGATATGAAAAGGGAATCAGATTTATTAAGAAGTTTATCTCCGGTATTTCCTTATGTACCTAAACCCTATGTTTACTGTGAGGATAAATCCATTATCGGGGTACCATTTTATGTCATGCAACGAAAAAAAGGCGTTGTACTAGATGATCAATTTCCCGAAGGTTTTACACCCACAGCAGAACTTTGCCAAAACCTGTCCTATGCTGTAGTGGATGCGCTGGCCGAATTACATTCGATTGATTATGAAAGAGCCAATCTAGCAGGATTTGGTTTCCCCAATGGATTTTTAGAAAGACAGGTGAATGGCTGGATCAGCCGCTACCGAAAATATGCAACGGATGAAATTCCTTATTTTGCCCCATTAGCCAGATGGTATATCGATCATCTTCCTGCGTCAGAAGGGGCTGCGGTTATCCATAATGATTATAAATTGAATAATATGCTGCTTTCAGAAAATTACCAAAGGATTGAGGCTATCCTTGATTGGGAGATCGCAACCATTGGGGATCCTCTTTTTGATTTAGCAGGTGCATTAGGCTATTGGCTCGAAGATAACGATCCGGATTATCTCAAAGAGAGCCTGCCAACTGTTACTGTTCTTCCCGGTTTTATCAAGCGGAGAGAGTTCCTCGAGAGGTATGCAGAGAAAACGGGAAGGGATATTCCACATGTCAATTATTATCTCTCTTTTACCTATTTTAAATTGGCCGTTGTCCTGCAGCAGATTTACTATCGCTGGAAAGTAGGGCAGGCGGTAGACCCGCGTTTTGCTGACTTTATGACAAAAGTAAAGCACCTCATGTTTCATGCCTTTGAAATAGCAAACACCTGTAATGACTAGCATCATGATTATTGATAAAACTTGAAGAAGTTCCATCTATAATAAACTTTGATACCTGAATAAATATTGTGAAAATAAAGACAACAATGTAAAATATTATTCAAACAAGTGATTGTTTTATGAAGGAACATTTATAAATCAATCAGATTTTTCAATGGGTATAAGGTTTAAAGATGAGAAGGAGTCGTTATTATGGGTAAAAATGTAAAAACAACAAAAAAGTCAAATGAAAAATATATGAAAATTGTCGATGCAGCGGCAAAAGTATTCCGTGAAAAAGGCTATAAAGAAGCGACATTAGAGGATATTGCCAATGCGGTCGGGATGTTGAAAGGGAGCTTATATTATTATATTGATAAAAAAGAAGATTTGCTCTACTCCGTTGTGGAAAGACCATTGAATGAAATGACCGAAAATCTACGAAAGATTATTCAGACAAATGATTCGCCGACACTCAAGCTTGAAAAGGCTTTGATTAACCATATCAATGGTTTTGAACGGTATCAAAGCGAATTATTTGTGTGGATTTCAATTGAGTGGTTTAAGGCTGAATTTGGCGGGAGAATTGCCACGTTAGGAGACGAAATTGACCACATGTTCCGTCAAATCATCAGCGAAGGGATTGAAAAAAACGAGTTTAGACGTGATTTGGATCCGAAACTGATTACGTTTGCCATATTTGGTGTTTTTAATTACATGCAGCGCTGGTATTCACCTAATCATGGCTATACCTTACAGGAAATATCGGTTCAGTTTAATAAATTTGTTCTCCAAGGGATTATGAGTAAAGTTTTGCTCTAATTCTTATCAGGTACTAATCATGTATACAAATGTCTATGACAGCTCAAAAGACGAGGAATCCTCATCAATAAAGGGCATCGTTGGTATGTAAAAACAAAGCATCCATCGATTCGGCGTGTTAAAGTTTATTCTGGAGGTTAGTTCATGATTTATCACTATCTACCTGTCGAACGCGTTCATTATGGGATTCAATGCACGGCGCAAAAATTAATAGATGAGGTCTGTCATTTTAACGCGGAAAAGGTACTAATTGTTACCACAAATAGTCTGTTAAAGTCTCATCCCTTTATGGAAATGGTCCAGTCCCTTCACAATCATTCGATTAAAACGTTCACCATCTGTACAAAACAGCATGTTCCAGGAAGTATATTATTGCAGGATCTTAAAGAGATGTATCATTATCATCCTGATTTGATCATTAGCTGCGGCGGTGGAAGTCCAATTGATGGAGCAAAGATTCTTTCTTTTTGTTTAGCCCAAGGGATTCAAACAGAGGAGGAGATTTACCAGTACTCCGATCATACGGTGAATCATAAGCCCATTCACATGAAGCCATATATTCCACATATTGCGATTCCAACCACCTTATCAGCTTCAGAATTTACAAGCATTGCAGGAGTAACAAATGAGGAAGACAAAATCAAATACAAGTTTTCTCATATACACATGACTCCTAAGAGCGTATTTCTAGATCCGGTATTTACGATCGATACACCCGAATGGCTGTGGATATCCACTGGGATTCGTGCCGTCGATCACGCTGTAGAGACCCTTTATTCACCTGAACCAAATCCTATTAATTCAGGTTTAGCTTTACAAGCCTTAAAAAAATTGTATACTTCTTTACCTCTATGTAAAAAAGAGCCGTCTAATCTGGAATACCGTCTAGAATGCCAGCTGGGCGCATGGCTTTCATTATTCTCGGTGGTGAATATTAAACTCGGATTATCGCACAGCATCGGCCATCAATTAGGTTCTTTGTTTCACGTTCCGCATGGAATGACATCCGCGATTATGCTGCCGCACGTCATGCGCTTTCTTTTACCAAGAACATCCCAAGAACAGGCGCTGATTACGGAAGTACTAGGTCATGCTAAAAGTGGCGATCGGGTAGAAGAAGCAGCATTGGCACCTGAGCTAATCAGCGAACTCATTGAAAAATTAGAAATTCCGCACCGATTGAGAGACTTTGATATCGCCAAAGACAGTATCCCTGAATTAGTCCGAAATATTCTCGTTGATATTCGCGGAGAAAATAATCGCTTTGTATTAGGAACAGGAGATCTAGAAGAAGAAATAACAACTCTATTACTCCAAGCATGGTAGTAATAATTCTGTTTAATGAAAGGACTTTTAAACAAATTGGAGAAATAATGTCAGACACTCTATTCTTTCACCATTTTGCGGAATAAAAATTCCGAATAGTCAAAAAATAAATTGTTGTTCATCCACCAATAAACCGTTCAAGGAGTGGTTGTCAATGAAATACGAAGAGCTTTTTGAATCATTTTCATGGGAAAAAGTAATCCAGACTTTTGCTTGGAATGTTCATGAGAAGTTTAATATGGCACATGAATGTTGTGATCGATGGGCAGATGATCCGGAGCGGATAGCTGTTTATTGGGAAGATGAATCAGGGAATAAAGATGTTTGGACGTACAAGCGTATGAAAGAGCAATCCAATCGTATGGCCAATGCCTTACGATCACTTGGAGTCCAAAAAGGGGATCGGGTGGCCGGTCTGCTGGGAAAAGAAATGGAACTCATTATCACCGTTTTAGCCTCTTGGAAAATTGGCGCTGTCTATGTTCCGATGTTTACGGCCTTTGGACCTGAGGCCATTCGCTATCGATTGGAAAACTCAGGATGCAAAGTATTGGTAACGAATCAAGAACAGGCGGCGAAAATAACCGATCTTGACCTTTCCGCCAAAATCCTCTTAAAGGACGGTTTGACCCATACGGGGCAGACATTTTGGGAATTTGTGCAATCTTTTTCGTCTGATCATGGAACAGTGCCTACCAAAATAACGGATCCATGTGTGATTCAGTATACTTCGGGTTCAACAGGATTGCCAAAAGGAGCTGTTTGGGCACATAAAATATTACTTAGTTCCTATCCTTATGTTCGCTATGCGATTGGAGTGGAGGATGAGGATCGTTTTTATGGCGGGGCTGATTTAGGCTGGGCATTTGGGTTGATTAATTGCACCTTTGTTCCATTAAGTTATGGTGTCAGCATCCTTTGCTATAAAGGTTCTTTCGATGTCGAAAAAACCTATCGACTGTTAGAAAAATACCAGATTACCAATTTTGCTTATGCCCCTACAGCCTACAGAATGATGCTGACATATGGACCTGAGCTGATCAAAAAGTATCACATCCAGGTAAAAAAATTCAGCTCTGCCGGAGAACCATTAAATGCCGAAGTAGTGCGCTTCTTTAAAGAAAATTTTGGCAGAGAAATCTATGATCATTATGGCTGCACGGAGACCGGGATGATCGTTGATAACTTTAATGTAACAGATATGAAGGTAAAGCCAGGCTCAATGGGGCTTCCTTCTCCCGGATTTAATCTTGCCCTTGTAGATGAAGATGGAACCATCGTCAAGAAAGGTGAAATTGGTCAAATAGCCGTTGACACGACTGCTTTCCCCAATTTCTTCCTCGGCTATTGGCAGGATGAGCAGAAAACAAAAGAAAAGATCAGGGGCAAATGGCTTCTGACCGGGGACTTAGCCAGCAGAGACGAGGAAGGATATTTTTGGTTTGAAGGACGCGCTGATGATATCATTTCCAGTGCAGGGTACCGTATTGGTCCATTTGAAGTCGAAAGCAGTCTCATTGAACATCCTGCCGTAACGGAAGCAGCTGTCGTCGGAAAACCGGATGAAGCGAAGGGAGAAATCGTTAAAGCATTTATCGTCCTTTCCCCAACCTATGAACCAACCGAACAGCTGGCAAAAGAATTAAGTATTTTTGTGAAAAATAAACTATCCAAACATCAATACCCGAGGGAAATTGAATTTGTTGAACAACTCCCAAAGACCCCAAGCGGAAAAATTCAACGATTTCTATTGAAGAAGCAGAAAAACATGGGGTCGGTTCTCTTGTTTCCCTAATAAATGCGATTAAATCAGTTGCTATCATGGTCTTTTTCTATGACAAATGCACTGGTGGAAATTGCCAATTGTTTTCTAATTATTTCTATCACAAACTAAAAGCAACCATCCTGATATGCATTAAAGGCAGAGGAGCGATAAACATGAGAATCAGTATGGATTTGCTAAGCCAAACGGAACGGCTGCACTATGATGACCCAACATGCGGTGTATTAATTGACATTTTCCAAAATGGAAATTATTGGCACGCAGTAGCAGTGGCAGAAAACGCAGAATGGTACTGCCATAATGGATTCGGTGATACAAAGGAGGAGGCTTTGAAGGAAGCGATTGCCGGGGTTATAGAACTTGTGAAAAATCGGGATTTATAAGTGTCTATTCAATTTTTCTATTACACCATAAAAATTTTGCCGCAAGCATGGATATGATATATTTATGGGCACCATATCAAATGAGCATGACTATTGAGAAAAACGTGAGGAAGGAAGTACGGAAATTGAAAGACATGACGATTATTATCAAAGAAGCAACCAGAGAAGAACCAATCCAAGAATTAGAAACGATATTAATGCAAATGGACGGAATTGAAAGGGCTTTGGTAGACATAACTGATGGCGAGGTAAAAATTACTTATAATGAGTCCCAGGTGAATGACGAAATGATTAAAAACAGAATTCGCCAGCACGGCTTACATTTGCATTGAGCTTTCTGAATATAGAAACACCCGGGATAAAGTGCACACCCGGGTGTTTCTTCATAAAGAAGTTTATCGCAAAAACGACCGTCACTGAACGGTGTCACCGGCTGTGGTCGATCATTTTGCATTTCCTTTTTTCATAGCATGATTAAGTTTACTGGCATTTTCCAATCCCTGGTCGCTAAAGGCGTTATCGTTGCTCAAGTTATTTTCAATTTCTCCGCGATCCATCCCACTCTCGACATTTTTCGTTTGTTCTTTATTATTGTTGTATTCAGGCATTTAGATTTCATCCTTTCTTTTTTGCATTCCTTAGATATTTACCTTTTCCATTTTTCCTTTTAAACATGTATTTCAATCGAATTACATTAATTAAGAAAATAGTAACAATTCTTTCCGCTTTGAATGGTAAAATGAAATGGTATAGAAAGGATGAGGGGGATATCGATGAATCGCTTCAGGAAGGTATTATATATTTGTTCATTTTTATTAGTTGGAATAATCTTAACAGCATGTGGGCAAAGTGAAACAAAACAAGAAGACATTGACCCAAAAATTTGGGATGATAGTTTAAAAGCCTATGAGATTACCTCGGATTATGTTGTGAATAAAGATTTCCAATTAACTGCTGAGGAAGAAAAATTTTTAGAGGATTATATGAACATGTCAAATGAAGTTCTGCTGGGTGACAGTGATCAATATAATGAGGCAGAGCAGAATATGGTAAACGAAATCGTTACGATTATTCATACTGTAAACATACATAGAGAGACGCAAAATGAAAGAGCGCTGAATGAACTCGAGGATAATTTCGCGAAGTTGAAGGAAACCTTCGGAAAATAAAAGTCAGCAGCGTAAGGATTGAATTCAATGAGGGGTAGCTCACTGACTAAAAGTGTCTTTTTTAGCAAAGCTGTGTTAAAGGTCAATGTTGATTTTGGAGGACTTTGTTGATTGGAGTGGAAGGCACGAAGACTCCTGCGGGAATAGCGAGACAGACGAGACCCCGCAGGCACGAAGTGGCGAGGAGGCTCGGCGGTCGCCCGCGGAAAGCGAAGTGCCTGGAACGGAAATCAACAACCAAGTTTAACAGAGCCTTTAGCAAAAAAGTCCTCTTTCAAATTAGAAAGAGGACTTTTCCTCTTTTAATATAGAGGAATCTGATTATCTACATTGGGCAGATAATCAGATTCCTTTTTTGGTTAAAATGGAGCATTTCAAAATGCGTTGACGGCGCTATTTACCAACAGTGTTCAGATTTTTATAACTTCCGCACATTCACGAATGTATCAAAGAATGCCGCCGTTTCGTTTCCGCTTTCAGGGTGCTGGTTGGTTACAAGCTCGTTTATATTTATTTCTGACTCTGGATACCACCCTTGGTAGATCAGGACAATATCTTTTGCCACCTGTTTACTGTAAACTGCCTTTATCTCGATACAAGCCTGCTGGTTATAAACCTTAACGATATCCCCGTTCTTAATGCCTAAAGCACTAGCCGCTTTGGGGTGGATTCCCACAAATGCTTCTGTCTCATCAGAGAGTTGTAAAAAATGAAATTGAGAGTTGAATGCATATGGATGGTGAGGAGTCATCAGCCAAAAGGGATACTCTTTTGGCGGGTATTTCCCTAACACAGATTTATCCAATGAAGGTGATTCAGTTGTTTTTCCGGAAGGCTGGTCATCTTTCGTTTCCGAATAAGCTTGACGATCAGACAATACATCTTGCGCCATAACCCCCGTCATCCGTCTTTCTTTTAAATCTAACACGTTCCTAATGGAATAATGACGAAACACTTGCTCATTAAATTGCGCATTAAGATATTCCTCTTCTGAAGGATACAGCGGAAAAGTACAATGTGACGGCAAGTGCTGCTTCAGTCTTTCTGCTAATTCTGTCATGATCCTCCATTCACTTCTGCTTTCGTAAAAAGGAGAAACGGCTCTTTCATTTAACGCAATTTCTTTATGCCAGCTGCTTGCAACGATATCCATTTCTTCAAAATGGGTTGTGGTTGGCAGGATCAGGTTTGACATTTGTGCGGTAGGAGTCATGAATTGATCCACCGTTACAACCAAGGGTATTTCCTTCAGCCAACGCTTTGCTTCATTTGCGTTAGGCTCTTGTGTTAATGGATTTGCGCATGTTACCCATAACATTTGCACAGGGTGCTGGTTGGGCGATGAATTCCGTTTACTCATTTCATGTATGTTTAGCAGCCGATTTTTTTCAACTCCCTGTTTAGTAAGCTGATTATTGAAGAGCAGCGTGTTGTTCCTTCTAAAATAAATACCCCCGCCCATTTTTCCCGTATCTCCATGAACTTCCGCTAATGTTTCAATGGAATGAATGGTTTGTTCGAAGTTAGCATGTTTTTGCAATCCGGTCCCGACCACATAAGCTGCTGTTTTAGCATTTGTCAGCCACCCAGCTAACAGATTGAAAGCCTCTTCGGATACATCGCAATTTAACAAATATTCTTTTACATCCATGTTTTTGCTAAAATCATGATTTTCAACAGAGTGAATCGGAGCAAAGCTCTTATCGACTGCATTCTGTTCTATTAAGTGTTTAATCAATAAACAGGCTAATGTTCCATCTGAACCCGGTCGTAATTGAATATAGAGATCGGCTAACTCGGCTGTTTGGGTAAAAAGCGGGTCAATGACGACAATTTTGGCGCCTTTTATTTTTGCATCGAAGATAAAAGGGATGAGATGAATATTGGTTGCAGCCGGATTTGCCCCCCAAATGATAATCGTTGCAGCCTCTTTGATCCCAGAAGGGTTAAATCGATTTAGTGCATCATGACCATTTTCAACGGTTTGGCACCCGGAAAATAAACTGGAAGAACCAATCAACCTGGTTGTTTCTCCGATACTTGAAAAAAAATCATCGGCCACAAAATGATGAACACCGATATTCCCAGAACCTTTAAACCATGCAAAAGGAAGAAAACTTCCAAAATGTTTATATATGTTCAACATTTCACTAACGATCAGTTGAAAGGCCTTTTCCCATGTTATTTGAATAAATTTCCCTGATCCCTTAATTTTTTGATAGTAAGGGTATTTTAGGCGTTCACTGTGGGTGTTTTTTTCTGTGTAAGAAAATCCTTTTGCACAAAGCTTTCCCTTTGTATAAGGATGGTTGAAATCGCCGGCAATACGAAGGAGGCGGTCGTTTTCAACATAGGAAATCATCGTGCATGAACTTGGACAATTTCTCGGACAAACATTCTGGCATTTTCTTGCTGGATGATGATTCATGCTTACTCTCCTCGCATCTCAGTCGTAAGAGCCTATTTTTGCAGGGCTCGTCATCATAAGACGATATCCTTTCACAAAATCGACAATAAAATTTCTTATACATTAGGTTATGATGAACTTATTCAATATAAACATATTTTATTATGTATTCATGGGGGATAAAAGGGTTTTTTTAAGGAATATTTAAGAAAGAAGGGAGAACTTCATGTCATCACGTTTAGTATTTTCCATTGACCTTAATCGATGTATTAATTGTAAAACCTGTGAGATGGCCTGTAATGATTTCTATGGTTTGATGGGGAATCATCGAAGAAATGTTGTTACTTTCGAAACAGAAGCGGATCTACATCCACTCCATATTTCAATTTCATGTAATCATTGTATGAATCCTGTTTGTCTTTATATTTGCCCTGAGAATAATTTCCAAGTGCGTGAAGACGGGATTGTTGTGCATAATCCAAGCCGCTGTAAAGGCTGCCAGCGTTGTATTGAAGCATGTCCTTTCGATGCCTTAAAACTAAATCCTCAAACAAATTGTGCGGATAAATGTAATTTTTGTATTGACCGGATTGAACAAGGTATGCGCCCAATATGTGTGGAAAACTGTATCACAAGTGCTCTGAGCATCATCAAGGTAGATGCGAATGAAATGAAGTCCAATCATTTTCAAGATGCTGACATACCTATTGTTGCTTACACTAATCCTTCTATCCATATATTAAAAAAACAAAAGGGACAGATATTTTTAAGGGAAGGATGATAAATCTTAATGAAGCGGTTATACCAGGATATGCTCTTATCGATTCCGCTCTATCAACTTACCTTTTTGACTCCTTTGCCGCAGGAGAAACTCTATTATGAAACCGTATCGACAACTATTCCTGACCATTGGTTTGAAAGTTCCACTTTACTCGTACTTGATTCAGACGAGGAATGTTCAAAGTTGAACAATATTAAATACGTCAATCAATTAATTCAAGATTCGAATCTCGTGGCGATCATCATTTGTCAGGAGCAGAATTTTTTGTTTGATGATCATTGTCTGTCACTTTTAAGCGATTGCAAAGTGCCTGTTGTGCGAACGGAAGAAGTTTTATCCCTTCCCGTTTTACAAACGAATAGACATCCTCATTCTTTTAGCATGCTGAGCTTGGAGCTAAATGGTTTTATGAATAAAGGGTTTATGGATGTGGCCACTAATCTTTCTATTGCTTTAGACGCACCATTCCTCTTTATCGATGAAAATCATCAACTTCTGTGGCAAATCGGTTCACAAAAAGAGATTGAAAAAGCGCTGCAGTGGTTAAAAACCAATGCGAAGGATAGCGGGGGGGTAAACCAAGCTCGATTCATATTAAGTGAGCAAAACCTCGCTGGAAAGACAGTGGAACCTTATGACCTATACTTAATCAATATCGCGGGACAGGTCCAATTATCTTTAGTCACCTACTCGAATTTTTCGGAATGGCAGAGGCTGATGATGGATAAATTCATCGGCTTAACAGCCCTTTTTTTTCAAACCGATGAAATGATTCGCGGGCAGCAGGAAAAAATGAAGGAGCATTTCATTTATGACCTTCTTTATCACAAGTTCGAATCGAAGAAGGTTCTCGTAAAGCAAGGAAAGTCCTGGGGCTGGGATCTGGATAAGCCGCATCATTTATTCATCATTGATGTCACCATTCCGGAGGAATTAATGCTCCATTTAGAGTGGATGGATGAAATGATGTCTCATATCGAGACTCAATTTTCACAGACGGATGGCATTATTTTATTTCCTTTTCAAGATCAACTGGTTGTTCTCTTAGAGGATGATGAAAGCCACAATCCAAGTAAAAGAAAGAATTTTGTCTTTGCAAAGGCTGTTTTAATGGAACAAGAACTTTCGCGTCTCTGGTCCGACTGTCAATTTCATATCGGAATTGGGAAATGGTATCAGGACAGTGTCAATCTTAATAAAAGTTATCAGGAAGCTAAAATGGCTTTACAATTTGGCCAAGTTTGGTTTGAAAATCATCATGTCTTCCATATCAATGATCTGGGAATTATTTATCTCATTATCCATCTTCACAAGGAGATTTTATCTGATTTTTGTCAAGAATACTTAGCGTCCTTAATGGAAAGCGATGTGAAGAATGGAACAGAATACCTAAAAACACTAAAAGCTTATTTTCAGTTTGAAGGAATTACGAATGAAGTATCAGATGCGTTGTACATTCACCCGAATACGTTAAGAAACAGGCTTAAAAAGATTGAAGAGATTACCGGCGTGAATCTGCAGAACACGACAGAATATTTGAACTTAATGGTTGCTGTTAAAATCCATTATTCATTGTTTTTATCTTAATATGTTTTTTGGGCATTCGATTAGCCGCTTTTTCAGCAATCGGATGCCCTTTTCATTTTGAAAATTGGTTGGGATACTTGTTAACAAAATTGTAGAATTTGTCTGTTTTGTGACGGGTGAGTGCCATGTTAAACACTTGTTTACCTGATAAACTCGGCTAATAGTTGATATCTATTCACATAATGTTCAATAACTGTCCGTTGTCACTACATAAATATTATTAAAGGTTATGAATCGAACACAAATTAGCCTGTGTAAGTCTAGTGAAGGCCACACTCCTCATTCTAAATAATTCGTAATAAAATCAATTTGTAGCAGAAATATCACTCAAATATGGATGAACGTCGAAATGTATTCTTTTCTACTAATCTTATTTATGGAAATTGAAATGGAGTGAGAATCACAATGAATATATCAAGAAGAAATTTTATTAAAGCGGGTGCAACTGGAACCGCAGCCTTGGGACTTTCAGGCTCTCTTTTTTCAAAAAATTGGTTTCAGACCGCTGCCGCTAAAGAGGAGTCAAAGGAAAAATTAGCTTTCACCTACCATACAACCAATTGTGGCGGACGCTGTGCTTTCCAATGTACCGTGAGGGAAGGCAAGCTGGTAAAAATCGTCCCTAATAATTGGACAGATAAACGGTTTTCAACAGTTTGTCTCAAAGGACTGAGCGAGTTGGAGAGAATCTACAGCCCAGACCGTCTGCAAACTCCATTGAAGCGTGTGGGCGAAAGAGGAGAAGGGAAATTTGTTCCGATTTCATGGGATGAGGCCCTGACGACGATTGCTAATAAGCTAAAAGAGTTAAAAAGTAAACATGGCGGTGACTCCATTCTGTTCAGTTGTTCATCAACTGTTGAATATGGCTATCCGTTCCTCCCATCTCTCTTGGGTGCGCAATTTGCCATTGAAAGCGGAATTGATATTGGCTTAGCCAATGGGTTGGAAGAGTGTATCGGCGGACAGGCATATGGCTATGTCCAAAACGAAACATCCGACTGGGTAAATTCAAGAACGATTATCTACTTAGGCTGTAATATTCTTGAAACTACCTTAACGGATTCGAAGTTCTTTTTTAAAGCAAAGGATGCCGGAGCGAAAATCATCGTGATTGATCCAACGTATACGACAACGGCTTCAAAAGCTAATCAGTGGATTGGGATTAAACCTGGTACAGATGCAGCATTATTGCTTGGAATGATTAGCCTGATTCTTGAAAACAACTGGTATCAGCAGGATTATTTAGTGCAAAATACATCCGCACCATTTTTAGTAAGAGAGGATAATCAGCAGTTACTAAAGGTCAATGATGCTGCAGAAGGCGGAGAAAAAAATCCTTACCTTGTTTGGGATACGAACAGTGGGTCAGCTCGTCCTTTCAATGCTGCAGGAGTGAAGGCACAATTAGAAGGCAAGTTTACGGTTAATGGGATCAAAGTAAAAACCGTATTTACTTCCCTAAAAGAAAACCAAAAGCAATATACCGTAAAATGGGCATCTGAGAAAACAGAAATTCCTGAAGAGATCATCTATGGCTTAACGAGTGATTATGCTACCCGCGGACCGGCTGTTCTTGGCTGGGGATTTGGCGGTGGTGATAAGTGGGCGAATTCCGATGTGACAGGTCATGCCGGCGCCATCCTCGGTGCCTTAACCGGCAATATTGGCCGGGTTGGGGGCTCTGTTGGAAACGCTTTATACCATGGTACATCCTGGAGTGCAAAGCTTGGTACATGGGAGCTTCCTGAACAGTTTAAAGCGACACCGCTGCAGATGACGACACAAGATTTTCGTGAAAAACCGAACAATGTAAAAGCCGTCATTAACATTGGTAATACGCTGCAGCAGCATTTTGCTAATTTAAGTAAAACAATTGATTGGATTCATACATTAGATTTTGTCGTAACCATTGATCCTTTCCATAATCCGAGCGTGAACTTCTCAGATATCGTCCTTCCGGCGAGTACAAGCTTCGAAAGTGAATATGAGATCAAGAACATGCAAGTCAATCGCTCCCATGTCCTTCTTTCACAGAAAGTCATTGAGCCATTCCACAAAAGCAAATCGGATTTTCAAATTGAAAAGGAATTGGCAGCCAAATTAGGCTTGGATCAATATCTACCGAAAACACCGGAAGAATATCAAAGGGCCCGTCTGAATTCCGACGATCCGGCACTAAAGGGAATCACTATTGAAGCCCTGATCAAGAATAATGGCATTATGCGATTAAATGTACCGGACGAACCTTACCGTGGCTTTATGGATCAAAAGTATGACACGCCTTCTACGAAATTAGAACTTTACCATGAAAAAATGGCAGAAGACCATCAGGCACTGCCAACATTTGACGAACCGGGTGAGGCATCATCTGAAAATTCATTAAGTAAAAAATATCCGCTCCAATTCAGTCAGGCGCATACAAAATATCGGGTCCATTCGCAATTTACCAATGCCAAATGGATTAACCAAATTGATCAGGGTCCAAAGTTGGAAATTAATCCTAAAGATGCAAAAAGCCGGGGAATACAAAATGGGGAAATCGTCGAAGTTTTTAACGATCGCGGCAGCTTCAAAGCACACTGTAAGCTGACAGAAGCCCTTCGCCCAGGACAAATACGATTGTATGAAGGCTGGTGGACCAAGCATATGGTGGGGGGAAATCTGCAAAATGTCACAAATGATCAATTTAACCCCCGTCAGTATAAGCTACGTTACGGCCCGGTTATACCTTACAATGATACCTTGGTAGAAGTGAAGAAAATTTAAGTGGTGGTGATAGTATGACTAAACTAGGAATGGTCATTGATTTAAATCGTTGTGTAGGATGTCAAACCTGTGTCAATGCTTGTAAAATGCAGAATAATGTCCCAATGGGCATGTTGTGGAATCGGGTTCTTACGCAAGGCTCCGAAGTACTTGACGGTGTTTCAGGAGAATATCCACATGTGCAAAAGAAATATGTCCCAGTGGCATGCCAGCACTGTGAAAATGCTCCATGTGTAAAGGTATGTCCAGTTGAGGCTACCTACAAAGCGGAAGATGGCAGAGTCTTAATTGACTATGACCGCTGTATCGGCTGCCGCTATTGTATGGCGGCATGCCCTTATAATGTCCGTGTCTTCAATTGGGAAGAAGCCGTTCGTCACCCTGGCTTTAATTATGGTGACAGCAAAGTGCCTGTCCGTCCAGTCGGGGTCGTGGAAAAATGCTCGATGTGTAAAGAAAGAACCGATGACGGATTAAATCCGATGTGTGTGGTCTGCTGTCCGGCTGAAGCAAGAATATTTGGCGATCTAGATGATCAGAATAGCGAAGTGTCCCGTTTGATTCGGGAAAAGAACGGGGAAACGCTATTAAAAGAAAAAGGCACGAAACCACAAGTCTATTATTTGGGCTTGTCTTAAGGAGGGGATCATAGATGAGACGAAATCTATCAATATGGATGGGGGCTTTAGGCCTCCTCAGTTTAGCCGGCTTCGGGGCCCTGGGCTATCAGCTCGTAAATGGACTGGGTGTTACGGGGATGAATAATGCCACCTCCTGGGGTCTTTACATTACGATGTTTATGTTCTTTGTAGGTCTATCTGCCGGGGGATTAATTGTATCTTCATCGGCAACGGTGTTTAATATTCCTTCATTTAAGGTAGTAGCAAAGCCGGCTACCATTCTTTCAACGGTTTGTATTATAGTCGCAGGCATTTTCATTATGGTTGACATAGGGAGTCCTTTCAGAGTTTTGAATCTCCTTTTACATTCGCAATTCAAATCGCCATTAATGTGGGATGTTTGTGTCATTTCGCTTTATTTAACCATTAATGTTCTCTATTTATATTTAATGACTCGAGCAGTTCAAAATAAAAAGCTCTTGAAAATCATGTCCTGTGTGGCACTGCCGGTTGCGATTCTTGTGCACTCGGTTACGGCTTGGATTTTTGGTCTGCAAATTGCCCGTGAAGGATGGCACAGTGCTCTTATGGCACCGTTGTTCGTAGCATCTGCTCTAGATTCGGGTCTTGCGCTGCTTATCATTGTTCTTGTTCTATTGATTCAATTTAAAGTATTTATAGTAGAGAAAAAATTGATTACAACTTTAGCGGGACTTTTAGTTACATGTGTAGCGGTCGACGCCTACTTCGTTTTCTCGGAAATATTGACGATGTTTTATCCTCAGGAAGAATCCGTTATGCTTGTGTTAAATGAAATGCTGAAGGGCACCATGGCTCCATTTTTCTGGGGAGAAGTGATTTTAGGGTTTGTCATTCCGCTTGCTATTCTGCTATTTAAAAAGAATCGTGAAAAAACAGGCTTGGTCATTTTTTCTTCTGTATTGATTGTAATCGGAGTATTTTTTAAACGGGTATGGCTTCTTTTTACTTCGTTTATCCATCCGCATGTGGAGGGAGCACCGGGAATCACCCTCGGTACTTATACACCAAGTGAAAGTGCAAATGTATTTCCAAGCTTCTGGACACTTCACGGACAGTATGCGCCGACACTCATTGAGTTAATGGTTGTGTTTGGAATGATCTCGTTTGGAGCTTTGCTCTTTATCTATCTATCCCGCCGGATCCTCATGAGTAAGGAAACAGGAGCAGCACAATCAGAATCCACTCAATATGAGGCTGCGAATTAGCACATCAATAGGGAGGTTTCATCATGAAAGAATCATGGGATGATGTATGGAGTTTGCGTTCAGCATTGTATAGCTTTTTCGCTAATAGTTTGCTAGAGCCGATACAAGGATCGAATACAGTAGTATTCACAAAGAACTCTTGGAATAACTTTCCAATAAAATGTGCAAATCCGCAGATGCAGTCTGGTATAGAATGGCTGTTAAACTGTGCAGCGAAACTGGAGGCTTTTTCAAAGGAAGAGGCAACGGAACAAGTCATGATAGAATATACAAGTCTTTTTCTTGGACCAGGTTTGCCCAATGCGCCACTTTGGGAATCATTCTACCGGACGAGTGAAAAAATCTACTTTGGCCGGACAACATTTGAAATGAAAGCCATGTTGTCTGCCCATGGTTTAGAAAGTAAACATAAGAATCAGCAGCCGGAAGACCATATCGGACTTGAGCTGCTGCTGCTGTCCGTATTTAGTGACAACATAGCCAAATGTGAATTAGAACAGCAAGTTTCGCAGATAAGAAAGCAGATTGCATTTATCGATGAACATTTGCTTTCCTGGATTCACGAACTATGCCGTGATGCAAAAGAACATGCTACCGTAGGCTTTTATGGCGGTTTAATTGAACTGATTTGGGGAGTGCTTCTCTGGGATCGCGAACTCCTGGAAGAGTTTGTGAAGAGTCATGAGCAGGCATTCGTATCAAGTGTGTAAGAGAAAACATGGATAAAGTAAAGGAGAAGGTGGCTGATATGGGGTTATTTAGCAGTTGGGCAGAAAGTTTAGATTATGAATATGAAATTTTACCTTCCTGTACACGCCATAAAAGCCATTATTCTGCTTGTTCGAAATGTGTCGCGGCATGTGAAAAATCGGCCATTACCATCCGAAACAGAAAGCCGGTTATCGATCATAGTCAATGTGTACAGTGCGGTGAATGTATGGCAGCTTGTCCTGTTCAAGGGATAGCAGGCATCCTGCCAAAAAGAAAAATCATTCAGGGGCAGCTTATTGTATCTGAAGATCAATTCCCGACAACAATCGAATTACTTATCTTCTATCAAAAAGGGATCCGATCGATTATTTGTGAAGATGAATCCTTTTTCCAACTGTGTCAGGAACGGATTGAGCAGGTGAACGAGATGCTCCAGTGTCTTGGAGAATCTTCGTTTTCTGTTTCTGTTCATTCTGTTGCAGAGAAAGATGTTTGCTCCAGAAGAGAGCTCTTATCTCTGTGGAAAAAGGACAGCAAATCACTGATGAAAGAGATGACTCCTGCTAAGTGGCGTTTTAACCAAAACTCCTTAAATTTACGTCGGTATTATCCGAATTACCAATTTACTAAAATCATCATTGATGTCGAAAAATGTACACTTTGCAAGGTTTGTCAGAGAATTTGTGAGAAAAAATGCTTTCATATCGGCGATGAACACTTTTCACTCTCAATAAAAGATTGTACAGCGTGCCGGTTATGCGCAGATATTTGTCCTGAAAAGGCGATTATCTTTGAAGAGCAAATAATAAAAACGGAAGAGATCCACTTTCCAATCTATGAGATAGTGTGCCAGGCATGCCAACACCCTTTTAAAACATTACGAGAAGAGGATGAGACATGCCCAGCCTGTACAAAACTTCATATTTTCGAGCAGAATGGAGTGAAAGAATCATGATATCCAATATCGGAGTTCCCGGATTAATATTAATCTTAGTTCTGGCACTGATCATTTTTGGTCCGAAGAAATTACCTGAACTTGGGCGTGCTGTCGGTCAAACATTACGAGAATTTAAAAATTCCACCAAGGATTTAATCATCGATGAAAATGAGTCAGATGAAAAGGTGGTTAAAGCAACAGAAGATACAAAATCATAATGAAACCCATTATGGAAAAGGAAGACGATTTTCTACTGAATGTAGATAATCGTCTTCCTTTTTTTAGAAACCTGAAACAAAAGGATCATCTGACAATATAATATGATTGATCACAGCCCATTTTGGTAAAATGATATAAATACATCATTTAATGAAGAATGTACGATATTAGAATGAGCAAGGATTAGCTGAATTGTTCAAGGAGATGATACCCGTGTTAAGGAATAGAAGTTCAGGAATTCTGCTTCATCTATCATCTTTACCCAATCCTTATGGGATTGGAACGTTTGGAAAAGAGGCCTATGATTTTGTTGATTTTCTAAAGAAAGCGGGTCAAACCTATTGGCAAATCCTGCCGCTGAATCCTGTTGCAGAGGGGAATTCACCTTACTCGACGTATTCGGCATTTGCCTTAAATCCGTATTTTATTGATTTAGACTTACTGAAAAAGGATGAATTGCTGCAGGAAAGTGACTATCAGCATCTCGATTTTGGCAGTGATCCAACTAAAGTCGATTATGTAAAAATCACGCAAAATAAAATGAATATTTTAATGCTGGCTTATGAAAACCGTAAAGCAAAAAGCTTGGATGGATGGAATTCATTTGTTGCCACTAATAGAGAGTGGATCGATAATTACGCGGCATTCATGAGTATTAGGTCTTATTTTAACGATTCTTTGCAAAATTGGGATGCAGAAGTGAAGAGAAAAAACGCAGCATTTTATTCTCTATTAGAAAAAGATGAAGTGGATTTCTGGATTTTCCTCCAATATCTTTGCCAAAAGCAATGGATGAGTCTGAAAAAGTATGCAAACGATCAAGGTATTCACATATTTGGTGATATGCCCATTTACGTGAGCGGTGACAGTGCTGATGTATGGGCGAATCCTGAAGTTTTTGATGTGGACGCTGATTTGCAGCCGCTGCATGTAGCCGGCTGCCCGCCGGATGATTTTGCTGTTGATGGACAAAGATGGGGGATGCCTGTTTTTCAGTGGGATTTTCTAATAAAGAACGATTTTGCTTGGTGGATGAAGAGACTAAAGCGAAATTTACAGCTTTATGACTGTATGCGCATCGATCATTTCCGCGGATTAGAAAGTTTTTATTCCATTCCCGCAGGGGAACCGACAGCGAGAAATGGAAGGTGGGTAAAGGCATGCGGCAGAGAATTTTTTGCTAAAATTAAAGAGCAATTCGGCGATGTAGATATCATCTTAGAAGATTTAGGATTTATTACCCAAGAGGTCATGGATTTGAAAAAGTATACGGGCTTCCCTGGAATGAAAGTGCTGCAATTTGCCTTTTTAAGTGACGCCAATAACCCTTATCTGCCACATCATTGTGAAAGAAATTCAGTCATATATACCTCATCCCATGATAATGACACCCTTCTAGGCTGGTTCAGCCATGCCAGTGAATATGAAAAGCGTTTTCTAACATCTTATTTAGGAACTTCTGCGGAGGATGATATCGTCTGGGCATGTATCGAAAAAGTCATGAGTGCTGAAAGTATGTTGTCGATTATTCCACTGCAAGACTTTTTACAATTAGACAGTGAAGCAAGAATGAACATTCCAGGCACAACCTACGGAAACTGGGTGTGGAGAGTACAGCGAGAAGCGTTTGATAGTGAGTTGGCACAAAAAATCCATGAAACAACGAAAAAATATAATAGATGAAAAATACCGCAGCAACGACTGATTAATTAAGAGATAAATTAATTGAAAAAATTATTGAACAAGAATGAAAGTACTGGACGTTACCAGTGCTTTTTTTCTTAACAAGATTGTTAGCGGAGTTTATCTTTTTGAAAGAATTCTAAATATCACTACCCTGCAGGTATTTTCTAAAAGACGGCACTAGAGGAATTAAAAATGAATTAAAAACATATAAATGGACGAAGCGAATTTAAGGTGATTCTAAAATAAAGATGTACCTTTTATAAAAGACACCATAAAATTCCCTTTGGAACATCCCCAAAGGGAATTTTTATGGGATATGTTTGCGGTAATTCAAGCTAAGTTTAACTTTCATACTATTTTTCGGAGGTGGAAAAATGGCAAGAGTGGCTTACCGAAGTGCAGACATTGCCTTAATGGCAAGAATGATGAGAGCCGAAGCTGAAGGCGAAGGAAAACAGGGAATGCTGTATGTTGGAAATGTAATCGTTAACCGTGTCGTAGCAGATTGTACTGACTTTAAACAATTGAGAACAATTGAACAAGTCATTTTTCATGTACAAGGAGGAAATTTCTCTTTTGAAGCGGTTCAAAAAGGTAATGTATTCTATCAAAGAGCAAGAGAATCTGAAAGAAGATTAGCCAGACAAAACTTGGAATATTGGAGGGACCACCCAGCAAAATACTCCCTTTGGTACTTTAATCCATATGCTCCGTGTCCTCCAACATGGTACGACCAACCTTTTACTGGTCAATTTAAACAACATTGTTTTTATGAACCTGCGCCTGGAACATGTGACAGTGTTTATCGCGGTTGATAGGTTTGACCTTTGAGGTAAGAGCTTGAATATTTATTTAAAACTAATATAAATTAAATAATGGGATCCATGCCTGATGCAAAATTTTCATTGGAAAGGATAATATCGGTCCATTCTTAGACAAAATAAGAGAAAAGAGAATGGAGGACATCATATTACGATGAAAAATAAACAATATACCGCAGCGGGAACAGACATTGAAGAGGTAAAAAGACTAAATGCCAAGTCGGGCTTGTCGTATAATGAGGCAAAAGAACTGCTGGCGCAAACCACCGGTGGACGCGGGACAAGAATCTACAGCGATACCAATATCGAAGAAGTGAGAGCAAAGAATCAGCATGCGCTGGAACAAAGCTAGTTTCACCCAACATTTATCCGATTATGAAATAAATTTCAAACCTGAACTTTTTCCTTCGTCACATGATCAACTTGAATCTTGGCAATGCCTGAACCAATATCCAAAACTTGGGCGATGGTATCGTCGGTCTTTACATGGCGAATTTTAATGGAATCGGCACGGTTTTCTCCGCCGAATATCTTGAGCGCCGGACCTGCATGATGATAATTTTTAACCGTTAAATCATTTAGAATGATATTTCTTGCCCGGTACTGAATCGCGGCAACAGGATTATTTTGAAAGTCATAGACGCAATCGCCTATAGAGTAAAAGTGATGTATGACAACATTTTGATAGCCTGAAACCACTAAACTGCGCGGCGTAGAATCCTTGTACAAATCACAATAGACGGGCTGGAACGAAACAAGACCGGCGGCTTGAATATTGAAAGCTGTTTTCGACTTCGTATCCGCATCTTTATGATGACCGATATGACGGAAATTATAGGAGCGGTTATCATGGACAGAAATATGGCCGATGATTTGGACATTCGATGCTGCGGAAGAATTCTGATGCGCCTTAATTTCAACACCGCCAAAACATCTCGCGGTAGAATTATGGGCAAGCAATACATTTCGCGATCCGTCATCGATTTCAATGCCATTGGAATTGGAAAATCCTTGTTTATGTGAACGCCCGCTTGGGTCACACATATGGCAATGGGAAATAAAGATATAGTCGCTGTGATGGGTGGTAATCCCGTCATCGCCAAATCCATAACCTGTTAATCGATCGAGCCAGATGTAGCGGCTTCCGCCCCGGGCTCTGTAGCCGTCACCGGCATAATTATATAGAGTAGAAGAAATGTCAAAACAATGGAGACCGGGATTGATTCCTTCGACCTCTTGGACCCAGCCGTATGTAACATTTGCATAGGTTAAACAGCTGGAATGATTTCCCCATGTACTTGTTTTCTCTGTATTGCCCAATCTTGCGCTATTCCAATCCAAACAAAGTCCCGCGACAAACAGATGATGGTTGCCCCTCCAGTGGTTGGCATTGGTGATTAATCTTGTTCCTTTCGCAGCTTGAGGGTGTAATTTTATCGTGGTGGCACTTTTTCCGGCGCCCTGCAGGAATGTCCAAGAAGGCAGTCTGATTCCCTTTGTGATAAAAACTCCTTCAGGCACGATGACTTTTACCCGACCATCTCCAATCGCTTTTTGAAAAGCGACCGTGCAATCTGTTTGTCCGTCTCCTGCGGCACCGAAATCGACTACGTTGACTTCGCGGGTGATCTGCTGGAAAAGCTGCTGTAATTCTTTATCAAGCAGACCTTTCCAATCCGGCACCACATTGTCTTTTTCATCAACTAAGATCCTGCTGGAATTTAAAAGTACAGCTGGTTTGGCAAAGAAACGAAAAATTCCTTCTTTTATTTTTTCAGAGAAGGAGCGGGGTGGCGGAAATTTTTCCGGCACAATCGGAGCAGTATGCTGACAGATATCAGCGAACAGCTCCTCCGTTTCCTGGACCATCTGTTTGAGGGGCAGTTGGTTTTGCGTCATTTGCGCTAACAATTCGGCGTTCATCCGCGGGTCATGTGTTCGATCAAAAGGCAGCATCATTTTCACTCCAGAAGATAAAAATATCTATTATTTATTGACATTCTAAGATAATAAATAATCTTTTAACGCAGTTTCATCAAGGACTTGGATGTTCCGGTAGGCTAATGAGACCCAGCCTTTGTTTTCAAACTTTTTTAGTTCCTTTGTTGTCGTTACTCTGGCAATCCCGATTAAATCAGCTAATTCTTGATGGGAATAATCAATACAATATTCTTGATCAGAGCCGTACTGTTTAAAATAACTCCCCAGCTGGACAAGTAGATGGGCTACTTTTTTATCAGCTGAGAGGAATCCCATACTATATACCTGAATCGAAAAAAGACGGATGGTCTGAGCCATCGTGTCCAGCAATTCAGCGATCAATTCAGGATGTTGTGTTAAGTGTGGAACGAGGTCATCTAATTCGACGGAATATAATTCAACGTCGGATAGCGCACTCGCGGATGTGATTCTCGCTGTATGACTGAAATAAGAGGCATCGCCAAAGATATCGTCAGCTCCCAATATTTTCATCGTTAATTCATTCCCGGTCATTGCCGTAAAAAACAGACGGACACGTCCTGATTTCAGTAAGAAGAAGTTACAGGCTTCATCATCTTGTAAATAAATAATTTCATTTTTTTTGAATCGTTGTAAAGTCCCAATCGTTTCAATCGCAGTATAGAGATTCGATTCTTTCGATAATGCTTTTAGAATGTTGGATTGACTCATTTTTTTCCAACTCCTTTCTTAGATTGTAACGTAGATTACAATCTTTTGGTAGTGATAATGTTATTATTATGAAGAGAAATATAGCAGCAATTGCTAAAATACTTTATATTTAAATAAAGAAAAAAGTATATAATAATGAACAAAAGGAAATGGGGTATGAACATGAAAAACATGACAGTACTTGGCGCAGGAATTATGGGCCATGGAGCCGCTCAATTATTTGCTCAAGCAGGATACAATGTACGTATTCAGGCTCGCCGCGAGACTTCACTAGAAACAGCAAGAGAACTTATTACAAACAGCTTAAAGATTATGGTTGAAAAAGAAATGCTGACTCAAGATAAAATGGATCAGACTTTAGCTAATATTAAATATACAACGGACTTGCGTGAAGCGATCGAAGACACTGATTTCATTCTTGAATCGATTCCAGAAAAACTTGAACTGAAATTGGATACTTATGACATCATTGAAAGCGTTGTCTCTGAAAAAACGATTATTGCATCCAATACTTCTACTTTTCCATTAAAAGAATTAACGCAAAGAGCAAAAAATCCGGAAAGATTTGTGATTACACACTTCTTTAACCCGCCACAACTTGTGCCAATCGTTGAAATTGCTAAATTCGAAAAGACGGATGAAAACGTAGTACAAAAAACATATGATCTAATGAAAGAAATTGGAAAATCCCCAGTAGTACTGAAAAAAGAGATCACAGGCTTTATCGTGAACCGCGTTCAAGTAGCTTTTCTTCGTGAATGCTTCAACTTAATTGAACTCGGAGTATGTACTGCCGAAGATATTGATATCGCTGTAAAAGGAAGCATGGGCTTCAAATGGGCATTCTGCGGACCAATGGAAAGCCAGGATTTAGCCGGTCTGCAAACCACTCAAGCGATGGTTTATAACATCGAACAAGATCTTTCAAATGTAAGAGATGTTCCTGACTTCTTAAAAGAAATGGTAAACAACGAGCAACTTGGTATCCGTTCTAACAAAGGTTTCTATGAATATGACGATTTAGGCGCAGAAGCGATCCATACACGTGATGATAACTTCCTTGATCTGCTAAAGCTTATTCAGCAAAAAGAGGCAAAAAAGGAAACCACTCCTGCAAAATAAGATAGTGTTAAAGACACCAAAGTATTCACCATTGTAAAATAAATATAAAAGGAGTTGGTTTATTTTATCAACTCCTTTTTTTCGTTATCCTCTGGAATTGAATATTTCCTCGGTGAAAATCTCTCATTTTGCTCTCTGCCATTAATTCTTCTATCATAATCCTGATAAATATAATAAAATAAAATGGATAAGAAAAGCCTGTTATAGAATATAGAGTGTGGAGGATATCATAAGTGACGATGCATCAATTAAATACTAGATTTAAATTTTTTACCTTAAGTTCCAATCCTAAGCTGGCGGCAGAACTGGCAGAACAATTAGAGTGTGCGGCAGGAAAATGCTCCGTATCGCGCTTCAGTGATGGTGAGATTCAAATAAATATCGAAGAAAATGTACGAGGCTGCGAGGTATATGTCGTCCAATCAACTTCTGCCCCGGTTAATGAACATCTGATGGAGCTATTGATTATGATTGATGCTTTGAAGCGATCTTCTGTAGGTGTCATTAATGTGGTGATTCCTTACTTTGGATATGGACGTCAAGACCGCAAGGCACGCTCACGGGAGCCGATTACGGCGAAATTGATTGCGAATATATTGGAAAGAGCCGGCGCAAACAGAGTGCTCACATTAGACTTCCACACGGCACAAACTCAAGGCTTCTTTGATATCCCTGTCGAGCATCTAACTGGAATTCCCGTTCTCACTGAATATTTTTCACACAAAGAACTAACAGATATGGTTGTCATTGCTCCACATAACGGCAGTATCGGAAGAGCAAGAAAGATGGCCGATATTCTGCATGCCCCGCTGGCACTAGTGGATAAAAGAAAAGATGAGCTAAGCGGTGCAGAAACTCTCAGTGTGATCGGAGATGTAACAAATAAAACGGCGATTATCGTTGATGATCTAATTGATACAGCAACAACGATCACTGTAGCCGCACAAGCTGTGGCAGAAAACGGTGCAGCATCTATCTATGCCTGCAGCACGCATCCCATTTTCACCGGGAATGCCATAGAAAAAATCGAATCCTCCCCGATAAAAGAATTAGTTGTGACGAATACCGTTCATATTCCTGAGGAAAAATTAATACCAAAGATTACAGCCATTTCCGTTGCACCATTGCTGGCTGAAGCGATCGATCGGATCCATAATGAAAAAGCTGTCAGTCCTTTATTTGAATTAAGCAATAAGTAAGAAAACAAGCAGATAGCATATGTTGTTCCCCTTCCCTAAACCAGCGTTTAGGGATTTTTTAATGCCATTTTTAGGCTAAATTTCCTTCATTTATTTGAGAATATTAAAAAAATCTGGAGAAAAACTAGAGTAAAAGAATCCACAATTAGGAGGGATCACATGGGGAAAAATATCATCATATTTTTGATATGCTTTATTGTTGCGTTTGGAGCGGGCTATTTTATTATTGATGCTATTCAAGGTCCGGAAAAAAATGAAACAGCGCAGTCTGCTGAAACAACTGAAAGCGCGGAAAGGACCGACCTGGCTGTAAAGGAAGGGGCGATCGCACAACAGCAGGGAGATGCTTCTAATAATGAAGGCAGGATTTTTCTGCAGCGCGGATGTGTATCTTGTCATAGTGTTTCAGCACTAAATATACAAGGCGGGGCTACAGGTCCGGACCTTTCACAAGCATATGTAAATGTGGAGGGAAAGCATGGTGTACCACTCGAAGAATTTCTCAAAAAACCAACTTCCGCGGTGATGTCAAGTGTGCTCGGCGGAGATCCACTGACAGATGATGAAAGAGCAGCAGTAATTGCAGCGCTGAAAGCTGCTTCAGAGAAGTAACAATGCTTGATTTTTGGAGGAAAAGTATATGAAAAAGTGGATTGCAGGTATTTTAGGGTTAGCAGCGGGTGCTCTTGTCTCCATCCTCATTTTTGCTGATTTTAACCCGAAGGAAGAGGTTGCAGATCAGGCTAATGTAGCGACGAATGCGCAAAAAGTGTATGTTCCATTTGGGCAAAAAGATGAATATTATTTATTTGCTTCGGGCGGACATTCCGGACAGATGTTTATTTATGGGGTTCCCTCGATGAGGCATATTCGCACGATCCCGGTATTCTCGCCTGATTCAGCAACAGGGTGGGGCTATGATAAGCATTCAAAAGCATTAATGGGCAAGTACAGCTGGGGTGATTTACACCATCCGGCATTATCTGAAACAGAAGGAGATTATGATGGGAAATATCTATTTGCAACGGATGTGGCGAATAATCGTGCGGCTGTCATGGACTTAAAGACATTTTCCGTATCGGATATTTTAGAGGTTCCCAACATCGGCGGCCCGCACTGTGCCGCATTCGTGACACCGAATACGGAATATTTATTTTTACCGACCCGGTTTGCCGTTCCACTGGGAAGGGAATACGCCTCTTTAGATGAATTCAGTACGAAATATAAAGGGGTTATGTCTGCTGTTACATTTAATGAAGAGAAGAAAAAGCTTGAGATAGCTTATCAAGTGGCATTGCCGCCTTGGTCCTATGATTTGTCTGATGCCGGAAAAAAAATCTCCAAGGATTGGGCGGTCATGACAACTTATAATACCGAGGAATCGACGACAGAGATGGAAATTAATGCCTCCCAAGCAGACCGAGATTATATTGTTCTGTTTAATTGGAGGGAATTGGAGAAAATGGTGGCAGATGGACAATTTGATGAGCTAAACGGCATCAAAATGGTGGATCCCGAAAAGCATAAAGGGGCTATCTATCTAGTACCAACCGCGAAGTCACCGCATGGAGTTGATGTGACACCTGATGGAACCCGTTTCGTAGCTTCCGGAAAATTAGCTCCAGCAATGACAGTCTTTTCTTTTGAAAAAGCCTTCAAGGCCATTAATGAGAAAAAGTTTGCCGGTGAAAGAAATGGAATTCCTGTTTTAGACTATAAATCCGTTATGGAAAGGGAAGTAAACCCGGAAAATGCTCTCGGACCGCTGCATTCTCAATTTGATGACAAAGGCTTTGCCTATACGACGATGTTTATTTCTTCTGAGATTGTCAAATGGAATGTAGCTACAGGAGAAACCGTTGACAGGGTGCCGGTTCAGTATTCGCCTGGTCATGCCGCTTCTGCTGAAGGAGATACCGTCAGCCCAGACGGAAAATATATTATTGCTTTAAATAAAATTGCCAAGGATACTTATTTGCCGGTCGGTCCTTCTCATCCGGAATCGATGCAATTAATTGACCTGACCGGGAAAAAAATGGAGATTATTCAATCGGCTCCTGTTGATCCGGAACCGCATTATGCGCAAATGATAAAGGCGGACAAACTGTCCCCGCTAGTTGTTTATCCAAAAGATGAAAAACGACCAAACAGCGTCTGGACCCAAAAGGATGCCCGCATTACCAGGAACGGCAACACAGTGGAAGTACATGGCGTGGCATTAAGGTCAAAATTTATCTTTGACAGCAACGCGAAAAGAAAGGATGTTATCTCGGTAAAAGAGGGGGATAAAGTTGTGATCCATTTAACCAATATTGACTTGGATCAGGATATTACCCATGGTTTTGGCATCAATTCCTATAATTTGAATATGGAGGTTCAGCCGGGTCAGACACAGACAATTGAATTTATTGCAGATAAAGCCGGCACCTATCCTTTATACTGTACGAATTTCTGTTCAGCTTTGCATCAGGAAATGAACGGTTATTTATTAGTGGAACCAAAAGCATAAAGAAGAGCCGTGGATAAAGGATTTTGTTAAAAGAACATCAGCTAAAATAAAAGGAGCGTTACGATGCGAAAAAAATTAATGATGACGGCTTTCATCGTACTGACGGCTTTGACCGGCTGTAATAACAATGATGATGAATCAGCACAGCCACGTATCGGTGAAAATAATGGTAAGGTCAATACTGGCGGCAATGGAATAAATGCAGCCAATGTCTCACAGCGATATGATCATCCCTATAATCATAACTATAATGGCGACTATTCTGGAGTTCAAAATACTTCCATGACGAATGACATTCGTTCCGCCCAGCAAGTGGCTTCACGTGCTGCTGAAGCAGCAGAAAAAGTCGCTGGTGTTGAACGTGCCGTTGCCGTTGTGCAGGGAATCGATATCGTTGTCGGCATTGAACCAGAAAATCTTGCTAACGTGCGTATGCTGGAACATAAAGTTACTCGTGCCGTATCAAGAAGTGAACAAGGGTACAATGTCTATGCCACGGCAGATGAAGATATAAGTGGACGGATCCGCACTTTGTTTACCAATATGAATAATGTAAAAACAAGTAATGTTACTACAGGAATTGGGAAAATCATATATGATATTGGCCGCACGAATGCCCGATAGTAAATGAGATTTATATCACTGCAGCTATGGCAAAACGCAGGGAAAACGTTCCTGCGTTTTGCCATTTTGGGGGGTGCCTAAAATTTTGTAATCATGTAAGAAAGGGTTAAAATGGGAAGAGAAGGAGTGAGGCAGATGAAATATGTAGACACGTGGGATTTAGAAGTGATTTTTCCCGGAGGAACGAAATCAGCGGAATTACAGAAAAAATTACATACGATCAAGAATGAAATACAAGAATACGAAGCATTCATCCAGGAATGGAATGCGACCGATAAAAATTTAGCGGATCCGCTGAAAGCGATATTAAAAAAGCAGGAAATCATCGATAAAGGATTAGGGCAGGCAGGTACATTTGTGCAGATGTGGCAGGACGCCTATATGGATGATGAACATGCCAATGTGGTGATGGGACAGGTACTCGATTTAGCGAGTGAAGAAGAAAATCTTTCGAATATCTTTACCAAAAAACTTGTTTCCATCTCGGATGGAGAGTGGAAAAATCTTTTACAGGATCAGGAATTGCAGCACATTTCCTTCGCCCTGAATGAAATCCGTGATAAAGGAAAGCGCCTTTTATCAGAGGAAGAGGAAAAAATCATCACCGAGTTAAATAAAGATGGTATCACGGCATGGAGCCGTTTATATGATACCGCTGTTTCGATCATGACGATCTCATATACGGATAAAGAGGGAAAAACAACGGAATTTTCCGTAGGCCAGGCGATGAACCGGATGTATTCTGACCCGGACCCAGAAGTCAGAAAACAGCTTTTTGAAAAATGGGAAGAAGCTTGGACGAAATTTTCCCCGATTTTTGCTGACACATTAAATCATTTAGACGGTTATCGGCTGACGTTGCAGAAAGTTCATAAGCGGGAACACTACCTTGATGAACCGTTGGAATATAACCGGATGACACAAGAGACTCTAGATGCGATGTGGACGGCCGTGTCCAAACGCAAGCAGTCTTTTCTTGACTTTTTAAAGCAAAAGGCGAAAATCTTTGGTATGGAGAAATTAAGCTGGCAGGATGTGGATGCTCCGGTTGTCTTAGGCGATGCTGAACCACCGCGTTTTTCCTACGATGAAGCTTGTGATTTTATCATCGAAAATTTTGCTGCATTTGGTGAAAAATTATCATCCTTTGCGAAAAATGCGTTGGAAAACCGCTGGGTAGAAGCGGAGGATCGTCCGAATAAACGACCTGGCGGTTATTGTGAGGAACTGCCTGAATTTCAAGAATCACGGATTTTTATGACGTTTACCGGTTCACCGTCGGATGCCAGCACGTTAGCTCATGAGCTCGGGCATGCCTTCCACAGTTATGTTTTGCGTGATTTGCCTACATTAAACCGTAATTATGCGATGAATGTGGCCGAAACCGCGAGTACCTTTGCCGAGACTATTATTGGCAATGCCACGGTAGCGAATGCGAAAACGAAGGAAGAAAAAATCACCTTATTAAATGCCAAAATCGAAAATGCAACGGCGATGTTTCTAAATATCCATGCCCGTTTTCTCTTTGAAAAAGCGTTCTATGAGGAACGTTCAAAAGGAATTGTATCGGAGACCAGGATCAATGAATTAATGCTCCAGGCACAAAAAGAAGCGTATGGTGATTCTTTAGCAGGCTACCATCCGCATTTTTGGTGCAGCAAACTGCACTTCTTTATCGATGATGTGCCGTTTTATAACTTTCCGTATACCTTTGGTTATTTATTTAGCCTTAGCATCTATGCGGAGTTTTTGAAAAATCCAGACGGGTTCGAGAACAAATATATTGCTCTATTGCGCGATACCGGTGCGATGAAGGTAGAAGAATTAGCGATGAAGCATTTAGGTGTTGATGTAACGAAACCCGCATTTTGGGAAGCTGGTATCGGCTTAATGGAAAAAGACGTAGAGGAATTTATTAGCTTAACCAATGAAGTGAGAAAATAAATAGAAAAAATGACCTGCATCGCTTTGGAGTTGCAGGTCATTTTTATTATCCGTACATCGTTAAACCGCCGCTAACGCTGATCACCTGACCGGTAATATAATCGGATAATGGAGAAGCAAAAAATACAACTGTCCCTGCTACATCCTCGGGTTCACCGACCCGTTTTAACGGGATGATTCTTTGCAGTGACTCGCGAATTTTTTCCGGCTGCCCCAAATACATCGGGGTATTGGTTGGACCAGGACAAATACAATTCACATTGATTTTATATCTTGCCACTTCCCGAGCCAGCGATTTCGTAAAGGAAATTACAGCCCCTTTTGCTCCGGCATACACCGTTTCTCCGCAGCTGCCGCCTCTGCCGGCATCACTTGCAATATTAATAATTTTACCGCTGTTATTTTCCATCATTCCATCTAGTACTGCACGGGAGCAGTAGATCACCGATTTATAGTTAATATCGATGACCTGATCCCAAAACTCCGTCGTGTTTTTCACAAAATGCTCAATGGAATCCCAGCCGACGTTATTCACTAAAATACCGATTTTTCCAATTGCTTCCTGTGCTTGTTTAACCATTTCTTTAGCCGCATCATAATTTGTAACATCTGCAGGGATTGCGGCACATTTGCGCCCGAGTTTTTCGATTTCCTCCTTAGTGTCCTGCAGCTTATCTAAATGTCTGCCTATAATACAAACATCCGCACCATATGTGGCGCTCATAATCGCTATGGCTTTTCCTATTCCCTGACTGGCACCGGTTACGATCATTTTTTTACCATCTAAACGCATGTTTCATTCTCCTTTTCTATGATGTAATCGTTCGCAAAGCTCTAAATCGTTTGAAACATCCCTTTCTTCATTTCAATCCAAAAGTAATAGAATTACAATGAGTTTTATCACTAACATTGAGTCCTCATTTTTATTCTAAATGGAGTTTTGGCTAAAATAAAAATAATTAGATGAAGTAGAGGGAAAAATAGTGTGAATGAGTCTTAAAAAAGTGAATTATTGGTTTGGAGGTTTGAGGATGAGCCGGTTAGATAGACTCCGAATGGGGCAAGTGGAGACAAGACATTTTCAACAGTTTAATGAGTTATTGCGTTATGTATTTCAAGTAACAAAAAAAGAATTACAAATGGTGGGGTGGGAAGAACGTGAAATAGCCCTTGCCAAGCTCCCTGTATTAGAAAAAGCGGATGTGCTCGGCTGGTTTGATGGGGAAAAACTGATTTCCCAGCTGGCGGTTTATCCCTTTCAAGTAAATATTTTTGGTAGAGTCTTTGAAATGGGCGGTTTGACGGGTGTCGGTACTTATCCCGAATATGCCAATATGGGTTTGATGAATAGGCTGATGCGGCAGGCGTTACAGGACATGCGGGATAGAAAGCAGTCCATTTCTTACTTATATCCTTATTCTTTTCCTTTTTACCGCCGCAAAGGCTGGGAGGTCATAACCGATAAGATGACTTTTGAAATACAAGATCACCAATTGCCGAAAGCCAAAAAGGTTCCTGGCTATGTAGAAAGACTCGATACAGAACACCGGGATGTGCGCATGGTGTACAGACGATTTTCGCAAATGCGCCATGCGGCGATGATTCGTAATGATTTAGCTTGGGATGAGTACTGGAGATGGGATTTGGACGATTTAACAGCGGCCGTTTATTATGATGCCACACATAAGCCGCAAGGGTACCTGCTTTACTGGATTTCCAAAGATGTGCTGCACGTGAAGGAAATGGTCTATATTAATCAAGAGGCACGGACAGGACTGTGGAATTTCATCAGTGCCCATTTTTCTATGGTCTCAAAAGTGGTTGGGAACACATACACGAATGATCCATTGGCCTTTTGGCTCGAGGACGGAGATATTAAAGAAACGATCGCTCCGTATTACATGGCGCGTATTGTCGATGTGAAACAATTTATTGTGCAATTTCCCTTTAAGGCAGTGGGAACAGAAATTAAATTGGCGTTTCAGCTGGATGACCCGATATTGGAGTGGAATCAGGGGCTGTTTACCCTTCATGTCTCTAGTACCGGTGAAGGAGAATTAACCCAAGGCGGGGGATCGCCGGACTTTGTGTTAAATATTCAATCACTAACCACGATGCTGCTTGGCTACAAAAGACCCTCTTATTTGTCCAATATCGGCCGTCTTACCGGCAATAAAGAAACGGTGGAAATTTTGGAGCACTTAATTGAACGAGAAACCCCTTACTTCTCAGATTATTTTTAAAGCTGCCGCTCAATTCGGCAGTTTTCTTCTTTTCTATCGTGATAACTAAATAAAACCTACAGTTTTTTTAAAAAATTTCGTAGATCTATGTCATTGTTTATAATATTCAGAAAACTTACAATAAGTCTATCATCGACATGAAAAATGATTGATGAGCAAACCTAATGTACTGTCCATTATCATTGGTAAATTTAGATGACAGGAGTGAGAGATTTATCCAAAAGGTTCATTTTTTTCTAGACAGACTGCATCCCCTTTATTATTATTTTTAACGTATACTAATAGATAGAAGAATCTGAGTATTCATTCTCATTCTATTGAAGGTGAAGGGGATAAAAATGGATGGAGCAGCTGAATCAACTAAATCACTTATTTAACCTTAATCAAAAAAATGATTTGCTCTATGTGAATGAAATACGGCATCTCTTAATTCCAAGCAGTTCATTTGGCATTCTGCAGCGCGAACTCATTGAGAATATTGGTTTGGAGAGGATGAAAACCTTTTTCTTTCGCTACGGCTGGAATATCGGCATCGAAGACGCAAAAGAAATTACGAAGGACTTATCCATTAGTCTGATGGAAAAAATTCAAGTGGCACCAATTTTTCACTCATTAAAAGGGCATGTAGTAGCAAAAATCACCGAACAGGAATTGGAAACAGACGGTGATCGGGTTGTAAAGTTCCTCCTTAAAGGATATTGGGAAGAATCCTATGAAGCGGAACAGCATATAAAAAATTTAGGAATCGCGGATCATCCTATTTGTTATACGCTGACCGGCTACGCCAGCGGGAGTATGTCCCATATATTAGGTGAAAAAGTCTTTTTTAAAGAGCACCAATGCAAAGGCGCCGGAGATTCTTACTGTACATGGGAAGGTCGTATGTTGTCGGATTGGGAAGAATCAGCCTATGAAGAGTTTATCAATAATTCAGAGCTTCCTATTTTAAAAGAACTCGAACAAACCTATGAAAAACTTCTGTATGAAAAAAATAATCTTTCACTAGTCATGAAAATTGAGCATGAACTGACAGATGCAGTCGTGAAAGGAAATAATATCGAGACCATATTGTGCATTGTGGAAAAACATATTAAGAGGCCTGTTATTGTTGAAGATGTCTTTCATCAGATACTGAAAGTAAAGGGAATTACGAAAGAAGAGTACGACCCGATTCAAAGCGAATTTAAAGGGTTCCTCGAAAAAAATGCCTTACAATATATTAAAACATTGCAGCACTCAGACTGTTGCCGGCTGGTTACTCCTATTTTCCTGCAAGAAAAAATGGTTGGTTATTGCTCCTTTCTTTATGATGTAGAGGATAAGCTTCACAAAGAAGTAGATTCGATGATCATCCGCAGGCTGTCTACCGTCTGTTCCTTCATTTTGCTGAATGAAAAAGTAAGATTGGAATCGATGGAACGGGTGAAAGGGTATTTCTTTGAGGAAATCATGAATGGAAAATATCAATCAGAGCAGGAGGTATTACAGAAGGCTTTCTTTATCGACCTGGATTTTACAGGGGGATATTATGCGCTTCATCTTAAATATCATATCACAGCTGGACCAAACAAACTGAACCCTAATTTTCATAATGAAATTTTTGAATGCGTTACCAAATATATGTCGGAGCAAAATATCCGGGTGTTAATCGGGCAGAAAACAGACAGCTTGCAGCTGCTGCTGCCGCAAAAGCAGTTAGGCGGGAAACAAATAGGGCAGATGATGTATCCTTTCATGTCTTTTCTGCGAAAGAGGCTAAAAGATACTGTTTGGTTTGCCGGGATTAGTTTAATGCATAGTAAAGTTTTGGAAGAAGTACAAGGTGCGTTCCGCGAAGCGTACACAGCAGTAAAACTCTCAACTAGAGAAGTGCCGATGACCTTTTTTCAGGAACTGGGCATCCTTGGGGTTCTGATTACGCAGGACAATAAAGTGGCGATTCGCAATATGGCTGAATTAACACTTGGGAATCTATACAAAGATCTCGATCAGGGGAAAGTCGAATTGATCGGAACGCTGTATACCTTTCTTACGAATGGCGGAAATTTTGAGCAAACGGCAGAACAATTGGCCATTTCGATCAGCGGCCTGCGTTACCGCCTAACCAAAATCACAAGTTTTTTAGGAAGCGACCTACGCGAGCCGGAAAGAAGATTTCAATTGCTGTTAGCGCTTAAGGCATTAATCATTTTAGATGATGAATGGCTGGAAATACTGAACTAACCAAATGTAAACATACTTGTTGTCTTTATAGACTGCCTTTCTTTTTCAAAAAAGGGCAGTCTGTAAAGATAGAAAACAAGCTGATGACGATAAGCTTGTGAATTCCATCTATCCTGGCTTAATATTCTGCAAGTAATCTGATCACCTGGTAATGTGATTAAGAAACGCGGCAGTTTAATAAGTTAAAACGTTTACATTGTGTCTGCTCTGACAGAGCCTAAATAAATATAATTCCCTGTAAACAAACGGGGATACAGAGTTTTGTTTTGTCAGTTCTATATAGAATTTTTTGCATGGACAAGGGAGGAAAAAGTGATGACAAAAGAAGAAACTGGATTTAAGAAAACGATCAGGGATCAGCCTTGGGACTTTAAAACGAAAAATGAGTATGAAGAAGTAACGCTAAGAATGCAGCCGTATGTACACATGCATTACCGTCACAAATACGATGGGAAGGATTTTGATATCTATGACCCTCGTTATACTAAATTAAAATCATCCGACTGGGAAGCTTTTCGGGATCCAAAAAAATTCTGGTATACGACTTATGTCAATAATCGTAAAAAAATGGCAGAAGAGACAGAGAATGCGTTTAATTATGCAAAGGAATTAGGCGTGATTGAAAATCTTTCCCCGCTATGGGTAGACGCACTAAGAGAACTCTATACACCATTGCGCCATCTTGAATATGGCGAGAGTGTGCAAATGCAGTATGTCATTCGTTATTCTTTGGGAACCGCAATTGAACAATGTGCAACATACCAAGCTTTTGACAAAATCGGCAGAGCCCAATGGATCACGCAGTGGGCGATCAATATGGAAGAGCATCACGGTGATTTCCTCAAAGCAGGAAAAGAAGTTCTCTTAACAGAACCTGCATTTCAGCTCCTTCGCGGTTATGTTGAAGATGTTCTTGTGACAGATGACTGGGCAGAAGTTCTTGTCGCAACCAATTTAACACTGGATCTTTTATTAGGAAACCTGATGTACCGCGAATTTAATAAAGAAGCTGTCAAACAGGGGGATACACATTTATCACTGTTGAACCTCGTAATTGGCAAGCAGTTGGATTGGAGTCGTGACTGGGCTGTATCGCTCTTAGGAATGCTGGCAAAGGATGAAGCAGAAAGCCGCTGGGATTATTTAAAAGCGATGGGCTATGAAGATTGGGAAGGCGATTACCGCTGGGGCAGAATCATGAGTGACCCGAGAGAAACTCCGGAAGAAACGCAGACAAATCTGGAAATTATCCAGGAATGGGTAGAGAAGTGGTATCCAAAAGCATACGAGGCCGTGCTGGCTTTAGCCCCATTATTTGAGAAAAATGGTGTCGAAATCAACCTTCAAGAAACATTGAAAAAGATTGAAGAAGAACATATCGTTCCAGTGTATAAAAAACACAAATTACCACTAAAACAATATGAAATAGCTATTAACTAAGAGGGAAGAAAGGGAGTAGAATCATGGCAGTGACAGAAGCCTATGTTGGTATGGATTTAGATACAAGCGGCGGATCCATTGTGACAGCGATCATTTCCGCGATTGAAGAAGATAATGAAGGAGTTATCGTGGAAGACTATATGGTCTATAAAAAGGTAAAATCCCCCAGGAAAATGGTGTTAAACCGGGAAACGGTAGAAGAGCATCTCGGGGCTGATTTTGACATGGATCAATTACACATTTACATGTCATCCTGTTTTGGATTTATCACCGATTGGGATGAAGAGCAGATCACGATTGAATGGACAGAAGCAGAATAAGGAGGCAAAGAATAATGGCAAAATTAGGAATTAAAGAAAAATATCATGCAATGACAAGGGATTTAATGTGGGATCCGCAAAATTATGATAAAAAAGTAGTCTATCCTTTGATTGAAAAAGAAGGAATCATCCTGAAGGACCCAAGCAGATGGGAAGACCCGTTTCGCATGGCCTACAACCAATATGTCAAGATCCAATCAGAGAAGGATGGCATTTATCATTCAGTCCGCAATGCTTTTGAAGCAAACGATGGTCATGCAAAAGTAGTCGATTCCCGCTGGTATGAAGGGGTAAAATTATTTGCCGTTAACGTGCAGCCGGGCGAATATCAAGCTCACCGCTTAATGGCTTATATTGGGCGCCATATTCCAATTGAAGCGATTCGCTTTGCGACCTTTAATCAAGCGATTGATGAGCTGCGCCATGCACAAATTGAAATTAAACATTACGCCCATATGAGTAAGCAAATGGACGGGCTGCATAATATTCCTCGTACATCGCAAAACCTATGGGTGAATACGGTCGTTAAATCATTCTTTGATGATGCGATGACTGCAGGTCCGTTTGAGGCACTTATCGCCATTTCGTTCTCATTTGAGTATGTATTTACCAATATTCTGTTTTTACCGTTTGCTTCTTCGGCTGGAGCAGTAGGGGATGAAAACTTTGCCGCAGTAGGGAAAACGGTGCAATCCGATGAATCCAGGCATATGGCATTAGGAATGGCTGCGCTGAAAATGCTTCTTGAAGAAGATGAGCGCAATGTTCCAATTATCCAGGGATGGCTTGATAAGTGGTATTGGAGAGCATACCGTATGTTCTGTGTACTGGCTGCCCTTGTCGATTATTACCCGCGCATCCGTCCAATCTCATGGAAGCAAGCGTTTGAAACTTATATTGAAGAACAGGTATTTAATGGCTTATTTAAAGATTTGAAAAAATACGGCATCCGTCTGCCAAAATTTGCCCAAGATAGCATCAAAGAAAAAGAAACCTATTCTCATTCGGTGATGCGCCTGCTTGATCAATACAAAGTGGCCAATCCTTATCGGGTATTTACACTCCAGCCGGATGACTATGAGTGGCTGTCGAAAGAATATCCGATGTTTGAACAGCATTATGCATCATTTTTCCATAATAACGATGAGGACATCCATGCGAATAGTCATCCTGGTCTTCCGGCTGTTTGTTCTGTATGTCAGGTTCCGGCAGAATTTCCGAATCCGGATAATATGCTAGAGCTGTTGACACAGTACAGTGAATACAAGGGAAAAACGTATATGACTTGTTCACCGGGATGTAAACATATTTTTGATAACGAGCCTGAAAAATACAGCCAATTCTGGTGGCCGGCAGAAGCATATTTAGGTGGAGAATTTGGCGAGGATCCAATCGCCGGAATGTTTAAATATACCGGGTTAACTCCGGAAGAAACGGGTGAGCACTATACATCAAGGGATCATGCCCGTTGGTTAGAGCACCGCAGACATTTAGGATTGGACAAGATATATTTCTAAAAAGTGTAAATGGAATAGGAGGAATTTAAATGGCAAACTATTTAAAGCATGAAAATCAACTAATTGTTTGGCATGTCATGAGACGAGAAACAGAACAGAATCGTAGTAATATTGGATTGCCAACTCATTATGATATGACAACGAATGAATTGCTGAAGGCCTGTTTGGACACCTATCAGGCCGATAAAGGAAAAAACTACCGTTTCGTATTTAAACGAGAAAATGGTGATGTTGAAATCCCATTAGATAAAACGTTAAAAGAAGCAGGGTTTCGCAATGGAGATTTTTTAGAAATCATTGCGGTTTAACTAGTCGGAACTTTCAAAAATGATACCCTTGAGGCGGCCTCGTGATTCATGTGAGGCCGCCTTTTATTGAACAAAGGGGGAAATTAGATGGCAAGAATCATGCGCATGGGACGCATTGAATTAAAGTATTAGATTTAGAGAAATCAGTAGATTACTATACAAATGTGATCGGGCTTGAAGAAACTGGCCGTGTTGGCGACAGCGTCTATTTTAAGGCTTGGGATGAATACGATCATCATTCTTTGATTTTAACAAAAGCAAAAAGTGCCGGTGTAGCTTATGTAGCCTTTAAAGTGGAGATGCTCGATGACTTAGCTTACTATGAAAGCAAGTAGAGCGATCCGGCTGCACAACTACACGTATCTCCAACCATACGAGATTAGCAGAAGGAGAAGCAATAATGGTTGAGATGATAGCAGAGGATCGAAGCAGATCTTCTGCTTTTTATGTTTTTTGCTTTTTTGCAGGAGATTCGGACAGAATAGAGCTTGGAAAGAGAAAAGCTGTCCGAATACATAACACTTGCTTGCAAAACAGCTTCGCACATATAATAGTTGAGTTGGCAGGAAGGAATTAGAATTTGGAAGATACAAGGGCTGCCTCTGCACACGACCTTGGCATTTGAAGGAGTAGAAGGATGAAAAGTATTTTACGTAATTTTGTAAAAGGGGTTTTAACGATTGTCCCCATTGTTCTAGTTATTTTCGTCATTTATAAAATATTTATGTTTCTTGACGGAATTCTTGGCAGTTTCTTAAAACCGTTTTTGCATGATGATTATATCCCTGGTTTCGGTCTATTGTTTACGTTTGTTTTGATTTCCGTATTGGGATGGATGTCGACGAAGTTTATTACGGGGAGGATCCTCCGCATTGTTGACAGACTTCTGGAAAAAATACCGTTAGTCAAAACGCTTTATTCCGTGATTAAAGATACCATCCATTCATTTTTCGGGGAGAAAAAATCATTTTCGAAGGTGGCGATTATCACGATTCCCGGAACAGAAGTAAAAACGATCGGCTTTATTACTTCCGAAGATTTGGAAAGCTTCTATAATCCGTTAAAAGATCATGTGGCCATCTATATCCAGCAGACATTCCAAATTGCCGGGATGACTTTTTTAATTCCCAAGGAAAAAGTAGAAATTATCGATGTGAAGCCGGAAGATGCGATGAAATTTATTCTTTCCGGAGGGATGACATCAACGAAAGAGTGAAGGTAAGAGGTATGTTCTCTCCATTTATTGGCAGAGGAGATGCCTCTTTTTAAAGGCATTTGAACGGATTTTTAGAAAAGACGAAATCTGAGCAAAAGTCGACGATATATACTTCAAAGTCGATGATAAACGTCAGAAAGGGTCCGCCATTAAGAAAACGGAACAATATTATAAGCAAATACAGAAGATAGCATGTGAAACAAATTCATTTCAACCGTACATGCGCCATTATTTGGATTCAATATGTAAAAATTATTAAGAGGGCTCCATTTTTACTAAACAGAGCCTGTCCTAAAGTGGTGCAAATCCCAAATATTGCTCAAAATCCAAGTATCTCCCTGACACTCGCTACATAGGTCTGGCTTACGGTTAATTCTGGAGTGTCCGGCAGCTTTAGCTTTAGATTTAAGTTGGAAGATAAATCGCGGGAAAAATGCTGGATAAAAGCAATATTGACAATAAAGGAACGGTGAATCCGGATGAATGTACCAGGCAGCCTTTCCTCAAGCACTCTCAGTGTTTGAATCGTGCTGTACTTGCCCTTGTCGGTATAAAACCATGTTTTCTTTTGGTGGCTTTCAATATAAGCAATTTCTGCAACAGGGGTTGGTGTCCAAAACTCTCCCTGCTTTCCTGTTAGGTAGGAAAGGGGACCTGCTTTTTCTAATGAAAAGGAAGGGGGAAGAATGATGGTTACAGCACCGTGAAAGCCGATTTGGTTTTCGATTGGATATCCGACACCGTAATAAGGGATGCCGAATACAGTCTCCGGCACCAAAAATTCAACCCGGTCCTGCTCTTTAATCACCCGCTCAGCGACACTCCCCGCAGGGATTGGCTGTCCGGGCCGAATTTTTATATCATGAATACCGGAAATGTAATCTATGTATTGGGATTTATCGGCAATGGCAATAGAGGCTTCAGGCGGGACCCAATCTTTCATGAATTTGTTCAGCTCAAGAGTATTCATCGTTTGAGTTTTCACATCCTTCTGAATATTCAATCTACATTATAACGAAAATCTTGTTCTATTTCCACAGGATCCGCTTCATCGGAAAATATTCCGTTCTATCCTTTTTTTTAGACATCTAAACATCATCGTTATATAATTAATGACAAGAAGCAACACGAAATAACTTGATTGAAAGCGCTTTCCTCATCGTTTGAAACCAAACTGCAAGACAAGAAAACCTTCCAAAAGAGGATGTCCATCCCATGATTGATTTGTTCCAGTATTCAAAATACTTCAAGGCTTAGTAGTTTCCTTATACATCTAGGTATACTTCTCCAGCAGCTAATGTCATTCTCTTGGTTGGAAGATCTGTTTAACCTCGGTCTATTAAAGGACAGAAGTTAAAACGATTTGCTTATTCTTGATTATGAATGGATAAGGGGGAAATGAATATGTACTACATTATGTATGGGAAAGAAGATATCATTTGTGAAAATTTCGACCTGGTGATGGACAAAATCGTCGAGGGCTGGAAGTTATATGGATATTCAGACAGTAAACAGCTGGCTGAATCATTATTGCATGAATGTGAACATTATTAGAGTTCATGATGATATAGATAAAAATGACAAAAGGAGAATTAAAACGATGAATTTATTATTGATGGGACTGCCGGGGGCAGGCAAAGGGACACAAGCAGAACGAATGAGAGAAAAATTTGACATTCCGCATATCTCAACAGGGGACATGTTCCGTGCAGCAATTAAAGAAGGAACTACACTTGGAATAAAGGCAAAGGAGTTTATGGATGCAGGGAACTTAGTGCCGGATGAAGTCACAATAGGAATTGTGCGCGAACGTTTGGCCAAGGATGATTGCGGGAAAGGGTTTTTACTTGATGGTTTTCCAAGAACAACGGCACAAGCTGAGGCACTTGAACAAATATTAGCCGATACGGGACGGACGATCCACTTTGTGCTGAACATTGATGTGGCAGAAAAAGAGCTGCTGGCCAGATTAACAGGAAGGCGTATTTGCCGCAGCTGCGGTGGAACCTATCATATTATATTCAATCCGGTAAATGTGGAGGGAGTATGTGATAAATGCGGCGGCGAACTTTATCAGCGTGATGATGACAATGAAAAAACGGTTGCAACGCGACTGCAGGTCAATATCCGGCAGCAGCAGCCGCTTCTTGATTTTTATCAGGAAAAGGGATATTTACGTCATATTGAAGGCTCGCAGCATATTGACAATGTCTTTAAGGAAATTGAAGAGGTTCTTTGCCAGGCAGTGGCTAAGGAAAATAAATAATTCATTTGTGACATCCCAGGAAAGCATGTATATTCAGCGTCAAATTTGCTGAATATACATGCTTTTATTTTACCTGTCCGGATCCTGTGGATGAAGCACACGCGGGCGGCGGTTCTTTAATGGAATCGGGGTCCGGATTAGAACATCACGGAATGCCTTGATATTAAACGGGATAAACGGCCATAAGTATGGGACACCAAAGGATTGCATCCGTACGAGGAAGAAAACAAACAAAATCGTACCGACAACATACCCGGGAGAACCGAACAAGGCTGTGACAAGCAATAAGGCGATCCGAATTAATCGGTTAGCCAGGCTTAATTCATAACTCGGAGTAGCGAATGTTCCAATCGCAGCAATTGAAAAGTAGAGAATGACCTCATTCGTAAATAAGCCTACTTCAACCGCAACCTGCCCGATCATTAAGGCGGCTACTAAACCAAGGGCTGTTGCCAGGGAGGTTGGAGTGTGAATCGCAGCCATCCGCAGCATATCAAGACCGACTTCTACTAATAAAAACTGCACTAGCAATGGGATCTGGCCTTTGTCATTTGGTCCGATAAAATCAAGACCGTTCGGCAGCAGCTCTGGTTCAATATTGAATAAATACCAAAGCGGGAGAATAAATATCGAGGCAATTACCGCTAAATAGCGGACAAATCTTAAATAAGCACCGCTTAATGGTTTATTCCGGTATTCTTCGGCATGCTGCAAATGATGCCAAAAGGTGACCGGCGTAATCATGGCCGATGGCGAGCCGTCAACAAAGATGATGACATGACCTTCAAACAGGTGTGACGCCGCCGTATCGGGCCGTTCCGTATAGCGGATCACCGGGAAAGGATTCCAAAAGCCGCCTGAAATATACTCATCTATCGTTTTTTCGGCCATTGGCAGGCCATCCGTGTCGATTTTAGAAAGCTTGTCTTTCATTTTTTCGACCATATTCATATCGACAATATCCTCAATATAACAGATCACAATATCGGTTTTGGAGCGCCGCCCAAGCTGCATAAACTCCATTCTTAAAGAACGATCCCTGATTCTTCTTCTTGTTAAGGCCGTATTAAAGACAATGGTCTCGACAAAGCCGTCACGGGAACCACGCACGACCCTTTCTGTATCTGGTTCTTCCGGCCCGCGGACAGGATAAGTACGAGCATCAATCATAATCACTTGATCGATTCCGTCAACGACGAGAGCAGTGGGACCTGAAAGCACACCATCGACCACTTCGTTTAAATTATCCTGGGTGCTAATCTCCACATACGGGATATAGGTTTTAAGCAATTTTTCCAGGGTGTCCGGTTCAATTTCTTCCTTTTTTACTTTAGTAAAAAACTTCATTAGCAAATGGAGCAGGTCATCTTTGACCAGACCGTCGACAAGAAAAAGCGCCATTTTCGTTTCCGCATACTCAAGTTCCAATTGAATAATATCAAAGCTTTTACCAACGCCCAGCTCTTTATGTAAATACGCAACATTTTCTTCAATATTCGGTTTGACCGCTTCCTTTTCCATTAATTTTTCCATAATTCACCTCCGAATATTATTCATTCTCCTCCTCATCATTCAGCTTAATTTTTTCACAGCCGACATACTGACAGGAGTAAATGTCCATTCCTCCTTTTGCCTTAGCCAGCCCTTTTAAATAAGGAGTCAACAAATCTTTAAAATCTTCTCGTACCCCTCGTTCCTCCAAAATCCCGTATACATAGATTTTTTTTTCGTCAAATAACAGGGAAACGGTTCCGACCGCTTTTTGTGCAGAATCTACTACATTTAATACTTCAAAATGAGGGGTAATGACCTCGGGTGAAAAGTATATTTGCACGTTCACCGGCTCCTTTAAGTAAATTGTAATTTTTCAAATAAGGTGTCTTGATTTTTGGAAGGTTTTTTCTTTTTCACGTCAATGAGCAGGAGACAAAGGAGGGCGACAACGAGCGTCAATCCTCCCGTTACTAAAAACATTCCTGTGCGTGACCAAGCCATTAATGTACCGTAAATCGGCGGTCCAATGGCTACTCCTAAAAAGCGGACAGACCCATATAAGGATGTGACAAAGCCGCGTTTATCTTTGGAAACCGAGCCGGTAATAAAGCTGTTAATACAGGGCAGTGTCAGACCGGTTCCGATACTGCTGATAACGAGAACAGCAAAAAAAGGGATTAAGCCTTTGACAAAAATTAAACAGGCAAAGGATGTCGTCATAAAAATTAAGCCGAGAATAATTAAGGTTTTCATCAGCCGCATGTTTTTCCCAATTTTGCTTCCGGTAATATACGAAGTAATCGTCATACATAACAGCGGGATTGCCAAAATGCTGCCTTTGATCACACCATCCTTTTGATAGGTTGTTTCAAGAATATCTGAAATATAAAAAAGAATACCGAAAAGGGTAAATAAACAGGTCGCACCGGTTAAATATGTAACAAATAACCAGCGTCCTTCGCTTTTAAAAACGGACCTTAACCCTTTTATATATTTGCTGACAGGCGGTGGTTCCTCGTTTTTCTTTTTCTCCTTGATAAAAAAAATCGTTAATAAAACGGAGATAAAGCAAAAAATCGGAAATGCCCAAAATGCCGCATACCAAAAAAGAAGCGCCAATAATGATCCGATAATCGGGCTGATGACCTTTCCCAAGCCGTTGGAGGCCTCGACAAGTCCCAGTACTTTGCTTTGTTCTCCACCTTTGAAAAGATCGCCTGTCAAAGCCATGGCAATCGGCGCGGTTCCCGCTGCTCCGATTCCCTGCATGACTCTCCCTGCCAAGATCCATGTATAAGCGCCTGCGAACCATGCAGCTGCGGCACCGGCAAGAAAACCACCGCTTCCGTAAAGGATGAGTGCTGGGATAATCACAGCCTTTCTAGAAAAACGGTCAGATAAATAGCCTAATATAGGAATGGAAATCGCAGCGGCAATAGAGAAAACGGAAATAATTAAACTGACTTGAAATTGAGAAATGTCCAACTCTGATTTCATTTTCGGTAATATGGGAATCAGCATTGAATTTCCTAACACGAGAATAAGCGGGATTGAACCGATTGCGAGTATGGTTAAGCCTTTATGTTTTTGCTTTGGCAATGATTTACACCCCTGACTTTCAAAATATCTCTTCTATTGTTTGACAATTGATCATGGTTTATACAAGTTCATTTCCTCTATGACAAAATCGGCATGAGCCCAATATCTACACATTCACCCAGTCTCTGCATAATCTATCATAGAAAAATAGAGGAGGCGTTTGATTTTGGACTATTTAGACTTACCACAACGGACTTCAGGAGAGCGAACGTACGGCCTGACTTCCATTATTGATTTAGGCACATCCATTGGTGAGTTGACCCATATATTAGAGGATTATTCTTCCTTTATCGATATTGCAAAAATAGGAATTGGCTCGGCGTATGTGACACCCATTTTGCAAAAAAAGATTGACCTGTATAAGCAGTTCGGCATTAAACCTTATTGCGGCGGGACTTTATTTGAAAAATGCTATTACCAAAACAAATTGCCCCAATACTTAAGGAGTTTGACTGATTTAGGGATCGAATGGGTTGAAGTTTCAAATGGCACCATTGATATTCCCCTTCATGAACGCCTTAAACTGATTTCTGAAATCAAGCAAGACTTTCATGTTATCGCTGAAGTGGGGTCTAAAGATTCAGGCGATAATCTCACTGTTTTTGAATGGGTGAACGAGATGAAACAGTTACTCGATGCAGGCAGTGAATATGTCATAACAGAGGGAAGAGATTCCGGAACTTCGGGAATTTACGAGGATAATGGGCAAATTAAATCTAATTTGATCCATCAGCTTGTAGAAGAAGTGGATTATATGAAAATTATTTTCGAAGCTCCGACTCCGAAGCAGCAAATGTATTTTATAAATTTACTCGGAGCAAATGTGAATGTCGGAAATGTGAAAATAAGTGAAGTACTGGTCCTTGAGACGCAGCGGTGCGGATTAAGAAGTGAAACGTTTTTTGTGGAGGAGCAAGGATGCAAGTTACCTTTATAAGGCATTTGCCGACAGAGTGGAACAAAATGGGAAAGCTTCAGGGCAGAATGGATATTAGTCTTTTACCGGTTTCAAAAGAATTAGCAAAAGGAATCCGGCACAACCAGCGGTACCTAAAGAAACTCGCTCCATTTGATATCGTTCTTTCCAGCAGCTTAAAGCGGACGCAGCAGACAGCAGAAGTGTATGGGTATAAAAGTGAAACAGATGCATTATTAGATGAATTAGATTTTGGTCCATTTGAAGGACGGTCAAAGGAAGAATTGCATGAGGAATATGGAAAGCAGTGGCTGGAGGAGCCAAAAACATTAGTTTTAGGAGAAAGCATGGCGCATTTAGAAGAACGAATCTTATCCTTTTTAAAAAAATATCAGCATTTCTCCAATCTATTAGTCTTTGGACATGGTTCTTGGATCCGGGCCATGATCTCCTATTCCTTATACAGCCATATTAATGATATGAATAAAGTGACAGTAGACAATAACGCGTGCTTTACTCTATTAGTGAATCCAGAATGAGAGAAGGAAAGAAATGGGGGAGTTAGATGAACAAAAGCCTAACCTATGAAAATTGGACTGAAGAAAGACAGGTTAAAGCCTTAAGTCATAATTCTGATTATTTAGACGTCCTGAAATGGGCCTATCAAGAATATGGAGATGAGATCATCTATTCCTGTTCCTTTGGGGCTGAAGGGATCGTATTAATGGATTTAATTCATAAAGTAAACAAAGGAGCAAAGATTATCTTTCTTGATACAGGACTTCACTTCTCTGAAACGTACGAGTTAATTGCCAAAGTGAGAAAACGCTATCCATCCTTAAATATTTCCCTCATCAAACCGCAAATGAACCTGCAGCAGCAGGAGAAATGGTATGGGGATGAATTATGGAAAACCAATCCCAATCTATGCTGCCATATGAGAAAAGTAGTTCCATTAAGGGAAGCATTGAGCGAAAAAAAAGCATGGATTTCCGGTTTACGGAAGGAACAGTCTCCTGCGAGAAGTCATATCCAATTCATCAATAAAGATGAGAAGTTTAAAAAGATAAAAATTTGCCCCCTGATTCATTGGACTTGGGAGGATGTCATGACTTATCTTCACCGAAATGAACTGCCCTATAATCCGTTACATGATAAGGGTTACCCAAGTATAGGCTGTACGGCCTGTACTCTGCCTGCTGCAGTAAATGAAGATTTCCGTTCAGGGCGCTGGGCAGGCTTTTCCAAAACGGAATGCGGATTGCATCAGAACTAATCTCTGAGGGAGATTTTGACGAAAAAGTAAAGGAGAGAACCATGCAAAAAGCCAACCTTATTTGGCATCATTCTACCGTGTCAAAAAAAGATCGTCAGCTGCAAAATGGCTATAAGAGCTGTGTCCTTTGGTTTACCGGATTGTCAGGTTCAGGAAAGTCGACATTGGCCAATGCTGTAGATTACACTTTATTTCAAAAGAAAATCAAAAGTTTCTGTTTAGACGGAGATAATATCCGCCTCGGTTTAAACCGTGATTTAAGCTTCGCAGAAGAGGATCGTAAAGAGAATATCCGCCGGATTGGCGAAGTAGCAAAGCTGTTTGTCGACAGCGGTCTCATTGTCTTAACGGCATTTATTTCTCCTTTTCGCGAGGATCGGGAAACGATCCGGAAAATGTTTGAGACCGATGAATTTATTGAAGTTTATCTCCAGTGTCCGCTGCAAGTGTGTGAAGACCGAGATCCGAAAGGTTTGTATAAAAGAGCAAGGAGAGGTGAAATTTCCGACTTTACTGGGATTTCTTCTCCATATGAGCCCCCATCGACTCCCGAAATCGTCATTGATTCAAATGAATGTTCGATTGTAGAATCAGTTGGTGAAATCTACCAATATCTAAAAGAAAAGAAGATCCTGATTGATTAGGATCTTCTTATTTTTTCCGCCAATTAGCTGATAAGAAGGTGAGATGATGAAATTTCAAGGTATAAAGGTAGTCAATGATATTCGTTGAAATCAATTGACAGATGATAGCAAAGATAACAATTTTATAATCGATAATAAGTGCCGTCAGCAAAAAGATCAGCATATTAATCATCATCATGACTTTACCAGGACTCCATTTTTTATATTTGGCAATCATTAAAGCGGGAATCACCATTCCGCCGCTTGATGCGCCTGAGCGGATTAACAGCCCGACGCCAATACCGAATAACAGACTGCCGGCGATCATATCGATCCCTATATGTACATGCGGTAAAGTGAATTGAGAAGTAACAAGCGTCACCGTTGTGGATGTGACGGCAACAGAAAATATAGTCCGAATCGTCCAGGTGAAACCGAAATACTGGAGGGCAAATATCAAAAACACAATATTGGCGAGCCACAAGGAAAAGCCAAGAGATAAATGAAACCAGTGGTTCAATAAAATTGCTAATCCGGCCGCACCGCCTGAGGGTATCGAGTGGGGAAACAAGAACAGGGACATGGACAATCCTTGTAAAAAGGCTCCGGTCAATAAACAACAAAAGGTGAACAGAGATCTCATGGTTCATGGTCATAAATCTTCATTAATCTATTTGTTAGTCCCAAATTCTTTTCCTCCCCAAACTCCCTTGTCTTGTCCATTTTATGAAAAGAAGAGGCGATATATGTCACGCTTGTACATCTGCATACCAAAACTCATTGAAGATTTAGGTGCAAATATGATATGTTCTAGAAATCATGAAAGCAGAAAAAGTTTTTTGAATTGAAAATAAGGGGAAACCATGATGTCCACGCAAACGTATATAAAAGAATGGCAGCAGGCGCTGCAGCATGAGATCGTTCATTTGAAAAAATTTGGCGGGGGAAGCCGGTGGACGATAACCAATGGAAGGCTGTTATCCCACGATGGGCAGGCCTCCTATTATTTTGATACGGCATTTCCCTTAAAAATACCGGTAGGATCATCTATTAAGCTCAAATGGGGAGGACTGGAAGCTTGCGGGAGGGTGCTTTCCTCCGAAGGCAAAGGGGTCCTCCTCTCCCTGGAACAATCGTTTGGAGATCTGATCTCTGAAGCCATCTTAGCGCACGATCCATGGGAACTGCTGCAGCAGTTAATCGATCGCCTCGACGAAAGCAAGAAAAGCAAACGCAAGAGAGCAAGGATAAAAAGGCTGATGCATCCTTCCATGGAAGCGAAACACCCTGTTGAAAAAATTAAAAGCGGTGTTCATGAGTTGATCCTAAGGTCAAAATACAATCCGATTACTTTCGTCTGGGGTCCGCCGGGAACCGGAAAAACATATACGCTGGCAAGAACGGCGGCGAATAAATATTTTCAGAAAAAGCGCGTTCTGATCCTATCACACAGCAACCAAGCGGTCGATGTTCTTGTTGCGGAATTGACGGCTTTTGTGAAAAAGAAAGGCCGGTTTTCGGAAGGAGATATTCTCCGCTATGGTTCGAATACAGGAGAAGTGCTGTCACCTTATGAAGCAGTCACAACAAATGGACTGATTGAAAAGCGGGATCCGGTACTTTCGCAAAGCAAAAATAAGCTGCTTGACGAAAGACGTCTGTTAAAAATGGATCTTAATCGTTCTTTTAGTAAAAGAGATTCAGCCGATTTGCTGGATCTTGAACATAAAATCGCCAGACTGCTGGAAAAATACCGGCAAAAAGAATTAAAGTATTTACAAGAAGCTTTTATTATCGGGACCACCTTGGCCAAGGCTGCAAGCGACAGTGCCATCTATGAAAAGGAATATGACGTTGTCATTCTCGATGAGGCAAGCATGGCCTATGTACCGCAGGTGGCATTTGCTGCAGGGCTGGGCAGGAGAATGATTGTTTGCGGTGATTTTAAACAACTGCCGCCCATTGCCTCAAGCCGGGACCCGTTAGCGGTTAAATGGCTTAAGGAGGATGTCTTTCACCGTTCAGGAGTGGTCGATTCGTTAACCAGCGGGAGTTTGCATCCCCATCTCTTTTTATTAAAAGAACAGCGGCGCATGCATCCTGAAATTTCAGCCTTCACCAATCGCTGCATCTATCATTCGCTTGTCGGAGATCATGAAAGTGTGAGGTTGAACCGAAATGAAATGGTACAAAGGGAACCGTTCCCCGGACGGGCATCCGTCCTCTTGGATATGAGCGGAACAGGAGTGTACGGCTTAAGTGACAGAAGATCGAATTCGCGCTATAATCTCTGGCAGCTGCTCATTTCTTTGCAATTGATTCATGAATCGTATCTCGCCGGGGCTAAGTCAATCGGATATGTAACACCATACCGCGCGCAGGCGGATTTAATGGGACTGCTAATCGAGGAACTGTATGGGAAAGAGCGGCTCGAAACGGATATGATTGCGGCAACTGTCCACAAATTCCAGGGCAGTGAACGGGATGTGATGATTTTTGATACGGTGGACAGCGAAGGGCAGAACCGTGCCGGAATGCTCTTGACGGGTAAAGACAGTGAACGGTTGATTAATGTGGCGATTACAAGAACAAAAGGGAAATTCCTCCATGTCAGCCATGTGGATTTTTTCCAAAAACATGTCTATCGCAGCAAAACATTAAGACAGCTCATTGAACACCAACAAAGGCAGAAACAGACGGCGGCACTGAAAGAAATTGGAACATGGATCAAGCACCAGCAGCAAAAGCTGCGCTGGATCCATGCACGAAAATTAACACCTGTATTTCATGACATTGATTCTGCACAACAAGTTATTATCGTTTCCTTACCGGGGGACATGGTATTATCGGCACAATGGATGGAAAGATTGAACAATAGAGGTCATCGGGTACATTTGACGGTTATATCGAACGGTGAATGGAGCGGTCTTCGGGTAAATGAACGAAAGGAAGAGGCTTTTCCTTTCCCATTTGTTATGATTGATGAACAGATCCTCTGGCTCGGACTGCCTTTCGAAGGGATGAAGGGCGTACAGCCGCCATTTGTCGCTGTTCGACTCATCTCGGAAAGGATTTGTGAATATTTAGCCGATCAATTTTGATGAAATTTTTCAAGAGACTGATATACTTATGATGGTAATAGTCATGCCGCTGCTGCACTGGCTAAAATGATATACTGCAGTTGGATAACAGGTAAGGGTGAGGAAAATGAAATTGGAAAAATCGAAAGGGACAAGGAAAATTGCCAGGTATTCACTCATGATTATGGGGGCAGGCTTTCTTGCTACAGCGCCATTTCAAGAGGTAACTTGGGTAGAACTATTGCATGGCGGATTTGAGGCCGGAGTTGTCGGAGGTTTAGCAGATTGGTTTGCCGTTACGGCTTTATTTCGTCATCCGCTTGGCATCAAGATTCCGCATACAGCGTTGCTGCCAAATAACCGGGAGCGAATGACGAATGCAATTGTAAAAATCATTAAAAATGACTGGCTTTCGAAGGAAAGCATTCAAGAGAAAGTGAAAGCGATCCATTTTTCGGAAAAGATGATCATCAGTATTGAAAAAGAAATAGAGTCAGATTATGCAAAAAAAGCCGTTATCAAGCTTATCAAGGAAATGCTCCACTATATTGACGCGGATAGGATTACTCCCTATGTCAAAAACCAGCTTCTTTCTGCTGTTTCTAAGGTGGACATGCGTAAAATTCTTGTTACCATCAGTGATACATTACTAAACGAAGAGTGCGATAAAAAGGCTTTGAACCATATTCTTGATAAAGCGGAAGCATGGCTGAAGCTGGACGAAACTGCTTTAAAACTAGGGACTGTTTCGATGAATGTCCTTAATAAAATTGAAGTGGATGGTTTTCTGCAATTTGCCATCAAATCGCTGCAAAGTATTTTGAACGAGGAAAAACTAGGAGGGATTATACAAAACCTGCTCTTAAGCATATTAAGAAGCCTAAAGCAGGAGGGAGATCCAAACCGAGAGGCATTGCTTGCTTACATCCAGAACGAGATAAGCGGGATTGGAAGCAACGAGAAACTGCTGCAATCGGTAGAGCATTGGAAGTCGCTGCTCCTGGCAAATTGGGAGCCTGAGCAAATGATAACCGCTAGCTTGAATCAGCTGAAAGAAAACGCAATCGAGCTTGTCGAAACCGATGGGTTTTATGAGAACAATATTATCCCATTGATCTACCATTTATTAGAAAAGCTGAAAGGACAACAAGATGCGATCGATCAGTGGTTCCAGCAGCAAATTGCCATTCTTATTGAAAATAATCACGACAAAATCGGTGACCTTGTGCAAGAGAATTTAGATAAATTAGATAATGAAACACTCATTGATATGGTGGAAAATAATATTGGCAAGGATCTGCAGTGGATCCGGGTAAATGGTGCCGTTTGCGGTTTTGCGATCGGAATGGTCCTGACAACGATACAAATGGTAACAAGGCTGATGTAGCGTTGTTCAAATCATAGGTATAAGAAAAAGTCTAGGAGATTCTCCTAGACTTCATTTGATGCGACAGAAGTACTTTTAAGGTTTTGCGCCTTCCCTTTCTTGACAATAAAAGAAAGAATGAACAAGACGGCTAATGTTGAAAGACAAACAATGGTTCCAATAAGATTATTTTTATTAAAGATAAAAGCAACAAAGATTCCAGTTAAAGACAAAGCTCCAAATATCGTGACGTATGGGAACCACTTCACCTGAAAAGTAGGTTTAAGCGGGTAATACGGGCGAAGTTTTATCTGGGCACAGCAGATTCCGATCCAGATAACTAAAACTGTAAATCCTGGTATCGACATCAAGTAGCCAATTACTTGATCCGGTGTGATATAGGCTAAGAATACGCCGCACAAGATGAATAAAGTGGTTAAAATAATGCCATTAAGCGGGATACCTTTTTTGCTTGTCTGCATAAACATCGCTGGTGCTTCTTTGTTTTGCGCCATCGTAAACAATGTTCGAGAAGTTGCATAAATACCGGAATTCGCTGCTGATAAAACGGCAGTTAATAGGACGAAATTCATCATGTGTGCCGCGGCCGGAATTCCAGATAAACTAAAGACTTGTACAAAAGGACTATCTTGTCCGTTCACTTGATCCCAAGGAATAATCCCGCAGATAATGAGAATAGGCAAAACGTAAAAGAGAATGACACGCAATACGGTGCTTTTAATGACTTTAGGGATGACCTTTTCGCTGTCTTTCGTTTCCGTTGCCGCTACTCCGATTAATTCAGCCCCGCCATATGAAAACATCACAACTAAAAAGGCACCCAGCATACCGCCGATTCCATTTGGGAAAAAGCCGCCATGTGCTGTGTAATTCGACACAGAGACAGTAGAGGATGCCGGGAATACACCCGAAAGAATCAGAGCTCCTAAAATAATAAAGGCAATTAAAGTAAAGATTTTAATGCTGGCAAACCAAAACTCCATCTCTCCATAGTTTTTTACTTCAAAGAGATTAATGCCTATGATCACTGCTGCACAAAGGACACTTAATAGCCATAACGGAACATCAGAAAACCAATATTGCAAAAAGCTTCCGGCGGCGATTAATTCGACCACGGTTACCACGACCCAGTTGATCCAATAAAGCCAACCGACAATAAAGGATGGCTGAAATCCAAATGCTTTATGAATAAGATGCTGCACATTTAAATTAGGATAAACAGTGGCCATCTCGCCTAATGCCGCCATAACAATAAACAGCAGCAGACCGCCAATCATATAAGCGATCACAACACTTGGGCCGGCCATATTCAATGTCTCTGAACTTCCTTTAAAAATACCCGTTCCGATCATCCCTGCTAAGGCAATGAACTGAACATGCCTAGGTTTTAAACCTCTTTTTAAATCATGCTGATTTTCACTCATGAGCTTCACACCCTGTTATTTTTATCTACTATTAAACTGTGACAATAAAAAATCTCATTTACTAATGTAATTAAACGCTTTTAAGTAGTGAAGAATTACTATCTCAATATATCATATTTTATCTCTGTGTCAATGTGAAACGGAAAGGGAAATGGCAGCTTTAAATGAATTATTTTAGAATATCTGGAAGTAATGGAGGAGACAAACTAGCAGATCTATCAAATTAAGTTAAAGAGGATAATGAAATAAAATTTTGAACGTTTTGTGAACAAAATAGATGCAAAGATTTCATAGGTTGTGCTATGATAGATATAATTATTAGAATATTCAAACAATACTACTAACATGCAAGTTTATCATAAAGATTCTGGGGCAATAATGGTTTTAAGACATTGTTTTCATTATTTGGAGGTGGGTAAAATGAATTTCATTTATATTCTCAATTTCTTGATTCCGATCCTTTTTGTTGCGGTCTTTGGTTTTTGGTTAGATGGATCGACACAGCCGGATCAAGACAAAGTAAGAAAAAAGCTGCAAAGAATTAAATAATAAAAGGAAGTTCGGCGAAACCATACGTTGAAAAATCACGTATGGTTTTTATTTTTCATCGAAAGCTGGCTAAAAAAGGATTTCCTTATTAACTACATATAGAACGTGTGCAAGGGATTTCTCGCAGCAGAGAAAATATCACTACTCAAAAAATAATTTTTTAATATCGCTAAAAATCAAAAATAATTTTATATTATTCTAAATATTTGAAAAATACAGTGGAAATAAGCTATAATAGTAAAAAGATTTGTCCTCATCCGCCATGTTTATCATTAGACTTCAGGAGTGGCGGCAGTTGGGACGATAGGATTTGTTAGGTGAAAAGAAGAACTTTATGCCCAGATTCTGGAGATTTCGTCGAAGTTTACTTCTTATAGGAAATTAGTTATAATTATATTGCCAATTGATAATTAGGAGGTTTCAAAATTGAAAAAAAATTCTTCTGAAGCTATTCCGCTGATTCTTGATTTTTGCATTTGGTTAGAAGAGCAAAAGAAATCACCCAATACGGTAAAAACGTATGGACGTGAGTTAGAGAAGTATCAAGAGTGGCTTCAAGAGAAGGGATCAGGGATTGAGCAATTACAAAAGTCGGATATCCAATCCTATATCTATTATTTAGAAGAGCAGCAAAAGAGTGTGACAACTATCGATAAGACGATTGGTGTCATCCGGACGTTTGCCAAATTTTTAAAAAGACCCGAGCTTACTTTTGCCCTAGATATGAAACCTGTTGAAAAAAACAATGAAATTGAAACACTGTCTGCTAAAGAATATACGCAGTTATTTAAAAGTGTGCAAGCAGACGGAGACCTTCGTAATATCACGATTGTATACGTGCTGCTGCATACAGGGGTTCGAATTTCGGAGTTGTGCAATCTAAACCGATCGGATATTGATATAGAGAAGCATGAATTGCGAATCCGCAAAATGAATGAGGAAGATCGGATTGTTCCTCTGTCAGAAGAGGCCAGAAAGTATTTGGAATTGTATCTCGAGTCTCATTCACATGAAGCCGTATTTATTTCAAATGTAGGAGAGCGTTTAACCGAAAGGGCTGTGCAATATATGCTCAAAAAATATGATGTAAATCCGCAAAAATTAAGACATACATTTTGTCAAAGACTGATTGATAATCATGTCGATATCGAAACGGTATCCCGCCTCGCTGGTCACAGGGACATCAATGTGACAAAAAAATATGTTAAAGCCCAGATGAACAAACATAAAATAGAAAATGCAATTAATGATGCTTTTAAAATGACAAAATAGTTTTCTGTGTAGATAGAAGTGAAAGATCTCTCTGACCATTGACCAAAAAAGCGGTCGCAATGGAAACTTGGATATAGTAACCAATAAGGTTGGAAACGATTACCGTTGAAAGCATCGTGATAATTTATTAATATAAGAATACAAGCTGCGTTGTACGTAACGATAATTAAGTTTTAACCTTTAAGCTGTAACAGGGAGTTTAACATCGGAACATGAATGACAAACCTCTGACTATAGTCAGGGAGGGCATGCAGGAGTGTTTCTTGAGAACACCCACTTTTAGGAGTGGTGGTTTAAAACTTTCTTAGTATAATGATACGGCAAAAGCGGCTCTTTCAAACTGATACCAAGCCAGTTTCCAAACGGGGGCTGGTTTTTTTGTATTGGATTTGATGATAGACTGGAACAATGAACCCCGCTTTTGAGCGGGGTTCATTGTTTAGAATACTAGATTATGATTAAAGTGCTATATGAGTAATATTTGTATCAATTTCGCTATTTTCCGCTGAAATAGGAAGATCAATGGTAAAAGTAGTGCCTTTTCCTTTTTCACTCATAACGGAAATTTTCCCTTTTATATCCTCAATCACCCGGTAGGCCACCATCATCCCTAGACCTGTACCTTTTTGTCCTTTTGTCGTGAAGTAAGGTTTCCCTAATCTCTCCATTTGATCTTGGTCCATTCCAATACCGGTATCTTTAATTTTAATCTCCATTAAATCATCATGTTTTCTCATTCCGATTTCTAATGTTCCACCGTCAGGCATCGCTTCAATCGCATTTTTCATAAAATTTAAAAAGGCCTGCTGGATGATTTTCTTTTCACCATAAATCCAAAAGGGGGAGAGACTTTTATTCACGACAATAGAGTTCATGCGGGCAAGGGGACTGATTAATTCTATTACATATTCAATAAGGTGTTCCATATTGATTGTTTCAATTTTTTCTGGTGCCGGTTTGGCAAAAGTAAGGAAATCCCGGATGATTGTCTCCGATCTTTCTAATTCCTTTAAAGCAATTCCGATATATTTTTTCTTAAGCAGATCCTCTTCATTTTCCTTTAAAAGCTGCATAAACCCTTTTGCTCCGGTTAGTCCATTGCGAATCTCATGGGAAATAGAGGCACTTAAATGGCTGACCATTTCCATTTTCTCCACATCAATGACTTTTCTTCTGATTTGGTGATTCGTCCGGATTCTTTCAATTGTCAGAATACTAATCACGATACAGGTAATTTTATAGATTGCACCAAATAAAGTGATATGGAAAGGAGTATTGGAAAGAAAGACATAATGGTAGATATAAAAACTGAATCCGAAATTGAATAGGACGAAACCGGATGCGATCAGCAGTTTTGCACTTTTTCCAGAGTGGGTAAATTTCTTATAAAAAAGCAGTGTCCAAAACGGGATTAATCCATAATTAATGATGGTTCCCCAAAATCCCATATCGATGCCTAATAAGTATCGGTAAAAAACGATAAATAAGTACAATCCAACACTGGCAATGGGACCGCCATACAAGCCGGCAATGATAAAGGGGACAATCCGGATATCGACATTAAAGCCTTCATTTACAGTAAAAGGAAATGTCATACAAAAAAAGATCGCCACTAAACCGGCAAAAAAAGTGTATATACTCACGTGTCTACAGGATAGTTTTTTCGGATATACCTCTAATAAATGCTGTGTGATCAGCAGTACGACCAATAGAATTAAAACATTGATCAAAATCTCATTCATTTGAAAACTCCTAAGTGAAATAATAGATGTATTTTATCACAGATCCGACACAATTAAGAGAATGAATGATTCTTCTATTTTCGACAAACTTCAACCCTTTTGCCTTGTGCAGCAGGGTTTCTCCTTCCATGAAAAAATAGTTAAAATTTTTCAACTACTTCATACAAATCCCATAAATTTTCCATTCGGATATCACATGTCTTATGTAAACTCAAAATGAATTCATAGATCAATAAATGGGGGATAAAAGTTGAAAAAGAAAAGAGCAATATCCATCATTACAGCAAGCTTTCTCTTTGTTTTAGCCATTATTTTTGCATTAGGAGCAGGGATGTATAAAAATACGGTTTCTGCGGAGAAGGCACAGTTTGAAGCGAAGATTCCTGATAAGAATAATGCTCCGATTGTGCTTGATTTAGCTGCGCAGGGGATGCCGAAAAGTCTCGTACAGCCGGGAATGGTGCAAATCGCTAATGGGCACGGACCAACAGGCATTCTGAACAACTGTAAAGCAGACTTGGATGTGCAAGTGGTCTTAGAGGGTTTTCCAGGGGATGTGGAGCTTACATTGTCAGAAGTAGAGTATGACGAAAATACCTTTAAACTAAAAGATAAACTGAAGCCGGGGGAAAGCTTTAAAATGGAGCTCCTAGCTGAAATTCCAAAAGAATTAAGAAAAAAACCGGTCGCCTTTTCCGGCGAAATTCAATTTATCGATCCGAAGGATGGGATGCTGTTAAGCAGTGTACCTGTGCATGTGGTGAACTCAGAGTATGGAGATCCTTATAAGCAGCTGAATGTTCAGAAGAGTTCCGGATACGGCAATCATGGGGGGCATCATTAATGAAGAAATTATGGAAAAAGAAAAAACGAAGCAAAGTGGAAAAGAATTCCCGGAACTTTTTTCTTCGCCGGGGCGGCTGGTATTTATTTGGTGTGTTCTTATTTTATGCTCCATTTGCGGTCTTTAACCGGGGTTTGAACTGGTTGTTAGGAAATGGAACGGAGGGAGCGATCCATGATACATGTTTACGGATGCCGATCACAGATCTATTGAGCGGAAAAGGAATAGATTTATTCACAACCAGAGGAATCAGTTTGCTGCTGTTGGTGGTAACCGCTTTCCTCATTGGTCCCTTCTTTTGCGGGCGATTATGTGCAGCAGGTGCGTTTACGGAATATTTAGGCAAGCTATGGCCGGATAAATGGAAAATTGATTGGACGAGATTTGTTAATCCGGTGCCGATCCGCTATGGATTTCTCGCTGGATTTATCATTGCTCCAGTATTAACAGGTTCGCTTGGATGTTCTTACTGCAGTTATAGTTTTTTTGAACGGATGCTGACGGGCGGTTTTTGGGGCGAAGTCGGGATCTTAAGTTCAACCGCAATTTTAACCGCCTTCTTTTGGCTCTTCCTGTTTGGGATTTTTGCCAAAGGAGGACGCGGTTACTGTAATTATATGTGCCCGGTAGGAGCCTTCCAAAGCTTCATTCATCGTTTCGGAGCGATGTTTGGCTTCACATATAAAATCAAATACAGCAGTGAAAAATGTACGAAGTGCCAATCCTGCGTCAAAGCATGTCCGATGGGTGCGCTGCGTAAAGAGGAAGATAAAATTAACTACAGTATTGATCATTGTCTAACATGCCGCCAATGTACAGCAGCTTGCCCGACAAAGGCCATTACTTATGGTACTGGCGAGAGAGGCTGGGACAGCAGTATCGTGCCGCAGGTTCCTATCAAGCAAAATCCTGCAGAAAAAGGAGTTTAAGAGGATGAAAGAGGCTATTTCTAAGACTAAGAAAAAAATCGCAGCGATTTCTACCGGAATTGGAGCAGCCGGGTTAACAGTCGGCACATCTTTGACTGGAACGGCAAGCGCTGCATGTACAGGTGCATGCGGTTCCTGCGGTCTTGGATGCGGCTCGATTGCCGCTGTTGCCGCTGCCGGTTTTGTTGTTGTAGCAAGCAGAAAACGTCTCGGAAAGAAAAAGTGAAAATGATGGGGGACAGCAGATGAGCTGTCCCCCTATTTTTTCAACTAGGAAGACTCTTCCGAAAGTGCGGCAAACTTCACTTTTACAGAACTTCCCTCCACCCCTGCAACTCATGATATACTTTAAATTGGCAATAAGCTGTGCATTAGCGGAGAGGAGTATATTGTGAAGATTTTTTGGCTTCGCTTTAGCGTGTTTTGTGTTTTATGGATATGTTTGATAAGACTTGATAGCAGCAGCCTTTCATGGGGAATCATCGTGTTTTCCCTGGCACTCGCTTTTTATTTTTTATTATCGTTAAAAGAATTACCCCTGCTATTATATTTATTATTATCGATTATATCTTTAGCAACTGGTTTGTTGTTCACAGAGAGTGTTTTCTTTACAATGCTCATTTTGCTCTATTTATTGATTGATTCCACTTATTCGCTTAATGAAAAAAGGTTTCAATTTTATGCCGCTATAAACGTATTCTGCATTATTCTCTTATTATGGAAAGACCCGAATCAATGGCTGCCATGGGCATTCATCAGCTTATTCGTTTCGTTCTTGGTTCTGAAAAGCAATTCTATGGCAAATGAACGGATGGAGCAAAAAGAAATCTATGGAGAATTGTTAGGCGAATATCGCAAACTAAAGCGGATGAATCTTGAAAGGGAGCGGGACGCCCGGATTCAGGAGCGAACCATGATGGCACGCGATATCCACGATTCCGTTGGTCATCGTTTAACCGCTTTGTTAATGAAGCTGGAAATATTGAGCATGCAGCATCCAAATTCCGATTACGATGATTTAAAAAGAATGGCAAAAGAAAGCCTCGAAGAAATCAGGCACTCTGTTAAAACGCTGCAGACGGAAGAAAATGAAGGGATTGCCACCGTCGTCCAGTTAATTCGCAAGCTGGAGGCGGAAAGCCATATTTCCGTTCAGTTTACGATGAAACAGGGAATCCTTTCAGTGCCCTTAAATAATGAAAAAAGTGTTGTGCTTTATCGTGTCATCCAGGAGGGCTTGACCAATGCGATGCGCCATGCAGGTTCAAGGGAGGTACAGGTGACACTGGGAAAATCAGCAATTGGAGACATCCAATTTATGATTAGCAATCGTGTATTCATGCCAAAGCCTTTTACATTTGGCTTTGGTTTAAAAAATATGAAAGCACGGATTGAAGGAATAAAGGGAACATTGGAAGTGTATCAAACAGAGGATCAATTTGTCTTGACTGGTACCATTCCAAACAGGGAGGGATAAGAAATGTGGCAAGTGCTGCTGGTGGAGGACCAATCCATCGTTAGACAAGGGTTAAAAATGATCCTAGAGCAGGACCCAAATATAACGGTCGCACATGAAGCCGAAAATGGGAGACAGGCGCTCGAGATCATGGAAAAGCATATCATTGATTTTATTATGATGGATGTGCGGATGCCGGTCATGAACGGAATAGAAGCAACCCGGATCATTAAAGAACGCTGGCCGAATACGAAAATTTTAATCCTAACCACCTTTAACGATGATGAATATGCGCTGCAGGCCTTAAAGGATGGAGCCAATGGATTTTTGTTAAAAACGTCTGAAGCGGCGAAATTAATGGAAGCGGTATATAGCTGTATGAAAGGCGGTTTAACGCTGCATGATGAAGTAGCAGCCAAAGTGATGCCCAGGCTGCTGCAACAGAGTGAAAAACCAACTATTGATGTCGATCTTTCTCCAAGAGAGTTGGAGATTACAAGACTTGTCGGGGAAGGGCTGACAAATAAGGAGATTTCTGAAACTCTCCATTTGTCCATTGGTACCGTAAAAAACCATATTACGCAAATTCTGCATAAAACAGACCTGCGCGATCGAACGCAGCTGGCTATTTATGCGGTCAAACATGATATTCAATAATCATACGTAACAGCCTTCCAGCCTCTTGGGGGCTTTTCTTTTGCAAAATAGAAAAAGTGACGCAGGTCACATCTTTTTCGTGATTAAATGACTGCAGACAGTATGTGCATGGATTATAAAATCGTATGATAGGATTAGGAGGCGAAATAAGAATGCTTGAATTAGTCGATTTAACGAAAACATTTAAACAGATTTCTGCGGTGAAGAATTTAAATATGTTTATTGAAAAAGGCGAGATTGTTGGGCTTCTTGGACCAAATGGGGCGGGAAAATCAACGGCGATTTCGATGATGACTTCTTTAGTAGAACCAACTAGCGGCGATGTCCGTTTTAACAATAAAAGTATCCTGAAAAATCCGGCGCCGCTCCGCAAGGTCATCGGGGTGGTCCCGCAGGAAATCGCCTTGTACACAGATTTAACAGCTGAAGAAAATTTGCGCTTTTTTGGGCGAATCTACCGCATAAAGGGGGAGCAGCTCAACCGGAAAATCGCTGAAGTACTGGATCAGATTGGTTTAACAGATAGAAGGAAAGATATCGTGAAGACCTTCTCCGGCGGGATGAAGCGGCGTCTCAATATTGGCGTTGCACTTTTGCATGACCCGGAATTTATCATTATGGATGAGCCCACCGTCGGAATTGACCCGCAGTCGCGAAATTATATTTTAGAAACAGTGAAAAAGCTGAACGCGGAAAAGCAAATGACGGTTCTTTATACCAGCCATTACATGGAAGAAGTGGAATTCCTCTGTAACCGGATCTACATCATGGATAAAGGTAATTTAATTGCCTCGGGAACGAAGGAGGAAATCAAACGAATTCTTTCTTCAGAAAAAGCGATCACCATTAAAGCGGAACGCTGGAATGACGCTTTTATTCAATCGTTAAAAGAACAGCCAATGGTGAATCGAATGAACATAGATGAGAAGGAAATGACGATCATGACCGCAAAGGAAATCAACCTCTTTTCGCAGATCATCAAACTAGCTGAAGAGACAGGGGTTGAACTGACTACTGTAAATGTGAAGACGCCGACGCTTGAGGATGTCTTCCTTCATCTTACTGGCAGGGCATTGCGGGATTAAGGGGGAGAAAGGATGATTTGGCAGATTGTAAAAAAACAAGCCCTTATGTTGTGGCGCAATCCGGTACAACTGTTCCTTTTGCTTGGTTTGCCCATTGTGCTAATTGCCATACTGGGCACGGCACTAAGTTCAACGATGGACGGAGGGAGTCCTGAGATCCATGTCAAGCTTGCGTTTATTGAGCATGGTAACGAACCGGAGGAAATAGAGTCATTTATTGCTAGGATTGATCACAGCGGACTGCCCGCTGAGGTTCTTCAGGAAATAAAAAAGAATGCAGATAAGATTGCTCCAATCGGCCTATTAAAGGATGTTTTTAGCAGTGACGATTTAGCAGAGATGATCGAAATTGTAGAGGCAAAGGCTTCTGAAAAAGAAGGGCTTCTGCAGGATGATAGTTATACGGCAATAATCGAAGTGCCGAAGAATTTTACGTACGAAACATTGCAGGCCATTATTCTGCAAAAAGGTACACGCCCTGAATTAACCATCTATCAAAATGAGGGGGCACCGATTGGTTCAAGTGTTGTCAGCACCATCCTTGAGCAGTTTCAAAAGCAGTTAACCATGTCAGCATACCTTGGACAGAAGGGAATTCATTTTGAAGAAATTCAGCAAAAGGCCGCTGCGGCAATTACAGACGAAATGATCACAATCAACCAAAAAGAACCGGTCTCCACGAAAAGTTACTATGCGATCGGGATGGCTGTCATGAATGTCTTTTTCATTGCATCTGCCATTAGCACAATTGCCTATACGGAGAAAAAACTCCATGTTTTTGATCGAATGATATTAGGGAATTTGTCAAGATGGGTCTATTTCTTCGGTGTCTTTCTTTCTGGTACCATCTTTGCACTGCTGCAGCTTTTGCTTATTTTTGCTTTTTCCTGGCTGGCTTTTGGCGTAAGCTGGAATGATTTACTATCATTCATTACAATCACGATTTCTTACGCAGTTGCGATTGGCGGGATTACCGTGCTGCTGACGGCAATTAATTATCGTTTAAATTCGGAAATGATTTCAAACTTCTTTTCTAGTATCATCGTCACGCTGCTGTCCTTTGTTGGCGGGAGTTTTTATCCGATAGGGGATTTTTCTAAACCGATTCAGCGTTTAGGAGATTTTACGCCAAATGGTGCGACCATGTCAGCTTATTTAAAGATATTAAGAGGGGACGGAATAGCTGAATTGAGTCAATATATGATCTTTCTTATCCTATTTGCCCTCGCTGCAATGATTGTGGCGGCACTTAGCTTTCCGAAAAGGGGGGCTCAAGGATGATTGGGATCCTGTTAGCCAAATGTAAAATGTTTGTCCGTCATCCATGGGTTTTTATTTCCATGACGGTCATGTCAATCGGCTTTGCCCTCCTGCTGGGAAGTTCACATAGTGAAAATACAATTCAGGTTCCTGTTTCTGCGGAAAATGAAGCGATCCGCCAATCAAAAGTAGGAGAGAAACTATCAAACTCAGACATTTTTATTCTAAAATGGATGTCTGAGAAAGAGATGCGGGATCGGATTGAAACCGGGAAGGCGGAGGCAGGCGTCTATTTACAAAAGGATCATTTTCAAATAGTTGTCGGTGTTGATACACCGAATTTGAAAATGATTCAGCAAACGGTAAGAGAAGCTTATATGGAAACGATGCAAGAGGAACTGATAAAAAAGGCTGCTAACGCGAAGACTAAAGATGAAAAGGCTGAGATCCATAGGGAAATGGAGAATTTAAAGGATTCACCCCTGTTTAAGATTGATAAAAACAGTTTTAAAGGGGCAGAGGCTTTTGTATATGATCAAAGATACCATACGCTATTCGGATTTACTTTATTTTTCGTCATCTATACGATTGCCTATAATGTCTTATCGATATTAATAGAGAAAAGGGACGGGTTATGGGATCGTATTATTTTATCACCCGTAAAGAAGTGGGAAATGTACCTCGGGAATTTTATTTTTAGCTTTCTCAGCGGATATGTGCAGATCCTGATAATCCTAATTATTTTCCGCTTTATCATGGGCGAGGATTTTAACGGAAAGTTATTCGAGGTATGTCTGCTGCTCCTTCCATATGTGTTCTCGATTGTCGCACTCTCGATTTTAATCACGGCTGTTGTAAAAAATGCGCAGCAGTTCAATGGGGTTTTACCCATTGTGGCTGTCAGCTCTGCCATGATCGGCGGTGCGTACTGGCCAATTGAAATTGTGGAATCAAAATTTCTGATGGTACTGTCGAAAATCAATCCTGTCACCTATGGAATGGAGCTGTTAAATGGGGCAGTTGTCTATCGTTATCCATTTGAGGATCTCCTCTTTCCGATGAGCATTCTGTTTTTGATGGGAGTTGTGATGACTGGTATTGGTATCCATTTAATGGAAAGGCGCCATGTTTAATTTTGAGATTTCAGGTGCTTATGGAGAGCGTGAAGCTTTGCTTCACTCTATGGATGGATGAGTTTGTAGGGGAATGAGGGTTTTGGTGCTTTTTTCATTGAATCAACTAAATTCTGTTGATTGAATCAATAAGGTCTGACTTTGCGTTTTGTAAGCGCGGGGTCAGGCCTTTTGCAATGAATGAAAGAGTTCGATCATTTGGTAATAATTTTACTTTTCTCAAATATAATGTTCTAGTCTGCAATCAGGAAAGGAGAAAATAGATGATAGAAACGGTTATGGTTGGTGCGGTCGCTTATGAACCAAAGGTCGTTACGATTTGGGAGATCATGCGTGAGACTTTTCAAAAAGAAAACTATGCCTTGGATTATGTACTGTTTTCTAATTATGAGGCACTGGTGGAAGCTTTAATGAACGGATCTATCGATATTGCCTGGAATACGAATGTTGCTTATGTTAAAGTCCAGGAAAAAGCGAAAGGAAAAGCAAGAAACCTGGGAATGCGGGATACGGATCTGGATTTTACATCGAAACTGGTTGTCAGAGAGGATTCTACGATCCAATCGATTAGAAATTTAAAAGGGAAAAGAGTGGCGCTGGGAAGCCGGGATTCGGCGCAGGCAGCGATCCTGCCTTCGTACTACTTGGCAAAAGAAGGATATAATTTGAAACTCGATTTGTCGCTTATCCGTTTTGATACCGAGATAGGCAAACATGGAGATACAGGAACGAGTGAAATGGCAGTCCTTGAAGCGATTGAAAAAGGAGAGGCCGATGCCGGGGCGATCGGCTGCTCGACCTGGATCCGTCTGTTAGAAACAGGACTAATTAGGAAGAAAAACTTAAAGTCCATTTGGACTTCACCGGGTTATTCAAACTGTAATTTTACGTGTCTTCCAAATTTTAATAGTCAGCTGGCTGAACAGTTTACACAAATTCTGCTTAATATGGATCCGCAGCAGCCTGATATTAAACAAATGATGGATCTGGAAGGCTTAAACGAGTGGGTATTATCCGGGAATGAAGGCTATCACGATTTGGCCAAAGCAATGCGGATTTTGAAAATGATCGAAAGAGACCCGCAGCTGGTTTGATTTTTTTATAGAAAAAAGAGCAAGGGATGATACAAATTCATCTGCTTGTTCTTTTTTATTTATCCCACCCTTACGGGCAGTAAGACACCCACCTCAGGCTTATGAGAAATAAATGCGAAGAAGATAGGGGGGAGATCAACTGCCCGTAAAGGTCCGACAAGACCTTTTCATAGCGCTTTAGCACTGAGAAAAATCAGTCAGGCTCTGCGTGATAAGTGCGACTAACCATCAGTGGGAGAAGCAGGAAAACCCCTATTAATGGAAGTCTTCTTTATATGTGGCAGTCCTTTGCAGGCAAATTCATTTTTTTCTCCTCTCGCAACAGGTACAATAGTAATAAGATTTGATTTAAGAAAGGGGAAAGGCACCATGACAAGATTACAAATCCCCCTATCTGTGCTGAATTTGGCACCGATCCGAAAACATCAGGGGGCAAAGGAAGCCATTGATGCGATGGTTGATTTGGCACAGACTGTTGAGAAAATGGGGTATACGCGATACTGGGTAGCGGAGCACCATAATACCCCGACGCTAGTCAGCTCGGCTACAGCGATATTAATTAAACATGTTTTAGAGCATACAACAAGCATAAAAGTTGGTTCCGGAGGGATTATGCTGCCGAACCATGCGCCGCTTGCAGTGGCCGAACAATTCGGTACGTTGGAGACGATTTATCCAAACCGGGTAGAACTGGGTCTGGGCAGAGCACCGGGTACAGACATGATGACAGCAAGTGCTCTGAGAAGGTCAAAGCATGATTCTGTTTATGCATTTCCCAATGACGTCAAGGAGCTGCTGACGTATTTCGGACCTGATGAGGCACAAGGTTATGTTAAGGCATATCCGGGTCTCGGCACCCATGTTCCGATATATATTCTTGGTTCATCAACGGATTCTGCTTATTTAGCTGCTCAATTGGGGCTGCCGTATGTTTTTGCGTCCCACTTTGCTCCACGGTATATGGGTGAAGCGATTTCGATTTACCGCAGCCGTTTTCAGCCTTCGCAATATCTTGACAAGCCATACTTCATTGTCTGCCTGAATGTGATTGGTGCGGAAAGCGATGAAGAGGCTGAATTTGAATCAACGACGATGCAGCAATTTTTCCTCAATGTTGTCCGTGGCTCACAAATGCCGTTAAGTCCACCTGTGGAAAACATGGACCAAATTTGGAGTCCGGCAGAAAAAGAAATGGCACAGTCAATGTCCAGTATGACATTGCGGGGCAGCAAGACTTCCATTCAGGAACAGGTGACCAGATTTCTGGACAAGTATAATGTGGATGAAATCATGGCGGTCACTTACATTTATGATCCTGAAAAACAAAAACGCTCCTATGAAATATTAAAAGAAGTGGCGGAAGGGAAATAAAGCGGTCATTCACCGAATAATAACGAAAGTAGTTACCAGGTAATGAAAAGGTAGCTGCTTTTTATTTTGGGTACAATTTGCATAATTATTATTAATAAACAGATACTAAACTATCGGAGGTGTGTAAATGAGAAATGTAAAAATATTATTGCTATTATTGATAGTACCTTGGTTAACCATTCCCTTCGTGGGTCGAGAATCATTAAAACGATTCATGCCGGCAGCAATATTTATTGCACTTGTTACGAAAATAATGGACAGTTTTGGTGAAAAGAGGAAGTGGTGGAAGTTTTATCATGGGATTTTTTTTAATAGTATGGATTTTTTGATTCTCGGTCCTTATATGGTGGCTAGTATTTGGATCCTCAAAATGACTTATGGCAAATTCTTAACTTACTTTATTTCCAATAAAATCCTTCATTTTTTATTTATTCTCTTTGGACTTCAGTTTATGGGGAGATATAAAATATTTTCATTAAAAAAATTATCAAATTTCCAGTACTGGATTACACATATGTTACGGGCTTTAGTACTGTATGCTTTTCAGTTCATTAAAGAAAGTTTGCAAAAGCCGAGAATCCGTTTGGATTAACCAGAAGGAAAAGGACGTTTCAAGGTAATTGTTTTCAGTACCTTTAAACGTCCTGTTCTTTCTCATTTTAAAAAGATTAATGTCCCATTTGCATTTGGTCCATTTCCTGTCCTTGCTGTGCTTGTTTTTGCGCCTGCATTTTCATTTGGAATCTTCCGTTTGCAGCATTATCCACTACAGTCCATTCTGTAATTTCAGGAACTAGGGCACTGTTTGCTTCATCTGCAGCAAATGCTTCTGCTTTTTCCTTCGTGTCAAACATAATATAGCCCCATTTCATCGGAGATTCTAAATTCGTTTTAACAGGGACAGACTTGTCTTGTTCAGTCCATTCAAGTGTTTCATAGTCACGAATCCATTCAGCAGCTAGTGCCTCTCCATTCTTTCTTTCGTAGTTTAACAGACATCCAATATCGTCAAAGAAAACGTTCTTTCCATCCTGTGTCACACCTTGTGCTGAGAACACACCGAATTTATGGTCTTTTTCATATACCTTCATGTTGCAAGAGTCGCAGACTGTATCGGCCTGTACTTCAAGCGGGCTGTGTTCAGCTTCAGTGACAGCTTCTTTATTTTCCCCCGTTTTTGCTGTTTTCGTTTCAGTTGTCGCTGCCGTCTTTTCGTTTTTATCCTCAGTGGCTGAATCCTTAGCACTGCATCCGGCAAAGAATGCTACTAACATGGCTGATAAGCAAAAAAGAAGAAATTTTTTCATTTAAGTATCCCCCTTAGATTATTTCACTAAAAATATAGCAAATAGTTGTGTAATAAAAATGAAATTTTTCTTGCAATAGTATTAGAAAAAGCGAGATAACTGTTACGATTTTGTGAAGTATGGGCGAAGTTGTTGCATAGCAGATGACAACAGAAGATTTTTATCTGTTTAATCAATGAAAAAAAGAATTTGATAATGAAAATTTAAAATATTATGATAAAATGGAAAAGTATGATTTTAATTTCTTATGCATACATGTCTGAAAAGAAAATTTTTCATTTTTGACTTAATAACTGTAGAGTTTTCATTATATTTTTCAAAATATTATTCTCATAGTCCATGTTTCTTGCACAAATTTGCCCAAGAGCTGTTGGAGTAATGGTCTTAAGTTATGAGAATGGGAGGGATGATGTTGACAGTGAAAAATTTTATAGATGAATTAAAAGATTATATGGCGGCAGTGGATGTATTTAATCCATGGGGAGAATATACCGATGAATATGATATTGGGATAAGTGCGCCGAAAATCAGGAGAGAGCAGCTGCAAAGATTTCTTGAGCAAAGGATAAAAAGTGCCCGTTTTCTCTTTGTAGCGGAAGCAATGGGGTACCAGGGAGGCCGATTCTCGGGGATTCCAATGACTTCGGAAAGAATTGTAACCGGTTATCATCCTGATATTCATTCCAATTCTGTTTTTGCCGGTAATACAGGTGTTAGAACCAGTAATCCGGAGTGCTCGGAATTCAAAAAAGCACAGAGTGAACTTGGGTTCAGTGAACAGACGGCCACGATTGTGTGGAAGGCCATTCTGGAGCATGATATGAACCCATTTGAAATGATTCTTTGGAATATCTTTCCCTTTCATCCTTTCGATGAGGCAAAAGGATTGCTGAGCAATCGTACACCTCGTTCCAATGAACTCGAAGAAGGAGTTTATTATTTGAAAAAACTATTAAACTTGTGCCAGGATAATATTGAAATTATCTGTATCGGGCAGCATTCTAAGAATATGCTCGATCGTATAGGAGTAGCGAATTCGCATTTAGAACATCCCGCAAAAGGCGGGGTCCGCAAATTTAGGGCAGGTTTCTCCGAAAGGTTTGCGTATCAAAAATAAAATCGTACATAAGAGAAAGACTGTGCTGCTGCCAGCACAGTCTTTCTCTTATTGTCCACCCGAGATGAACATCTGTCTTTTTTCGGTGCCAGGCACCGAGATTTAAAGCTTCACAATGATGCGTCCTCTAGCCTGTCCTTTTAAAAGAGTTGGCAGTGCTTCAGGCAATTGTGGCAGCGAAATTTCTTTTTGCACCAGATTAGACAGTTTGTCTGGTTTGAATTCCGCTGCCATCCGCAGCCATACCTTTTGCCGGATTTCCATCGGACAGTAGACGGAATCAATGCCAAGCAGGTTTACGCCTCTAAGAATAAATGGGAAGACAGTTGCCGGGACATCGGTTCCGCCTGCCAGTCCGCTGACAGCTACGGAGCCGCCATAGGTTATTTTGCTTAAAATCGCTGCCAGTGTCTGTCCCCCGACTGGGTCTACTGCCGCAGCCCATACTTGCTTATCCAGAGCTTTGATTTTTCCATCGAACACTTCATCACGGGAAATGATTTCGGAAACCCCTAATCCTGTCAGAAATGTATGTTCCGAATCCTTACCAGTGCTCGCTGTCACTTGATAGCCGAGCTTTGCCAGCATAGCGGCGGCAAGACTTCCAACACCGCCAGTCGCTCCAGTAACGAGAACTTTTCCTTTATCAGGGGTTAAACCATTTTCTTCAAGACGAACGATGGAAAGTGCCGCGGTGAAACCGGCTGTACCATAGATCATCGCTTCTCTTAAGCTGAGATTTTCCGGTAATGGGACAATCCAATCTGCCGGAATTTGCGCGTATTCACTGTAACCGCCGAAATGGGTTACCCCGATTTCATAACTGGTTGCAATGACTTTATCGCCCTCTCGAAAGCGTGCATCATTAGATGAAACGACCGTTCCGGCTAAATCAATCCCCGGTACAAATGGATAACTGCGGACAATTTTCCCGTTTGCTGCCGCAGCGAGACCGTCTTTGTAATTAATGCTGGAATAGACCACTTTGATGAGAACATTTCCATTCGGTAAATCATTGAAATAAAGCGGCTGTACCTGAACGGAGAAATCTGTTTCTGTTTTATTAACGACTAATGCATTAAATTTTTCCTGCATGAAAGAACCCCCAAACCATAAATAAGAGTAATAAGCCTACATGTAAATATAGCAAATTTTGTTTGCCATTTCGATCCCTAAATGATGTTCGCCTTGAAAGGGGATGAGAATATCTATTACTGATAATTGGCAGTTTGTATAGTGCATTTGACTAAGTAATGATAAGTGAACATATGATTGTATTCGAAACGATCATATCGAATTCAGTGATAAATACCTATTTCTACTGGAATATGAACAAGTTTTATCAGTATTGACGGTATAATATTCATAAAATTTACATTATAAATAATATTACAAAATATTCATCCAAATCTGACAAATTTAAGCTATACTGAAGTGGCAGAATATTGCATCATTTTGTAAAAAAAGGGGGCTAAAAAACATTTTTTGCAGAAAAAACAGATAAGCAGTATGATGCACACTTTACTTTCGTTAGGGGTTGGAATGGATGGCAGAAGCTAAAGAATTAAAGGCACGGTCTCAAGTTACTTCTATTTCAGAAATGAAAGCGGTTTCGGTTAATGCGAAAATAGTCATGTCAGATGCTACGGCACTGGGTATTTTTGGATTAGCGATGGTTACTTTGGTTGCATCTTCACAAAAATTAGGTTGGACAGAAGGGACGGCATATATCATTCCATGGGCGATTATTCTCGGATCGCTGGCGCAGATTTGGGCATCACTTGTTGATTTTAAAAACAATAATTACTTTGGTGCGATCGCCTTAGGTGTTTACGGTTTGTTTTGGTCAGGAGTTGCTTTTCATTGGGCAATTGGATTAGGCTGGTTTGGCGATCTTGGTCCGGTATCTGATCCGCGGCAGTTAGCTTTTGCTTTTTTAGGCTACTTAATCTTTTCGTTATTTATCACAGTGGCTGCAATGGAAGTCAATAAAGTGCTCTTTGCTATTTTACTACTAATTGATGTATTGTTTATTTCATTGGCACTGGCAACATTTGACATTAATCACGATTTATTTGCTAAGATTGGCGCTTATTCTGAGTTTGCCATCGCTCTTTTGGGATTCTATGCATGCGGCGCTATTTTCTTAAATGGCTTCTTTGGACGCACGATTTTATCACTGGGAAAACCGCTCGGCATAATCAAAAAAGGGTAATGATGGAGACTGTAAAAAGTGAATAAAAAAGTCAAGCCAGGCCGTGACATAGCGTACCTGGCTTTTTCATTCAGAGCCCTGATGAAGGACATAATTATCCGGTTTCTCCGCAAAAAGTCTCTCAACAGCTGGTTTATACGGTGATAGGCACATTGACATGGCAGACAATCTGGCTGCTGTCGATGACGTTTGTTGTGCCATTTTCCCCGTTTGATGTCTGCAGAACAATCTGCATCAATTCATCAGAAGAAATATTCACAACGCCGCAGCCAATTTCATTTCCACACAGATCATGGATGCGGACGACTGCACCTTTCTCAAAAGGACCCGAAACATTGATAATCCCTGCGGGTTTTAAGCCTTGACCATTTTCTACGATACTTTTTTTAGCAGGATGATCAATCATAATTTCTCCTTCAGGGCAGGAGTGAAAGGCAATCCACTTTTTCTTTTGATTTAAATTTAAACATGGTTCCTCTTTGACAAAATAAGTACCTCTTGCTCTGCCGTATACGGCATCTCTGACAATGTTCTTTGTTCCGGCATTGCCTAAAAACAAAGCGACCCCTGAAGCAAAGGCAATTTTCGCCGCTTCAATTTTTGACTTCATGCCGCCCGTGCCAACAGAAGAACCGGATCCGCCGGCAGCCTCTTCGATTTCCGGCGTTATCTCTGTCACTTTTTTTAGTAATTCGGCATCAGGATTTTTAAATGGCTCTGCATTATACAGTCCATCTATATCCGATAATATGATTAATTGATCAGCCTCTACCAAACCGCCAACCTTAGCGGAAAGGGTATCGTTATCCCCGAATTTTAAGCGATCCACCGTAACGGTATCATTTTCATTGACAATCGGGATCATTCCACGTTCTAACAGGATATTCAATGTATTTCGGACATTCGTGTAGCGCTCCTCATCTAAAAAATCACTTCTTGTAATTAAGATTTGCGAGGCCACATACCCATTGGACATAAACAGCTTTGAATAGGATTCCATCAATAAACCCTGACCGATTGATGCCGCTGCCTGTTTTTCCGGAAGGGAATCAGGCCGATTGAGGCAGCCAAGTTTGCGATAGCCTGCCGCCACAGCACCGGAGGAGACAAGCACCACTTCATGACCGGCATCCTTTAAAAAAACGACTTCATCCACTAATTTTTCCATCTTTTTGCAGCTGATTTCACCGCTTCGGCTGGTTAAAGAACTGCTGCCAATTTTAATGACGAGTCTCAGTTTCTTTATTTTGGGAGTCATCACATCACTCCTGTTCGTATTTGTGTTCTTATTTTCATAGTTTCTATACTAACAATGAACAAAAATGAATTCAAGGAAAATTAGGAAAATTATGTGTATATGAGCCAATTAGTGAGGATATGAGATTAATTAGCGGATTAGGTAGTAGTAATGAACTCTCAGGCCAGAATATCATGGCTCAGGACGATATATGCCGTTTTTCAGGACAAGCGGACAAGCAAGGTTAGAGCGGGTGTTTGCCTGTTTTTTTGGAACCAAGACAAATGGAGAAATGATGAAGCCAGAGACTTTCTCCAGCTTCAGATTAAGAAGAAACCGCACACCAGATATAAAATAATCGAAATCACTCCGCCGATAGCAGAGACTTTTAGTTTATACTGGGCATAGTCGACTAGTTCCATGTCCAAAATTGATGCCGTAGTAATCGTGGTATCACCTAAAGGAGAGGTTAAGGCGCCAAAGGCACCGCTGGCAAAAACAGCCCCAATGGTTAACGGAATAGAGGCGCCGGTTGAAACGGCTAAAGCAATTCCCAACGGCATAAACAACCCCCACGTTCCCCAAGAGGATCCAATAAAATAGCCGACCACAGACCCGATAAGAAAAATCACAGCCGGTGTCATCTTTGCCGGTAAAAACGCCCCTAGGGATGTACTGATAAATTCGGAGAATCCTAAATCCTCTGCGACTAGCGTGAGGGACCAGATGAGGATGAGAAGGCTGATGGCCTGCATCATTTGATTTCCGCCGTCATAAAAATGGTACAAAATTTCATTTAATTTCTGTTTGCGGATGATATAAAAAATAAACGTGAAAATAAGAGTAATGAAAACGGTTAAAAGCATCACAAAGGTGGCATCCGCCATGGAAAAAGCGGCAAAAATGGTTTTCGCCCCACGGGAAGTCCCGTCTTCCCATAATAATAACAAGGTTAAACTAAGCAGCAAAAAGACGGGAACAATCAAATGCCACGGCTGTGCTTTTACTAAGGATAATTCCTTGTTAATGCCGCTGCGATGGAATTCATGTTCCTGTTCCTCATCGGGTATAGGATCAGTTTTTGCGCCGGCTTTGTTCCTAGCTTTACGGGAAGGCCAAAAGGTTTGCCCAATGCCAATGAGGAGCATGACAATCGCATAGATGTCGAACAAAATACTTAATAGAAATACTTCATATGCGCTCATTCCTAAATCGAGACCGCGGATCCCTCCCGCAACAAGTGCTACCATAAAGCCGACAAAGGCTGTCGCGACCGGGAGGAGGACAATAACGGACTCCGTGGAAATATCCATCATCATTCCGACCTTTTGTTTTGGCAGATTCATCTTTTTTATCAGTGATTTGATAATCGGTCCAATCATCATAATCCGGAACATTGGCATCATAAAGGTAAAGGGGAGGGTGAGCCAAATCAGCCCTAAAAGCCCGCGTTCAGATTTCACTTTGTTTCCTACCCAGTCGGAGAATCCTTTAATCCCTCCGGCAATATTCATCATTCCGACTAATCCGCCAAATAAATAGAGGAAACTGACAATTTTAATATTCGTTTCATCTGCTAAAGTGGTGACCATATAGGTAATAGACTGCTGTGTGCCCGTTAAAAAGTCTGCTGTGACAATGATCGAACCAACAAGCAGACCGACAACCAGACCGGGCAGGATATCCTTTAACCAGATCGACATTGCGATAACGATAACAAATGGGATCAGTGAAAGCCATGTTTGTTCCAAAATCTCTTCCCCCTGAAACGGATCATTTTTATTGTTAAAATGAATCGATTATTTGATATTCATCTTTCTAGTATTTCCAATTTATAATGGTTCTATTTCCAGATGAAGTGATGGATAAACAAGATGAACTCCGCTAAAGAGTTCATCCCAATCTGATTATGTATTTTTTTGTAAAATAATCGCCACTGCATGGGCGCGATTTAGCGCACCCAGTTTTTTCATCGCTGATTTTACATACTGTTTAACCGTTACTTCACTGATCTTCATATTCCCTGCCATTTCCTTTGTGCTCTCTCCACGGGCAATTCGTCTCATCACTTCTAATTCCCGATTACTTAGCAGCAATCCATTGTCTTCTTCCATGCCGTGTTCCTGAAACAGTCGACCTGCTTGTCTGCCGTATAAAGTGATGGCGGAGAGAACGCTTTCATCTATTTCCATATCCAGTGGGAATTGCGTGCTGCAAATATAGCCGATACAATAACTTCCGGTGCAAATAGGCGTAATTAATAATGAATCGATGGGAAATTGGCTTGTATATCTGATACTTGAGTGGTTTAAAAAGTATTCCATTCCGCTGCTGTACTGTGCCCTCCGATTGCGAATCGCGGAATAAATGAGAGGAAGTGTTTCGATATCATCGCGTATTTCGCGAATATTGGTGAAACCGGAGTCTGATAGAGCAATAATGCCTTCACCTAAATGTTCTAAAGGAGAATATCTAAACAAAAAGGCGTCACCAACGGGGAAGAGCTCCCGATACACCTTCAGCATTTGATAAATTTTTTCTTTTTGGTTCGATAAAGATTCTAACTTGCGAAGTTCATCCTGAATCATATGCATTGAATAAATACAGATCATCTCCTTTTGGGGGAATAGTATACACAAAATTAGGAATATTCAAAATATACTAAAAATTATAAGATAAGGTTGTGAATTTGAGAAGAAGTTTCTTCTGAAATCAATAAAATTTTTTCAAGAAAGGGAGATGTTTGATGGCTCATTTAGACCCGCAGGCAAAAGCGTATTTAGAGATGTTTAATCAAGGACCGGCTCTCCAGTCATTAGAACCGCAGACAGTAAGGGATATGTTTGCTTCCATGCCGCTTGTAGAAGTAGAATTGGCGCCTTTGGCTAATATCGAGGACAGAATGATCCCGGTCAGCCATGATGAGGAAATCCAAATTCGAATCTACACGCCTAATGGTCAAGGACCTTTCCCGATCTTTATTTATTATCACGGCGGAGGCTGGGTCATTGGTGACCTCGAACTAGCGGACGCCAGCTGCCGGATGCTGGCAAACAGAACGAATCATATTGTCGTTTCTGTTGATTACCGGCTGGCACCGGAATATAAGTTTCCTATCCCGGTTGAGGATTCCTATGATGCCTTGAAATGGGTCAGTGAACATGCTGAAGAGATCGGCGGCAGTGCTTCTGCTATTGTGGTTGGCGGCGACAGTGCCGGCGGGAATCTATCAGCAGTCGTTTCCTTAATGGCGAGAGAGCGAAAAGGACCTCCTATTGCGGCACAGGTATTGATTTACCCGGTTACAGATTTAAGCTATGATAGCAAATCTTATCGGGAGTTTGAAACCGGGTTTGGTCTCGACAAAGACTTAATGATTTGGTTCGGCAACTATTATATCGACAATGAAGAAGATACGAAAAATCCGTACGTTTCTCCATTGAGGACCGAGGATTTATCGAACCTGCCGCGTGCCTATGTTATCGTCTGTGAAAATGATGTTCTGCGTGATGAGGGACTTGCCTATGCGAAGAGGCTGATAGAGGCAGGGGTAAAAGTGAAATCCACTTTAGAATCCGGAATGGTCCACGGCTATTTTACCAATATGGCTGTGTTTCCAGAGCGGGTAAAAGGCACGATTGAGAATATTGCCTTATTTCTCACAAAAGCGGGACAGGCAGTCCGATAAGGGATTCCGAAAAAACAAAGGAAGAACAGCTGTACTTCCTTTACACGAACGGCTAATGAAGTTTTAAAAATGGTCATGAATGATAATGGTTCTGAGTCAAGGCTTTATTAATAATCAAGGGGGAATAGCGGTATGTCATTTTCACAGCAGCCAATAAAAACAGGGACTGATTTTGATTGTTTGGTAATTGGAGCGGGATTTTCAGGAATGTATATGCTCCATCTACTTCGTGAAGCAGGTTTTTCAACCCGTGTTATTGAAAAAGGGGACGGGGTAGGCGGTGCCTGGTACTGGAGCCGTTATCCCGGTGCACGCTGTGATTCGGAGAGCGTCTATTATAATTATACTTTTTCGGAAGAACTATACAATGAATGGACATGGTCTTCGAGATTCCCGGAGCAGCCAGAAATCCTCCGCTATCTTAATTTTGCAGCGGATAGGCTCGACCTGCGGCGTGACATCCAGTTTAATACTGAGGTTAGAGCGGCGCATTTCGATGAGGACGAGAATATCTGGCGCCTTCACTTGAGTGATGGTACGAGTGTAACAGCAACATACTTTATTTCCGGAGTAGGCTGTCTTTCCATTAATGCGACCAATATCCCGAATTTCAAGGGTCTTGAGCAGTTTGAAGGAGATTGGTATCACACCGGGGCTTGGCCGCATCATAAGGTGAATTTTAGAGGAAAAAGAGTGGGGGTAATCGGGACAGGTTCCAGCGGTGTACAAACGATTCCAGTTATAGCCCAGGAGGCAGAACATCTAACCGTTTTCCAAAGAACACCGCAATACTCCGTACCAGCGAATAATCATCCATTAGAGGAGGAGTTTATTCAGTATGTTAAGAATCATTTGCCGGAAATCCGCGGAAAAATGCGAGAGTCTTTGGGAGGGCTCCCGTTCGCACCTTTTGAGCGTTCCGCTTTAGATGATACCCCCGAGGAGCGCCGAAAAGTGTATGAGGAAGCATGGGAAAAAGGAGGATCCGCTTTATTCTTTACTTATCCAGACCTGTTGACAAACGAAGAATCAAACACTACTGCATCTGAATTTATCCGTTCCAAAATCAAGGAGATTGTAAAGGATCCAGAGACGGCGGAAAAACTGATGCCAACGTATTACTACGGTACCAAGCGGGCGATAATGGATACGAATTATTTTGAAACATATAATCGGGACAATGTCAGCCTTGTCGATGTAAAAAAAGCACCAATTGCAGAGATTACGGCTAAAGGAGTGCGGACGGAGGACAGGGAATATGAACTCGATGTTCTTGTGTTTGCGACGGGCTATGACGGGATGACAGGACCGTTGTTAAAAATGGATATCCGCGGTCGTGACGGGGAAACGCTGAAACAAAAATGGGAAAATGGTGCACATGTACGGACCTATTTAGGTTTAACAACAGCGGGATTTCCGAATATGTTCATGATTACCGGTCCGGAAAGTCCATCTGTACTGGGCAATGTGCCCGTTGCCATTGAACAGCATGTGGAATGGACGGCAGATTGTCTTAAACATATGCGTGAAACCGGCATGGATACGATTGAAGCCACACAAGAAGCGGAAGAGGAATGGAGCAGAAAATGCCGTGAGATGGCTGAAGCAACGCTCTATACGAAAACGGAATCGTGGTACACAGGAGCCAATATTGAAGGCAAGCCGCGCGGGTTCTTAATGTATCTCGGCGGATATGGACCATACCGAGAGCTATGTGATGAAATCGCGGAAAAAGGATACGAAGGGTTTGCGTTGGCGTCCGGTTCAAATACGGTTGTTTAATTTAATGGAAAGTTTACGTTAATAAAAAATCGAGAGAGCGAATGAGGCTCTTTCGATTTTTTATGTCTAAAAAGGTATACATATTTGTATTGGTCCTGCCATAAATTTAATGCTGTTCTGTTAACTGCGATACAGATACTGATTTTTCCCGTGAAGGATCATCGAGCGGATAAATTCTGGCTGTATCGTTATTTTCATCGACATTTTGAATATAAATCGGTTTTCCATTATAAGTAACATGGATCATTTCTGGTGAAGCGGTAATTTCTTTTGCCCGCTGTATGTTCATCGGTCTAGGCTCCTTTTATTATGGTAAAACATTTTGTTCATCCTCGATCTCATTATATTGGCTGAGGTACCGTTTGCTTATTTTCATGTTAATGATTAATCTGTGGGCCGTTGTTGAGTTTGTAGGGATGACTGAACCTGGCTGATCAATGTTTGGGCCTGCGCTATCTCAGCAGATGCTTGTTTTAATGCTTCCTCACATTGTAATTGATCTGCCGCGGATTGCTGAATGGCTGTTGTAATGAGGCCTTTACCAAGTGCCATTGCTGCTTCTGCTCTCTTTAATTGGTTTGTATCAATTTGTGGTGTCATTTTTATCCTCCTTTTAAACATTATTTTTGACCACCGTTATATCTTCTCGAAATCTGTACTTTTTATGTACCGTTTCTAAGCTTTAAATCGCATGTCCGGACGTCCGATAATAAGAGAGCTTGTCACACCAACAGTTAAAATGGTTAGAGAGGAGAAAATAAAGGTTATCATCCCTAAAAAGCTGAGTCCTGCTGTTACGATAAGGCCGTCAATAAGGAAAATGACAATACCAATATTTAACGAGAGAGCTTTAGCTACGAATTGGGCCAGCAAATCAGTGCCGCCTGTACTTGTTTTATAACGCAGCATCAGCCCCGTGCCTAAGCCAATTAAAATGCCGCCCAGCAGCGCACTGACTAAAATAGGGATCTGTAATTGCTCTTTTAAAGGGGCGAGCCAATCAATGAACAGCGCAGAAACGAACAAACCGATCACACTGTTATAAAAATAGGCCGGTTCGCGAAGCCAAGTATAGATTCCTAAAGGGGTACTCAGAATCACCATTAATAATCCGACTGGTAAATGAAAATAATAATGAATAATGAGGGCAATTCCAATAATGCCCCCGTCAATTAAGTGATAGGGCACCAAAAATCCATTGATACCAATGCCTAATAACAGGCTGCCGATAAAAATCACCATTGTTTTATGTAAAATAGGGACCACCTTAATCTAATTAGAGATGTCCTAATATATGTGACAGGCCATGCATTTTAGAAGAGCAGGGAAATATTTTTTCTAATGCCAGTTAAAAGAGACCTTGCATTTGAGAAGTTTCTCTTTTTATGCAAAGCCTCTGAATGCTTTTTATTTCTTTTCTAATAAATCCTGTACGACGGGGACATATTCGTTTGCGATTTCAGCCGTGCCAGCCGCAGCTGGTGTAAATCTGCTGTTTTGCATGCGGAAAGTATCCAAAACATTTTCCAGTGAAGTGTCTGTTCTCCGATTTCCTTTTCGCTTGAAACCGTAAGCAGCAGCACTGACACCCAAACCAATTAAAGATGCCCATAAGAACCCGCGGCTCTTTTTTCTTCTGCCAAATAATTTGAAAAGAGCATCCGCCCAATTATTCAATGTAAACACTCCCATAAAGAGGAATTTGGAAAGTAACCATCGTTACCTTCTGAATTTATTATTTGCAAGTGAGTGTTCTGGCATGCTGGCAATGTTTTGCTGTGTGGGATTATTTTGAATTAGCAGCGCATTAAAATATGATAGGATGGTGGGAGTATGTTGGAAGAATGCTTTTATTAAGCATTAAAATAGACCGTCCATTACATAATGATTCATGTACGGTCCACTATAATTTAAGGAAATTTGATTTAGTTATCAGCAAAATGAATACTCCTTTTACTCTGCAAAGCCACGTTCAAAGTGATTCATTTCCGTTAATTGAATAATATAGTCATAGTTTTCAATCGAGTGCATAATCAATTCGTATTCTTCTTTAGGAAGAGTATTGTCTTCTAGTTTTTCTGTTAATTTTCTTTTATTTTCTTCAAGTTTGGCAATAACATTTAGATAGTCCATCGATCAACATTCCTTTCTTTTCAAAAGTTAGGTGGTATTACGTTTGTGAAATGAGAATGATATATAAAAACACTTGTAAACGCTTACAATATTTCTATATGTTTATTTTACTCGATAATAAAGGTTTTGCGCACCTTAGTTGTAGCAAATCTGTGACATATATATGGCAAAGTTCGCAAAAAGATTGTGAAAAATAGCGCAAACGAACCTTTATTTCCTTTGAATAGCAGAATAGTAATGCCATATTCCTATAAAAAGTGAATGATGAGCGAAATGGCTGCTGAATGCCCATTTTTGCCGAAAAAAAGAAGCACGGTAAACCCGCACTTCCTCTTATTATGATAAAGATAAGCATTAATTCTTTGTTTAATCCCAATCTTTGAATTTCTTGATCCATTGTTCCTTTTTCTTTTGAAAAAAGGATTTACTATCCGTGTCTTTTTTCTGCTTCTGTAATTCATTGAAGCCGGCAAAGCCGATTAGGGTCAGTCCTGCAATAACGAGGTATCCCCACCATGGGAAATTACCCCAGAACGGCCTTGTTTGCAGGAGGACATTTAACAGCAAGACAGCGATACCAACAAAGAAATAAGATTTTATCCGGTATTGCATACCTCCGATGATAGATGCTAAAGAAAGGACTCCGATAATGATCGCATCGTAAATCGTATTACTTTTCAGCGCATCTAATACCAAAATTATTGTAACGATCACTAAGACAATCGTCTGCGCCAAAGTCATCACCTGTTTATAATCCTGCCATGTACGCCTGCTTAAGAAAATGGTTAAAGCAATGTACGGGAGGACAAACAGTTCGGTTACAATATATTGGTTCCATTCAAATTCAAATAAGATCGTATAGTACGGCAATAAAAGTGAAATGGCCGCCAGTGTTTTGACGATCCGTTTTGCTGTAACTTCTGTGAAGCGGATTATCAGCATAAATAAATAATACACCACGAGTAATGCCGGAATTAACTTCAGCCACAGCATTTCCCATCCTGGAATGATCATGAACAGAATGAGGATATAGGCCGCTGATAGGATAGTATACCAATCGATTGCCAGTTTTCCTTCATTCTTCACAATCTCTTTATAAGTAAACTTGCCAAACAAATGATGGGCAAAAAATACGAGGACGACTAAAGCAATCTGCATCATTTTTTCAAGTGACGGCAGGAATTCCACCATGTAAATGACAGCCATTAATAATGGAATACATTGATAGATTCTCCAGTTTCTTTTGTGCAGCAGGAATAAAGTAAAGATGGTATAAACAGCAAATAGACCTAGATGAATGAGACCATCGTCATCGTAAAAAAGTTGAAAAGTTACTAGCCCCATGACAGCCTGTGGGATCAAATACCAGTCTATCCGCCTTTTCCATGTGAGACCCGCCGCTGCCCATACAATCGTGATCATTCCGGTCACAATCAAGAATAAGTAATCACCGGTCAGAACATCTTCCATCCGGTAATAGATGAAATGGAGATAAAAGATGACCGGGAGAGCGGTAAAGGCTGCATATAGGAATAATCTAATTTCCCATTCTTTTGTTTGCCTCAGTGTACTGTAAATGTAAACAGTTAAGGCTGGTAATAGAATGACCGGATGATAGGAAGCATATGATAAATAGAATACCGAGATTAGGAATGCCGGAACTAAATAAACATGTGCCGTCCAGAAAAAGTAAGGCTTTAACGCATCAATTTTTCTCCCAATAAATTCATAAACTGCCAGCAGAAAGAGCGGAATCAATAGACTATACAGTACCAGCCATTGCTGCACTAAGTTTATCTGCCTATCAAGGATTGCTGTCAAGGAAATGAAAAAGAAGAGGGATGTAAGACTGACAAAAATCCACAGAAACTGCTGCTTGATTTTATACACAAGCAAGACATATACCGCAATTCCGATGAAATAGATACTTGATATTAAATAAGGATGATCATATCCCTCAAGCGGAGTCGAGAGGATACTCAATGTATAAAGAGCAACACCTGTTAAGAATGTGTTGACATCAAGTGCGGTCTCGTTTCTTTTTTTCCATACATAACTAACGCCTAGTAAAAGAAGTCCGCCAAGTGCCAGGTGGCCAATGATTTCTACTTGGCTCTGGTAAAAAGTGAAACTTTTGTTTAAATAATCAAATAAAGTAATAACAGCAAAGCCCCAGCTGAGCGGATTCACCCATGCCGCAATCTTTTGTAACGTGTCGTCCGCGGTATGACGGTAGGTGAGGAAAGTAATCACCCCGAAGGCAAATAATAGGAATGTAGTCTGAGTTAATTCTTCATTAATAAGAGTTGAGATGATCGTGAGCGCCATTGTGCCGATGGAAACAATGAAACTGCTATTCTTAATGATAGTGAAATATTTAAAGTTGTTCAAAAGATAGAGTCCGGAGAACAAACCAGCGGCAAAAGCAAATAAGTATATTTCCAAGCCCCCGCCATCAAGACCCGGCAGTAACACATAATAGCTTTGCCAACATGCTGCCATCAGGAATACCGGCGCCAAATAACGGAAGATGGCCTTTTTTGCCATATTGGCCAAGATAAGGTAGTTAACCGCGATCATGAGATAGGCCGCCAATAACACGAATGAATCTTCATCAGAGCGCAGAAGCAATCCTTGATAACTGATGAAAATGAAGGCGCAGAATGATATGATTCCGCTGGTGAGGCGGAAAATTTTCGTCAACTCATCTTCCTTGCCCGTATATTTCTGAAAAACTAAGTACAGCATCCCAATCAAGGCAAAACCGAGGTAATCAAAATCCTGCAGCACAGAGTTTTCGATTAATTGATAGATGCCGTAAACAAACAGCAGGGTAAAAACAATATGATAATGCTTTGTTTTATTGACAAAAACCATTGAAATATAGAGAACAGCCGTCAATAGAATATTCACGCTGTAGAAGATTTCATTTTCAAAGAATAATAACATCAGCAGCGTACTGACAATTAAATTTAATTGGGTATAAACGGGTAATTCTTTTGTAAAAACAGACCATTTTTCGTGGTTTTTCAGTTTGTAATAGGCAAATAATAGCATGGCATTATACAGCATCATTCCGAGATAGAAGAAGTCACTTGGTAAATAAGTAAGTGCTAATAAATAGGCAGCAGCGATGGTAGCCGTTAAGTATGAGAACCAAACGAATAACCGGTGTCTATATTTGGCCGCAATATAGGAGTATAACGAAAGACAGATCATGCTGCTAACGAAACCAAACAGATATTTTCCTTCGCCATACATGGAGAACGTCGGTCCAAGCAATTCAAAATAAGCGATGGAAATGAGCGAGATCGGTAAGAAAAGGCTGCCCAGTGTCAGAAAGGCAAAAGCTGTTTTCGTAATTTTGAAGTATTTGCCGGCCACAAAACTGATGGTAAAGAAAACCACCGATACCAATGACACCATAATCACTTTTACCAGATTGTTCATGGAACTCCAGTTGCTTGTGCCAAATACAAGTCCGCCGATAAAGAGAAGGATCACCCCTAAAATCAGACCCCATGTAATATTTCTTTCTCTCGTCTGATCGGCGCTTTTCTCTTGCTTCGTGAAAGCTGGTCTTAGCTTTTCCTGGACAGGCGCCGAAATTGGATTGTCTTGTTCTGCTTCAGGTATGAATGATTCCGGTACCGTTTCATCCCCTTGTCCATTGTCCATCTGAGAAAAAGCAGCCTGCTTTTTCATGGCAGTAGTTTCAGCTTCCTGCTGCTGGCTGTCCTTCAACTTTTGGATTAGTTCCTTCAACGGATCCATAACTAGCAGTTCGGATTGTTCTGGATTCTGCAGCACTTTTGTTGTTTCGCTTGTTTCCGGTACTTCAATGGAAGCTTTATTTTTATCTAAGTTCTGCACATAAAGATTATAGGCGTATTTCATCCGATTATAGTCAAGTTCATCAATATACTTTTCATGCTTTAGCGCTTTTAGTTCCTCCTTAAAGATCTTCCGGCGTTCATGTGAATGTGAATCCCTCTCCACCATAAAAGCACCCCCCTTTGTTATTTTTGTATAAAAATTTCCAACCTTCTAAGAAAAAGATATCATATAATTCCGTAAACTTCGACAGGCAATAGTGACAACTCATCTATATTCCTTCCCCTTTTTCTTTCAAGTAGTTCTTTGCTAAATTTTTGGATGATTTGGTCTCTTTTCATGTTATCATTCAGAACAAAAAAATAAATACAGGTAGTACCTATTTAAAGAATGCCCTCACCAGGACACATGCCTTTCCGTATACTATTATGTCTTGTTTGAAAAAGGAAGGAGCATAGCAAAATGGATATTATTGAAATTGAAAATATTTTTCAGCAACAATTCGTTAAAGACGTTAACGAAAAGATAAAGGAAGCCTTAGGCGGGCAGGTACAAATTCATCCGATTGATTGGGAAAGCTTAAAATTAACCATTGACCACCATTCAGAAGAACTGAACATGATGAAAGAAACAATTGAAAACCATACAGTTGTGTTAAATGAGATCAAAACATCTTTAGAAAGATTAAATCACTTAGTTGCAGAGTTGAATAAACCGAGGAGTGCGTGGCGCATTAAATAGTCGTTTGTCTTCTTTCATTAGGATGAAGCAGAGATATTTGAAAAGGGGGGAGTAATAGGATGACTGTTACTTTTCCCTTTTTATTTACCCAGAATGTCCAAAGCAGGAGGGACCAGTTTTGTTTTATAAACGGAAATAAATAAGAATTGTCTAAAAATTTAAATAATTATACAAATAACATGTTATAATTTAGTTGTGAATAGAAAATTTTGTAAGTTACATGTAAAGAAGGAGGGATGCCTTTGACATAATATTTACTTCTATTCTTTCCTGATAACTGAAATTCTGTAGGAAGTACATAAAATGAATGGTTTTATGAAAAACTATAGGGGATGATTTTTTGAGAAAATTAACCGCATTAATTGGATTATGTCTGTTCTTTTTCGTAACGGCGTGCAGTTCGCAGCAAACCAATAGTAAACCTTTTGAACAAATGGCAAAAGCAAGCGGGGAAAATCATTTGATTTCCTATTATGAAACACTTGAACTAAAGGAAAAGATTGAATCCTCTGTTATCAAGAAAGTGTTCAAGAAATATGGAGAACCAGACGGCTATGAATTCAACATTAATCGGACAGCAAAGGAAGCAGTTCTAGTCATTCGTCCGATTTCGGAGAAAAAGTATAGCACTATGGCGATTGAACTTGAAAAAGCACTGTATGAGGCACTACAGGGAAGTGAATATTCAGAATATACTGTTAAAGTGATTCCACTTTGGAATAAAACCAATAACACTTCAAGACTTATTGAGGAGGACAATATCACAAAAGCAGTGTTTCAAGAGATGAACAGCAGCCAGCAAATGATTGTTCAGCCCGGAATTCAATTTGCTGCTACTGATGGCCGCATCGCGGTTCTTGATTTGACTTTTACGGTAAATGGGGCGCAAATTACTGACCCGTATCAAATCAATCAATATGCGAAAGAGTTTTATCGCCTTTCCGCTGAAAAAGGGTTCAGAGCCGATAAAGCAGACGTTTATTTTCTCAATAATGGGAATGTAGATTGGAGAACAAAATTCATTCCGGCTGTCGTTAAAGGGTTAAAGGAAACGGAAGAACTTCCTGTCACATCCGTGACAATCGTAAGTGAAAAGGATCCGATTATCATTAATACTTCGTTCAGCAGTACGGATACATCCTCTAGAGAGACGGTGAAGCGGATTGAAAAATTAGTGAATGAGTTCCTGCAATATGAAAAAATTAAAAAATCATTCACCGGACCCATTTCTATTTCTGTTCTTGGCACTGATGGCACCATCTTGAATAAATGAAAAAATTGGGTGAGATGTTTTGCACCCCCATAAAATGATTGATCATTGCGAACTATTTAAAGTAGTATATAGAATATGAAAACAAGAGTGTGATTGATCAATATATTTAAACGTCTATCCAAATGGCTAGGTGTTTATTTTTTTTGCGAAAATATAGATAGGTTGAAAGAATGTAAGCTTTTAATATGTATCCATGTAATGAATAAGAAAGTAGGAACAATAGTGGGCAGAATGGATAGAAGACAACAGCGAAAATCAGCGAAGAAAATTTGGGGGGCTATGAGTAGTAAAAGTCTATGGGTGAAGATATTCGCCGCCTGTGCCGCACTATTCATAGTCGGACTTCTCGTAGTAAATATCTTTATCTGGCGGACTGATGTCAGCAAGCTGGAGGAAGCGGTGCCGCAGCCAACGATCATTTATGACCAACACGGGAAAGCGGCCAGCAAGATTACAGGTTCGAAAATCGAAGGTGTTGGTATCAAGCAGATTCCAGAAGATATGATTCATGCGGTCATTTCAACAGAGGATCAGCTCTTTTATAAGCATCATGGAATTAACTATTTTGGCATCATGAGAGCCTTGTTTCAAAATATGACGAGCGGGGACATTGTCGCAGGCGGAAGTACAATCACGCAGCAGCTGGCAAAAAACGTGTTTTTAACTCATGAACGTACCTATAAACGAAAAATCAAAGAACTCATTATCACAAAAAAAATCGAACGGACCTATACAAAGGACGAGATCATGGAACGTTATTTAAATCAAATTTATCTTGGTGAAGGGGCCTGGGGCATTCAGCGCGCCGCACAAACCTACTTTGGCAAAGATGCCGAAGAACTGACACTAGGGGAATCCGCGCTAATTGCCGGAATCATTAAAGCTCCGAGTATTTTCTCGCCATTTAAAAATATGGATAAGGCGATTGAGCGAAGAAATCTTGTTCTTTCCTTGATGGAAAAAGAAGGCTACATTACAGCTAGTGAGAGAAAAGAGGCCGAGGCCGAGGCGGTTGTCTTAGAAGGAAGGGAGATGGATGATTATAAAGGACAGTATCCATATTATGTCGATCATATTATCACGGAAGCAATTGAAAAATATGACCTGACGGAAAATGAGATTCTCTCTGGCGGTTTAAAAATTTATACAGAATTAAATCCCGTCATTCAAGAGGCTGCTGAAAAAGTGTTTGCAGAAGGGGAAATGTTTCCAGCGAGCCCATCAGGCCAAACCGTTCAGGCAGGTGCGGTTTTCCTGGATCCAGCTGATGGCGGAATCAGCGCGTTGGTCGGCGGACGAGGAGAGCATACCTTCAGAGGTTTTAACCGGGCGACACAATTGAAGCGGCAGCCGGGTTCAACGATGAAACCGCTGGCCGTTTATACACCTGCGCTGGAACAGGGTTATGAGGTATTTGATCGTTTGCAGGACTCACCGCTTAATATCGATGGCTATGAGCCAATGAACTTTGACCGCCGTTTCCGCGGTGAAGTGACCATGTATGAGGCCCTGATTCGCTCCTATAATGTTCCGCCAGTATGGCTGTTGGATAAAATCGGGCTGCAATCAGGGACAAATGCAGTGAAGCGTTTTGGAATTCCATTGACGGAAGCGGACTATACATATGCATTAGCACTTGGAGGTATGAGCGAAGGTGTATCTCCCTTGCAAATGGCGCAGGCATATTCAGTGTTTCCCAATCATGGATTAAGAGTAGAGGCGCATACGATCACGCGAATTGAAAATCCCGCCGGGGAAGTGGTTGGAAAATGGCACACTAATGCAGTGAAGGTCACAGACGCTCAAGTGGCACAGAAAATCACCTTTATGTTAAGAGGGGTCGTGGAAGAAGGAACGGGAATAAAGGCGAAAGTCGATGGCTGGGAAATTGCCGGCAAAACAGGTACAACACAGCTTCCATTTGCTGTACAGAATGGAGCGAAAGATCACTGGTTCGTTGGCTACTCACCGGAAATTGTCGGGGCTGTTTGGATGGGCTATGATAAAACGGATGAAAATCACTTTATGCCAGACTCCAGTGGAGCAACGGTTACAAAAATCTTTCAGCAAGTTTTCTCACAGTCGATTAAGGAATTTTCGCAAAAAGAGTTTGACCTTTCAGCGGTTGAGAAAGACTTGAATAAACAGCTTGCCGCAGAGAAAAAACGTCAGGAAGAAGCGAAGAAGAAAGCAGAAGAAGAAAAGAAAAAACAGGAAGATGCCAAGAAAAAAGAAGAACGCAGCAATTGGTGGGATAGCTGGAAAGAACAGAAGGAAGTAGAAAAAGAACGGAAAAAAGAAGAGAAACAAAAAGAAAAAGAAGAGAAACAAAAAGAAGAAAAGAAGAAAGGGAAAGAAGAAGACTAACAAAATCGACAAGCAGCCGTGATGACCAAATAGTTGTCGTAGGATTAATCATGGATAATTAGTGGTTGTCTATTCTGATTAACGCTTGGAGTTCATACTAAAATGCTCCAAGTGTTTTTTTGTATGCACATCATTGTATTTAAAATAAGTAATGAAAACATATATTCACTATAAAATAATTATGTAAACTAATAATAGCACCATTTGAATCGCTTGAGAGATTGAGCAGTGCTTTCAAAAAAAACTCATCTCCTCAAATGCCGACTCTAATGGTGCTTTCCGTGAAAGATTTACATACACAAAAAGAGGTATAACAAAGGGGCTAAACCTAATAATTGCTTAATTTTTTTACGACCTTTTTCTTCATACCACGCTTTTTCATTTCCATTTTCAATAACGAAAGGCACTTTTTGCTTTCGATATATTTATTTAGGTCATAAAATGAATCTCGTTGTTTATGATATTTAAGCTGCTGTTTGTATTTAACGTACATATTTGCTAGTTCCTGATTAGTTAAAGCCATCGCATCTCACCTAAAAAAGAAATTTTCAAATCTTAATTAGCGTAAACCAGCTTGAATGAAAATTCAATAGTAAATACACATTAGGAGAAATTCATCCCCAAAACGGTAGGGAAAAGTCAGAAAAAGTTCATGAAATACAAAAAGTTTGTTATGTTTGCACAATGAATATAAATGAATGCAGACGGCAGCCGAACCGGAGGCAGCTGTCTTTCTCAACGCTCTAATCTGCAGATGGAAAGTTTATCAGGTAAATAATGGTCGACAGAATCAATCTGCTATTCTTATAGAGCTTTATCTATTATAATGAAGAACATCTATTGTTTTAGGAATTAATTGAAATAAAGAAAGGTGAACGTATGGAAAGGAAAACAAAACAGAATGTGGTCATCATATCGTTATTGATTGCCACTTTTTTAACAGCCATTGAAGGAACGATTGTCAGCACAGCGATGCCAAAAATAGCTGACGATTTGCATGGAAGCCAGTTATATACATGGGTCATATCTATTTATTTGTTAGCAACTGTCATTAGTATCCCGATATTTGGCAAACTAGCCGATTTATATGGGAGAAAAATTATGTTTACGGCGGGGGTTATTATTTTTCTAGCCGGTTCTGCCTTGTCCGGTTTATCACAGACAATGGAACAGCTTGTCTTGTTCCGCTTGCTGCAAGGAATCGGAGGAGGAGCGTTGACGACGCTGCCGTTTACGATTATTGGTGATATTTTTTCATTCGAACAGCGGGGAAAGGTCCAGGGCTTGATTGGAAGTGTCTGGGGGATCTCAGGCATTATCGGTCCGCTTGTTGGCGGCTTCATTGTAGATACGATTTCCTGGCACTGGATTTTCTTCATGAATATTCCTTTTGGAATCGTCTCCGTATTGATTTTATGGGTTTCTTTATTTGAACAGATTGAAAAGAAAAAACACAGCATCGATTATGGCGGGATTTTTGTTTTTGCTATCAGCATGACGTCGTTATTGTATGGACTAACTTTATTGAAAGATGAAAAACAGCTGACGTCCACTGTTTTATTGTTGTTTATGATTGCTCTCTTTGGAATGGTCTTATTTATTTGGATTGAAAAGAAGGCAAAAGAGCCCATGCTGCCGCTAACTTTATTTAAGGTTCGAATCCTTAATATCGCCAATCTTGCTGGATTTTTGCTGGGCTTTATTCTAGTTGTATCCACCTTTTATATTCCATTATGGGTCCAGGGAGTTGCCGGTTTAAACGCAACGTCTTCCGGTATGGCGATGCTGCCGATGTCGCTAGCTTGGCCGCTTGCCGGGATTTTAACAGGGAGATGGTTAGTGAAAACTTCCTTTGCCAGACTTGCGCTAGTTGGTACGGTCATTGTCATCGCTGGAAGCATGGGGTTAGCAGCAATGGTTACAGAAACAGGGATACCATGGATGATGTTTTTATCTGCGGTACTCGGGTTTGGTTTCGGGTTAGTGATCACAACCTTTACCGTCGCCGTTCAATCGGCTGTAGATTGGTCTTTACGGGGAGCGGCAATGGGTGCACATAATTTAATGAAAAGCCTCGGGCAGACCATTGGTATCGCCGTTTCGGGTCTTTGGCTCAGCGATAGGCTCTATGGACATGAACTCGAAGTTAGTTTGCACACTGTCTTTATGTTTCTGGTGGTACTGGCTGTTCTGGCTTTTTCCGTAACTTGTTTTTTAGCGGTGAACAAGGAAAAGAATGCTATCCGTCATTCTACCGAAAATTAAAGACAAGAATTTTTAGCATAGGATCTAAAAGGGACAGTTTTCAATCACTGTCCCTTTGTGCGCTTGGCAGCGCATCGGACTAACGGGTGAAAGTCCCGAACACGCCGCAGTGGCGGAAGTGTATAGCTGACAGGTAGTGCATTGCCG
>NZ_JACHGK010000013.1 GCF_014207535.1 Bacillus benzoevorans
CATGATACGAGCTACTTTTTTATGATTGGCAATAGTACCTTTTTCTTTTAAATATTTAGCGATTCTTTTGGCACCATACGTACCGTTATGAAGAGTGTAAGCTCTTTTTATCTTGGTTAATAACTGCTTATCCTTATCTGAGATATTCTTCTTAGGTCTTCTCAGATAAGCATAGTATCCACTTTTGGAAACTCCTATGACACGACACAAAAGAACAATAGGATATTCCTTTCTTAAAGTTGAAATAGCTTCATATTTTTTGCTTATTCGTTCTCTTTGAGAAAGGCCTGGAACTTTTTTAATATCTCAATTTCCATTTCTTTTTCTTTTAACTTTTTCTCTAATTCTTTAACTTTTTTACTATCATCATTAGTTTTAGATGTAGCTGTAAGCGACCTGGAATTTTCTAATCCACTTTCACCGTATTCTTTATATGCATTGATCCAACGATAAACTGTATCTCGATGTAAATTGAGTTGGTCCGCAACCTCTTTAACAGGTTTCTTATCCTCTAATATTTCAAGTACCGCTTTTAACTTTACTTCGACACTATTATGTGTGAATGAGCTATTCTTCCTCATACCAAATGACCCCCTAAAATGTAGATATGTCGTATCATTATTGCCCATTTATTGTCCATTATAAGGGGGTCAACCACTGTCACTTGTCGGAATTTACCGAACTGTTTCTGTTGATAAATGAAAAGAAAAATGATTTATTGGTTGGGTCCCAGGTAAGTAGATCTTTATAAAATACGACATTGAATCATTTGTTTGCCCGAATTGTTGCAGGCATCTCCTCGATCAATGAGTTTGGTAGAGTATTTGAACCGATTAAGCCAGGCGATGTTCCGGCTACTCGCGCGACTACGGAAACGCTGTAGGAACTTTGATTGAAAAAGGGCTACAAAAGTTTGTGGATTGGTATGTGGGGTATTATGTGGAAAGTGATAAGAAGACTCAAATCAATGTATAAGATTTTTGTTGGGCTTGCTGCTATTGTTTGGATGGGGGTTATTTTCCTCCTATCCGCTCAACCAGCCACAGAGTCCAATGAACTTAGCAAGGGCATTACAGAATATATAATTAAGATAGTGGAAATGGTTCATCCAGGCGCTGAATTAAATATATGGATAAATAATAACGAAGTAAGAGGGCATGCACATTTTGCTACTTATTTAGTGCTCGGTATTCTGGTAATGCTTATTTTGAGGAGTATGGGGATACGTGTTATTCAGAGGATGGGACTGGCTTTATTCCTTTGTGTTCTGTATGCCGTATTCGATGAAATTCATCAGATCTTTTCTCCGGGAAGAGGGATTCAGTTAAAAGATGTTTTTGTTGATAGTATTGGGGCAAGCGTTGGTATTATACTAGTATGTGTTATTGGTTGGATAGGTAGAAGAGGGAAGCTCGCTAGGTCGTAATGGTTTAGCGTCCCGAACTTTGTCGAATTAATATTATTGACGTCAGGATGAGCTCGTAAATCTTATATTTTTTGCAATTACTAATCAGTTCGTAACTTTAAAGGGTCTATCTAGCTAAAAAACTGGATAGACCCTTTAAAGTCAGTATTTCCAATATGTGCATCCAATGCATGGTGATACACACAGATGAGATAACAAAAAGGAATATAATCCAGATATTAAAAGGTAAGTAATGAAAGTAAAAAGAAGAAATGTATGGACCTTATTAGTTGGGATTACCCTCTGTGTTGCTATTATTATTTTATCTATTCTATATTTCCCTAGGACGCTTTTGATTGATTTCTTACTTTATGAAGATCAGCCGGAAAAAGCGGATGTGATTATCTTGATAAGTTGCCGGGTATGCGGACAAAGTATTATTAACAAATGCATTGTCCTCTGGCAGCACAGTCGAAGACGCTGAATCCTATGGAATTCCACGAGACGCACTTTTAACAGAAACAAAGCGACTAGTACATATAAAAATGCCCTATATTCAAAAGGCATCATTTTAGAGCATGGAATTAAATCGGCGCTTGTTGTGACAAGTAATTATCATATGAGAAGAACAAGATTAGCCTTTGAACGGGTGTTTCATGATACAGATGTTTCATTTACCTATGTTCCGTATCATCATGACACCATCACAAGGGACAGTTGGGAAGAGAATGAAGGGTTATTCCAACGGGAATATAAGAAATTGATTGGTGGGTACTTTTTGTATTTTGACGGCATGATTACCCCATTGAGGAAAAGGTTTGAGGAGATTATGGAGAGATAACCATAGTTTTATCAACCTTGTTTTATATTCTCTGTCATACAACAAAGTTCCCGTTTTATCCAAGTAATCCAGGGAAAGTGTGAATTGATGGGGTTCTTTGATAAACTACCGAAATCGCTGAAGAAGACCATAAGGTATATTTTACAGGATGTTCATTCTATAGATAAATTAGAAGAAATAAAAAGAATACTTAATTCATATATTAATCAGCGGATGAAAGAATTAAAGAAAGAAAATTAGGTTGCAGAATAGGAAATTGCGTTGGGTGTCTACTGATTAACCTAAATTTACCAATTGGAATATAATATTTCTTTATAGCCATCCGGGTCAAAAATGCAATAAGAGGTTTTAAACAATAATTGTGGAGAGTCTATAGCATTTAGTTTTCCGTTTTAACCGCCTAGCACAGATTAAATGCTACAGTTCTGTAAGATAATATTTATCCTATTTTATTATTAAAATTTAACAAGTCAGAAGGTGTGGAGAATTGGCATATTTATCATACTTAGTGTCCCACCTTTTCTCTTATATTATAGTTATCCATCCATGATCAAGGTACCGACCGACCTCGTAATATAATTTCCTCTTCATTCTATCATATTCTTACATATTCCACTTTAAGTTTACGCCGTACACGAAACCTATATAATGTATACTGATATTTGAAAGTTCCATTTTAACCTAGCATCAATATATTATAAAGCAATGAAAGAAGGATGGAGCAACTATGAAAATTACAATTGCTGGAACAGGTTATGTTGGGTTATCCAATGCAATATTATTGGCCCAACATAATGAGGTTATTGCTCTAGATATAATTCAAGAAAAAGTAGACATGATTAACAATAAAAGGTCTCCTATTATTGATACTGAAATTGAGGAATATCTAGCTACAAAAGATTTAAATCTAACAGCTACTACAGATAATTATAAAGCATATAAAGATGCGGAGTATGTCATCATCTCAACTCCAACGAATTATGATCCAGAAAAGAACTATTTTAATACAAGAACAGTTGAAGCTGTGATTGCAAATGTGTTATCTATCAATCCTGATGCGGTTATGGTTATTAAGTCTACAGTACCTGTAGGATATACAGAAAAAATAAGAGAGAAATTTGAAACAGACAATATCATCTTCTCACCAGAGTTTTTGAGAGAAGGAAAAGCTTTGTATGATAATTTATATCCATCACGAATAATTGTTGGTGAACAGTCAGAAAGAGCTAAAGTGTTTGCTGACTTATTAGTTCAAGGTGCCATTAAAAAGGATATTCCTGTGTTATTTACAAATTCAACAGAAGCTGAAGCGATTAAACTATTTGCCAACACATACCTTGCAATGAGAGTTGCATTTTTTAATGAGCTTGATTCTTATGCAGAGATAAGGGAATTAGACAGTAAGCAAATAATTGATGGAATAGGCTTAGACCCGCGTATTGGTAATCACTATAATAATCCATCTTTTGGTTATGGAGGTTATTGCCTGCCAAAGGATACAAAGCAATTATTAGCCAATTATGCAGATGTTCCTAATAATATAATGACAGCTATAGTTGATGCCAATAGGACAAGAAAAGATCATGTTGCTGAAATGATTCTAAAGAAGGATCCAAAGATAGTAGGAATCTATAGACTTACCATGAAAACGGATTCTGATAATTTTAGACAGTCAGCAATTCAAGGTGTTATGAAGCGTATTAAAGCTAAAGGCATTGAGGTTGTTGTTTATGAACCAGCACTTCATGAGAAAACTTTCTTTAATTCAAGGGTGATTAATGATTTTGAAGAATTTAAGAATATAAGTGATGTCATTGTCGCAAATCGTATGTCTGATGATTTACGGGAAGTTGAGGATAAGGTTTATACGAGGGATTTATTTAGTAGGGATTAATATTATCCGCTGGGCTGAATGAGTTGGCGGCTTGGCGGATATTATTTATTGGAAGCATTGGTCTCACAGTGCTGGACAAAGTCCGTAATTAAGGAATAATAGGGATGCCAGCAAATTGGTGTGAGAGGTAATATCGAAAGGAAACATATAAATGTATAAAATTCTATCTTGGATAGCTGTTATTGTTTGGCTGGGAGTTATTTTCTACTTATCCAGCCAACCAGCTACAGAGTCCAATGAGCTTAGCAAGGGCATAACAGAATATATAGTTAAGATAGTGGAAATGGTTCATCCAGAGGCTGATTTAAATATCAATAATAGCAATATACGAGAATATGCCCACTTCTTTGCTTATTTAGTGCTTGGCATATTGGTAAAGGTTATTTTGAAGGTTATTGGAATACGTGGTATCCGAGGGATGGGACTGGCTATACTGCTTTGTGTCCTTTGTGCCGTATCCGATGAAATTCATCAGATCTTTTCTCCGGGGAGAGGGATCCAGTTAAAAGATGTGATTGTTGATAGTATTGGGGCATGTATAGGGATTATCCTAGTATTTGTCCTTGGTTGGGTAGTAAAAAGAGTGAAGCTCGCTAGGCTGTAGTGGTTTAGCGGGTTTTTACTTTCCATTTATTAACGATAGATTTTAATGGTAATTTATTGAAGTCTAATAATAAATACTATCTAATTTGACTATACAGACTTCAATTGGTGTAAGAAAGATCGGGTGCCAGGCACCATCCAGAGAATTGGAAATGACTTTTAATAAGTGCCTTTTATAGCATTTGAATTAAGATTTAGGAGAATAAATAATAGGTAATATTAGCTATGAAAATAGACTGAATAACTGTATACTGTAATTATTGGAATATATTGTTGGAAGTGATAGAAACGAAAGGGGTTGATGATGAATTGTCAGCAACGGTTATGACGGTAGGCTTAAATGGAATGGATGGCTACCGTGTCAAAGTAGAAGTGAATGCCCGAAAAGATAAGGAAGCATTTGTGATTGTTGGATTGCCGGATGCTTCTGTTAAAGAATCAAAAGAACGAGTTTGGAGTACATTGTATGAACGGGATGCTGATATTCATGAGAAGAAGATAACAGTAAATTTATCTCCTCCAGAGTTTAAAAAAACAGGACCTGGTTATGATGCAGCAATGGTGATCGCAGTATTAAAATCAATTGGCGAATTAGATGTAGAACTCCGTGAAGATCAATGTATTATTGGTGCAATTTCACTCAATGGGGAGATGCAACCATTTGAAGGGCTTGTACCTGTCATTACAAATGCAATGAAACTAGGCTTTAAAGAGATTTATATACCTCCTATTAATACCCGCCTATTTCCTACGACATTGGGAACAGAACTTATACCGGTTTCCACCATTTCCGGACTTATCTCACATTTACAAGGGCAAATAACATTAGATATTCCACTTTCCCCACCTATTGAATTAAGAGAAACGCAACAAATGAATAAAGAAGAAGTGCCTCAAATGGATTTTCAGGCTATTATTGGACATACACGGGCGAAACGAGCATTGGAAATTGCAGCGGCAGGAGGTCATCACGTTTTGTTAAGTGGTCCACCTGGATGCGGAAAAAGCATGCTTGCAGAGGCATTTCCCTCCATATTTCCAAATCTCGATCCTGAACAAGCCTTAGAATTATATGGGATTTACCAATTAGGTAGGGAGGAACTTCCTTCAGTAAAATACCGACCTATGCGGCATCCACATCACTCAGCATCCGGGGTCTCTCTACTTGGGGGTGGAACTTATCCAAAACCAGGAGAAATATCATTTGCACATTGTGGAATTCTGTTTCTTGATGAACTTGCTGAGTTTTCAAAAAAAACATTGGATATGCTTAGGCAGCCATTAGAAAGTGGCCGAATTACGATTAGCCGTGCGAAACAAACGGTCACTTATCCAGCAGAATTCACCCTAATTGCTGCCACAAACCCTTGTCCATGCGGGTATGATGGATCATCACAGCGATATTGCGTTTGTACACCAAAACAAATCGCTTCTTATAAACAGAGAATATCAGGGCCCATTTTGGATAGAATGGATTTTGCCTTAACATTAACAAGTGTTCCCCTTAATCAAGCACACCCCAAAACTGAAAGTTCTACGGTTATTAAGAAACGTGTTTCAAAGGCAAGAGAGCAACAATATAATCGTTATGGAAAACAATTATTAAATAATCGAGTCCCTTTTCAATTGATCCAAGATACAAGCCCGATTTCTAATCAGCAAATGCAGTATCTACATCAGATATGCTGGGAAAATAAATGGAGTAACCGAACGCAAATTAAAATCATCCGCGTGGCACGTACAATTAGCGATCTTTTCGAAGAAACGTCCATTTCTGAACAGGCTTTAAAAGAAGCGATAGAATGGAAAATGTTCTCAAACCATTTTATGAATGGAGAAAAGGATGGGTAGAAAAAGAAGAGAATATATTCCACATGCCTATCACCACATTTACTCAAGAGGGAACAATCGACAAAACATATTTCATGATGGTATTGATATGATGGAGGTCCTTCGACTTTTAGCTATGATCCATGCAGATTTCCCAATTTCGGTAAGTGCATACTGCATCATGACAAATCACTATCATTTCCTATTAAAATCCGAGAATCTATCAATATCCAAAATCATGAGCATTTTTAACAAACGGTATACTGATTATTATAATCGCAGATATCATCAAGTTGGTCACGTCTTTCAACAACGATTTAAAAGTTCTCCTATCCTAAGCCCTCAAGATCTTCTTCAAGTAAGCAAATATATACACCGAAACCCGATTAGTACGAAAAGGCCAATGGTTAGCAAAATGGAAGACTACCGATACAGTAGCTATCAGTTTTACAAAAAAGACATTTCCCCACCCTATTCTTTTATAAATTTAACCGACCTCCCAGCAAGCCTTTTCCGTCTAAGCGAAAGAACTCTGGAACATTACTGCAAATATGTTGAGTATGATCCATGAATTACCAAATCCTTGGCAGGTGCCTGGCACCCGATATGTTATCCCTTGTGTTGTCTTTGATGAATTAAAAATGAGTTGTATGATTTCCAAATTTATTAATCTCTCCCGTAATAAAAGCGACGAAAACCGGAGGTAATCATATATGAGTAATAATAAACCAATGTCACCTAGTGACAATGAGACCCAAATGGAGGAAGAGCAAGCAATAAAAGAAAAACCTTTACATAAACTAATGGTATTAGCCTGCTATTCTACTGCTTTGTGTTTAGTTATTTCTATTGTATATGGTTTTACAGGAATTGCTGCCGATATCATTAATAAAACTACAAAGTATCAAATAGATAGATTCCAAATATTGTCGTTTGTAAGTATCTTTTATTTAATGTGGCGTTTAATGATAAATCTCGGTAACTTTTGGAGGTCCAACGAGAAGAACGAAATAGGTACTGCGGTCACGAACTTTCCTAATCCCTTTTATGACCCTAGTTTTACAAAGGGGCCCTTAGTACTGAGAATGAAGTATCGTGAATTATTGACTCAGTATAGATTCAATAGAAGCCTTTTGAAAAAAGGCCAGGAAACTGCTGCAAAGTTAGGTGTAGCTATTCAGGAAATTGAGTCAAAGCTAAGAGTTTTATTAAGGCATAATGACAATTCCAACCGCTTAATAAGATCATTTAACTACTTACTTTGGACAGGGGATGAGCATCTTGTTCATAAGATACTTAGTCAAATTCTTGCTGAATGTATTACAGTTCTTGAAAAGGATCAAAGTGATAAATCTATTTCATTGTTTCAGGTAAAGGAAGGCAAATTATTTATTAAGGAAAGTGTTAGAATAAATGCTGAATCAGTTGCTAAAAGATCCTTTTCAAAGGGTATAGGTTTTGCTGGATATATATGGAGTATAAGGAAAGCAGAGATAGTAAATCATATTGAGAAAAATGATGAACGTTTTATTGAAGGTGGTTTGCCAGCAACACCTATAGGTTCTATACTAGGTTTTCCATTAATTGTGGAGGAGGAAATACTTGGTGTCCTATGTATGCAATCCGAATCTGAAAATGGATTCAGTGCTGCAGATTTAAGAACTGTTGAATTTTATGCTAGAATGTGCACCTTGATTTTATTATATGATATAATAAACAAAAGAGATTTTAACGTAAAAGGGGGGGGTAATATTGGCAACGTTGAAACAACCAATTAAAAAGACTGGTTATGATGATATTGATTCGATACTTATTGAAGCCCATAAGCTTATTCAGGAAAGTAATAAACTTCAAAAAGATATTGAAGTTGCTGTAAAGTTTAAACCCCAAAATCCCTTTAAATCTCGTAGGAAAAGGAAAATAGTTAAAGTATAAATTAAGGATACAGAATATAATTTTTAATAAAGAAAGCCTCTATTCCAATTAGGTCTAGAGGTTTTTTAGATCTTAGTGCCTGTCCATTGTCTAAATTTTGTCGAATGGACCTTTATGCGTTGCGATCTCTAAAGTAGACAATATAAATTCGGATTTACCTTCTGGGACTAGGGCTGGCAAGATCTAGTCTCTCTCTCCTTCTCGGATAGCTGGAAGGGATGCTTCCTGCGCTGATGGCGGCCAAGTTTTTAGGATTCAAGAGGGCCTATTTGCCATATGATCCGCTAATCCCGTTAGACATGCTGGAAGGATTGGAATGCATTGTTGTGCAGCATATCAATGATGTATTGCAGCATTTAGCCGGACAAACATTATTGCCGCTTCACATACCCTTGCAAACAATTGATCTAGCAGCACAGCCATTTGAGCATTCAAGGGATTTTCGTGATATTATTGGCTATGAACAAGCGAAGTGGGCATTTGAAATTGCTGCTGCCGGCGAACATAATGTTTTAATGAGCGGACCGCCAGGCTATGGAAAAAGCCTTTTTGCTGAAACCTTCTCTTCGATCTTACCTCCTTTGACGCGTGCTGCACAGCTTGAAGTAATCAGCTTGTATCAGTTAGCGAAAGAATATCTGCCTTCATCAAAAATTGCTCCCTATCGAAATCCTCATCATTCCGCATCAGCTCACGCATATCGGCGGCGGCTCTTATCCAAAACCAGGAGAAATCTCACTCGCCCACCGGGGTATTTTGTTTCTTGATGAAGTAGCCGAGTTCCAAAAGAAAACATTGGATATGCTTAGACAGCCGTTAGAGACCGGAAAGGTCACAATCAGTCGGGCGCAATCAAAGGTGACGTATCCTTCTTCTTTTATTCTGTTAGCCGCAATGAATCCATGCCCATGTGGATATCTTGGCTCCAATACCCGCTATTACCCTGTACACCCAAACAAATCCAATCGTACAAAAATCGCATCTCTGGTCCTGTACTTGACAGAATCGATATTGGTGCCTGTCACTTCCCGAACTTAGATGGCAGCCGGGACATTATGGACGAATCTATTTGGAAGGCAATCACATTGCGGCGTGAGAGTAACGCTAAAATTCAGGTGAGGGTGGGGAAGGGATACACAACCAGAAAACAAAAAGGGAAATTATGTGGAACATAGGTACCGGAACATCTTTGTCTCGTTCGGTGTTCAACATATTTTCAGCCATGCTATAAAAAAAATGAAAAGGAGTCCACAACATCTTTAGTCACATTATTGAAATAAAATTCCAAATAGTAGAAAATAATTTTATAAAATAATAAAGGATGATTGTATGCCAACTACAGGGGAATTTGTCACTTATCCAGTGGGACAAGGATTATTTTATGCTGGAAAGTTAATCGAGAACGGTGAAATATTTAATTTTATTTATGATTGTGGTAGTAAAACCAATAAAGAGCATTTAATGAATTGTATAACTGAATATCAAACTTTTAATGGTACTAATGATATTGATATGTTAGTAATTTCTCATTTTGATAGCGATCACGTGAATGGTTTACAAGAATTAGCTAAGAAATTTAAAGTTAAAAGAGTTTTCTTCCCTTATATTAAAAATATAAATATTCGTATGTTTTCATATGCATTAAAAGTTTTAAAACTTAAGAGAGTCATTCGAAAAGAGACTCAGGTAATTTTAATGAGCGAAACTGAAAAAAATAATCATGAATTACCTAGTTTAGATGAGCTGGAATCACAGGGATCTAATTCTATTAACCAACTAGAGTTACAGGAATTTGATACCGATAAAGATGTTAAAGAAAAAGAAGATTTAGTTAGACGTTTTAAATTTTTTGTATTTAAAAAAAGATCGGGTGCCAGGCACCATCCAGAGAATTGGGAATTGGGACGCGGGGACAGTCTCGTGTCCCGCTGTAGATAAACATGGCGCTATTCCGCCGTCTTTCTTGTGCTTGGCAGTTGGGGGAACAGGAAGAAAAAGATCGGGTGCCAGGCACCATCCAGAGAATTGGGAATTGGTACGCGGGGACAGTCTCATGCCTCGCTGTAGATAAAGAAAAAGATCGGGTGCCAGGCACCATCCAGAGAATTGGGAATTGGTACGCGGGGACAGTCTCATGTCTCGCTGAAGATAAACAGAATCATGATCTGGGTGCCTGTCACTTGTCGAATAATCTTTTTGGCAAATAAGGCATAAATCACTTTTTTTATTATTAAGAAAGTGCCGCCTCTTCATCAAATGTAAATGATCAGCTCCGTCTTCATCGAAAGTCGGAGCTGATCGTCGCTTTCCCGTGAGTTCTGCTTATTTGCCAGCAGCCAGCATCAATTGCCGGCTACTTTTCATGGCGTTCCTTCTGTTGCTCCATATGTACGAATCAATTGTTATTATGCAGCCAACACCAAACGCAATAGGTTGGACCAATGATCTTTAGCAACCCACCGAGTTAGCGTCTAGGTTTTAGATAGCCTACTTGGTGGGGTTGTTTTTTAAAAACGAAATTACCAATCTAGTAACATTGATCTTGGTGCCTGTCACTTCCTGATATTTGTCGAACGAATGTTCTTGATACAAAGAGAATAAAATGATTCAAATTCACCGAATGAGAAAGCGGAAGTCTCCATTTTTGATAGTAAGTAAGAGAACGCGCCCCTTCCATCAACTGTAAATAAGCAACTCCGCCTTTATCGAAAGTCGGAGCTGCTCGTCGCTTACCCGAGATCTTGGTGCCTGTGTCACTTCCCGATAATTTGATTACTGCCATCGAAATGTACCAGTAGTGACATGATTTTTACCACCGATTGACAATGTAATTACCAATGAATGACATGTAATTTACCAGATTGAATATTTCGGTTTTAATTAAGCCACTCCTAAGAAATGATCCTCAGCAATCGGGCCATATAGTTCAATAATAAGACAAGTTTGTTAGATGGAAAAAATGTTATAATTTTACAAAAAAGGAGGCGTTGAACAATGACCGTTAAGTTGCTTGAATACGTTAATAAACGAATTGAGGAATTAACAGCTTTTAAGTCAGAAACTCTAAAATCATTACAAGATGTGACTAAGACGATTAATGAATTGAGTTTAGAAGAGGAAAAAGATATTTTGGAAAATAAGATGAAATTTTACTCTGCTTCAGGTGCACTGGAAGAGTTAGAAGAACTAAAGAGAGTAATAAATAGTTAGTTGGATATTACGATCGGGCGCTTTTATTAAGTAATTAAAGCATAATTTCTCACTTACAACACTGAGAACTTATGCTTTTTTATTTAAATTTCTATACAGTTTAAATCCACATTTTACCTGACGATGTCATACCCTTACAAAATTTTGTATTAGAGAAGTCTTTTATTGGTAAGGAGTTGGCACAGCATGGTAAATTTCTTGGCAAAGGATGGTACAAAAGATGGCAGAGGTGGTAAATTGTGATGGCAGTAATCATAATTTTCACCAATTGTTTACGCCGCTGTGGCCAGCCTGTATTTTTACCTTTTCTTCAATATAACCTTTCCAGGTGACTTTTTTTCAATATTATAAGAACGCAACTTATTCAATGCCCCTACACCACCTGCAGCAACAGCAATCGATACAGCTGTAGTAGTCGTAGATACACCAAGAATGGATACCGCTGCTCCTCCTCCAACAATAGACGCAACCCCAGAAACTCCAGCAGTTGCTGGAGCGGCCAAGATAGAAGTAACTGCTATCCCTATTGCACCAATTGCTACTACCCAAGCTACTTTACCTGTTGCTTTGGCTTAAGCACCTATAAGGGGAATTTCCTATTTCTTTGTAAACATAGGTATTTTTCTAATGTCTGCCCACTATTTTCCAAGTATGGAAATACGTTAATTTATAAGATTCTTTGGAAAGAGATCTCCTCAGGGTGATTATGACCACTGAAATGTACCAGCAATGACAGAAGTTATAAAAAACTGATATTTATGTGTCGTTAGTTTTTGTGTATAGGATTGTCGACTTTTTATTGGGTTTTTTTCTATACATATGTTAAAATTCAGTTAAATTATATGAAAAAGGAAACGGATAAGTAGTGTTAAAGGATATCAGTGAGTGGGAACGAATTGGTTTTGGCGGAAAAAGTACTCTAGAAAAGGAAGAATTAAAATCACCAGATGGTTTAAAATACTTAATCAAATATCCAAGAAAATTTAATCAAGGTGTTTCTTGGGAGGACATCACTGAATTAATTGCTGCTGAAATCGGGAAGATATTAGGATTAGAAATGATGAGGGTTGAAATTGTTACTAGAAAAGGTCAAAGGGGTTGTCTTCTTCGGAATTTTGTAGAAGAATATGACGCTATGATGGCAGAAGAAGGGGGAGCTTTGCTACCTAGCCTAGCCGAAACTTATAATGAACTTCAACAATCCTCTTTAAAAAATATCGAACTTATTAAAGCTGGTTTTGCGATGATAGAGAAGTTTGGGTATTGGGAATCCATTAAAACCGAATTCATTGATATGTTATTGTTTGACAGCTTAATTGGGAATCAGGACAGACATCCGTTTAATTGGCAACTTCTGTTCTTTATTGAAGAAGGGCCAATATTCTCTCCAATATATGATAATGGGGCTTCCTTAGGCTTTCGGTTTGAAGATGATCAATTGATGAGGAAAGTTTTAAATGCTCGGGAAATGAATAAATATATAGAGAATACAAAAATTAAGGCAGGTTTATTTGAAAAGAAAAGCGTGAAAGCAAAAGATCTGTTAACTTTTATCCAAAAACGTTATCCTAAAGAATTTACTAGTAGCGTGACCAAACTAATAACATTTGATATGGCAAGATATGAAGAGTTTATTCAGTCTTTAGACTTTTTAAGCGATGCACAAAGTGTATGGCTACTTCATATAATATCTTTTCGTAGAAGGAAAATATTAGAATGGATTGGGGAGGAGGTAGAAAAAAATGAGTGATGTGAAAACTCTTTTAGTTGTATGGCAAAATAAAAAAAATCTTCTCTATTATCATATCGGAACTCTCTCCTATTACAATAATGAGTATGAATTTGTTTATACGCATTCTAATACAGGGGAACGAAAATTACGTGATGCGATAAATAACGGCTATATGTACCATCCAGCATTCCCACAACCTGATAAAATTTATCGTTCAAAGACTCTTTTTCCGGCTTTTGATCGTCGGTTACCTTCGATCGATCGGCCAGATTTTAAAGCAATCTTGTCAGATTTGGGGTTAGATGAAAACGCTACAAAGATGGATTTACTTCAACAAACTCGTGGGCGCTTAGCTAGTGATACTTACTCTTTTGAACAACCACTTCGAGTCGAAGAAGATGGAAAATTACATTCTAGTTTTTTTGTACATGGAATGCGGCATCGTAATTTACCGGATCAATGGCATATGTGGTTATCTAAAAATGATTCACTTAAATTGATACTAGAGCCTGCTAATGAGTATGACTCTAATGCGGTAGGTATTTATACCTGGAACGGGAAACACATTGGGTATGTACCAAACTTTTATAGTAAGGCTGTCTTTTCTTTGATAGAAAATAGGGCTACCCCATCTGTTATCGTGGCTTATATTAATGAGAAATCAACTCCTCATTGGTGGTTAAAAGTAAACTTTGAATGTGAGATACCTTCACTAAAGGGCATTAAAACTGACGAATTGTCCCCTGTTATGCAATGAACCGAAGCACGTAGGAAACATCGGAACAGTTTCTATTAGACGACAGTCGGAAGTTTTACGCGGAAAAACGGCATACCAAGCGGCTTTAGCTGCCCGGTATGCCGCTTTCTATTTTCGGGATCTTGGTGCCTGTCACTTCCCGATAAGGAAGCTCCTTCATCCGTTAACTCAATTGGAATGATAAAAAAATCATCATCACCGCTAGTGAGCCTTATAATTCCATTGGGTTCGACGATTAATGGTTGTTTTGAGCGGGTGACTTCCAATTCATTTCCTGAATCCTCCATGCTTATTAACGTATAGTCATCGATTAAGATCGCTTCTACTATATGTGAAAACAATTCTCCGTCGGCAATCCATTCATAAATATAAGTAACCCGTTTCATATTCTTCATCTCCTTTTACCTCAATAAGTATAGACAAATTCTCAAATAAGAATAAGGCTTTTCAAGGGGTAAAAAAGGAATATATCACCAAAATCCCGAATTATACGTGTCTACTATCATGGGCGCAATTCACTGTCACTTCCTGATATTTATCGAACGAATGTTCTTGACGTAAACAGTATAAAATGATTCGAATTACTGAATGAGAAAGTGGAAGTTGCTATTTTTGATATAAGTGAGTTAGTTCTTCTCTTAATCAAAAAGGGAGGAACTTCTTATTACTTACCTAGAACAGTCCGTTTGCACATAAAGAAGCAGCTTGCTTAGTGGCTGCTTCTTTTCAAATATCTTAATCGTCTGGGTGTTGGGAGTTTGTCTTAATCAGTAGTTCCCTGAATTATAAAAAATACGAACTATTGTTCCGTGAAAAGATTGACAACTAGTGAAAAAAGTCCTATTCTATAGATAGAACATTTGTTCTTTAGAAAGGAGAGCTGGATATGGCAACGATTGTAAATAGTATTGGATTGCGGGGAATAGAAGGATATTTAGTGCAAATAGAAGTCCAAATTGTTCCGGGAAAAGAAGGGATTAGTATTGTTGGTTTGCCGGATCTTTCCGTAAAGGAATCCAAGGATCGGGTTCTAGGGGCGCTAGCTTCACAGGATTGCGAGCTGCCGGAAAAAAGGATTATTATCAATCTCTCACCAGCTGAGCAAAAGAAAAACAGTCCGATATTTGACTTAGGCATGGCTATCGGAATGATGAGGGAAGTGCATCATTTTTCATATAAAATCCCGAACGATGCAGCGTTCCTTGGTGTCCTGTCCTTAGACGGCTCAATAAAGCCTGTCGATGGAATGCTGCCAGCGATTATGGCGGCAAGGGAAGAACAAATCAAAACTCTTTATCTTCCCCACATCCACGATCTGCCCATTCAGGAAATAGACGGGATGGAATTACGCTTTGTCACTCATATTAATGAAGTAATTGAATCATTTTCAGGGCAAACAACCTTGTTTACCCATACATCTTCAAAATTCACACCTCAAGAATCCACTGAATATACACCTGTTTATTCCAAAGATTTTAAAGATATCATCGGTCATAAGCATGCAAAACGTGCCTTTGAGATTGCAGCGGCCGGTGGGCATAATATTTTGATGTCCGGTCCTCCAGGCTGCGGGAAAAGTTTACTGGCTGAAACTTTCCCTTCTATTTTGCCGCCGCTCACCAATAAAGAAAGGTTTGAAGTGATCAGCATTTACCAGCTGGCCAGAGAGAAAAACGACTCTTATCAGATCTCGCCATTCCGGGCGCCGCATCATTCATCATCAGCGATTTCATTAATTGGAGGAGGAACGCACCCGAAACCGGGGGAAGTATCGCTGGCACATAATGGGGTCCTATTTTTAGATGAAATGGCGGAATTTCCAAAACGGACGCTCGATATGCTAAGACAGCCGCTTGAATCGGGAAAAGTAACGATCAGCCGCGCTGCCTCTACAGCGACATATCCTTCCCGTTTTATCTTAGTTGGAGCCATGAATCCCTGTCCATGCGGTTATTTAGGAGCCCATAACAAATATTGCACGTGCACATCGAAACAAGTGATTGCTTATCAAAATCGAATTTCCGGACCGATGAAAGACCGATTTGATTTATTACTAACGCTGCAATCAGTTTCGCTTGCAAAAGAAGGAGTTGAGCAGAGGCAGTGTTCTGCCGAAATTCGAAAGAGAGTAGTTGAAGCACGTGATAGACAGTACAAACGATATGGGGATGGAATCTGTAATGGTAATGCACCAAATGAATTATTTTTAGAATGCACTCCGTTAACATCTTCTCAGAGACAGATGATGCAGCAATGGTCGAGTAAAGAGCAGTTCAGCAACCGAGTGCAAATGAAAATCCATCGATTAGCCAGAACGATTTCAGATTTACAAGGCCAGGACGAGTTAACGAATGAATCTTTATGGGAGGCCGTGAATTTCCGTAGACATCAGCTTCGCGATATTCAGAAAGTGCAGGTGAATGTGTAGATGGCTAGGAAGAAGCGAACGTGGCAGAAAGATGAATTTTATCATATCGTTTGTCGTGGAAACCGGCGCGATCCTCTTTTTATGGATAAGTGGGATTTTATCACCTTTCTTTTTATCTTGCAGCAGGTATACGAAAAAATCCCCTTTGAACTCGTGTCATATTGTTTCATGACGAATCATTACCATCTCCAATTACGCTCAAAGAAAGAACCCATTTGGAAAGTCATGTCCCTGATTAATAAAAGATATGCCGATTATTATAATACAAAATACCGCCTCACTGGACATGTCTTTGAAAAGCGGTATTTTTCAAAAATGATCTTTTCCCAAAAAGGAATGATCGAAGTCAGCTGTTACATCCATTTAAATCCAATTGAAGCTCGTATGGTGGAAAACCCCGAGGACTATCCATGGAGCAGTTATTCCTATTATAAAAAGATGCCGATTTGCCCGTATGATTTTTTTACAAGAGAAATTATTTTGAATCAGTATACAGGTTCTATATTCGAGAGGTCTGCTAAATACTGCGCGGAAGTGATGGCCAGGATTGAGCATGGATTTGAAGTGGAATCCATTGGATGGAATGAATTAGCCGGGGCTTGTACGGTGTCTATTTAAGGGGGAGAGTCGGTTCAGCTTTTCCTTGATAACTAAATGTGAAGGAGGAATAGTCGGAGTGAACAGCGAGACAGAAGGGAAAATTAGACATATAATAAAGGATATAAACAATAACGGTCTGAATTGGAAAATGGGAAAAGGCATTGAACATCTAAAGAAAAGAATAAAAAGACACCATATACCTGAAGACTTTACGATGGAAGCATATGAGAGATTGATCATTGACATTATAAACTACAAAGAAAATGAAATATACTTATATTATCTTAAAGGTTACGAACAAAATTATTATGTGTTTGCTAATCCAGAAATAAAATGGCTGGTTATAATAGGTGAAAATACTGTAATGGAGTCGGCTTTTAAGATTGACAAAAAACCGTATCATGTTTACTTGTCTGAAAGTAGAGGTTTTACCTATCTAGGAACTGTTAAGGAGGTTCTGGAACATGAATCTTAATGAATACAATATTGACGGAATTATTGAAGACTATGGGGATTATATAGATAATTTCGGGGCTAGTGCAATTGAATTTTATAATTTCGTGATAGTAGAAAGAGATTTCCTTGAAGGTGTCAAGGATAAATTAAGTAATGAACAAAAACGTAATTTATTGGTATATGACCTAAATTTCATCCACAAAGCAGAATCGATTTATAATTTTTTGAAAGATGATATTAATTTTTCCGAGATCGCTAATCCAATAAAACATTGGTGGTGGCATGTAGATAAGATTGCAAAAGGAAGCTTAAGCATAAAGTTTGATTATACCATTGATGTAAATGTGACTGCTTGATCAATGTGTCACTTCCCGATGTTTGTTGAACGAATGTCCCTGATGACAGAATAAGTTTGTGTTTTCATTAATACTAATTTGTTCATAACCTATAATGGTCTATCCATCTGAAAAATTGGAATGACCATTATAGGTTAATTTTTTAAATTGATGACCAAAAATGGATGGAACGCAGCTGTTAGCATATAGATGCTACATACATGGCACTCGCAAATTAGGTACATAAAGAATTCAGACGAGAAATAAACGAGGCAAAGTAATGAAAGTAAAAGACAAAAAAATATGGACCATATTGGCAGGGGGTATTCTCTGTATCGTAAAGATAATAAGGAAGATCGATAAGGAAGATCGGGTGCCAGGCACCATCCAGAGAATTGGGTGAGCTCTGGTTCCTTTTTACTTCTCATCATCCTGAAGTTTCTCAGATAGCTGGAAGGTCCATCAAGGAATGCTGTTTTCAAATCAATGTCTATGACGTTAAATCTTAATGATCCCGCCCATGTATTTGTCAGTCTTGGTATTCCACCAACCAAACCATTGGCGTGTTTGTCAAGAGCGATTGCAGCGGTGCCCTACCTAATAAACGAGAAGAAAGATAAACATTTAGGTAGTTTTCATGGAAGTTTTGACACTACCATGTAGATGTGCCGTATCTCTTATAAGGGGCTGTCTAATTATTACTTGTATAGGAAAAATAAGAAATAAGACATGGTATAATATAACTAAATATTTATAAAGTCATGCTTATGTGGCGCGGCATTTTATGATATCAATGATTAATTAAACATGATTTTTATTGTGTAGCTTCGCATGAAAGCCAGGGGTGGAACATCTATGTTAAATAAAGTACAAAGAAATTTCCGCAGGCAAATGAAAAATATGAATATAGAAGAAGACAACTATCATCGTATTTATCGTTCACCAAGAAATACAGCTTTTAGAAAAAGTCCCTTTTTTATCATGGGTCCTATTGGGATTATCCTTTTCATTTTTATTTTTTTGGGCGTACCAACTAAAATGATGAATGATTATCAAATATATAAAGATAAAAAGATGAATAATTATTTACAGCAAGAGGCTGCATTGGAGCAAAATAGTAATCAAATTATAAACAATATCATAACAAGTATGCAAAATGGTAATCTAACTGTAGAAAGTACCAGCCTAGCAATATCGCAGATTGAATTGTATATAAATGAGTTTTCAAAGGTGAAAAGGCCTGCAGCATTTAAAGAACACAGCAAAGCATTTGAATCTGTATTAGATGAACAATTATCTTTGTTGAGGCTTGTGGAAGTAAGTTTAAAAACTAACTCTATAAATAACAGTCAGATTCAATATTATGTTCAAGAGCTCAATCATAAACACGTTCTGAAAAGGAATGCTTTAATAGCAGCTTTTGATTCGGAAAAGATTAGATATGAAATATTGAGTGATGGTTCCATTAGATATTGGTATAAAAAGGATACTTTCTCAATAGATTGACTTTGTTTTGCTAACACTGTGAAAGCTGAAAAAAAGATTCTAAATTCGGAAGGAACCGGGGTCACATCAAAGGAAGATCGGGTGCCAGGCACCATCCAGAGTAATGACTACAAGAACTACCTTACCGACAACTAATTGTTCGATTTAACTTCAAAAATGATAAACCGAATTGTCCTTTTGTCAAACATAATCGTTCGAAAAAACTCAGGAGTTCAGCACCCAGATCGGCACCGTTTTTGGTATAATTAGATAATTGGAATATTATGTTATTTAATTCTTATAGATGTCTCTTCGAAACGTATCTAGCTTTAGGGGGGATTATTGTGGTCAGCTCAAATTTATCTATTAAGCAAAAAGCAGCAGGTAAAGATTTATACATAATTGTTGGCATCACACTTGTTACATTGACCCTTTTCATGGTTTTCAATTCGCAAATTATGGCTTTTGCTAAGGCTCCTGATGAATCTATATTATTGCGGACACTCTTTATGGCAATGTTTCAATTCGGCCTTACCGGTTTGGGAATTACTGTCGTTGCTTTATACAGGAAGGAAAGTTTTCTAAAGTTTGGACTTAAAAAGGATCATCTTATTAAAGCAGTCCTCCTTTCTATTTTAGTGCTAATACCGTACATCATTTTTGGCTTTGCTACAGGAGCAATCACTACCTACATGCCTTTTCATACTTTCTTTTTTACGAAAGAGCTGCTTGAGGCTGGATTCCCAACTAGTATTTTGGGAATAACAATTATCGCACTTGTTTGGGGGTTTTTTGAAGGATTCAACTATGTGGTCATAAGCGATAAAATCAATCAACGTTACCCTTCTAAGAGTATTTGGCTCAACTGGGGTGCAATTTCCTGTGGGATATTTTGTCTTTTAATTCATGGGATGGTTGGAGTTACAGCAGAAGCACTGACTATGTTTATTATGATCTATGGAATGCTTGTTGTTAAAGAATATACAGGCAACGCATGGGGATGCGTTTTAATATTTATGCTTTTCTGGAATGCAATTAGTTAATACACATCATTTCCTTAGAGTAGGTTCCCCGCTAGTAACGCTAAACAACATCCTACACAATATGGCCCTAAAGAAGAGAAGATCGGGTGCCAGGCACCATCCAGTTAAATAATCGAGTCCCTTTTCAATTGATCCAAGATACAAGCCCGATTTCTAATCAGCAAATGCAGTATCTACATCAGATATGCTGGGAAAATAAATGGAGTAACCGAACGCAAATTAAAATCATCCGCGTGGCACGTACAATTAGCGATCTTTTCGAAGAAACGTCCATTTCTGAACAGGCTTTAAAAGAAGCGATAGAATGGAAAATGTTCTCAAACCATTTTATGAATGGAGAAAAGGATGGGTAGAAAAAGAAGAGAATATATTCCACATGCCTATCACCACATTTACTCAAGAGGGAACAATCGACAAAACATATTTCATGATGGTATTGATATGATGGAGGTCCTTCGACTTTTAGCTATGATCCATGCAGATTTCCCAATTTCGGTAAGTGCATACTGCATCATGACAAATCACTATCATTTCCTATTAAAATCCGAGAATCTATCAATATCCAAAATCATGAGCATTTTTAACAAACGGTATACTGATTATTATAATCGCAGATATCATCAAGTTGGTCACGTCTTTCAACAACGATTTAAAAGTTCTCCTATCCTAAGCCCTCAAGATCTTCTTCAAGTAAGCAAATATATACACCGAAACCCGATTAGTACGAAAAGGCCAATGGTTAGCAAAATGGAAGACTACCGATACAGTAGCTATCAGTTTTACAAAAAAGACATTTCCCCACCCTATTCTTTTATAAATTTAACCGACCTCCCAGCAAGCCTTTTCCGTCTAAGCGAAAGAACTCTGGAACATTACTGCAAATATGTTGAGTATGATCAATGAATTACCAAATCCTTGGCAGGTGCCTGGCACCCGATATGCTTTTAAGGGAAAAAATGGTAAAATGGTAGAAAGGCGGTAATGGAGGGTTATGTATGGGAAAACTTTTAAAAATAGTTATGTCCGTTTTTATGCTGTTCTTTATTTTCCAGGTTCATAGCAACGCTTCGGCTGAGGAAAAAATAACAAAATTGACAGATATTAAAGGTCATTGGGCAGAGAAGGATATTCAATTGTTATTGGAGAAGGGGGCGATATCCGGCTTTTCCGATGGAACCTTTAGGCCGAATAACGACATTACGAGAGCTGAGTTTGTGAAGATAATGGTCAATATGTTCCAGCTTCAATCGACTAACCCCGATTCAAGGTTTAGTGGATTGTTATTTGAAGACACATATACAAAAAATAAGGGCAATTATCATTGGGCAACCGAAGAGATTCATATTGCCGCGCATTTGGGAATTGTTAGTGGAACGGAAAAAAATAAGTTTTCGCCAAATGCCCCAATAACTAGGGAACAGATGGCGATTATGATCAATAATTTAATCTATCAAGCGACCCCATTTCCGTTGCAGGAACTTTCAGAAACACCATTGAACGAGATCTTGATCATAAATAAATTTAAGGATGCGCCAATGATTTATAGCGGGGCAGCCGATAAAATTAATAATCTAGTATTATTGAAGATTATGTACGGCACAGGTGATGGTTATTTTTACCCGAAAAAGACAGCTACTAGAGCTGAAGCAGCAGCTATTTTAAGCAGGGTGCTGGCAAAAGCAAGTGATCAAGGGGTATCCATCGTATATCCTGGAGTGTATCCTAACCATCAACGGGCCTTTGAAAACCTGCCTGTTGAAATCCAGGATTGGGTACGAGAAGCTGATAGCTGGCAGCAAACGCAACCACCAGAAGAAAGCCATGTGTGGTATCGTGAAGATGCAACCTATGCCGCTGCGTTACGTATCTCTGGATCTGGCTCATGCCTAGGGCTACAATTAAAACGTCTTGATCAAACGCCTGATAAAACAACTGTGACATTCCAGTACACTTATGCCATTCCTATTGGTTATAATTGTCCAGCATATATCAGTGCTCAAGTAATCGTTGTAAAATTACCTAAAACGAACAACGGAGAAGTGCGCATATTAAAATAAGGGTCGGATTTATAATGGAACAAAGGGTCAAGTGAAAGATCGGGTGCCAGGCACCATCCAGAGAATTGGGAATTGGGACGCGGGGACAGTCCCGTGTCCCGCTGTAGATAAACATGGCGCTATTCCGCCGTCTTCCTTGTGCTTGGCAGTTGGGGGAACAGGAAGGAATTGTTTGTTTTTTGAACTTCATTCAGCAAAGGTTTTCATGCGACGAGTAATCGCAGGAGCAGAAGTCCTTCACTTCTGTAAGTGGGGGATGAATGCAAATAAGTTTTCCAATTCAGTGAGGGTTCAAACCCTAGCTGAATGAAGTTAAGCCTCCGGCGAGCCTTGCATTTTTTAAAGGAAATTTTTCGAGCGAGCTCGACGACGGACAGGACGTCCTAGTCAGGCTAGACATAAGGATGTGGCGCTCTGAAGCGTGAAAAAAATCGGGCGCAAATTCGACGGGGCGAATTTAATCACTCGACAAAATTCGACAAACTTTGAGCCTCACAGCGACCTGGCGAAACATTCGCTAGGTCGCTGCACTTTATTTCAGTACTTCGATTTCTACTTTTTCGGTTGGCGGCAGTTTGATGATGATGGCATAGTTAATGCCAATATCAATACAGGCAAAGTCAGAAGAATGAGGGTAGGTGTTTTGGAATGTAACGGTTGTTTTGCCTTCCGTTTTTTCGATTCCTTTTAGGATCATTCCATTGCATGGGTTAGACCACTTTCTGGCAGCGGCATACACACCGTCCTCTTCATACCATAGATGGGTTTCTTCCTCCGCTTTTGTATACCAATCCTTTATTTTCGCCGGCATTTCTTTTTCAATACGCTTGTCAGTTACATTGGAGAAGACAATCTCGACATCTTGATTGCTGACTTTATCCAGCACTCTGCTTAGAATGGCAGCAGCTTCAGCCCGTGTAGCATGCTTTTTCGGGAGGAAGTATCCGTTCTTATCCCCTTGCATGATTTTTAAAATCACAAGTGTGTTAATCGGATCCGTTGCTCCTCCGTATATGGATGAAGCATCCTTAAACTTATTCACAATCAGAATTTTGTCTAAAGGTGTGTTGGAAAGTTCCTGAAGCGGGAAAGGTGTGGCAGTATAAATTAAATTGTGAATGATCAACGCCATTTGTTCTCTTATGATCGGGGCATTAGGAGTAAACCTATTGTCACCCGTCCCTTTGACAATACCGAGATTGGTTGCAATATTAATCTCTTCTACGGCCCAGTGTAAGGACTTCTGTCCTTCTGCTGAAAAAGGATCCTTCGTATATTCCTCACCGTAAGTATCCTTATAAAACATGCCGAGATTTTTACCGTCCGTTGATTTCAAGTCAAACATCCTGACAACTATTTTGACAAACTCAGCCCGTGTAATCGTTTGGTTTGGCCGGAACGTTCCATCAGAAAATCCCGAAACCGCCCCATTATCAATGAGTTTTTGGATATCCTTCTCTGCCCAATGGCCCTTAATATCCGAAACATTGGACCCGTCCGCCGCGGCTCCTTGCGGCAGGGAAAAAGCCAAAACACAAACAAAAGTCAAAAGCAGCAGCCATTTCCTTTTCAAAAAAACCCTCCTTGTCTTTAAAAGTAAAAAATAACCATTCCCATCATGAAAATTATACCAAATATACCTCGGTCAAAATATTGTTTATTTTTGAACATCTTGATCTGGGTGCCTAGTCACTTCCCGAACTATTGCTAACCCTTTACTGGAATAAGGTATTTAACATAAACACAATTATCTGCAAAAAGAGGACCTCGAGGTTCCTCAGGAATTATAGATATAAGATTTTCGGGAAGTAATAACCGATATCTTTTTTAATTGGAGACGGTTTTGTTATCCAGATATCTATATAGAGTTAAAAGTCCAATCATCTAAAATACCTAACATATAATATATACAAGAGGTGATTTTTTTGAGTAACTGTAACAAACCATTTCGCGGGTGCTGCCCACTTATTGCTATTCCAACACCGCCGCAACAAAAACGCTGCCTCCCAGGACAACGAGGACCTCAGGGACCACAAGGACCTCAGGGACCACAAGGACCTCAAGGACCTCAAGGAGCCCAGGGGTCACAAGGACCTCAGGGACTAACCGGGTCTCAAGGATCCCAGGGGATTCCTGGGACAGCAGCATCTACGGACTATGGGTATTTTTTTCAATCTACAGCGCAAATTGTACCTGTGGAAAATGATATTACTTTTGACAATAACGGGACTATGTTTGGTGGAATTGCCCACGTTCCTGGTGAGGCCGAAATAACCATTACAACCCCAGGAAACTATAAGATTATTTTTTCGATTACAGGGCAGCAGCCTAACCAATTTTCCCTTTTTGTCAACGGTTCACCGTATCCAGGCAGTATTTATGGTTCTAATAATTCCGATCAACAGAACACGGGATTTGCTATTATTTCTGTTCCTTCAACTGCAACCCTTACTTTACGTAATCATAGTTCAACTGCTTCGGTATCTCTTGAAACACTTGCAGGGGGAACACAAAGTAATGTTACGGCATCTGTTTTAATTCAACGGTTGTAGCGTTTAGATAGATTCCCAATAACTAATGGAGGTGTTGAGATTAGTGTTTAGTAGTTCGGGTAACCACATTTTAGGATTCCCAAGGTCACAGGGACCTCCAGGTTCACAGGGACCTCCAGGGCTACAGGGACCTCCAGGGATACAGGGACCTCCAGGGCCGCAGGGATCCCCAGGAGCCCCAGGATCACAGGGACCACAAGGGCCTCCAGGTTTTTCATCCGACCATGCATATATTTTTAATCTGAGTGCACAAACTGTCCTGCCCGGAACTGACATATCATTCGGCAGCAATGGTTCTATTTTCGGTGGAATTTCTCATGTTATCGGTAGTCCCGACATTGTAATTAATAATCCAGGTGATTATTACGTTTTATTCAATGTCACTGGTACAACAGGAAACGAGTTCGCATTATTTTTAGATAATCAATTAGTGGAAGGAACCATTTTTGGTTCAGATAACAATACTCAGCAAAATACTGGGCAATCCATTGTAACAGTTTCTTCTGTTCCTGCAACCCTAACATTAAGATATCACAGCAATATTCCCATTCTTTCCGTTCAACTGCAAACTCCAGCAGGAGGAACGCAGCCCAATGTGACGGCTTCTATCTTTCTACAGAAACTAGGAACGCAAACTTCGGCCAGTGTTGCAACGAGTGCAGAGTTGTTAGCTGCACTTAGTAACGATGACATTAGTACTGTAAATCTCGTTCCCGGAGTGTATGACATAAGTGCTAACCCTCCTGTTATTCGATCCACTGCCGTTCGTCTCCAGTCCGTACCCCTAGGGGCAACCGTGAACCTTAACCCAGATCAAGATTTCTCTTTGATTACCGTTGGCGACAATGTTACGGTATTAGCCAATCGAATTCGCAACTTAAACCAAGGGATAAATTATCCTGATATGTATGCGGCCGTTGCAGCTGCCAACCCGGGTGACATCATTGAACTTCAACCTGGAATTTATACCATTCAAGTACAGGGGCCTCCTGCTCCAGTTCAGCAATTTATTATCAATAAATCATTGACCATTAGGGGATTATCCAGGGAATTGACACAAGTCCAGTTTAGCAATGTAGCGGGAGCCCTGGACTTTTCTTATATGTCTATTCGGGCAGACAATGTGACCATTGAAAATATCCACTGGATTGGCCCAACTCCTGCCGGACTAAATCAAAACTCATTATTTAATATTCAATTGAAGGCTTTCCCATCCACTTTATATCAAAACATCACGATGCGATATAGTATCTTTGAAGGGGGAAGGAGAACCGCTTTTATCAATACCGATACCTTTTCTTTTATCGGTAATGAGGTTATTCACACTGGGGATCGTGATGCACTTGTTTTTGAAAGAATTCAGGGTATTACTTTTGTCTACGGGAATATATTTACAGGTGGGCCTTCCAGCCGCAGAACGGTTTCCATCGAAGGGAACTTTGCCAGAGATACGATTGAAATCTCCAATAATAAAGCGACTAGCTGGCAGCAATTTATTCTTTTTAATTCTGTAACAACAAATGTTACATTTCATGTCAATGAAAATATTGTCGATCATCAAACTAGATCTGGCAGTTCGATTATTTTCTTCATGGTGCCGGGCGGTATAGATTTTTCACAATTCAACGATATCTTTATCAAAGAAAACATTCTTATTCAACCAAACCCGATGCGTCTAGCAGTTTACTTGGATTATTCATCTGGAGGTCCATCATCTGTCCCCTCAAATGGACAAATCCAGGTGCATTTTAACTATTTTAGTTTTGCCCTTCCATGGGGAAAACAAGTGCCACCACTCGATACTGTCGATCCTTCATTTCCGGTAGGATTTAGTGCCGGGGCTCCTCTAGGAATGAGCTTGGCCGCATTTAATCTAGTTGGAAATGTTAATTTTTGATCTTGGACACAGGGGGACGGTTCTCACGTTTCCCTAATTAATTCCAATTGATAGTTTGAGAGCGATAGGTGGGGAGCATGTTAGAATAAAAAAGGCAGCTGAATGATATCATGCCGGGTATGTCGACAAGGTTTTATTAGCCACTGCATTGGATCTCGGCAAGGGTCGAAGATGCTGAATGGTGTTCATTTTATTTAATGATCAACCCTCTAATGGAAGAGCGTTTCTACTAATATAATAGAATGGCTCTTGTTTATTGAACTACGTTAGATATCCTACTTATCGATGCTGATAGTTTTTTATAATTCCAATCAATTCTTCACCAAAAGCATTGATTTTCGTTTCTCCAATTCCATGAATGGTTTGTAAATCATTCAGGTTGCATGGTTGCTTTAGAATCAATTCTTCCAATGTTCTATTACTAAATATATGAAATGCTTTTACGTTTTGTTCAGTTGCTAATTTCATCCGAAATCGTTTCAATGTTTCTTCTAAATCGGTATTATTGGTTTGAACTGATATCATCAGTTCATTGCTTTCATTTTGTGTACTGATTGTTTCTTCTAATAATTTCATTTCTACTGAGTCAGTTTCGTCATCAATAAATTCAAAATGTGAGGCCTTAATATAATCGCTTATTTCCTTCATACGGTTATCCAAAAAATGAACTGGCGATGCTTTTTCGAGTTCTTGTTTTATATATCCCACTAAACCGTCTGCACGTAGTATTTTTTTCTTTACCTGTTCACTTGCCTTTTTAGTATTTATAATCGTTCGATTATTTGAAAAAACAACAACACTTTTTATTGGTGTTCGTGTAACTGCACCCATGTCCCTCATATAAGATTCAAAAACTTCAACTTGTCTTTCTGCTTGCCTAATAGGACTATAGAATCCCTCTTGAAAAGCTAATTTATTTCCTTTGTACACTTGTCGAATAAATTCATCTTTTTCATTAACTAAAATGTTGCCAAAGTAATTTTTCACTTCTATCACTAACATGAATTTTCTTGTCAAAACAACAAAGTCTATTTGTGCTTTCAAATCTTTATGTGCAATACGAACATCATGAAGTATATGTATCGGAAGAAATGAGTTCTGTAATTCAAAAAGAACCCTATTTTCGCCCTTCAATCCGAGTTCTAATAGTTTTATTTTGTTGTTAAGAAACTTATTTTGTTTTTCATCTGCTGTATGTTCCAGTTTCTTTTTATATTGTTCAATTAACTGAATACTTTCTGCTGCTTCCTTCACAAGAATGGGCGTTTTCAATTTTTCTATATCAGTTAAAGCATTAGCAACTCTTTTAAAAAATCCAACTTGTTTATATTCCATATAATTTAACCTCCATTTCTTTGTTAAAGTACGAGTGTATCTTATCTATCATTTAGCATAAATATTCAGTTCACTCTGAAGGTTGCTCCGAAATCTTAACCAATTATTTAATAGAAGTTTGACAACACTATAAAACTGTCGAGGTATATACCAATCAATTAAAGAAACGCCAATGTCTTTTATCTGCCTTTATAGCGTCTAATAAATTCCCTGCCAAATTCTCTCGTATTCAATCGTGTTCTATCTTTTGGTTCGTACTCAATGCCAAAAGAGAATTCTTCATTCAATCTTTTAAGCTCCCCGTACATATTCTTTACATGCGTTTCAATCCCATTATCAATTTTGTGGATTTCCAGCCTGGGTAATGGGTTATTATCAGAAAATAGATATATACGATATAATCCGTTAGCGGAATTTACCTCAATTGTTTCCAGCAACTTATCCATACCATTACTCCTGAATGAATTCTGTCTTTAGTCCTATTATAGCATGTGTTAGGGATGCGGGGGTAGGTCATGTGACCCGCTATGAATTGTTCGAAAAAGATCGGGTGCCAGGCACCATCCAGAGAATTGGAAATGACTTTTAATAAGTGCCTTTTATAGCATTTGAATTAAGATTTAGGAGAATAAATATTTAGTGCTCGGTATTCTGGTAATGTTTCTTTTGAACAGCCTGGGGATACGAGTATTCAGAGGATTGGATTAGCTTTATTCCTTTGTGTTTTGTATGCCATATTCGATGAAATTCCTCAGATCTTTTCTCCACAGGGAGCGGGATTCAGCTGAAGGATGTCCTTATGGATAGCATTGGGGCAAGTGTTGGGATTATACTAGTATGTGTTATTGGTTGGATAGCGGTGTTTGTCAACAGGGATACAGGGACAGGTATCATGTCCAACCAAATATTTATAATTATTGAGTCAACGGCACAGTGACACTCCGGAATTTATCGAAAAATCCTGTTTTATAAAATGTTCCACAGGAAGCTTTAGATCAGACTCCTACCTGGTTAAAGTTAAAAGATGTAAAGTGAGTTCTGCCTTTAACTAGTTGTATTACTCTATGGTGGTAATATTTGGATTAATTATGATAAACCTTACTTTAAGTAATGAAATATTTTTATTAGGTGTACACTAACCTATTGTTTCCGTTTTCCCTTTTAATCTTGGTATAATGTTTGTATCAGGTTAGGAGGTGTATTTTATGGAAATTAGTGAAATAATCCAACGGGGTGAAACTAAGTATGTGGAGTTCAAAAGTTGGGTTAAGGCAAACAAGAAGGAACTAATGAATATCTTAACAAATGAGGCAGTAGGGTTTGCCAATACGGATGGTGGTATTATCTTAGTCGGTGTTGAAGATGATGGAGAAATTACCGGATGTGATGACTATGATGAACAGAACATTATTGAGAGTATTTATGACAAGACTATTCCTAAACTTTTTACTGATATAGATGTAATAAGGTTTGCTGGTAAGGATATTTTAAAAATAGTAATTGAAAAGTCTCCAGAAATTGTAGCTACTTCAAAAGGAGTAGTATATAAAAGATTAGGGAAGAATACAAAGCCATTTTATCCATCAGAATACATCTCTAATAATATAAAAGGATTTAAAGGGGACTACTCCGCTAAAGTTATCGAACCTACTACCAAAGATGATATAGATTTTACTGAAGTAGAGCGGTTAAAGTTAAAAATACAGTCCCGTGATAAAGATTCTACTCTATATCAATCAGACAATATAACGTTCTTAAAGGATTTGCGATTGATAGATGTTATTGGCGATAAAATCCAATTAACAGTAGCAGGATTGTTATTTATTGGAACTAAAGAAGCGATTGCCAAGTATATGCCACAGGCGGAAATAATTATTCTTACATATAATGATGGGCATACTGAATATAATAAGAGATTAGAGTTAAAAATGCCTTTGATTCAATCCGTAGATAGAATTCAGCAGTTTTTTGAAGATAGAAACGGGATAAAGAACATCCAAATGGGACTGTTTAAATTAGAAGTTCAAGACTATCCTATTAATGTTTTTCAAGAAGCGCTTCTTAATGCTATCTCACATCGAGATTATGAGAGTAATTCTTCAATTTTTGTTAAATTTTATCCTAATGAAATAATTATTGAAAATCCCGGTTCATTTCCAACTGGGGTTAATAGTTCAAATATTATTACGCACCCTTCATCGCCGAGAAATAAATTGATTGCGGAAACACTTCAAAGACTAAAATATGTTCAACGTTCTGGGCAAGGCGTAGATATAATATTTAAGGATATGCTTTCTTTAGGAAAATCAGCTCCAGAATATAATTTGTATTCTGAAGCAGTAAGTTTAACTTTAAGAAGCAGTTTGGAAGACATAGAATTTCTAAAGTTTATCACTAAAGAGGAAGAAAACAACGGCGAGTTTTCAGTTTCAGAAATCTGTATTTTAAAATACGTTAAATCTAATAAAACCATTACACTAGGCAAGGCTGCAGAGGTGGCGCAAATTACATCCCAGTCGGCAGCAAATGTATTAAATAAACTTTGTCAAAAGAGAAATATTCTGCAAAGGGAAGCAAAAAATAAATATATGTTTACTCATCGAGTATACGAAAATTTAGATGACAATATTGAGTACACAAAAGATAAGGACTTCGATGAAATACAGGCTAAAACAATGATTATTGATTACTTGAATAAAAATGGTTCGATTACTCGCTCCGATGTGGAAAGGTTATGTGGCTTTTCATCTACAAGTAGTAAACGTATATTACAACGTTTAAGGGATGCAGAAATTATTGATTTAGAAGGTAAAGCAAGAGCAAGTTATTATAGATTAAAATAATATTTATTTCATTAATAGTCAAACAGAATGGACTAATACCACAAAATTTGGACCGATTCTGGACCAATGATGGACCGATACCACAAAGTTTGGACCGATTCTGGACCAATAGTGGACCGATACTACAAAATTTGGACCGATTCTGTGAAGATCTTGATCTTGGTGCCTGTCAGAGCGACTGAGCCTAGGTTGCAACATATAGTGGGTGGGATTCCGAGAAGATCGGGTGCCAGGCACCATCCAGAGAATTGGAAATGGCTTTTAATAAGTGCCTTTTATAGCATTTGAATTAAGATTTAGGAGAATAAATATTTAGTGCTCGGTATTCTGGTAATGTTTCTTTTGAACAGCCTGGGGATACGAGTTATTCAGAGGATTGGATTAGCTTTATTCCTTTGTGTTTTGTATGCCATATTCGATGAAATTCATCAGATCTTTTCTCCGGGAAGAGAGGGATTCAGCTGAAGGATGTCCTTGTGGATAGCTTTGGGGCAAGCGTTGGTATTATACTAGTATCTTTATTGGGTGGATAGGGAAAAGAGGGAAGCCTGCTAGGCCGTAATGGTCTAGCGGGCTTTTTCAAAATCCACATTGTCAGCGTTTGACCAAAGTTCTGGATGCAATCCATGATAGGTTTTCGACATTTGAAGCGGAAGCGGGGTTGCTTTTGCACATCTAAAGTGACTGAAAGTTGACGGTATTGCCTGTCCAATTGTTGAAGATAATGACCTCGAAAAATTTAGAGAGTTAGGAAGTCTTCCTTCGTGTAGGCCTAGAACTGAACTTCTTAGGATTAACATAATTTCCCTTTTTGATATAATAAGTTATAATATAAAACTTTATTTGAGGTGGTTAAATGATGGATAAAAAAGTTGATGTTAAAAATAAATATGCTGGTGAATTGATGAAAATTAATAATAAGTTAAACCAGCTAGAAAAGGGAAGAATTTATGATCTAACAAACGCACAGATGGATGGCTACCTTTCAACAAATATCGAACAGCTGAGAGAAATGATTGAAGATTTGATTTACAAGATAGAATACGATGAAGAATCAATTAGTGAAAAATTAAAAAAGTCTTTTGATAGATTCCATTTGGAATAGGATTTGATCTAGTGGTCTATTGATAGCTGTCTAGTTACTGGATTGAATCTCACGCATCTGTCAGGAAGATCGGGTGCCAGGCACCATCCAGAGAATTGTAGTACAGCCGCATAAGCCTATTTGACGCTTACGCAACTGTAGATAAAATTAATGAATAACCGAATCATAAATAGATGATAAGCTAAATATTTGGAATACTTTTATACTGTTAGTATGATGGAGTTAATAATAGATAGTAGGAGGAGTGTTGAGATGACAAAATATGAATTACCAGACGTTTGGCAGTGGGAAGAAGAGAATTCGAATAGAGGCGGTAATCGTCCGACAGCCGGTGAACGTTTCGAACAAAAACTACCAGTCGGAGAGGCACCGTTCCAACTCTATTCACTGGGAACGCCGAATGGTATTAAAGTGACGATTATGCTGGAAGAATTAAAAGAGTTGGGTGTCGATGATGCAGACTATGATTTGTATAAAATCAATATTGGAGCCGGCGATCAATTTGGTTCAGATTTTGTCAAGATCAATCCTAATTCTAAGATCCCAGCCCTGGTCGATCAAAGTCTAAATCCACGAGTAGAAATTTTTGAATCAGGGTCGATTCTGCTTTACTTAGCTGAGAAATATAATAAGCTGATCCCGACAGATATTCATGGACGGACTGAAACCCTTAATTGGCTATTCTGGCAAATTGGGGCAGGGCCTTTTGTTGGTGGAGGGTTTGGTCACTTTTTTGCTTATGCGCCAGAGCCTATGGAATACCCAATTGATCGTTTTACGATGGAAACAAAACGTCAATTAGACTTACTTGATAAAGTATTAGCTCAGCGTTCTTATATCGCTGGTGATACCTATACTATCGCGGATATTGCGATATGGTCTTGGTACGGGCGTTTAGCTTTAGGAAAATTGTATGAAGGCTCGTATGAATTTTTAAACATGGATGAATATACTCATCTCTTGGAATGGGCTCATCGTATTGCGGAACGACCAGGCGTTCAAAAAGGTTTGGCAGCAGAGTACCAATCGCTTGCGGAGTAGTTCATTGATCTTGGTGCCTGTCACTTGTCAAAATATGTTGAACGAATGTTCTTAACGTAAAAAAGATCGGGTGCCAGGCACCATCCACTATTTACACTTTCCTTTTAGAACTTCTTCCTTCATATACCCACCATAATATTTCCAACCCTAAAACTGAATTTTAATCCTATCCTCGATGATCCAAGTAGCGAGCTGATGATTCGGAATGGGAGTGTGGCATGGAAATCCATCTAAACTATAAAGGACCACCCTCGATTGATTTCTTCCACTGTTTTCTATTACCTGCATGAGTCTATTCCTATCAATTTTACTTTCTTGATACATTACCTGAATTAGTGTCTCATATGATAAGAATCGATATTGTTCAATCAAATCCGAATGATCCTGCAGATCTATTAATTCAAGTAATCTTTCATTTCCAATAAAGGTTTTAAAAGCACCATATATCCCTTTAACATCTTCACTAAAAATATAAATAGGACTATAAAACATTCTTATAAAGGCTAAAGCAAATATCGTTATAATACGCTCCCCTGCATTCTTTCCGTTGTGAAATATAGCAGTACTAAATTCGTCAATTACAGAAGAAGAATGAATGTTTATTTGCCTAATAGAATTATGGATATTTTGATTAATTCTTGTTGCTTCCATAATAATATTTTTAAGTAAAGAAAGGCTTTCATTTTTCCCAACCATCCTTTGTAAAAAAGCAGCAATTGTTTCTAGTCCAGCCACATAAATTTCTTTCTCTGAGGAAAGAATTTCAAATAACTCATAATAAGTGTCTTTAAATCTCTGTTCATTTGGAAGATTCCGGGCCGCTTCTTCTAAAATAATATCTGGAAGCACAATTAATTTTGATTGTTTTAGACCCTTAACCAATAATGGAAAACTAACAAAGTCCCTTTTCATTTTTGTAAGCATCATATTATCAATAATATAAAGTGAGGATTGGTCATTAAGAATAGTTTGTAAATCATCAACATCAAATTTAATAAATGGTAAGATGGAATTAATTTTAGGATCTTCGATAACTCTCATATTTTTTGTCTCCATCTGATTTTTTACGCCATTCTAGTACTATTTCATAGAGCTTATTATACCTATCCATAATTGATTGATAATCCTCTTCGTTCATATTAGATGATGCTACAGAAGCTAGTCTATCTATATTATCTATCCTAATTTTGTTGCTAGGAGAAAATAACGTACGGTCAATATAATCAGGAAGATTTCTTTTATAATCATAATCGATAATTTCTTTAGCCTCTACTATTTCAATTAGGTTATTCTGGGCTAGTTTTATTACAATGGCTTTATAAGGTAATTCAAAAACAGCAATTAAATTAATAACAATATCTACCAAGCTTGTGCCATCGAATTCTTTTTTAAAGAATTTAAATTTCCGTTCTAGAGCAAAATCATTGATTAAAAACTCACTGGCAAAAAGATTAGGCAGCCGCTCTTTTTCATCAAATATACTATCAATTAGAATAGAGTTTTCTTCTTTCCCCTTTATCCTGTCTTTATCAAAGAAAAAGTGATAAAATTCATGCGCCCACATAAAATTTTCATATATTTTAGGCTGTGCGGTGTTAATTTGAATATAGAAATTTTGATGATGATAAAAAACAAGACCACCATATTCTAGGTTGTTAATTGGAAATTCCAAAACATAAGAATTTTCATATAGATGCGTCTTAATAAACTCTAGTGGCTTTGAAGTAATTAGTGGGTCACTTAATGCCCGTAGAGAATCAATTTTCTCTTTAACAATTGAGTGATATTTTTGATTATATAGAATAATTTGCTCAATATTTTCTTTATTTATCAAGATAATTCCCTCTCCAATACTTCATTCACGGGGCTAGATACAGAGTGAAGAACATCAATTAATTCCACAAACTCTCTAAAAACTTCCATGCCTTTATTAAACTCCAGATTTTCTTCTCCATGATACGATAGAGCTACATAATCCATGAAATTCTCCGGTCGATTAAGTTCTGCTAAACTTTTTGGAAGATCAATGTCGGTACGATGAAAATAGAAAGGATCCTTTAGTCGAAACAATTTTAAGATTTTCTCTTCAAATTGATTGATATTTCCTTCACCTTTTAGAAGTTTATAAAAAGTGGGTTTACTAATACCAATACGTTCAATAATCCAATTATGTTTTATCCCTTTAGTATCAATATATTTTTTTATATTTTCTGCAATAATAACTTTTGTCTCGCTCATTTTTACACCTCCATCTTAAAGGGTATTCTTTTTGTATACCTATCCATCTTTATTATATGCAATAACGGTCAAAAAGTATACTCATTTCAATTTAAAGTATTAAAATTAGATACTAAAAGATCGGGTGCTAGGCACCATCAAGAAACAGGGGGACGGTTCGTGTTTCCCTAATTAATTCCAATTGGAGGGGGAACTTGTCCCTCCTCTGTCCCATTTATGCCTTTTCCTCTAAGCTTTAAAAGTGTATGGAAGCTAAATCATGATTCAAAGAGGGTCAAGGGGACAGGTACCGTGAACCGCCAAATAGTTCCAAATAGGGACGAGGGACCTGTCCCTCTGACCCGAACAGAAGAGACCTGTTTCATCGGTACGTAAGAACGGCTCCTTTGTTTTCGATGCTTCCCTGCTTCAAAGACTTTTTTAGCAGACCGCTTGGCTTTGATTCACTGTCTGATAAACTATTGATATCACCAAAGATGAGAAATCCGTCTTTTGCTCTTGAGACGGCGACATTTAAGAGACTTTTTCTCATGTCTAAAAAGAAACATCCGTCCTGTTTTCCATAAACAGTGGACATGATAATGAGCTTTCTCTCTCCTCCTTGGAAGGTATGAACGGTCCCAACATCAATCAATGGCTTTAACTGCGGATGCAGCGCCCGTTTGATTTCAGCCACTTGCGCCTTAAAAGGAGTAATAATACCAACTAAGCTCCTCGGAACATCCTTCGGGTATGCGTCGCAGATTTCTTGAAAATGTTCATGGATCCATGCTGCGATCGCGGCCGCTTCCTCTTTGTTAAACCTGCTTCCGGCTCTTTTGCTTGAGCGGTCTGAATCCACTTGAATATGACTAAGAGGACTTGTTAGTATGCGTGCCAAAGGATATTCAGGATCATTGGCTGCTTTCCCGCGCATCGGCTCTAGATTTCCTTGATAAACTAATTGATTACAATATTCAATGATTTCATCGTAGCAACGGCGGTGCTCACTTAAAAACAAACCGCGATCCTCGTACTTTTGATACTTGCTGCATTTACATGCTGCTTTCATGACACTTGAATCCGAAGTATTGAGCCCCAGCTCCTTCAAAAGTGGAAACTGCTCTTTCGCAGGAATCACCTGATTAGATAGTGCCAGTGACAAGTCCAAGGATTGATGGATGTTCCATACTGGCTCAATTTGGTCCACATCCCCGACAACAACTGCCTTTTTCGCCAGCGCAAACGAGCATGCAGCAATTTCAGGTGTGACTTGTCCAGCTTCGTCGACAATGAGTAAATCGATATAATTGTAAAGATATTTCTCTTTGCCATTCCCGTAGACTAACAACAGCTTTGATAACTGAAAAAATGTCATGACAAAGCACGGCGTCAGCATCGGCAGATTAGCAAAGAATATTTTCTGGACATTTTCAAGATTCGTACCCTGCTGTTTTTCAGAAAGCCGCTCCGCTGTCAGCCATCTGCATTCATAGTAATGAACAGCAAGCCAAAATGCCGCATATTTCATCGTGGTATCAGAGAATTCATTGACTTCCTCTAAAGTGGTAAAGGAAGGATGCTTTTCAATAATCTCCAGTCTGATTAATTCTTCCATCACTTCTTCAAAAATTTCTTTCAATTGTGTCACATGAATGTACATGTTACGAATGTGATTCATTTCTTTTCTGACCGCATTTATTTTCTCACGGTAGATATCCTTAACCTCAGCGGCATTCATCGCTTCGTGGATAAAGTCTTCATCCGGTTGAATAAAGCTGCGAATATATTTGGCCGCCTTTCTTTTTACAAATGGCAGAAAGAGAAACCAACAGTAGAAAAGCGGCATAGAAGCAAAGTGTTCATCCCATTCATTTCTTCTTTTTTTCATAGCACAGACCCTTTTTTCTAGCTTTTCCTTTTTCAATATAAGCCGTTGTAAACAAGTCTCCATATCTTCATCTTCAGAACGGATTCCTTCATAACTATGAAATACCTCTAAGAGTCTTTTCCGTAAATCATTTACTTTTACTAACCGATGCCAAATCGTATTTTCACATTGTTTCACATCTCGAAAATTCATCTGAAAATACTGATTGCATTCCTTCAGCATTTTTTGTATGGAGGCTTCAATATTTTCTTTGCTTTCTGCTTCTGCAAAAAAATTCTTCTTATCCCGAAAATTTGTAAAGTGAAATCCTTTTTGCTTCGCTTCCTTTTCTTTCTGTTGAGATGGGAAATACACCGCAAAACTATGTACCCCTTCTACCCATCGATGTTCTAAATGACTGTTGTTCCATTTTGTTTCAATTTTTCCAAAGGATTCAATAATATTCGTAACGGCCTGATTATTCGTCGAGGAAGCAACGATTAATGGGGCTGTTTCTTTTTTCAAAGCTCGTTCAGTAAAAAGATTAGCGACAAGCGATTGCAGTAAGGTCGTTTTCCCTGTGCCCGGCGGACCATTGACGGCTAATATCTCTCCCTCTTCCATATGATTAAAATGATTGACGCACTCTCGTTGCGAAGGGGATAAGGGATATTCTCCACCCATTTGCGCAGCGTGTTTATTCATTTCTTCATATGTATTTTTGATAAGAGGCTGAAGCGGGGTAAATTCTCGTTTCATAAAAGTTTGATAGAGCTTTAGTTCGTTCAGATTGGGATAGGCTTGAAGATCATCGTATAGCTTCAAGATACTGGCTGTTGTCCTGATGGTATCATCCTTAAATAGATAGACATGGTTCTCCAGTTCAATCCCTTTAACGGTACGTGCCTCTAACGCTGTGCTTGTTACTTGTTCATACATCTCTTTTGCAAAAGAAATGTAGCGTACCCAGTCCAGTTTCTCTTTAAGACGATACATGTTCTCGCTGACGAATTCATCAAAATCCGTTAAATTTCCGATTGCCAGTTCAGGATCGATAATGGGAAAAAGGTGCTCTCTTGGAATCCAAGGCAATTTCCCATCAGAAGGGGCAAGCATTCCGTTCGGATATAAAACAGCCGGAATATAAAAAATACCGCTCATTTCTTCTATTTTGTTGTGCACTCTTTGCTGCCCGTCGTAAATCGTTTTGATCGTCTTTGCCACGATCATCACATTGAGCGGCTCGGCTAATAATTTCTCATTCTTGCTATCTAATAACCTTTTAAAATCATCCTCGCCTAACTCCATTTTTCCTTGTAAAACATCTTCCAAATGGGTGGTGATAAAATCCTTATTTCGAAAATCAATCTTCAGTTCTGCCGCCACACTGTCCCTGAAATATTTCGTCATCTTTTGAATGTCGTCCATGCTCTCCCCCCGTTTCCATCAATCGGTATTACTATTTATATTGGTAAATAATAGAATTATTATCTAAATTATAGCAGGAAATTCCTGAACTCATCACAGGACAAAGGAATAGATTCCTTGTCATATCATGGGGAGAAGAGACTAATTGCAACGCAGGAGAATTAATTCGGAATTATTGTGGGGTCGGGGGACAGGGGGACAGGTACCGTGACCCGCCAAATAGTTCCAAATAGGGACGAGGGACCTGTCCCTCTGATCCTGCCATCCAGCCCTTTCGAACGGTCCTCCATGTCCATTGAAAGTTGGTCTCCCAAAAAAATGGATCGTGCCTGGCACCATATCTCTCTTTGACCGTAGGGTTCTCCTTGTCCATTGAAAGCCGGTCCCCTCAAAAATTTGATATACCTTACGTTTAAGGATATATTTGGATTAAAATGTAAAGGGGGTTATATGATATGAAAAATATGGAAGAGAATAAGGGGTTGCCGCCAAAGACTTGTACGATTGATCGGCTCGTTACTGTGGATGAAGATGTTCAAAAGGTTCTTGAAGGCAAAAAAACGGCAACTAGACGTAATGGAAGATATGCTGATGTAGGAGAGATCATGGAATTAGAGGGTAGAAAGTTTGTTGTGGAAAAGGTTTATTCGCAATCACTTGGGGAATTAACGGATGAACACGCGCGCCAAGAAGGATTTGATTCAGTAGAAGAATACAAACAATCGATTCTGTCCTTTCATCCCGGAATGCCATGGTTGCCGCAAATGAGAGTATGGGTGCATGAATTTAGCCCAATTAAAGAGTAATTCACTAGAGACGTGGAATTGTTCTATCGCATCTTAATTTTTCTCCATGTTCTTGGGGCAATAGGAACAATTGGTCCATTTTTTATCCTCTTGCCGATTGTGAAAAAATTGCGGACATCAAGGGATGTAGAAATAACCGCCTATCTCAGCACATTTTGGTTTGTTATCAGATTAACAAAGCACTCCGGGCATCTCTTAGTTATTTCAGGTGTTTTACTCACCGTATTAGGTCCATGGACTTGGAGAACCCCTTGGATCATGATGACACTCGTCATTTTGTTTGCTTCCTTGTTCTTCCTTGCACGAGCCTTCTCGCCCAAATTGCGGAAATTTCCTGAAAAGGATGCAAACAAGGAAGAATTGGCCGATAAACTTAGGCGTTCTCTTTGGATGTATATCATCATTTTGTTAGCTATGCTTTGGTTTATGGTTGTTAAACCTACTTTGTGGTAGATTGATCTAGGTGCCTGGTCACTTCCTGTAATTTATCAAACAAATGTTCTAGATTACGGAATAAGTTTGTGTTTTCATTAATATCAATCAGTTCATAACCTATAATGGTCTGTCCATCTGAAAAACTGGATTGACCATTATAGGTTAATTTTTGATGAAACAGGGGGACGGTTCTCGCGTTCCCCTAATATATTCCAGTTGATAGTTTGAGAGCGATAAGTGGGGAACATGTAAGAATAAAAAAGGCAGCTGAATTATATCATGCTGGGTATGCAGATAAAGTATTATTAACAACTGCATTAGCTCCTGGAATCGCGGTCAAAGATGCTGAATCCTACGGTATTTCACGTGACGCACTTTTAACGGAAAACAAAGCAAACAGTATTTATGAATGCTCTATATTCAAAAGATATAAACATTAGGATGGTTCTTTAAGAGGGCAATCGAGTTTTGCGCGAAAAAAAGCACGATGAGCGGTTATTGCACTCGTGCTTTTTGTATTTTCATGAAATATCTTTACTCAAAATTTTGATTGCCTTAGAAGAATGAAGTCGCGGTGTTTCACAATTGCTGAAAGAATACCTTCTTTCAGCAATATTTGTACTCTAAATTATCTAAATTGGGTATAATTAGTAGTATATTATAATGGGAAATTAAGGAGAGGAGGGCTAATAGATGATTATTTCTTCCTTATATATTGAGAATTTTAAGTTATTTAAAGAAAAAAGGCTAAATTTTAATGACAGATTTACATTAATAATTGGAAATAATGGAACGGGTAAAACGAGTATTCTAGAAGCTCTGACAGTAGGTTTGGGCGGTTTTTTAGCAGGTCTTGATGGAGTACAAACCAGAAACATATTATATGATGAAATTAGAAAAGAGTGGGATAAACCAGGAGATGCAACGATAACAAAAGAACCCCAAATTCCAGTAATAATTGAATGTGAAGGCTCAATTGCAAACCAACATCTTACCTGGAGAAGAACGAAAAATTCAATAGAAGGTAAGACCACAAGGTCAAATGCCAGAGAGTTGATCCATATTGCGAAAAATATGCAACAAGCCATTGTGAAGGACAAAGATCATTCCGTTATCTTGCCTGTTATATCTTATCAAAGTGCGGGAAGACTTTTTTCACAGAAGAAAAACAAATGGGTTGATCCTTTTAAACGCGAAGATATGTCACGGTTTATTGGTTATACTGATTGTCTAGAATCGGAATCAAATATAAAATTATTTGTAAATTGGCTGAGAAGAATGACAACGATCCAACTTCAAAAGAGAAAAAAAATAGGCGAATTAGATGCTGTTCTAAGTGCTGTGGAAGAGTTTATGAAAGGTTTAGTAGAAGAAAATGAAGAGGTTAGCATCGAGTATGATTTTGAAGAAGAGGAAGTAATGATTGAACTTGGAAAACAGAGAATACCATTAAGAATGATGAGTTCTGGATATAGAAGTGTAATTGGTATGGTAGCGGATATATCCTATCGCATGGCTATTCTAAACCCTCAGTTAAAAGAAGATGCTATTAAGGAAACTCCTGGAGTTATCATAATAGATGAGTTGGATCTTCATTTGCATCCGAAATGGCAATGGAAGATTGTAAAAGATTTAAAAAGAACATTCCCTAAAGTCCAGTTTATTGCCACTACACATGCGCCGATTATTATTTCATCATGTAGTGACGTTGAAATCATTAATCTTCATGACGAAAAGGACTATATTAAAAGCACAAAAGAAAATAATCCATATGGGTGGCAAATTGAAGATACTTTAACTGATATTATGAATACTTACTCTAGAAGTCCTGAAATACAAAAGGAAATAAATGAATTAGAAGAATTATATAGTCGAAAAATTCTAGGGGAGCTAACTAAAGAGCAATTGGAAGAACTAAAAAATAAAAGAAAAAAATTATTAATCCTTTTACCTGAAGGAGATCCAGCTATTACATTAGCCAAGATTGATGCAATTGGAAAACTGGCAATGGAGCAAGTTGATGATTAAAGTTAAAAGAACGAAAATTCCTAAGAGTCTACAGGTAAATGAAGCTACTTGGAAAAGTGAGTTATTATATCAAATAAAGTTAAAGGGCGAGTATTCTAAGGTTACTTCCACATACAAAGAACGTTATAAGCAAGATGATATTAAAGAGGCACTTGAAAAAATGTACTCCGAAAAATGCTGTTATTGTGAAACAATAATAGGTATTGCCAGTTATGAGCATATTGAACATTTAAGACCAAAGGGTCTAAAACAGTTCCATCACCTCAGTTTTGATTGGGACAATCTCCATTGGAGTTGTCAAATATGTAATAATAAAAAGCGTGATCAATGGAATGAGCAGGCTCCCATACTCGATCCTTGTACAGATGATCCGGAACAACATATTGACTTTGATTTATCTACTTGTAAAGCTGTTGAAAAAGATGGGTCAGAGAGAGGTAAAACAACAATCAGTCATGTAGATTTGAATCGTGAAAAACTAGTACGAGCTAGAAAAAGGGTTAAAGATAGGGCAATGAAATATATCGTGCAAATTAAGAAAACCGAGAGTACATTGGATGACGAATTTTATAAAAAAGAACTTAGGAATATGCTTAAAGGGGATCCTAATACTGGAGATATAGCGGAATATTCTATGTTGATTAAAAAAATGGTAGAAACTTATCTCTAAGGAGTGGTTCTGTCTTGTGACCACCCGAAGTTTATGGAGATTATGAAACGCGGGAGCGGTTTCCGCATTTTATTGATTAATTCCAATTGATAGTTTGATTGGCAGGTAGTTTAGGCACTCACAATCCATGTGGGTGTTTATTTGTGATGGGGGAGAGTTTACATCATTTTTTGTTTGTATTCTTGTATGTGAGGTAATAACACATCCAAAGCTCAACAATTATTTTGGATTTAATCGATACAGATGAATGAATAATACATGGAAGGAAAATTTGTAGGTGACGATATGGACAAATGTGAACATTGCGGCTCGAATGAAGTAAAGGTTCATCTTGATGGGGAAAAGGGGAGTATTTTATTTTGTATGGATTGCTACAACAAGTTCATGGCGGCGGAACTAGAAATAGATCTAGAGCCATTAATTGAAACCTTTTCTTTAAAGGATTATCAAGGGATTAATCGCACCTTTATTGTAAAAAGGAGAATAGATCCCGAAGGAATTTTTTTAGAAGCTGCTGAAAACATAGAATTTGGATATGCATTTGCTGTACATGGTGAGTTACATTCTAACCAAACAGATTTGCTTAATAAATTAATGGCAAAAACCAGAAAAGGTTTAACAGAACAACAAGTTGAAAGAGGAGTATTCCCTAATGGACAAGAATACAATACCATTATACATGATGAATTCATTGGCTTTATAGAGTATGATGAAAGTTCTGACGGAACTCCACTTATTATTATTGATGGAAAGCCCTTTACCTGGGAGAAAGTTGGAAAGATGCTGATGACGTATGAAGGTTTTCAGATAAAGGTTAGGATGTATGATATGACGGATGACTGAAAGCTCGAACCTCGCCAGGTGCTTTCCGCCTTTTCAAAGAATGAAGTGAGACCTTCTTGGAGTGCCTGTGCTCAAAGGAGCGATGTGCCACTATCACTTCCTGATTTTCGTTGAACGAGCATTCTTGATAAAGGGTAATTTTATAGAATAAAAAGGTGCTAGGCACGTTCCAGAAAAATGGATCATGCCTAGCACCTTCTCTTTTGATCAGAGTGCAATCCACCCTTTCTAAATTCATCTCGTTCAATATTTTTGTAAAAAAGTATAAAGGCTGGAGATAGGGTTGTACAGCTAAGGGAAGATTTTAGACGAACTACCCAGACTGAATCGGGGCTTTCATTTTGATAAACCTTCCATTTTATTTTACATAATAGAAAAATCTCAAAGTTTTTTCTTGTTTCAAACAATTACCAATTCAGGTAAAATTATTCTATAACTGATTTGTTTTATAGGAAAATTCAACATTAAGGGAGCTGTTTAGGAGGATTATGAAACAACTAAAAGTTTTATTCGCATTCATGATTATACTATTATTGTCGGCCTGTGCCAGCAAAACCTATGATGATGCGGTAGAAAAAGGATTGGAAAGCATAGAGAAAAAGGACTTTGCACAGGCCGTTTCTTATTTTGAAATTGCTGTAAAAGAAAAAGGTGACAGTGCAGAAGCGAAAACCTATTTAGAGCAAGCAACACTACTAAATAAGGTTGCTGTTTCGCTAAAAGAAAAGGAATATGACCAGGCTTTAAGAACGATACTCCAAATTGAACAATCAGAAGAAGCGTTACCGATTGTTAAAAGCAGTGCATCTGACTTAAAGGGACAAATCACCGAAGGGCAGCAAAATTTGGCCTATGAAGAAGAGCTCAAACATATTAACTCTCTTTTAGATGCAGAGAATTATAAAGATGCCCAAAGTAAATATGAAACGCTTAAAAAGATTTTAGGTGCTAATCATGATTTTACGGAGCAGTTTGCGGAAATCTCTAAAAGATTAAGTGAAGCCAAAGAAGAGCCGAACAAAGAGGAACCCGTAATAGTGGAAAATCCGATTGAGGGAAAACAACCAATATCGGAGCCGAAGGCGGACTTCACTTATCAGACATACACCAACAGCCGCTTCGGATTCTCCGTTCAACATCCGGCAACTTTTTCAATGGGAGAGCCTCCTGCTAATAACGATGGCAGAAAATTTTCGAATGGTGAAGCATCTATTAAAGCATATGCCAGTCATATTAATGTCATTGAGGAAAATGAAACGATTGAAACCTATTATAACCAAGCACTCGGAGATACTGCCGGTCCCATCAGCTATCAACGTCTTGGTGATGATTGGTATGTTATTTCTTATACAAACGGCGGGAATACAATCTATGAAAAAGCCAAGATGGGCAAAGGTATCATTAATACTTTCATCATAGAGTACCCTGCGAACAAACAAAGTCTATATGGACCAATGGTTGACCATATCTCTAAAACCTTCAAACCCGGACAAACAGATTGAAACAGGGGGAGAAACATGGGGCAGGGAGCTGTCCCTGTTCCTCTCACAAAAACAACCATCTTTACTTTTTCGCTTTTCCCTTCTGTTTGGCTGTGTAGTTGATCTGACCATTTTCTTTCACCAGCAGAAATCCGCTGTTTTCTTCTTCGTCACTGAGCAGGCTGATTTCCAGCCTTTGATTTTTTAATAGAGTGGCCCGCAGGAACATGGCCTCTTTTCGGAGCGTTTGCAGTTTAGCCGTTTTCATATCCACGATCAGTTCATGACCATCTGTGGTATAAACGATGGTTTGCTTTTTCTTGTAGGGCTCGATACGGACAATATGTGAGGCAACGATCCAAACCGTGCCGTCAAGATCGCCGGCTGCTTTGCATTGAATAAGGATCATGTTATGGCTTACCGATAACGCTACTGGCACATTGCATTTCCTTTTTAGATGAAAACGAGAGGAACTGAGCGCTCCTTCTAATGTACTTCCAACATTCAAGAAAGAAGCCCGGACAATCGTAAGCGGGGATTGGCGGACAAAAAAGTGCTTCTTTCCTTGAAGGACTCCGGAATATTCCTTTTCAAGGTGAAAATTTGAAAACACAGCAATGGTCTTGCGATTAAATAAATAGTCATCTCTCATATTCATATATGTTCCTCCCGTTGGTAGTTTATCGTTCATCCTAAGGCACCTGTTGGAGACTATGTTAAAAAGTGAGCATTCTCGCCTGAAAGCGGACAAAGATTTTCTTTCCTTTTAACCTTATTAGATCATGAAACCTAAAAATCTGCCACGCAATAAAGTATGCAAAAATTGGTTGAGGGCAAAACTTGGGGACGGTTTTCGCGCTTCCCTAATTATTCCCAGATAGGGATTAAGGGGCGGATGGACCTGAACTTGTCCTCTTGCTGTAGCCACGTCCCTTTAGATAGGGATATTCAAGGAGGGAGCGAGGGGGAAAGTGTCTAAATATTTTTGCCGCGCTTCTTTAGGTAGTATTTCCTAGGAAATAGAAACCACAGCAAAAAAGGAATCCGATGATCGACACATTCTAGATCATCGGATTCCTTTTTTTATTGGACTTTTTCAGAAGGCTCCAATTGCGTATTTTCCATTATTTCTGTACAGGAATATTATTAAATCGATAATCTTCGTACTCTGCTCCTAATACGATGTTGATTGTATTTGACGAAACAGGTTTAAAGAAAATCACTGATTGAGCCGTTACTCCAGGTTCAAGTGAATCAGATGCTTTCGGAACATCTTTGTCATAGTAGCGTTCAAAATTAAAATTAAGATCATAGTCATATTGCGTTCCGTTTGCGACGATTCTGCTTAGACCTTCAGCTGGCCTGATTTCTTTACTGGAGTTGTTCACATATGTAACATAGATTTTTAAAGAATCTGCATCCTGAACAACCTTATTAATGGTAACCGTCACCTTGTTGATGGTTTGTGTTGTTGCAGAAGGAGCAGGTGCAGGTGCTGGCTGTCCAGCTGAATGGATTTTTGCCGATTGGGTAGCTTGGTTATAATCAATTGTTGCTCCTAATAGATTGGATACTTCTCGTAACGGAATATAGGTCACTCCATTAGCATACCAAGAATCTGTTTTGACTGTCTTTCCATTCACTTCAAGGCCGATTCTGTTTTTGTGAATGTCTTCTCTTTCAACTGTTGCAGTAGTTCCCCGATTCGTGGTGTATTGGTTGATGATGGTGCCGGCATACACACCTACTCCCCCAAAAAGAACACTAACACATAGAAAACCAACCATTACTTTTTTTCTCATAGTTACATTTCACTCCTAGATGAATATTCCTTGGATCTTGGCTGTGTTTCCTTGCTAGTATTTCCCAAACTATTTATTTTTACTGTAGGTTACTTGTTCTTGAAAAAGTAATGGAGAAACCGGGGCTGGTTCCGAGTTTCCCTGGTTTTTACCAATTGGACCTCCCTTAAGGAGGGAACGGGTTCCAGGCATCAGCTCCCTCTTTCAAACGTAAGCTAAGATCGTCCCCGCTTGGGACAGAGCAGAAAACAACCATCCTTACTTTTTCACTATTCCCTTCTGTTTGGTCGTATAGTTCAACTGCCCATTTTCTTTCACAAGCAGAAACCCGCTGTTTTCTTCATCGTCATTGATTAGACCGTTTTGCATGGTTTGGCTTTTTAATAGAGCTGCGCGCAGGAATGGGGCCTCTTTTCGGATGTTTTGCAGTTTAGCTGTTTTCATATCTACGATCAGTTCATGGCCTTCTGTCGTATAAACGATGGTTTGATTTATCTTGTACGGCTCGATGCGGACAATATGTGAAGCAGCGATCCAGACCGTGCCGCCAAGATTGCCGGCTGCTTTGCATTGAATGAGGATGACATTATTACGTGCCGATAACGCGACCGGCACGTTGCATTTCTTGTTCAGGTGAAAACGAGAGGAGCGGAGCGCACCCTCTAATGAGCTTCCGACATGCTGGAAGGAAGTTTGGACAATCGTAAGCGGTGATTGACGGACAAAAAAGTGTTTCTTTCCTTGAAGAACTCCGGAATATTCATTCCCAAGGTGAAAATTTGAAAAAAGTGCCACAGTGTTGCAATTAAATAAATAGTCATTTCTCTTATGCATAATGATCCTCCCGTTGGTTGTTTCTTTTATAGGATAGGGACCAGTTTGAGATTGTTAAATAGTGAGCATGATCTGGAGGCGAAATGGTTCAACACCCTCGGAAGGTTCCTATGTATCATGATTACTAATGGATCTGCGAAAATGAAAACGTTTGCATTTATAGAGTGATGATGCGCCCATGACATTCTATTTCTTCAAAGCGGCATGTTCTTCATGATGGTCTGAATCGTACATCGATTCAGTTCTCTACAGTTGTTAGAATATGTACGTTGGTATTATATCACTCTGAGTTAAAATGGTAAATAATAACTATTAAAAAGTATAAAAATAGATATTTTATAGTTATTTAGAAATATACAAATAGCTTTTTGATAAACATTTTCTGATTTGTGCAGCCTGCATTCGCCACTGTATTCCCCTGAAAGTTTCCATTCGAACACTAAAACTCAAACAGGCAAAATGCCATTACTGCAAAAGAATCTAGCTTTGGAATTTTTTTAAAAAGAAGAGCCTGTTTGTAACCTCGTGAAGGTAAAACATTTTTTTCTCGGGTATCTTTACTGTAACTGAACTGAAAAATGAGGTCGAAAGTCAGAAAATTTATTTCCCTACCGCGAAATGTAATTTCCCGGGCACAAAACAGTGTTTTGTGAGTAGAAACCGCTGTTTTGTAGGCGGCAATTGAGAAATGGTTCTCTTTTTAAACATAAGTGAAGCTTGCCCCGTTTGGTGAAAACGGGGCTGTATCGATTTGGTTTCCTTGTTTTGATTCCATTGCGGAAGTCCTGTTTGTTTTCTCCCCGGCTGCCTGATCTGGTATTTCTTTTACATGAATGAAAATAGTGCTCAAAACTCGTTTTGTGGCATCGAAATGCACGGGAAATAACGGGAAATAGAGTTTGGAGGGTGGGTAATGAAGATTCGAGCCTGTGAAAGCATGTTTGGACCAGTCGCTTTCATTGATTATTCTCGTTATGGTAAAGAGGCCAGGGAGGAAAAGCTTATTCTCTTAGCATGAACTATTAAGTGGGAAAGATTAGGGAAACGGGAGAACCGTCCCCGCGTTTCGGAGGTGTAAGGATATGAGTCTTAAATCAGGTGCAATGGAACAGTATAGGGAGTATTCGCCATTTTCATCATTGGCGGAGTTCAATCGTGATATGGAAAAATGGATGGCTGAGCATAAGAAAGATTTTTCAAAAGGGGAGTTAATGGGATTAAAACGGCTGGTTCGTTTTGCAGCGAAGATACCAGGGGTCTGCCATGCCAAAATCGGCACGGTACTGAAAGCGATCCATGATGAATACGATGGCAGCGGTATTTCCCGTTCTACTTTTAAAAGAATGCTAGTGAAGGCAAAGAAGCTTGGCATGATGACCATTTATGAAACTGAACGAAAAAATGGTTCACAATCCAGCAATCTGTATGTGTTTTCTCCTTTTCCAAACCATGAACTACCCAAGGAGGAAAAATTGAACTGCCCTATTGAAACTAGCAATCCTTCTGAAATTAAAAATATAAAAGATCTAAATAAACGTAAAGATGAACCGATTCGGCTCGATCACAGCTATACTAGCGACGATGTTCCAAAACCTTTTGTGCAGCTCGTTAAATGCTTTTTCAATGATGCCAAGACCATTGAAGAATTTTGGAGAATGACGAGAATCGCAGCGTACAACTATAACAGTGAAAACGAGACGGAATTCATTCTGACAACAGCCATCGATTCTATTAAGCAGCTCGTGAGAACTATCAAAACAAAGAAAATCCATAAACCGGTAGCCTATTATTACGGCATCATTTCTCAAAAGCTGCACGAACACCTTTATCGGGAAAGGTGTGAGATCAGTATTGAGTTTGAAGGCTACAGTGGAGAACGCCCATACAACAACTACTACGAAAACCTAGCCGGATTTCTCATTGAACAAGGGGTAATCGCCTGAAACAGGGGGACGGTTCTCGGCGGGTCACGGGGACAGGTCCCTTGTCCCGTTCAAGCAGCAGGGGACAGAGAACCTGTCCCTCTGTCCCCATGAGCTCAAAACAAATAATAACTATGGGGAAATTAAATATATTAAAAATATTTTCGATATAATAAAAAAAAGTAATGGTATCCATGTTTTTCCTTTTTTATTTTTTATATTCGCTATAAAACATTACTGAAATAGCAGTTTTATCAGGTTTTTTTTAGAAAAGAAAATTAAATAATTTAAATATTAATTATTTTCAAAAAATACATTGTGCAATTCTAAGATATAAATTAAAATCATCTTAGAATTAATGTAAAAAACCGGTATTTATATTGATTCTAATGCTCTCTAGGTATTCTACTTATTTTTCTAGTTATTATGAAAACGATCTTTTGAAAAGTAACGATGTATTGAAGTCTGGTAGTTTGGATCTTTATTAAAAAGGAGGAGTTTTGCATGAATGCAATTAGCAATAAATCTGAAGTGGCTAAAGAGGATTTAATAGACAAAAAGACTAGAATGAGAGCGCTGATTGCGAGTGCGGTTGGAAGCTCGGTAGAGTGGTTTGATTTCTTCCTATATGGAACGATGGCCGCTTTAGTTTTTAATACGCTCTTTTTTCCAAGCGCTGATCCCTATGTTAGTATGATGCTATCTTATGTATCTTTTGCGTTAGCGTTCCTTGTTCGTCCGATTGGCGGCATTATTTTTAGTCATATTGGAGATAAGATTGGCCGTAAGAAAACGCTTATTATTACTTTATCGTTGATGGGATTTTCGACTGTTGCCATGGGGCTTTTACCAAATTATGAAACAGTTGGTCTATGGGCACCAGTATTACTTATCACATTAAGGCTTGTGCAAGGACTATCACTTGGTGGTGAATGGGGTGGCGGTATTTTACTTGCGGTTGAATATTCACCTAAAAAGAAACGTGGCTTTTACGGAAGTATTCCGCAGATCGGTGCGATGATTGGTTTAAGTTTAGCATCCCTTTTCTCATCCGTTTTAACAACTGTTCTTACTGAAGAGCAATTTTTAAGCTTTGGCTGGAGAATACCATTCATCCTTAGTATTTTCATCGTTGTCTTTGGTTTATGGATTCGAAAAGGAATTGGTGAAACCCCTTCATTCCAAAAGGTTGCTGAATCTGGAGAAACGGTAAAAGTTCCACTTTTTGAAACACTTACAAAGCATTGGAAAGCTGTATTAACAACAATTGGTGCTAAGTTTATTGAAACGTCTACATTCTTTATTTTTGCAACATTTACAATCTCCTATGCCGTTGGTACGGTAGGATATGATAAAACAGTTGCATTGAACGCTGTTTTAATTGCTGCGATTGTTGCGATCCCAGCTATGATGATCTCTGGTGCACTTTCAGACCGTATCGGCAGGAAAAAGATGTATGTCGCTGGTACAGTCGCCATTATACTCTATGCTATCCCTTACTTCTGGTTAATTTCATTAAAAACTACTTTTGCGCTAACAATAGCGATTGTCATTGGTTTTGGTATTATATGGCCAATGTTCGGAGCCGTTTTAGGAGCATTATTCGCAGAAAGTTTCAGTGCAAATATTCGCTATACAGGGATTTCGTTAGGCTATATGATCGGAGCCGCTTTAGTGGGTGGTCCAGCGCCGCTTATCGCAACTGCTTTACTGGCAAAATACAATAATAGCTATATCCCAGTTGGGCTATTTATTATTGTGGCTGGTTTCATCTCCTTAATTGCCATGGCGTTTACGAAAGATAGAACGGGCAGGGACTTGGATGATTGATTTATAGAAACAGGGGGACGGTTCTCGCGTTTCCCTAATTAATTCCAAATGATAGTTTGAGAGCGATAAGGGACACGGGGACAAGTCCCTTGTCCCGTTCAAGCAACATGGGACAGGGAACCCTCTGTCCCCCACCCTATTCATCATTCCTGGATTCGTCCTCGATAATATCCCCCGATAATGCGGCAATTGCCGCAATACGCTTCTCTTTATCTAATTCTACAAACTCAGACAAAATGGAGGAAATTGCTTCATTTTTATCCCCAGCGTCTTTGTAAAGCAAGTTACAATAACGAATAATTTCGGCCGCAGTTGGTGTGGATATATCCGGATAATTCTCCTGCATAAAATCAGTCACAAGAGTTACCTTTTCTTGTTTTGTCAGCTCACCCCATTTTGCAAATGCCACATCCTTATTAAAAGGGTCAAAAATCAAATAAATAGCAGCAAGTAAAAGAACCAAACCAGACAAAAAATACACACGCCAATTGACTCTCTTAAACTTTATTTTATTGGAGTCTGAAGAATTCCTATCTGATATGCTCGATTTATTTTGACGTGAAGCATAGTCTTGATCAATCCTCGCCCCACAACTCGCACAGAACGGCTTCGTACTATCTATCTGCTCACCGCAATTTGAACAAAATGCCATACCCATTTCTCCTTTTCTGAACATCGAAACGATGCATACTCCAACAGATGTCACATGGTTGTGGTTTTTATTTTAGTCTATTTATAGAATCATGAAAAGGGGCTTAAAGGGACAGGTTCCGTCTCGAAACATGGGGACGGTTCTTGTGTTTCCCTAATATATTCCAGTTAACTAGTTCGAGAGTATAGTACTCTATTTTCCAATGGTGTTAGGCTTACATAACGTACATTTCCCGTAAAGTATTTTTACAATAGAATATCCTCTAATTCATCACTCATCGAAATTTCTATTGAAACCAATTCTCTGTCTCATGCCATTCTCTTCAAGCTGATAGAAAGATTTATCCCATATTAAACGGAAATGGTAAAAATTGGTGAAATATCAAGAAACCCCTACGTTTCTCCATTATTTGGGAATATACTGTAGTAAAGGAGGTTGTAACTGCTTCAAAAAAACTACTAAATTGTAACAAAACATTCAAAAAAACTCCGTTAGTTCTCATTGTAAATCGAACATATATTCGTTATGATAAATTAAAACCAGTATACGAGGTGTTTACGATGAAAATCACTCGAATCTGTTTATTAGAAACGAATCATAATGAAGAAATCGGTCATCTCAATGAATTGATGAGAACTTGGTGCTCGGCTTTGCGATTTTCCTTTAATCGTTTATTAGAAGGAGAAAACTTTGGCGATGTCATCAAAATCGTTCAACAAAAGTTTCGTTTAAACAAGCGATACGCAGAAGATGCTGTTTTGCAAGCCCAAGCTGTTTTCACAAGCCAGAAAGAATTGCTGCCTATCCGTTTAGAGGGAGTGCAGGCGAAAATTCAAAAAACCGTTCGAAAAATGGAAGATTATCAAACAGGTAAAAAAAGACCAAAGAAAGTTCCAATCGATACCTGTTTAGTCGGTTTACAAGCTCGTCTAGATAAACTTCAAGAGAAGGAATCTGTCCTGTTAAAACACGACGAACAGGGAACCATTCCAACGGTTATTTTCGGAGGCAAGAAAAACTTTTATCATCGATTGAAGAATCAGATTTCATCAAAAGAATGGAAAGAACTTCGTGCGAATACCCTATACTCCCGTGGGGATCGATCAAAGAAGGGAAATTTAAACACAAGAATAGTGTGGGATGAAGCAGAAAACCAATTTTATTTGGAAGTGGCTAACCCTCTTCTGAAAAAGGAAGAGGCGAAAAATAGTCCTCGGCTTCGTTTTCAAGTCTATATTCCGGATAAATATTTTGCGGAAATCATCCAGATCGTTCTCCCAAATGTTGTCGGAACAACGCCGAAAGGAAAAGATATAGAGGAATTTCAAGTATACTCCATTGAAATCAAACGAAAAGGGAAAAAATATTATGTTCACCTCACGTATGACCTTAAAACCTTTGGTTCCGAATTAACATGGAGCGAAAAAATCACATCTGATAGGATGGCGGGGATTGATGTTAACATTGACAGAATTGCCGTTACAATATTAACAAAAGAAGGTCGTTTCTTGGAGTCTAAAACGTTCTATTGCCATGAAATGGAGTATGTAAAAAGGAATAGAAGGACTAATATTGCGGGAGAAACCGCAAAAGAGGTCATTTCCTATTTATTACAATGGAATGTTGGAGCCTTTGTATTAGAAGATCTTAAGTTTAAACAAGACCAAGATACAAATAAGAGGTTTAATCGTCTTGTCCATTCTTTCGCAAAAAATAAGATGCAAAAGGCTCTTATTTCCAGAGGGTTGAAATATGGATTCAAAATAAAAAAGGTCAACCCAGCCTATACGTCGGTGATTGGTCGATTCAAGTATTCCAAAATGTATGGCCTGTCCGTTCATGAGGCTGCTTCATTCGTGATTGGGAGAAGAGGTCTAGGTTTTGAAGAAAAAATTCCGAAGGAACTCATCCATCAACTCCGCTCTTTAGTCAAGCCTATGTTGATTCAAATTCTTGGGTCAATGGAAGAATCCGAGAAACAATCAACCCATGGAAAACAGAGGAGAAAGTGGATAGCCATATTGTTAAAAAACATAGAGGACTTTAAAAATAACCATAGTTGGAAACTATGGAATGTCATCCACAAAACATTTCTTGTCAAGAACCAAGAATTACAATTAAAGGAGGTGTAATCCTGATTACAAAATTCTTGCGGAAGTCTGACCAATAGAAGGAATGGTCTTTCGCAATCGCCAGCTCTAACAGAGCACCGCAGGTCGTCCTGGACAGTAGGTTCACGACAAGGGTTCGAGTCCTTTCCTGACGGAGTGATGTGAGAATCGTCAGGGCATGTCCCTTTTTCTTGGTTCGGGGGCGAATCGTGACTATTTGAAAACTTTTAATAGTTTTTAATAGATTTTTGTAACCAGGAAGTCTAATGAAGAAGTTAACGAGTTTAGTCCTTTTTGTGTTGGTCATGGGTCTTGTTACTCCGATTAATGGTCAAGCCGCAAGTGGATTTAAGGATGTTTCAGCAAGCTATACTTTTTATGATGAGGTTCTCTATCTCTCAGGAAAGGGAGTGATTTCGGGTTACGCGGATGGCACATTTAAACCGAATATAACAGTCACCCGGGCACAAGCAGCCATGATGCTCGGCCGTGCTTTGAACTTAAACGGTGAACCAAGGAATACGAAATTTAAGGATGTCACGGCGTATGTGACGGGCTCAGGATATATTGCGGCAGCTGTTGAAAAAGGGATTATCAGCGGATATGCGGATGGAACCTACCGCCCATACGATTCTGTCACCCGTGGGCAGATGGCGATCTTTTTGAACCGGGCATTTTCCTTAACACAGGGGAATGTGAATGGTTTTTCCGATATCACTGCCAAAATTGCCGCCTATCAATCTATTTTGAATGTGTCTGCCAATGGAATTGCCAGCGGATATGCGGATGGGACGTATCGCCCTAATCTAGCGGTGACTCGCGGACAGTTTTCGGCATTTATGGCACGAACATTGGAGCCATCTTTTCGCGCGGGAATGGTTTATTTTTCTGATAAAAATTTTGAAAAGGTGATAAGAGAAACACTCAACAAACCAGCGGGAAACATCACAGCTGCCGATATGAGCAGCATTAATAAAATTGAAGCCAAAGGATATGCTATTAAGAGTGTATCAGGGATTGAACATGCGAAAAATCTAACGTATCTTGATTTACGTGAAAACGAAATCAGTGATATTAGTAGATTAACTGAGTTAACCAAGCTGAGAGTGCTTCATTTACCTTTCAATCAGATTAGTGATATCAGTGCATTAGCTGGATTGGCCAAGCTTGAAATTGTTGATTTATCCTACAATCGCATCCGTGATGTTCGTGCTTTGAACGGTTTAACAGAGATTCATGCGCTCAATTTATCCGCTAACGGTATAAACGATATCAGTGCTTTGAGCAGATTGACCAAACTGATTGATCTTAAATTAGCTGCCAATGGTATAAGCGATATCAGTGCTTTGAGCAAATTCAACACTCTTTATACGCTTAATTTAACCTATAACAACATCAGTGATATCAGCGCATTAAGCGGATTAAACACCCTGCAGGATCTTGCTTTAACCGGCAATCAAATAAGCGATATCCGTGCTCTAAGGGGCCTAACCAATCTTTACGCCCTCCGTCTTGATATTAATAAAATAAATGATATCGGCGCCCTAAGTGGATTAACTAAACTTACAACATTAAATGTAAGTGTCAACGAATTTAGTGATATTCGTGCCTTAAGCAGTTTAACCAAGCTTGAGGATTTGAGTCTAGGTGGAAATGAATTAGATGATATCCGTGCATTGGGCAGCTTAATCAATCTTACAAAGCTCGATTTATCCTTAACCGGAATCAGCGATATCAGCTCCTTAAGCAAATTAATCAAGCTGCAATATGTTTATTTATCCGGCAACAAAATAAGCGATATCACTCCGTTAAGCCAACACCCGGATCTTATTTATATTAATTTAACAGATAATGAACTGAATTCAGAATCGCAAGACGTAATAAAAGATCTAAATGCACGCGAAGTAATCGTTTTTTATTAAAAGGTGGGACGAGGGGGCAGGCCTCGTCCTTGCATAGGGAATAAATTATGAACTATGGGGAGGGACGCTTGCTTCCCTTTCCAGTTAGTGACAAAATGGAATTAAAGATATGGAAGAAGTGGGCTTACCCGGATCATCATCGCTTTCAAACAATCCATTGGAGTAAATGAGGGAAACAGGAGAACCGACCCCTGTTTCACACTGGAGGGAATAGCATGAAAAGAATTCTTGTATTGGTCGTCCTTTTAATAGTAAGCGCTTTCCTATTTGGCTGTACAAACAGTGTAAAGACTTCTCAGAATGAAAAACCGCAGAAGGAGGAGCCGCAGCAAAATGTTGAAACTGACCAGGAAATGATTAAAAACCTGGTAAAGAAATTCGGCGGGAAATTGCAAAACGTTTCGCTGCTCGCCCCGCAGGACGTTTTGGTCAAGAGCTTAGAGGAAAACTATGCTGATTTTGTGGCCCCAGCACTTCTTGAAGAATGGAAAAAGAATCCGCAAAAGGCACCGGGACGGATGGTCTCAAGCCCATGGCCGGATAGGATAGAGATAAGTGCTATTGAAAAGACAACGAAAAATGAATATAAAGTGCAAGGTGAAATCATTGAAATAACCAGCGTGGAGGAGGAAAAAGGGGGAGCCGCTGCCAAACAGGCAATTTCTCTTATTGTAAAAAAAGTAAATGGGAACTGGCTGATTAACGAAGTGACGCTGGAAGCCAGAGCAGAAGAAACAAATGCAGTTGTCTATAAGAACACCCAGTATGGTTTTAATTTTACATTACCAGAAACCTGGCGGGGATACAGTATTGTGAATGATTCCTGGGAGGGAATGAGCATCAGTGGTTCCGAGGAGCAAGGGGTTGCAGCAACCGGTCCTATTATTCTAATCAGACATCCGCAATGGACCAGTGAAAACCCGCGTCAGGATATTCCGATCATGATCCTCACCGTTGCCCAGTGGAACTCTATGCAAAATGAGGAATTTCATATTGGTGCAGCACCTATCGGACCAAAAGAACTCGGCCGCAATACAAACTATGTCTTTGCACTCCCGGCCCGCTACAACTACGCATTTCCAACAGGCTTTGAAGAAGTAGAAGACATACTAAACAACAACCCCCTGCAGCCTTTTTAATGCAGGGGTTTTTCAAAACATGGGCAAAACATGGGGACGGTTCTCGCGTTTCCCTAATTACTTCCAGTTGTAGGACACGGGGACAGGTACCGCCTCTGCAGCATGGCCAGAAACCTGTCCCGTCGCCCCTTCCTCTACCTTCGCAAAAAAGTTGCCGCCTTTGGGCATACTACTCCTATAATACTCCTATTTTGTTTTTCGTGATGGTTTTAGGGATCGTTTCTTAATTTGGAAGGGAAGCACCACTCCGGGAGGTAAAACCCCATACTTCTTATCAGAAGGAGAAGATTGATTTGGAAAGTGCCGGGCATATGGAATTGGATGAATTTCTTGAAAAATTGGCTTCACCGGACTTCCCGAGTCCCGCAAGCGGAAGCGCTATCGCCATGGTAGCGGCTATAGCGGCAGCTATTTTGGAGATGTCTTGTAAAGCGACAATAAAGAAGGGCGGGGAAGACCTGCCGATATCGTTACATACTATTGAAGAAACACGCCATCAATGTCTTTCGCTTGCAACGAAGGATATGGAGAAACTTGCTGAGGTGCTTCGTTTAACTAAATGCAAGGAGGATTCCCCTGGTAAGTATGAAGTTGCCATGAAAAATGCAACAGATACATTTGTTTCTTTAATAGCAAAATGTGAGATTATATTAACCCAGACCGAGCGATTCATTCATCGTTCCAGTAAGAAGGTTTATGGGGAGCTGGCGAACAGTGCCTATATGGCGGAAGCGGCTGCTGTTTCTGCAAAACTTGGAGTGGAATCCAATCTTTTGCTATTGCAGGATGAAATCTATAAAGAAAATACCCGCACCATTATTCGTGAAAGATGCAGAAATTGTGTTGAAACCAGAAAGCGTATTATTGAGATAATCGAGAGCTAACCGATTTGTGGGTCTGTTCCTTGTAGGGACACGGGTTCAGGTACTTTGTCCTGTTTAAGCAATATGGGGCAGGGAACCTGTCACCCTGTCCCTTTGTTGGAATAAATTAGGGAAACAGGAGGACCGTCCCCTTGTTTTGCAAAAAAATTTAAATAATTTTAAAAAAATGTATTTATCTTTCAGAATATTTACAATATAATGAATGTAAGCGGTTCACATTAGAGGAATTATATCAGGCGAGGTTATCAAACCATTAAACAATTTAGTGGATACAAAATATCATGTTAGATAATGTTACACGAATGGTTTGGAATTTATGACAATATGTTAATCTAAACAAACAAAACTACATAACTAGCGATTGATGATATTGGGAGAGAGCGATGCCTATCGCCGCCGAAGGAGAAAATTCCAAAAAGACCATTGGAAACAAACTCTCAGGTAAAAAGGACCAATATCGGACGCAGCTCTGGAGAGTGCAAATTTATTGCCACCAAAGGGGACCCGCTATTTTGCGGGAGAATCTTTCAGGTAAAAGGACAGAGAAGGGAATCTACCCTTCTTCTGTCCTTTTTTTGTTAACTTTCATTGTTGGATTTAGCCTTATGTCTATCGCGTGAAGGGGTTTTACTTGGGTATAAGAAACGGAGTGAATCCATTAATAGAAGGCCTTAAAAGGAAAGGATGGGCCAGGAAACGAGAAAAGCTTTCTAATAGAAGGTCCCAAAAGGACAGGGTGAGCCGGGAAACGAGAAAAGCTGTCTAATAGAAGGCCCCAAAAGGACAGGATGAGCCAGGAAATCAGAAAAGCTGTCTAATAGAAGGTCCCAAAAGGACAGGGAGAGCCCGGAAATCAGAAAAGCTGTCTAATAGGAGGCTCCAAAAGGACAGGATGAGCGAGGAAACGAGAAAAGCTGTCTAATAGAAGGCCCCAAAAGGACAGGCTGAACCGGGAAATCAGAAAAGCTGTCTAATAGAAGGCCCCAAAAGGACAGGATGAGTCAGGAAATCAGAAAAGCTGTCTAATAGAAGGCCCCAAAAGGACAGGATGAGTCAGGGAACGAGAAAAGCTGTCTAATAGAAGGCTCCAAAAGGACAGGATGAGCCGGGAAATCAGAAAAGCCGTCTAATAGAAGGTCCCAAAAGGACAGGGTGAGCCAGGGAATCAGAAAAGCTGTCTAATAGAAGGTCCCAAAAGGACAGGGTGAGCCGGGAAACGAGAAAAGCTGTCTAATAGGAGGCCTCAAAAGGACAGGGTGAGCCGGGAAATCAGAAAAGCTGTCTAATAGAAGGCCCCAAAAGGACAGGGTGAGCCAGGAAATCAGAAAAGCTGTCTAATAGGAGGCCTCAAAAGGACAGGGTGAGCCGGGAAATCAGAAAAGCTGTCTAATAGAAGGCCCCAAAAGGACAGGATGAGCCAGAAAACGGGAAAAGCTGTCTAATAGAAGGCTCCAAAAGGACAGGGTGAGCCAGGGAATCAGAAAAGCTGTCTAATAGAAGGTCCCAACAAACGGGACAAGGGACCTGTCCCCCTGTCCCACTTTAAGGAGGTGATGGTAGAGACGGCAATTTAATGAAAACTAGTTATCCAGATTCAAATCTATAAAAAATTCTTAAAACTCTAAAGTGGAAAGAGGGAAGTCGATGCAGGAACAGAAACTGGAAAGAGGCCTGAAAAACAGGCACGTACAACTCATTGCTATTGGCGGCGCAATTGGAACAGGGTTATTTCTTGGAGCCGGTAAATCGATTCATTTAGCTGGACCATCCATTTTATTTGCCTACCTGATTACAGGGATCATTTGCTTTTTAATCATGCGTGCCCTCGGGGAACTGTTATTAAGCAATTTGAATTATCACTCTTTTGTAGACTTTGTCAGAGATTATTTAGGTGATATGGCAGCATTTATAACAGGCTGGACTTACTGGTTCTGTTGGATTTCCATCGCCATGGCAGACTTAACAGCCGTTGGTCTCTATACTCAGTATTGGTTTCCTAGTGTACCGCAGTGGATGCCGGGATTAATCGCGCTTGTCATTTTATTATGTATGAACCTGGCCACTGTGAAACTTTTTGGAGAAATGGAATTCTGGTTCGCGTTAATTAAAGTTATCGCGATTGTCACATTAATTGTCGTCGGAGTTTTTATGATTATCAAAGGGTTTTCGACCAATTCAGGCCCGGCTAGTTTCACCAATCTATGGGGACATGGCGGCATGCTTCCAAATGGCATGAATGGCTTTATTCTCTCCTTCCAAATGGTTGTATTTGCCTTTGTTGGCATTGAACTGGTAGGACTTACTGCAGGTGAAACGAAAGATCCGGAAAAGGTTATCCCAAAAGCCATCAATAGTATTCCGATTCGGGTTTTAATTTTCTACATTGGCGCCCTTATTGTCATTATGAGTGTCTATCCATGGAACTCCATCATTCCAACGGAAAGCCCATTCGTTCAAGTCTTTGTTGCCGTCGGTATTGCGGCAGCCGCTGGTATTGTTAACTTTGTCGTTCTCACCTCTGCGGCTTCTGCATGTAACAGTGCTATCTTTAGTACAAGCCGGATGGTCTATTCACTGGCAAAAGATAAGAATGCATCTGTGAAGCTGGCAAAATTGAATCAACGGAAGGTCCCGTCCAATGCATTGTTCTTTTCAGCTGCTGTCATTTTAGCCGCTGTTATTTTGAACTATGTGATGCCAGAAGGAGTATTTACACTGATTACCAGTATTTCTACGGTTTGTTTCATCTTTATTTGGGGGATTACGGTCGTCAGCCATTTGAAATACCGTAAAACAAGACCCGAGCTGGCGAAGGTGAATAAATTTAAATTACCGCTTTATCCGTTTTCCAATTATTTAATCCTGACTTTCCTAGCGTTTGTCCTTGTCGTGCTCGCTCTTGCGGAAGATACCCGAGTAGCCCTATTTGTCACCCCTGTCTGGTTTATTATGCTGATTGCTGTTTATAAGACACGGAAAGCAAATGGGAAACAGGCCGAACAATCAGAAGAGGAAGAGGAAATGTTAGGGTGAAATATATCCGTCAATAAACGGGCAATAATGATGAAGATATTTTGCTATAACATATATGGGTGAACTTCATCCATATATGTGAAATGGAAATTTTTATTAAAAAAAGAAAAGAGATTGACATCCACTTACTTTCGTACTAATCTAAAAATTGAAAATACAATAAGAGCGGATGACGGTTGTGGGAGAGCGCAAAGCAAAAAGCCACCGAAGGAGCAAGTTCCAAAAAGACCCTTGGAACCAATCTCTCAGGTAGATAGAACCACAACTGGACGCACCTCTGGAGAGAGCGAACACTGTAATCGTACGCCACCAAAGGGGAAGACTCTAGGAACACTAGAGTTAAACTCTCAGGTAAAAGGACAGAGAAGGGTAGAGAACGCTGGCTGCCCTTTTCTGTCCTTTTTTGTGTACAAAAAAGGTAGTTGCATGGTATTCAGCAAAAAGCAGGTTCGTAACCAAGAGGGAGGAATTTTAACATGGGATTACAACAAAATGATGCAGCTATTTTTGAGGCTATTGAAAAAGAGAGAAATCGTCAACATCAAACACTGGAGTTGATTGCATCAGAAAACTTCGTCAGCGAAGATGTTCTAGAGGCAATGGGCAGTGTGATGACAAATAAATATGCGGAGGGCTATCCAGGTAAGCGCTACTATGGGGGCTGCGAGTTCGTCGATGTCGCAGAACAAGAAGCGATTGCCCGCTTAACCAAACTGTTTGGTGCCAAGTACGCCAATGTTCAGCCGCACTCAGGGGCAACAGCCAATTTCGCCGTATTCTTCGCCTTGCTTCAGCCTGGTGATAAAGTGATGGGGATGAACCTTTCACAAGGCGGGCACTTAACTCACGGAAGTCCTGTAAGCGTTTCAGGGAAATGGTTTGAGATTGTGTCCTATGGGGTAAGCGAAGATACGCAATTAATTGATTACGATGAGCTGGAGAAACTAGCGCAAAAAGAAAGACCTAAATTAATTATTGCCGGTGCAAGTGCCTATCCAAGGGTGATTGACTTCGCTCGTTTTCGCGCCATTGCCGATCAAGTTGGAGCAAAACTGATGGTCGATATGGCTCATATTGCCGGACTTGTTGCCGCGGGTCTTCATCCATCACCAATTCCATATGCAGATGTCGTGACAAGCACAACGCATAAGACACTGCGAGGACCGCGCGGCGGAATTATTTTAACAAACGATGAAGAGATTGCTAAAGCGATTAATAAGTCTGTATTCCCGGGAATTCAGGGCGGACCGTTAATGCACATCATTGCAGCGAAAGCGGTGGCATTTAATGAAGCCTTGCAGCCAAGTTTTAAGGAATATGCCCAGCAAGTCATCGATAACGCTTGGACGCTCGGCGAAACATTAAAGAAAGAAGGCGCAACCCTCGTCTCCGGCGGTACGGATAATCATATTGTCCTCTTAGATTTACGTCCATGGAACCTAACAGGAAAAGAAGCAGAAAAGCTATTAGAAGAAGCTGGAATTACGGTCAATAAAAACACGATCCCATTTGATCCGCAAAGCCCATTTGTAACAAGCGGTATCCGTATGGGAACAGCGGCTTTAACCACCCGCGGCATGAAGCAGGAGGAAATGGTAAAAATCGGTCAAATCATAGCTGCTGTGCTAAAAAGCAACGGAGACCAAGACGTTTTAGCTAGAGCAAAAGAAACAACGAAGACCATTTGCCAGGCATTTCCACTATTCCAAAAAGGAAACAAGGGGACGGTTCTCGCGTTTTCCTAAATCATGCCAGTCGGAAAACGAGGGGGCGGTTCCTGCGTTTCCCTCAAAAATTCCAATCATGATTGGTTTTCAATGCTTGCTGCTGGTCAAAATTTGTCCAATCGACCTTTCTTAGCATTTATTATTGTAGGAATGTTAAAACTAAAACAGGGGAGCAGTTCTGCCGCCCCCCTGATTTTTACCAGAGAGAAGGACTTGAGCAGATAATTGTTGTTGATCCTTCATCTGTTCTGTGTGTTTGGCTTCACTGTGTTACTTATATCCTAGTAAAAACCTCATACAAACAAGACTTATATCAATAATAAAAATTAACAGAGTAATTTTTCGAAAATTATAGCGCGATAATGAAATTAATTATAGAATGTGAATAAAGAATCATTAATACACCTTCCTCCAATTGGATAATGAAATAGTTGTTTAATGTGTTCTTTTTAACATCATTTTTAGCACAGGCAGTATATGCTTGGTTGTAACAGTCTTCTATTTATATTTGGAAAAAATTGGGGAAACAGGAGAACCGTCCCCTTGTTCTTAGGAGGGAAATGTGTATGTCTTTCACGAGTTTGAAGGAATTGATTGAAATGGCAGAGCAGAAAAACACAACCATTTCGGAAATAATGATCAGAACAGAAGAGGTACAGACAGGTCTATCAAGAGAGACGCTAATAGAACAAATGTCGCAGCAATTAACGGTTATGGAAGAAGCTGTTCGCAAAGGAACCGTGAGTTCTGTTATGTCTCGCACTGGTTTAACCGGAGGAGACGGACATCGTCTTTATGAGTATGGTAAAAATAAAACATCGTTTGTCAATCCAGTCACCTTAAATACCGCTGCGAATGCCCTGGCTGTATCTGAAGTCAATGCAGCAATGGGACGGATTGTGGCGACCCCAACGGCGGGTTCAGCGGGAATTTTGCCGGCAGTTCTCGTGCATGCTCTCGATAGCGGCAGATTCAGTCGTGAGCAGATTGTGCAATCGATATTCACGGCTTCGGCACTTGGTTTAGTCGTTGCGAATAAAGCTTCGATTTCAGGGGCTGCAGGCGGATGCCAGGCTGAAATTGGCTCAGCTACGGCTATGGCTGCAGGCACCTTAGTGGAACTGGGCGGCGGCACACCAACGCAGGTGGGACATGCCGTTGGGATTGCGATGAAAAATTCATTGGGTCTGGTTTGTGATCCGGTGGCAGGGCTGGTGGAAATTCCTTGCATCATCCGCAATGGTTTACATGCTATTACGGCGGAAGCGGCTGCCGATATGGCACTGGCCGGTATCGTAAGCATCATTCCTCCGGACGAAGTCATCCAAGTGATGCATGAAGTTGGACAGGCGATGCCTGAATCATTAAGAGAAACCGGAATCGGTGGCCTTGCCGGAACTCCGACAGGACAAAAGTTAAAAGTACAGATATTGGGGGAAGAATCCAGCAGTTCGGCTCCGGCTAAATATCAAAGTGCTTATGAAATCATTGGCCCGATCATGGTTGGCCCTTCAAGTTCGCATACAGCGGGAGCTGTCCGGATTGGGAATGTTGCCTACCAGCTGTTAAATGAAGAACCGCAATCTGTTCGCTTTACGTTGATGGGTTCTTTTGCCGAAACCTATCAGGGACACGGAACCGACTTAGCTTTATTAGCCGGGGTACTGGGATTGACCACCATGAGCGACGAGATTCCGAATGCGAAAAAATTTGCCGAAGAACATGGATTAACCTACGAATTTACGAAGCGGGTTCTTGGAAGCTATCATCCAAATACGGTTCTAGTTGAATTAAGCGGGGCTTCACGCAAAGTGAAGGTATTAGCTAGTTCAATCGGAGGCGGAAAAATAGAAGTTCAGGAGTTTGACGATTATCCGTTAAAATTCAGCGGAGAACGGCCAACACTTGTGATCCGTAATACCGACCAAAAAGGCGTGATTGCCGAGGTTTCAAGGGTCCTAAATGAAAACGGATTCAATATATCCCGGATGGCCTATGAGCGCGCCAAAATCAACGGTCCAGCCATCACAATATGTGAACTCGACACTCAGATTGAGCATAAGCACTTAGCCATCCTAAAAAGTGAAATTCCAATCATAGAAGAAATTCTCCAGCTCCAAGTGAAGTAAGAACCGTACCTCTGTTTCGAAGGAACTTGGTAAATTTTACTCACCACAAAACGTGGTGGGTATTTTTTTGTAAAAAATTAGGGAAACGGGAGAACGTCCCCTTGTTTCGGACATACTAGTGGGTAGTCACATTTCTTAAAGGAGCGGCAACATGCGTAATATCGTGATCATTGTTTTGGGTTCATTAATTATGGCCGCCGGGTTTAATCTTTTTATGATTCCCCATCATATTTTGAGCAGCGGATTAAGCGGGATTGCTATGATGTTAGGGATTTTAACTCCCCTAAATACAGGGATTTTAAATCTCCTCTTAAATTTACCCTTATTAATTATCGGATGGTTCAAGCTGGGAAAGCGATTTATTACCTATACCATTCTTTCTGTTGTGGTTACATCAGCTGGTTTGTTATTCTTACCCATTTTAAAAATCTCCAGTGATCCTTTATTATCTTGTGTATTTGGTGGAGTTTTAGTGGGAGTAGGAGCAGGGGTTACGTTCAGGGCTTCCGGCTCTACAGGCGGTTTGGATATCATCGCGATGTTATTAATGAGAAGGCGGAGCTTCCCGCTTGGAGCCTTGCTTGGGGCGATGAATGCCGTGGTGGTTCTGATTTCCGGATTTATTTTTGGCTGGGATCTGGCCATGTTAACATTAGTGGGCATTTACACTTCCAGCCGGGTGATTGACACCGTCCATACAAGCCAAATAAAGCTGACGTTAATGATTATTACGAAAAAAGGAAATGAATTAAAGGATGTTCTGCTGGCGAAACTTGAAAGGGGAATTACGGTCATTGAAGGAAAAGGCGCTTACTCCGGGAGCAGGCAAGAAATTTTAATGACGGTGATCACGCGCTATCAACTAGCGGATGTGCGGAACACGATAAATGAAATAGACCCGCATGCTTTTGTCAATATCACCCAAACAACAGATGTCATCGGGCTCTTCCGAAAAAGCTGAAACACTGGACAAGCCAAGTTCATACTTAACACAAAAGAACTGATTGCATTCACAAGTGGCAATCAGTTTTTATTTTTTTAATTCTGTTTATTCTAACTCGTATATATTAGAAAGTTAATGACCTCTTGGACCAGTTGCTTTTATTTTATATAATAATAGTGGTTAGGTAGATAATAATATCTTCAAAACTATGACTTTTGCCTGCAAGAGCGAGCAAAATCAGTAATTAAATAAAAGGACCACATGCAAAATGAAGCTGAATAACAATGAGAACGTAGTAAGGACCAGTAATAGAAAGAGGATCCAAAGTGCATTATTGCTTTGTATCCTTGTCTTAGTTTTGGGGGGGTTCTTTTTCCCAAGGACGCTTTTAATTGATTTTTTATTTTATGAAGAAAAGCCGGTGAAGGCGGATGTGATCATTCTGCTTAGCGGGGAAAAGGAAGAGCGAGGGCGAATGACGAAGGTTGCGGAATTGTATCATGCCGGGTATGCGGATAGAGTGCTATTAACGAATGCCACGTCACCAGGAAGTTCGATTGAATATGCCGAATCCTTTGGCATTCCCCGCGATGCTCTTTTAACAGAAAACAAAGCAACCAGTACATATGAAAATGCGCTCTATGCGAAAGAGATCGTATTGGAACGGGGGTTTGACTCTGCGCTTGTAGTGACGAGTAATTATCATATGCGAAGAGCAAAATTGGCCTTTGAACGCGTGTTTCATGACAGCGGTGTTTCGTTTACCTATGTGCCGTATCATCCTAAATCGATCACGAGGGACAGCTGGAAAGAGAATCACGAGTTGTTCAAGAAGGAATATAAGAAGCTCATTGGCGCGTATTTCTTATATTTTGACGGAGTGATTACGCCGTTAAGAAAGGCGTTGGAGGATTGAAATGTGGGACGAAGGGGCAGGTCCGTCGTCCCAGGTACATTTTTCTTAACGTAAAAACTGCTCCCTGCTTTTACTGGGGGAAATTAGGGAAACGGAAGAAGAACGAAATCGCTAACGCGATGGCTTTTTAACTAACTCCTGAAAATATGACTACAAACAAAAAAAAGTGTGCATACTTGTGATTGTTCAACCGTCAAACCAAACAATCCCAAGGAAGGCACACCTTTCTTATGAATATTATTATCCAAAACAACAGAAATTTATACACTCTTCGTTTATATATGCCCCGATCTCCGCCTTCCTTCTGGGGAAACAAGGGGACGGTCCGGCGTTTCCCTAATTGTTACCAGTCGGACTTCTGTCGTTTCTGGTGAATATTGGAGAGGAAGGAGAACTGTTCGCCTGTTTCATATAAATGAAATCGCTCATGCTCACAAAAAGGATGTAGAAACACTTATGATTTGGGCATTACAAGTGGGAAGGGCAATGGGGAATTTGCTCCGAAAGACAGCAGGACAAGAGAAGAATGTGCTGTATTTCTGGATTGGGCTTTGAATTAAATAAAACAAGGGAACGGCTCTGCCGTGTCCCTTGTTTTATTTAGCAGAACTCTTGATAGTGCCCGTTGGAAACCTTCATTGGTTCTGATGGGAACTATCAGCCTTTGATAGTGCCCGTCGCTTCCTCGCACCGGACCTGAAGGGAACTATCAGCCCTTGATAGTGCCCGCCGCTTCCTCGCACCGGGTCTGAAGGGGACTATCAGCCTTTGATAGTGCCCGTCGCTATCCTGCACCGGTTCTGAAGGGAACTATCAGCCCTTGATAGTGCCCGTTGGAAACCTTCATTGGGTCTGACGGAAACTATCAGCCCTTGATAGTGCCTGCCGCTTCCTCGCACCGGGTCTGAAGGGGACTATCAGCCTTTGATAGTGCCCGCCGCTTCCTCGCACCGGGTCTGAAGGGAACTATCAGCCCTTGATAGTGCCCGCCGCTTCCCTGCACCGGGCCTGAAGGGAACTATCAGCCCTTGATAGTGCCCGTCGCTTCCTCGCACCGGGTCTGAAGGGGACTATCAGCCTTTGATAGTGCCCGCCGCTATCCTGCACCGGACCTGAAGGGAACTATCAGCCCTTGATAGTGCCCGTTGGAAACCTTCATTGGTTCTGACGGAAACTATCAGCCTTTGATAGTGCCCGCCGCTTCCTCGCACCGGGTCTGAAGGGAACTATCAGCCCTTGATAGTGCCCGCCGCTATCCTGCACCGGTTCTGACGGGCGTTATTCATCCTTAATAGTGCCCGGTCGCTGCAGCACTTACTAAGCAAAACAACTGTCTTTTGTTACTATTGGAAAACATTAGGGAAACAGGAGAACCGGAACCGTCCCCATGTTTCCCCTTGTTTCCTCTGTTTTACAGAAAACTGCATTGTGAGAAGGTGTGAGAACCGCCAAAGATGTGGATGGTAGAGTTGCCAAAAGGGTGCTGACCAGGAAGGAGGATGACGCTGGATGGGTTATGAAATTGTTGTGAGAAGGTGTGAGAACCGCCGAAGATGTGGATGATAGAGTTGCCAAAAGGGTGCTGACCAGGAAGGAGGATGACGCTGGATGGGTTATGAAATTGCTGTGAGAAGGTGCGAGAACCGCCAAAGATGTGGATGGTAGAGTTGCCAAAAGGGTGCTGACCTGGTAGAAGGATAGCAGTGAAGGAGTTTCTGCACGTATGTGAAATATTCATTCTATTTCACCTCGCTTTCCTATTGAATACTATATATTATTCATTGGGGAAAAGGTCGGAAAGGCTGTTATATACTGGAAATTAAAATATACCTTTTTACTAGAATGGACCGGGGGAACCATCCAGTTTTCTCGATGGTTCCTTTCACCTATTAATCGTATTTTTAAAAAGCTCTCTAAATTTCTCTCTATCTTCTGCTGTGAAAGGTTTCGGGCCTTTTGTCCGTTTTCCGCCTTTTCGCGCCATGGCACTCAAATAACGTGTTTGTAGCAATTGGTCGATGTTTTCATTTGTATAGCGATATCCTTTATGGTGAAGAACGATACACCCTTTGGCCAAGCCAAGAGAGGCCAGACCATAATCTTGCGTGACAATTATATCTCCTCTTGCTGCTAGCTTCATAATCCGATAATCTGCCGCATCTGCTCCGGAATCGACATAAATGATTTCCACTCCCGCTGGTTGTTCCGCGTTGGAAAAGTGAGAAAAGCTCGTCACCAGGATCACCGGAATTTCGGCATTCGTCCCTTCAGAGATCACGATATCTTTTACTGGACAAGCATCTGCATCAACATAAATTTTCATATCAAACTCTCCCATAAATAAGCTCGAATTGATGATAGTGGAAGATAAGGTTTTTGTCAAAAGTAGAATCAAGGGACGGCAGATTGTTGCGGGGCTAAAATCTCAGGGGGCCATGAAGGCTGCCCCTGTTTTCCTTTAATTTGCAGCGGTTAAGGCAGAGATATTGGACAACTTTTCTTTCAAATCCTGCACTTGATTCTCCAGATTCGTATTGACCGTGGTTAGTTCGCTAACCTGCTGATCTAAACTATTTTTATTAGCGGCAATGTCACTTTTTTCATTATTTAATGTTTTGATTTGGGTTTCGTTGGCTGTAACCGCTGATTTTAATTGCGAAATTTCCTCTTTCAGCTTTGTTTGCTCTTCTTCTAACTTTTTATTCTCCGCGGTTAAAGCTGTATTGACCGCTTGGACTTTATCCCGCTGCTCCTTTATCCCGGTATCCAAATAAGGTCCGCTAATGGCTAAACAGAGCAAGCCGAAGATAAGTGTAAAATTAAACGTCATATTAAATAGAGCCTTTTTTGGATGCCTTTTTTTGCTTATGTACCGAAAAAATAGATACGTAATGGAAAAAGAAATAGAAAAGTAACCTATGATGGCGAGAATGAACATGAATGATACCTCCGAGAAATCTTTTTAGCAGCAAAAAATACAAGACAGTTTGTTTATGGTGAAAAAAGAGTTCCGTTGCACACCGTCTTGATTGTTAGGAACCTGTAAGACACGGGTCAACCGTTTACACCATCCCCTTCAAGTATTTTTTCTAACCAAATTATACCTTTAATTATCCGAACATACAAAAAATTGGGTAAATTAGGTCAATTATCATAAAGCCTAATTTAAGCGGTAAGTCTATAGGAGTGGTTCCTATTTTTCCTAATTAAAAGCCAGTTGGTTGGACAATTGCCGGTTTTCTCGCATGTATTTTCCGATAATGGGCATCTTATTCCTCGATAGGAGTTGTTTATGATGGAAAATAAATCAAACATTCGTTTAACGGCTGCAGAAATGTCCAGCTTATGGACCCAGTATATTAATGACTCGCTGGCAGTCTGTGTAAATACTTACTTCTTAGAAAAATCAGAAGATCCGGAAGTACGTCCTCTTATTGAATGGACAGTAGATACCGCAAAAGAAAATATTTCAATAATGAATGATATTTTCACAAAGGAAAAGTTCCCTATCCCTATTGGATTTACGGATCAAGATGTAAATTCACAGGCGCCGAGACTTTTTTCCGATACATTTGTCTTAGTGTATTTACGGCAAATGTCTAGTATTGCAATGGAATCGAATGCTGCAACATTGGGATTGGTCACTCGGCCTGATGTGGTTGCTTTTCATAAAAGGGTGCTGCAGGTAGGAGTGGAATTGCAGGACAAAACACGGGACTTAATGTTAAAGCAAGGCACGTATGTAAAACCACCTACTATCTCGACTCCGGATAAAGTGGATTTTGTGGAAAAACAGCAATTTTTGAGCGGCTTTTTTGGAAAAAAAAGAACGCTTACCTCCATTGAGATTACGCACTTATTTTTAAATATTCAAACCAATGCTATTGGAAAAGCACTGATGGGAGGATTTGCTCAGATTGCTAAAAGTGATGAAGTGAAGCAATTTTTATTAAAAGGGAAGAAAATTGCCCAAGACCATATTCATTTATTTAGCAATTTCTTAATAAAAGAGGATTTACCTGTTCCCATGAGCTGGGATACGGCAGTTTCTGATTGTACCACAACTATTTTTTCTGACAAACTCATCATGTATCACGTAGCGGCAATGATTGCAGCCGGAATTGGAAATTACGGGGTGTCATTGGCTGCAAGTCCAAGAAGGGATTTAGGCTATCGATACGCTTCCTTAATTCCGGAGATTTCCCTTTATGCCGAAGATGCGGCTAATATTATGATTAACCATGGCTGGATGGAGGAGCCTCCACAGGCAGATGACCGTGAAGCGTTGGCCAACAAATAAAAAATATAAAATAATGGTCTAACTAGGACAAGGGCTCTGTTTCAAAAGGAAATAGAGCCCTCTTATTTTATATTTTAATACCAATAAGGATATCCAAATCCATAACCATAAGGATAGCCGTAACCGTACCCTCCATATGCCCATGGGGAAAGCAGCGCGCCCGCCGCCAATCCGCCTAGGAAAGGTAGACCGAAACCGAAGCCAAACGGTCTGCCAAAGCCAAAGCCAAACGGTCTCCCGAAACCGAAACCAAATGGCCGGCCGAAACCAAAGCCAGGTCTCCCGAAGCCGCCGAAACCAAAGCCAGGTCTCCCAAAACCAAAACCAAACGGTCGAATTCTTTCATCTGATCCGTACACTTCACCTTGAGAATATAATTCTGGATGCATATAGAACAACCTCCTATTTTCCTCTTTTTTATTTAGGACAAAAGCGAACAGTATCCCTGCCTGATTTTTTTTGACAATATCGCCATCCCAATAAAAGAGTATGCTATCACCTAGCTTTATTCTTGGGCAAACATCATGATGAATCGATTTGTTTGGCAAATTTGGGCATGGGACAAGGGTTCAGTTCCATGCCCCCGTTCTCTGGCGGCGGGGCAACGGACAACTCGAGTCCCGGTTCTAAATATGGAATGGGCGTGAATATATTGTATAAGTCATCCAATATATGAATGGGGGCGATTGGGATAGAGGTAATCGGGAAGAGTGTGATTCGCCAGGAAGCAGAGGATAAGGTGACGGGGCGGGCAAAGTATACGAACGACTATCAAGCGGTTCCGATGCTTTTTGCAAAAATAGTTACGAGTCCATATGCCCATGCAAAAATTGTACATATCGACACAACAGAGGCGGGGAAATCTCCTGGAGTTCGCGCCATTGTCACGGGAGAGGGGCTGCCCCTGACAGGGGAGGCGATTCGTGACAGACCGCCGTTAGCCTTTGAAAAAGTCCGCTATCATGGCGAAGCGGTTGTCCTTGTTGTTGCCGATACACGCAGACAAGCCGAGGTGGCTGCTGATAAAATAAAAATCCAATATCAACCACTCCCCGTTGTCCATTCACCAACAGAAGCCTTTCAAAAAGATGCGCCCTTGGTCCATGAGCAATTAGGACAATATAAAAAGGAAGAAGATTCCTACCCTGTACCCGGAACCAATATTGCGACCCATATTAAAATTCGTAAAGGGCAGATGGAAAAAGGCTGGAGGGAAAGTGATGTAACGGTGGAAGCCGCCTATTCCTTTTCACCGTCAGACCATGCCGCAATGGAAACAAGATGTTCGACAGCAGAGATTTTACCGGATGGTACGATCAAAATCATGACATCGTCGCAGGCACCTTTCATGGCCAAGCGTTTATTAGCGGATTATTTTGGCGAAGACATGGGGAAAATCGTCGTTGAAACGCCGCTCGTTGGCGGGGCATATGGCGGAAAGGCTTCTGTACAGCTGGAAATCCTCGCCTATTTAGGTTCGAAAGCGGCAGGCGGGCGGGCTGTTAAAGTAGTGAACACGCGCGAAGAAGATATGATTATGTCTCCGGGCCATATCGGTTTAGATGCGAAAATCAAAATCGGGGCCGCTCAAAATGGCATGATAAAGGTGATGGAGATTACCTATTTGTGGGATGGCGGCGCTTATTCCGATAAAGCAATTGATTTAACGAGGTCAGGGGCGGTTGACTGTACGGGTCCATACCATGTGGAAAATGTTTGGTGTGATTCCTATTGCATGTATACCAATCATCCCTATCCGGCTCCATTTCGCGGTTTCAGCCACTCCGAACTCTCCTTTGCGATCGAAAGAACAATGGACTTATTGGCACAAAAGCTGCAGCTCGACCCGCTGGAGCTGCGTTATCTGAATGCCATCAAGCCGGGAAATACAACCCCGACAAGGGTGCTGTTGAATCATAGCAATGTGGGAAACTTACAAAAATGTTTGGCAAGATTAAGAGAATTAATCAGCTGGGATGAGGGGCAGATCCAAGAGGTCGACAATCGATTCATCAGGGTAAAAGGAATTTGCTGCAGCTGGAAAACATCGACCATCGACCCAAACGCTCCATCCGGTGTGATTTTAACGTTTAATCGCGATGGCAGCCTTAATTTAATGTCCGGCGTCGTGGAAATTGGCACAGGGACGAAAACCGTACTCGCCCAGATTTTGGCGGAAAAGTTGAAGATGGATGTGGGGAAGATTCATACCAGGATGACAGTCGATACGCAAACGACACCGGAACATTGGAAGACGGTCGCGAGCAGGGGTATTTACATGGCGGGTAATGCGGTCCTTGAGGCCGCGGATGATGTGATCCGGCAATTGAAGGAGATTGCATCTGCTGTGTTAAGAGCCCCGGTTGAAGATTTGGAAGTGGCACACAGCCGTGTGTTTCTTAGGGACGATCCAGCGGTAGGTTTGCCCTTTAAAGACATTGTCTATGGTTATTCGTATCCAAACGGCAACTCCATTGGCGGGCAAATTATCGGCAGAGGGAATTTTATTTTACGTCATCTGACCCGGATTGATCCGGAGACAGGAGCAGGGAAACCCGGTCCGGAATGGACTGTTGCGGCATATGGGGTGGAGGTGGAATTTGATCGCCGTGACTATACCTATCGCTTACGAAAGGCGGCCACCGTTGTTGATATCGGAATCGTGTTAAATCGCAAAGCGGCAATAGGTCAGGTAATGGGAGCCATGAGTATGGGCTTGGCCTTTGCCGGCAGGGAAACTTTTTATTTCGATACACTCGGGCGCGTGTTGAATCCACAGCTGCGCACGTATCGCCCGCTGCGCTATGGGGAGAATCCTGAATACCTGGTTGATTTTGTCTATACTCCTGATCTGCAGGCGCCATATGGAGCGCGCGGGGTAGGGGAACACGGACTCCTTGGAATGCCCGGCGCCCTGGGGAATGCCCTGTCGGCCGCAGCTGGTGTTTCGCTTCATCATCTTCCATTAACTCCGGAGTTAATTTGGCGGACAAAGGAAGGGGAGAGGTAATGCCGCATTTTGATTTTGATTATTATCAGCCGAAAACATTACAAGAAGCGGTTGAACTTTTTCGATTAGAGCAGCAAAAGGGGAAACAGCCGATGTTTATCTCAGGAGGAACGGAGCTGCTTACCTTGGGAAGACTTAATCTGGTTTATACCGAAGCGGCGATTGATTTAAAAAATATCGCCGAAACGAGGGAGATGGCTTTTGAACAGGATTACCTGCTTTTAGGAGGTTCTTTAACCTTAACGGCGATTGAAGAAGCGAATCTTTTTCCTTTGCTGACGGCAACAGCCAGTGAAGTGGCCGATCACACGGCGAGAGGGAAAATTACCGTTGGCGGCAATATTTGTGGGCAAATTTTTTACCGCGAGGCGGTCCTGCCGTTTCTATTAAGCGACAGCGAAGTGATTATTGCCGGGCCAGAGGGAATGAAAGTGGCGGAAATCAATCAAATTTTTCAGCAAACATTACAACTGAAAAAAGGGGAATTTCTCGTTGCCTTGGCGACCCATAAGAAGTTTATTGAGGCTCCGTTTGTCAGCATTAAGCGGCGCCAGCAATGGGATACCGGGTATCCGCTCATAACGATCGCCGCTTTGAAAATAGATGGCGGGCTTCGTGTGGCCATTAGCGGTCTATGTCCATTTCCATTTCGCTCGAAAAATATGGAGGCGGTATTAAATAATCGGGAATGGCCGCGGGAGGAGCAGATTAAACGTGCGTTGGAGGTGCTGCCGCAGCCGATTCAGAGTGATGTGGAAGGCTCTTCACAGTATCGCCTGTTTGTGCTGCAGAACCTGCTTCAGGATGTGCTGCAGTCTTTCGAGGATGTGTAGAATTGATTGATGTTTTTTTTAAAAAAAGGCTCTGCTAATGTTCATTGTTGATTTTAGCCCTATGTGAACCGATGCACATAATGCGGTATAGGGGATCAACAACAAGATTTAACAGCGCCAAAAAGAAAGGAAGGCTTAGCGATTAAACTCCATCAAATGGTATTACATGTGAATGATGAACTCCATACCGTCACGGTTCGCTCAGGTGATACCCTGTTAATGACCTTGAGAACGAGGCTGGGGTTGACCGGTGCCAAACCGGGGTGTTTAAACGGGGACTGCGGGGCTTGTACCGTGAATGTCGATGGCTGGCCGATGAAATCGTGTTTGATGATGACAGTAGAAGCAGCCGGGAAAAAAATTACGACGATTGAAGGGTTGAAAGATACACCGATTCAACGGGCCTTTGTGAAGCATTTCGCCTTCCAATGCGGCTATTGTACACCGGGTTTTATCATGAATGGTTATGCCTTGGCGCTCCGTCATCCTGATGCCGATGAAAAGACGATTAAAGAGTGGCTTGAATCCAATATTTGCCGCTGTACCGGCTATGCTGAAATTGAAAAGGCGATCAAAGAAGTCCTAAAAGAAGATTAAAAGGATATAAAAGTGCCGTTTTATAGAGAGCAAATGGAGAGGATCGCCATGACTTTCGGCATTTTCATTTGTCATTGAAGTCCAAGCCGCCTATGAAACTGGTGTTTCTTGACGGGTAAAGAAAAAGATGAAGACCAGGATGGCGAGTGCCAGCAGAAAAACGCCATTCTCTGACAATCGTATAGGCGGCATCTGGTTTAATGTATGACCTTCGTTTATGGCAGGTTTCTGGGTGACTGCAGGCTGATACGTCATGGAGATCATTCCTTTGTAAAATTTTTAAATATGGTTGGATCAATGTGGAAGTGCTTTGTCACAACCTGATGAAAAAAGCGATAATGTTCCTCTAATAATGAAAGGTTAGGCTGGGGCAGCGTTTCACCAAAGATTGGTCCGGTGACCGTCAGCGCAAATCTGCCGGGACCGACCAAGACACCAACGATTCTAATTTGATCCATTATTAATAAAACGGCGATCAACACGTCAATGATATCGATCACCGTATTGGTGATGTGCTGCGGCTCCTTTCCCACAGTTCTCACGGAGCCAAAAATGGGGCCGCTCAGTGAAAGACTAAATCTCCCGGAATATACGAATACGCCTCTGACTGTTATTTGACCTGTTAATAATAAAAAAGCGGTGGCAAGATTTAAATCCCGTTGGAGGGAAGCGATAATATTTGCGTCTTCTACGAAACTTTTACTAAACACAGGAAGCTCACCTCTGCAACATCATATTCAAAACGCATAAGAATGTGTGATGATTGCCTAGATTTTTAAAAAAATTGCCCAATACCACTACCGGAGGGATTTCAAGGTGAATATTTATGGGATTGTTTTAGCCAGTGGCCGCTCGATTAGAATGGGGCAGCCAAAACTGCTCTTGCCCTGGAAGGGGCGTCCGATGCTGGAACATGTCCTGAGCAAGATGAAGGGAATCCCTTTTTCAGATGTAAAGGTGGTCGTTTCCAGTCAGAACCCAGAATTAGAGAAAGCTGCTGCTAAATTCGCCTATTCTATTGTAAAAAATAACACCCCGGAGCAGGGGATGGGCCACAGTTTATCGTTAGCGATCCAAACTCTCCCTATGCCTTCAGAAGCAGCTGTCATTGTACTCGGGGATCAGCCAACCATCGCAGCAGAAGATATCGGCAGGATTTGCCTGGCTTTTAAGCAGCTGAGGGCGGGACAGGCTGCTCCTCCGAAAGTGATCATGCAAATGCAATATCGTGATGGGAGAGTCGGTCATCCGGTCTTGTTTTCGCATCATTTTTTTTCCGAATTAAGACATTTGAGCGGTGATAAGGGCGGAAAGGAAATAATCCAGAGAAACGCTTGTTCACGCTCCCTTTGCTTTAGTGACAATCCTTACCCGAATGATATTGACACGCCGGATGACTATCATCAGTTATGGAAAGGTGAAGAGAATGAATGATTTGACGAGAGTGTTAGAAATTTTAAAAAGCAGAAAGATGGAAAGCTTCGCTATGGCAACGGTGGTGAAAATTGAAGGGTCCTCCTATCGGCATGAAGGGGCAAAAATGTTGATTGATGAAAAAGGCCGGCGCTATGGCGTGATCAGCGCCGGGTGTTTGGAAGAAGATATTCTTCATCATGCGGATGAGGTTTTGCAGACTGGAAAAGCCAAATTGCTTCGCTATGATAATCAAGAAGAAAACGACTTAAGCTGGGGTGAGTGGTCCGGATGTATCGGGGTCATCTATGTCTATCTTGAAAAGACAGGCTGGAATTTTTTAAAAGACAGAAATGGAAACTCATTATGGGAAATGATCGCGGGAAAATTATCAAGGGGACAGCGTGTCATTTCGCTGAAATACATAGGGGAAGAGAACAGCGAGACATGTGTGTTTGATGGTGATAACGGGAATGTACTGGCTGGTACGGATAACTTTATTCAGCCGTCATCGAAGGAGCTAAAAACCTTCGGTACCGGGCATAAACAGACAAAGATGATTTTGTTAGAGAATCAGCGGACCCTGCTCATGGAGCAATTCCAGCCGAAGGAATCCGTTTATATTTTTGGCGCCGGTCCTGATACTGAATTACTGGTCGAACTGCTGGTGAAACTGGATTTTTCGGTCACGGTGATTGACCCGAGGAGCGAAAGATTTGAACAAGGGAATTTTGCCGCTGCGGCACAGTTTGTGATTGAGTTTCCCCATCTATATCTCCGTCATCATCCGATCGCGAACAATAGCTATTGTTTAATCATGACCCATAACTTTCAATGGGATCAAGCGATTTTACCCCATCTTTTAGAGCATCCGCCCAAATACCTTGGCCTATTAGGGTCAAAAAAACGGACAGAGCAATTATTCTCCCCCGGACCAATCCCGGAGTGGGTCCACGCCCCGGTCGGCTTAAACATCATGGCTGAAGGAACCGAAGAAATCGCCATCAGCATCGCAGCTGAATTAATAGAAACCCGGGCAAAGGAAACGAGGGGGCGGTTCTCGCGCTTCCCTAATTTATTCCAGTAGGCGGCGAGGGGGCCGGTCCATTGTCCCCGCTGGAAAACAAGGGGGCGGTTCTCACGTTTCCCTAACTTACTCCAGTGGGACGGACCTGTCTCATTTCATCCAGAAAAGGAACCCATAGGCGTTATCCCGCATATATTACCTCTAAGACACAGGTTAGAAAAGGTGAATGAAGAATGCCCTCGATTGTTATTAATTTACATTACTTAAAGATCAATAGTATTTCCGGGAATGGATGCATTACGATTGGGGAAGCAGCCCACAATAGCCCAACTGCCTATAACAAATCACAGGGGATGAATTCATCCTATGGGGACACTTCACCGACCGAAGCCATCATGGAAAATATCTTAATCGATCCGGATGTAAATGATCAAACGGCCATTGGAACTACGGATAATTCATACGTCAATACCCCTAGGATACCCATACCGCCTGTGCCTGTCATCGACTAAAGGAGACAACTGATATGCCATATCAAATCAATATTTTAAATTTAAAGGTTAATGGGGCCAACCAGAATGGAAATATTGATGTCGGTCCTACTGTACACAACAGTCATACCGCCAATAGTAAATTTACCGGTGCCAATATTTCATTAGGTGACTTTTCCCCAGCCACTGCTTTTCTGAACTCCGGAAATATCGATCCAGATATTAGTGATCAGGACCAAATCGCGAATCCATCCATGCCGATTGCCAATCAATTATAATGAGGTGTGAAGATGGATATCGAAAAAATGCGAAAATGGCTCGAAATTACGAATGAATATAAGAAAACTGATTTTTGGTCCAGTGTCTTAAAAGAAAAACATCCCGATGAATTTTTACGAGAAGAAAAAGGCTATCCAAAAGTTGATATCTATCAAGATGAGCAAAATAACTTTGTGATTATCGAAATACCGGGGATGGAGAGAGAGCATATCCTTCTGCACTTAATCTCCAATACCCGGTTAAAAATCAGCGGCAAAATGAATCCAATTTTTCCCCAAGAAATGGAGATTCAGAGAGAGAGAACCTGCGGAGAATTTGAACGGGTCATTGAACTCCCAGAAGCAGCCCGTGCGCAAGAATTACGTTTACAAAATTATAATGGACTACTATATATCTCATATCCACGAAATGTGGAACGCATTATTTGAAACACGAGAGCCAAAACGCGGGCAAAACGCGGGGACGGTTTTCGTGTTTTTTATTTTGTTCCGGTAAGGTAAGAAAAAGGGGTGGGTAATGGTAAATATTAGGTCAACAGCAGAACCGTCCCCCTGTTTCTTCCCCCAGAATATAATCTAGGCATTGCACGTAGAATAGTATAGGAATACCGTGTCAAATGCTGGGCATGGAGGGGATGTTTTCTTTATGGGTACCAGAATGATCCGGCGGTTGATAAGGTCAAGGCAACAGGAATTAGTCGAACTTGCTGCTTCATTTATTCGAATTCCGACTGAAAATCCATCGCCAAATTTTTTAAAATGGTCAGCAGAAATAGGGAGACATATAAGCCGATACTTAGCCACAAAAGGGTTCTTGATTACTAAACACCAACGTAGTAAAAATTCGCTGCTTTCGGTTATTTGTGATGCTCCTTTAACAGGGGTACCTGGTCCGCGGCTCTTATTTTGCGGACATACAGATGTCGTACCCGCGGGCGAACGTTCACATTGGACCTTCAATCCTTTTTCAGGAGAAGTCAGAGCGGGTATGCTTTTGGGGCGTGGAGCTTCCGATATGAAAGGCGGCTTGGCGGCACTGGTCTTTGTCGCTGGACTGCTTCAGGAGTTCGCGCCTGCTCTTCATTTAAAAGGCAGCTTAGGAGTGATTGCCTCTCCAGATGAAGAGACTGGCGGAATTGAGGTGGAATGGCTCTTGGAACAAGGATTGATTAAGGGGGATGCCTGTCTGATTGGTGAACCAACGGACCAGCACTATCCGAATGCCGGTGAAAAGGGCTGGGCATTGATGCGGGTGACCATACCAGGACAGCCTGGGCATGGCAGCCAACAGCCGATTTCTGGAATTTCAGCCGTACGCAGAGGTGCCGCCGCGGTTGAAGAACTAGCGAAGCTATGGGAGCTTAAGACATCACCCCCGACAGTGCTTGGTCAACTGTTGTATCAAACGGAGTGGCTCCTATCTCAGCAAGGGGATCCCTTACTAGCACAGTTGCTTTATCGTCCCTCTTACAATCCCGGTATCATCCAGGGTGGAACAAAAGTCAACATCATCGCCGACAAGTGTACCATCGAGGTGGATAGCCGGGTTCCATTTGGGATGAAGCCAAAGTTTGTACTGGATGTCGCCAGGGATCTTGTTCGATCTGTGGCTCCCGGTGCGGTTGTAGAGCCAATGATCTCCTTTTCTAATCCGAACTGGACGTTAGAGAATCGTCCCATTGTGCAGGTCTTAGAGCAGGGAATACGGCGTGTTCTTGGGAGTAAGGAACCTGTCTTCAGTGTGCTCTTGCTTGGTTCGAGTGATGCCCGTCATTTCCGGCGCCATGGTATGGATACCGTCCTTTACGGTCCCGGGCTGCAACACACTGTCCATGCGTACGATGAGCGGGTTTCAGTGGAGAGTTTGATAGAATCTGCCGAGATTTATGCTGAGACGGCAATTAAATATCTTAGTTAAAAACGCGGGGGCAGTTCTCTCGGAACCGTCCCCTTGTTTTAAAATGGCTTTCTTCCTCCGGTCACTTTCATAATATTGCCTGCGGCTTCCATTAGCTGCTCTCCGCAGAACGTAACGAATTCCTCGCTTATCCCGGAAGAAAAGCCGATACAGGCAATAACCATACTTATCTCGCCTGCAGAGTTAAAAATAGGTGCTGCGATGCCGAAAACACCAGATGTATGTTCCTCATAGCTTACCGCATACCCCTTTTGCTGAACCTCTTTTAGACTATCCTTGAATGTTTCATAATCTATGATGGATTTATCGGTAAATTGTTTAAAATTCACCGTTTGAATAATTTCATTCATTTTTTCTTCCTCAATAAAAGCTAAATAACACTTACCAAAGGAAGCGCTGGTTAAAGGAAAATGCTGTCCTAATTTTACCGTCACTTGAACAGGGCTGTCCGGTAATTCGGGTTCCTCTTTCGCTACATACATTAAGCGATCGTGGGAAACAGGTTCAAGTAAAACACTGGTTAATCCCGTTTGATCGGATACCCACTTAAGATGAGGTTTTGCCAGCTTTAAATAATCAATCAGCTCTGCTGCTCTCGCACCTAAAATAATAAGATATGAACCGAGGTTGTACTGCTTAGAATCATCATCGTACGAGACATAGCGGTAATGAGTTAATAATTTTAAAATTCTATGACATGTACTTTTATTAATGGATAATTTCTTAGAAATTTGTGATAGTGAGCGTTCCTTACTTGTATAACGGCTCAAATATTCCATAATTTTAATGGACGATTCAAGTGCAGGAACTTCCGACTTTTCCTTTCCCTTCCCATTGTTTTTTTCCATTTTTAAGCTCCTATTCGATATCTTTCCGTACCCTTTCTTCACGGTGTAAGTAGGATAAATTATAAATCAGTATTTGTCAAACTGCCAAAAAATACAGAATCTTATATTCATAGTTAAAGTTATTGCTAAATATTCTAAAAATTCAATTGACTAACAAATGTGAGGATGATATTATATGTTCCATAGAGGGTACATTGTTCCGTAAGTGAAACAACATAACAAATAACTTAAATGTAAAATGATGTTTTTTAAAACCCTGATGATTATTTGAAATGGAGAACGATTTTATTTTAGTAGTTGGTGAATGTAGGAATATATAAGACATGGAGGGTTAAAAGTGAAAAATGCTGTAATTGTTGGCTCTGTTAGAACAGCTATCGGGAGATTGGGCGGAAGTCTAAAGGATGTAGAAGTAGATTATCTTGCTGCGAAAGTAATAGAAGAAATTATTTCACGTACAGGAATTGAAAAGGGTGAAATCGATGAAGTCATCTTCGGACAGGCAAAACAGAGTGCTGACTCATCGAACCTTGCGAGATTAGCACTATTACGTGCCGGTCTTCCATTTGAAGTACCTGGTTATACCGTACATAGACAATGCGGGTCAGGTGTTCAGTCCATCAATAATGCGGCGATGCAAATCATGACTGGTCAATCTGAAGTGATTATTGCCGGCGGTGCTGAATCGATGAGCACAGCTCCTTACTATATTCGTAAGGCACGATACGGATTTGGTGCAGGAAATGGGCAAATTCTCGATCCAAATACAGAAAGCCAGCCGCGTTCACAGCCATTTGAAGTCTATGGCAACCTTACAATGGGCTATACAGCGGAAAACTTAGCTGAAAAGTATCATATTTCAAGAGAGGAACAGGATGAATTTGCTTTACGAAGTCAAACGCTTGCTAGTGAAGCGATTCAATCAGGCCGTTTCCGTGAAGAAATCGTTCCTTTTGCAGTAAAACATAAAAAAGAGGTAAAGGTCTTTGAGGTGGATGAACACCCAAGACTAACAAGTTTAGAGAAATTAGCTCAGTTAAAACCAGTTTTTAAAGAAAATGGCACTGTCACAGCCGGTAACAGCAGCGGCCGTAATGATGGAGCATCCGCGCTGTTAATGATGTCAGAGGATGCAGCATTGAAACGGGGTTTCAAACCAAAGGCAAGAATTATTGCCCATGCAGCAGCAGGTGTTTCACCGGAGTATATGGGAATTGGACCAGTAGAAGCGACAAGAAAAGCGCTTGCAAACGCGAACCTGTCAATCGATGACATTGGCTTAATTGAATTAAACGAAGCCTTTTCCGCTCAGGCCATTGCCGTAATGAGAGAATTGAACATGGATTTGGATCGCGTGAATGTTAATGGCGGTGCGATTGCGATGGGTCACCCTATCGGTGCAACAGGTTCGATTCTAATGACAAAATTGCTTCATGAAATGGAAAGAAGAGGCGTTAAATACGGATTAGTCACACTATGTATTGCCGGTGGACTAGGAATTACAACCATTGTTGAGAATTTACAAGTGTAATTCACACAAGCAGTTGCTGCTATAATTAACCTCTTGCTTTTCTTTATAGCCAAAATGCAGATTCTTATTTTGGAAAAATTATAGAAAATTTTGAATCATGTGATTTTTTACCTTTCGTAATGATACTAACCTAATGTATGATATATGAAACAACGTTTCGCAGGGGGTTTTTTAAATGGTCGGACCATTAAAAGGAATTAAAGTATTAGAACTTTCAAGAACACTTGCAGGACCTTTTGCTAGTATGCAGCTTGCAGATATGGGAGCAGAAGTGTTAAAGGTTGAAAATCCGGAGCTTGGGGATGAAACACGCAGTTATATTCCACCCGAATTAAATGGTGAATCTACCTATTTTATGAGTCTAAATAAAAACAAAAAAGCCATTACATTGAACCTTAAAACAGAAGAAGGCCAAGCAATCGTCAAAAAACTAGTTGCTGAAGCGGATGTATTAATTGAAAACTTCCGCAACGGCACGATGGAGAAGTTTGGCTTAGGCTATGATGTTCTGAAAGAAATCAATCCCCGGCTTGTCTATTGTGCAGTCAGCGGATTTGGCCGTACGGGTCCAATGAAGAATGAGCCAGCCTATGATTTATTGATGCAAGGATTTGGCGGCTTAATGAGCGTAACGGGAGAATCGGGTCAAGCACCTGTAAAAGTTGGTTTTTCCATTATTGATTTAGCGACAGGACTTTATGCCTCACTTGGAGTTATGCTGGCTTTATTTTCCAGAGAAAAGACAGGGAAAGGACAATATGTAGAATCCTCCCTATTAGATACAGTTGTATCATTATCGAACTATTTAGGACAGGGCGTATTAGCCACTGGCAAAGCACCGGGACGCTACGGATCGGCGCATCCGACACTTGTTCCGTACCAGGCTTTTGAAACAAAGGATGGCTACGCTATTATTGCCGTTCCAAATGATGGATTATGGAGAAAAATGTGTGATGCCCTGGAGCTTACAGAATTAAAGGATCATCCAAAATATGCAGTGAATGTGAATCGCGTAGCCAACCGTGAAGAATTGGTCGGAATCCTAACCGATTATACAAAGCAAAGGGAATCATCTGAAATCATCGACAGGCTGAAACAAGCAGGTGTCCCAAGCGGTCCGATTAATAATATTGCCGAACTGCTCGAGCATCCTCAAGTTCAGGCCCGGGAAATGATCCAAGAGGTAGAGCATCCTACCATTGGTGCGTTGAAAATGTTAGGGATTCCTCTTAAGTTATCTGATACACCTGGATCAGTAAGAAAAGCACCTCCGCTGTTAGGCGAAAATACGGAAGAGGTACTAACGTTACTTGGTTATAGTAGTGAAGAAATTGCCAATTTCAAAGATAAGGGAGTTATTTAAATGGTTAAAACGATTGCGGTTATTGGTGGAGGAACGATGGGCCGTGGCATTGCTTACACGGCAGCGCTATCAGGGTTTGCAGTCACGCTGCAAGATATTTCAGAGGATGCCGCGAACCGTGCAAAAGACTATATTGAAAATCTATTCAATAAAAATGTGGAAAAAGGGTATGTGCAATCCGAACAGAGAGAGCTTGCGCTGAACAACCTGATCTTTACAACCGAATTACAGGATGCCGTGCAGAATGCTGATTTAGTGATTGAAGCGGCACTCGAGGTCATGGAGATCAAGATTGATATTTTTAAAAAGTTAGATGAATTTGCACCAGCACATGCCATTCTGGCCACTAATACTTCTACCATGAGTCCAACTGAAATTGCGGCTGCAACAAAGAGACCGGGGCAATGTGTCGCGATGCATTTCTTTAATCCGGTTCATCGGATGAAATTAATTGAAGTCATTAGAGGTTTGGATACATCGGATGCTACTGTTGCAGCAGTGAAGCAGGTTTCAGAAAAAATGGGAAAAGAAACAGTAGAAGTAAACGAGTTCCCAGGCTTTGTCACAAGCAGAATGAATTGTTTAATTGGAAATGAAGCGATGAATATGCTGATGGAAGGCGTTGCATCGGCTGAAGATATTGATAAAGCACTGAAATTGGGATTAAATCACCCAATGGGTCCGTTGGAATTGGCTGATTTAGTCGGATTAGACAGCCGTTTAAGAAATATGGAATATTTGTATCAAAATTTAGGAGAAAAATATCGTCCATCACCATTGTTAGTGAAGTATGTAAAAGCTGGCAGACTAGGGAAAAAATCAGGTCAAGGATTTTATCATTATAACGAAAATAACGAAAAATAGAAGGGAAAGTGATTGAAATGAACTTTGAATTATCGGAAGATATTAAATTTTTGAAAAGTAGTATTAAGGATTTTATTGATAATGAAGTCGATCCATTGGCAAATGAAATTGAAGAAACCGATGCAATTCCTGAAAAAATTATGAAAATGTCGAAGGAAATGGGATTATTTGGTCTAAGTATTCCAGAAGAGTACGGCGGTACAGGAATTGGCATGGTCGGCAAGTGTGCGATTTATGAGGAATTAGGCCGGACACATAATGGATATACAACGGTCATCGGTGCCCATACGGGAATCGGTTCTGTTGGAATTGTTGAAATGGGTAATGAAGAGCAAAAGAAAAAATACCTTCCAAAAATGGCGAGCGGACAACTGATTGGTGCCTTCGCATTAACTGAGCCAAGTGCCGGTTCACATGCGACGAATCTAAAAACAACGGCAGTGAAAAAGGGAGATAAATATATCTTAAATGGAAGCAAGCATTATATTACCAATGCTCCTATTGCAGATGTCTTCACCGTTATGGCTGTAACAGACCCATCAAAAGGAGCGAAAGGGATTACTTCTTTCATCGTGGAAAAAGATTTCCCAGGCTTTGTCGTTGGGGCACATGAAAAGAAAATGGGTCTTCACGGCTCACAATCTGCGGAAATTTTCTTTGAAGATTGTGAAGTACCGGTTGAAAATGTATTAGGTGAAGAAGGCCAAGGATATGTGAATGCATTAAAAATTCTTGCAAACGGACGTGCAGGATTAGCGGCGCGTAATCTAGGTTCTTGTGAGAAATTATTGGAAATGTCTGTGCAGCACGCCACTACACGTGTACAGTTTGGCAAACCAATTTTTGAACAACAAATCATTCAGCATTATTTAGCAGAAATGGCGCTTGAAATCGAAGCGTTAAGAAGTATGACGTATCGCGTAGCTTGGATGGTAGACCAAGGGATGAAGGTTATTAAGGAAGCAGCCATGGTGAAATTACTAGGTTCAGAGGTTTATAACCGTGTAGCGGATAGAGCGGTTCAAATCCATGGTGGAATTGGCTATATTGCCGAATTCCCAGTTGAAAGATTTTATCGCGATGCCCGCATTACGAAAATTTACGAAGGAACGTCTGAAATCCAAAAGAATATTATTGCAGCACAATTAAAAAATCAATATGCCTAATTAGATTAAGTGAAATGTCCATCAGTGGGAGGCTCCCTGCTGATGGAGGCTTAAGGCTCGCTGGAAATTTTGCAAGAATAGGAGGAACATAGCAATGAATATTTTAGTGCTGGTAAAACAGACTTTTGATACGGAAGAAAGAATTGCCATTCATAATGGAGCGATTAACGAAGATGGTGTAGAGTTTATCCTTAATCCTTATGATGAGTATGCGGTAGAAGAGGCGATCAAAATTAAGGAGGAATCCGGTGCTGAGGTTACCGTTTTAACAGTGGGACCAGGCCGTTCGGAGAATGTTTTGCGCACAGCTTTAGCAATGGGAGCAGATAAAGCGATTATTTTAGAATTAGAAGAAGCAGCAGACGAGTATACGTTGAGTAAATATATTGCCGCAGTGATTAAAGATGGGCAATATGATTTAATTTTAGGCGGCAACATGGCAGTGGATTCCGGAGCAGGTCAAGTAGCTATCCGCGTGGCTGAAGAAGTGGGAATCCCTCACGTATCGACGATAACTGGTCTGACACTTGAAGGAAACAAAGCGACAGTTGAACGGGATGTTGAAGGGGATGTGGAAATTGTTGAAGTGAATCTTCCATTCCTAGCGACGACTCAACAAGGGTTAAACGAGCCGCGTTATCCTTCTTTACCAGGGATTATGAAAGCGAAGAAAAAACCGCTTGAGCGTTTATCCGTAGAGGACCTGGAGCTATCTGATGTCGATGTAACCGTTCGAACTTCTGTTCAGGAGCAATATTTACCTCCTAAAAAGGAAGCGGGAAAAGTTTTGCAGGGAGAAATCAATCAACAGGTTCAGGAGCTGTTCCAGCTGCTTCGCAATGAAGCAAAAGTAATCTAATAAAACGATGAAGGAGGAAACGGCGATGAGTAAAAAAGTACTTGTTTTTGCAGAAACAAAAGATGGAAAGCTGCGTAATATTTCTTTCGAAGTAATAACAGTAGCGCAAAAGTTATCTGAAGGTGGAGAAGTGATTGTTTCCCTCTTCGGAGCAGGAGCTTCTCAATATGTGCAAGAAGTCAGTGAATACGGAGCAAATAGAATATATCTTTTAGAAGATGAGGCATTGTCTGCGTATACAACAGATGCCTATACGCAAGCTTTATGTCAATTGGTCGAGGAAGTTGCCGCAGATGTCATTTTGCTGGGACATACAGCGATTGGAAAAGATGTTGCCCCAAGAGCGGCTGCAAGATTAGGGCTAGGCCTCGTATCAGATTGTACAGGTGTAGATGTAGAGGATGGCAAAGCAGTCTTTACTCGCCCGATTTATGCAGGGAAAGCTTTCCAAAAGAAAGTATTTAATGAAGGAAAAATCTTTGCCACCCTTCGTCCCAATAACTTTGACGTTGAGAAAAAACCTGCCCAAGCAGAAGTTGTTTCATTCCAGCCGGTTATTAAAGATATTAGAACGGTTGTAAAAGAGATTGTTCGCAAAACTGCAGGCGGCGTCGACTTAAGTGAAGCGAAAGTAATCGTTTCCGGCGGGCGTGGTGTCAAGAGCGAGGACGGATTCAAGCCGCTGCAGGAATTAGCTGATGTATTAGGCGGAGCGGTTGGAGCATCTCGCGGAGCTTGTGATGCAGAATATTGCGATTACTCATTACAAATTGGACAAACAGGAAAAGTAGTTACACCTGATTTGTATATTGCTTGCGGGATTTCCGGTGCGATTCAGCATTTAGCTGGAATGTCCAATTCCAAAGTAATTGTCGCGATTAATAAGGACCCTGAAGCGCCCATTTTCCAAGCAGCAGATTACGGGATTGTCGGAGATCTTTTTGAAGTCGTGCCGCTTTTAACAGAAGAATTTAAAAAGGCACTTGTTACCGTTTAAATTTGAGTAATCGTATTGATTAAATAGATATTACATTTACATGATTAAAGGAGCTGCCCCAAAAGCAAAGCTGGGACAGCCCCTTGTTTCTTCAATATTATATACCTTTGCTGCTGTATATCTCATACATGCACTCTCCCAATAAAATATTTAAATGAACAATGGAGGATGAGCAACATGTTACAACTGCTGAATTTACTTGCGTTCCTTGCTGTAACAGGATATGCAGTATATTTGTTTATCAATCTTGTATACACCCGAGTTTTATTTATAAAGCTTGGAAAACAATCAGAATTTGAACCAAACTTGAAAGAACGAATAGGCACTGTATTAAGCAATGCCTTAGGCCATAAAAAATTATTCAAAGATAAGAAAAGCGGTCTGATGCATCTCGTCTTATTTTATACCTTTTTTATCATTCAAATCGGACTCATCGAACTCATTATCAAAGGCTTTATTAAAGGGTATGAATTCCCCTTCGACGAGGCGCATAAATATTTTAGCCTGCTGCAGGAATGGGCCACGTTCCTCATGCTGCTGGCAGTTGCCTATGGGTTTTATCGCCGCTATGGTGAAAAGCTGAAGCGATTGCAATGGAAGCGTGACGGGAAAGCGGCATTTGTCTATATCGCCTTATGTACGTTAACCTTATCGATTCTCATTGCATTAGGATTCGAAGCGATTATGTTAAATCATGAACCGAATCTTGTCTATGCACCATTCTCTGGCACCATTGCATTGTTGTTTTCCGGGATCGGCACAACAGCGGGAACGGTATTGTTTTACGTATTTTGGTGGACCCACATGCTGACGGTATTCAGCTTCCTAGTGTTTGTACCACAATCAAAGCAATTTCATGAACTATTTGCGATGGTCAATATCTTTTTCAAAAAGCAAGGCCCTGTTGGAAAATTAAAGAAGATTGATTTTGAAGATGAAGAAGCGGAAGAGTTTGGTGTTGGGAAAATTGAAGATTTTACCCGCCATCAATTAATTGATTTATACGCTTGTGCAGAATGCGGGCGCTGCACCAATATGTGTCCTGCTTCAGGTACAGGAAAAACACTATCGCCAATGGATCTGATGGTGAAAATGAGAAATCATTTAACAGATAAAGGACAGGCTGTGACTTCCCGTAATCCATGGATGCCGGGGAATATTTTCGGATCCTCGGCACTTTTTCCGGCGCTGAGTCCAGCAGAGCGCGAATCAGCGGCAGCCTTAGAAATGCCAAGACTAATTGGCGATGTCATTACAGAAGAGGAATTATGGGCTTGTACCACATGCCGAAACTGTGAGGATCAATGTCCGGTCGGGAATGAACATGTCGATAAGATTATTGATTTAAGAAGATATTTAGTGATGACAGAGGGGAATGTGCCGCAAGAGGCAACCCGCTATTTCCAAAATATTGAAAGACAAAGCAACCCATGGGGAATGAACCGCAAAGAACGGGTGAAGTGGCGCGAAGAGCGTGAGGATATTACGGTTAAGACGGTAAAGGAAACAGCAGAATTTGAGTATTTATTATGGGTCGGCTCGATGGGTTCTTTTGATAAGCGCAGTCAGAAGATCGTTCAATCCTTCGCGAAAATTATGAATGCAGCAGGGATTGAATTTGCGATTCTTGGTAATGACGAGCGCAATTCCGGTGATACTGCACGCAGAATGGGGAATGAGTTCCTATTCCAGCAATTATGCGAAGAGAATATTGCTAATTTTCAAAAATACGATGTAAAGAAAATTGTTACGATCGACCCGCATGCTTACAATACGTTTAAAAATGAATATCCTGAGTTTGGCTTGGAGGCAGAGGTTTACCATCATACTGAATTAATTTGGCAATGGATTCAGGAAGGGCGAATCAAGCCGGAAAAGGAAGTAACCGAGGCTATTGCTTACCATGATTCTTGTTATATCGGGCGTTATAACGACATCTATGATATCCCGCGGCAAATTTTGAAGTCCATTCCGGGTGTGAAGGTTTTAGAAATGGAACGCAACAAGTCAGACTCCATGTGCTGTGGTGCCGGTGGCGGCAGGATGTGGATCGAGGAAACCGAAGGGAAACGCATCAATGTGGAACGGACAGAACAAGCGCTGCGTCTCAATCCAACCACAATAGGCAGTAACTGTCCTTATTGCTTAACCATGTTAAGTGATGGCACAAAAGCGAAGGAAGTAGAAGAGCAAGTAAAGACATTGGATATCGTCGAAATTGTAGAACGATCACTCGCAATATAATATGTAGAAACTTGGATAATATTGGAGCTATTTCAAAAAAGAGAGGGAAAAGTTTATGGATTATCAAAATATTTTAGTAGAATTCGAGGACCGTATTGGCGTTATTAAGCTGAATCGGCCAGAAGTACGAAATGCTTTAGATGCCCAAACTCTGGCTGAAATGAGCCATGCTTTAGAGGCGCTGGAAAATAATGATGATATTGGTGTGATTGTGTTTACAGGGGCAGGGGAAAAGTCGTTTGCTGCCGGAGCCGATATTGGCCAATTAAGACAAAAACAACCGAAGGATGCCCTTGTACCGGGAATGTCCGGTCTTTACCAAAAGATTGAAAACTGTCAAAAGGCTACCATTGCGGCGATTAATGGCTATGCATTGGGAGGCGGCTGCGAGCTGGCGATGGCATGTGATATTCGCATTGCCGCAGACCATGCGAAATTCGGTCTTCCAGAGCTTAACTTATCGATTATTCCAGGTGCAGGCGGGACACAGCGATTGGCACGAATTATTGGCAAGGGAAGAGCCCTCGACATGATTTTGACGGGTGAACTACTGACTGCAGCAAAAGCAGAAGACATCGGGTTAGTCTCAAAGGCAGTTCCAATGGAGGAATTATGGCCAACCGCAAAGGAAAAAGCGGACAAGATTTTAGCAAAAGGTCCATTGGCTGTAAGATTAGCGAAGGTTGTCATTAATCGCGGCTTTAACTCCGATATGGAAACAGCACTCATGATTGAAAAACTGGCACAGGCTGTCTTGTTTGGCTCCGAAGATAAGAATGAGGGCACACAAGCCTTTCTTGAGAAAAGAAAAGCCGAGTTCACCGGAATATAAATCGTTCTAAGTTATTTATTTTATTAAGTGGTTTTGTTAACTATAACAGGCTTTTTTATTCCCAGATGAAGTAGGGTTAGTCCCCACCTCATCCGGGAATAGATAATAAATTTATATCACTATTATAGAAGAAGGTGGGAAATGGCAAAATGAGGCATTTTAACGAATAAGAAATGAAAGCGTTTCCCACTTTTGTTGAAAGGCTTATTTTTAACTTTATTCAGAAAAATTCTCCAGCTTCTATAAGCAGTGGGATTAAAAAAGAAAGAGGTGTGAATGAATGGCAAATTCTTCAGCTAGACCGCGTTTATGGATTATCGTATTTATTTCATCATTTCTGGGACTTATGGTAGATGCCATGGATATTCAAATGCTTGCTTTAAGTCTTCCTCTATTAAAGGAAGAATTCAACATGAACAATATTCAAGTGGGTTCACTTGGAACATGGACACTAGTTGGAATGGCTGCTGGAGGTCTGATGGGGGGCTGGTTGTCTGACCGACTTGGCCGAGTTCGAACGATTACTTGGTCGATGATTATTTTCTCAGTTGGTACTGCGCTGCTCGTGTTTACTCAAAGCTATGAACAGTTCCTCGCAATTCGTTTCATATCCTCGTTTGGCTTAGGGGCCGAATATGCTGTTGTCAATATGCTTATGGCAGAATATGTACCGACGAAACGCCGTACGACGATATTAGGTACATTGCAAGCCGGGTGGTCCGTTGGTTATTTGGTAGCTACATTATTGGCTGGCTCCATCCTACCGGAGTATGGTTGGCGTCCATTATTTTTAGTCGCTTTAGCACCTGTCGCCCTAGCTATTTATATGAGATTTACGATTCCAGAGCCGGAAGGTTGGAAGCAAAGCGCAAGAGAGAAGGCTATGTTGAAACAGAATGAATGGACAAGCATCTTTAAGGAATCTAAGGTAAGAAAAATGTTTATTTTGTGGTCAATAACATCTGTCCTTCTTCAGTTTGGCTATTATGGAGTGAATAATTGGCTTCCAAGTTATATTGTCAGTGATTTGGGCTATAACTTTAAGCAAATGACAAGTTATTTAGTCGGAACCTATATTGCGATGATTTTAGGGAAAATATTAGCGGGGTGGCTTGCAGATAAATTTGGACGTAAAGCTCTATTTGTCGCTGGAACCATCGGTACAGCTGCAGCAATACCGATTATCGTTTATTTCCACAGTCCGGCCAATATCGTCATCTTATTTACGCTATTTGGCTTCCTTATCGGGGTACCATATGCTGTGAATGCAACATATATGAGTGAAAGCTTTTCCACGAAAGTCCGCGGTACTGCGGTTGGGGGAGCCTATAATATTGGAAGATCGGGAGCTGCACTGGCACCGGTGTTGATCGGTGTAATCGCTACAAATTATTCGATTGGATTTGGTTTGTCTCTTATGGCAATCTCTTATGTATTATGCGGTATTGTCCCTGCGTTGTTTATTCGGGAGAAAATATATGAGCCGTATGTGGAGCAAGCCTCGAACAATACGGCTGATTCCAGTAATAATAGTGTGAATTATTAGAACTTTACAGGGCAAGGGGAAAGGTACCTTGTCCCTGTTTGTGTTCATAGGGGGACAAGGGGACAGGCACCTTGTCCCTGTTGGGGATTATTCAACTTCTATCAATAAAATTGCATAAAAAAAAGAGATTCTCATGTAAAATAGTTGCCGTCTCAAACAACATTTTACATAAGAATCTCTCTTGAACAAGCATGACGCAATTAATTAATTGTTTACTTTTACATCTCTTTGAGCAAAAACTTTTTTTGCGATCTTTAGTGCATTCAAGACACGCGGGAAGCCTGTATAAGGAATCAAGTGCACGATTGTTCCAATAATTTCCTTTGGAGTTAATCCAATGGTAAGTCCGACGTTGATATGCAGCTCCAATTGCGGCTCTGTTCCTAGAGTGACAAGCGAAGCGATGGTGCTCATCGTTTGTTGTTGTTTCGTTAAGCCCTCGCGTGAATAAATATCTCCAAAAGCAAATTCAACAATAAAACTTTCTAGATCAGGTGCAAGGTCTTTAAATGCGGCTACAATATCCGCGTGTGTTCCAATTTCCTTGTTATCTGTTACAGTAATCTCATTCATAATATCTAAACCACGTTGGTAACGTGTTTTTTCCATGTTATTTCCCCCTAAACATCATTTGTACTGTATTTAACAGAAATAACTATAACGCAGTTTTTGTTATTCGAAAAATACATATAGTTCATGCGATGCATTCCTTTTTTTCATAATTAACAAGGTCATTCCGCTGAAATGTACTTGATAAATTCACGAACTGCAGGGGAAGCGTGTTTCTTTTTTTTTGAAATAATTCCTAAATTCCAAGGAAAGCTCGGATGAAAAGGAATTGCCTTGATTAAATCTTGATCGACTTTATTTACAACTGGTTTTGGGAAAATCGAAATCCCTAAGTTTTCACCAACCATGCCGCTAATAAAACCCCACTCAGAAATCTCATAACCAATTTCCGGGTGAAAACCAGCTCGTTGGCATTCTTGGATAATAAGGTTATGAATATACGGATGCTTAAATAGAATGAAGGTTTCCTTCTGTAACTCTTTCATTTCAATTTTTTCCTTCTGCGCTAATGGATGGGAATGATGGACAAACAGCGATAGTTCGTCAAATACAAATGGAACAACATCAAATTCCTTTTCATCCACCGGCAGCATGACCACACCCAGATCTAATAGTCCGTCTCTGACTTCCTGTATAACCTTTTGTGAATCATCTTCAGAGATTTTTATTTTGATATCAGGGAATAGCTGATTAAATCCCTTAATGATTTTTGGGAAAAATAAAAAACCGATAATTGGCGGTATTCCAACTTTTATTTTCCCTTTTTTTAAGTTCATTAGATCATAAAGGTGGCTGGATAAATCATTCAGCGATTCCATAATCACCTCCCCTTCCGCCAAAACAATTTCCCCTGCATCCGTTAATTCAATTTTCTTTACGGAACGATCAATTAGTTCCATATTTAATTCTTCTTCCAAGCTTTTGACCACCTTACTGAGTGTAGACTGTGACAGGTGGAGGGATTTGGATGCTTTCGTAAAACTTTTGTATTTGGCTACTTCTATAAAGTAAGTAAGGTGACGTATGTCCATGAATGGTATCTCCAATCTATGAAAAATATGCATGTTTTTCATTCCAATAGTTCATTTTACTCATATTTAAATGGGATGTATACTAAAAGTGTGAACAATTTATGAACAAAAATATAAATGATAGGAGTGAAATGAAGAATCAATCATTTAAAAACAAAGAGCCTGAAATTACTGGGTACAACTAATGAAAGCGGTTTTAAAACGGATTTAAATATACAAAGTCAGGTCTTCAGGTATTGATAAATGGAAAGCCGAAATGTCCTAGTAAGATTATTTTGGCCGACCGTAAAATAAAACATTGCCTGCATTCCTAACAACTTGAGCATAAGGAGGTAGAAACTGCATGGATACATTGGGAATATTGGGGATACTCTTAGGTATAGTAACAATTATTCTCTTTATTATTAAAAAGTTCAGTATCATCATTGCTGCACCGATAGCGACCATTGTCGTATTGCTGTTTAACGATGTACCCATACTAGAGACCGTATTTGGCAAAGAAAATTCTTATATGACGGCACTAGCTGGGTTTGTTGCATCCAATTTCGCTATATTCTTATTAGGTTCCATACTCGCGAAATATATGGATAAAAGCGGGGCAACGGTTTCCATTGCCAATAAAGTATTGTCGTTGGTAGGAACCAAGAACCCGTACAACGCATTAGTGGCATTATTTATTATTTCTGCCATTCTTACTTACGGTGGTATTAATGTATTCGTCATCATATTTGCCTTAATTCCAATGGCTAAACCGATCTTCAGACAACTTAATCTTTCTTGGAAATTAGTCACTATTCCTGTGTTTGGCGGGACTTCAACGTTCACGATGACGATGCTGCCCGGGGCACCTTCATTACACAATGTTGTACCTTCAACTGCTTTGGGCACCACATTAACTGCTGCGCCGGTTATCGGAATCGTCACTTCCATTGCAGCCATTGTTTTCATACTTGTATTTATGAAATTCTCGTTGTCCAAAAGCTTGCGAAAGAACGAGACATTTCATGCGGATGAGAAGGTTGAAAGCAGTGATGAGACAACTAAACGTGAGATCCCATTATTTATTATCAGTTTACTGCCTATCATCGTGTTATTGGGCATAATACTAGTATTCAGTTCTGTGAAAAACATTATTATTGTCGCTCTGATTGTTGCGATATTAATGAGTGCTATATTATTCCGTAAACAAATACTTTCGCAAAAAGAGTTATTAAGCGAAGGTGCTAATGAATCGTTAGGATCAACGATTACAACTGGCAGTACCATTGCATTCGGCAGCATGGCTACAAGTGTTCCTGCGTTTAAGGGTGTATTTCAATTGATTCAATCCATTCCTGGGCCTCCCGTACTTTCATTAATGATTGGTACTGGTCTTATAGGTGGTATTACTGCTTCAGCTGTGGGAGCAATCGGCATTTCTGTTGCGAATTTTGCCCCTGTCTATTTAGAAATGGGATTAGATCCGGAAACGGTTCACCGGGCAATCGCCATCGGATCTGGAGCTCTATCCATTGTTCCATACTCTGGATTCTTGATAATATTTAACAATATAACGGGATTAACGATGAAAGACACCTACAAAAATGGATTTATCAGTATAAGTGTTACCCACTGGATCGCAATGGCCGTTATCGTTATCATGGCCCTCTTAGGCTTAGCTTAACGATCTAACTGCAGGGTATTCTTGTTGCGAAATATTCAACGCTAACGAGGCATTAAGAACTTTATCCTAAAGTTTTTATGTGAAAGATGTCATTACTATAAAAAAGATAGATAACAAAATAGGAGGAATTACACATGAGTAAAAAAATTGGATTTATCGGATTAGGAACAATGGGCTTCCCAATGGCAGTTAACTTAAAAAAAGCTGGTTTTGAAGTAATCGGTTATGATGCTTGGAAAGGTGTTTACGAAAAAGCAGAAGCAGCTGGTTTTACAATGGTAGATACAGTTAAAGAAGTTGCGGAATTAGCTGACGAAGCAGTCATCTCAATGGTTCGTGACTATGCCCAAAACGTAGATGTTATTTTCGGTGATAACGGTATCCTAACTGCACAAAACACTGCTGGTAAAACAGTAATCGTGATGAGTACACTTTCTCCAGATGCAATGAATGAATTAGGTGCTAAAGTAGAAGCTGAAAGTGGATTAAAATTAATCAGTGCTGCAGTTTCTGGTGGTGCATCAGGCGCACAAGCTGGTACTTTATCTATCATGACTTCAGGTGCTGAAGAAATCGTGAAATCATTTGCTCCATACTTTGATGCTATGGGTTCTAACACATTCTACTATGGCGCTGAAGCAGGTAACAGCCAGGTAGCAAAATTAGTAAACAATATGATTCTAGGTGTTAACATGAATGCTTTAGCTGAAGGACTTAAATTAGGTAAACACTATGGCTTACCCGAAGAAGAAATCTTAAGCTTATTAAAAGTAAGTACTGGCGACAGCTGGGTCGTTCGAAACTGGAGCGATGTTTCTGAATGGACAGCAGATACTGCTTTAGCCGTTTTACTAAAAGATTTAATCGCGACTTACAACGAAGGGATTAAACATAATATTTCAATGCCATTCAATGCCTTATCATCCACACAATTGTTTAACTCTATGGGAAAAGAAAAACCAAAAGCCTAACCTATACAATGCCGGTTCTCTGCAAAGGAACTCTTTTTCTTGATGAATTTGGTGATATGCCTTTGGATTTACAAGTTCAACTATTAAGGGTCATACAAGAAGAAGAAATTATTAGACTAGGTGAAACAAACGTATTCCATTGGATGTAAGAATTATTGCTGCCTCCAATAAAAATTAGTGATGGACAAAGACAAATTACCCAGCCAGAATCTAGTCCAGTAGAACAGGCAGAACTGGATTGGATTTTATCTGTGCTTGATCAAACAAACATGAATATTTCAAAAGCATGTAAGAAATTAAATATGAGCCGCAGTACAGTTTACAGGAAATTGAAGAAATATAATTATGAAATAAAAAGCATAAAGTAATTTGATTTAAAGTTGTTATTAGCCCTAATCATTTGATTAGGGTTTTTATTTTTGAACGAGAATAGTGTATCAAAAGTGGGAAAAGTGTATCGATTTTAAGACACCTTTCATTATCAGGTTTAATAGACTTAATAAGTTTGGTTAGTAAAAACTGTGTCAAAATTGGTACATATTAAATCATTAATTTTTACAGAAAATACTGAAAAATCAGTTTTTAATACTTGGCACGATTCTTGCAATATAAATAATCAGAAATACAAAAAAATAATGAATGATTCAAAGGAGGAACAGTTACTGGAATTCGAATGGTAAGTGTGAATTAAGCCTGAAGAACAATAAAATATGGAGGTTATGCATGTGAAAGCAGCTGTTTGGTATGGAAAAAAGGATATTAGAGTTGAAGAAAGAGCTCTGAAAGAAATGAAAGCTGATGAATTAAAGGTAAAAGTAGCATGGACAGGAATTTGTGGGACAGATTTACACGAGTATGAACACGGTCCCATTTTTATTCCTGCAGACGGTCCGGATCCTATAACTGGAGGCCAAGCGCCAGTCACTTTAGGACATGAATTTACGGGTGTTGTAGAAGAGGTGGGTTTCAATGTCAAGGATTTAAAAGCTGGTGATCGTATTGCTGTTTATCCAATCATAACAAAAGGTTTGCACAATCCAAAAGAGGATATCTTTGATGGGTTTAGTACGATTGGCTTAAACATAGACGGTGGATTTGCCGACTATGCCATAATACCAGAAAAAAATGCATTTAAATTGCCAGAAACATTATCGCTGGCGGAGGGAGCTTTAGTGGAGCCCGCTGCTGTAGCCGTTCAGGCCGTAAAGGAAGCTAATTTGGTTATTGGAGACTCTGTAGCTGTTTTTGGATCAGGACCAATTGGTTTACTTACGATTATGGCTGCTAAGACAGCAGGTGCCAGGAATATCATTGCTTTAGATGTTTCTGAAACTAGGCTCGAAAAGGCAATCCAATTGGGAGCAACTCATATCATTAACTCCATGAAAACAAATCCAGTCGAAGAAATAAGAAAAATTTGCCCGAATGGCGTTGATGTTTCTTTTGAAGTAGCAGGTATTGAAGCTACATTTAAACAAGCCATTCAATCAACGAAAATTAGAGGGTTGGTCACGATTGTATCCATCTTTTCAGGGAGTATTGAATGGAACCCGTTTGATCTCACAAATGGCGGCGTAAAGGTTATGGCAACGCTGGCATACGAACCGGTTACGTTCCAACAAACGATAGACTTAATTTCTACTGGACAATTGGATGTAAAGAAGGTAATTACATCCCAAATTGAATTAGATGACATTGTTGAGAAAGGAATTAAAGCTCTAATAAATGATAAATCACAGGTAAAAATTCTTGTTAAACTAAGCGGGGAAATGTGATAGATAAATATGTTCTGAAGAAACGTTCGGTCCTGTAGCACCATTGATTCGTTTCACTTCGGAAGAAGAAGCAATCGAAAAGGCCAATCATCCTGAATTTGGACTTGTAGCCTACTTCTTTACAAATGACCTTTCTCACACGTATCGGGTTTCCGAAAAGCTGAAATATGGCATGGTAGGCGTGAACGACCCCGCTCCATTTGCAGTACAGGCCCCATTTGGCGGCGTGAAGGAAAGTGGTATGGGGCGTGAGGGAGGCCGTTATGGTCTTGACGACTATCTTGATACCAAAATGGTTTTGTTGCAATTCGTTAAGGGACAAGGAGACAGGTCCCGTGTCCCAAAGAAAAGATAAAAATTTAATTAAGTTCGTCTCAAAAAAGTAAGATTTGTACTTTTAAATATAAAGGATTACTAATATTAAGTTTGTTAAATTAGGAGGAGAAATAGTATGACGAAACAAAAAGTAGCTGTCATCACCGGATCAGGTCAAGGAATTGGGAAAGGTTTAGCAGAACGTCTGGCGAAAGATGGATTTGCCATTGTGCTTAGTGATATTAATGAAACAACGTTAAGTGAAACAGAGAGAGAATTTCGAGATAAAGGGGTAAATGTCACTTCCTTGGTCGGCAATGTTGCTAAATTAGAAGATCAAGTTGCGTTAGTACAAAAAGCCGTTGACACATTTGGCAGTGTGGATGTATTTATTAATAATGCCGGAATTGAAGGACCATTAGGCCCGATTACTGACGTAGAGCCTGAAGGTGTCGATCGTGTTTTAGATATAAACGTTAAAGGGGTTATCTACGGAATTAAAGCTGCTGCGAACCAAATGAAAGGACAGGAAACTGGCGGAAAAATCATTAATGCCTGCAGCATCGCGGGTCACGAAGGATTTGAAATGTTAGCACCATATTCTGCATCAAAATTTGCAGTAAAAGGCTTAACACATGTTGCGGCGAAAGAACTGGCAAAATTTAAAATCACAGTGAACTCTTACTGCCCGGGTATTGTAGGAACATCGATGTGGGAACGTCTCGATGAGGAAATGATGAAATTTTTGGGAACGAAAAAAGGAGAGGCCTTCCAAAAATATGCAGAAGGAATTGCCCTTGGCCGCACGCAAACGCCTGAAGATGTGGCCAATCTTGTTTCCTTCTTAGCCTCCCCTGGCTCTGATTATATTACAGGGCAAAACATTCTAACTGATGGTGGTATGGTATTTAATTAAGGGGGACGGTTCCCGATCTCTTGTTTTAATCCAAATAATGGCTATTTGCAAAAGAAGAACGAAGGGACAAGGTGCAAGGCACCTTGTCCTACTTTCTGTTACTTTAGACTTTTGATATCATAGCCCATTTTTTTTAATTTTCGATAAAGGGTGCTGCGGCTCATGTTTAATTCTTTTACCGCCTTTGATACATTCATTTGCGACCGTTTCAACGTCGTGAGGATCCAATCCAACTCTGCCTGATTGACGGGGTTCAAGCTTGACTGTTTCGGTAAGCGCTTTTGTTTATGAATGTGTTTTGGGAGACTCTCAGGTGTAATGAGCCCGTCCGTTGAAAAACTGATTGCAAATTCGATTACGTTCTCCAGCTCGCGAATATTTCCCGGCCAAGAATGCTCTTGTAATATCTCCATGGCTTCGGACGAAATTTGATAGGGGCCATGGTATTTCTTCATTGTCAGTTTTTGAATAAAACGTTCGACTAGTAAAGGTAGATCATCGATCCGGCGGCGTAAAGCAGGCAGCTCAATCTGCATGACATTGAGCCGGTAATAAAGATCCTCACGAAAATTCCCCTGTTCAATTTCCTCTGGCAGGTTTTTATTCGTTGCTGCAATTACACGAACATCGATAGGGATACGTGTTTTGCCGCCGATTCGAATGATTTCCTGCTCCTGAATGACCCGAAGCAGCTGTACTTGTAACTCCAGAGGCATGTCACCTAACTCATCGAGAAACAGCGTTCCCTTATCCGCCATTTCAAACTTCCCAAGACTGCCCTTTGGATTAGCCCCTGTAAAGGCACCCGCCACATAGCCAAAAAGCTCACTCGGCATTAAATCCTTCGGTATCGCAGCACAATTCAGAGCGATAAAAGGATGATCCGAACGATGGCTGGCTTGATGAATCGCGCTCGCTACTAACTCTTTCCCGGTGCCGCTTTCCCCCGTAATCAGAACGTTTGAATCATTTGAAGCAGCAACTTGAGCTAAATGAATCGTGCTCTTAAATGCTTTTGATTGACCAACCAAGCTTTGAAAAGAGTACTTGGCATAGTGAGTATGGCTGGCAGCTGCAGGGCTCGTGCTAGTCTTTTTCTCTAAAACAGCAATAAAACCGATAAATCGGCCGTACCATAAAATTTTTTTATACTTGGCCTCATATGGACTGTTATGAAGCGTGACGTTATCCTCCCACTCGTTTTTCGGAGCTAATGCATTATTTTCTGCTGTCAACGACATTAAAGATGTGATTTCATCGATTTGCGCATCGCTGTTTCTCTTTATAATTTTTCCCTTTGTGTCACATAAGACAACGATTTGGTTTTTCCATTTATTAACCGCTTCAAGGTAAAGGTTATACATCATTTCATGTGCATGGTAGTAATGATGAAAAAGAATCCGCTCGATTTGATTCACGATATCGAGGGTTTTTACCATGCTGAGCGTATGGTAACTATCACTAGTTGTTGAAAGATTGATGACTCCGATTAATTCACTCGTAAGCGGATCCAAGATAGGCGCTGATGAGCATACCCAATCATGGCAGTTATGAGAAAAATGTTCGGAAGAAAAAATTTGCACAGGCTGTTTCAAAATGATGGAGGTACCAATGGCATTTGTTCCGGCCCACCGCTCCGACCACTTAGCCCCGTTGTTGGCATTCACTGATTTTCCTATATGACGGGCTACAGGCGGAGCTCCAAAACTATCTATAATAATGCCATCACTGTCACAAAACAGGAGTACATGTTTATCATGATAAAGCTCTTGCTCCGCCTGTTTAAGTACTGGCTGTGCTAGATGAAAGAGTTCATTATTCCCCCTTATATCTTTGAGTTCATCTTCAGAGATGTTTTTAACTGATCCTTGAATCATCGGATTTAGCTCCTTATATTGCCTGCACCGATTCCAGGATTGCCAAATGACATCCCTTACTTCAGTTAATCCCGTAGGCTGATCCCTAAGTTGAGATGGATTAAAGAAAAAACTTTCCCAGTTTTCACGATATTTTATTTTGAGGAGATCGATATCATTTTTTGATACCGGGTCTGAAAAAGGAACAAGGGGCATATAGCACTCACCTCCAAATTATTCTGAATATTACCAATTTACATATTAATAAAGAGAAAATCAACTATTGTAAATGAGGGCGAATGATAGAAAATTTTTTGAATGAAATGGTTTTTATTATATCTACCATAGCTAGTGTAGCAAAAATGAGACAAATTGTCACAAAATTGGGAATAGTTTAATAAATAGAGGTTTAGTGATGTAATTTTCAAAAATAAGTGTTTCAAAGTTGCAACACTTAAAAGTGTATATTTTTAAAAAAGGGTTGAAAATACAGCCAAATTCAAGTTGGCACGGTACTTGCATATTAAATAAGTGAAACATCAAAGAATTGAAACCGCATTCTGGGTGCGAAAAAAATTCAATCAAGATGCTAAACGAATTAAGGGGAGGAATTAATCATGAACTCAATGGAACAAACATCTAACACTGTATCAAAGGAAGCTGATTTCTTGCGTGCCCTATATCAAGATTGGAGCGACCGTATGGTGGCCAATCCGAATATGACAATCGCAGATTTCCGCAGTCTTTTTGATGAATGGGAAAAACCTACACTAGAGCCTGAAGGTGTGACCTATAAAAGTGACACTGTCGGCGGTATTGATGTGGTCTGGGCATATCCAATCGGATGCGATAAATCGAAAGTATTAATTTACACACACGGAGGCGGGTTTGCTGTTGGTTCTTCATCAAGCCACCGCAAACTGGCTGGTCATATGGCTAAGGCATTGGGCGTCTCTTCTATCGTATTGGATTACCGCCGCAGCCCGGAAAATCCTTTCCCGGCACAATTAGAGGATGCAGCTGCTGTTTACCAAGCGTTGCTTGCATCAGGCATTCATGCCAAGGATATCGGTACAATCGGCGATTCTGCCGGTGGAAACCTTGCTGTAGCATCCGTGTTGAAATTCCGTGAATTGGGTCTTGAACTTCCAGGATTCGTGATTGCCTTCTCGCCGTGGCTTGATATGGAACTGACGGGCGCAACACTTGAAAGTAACGATGCGACTGATGCGCTAATCACTGTCCCCTTGCTTCAAGGAATGATTGCTATGTTCACTGGAGGTGACAGCACGAAGGTTCGTGACCCATTAGCTAATCCATTGCACGCTGATTTCAACGGTTATCCGCCGCTTTACATTAACGCGGGTGGAGCAGAATGCCTGCTTGACGATGCACGCCGCCTGCATGACCGTGCCCTTGCTGCTGGTGTACAAGCTACACTATCCGTTGTCGATGGCATGCAGCATGTATTCCCATTCCTAGCTGGACGCGCTCCTGAAGCGGATAAGGAAATCGAAAGAATTGCTGCTTGGTATAAGACATTACAAAAATAAGGAATGTTCTTGCAAAATAGGTGAATGGTGATCAAATGAGAACTGAAAACAAAACGAGTAATAGGAGGAGAAACATATGAGTCAAAACAATAATAAGTTAAAAGGGGTAGACTTTGATGCGGTTGTTGTTGGAGCCGGTTTTGGAGGTCTGTACTCTGTTCATAAACTTCGCGATGAACTAGGTTTAAGTGTACAAGCCTATGATAATGGATCTGATGTCGGAGGCACTTGGTATTGGAACCGCTATCCAGGCGCACTTTCAGATACAGAAAGCTATCTTTACCGCCTTTCTTTTGACAAGGAATTACTTGATGAAGGAGATTGGAAGCACAACTATTTAACACAACCGGAGATCCTCTCCTATTTAAACAGGGTTGCGGATAAATTTGATTTACGCCGCAGCTACCAGTTCAATACAAAGGTTACAGCTACTCACTTCAATGAAGAGGGGAACTATTGGGAGGTTACGACTGACAAGGGGGAAACGGTTACCGCGAAGTTTCTTATTACCGGTCTTGGTCTTCTTTCAGCAACGAATACACCGAACTTTAAAGGCATCGAAACATTCGAGGGTGTACAATATCACACGGCTAGATGGCCAGAAGAAGGCGTGGATCTGAAGGGCAAACGGGTCGGAATCATTGGAACAGGTTCTACAGGGGTTCAGGTTATTATTGCCATTGCTCCTGAGGTTGAACATCTGACCGTTTTCCAACGGACTCCGCAATACACTGTTCCGATTGGATTAAGAGAACAAACGGATGCTGAGAAAGCAGAAATTAAGGCGAATTACGATAAAATTTGGGAAGAGGTAAGGGCCTCTGCAGTAGCCTTCGGTCTTAAAGAAAGCACCATTCCGGCCGTTTCAGTTTCAGAAGCGGAACGGGAGCGCGTGTTTGAAGAGGCGTGGAATACAGGCGGCGGATTCCGTTTTATGTTCGAGACATTCAGCGATATCGCTACAAACCTTGAGTCAAATGATGCTGCGGCTAATTTTATTCGCAAGAAAATCCAAGAGATTGTTAAGGACCCTGAAACAGCACGCAAGCTGACTCCGACTGGTTTATATGCGAAACGTCCGCTTTGTGACAATGGGTACTATAATACGTACAACAGAGACAACGTCACACTTGTATCGGTAAAAGATACTCCGATTGAGGAAATTACAGCAAAAGGAATTCGCACGACAGATGGCGAGTACGAATTGGATGTCATCATTTATGCAACTGGATTTGATGCAGTCGACGGAAACTATACGAAAATCGATATGCGCGGCCGCAATGGTATCACAATGAATGAAAAATGGGCAGATGGGCCAACTGGCTATTTGGGCATGATGAATCCTGATTTCCCAAATCATTTCATGATCCTAGGTCCAAACGGTCCTTTCACAAACCTCCCGCCTAGCATTGAAGCGCAGGTTGAATGGATTTCGGATACTGTGAATTATATGGTTGAAAATGAGATTTCTACCATCGAACCAACACAAGAGGCATTGGATGAATGGCTTGCGACATGCCAAGAAATTTCGGATCAAACGCTATTTTCGAAGGGTGATTCGTGGATTTTCGGAGCGAATATTCCAGGCAAAAAGCATACGGTCTTGTTCTATTTAGGAGGTTTAGGAAACTTCAGAAAGGCATTGGAAGAAACAGGATTTGAAGGGGTTATTTTCGACCGTACAATGGCGAACGTGGAATAATATCGGGACTGCTAATGGAGCCGGGGACATTTCAGTCTAATCCGGCTCTCATCCACTGCACGATCTATTACAATCTATTACACAGCTGATTGTTATGAATGAATGGTTATACCACCCAATACAATTCCATGTTGAACCCAATCTACCCAAAAACCTGCATGGGCGTTATAACTGATATCTGTCTAAAGGGCGTCGTAATCGTGAGAATAAAAACAATCCCACCGATTCCTGATCCCTACTTAACTATCAAACAAGAAACAAGTGGATAGGAGGAACATCACGATGTATTTAAGTCAGCAAACCTTTCAATCTGTTCTACCGACAAATGTGATTTTTGGCGTAAACAGTGTAGAAGAAAGCTTAGCCGCAAAAATAAAAGAATTGAATAATACGAAGGTTTTTATCGCCACTGATCCAGGGCTTGTTCAAGCAGGAATTCCAGGTAAAATACAATCCCTTTTAAAGGAAAATGGGATTGATGCCGTCATCTTTTCGGAAATTGAGCCAAATCCTCATGCCGTAACGGTCATGAAGGGGGCTGAAATATATCAAGAAGAATCATGCGATATGATTCTCGCTGTTGGCGGGGGAAGTGCGATGGACTTTTCAAAGGCTGTTGGCGTCATGGCGAGCCATCCTGGTCATATCCTTGATTATCGCCGCGGCGAAAAACCAGTTGTCAACGAAATCCCAACATTGTTTGCAATTCCGACAACGGTCGGTACCGGTTCTGAAGTAACCAATGTGGCAGTGGTTACGGATCATGAGGCCGGCAGGAAATATGTTGTCGCTTCACCGGTGTTATACCCTAAGATTGCCTTTGTTGATCCAGTATTAACCACTTCTTTGCCGCGTCATGTTGTCGCAGCTACAGGGATGGATGCTTTAGTGCATGCAATTGAGGCTTTTACTTCAGTACGGGCAACGCCAATAACAGATGGCTTAGCACTACAAGCAATTAAGATGCTGAAAAATCACTTGCCAGCAAGCTATGCACATCCTGAAAATATTGAAGCCAGATCACAAGTGCATCTTGCAAGTACCGTTGCCGGGATGGCCTTTAGTCTTGGAGGTCTTGGGCTTGTACATTCTTGTTCCCACCCGATGTCGGCTATTTACAATGTTCCGCACGGGCTGGCGAATGCGATTCTATTGCCTTATGTGATGAAACACAATTTAATTTCAAACTATGAAAAATTTGCAGAGATTGCGAGAATTTTTGATCCTTCTTTAGCGTTCACAAATGATAAAGTTGCCGCGGAAAAACTAGTAGACCTGCTAAATGATTTTAATCAATCACTGAATATACCAAAGGATTTTAGCGTTTTAGGCATCCAATTTACACAGGAAATGGTCGATCGTTTAGCCCATGATGCCATGGAGGATAAAGGGACCATTCCAAATAATCCGCGAAAAGTATTCAAAGAGGACGTTATGAAAATCTATCACCAAGTGTTACCCCTATATCAAGAAGAAGGAGAATTGGCGCACTAATGTATATTAATGGGAAATGGCTGGAAACAGAACAAACATTAGAAATCAAAAACCCTGCCAATGGTCAAGTAGTTGACCGAGTCTTTTTAGTTGGAAAAGAAGAAACGAAACAAGCGATAGAGGCTGCTAAAAATGCATTTCCGGCGTGGTCTGGATTGACTGGAGAACAGCGTGCTGCTTACCTGCATAAAGTGGTTGATTTATTAACTGAAAAGAAAGAGCACCTTGCCCAAACGATTACGAAAGAAATGGGGAAGACGATTCATAATGCTCGTTATGAAGTAGGAAGTACGATTGCTTTCTTTAAATGGTATGCGGAAGAAGCACGCCGTGTATATGGTGATCTAATTCCTGCATCTGCTCCAAATAAAAGGATTTCTGTTTTAAAGCAGCCAATTGGAGTAGTCGGAGCGATCACGCCATGGAATTTTCCGTTATCCATGAGTGCAAGAAAATTAGGTCCTGCACTAGCGGTTGGTTGTACGGTTGTATTGCGCCCTTCCCGTGAGACGCCATTATCATCCGTGGAGCTTTTCAAAATTTTTGCAGAAGCGGGTCTGCCTGCGGGGGTTGTGAATCTTGTCATTGGGAATTCTTCTGAAATTGTCGGAGAATTAATGGCAAGTGACACGGTTCGAAAGATTACCTTCACGGGCTCTACTGAAGTGGGCAAGAAATTGATTCGCCAATCAGCTGACACGGTCAAACGTGTATCGATGGAGCTTGGCGGGCATGCTCCGTTTATCGTATTTGAGGATGCCGATATCGACCTTGCGATTGAAGGTGCGATTAGCAGTAAGTTTTCATCAACGGGGCAGCAATGTGTTTGTACAAATCGTATTTATGTCCATGATTCGATTTATGACACATTTGCCCGCCGCTTTGCGGATAAAGTTGCATCGATGAGAATTGGGGATGGCTTAGATGAGAGTACCCAGTTAGGTCCATTAGTGAACCAAGAGGGTGTTGATAAGGCACATGATCATGTCATGGATGCTGCGGGGAAAGGGGCAGCTATTCTTTGCGGTGGTCAAGCGTTAACTGAAGATCAATATCAAGCTGGCTATTTTTATTCCCCAACTGTATTAGCAGAGGTAACCGAAGAGATGAAAATTACCTATGAAGAAACATTTGGTCCTGTCGCGCCATTAATTCGTTTTCATGATGAGGCTGAGGTGATCGCAAAGGCGAATAACATCGAGTATGGGCTGGCTTCCTATTTTTATACAAATGATCTGTCAAGAGTGCATCGCGTTTCCGAAAAACTGGAGTATGGCATGGTAGGGGTGAATGACCCGGCCCCATTTGCGGTACAAGCTCCATTTGGCGGAGTGAAACAAAGCGGACTGGGAAGAGAAGGCGGTAAATACGGTTTAGAAGACTATCTGGAAACAAAATTAGTTTCGGTAGCGATCCGCAGTTAACCGGGACGCAGGGACAGGTAAAAAATTTTATGGTTAATTATCTGAAACTTAACATTATTAATAATTATCCGCAAATTTTGAACTGGACACAGGGGTCTTGTCCCACAAAGTGTATCGGATGATCGAAAAATTGAAAGGGTGATTGTTTATGGCTAAATTAGATGGAAAAGTTGCCATCGTTACTGGCGGTGCAGGCGGGCTCGGGAAGGAAACGGCTAAAGTTTTCCTGCAAGAGGGTGCTAAGGTCTTAATAGTAGACTTAAGTGAAGAAGCACTCTTGAAAACGAAAGAAGAGCTTCATCAGTATGGAGAAATCATTACCGTTAAAGCGGATGTTTCGCAAGAATCTGACACGATCAATTATGTTAAAACAGCAGTAGAGTACTGGGGTAAAATAGATGTCTTCTTTAATAATGCCGGTATTGAAGGGAAATTTTCTTCTTTTGTAGAAACAACTGTTGAGAATTTTGATCAGGTTATGAGTGTCAATGTCCGTGGTGTATTCTTAGGAATAAAGCATGTGCTGCCAGTCATGATGGCTCAAAAATCCGGCAGCATTATCAATACTTCATCGGTTGCCGGCCTTATGGGCTGGTACGGTATCACACCATATGTTGCTTCAAAACATGCTGTCATCGGGTTAACGAAAAATGCCGCATTGGAAGCAGCAAGTTCAAATGTACGTGTGAATTCGATTCATCCAGCGCCTGTTAACACGCGAATGCTGCGTTCCGTTGAATCCGGATTAATGCCGGGCCAAGCAGAAGCAGCGAAGGAAGCCATCACGAATGAAATTCCAATCGGCCGTTATGGAGAACCCATTGATGTAGCTAAATTGGTGTTATTCCTGGCATCAGATGATAGTACTTTTATTACTGGAAGCCAGTATAGAGTAGATGGTGGAATAGGAGCGAAATAATCTATTGGAAAACGCAGGGACGGACTGGTTCCTGCGTTTTCCTGTTTTCTTCCAAAGTAGTATACCCCGGTGGAATATATTAGGGAAACAGCAGAAACGTCCCCTTGTTTCGTGGTATAATAGTTCAGTTCGATTTCATTGTAGAAAGACGTGATGATTATACTAAAGAGCAGTTTTTGGAATTTATTTGGTACGCTGATTGTCGTCATAAGCGGGGCTGTGATTACAGTAGTAGCACCAAAAGTTCTTTCGGAAGAGGATTTTAATTTATTTAGAACCTTTATGCTTTATTCTACATACGCTGGAATTTTACATTTGGGGATTGCCGATGGATTTTTATTGAATAATGTCTCTTTAGGAAAAAAAGAGGCTTTTAAAAATTTAAGAATCAGCTTGCCATTTATCATCCTGCAGCAAATTGTGTTTTCCTTGTTGATTTTTCTTGTCCTGCTCTACTTTGTTGAGAAGCAAACAACCATTTATATTGCGGCAGGCGTATTGCTGTTTTCCATTGTTTTAAATGTCCGGACGCTGATGGATAACTATCTGATCATTATCAAGGAATTTAAAACATCGAATGTCATCAAGATAGTGGATAAAATCGTCTATTTAATTTTATTCTTTATCATGATCGCCTTTTTACAGCCAAGCTATGAACAGATTATGCTTTACAGTATTATTGCCTCTGCGCTGGCATTATTGATTTTAATCGGAAAAGTAAGAGCGCGCCCTGAAATACCGAAGCAATTTTTGCAAAAAAATGTCTCCGATATTAAAGTAGGGAGCCAGTTATTATATAGCAATTTATTAATTATCGTCTTATTTAACATTGATAGTGTCGTGGTGAATTTATTTTTAAATAAAGACTTTGGTAAATTTGCCTTTGCCATCAGCATCGTGATGTTAATCAACTCGTTCGCCGAGTCGACTTCGCAGGTGTTTTTCCCGTACCTGGCTACGGATTTAAAAGAAAATATGTTTAAGGTGAATAAGGTGATTGTGTTCGCGATCTTCGGCATTTGGCTGTTGATTTTGCAGTTTACCTATTTGGCCATTCCGGTCATCGAGTGGGTGTATCCAAATTACGCAGCCAGTATCCCGGTGCTGCTCGTTTATATGTTAATGTCATTGTTTACGTTGATCATCCGCGTATCGCAAAACAATCTCTATAAGGTAAAACTAATGCAGGTTCGCTTTATTAAAATTGAATTGGGCGTCCTGCTGTTTACTATTGTTTGCTTAGGTTTCATGTACAAGCATCTGTCCATGATGGGCATTGCCCTAGTTATCATGGCAGCAAGAGCCATTTGGTATTTGTTCAATGAATTTGGGATTGGCAATAAAGACCGCTCCATCCTTTATTTGCTGGCGGGCTTTATCGTCTACAGCGGACTGTTCGTTCTGCTTTATGCTAAAGTGGATAGCCTCTGGCTGCAGCTTCTTGCTTTCTTGGTTGTGTCGTTGCCGGTTTATCTTGGCTTGGCTCGGAAGATGAAGCAGGCTGTGGCAAAGTGATGACGTGAGCGGGGAAGCTGGTATAGTGGTGTTCCGTGAAATATATGTGCAAGAGCCGATTGGTTTGCGAAAAATCAGTCGGCTTTTTTTGTGCTGGAAAATAGAAAGGGCTACCTCAAAAGGACAGGATGAGGGAGGAACTAGGAAAAGCTGTCTAATAGAAGGCCTCAAAAGGACAGGATGAGGGAGGAACCCGGAAAAGCTGTCTAATAGAAGACCTCAAAAGGACAAGATGAGGGAGGAACCCGGAAAAGCTGTCTAATAGAAGACCTCAAAAGGACAAGATGAGGGAGGAACCCGGAAAAGCTGTCTAATAGAAGGTCCCAAAAGGACAGGATGAGGGAGGAACTCGGAAAAGCTGTCTAATAGAAGACCTCAAAAGGACAGGATGAGGCAGGACCCCGGAAAAGCTGTCTAATAGAAGACCTCAAAAGGACAGGATGAGGGAGGTATTCGGAAAAGCTGTCTAATAGAAGACCTCAAAAGGACAAGATGAGGGAGGAATTCGGAAAAGCTGTCTAATAGAAGGTCTCAAAAGGACAGGATGAGGGAGGAACCCGGAAAAGCTGTCTAATAGAAGGCCTCAAAAGGACAAGATGAGGGAGGAACCCGGAAAAGCTGTCTAATAGAAGACCTCAAAAGGACAGGATGAGGGAGGACCCCGGAAAAGCTGTCTAATAGAAGACCTCAAAAGGACAGGATGAGGCAGGAACCCGGAAAAGCTGTCTAATAGAAGACCTCAAAAGGACAGGATGAGGGAGGACCCCGGAAAAGCTGTCTAATAGAAGACCTCAAAAGGAAAGGATGAGGGAGGACCCCGGAAAAGCTGTCTAATAGAAGACCTCAAAAGGACAAGATGAGGGAGGACCCCGGAAAAGCTGTCTAATAGAAGACCTCAAAAGGACAAGATGAGGGAGGACCCCGGAAAAGCTGTCTAATAGAAGGTCCCAAAAGGACAAGATGAGGGAGGAATTCGGAAAAGCTGTCTAATAGAAGGTCTCAAAAGGACAGGATGAGGGAGGACCCCGGAAAAGCTGTCTAATAGAAGACCTCAAAAGGACAGGATGAGGGAGGAATTCGGAAAAGCTGTCCGAACCGAATGGTACCTACATTGCCAAAATAAAAGAGACAGGGAGCTGCCCCCCCCTGTCCCATCAAGCTGGACTTTTTGTCCTTTTTTTCAAGTTTTCCTCTAAATGCGTCAGCGGATAAGTAATCACTGGCAATGCGAACAAAGCCCAAGGGATGAGATATCCGAGCAAATAATAGTCTACCCCATTGATAAACATGTATTTAAACGCGAGAATAATTCCACTGATGACAGCCGCGAAGATCCCGCCCCAAAAGGCTGGAATGATGCCAATGATATACCAAAGAATTTTTAAAAGAATATGCGGCATAAAAGGAGAGCCACTTTGCAGGATTTTCCAGCTAATATCCAGGAATGTGATCGGGATGCTCCCCATGACGACTAATGCGCTTTTCACCCCATCCATTATCGTTGGTTCCTCTGAAGTCGAAACGTTTATACCTTTATCTAATGTATATTCGAAAATAGTAAACTTTTGATAAGTTTGTTCACTTTGAATGACTGTTTCAGCAGAAAAGTAGAAAAAAATAGAGGCGATAAAAACAAAGATCCATGTCACCCGGGTCGAAAGAGTGATTAATCCATTTATCGCATGCAAGACACTCGTAGTTTTATGTAACACTGCTATCCTTCCTTATCTATTATTTCAATCCATACTTTTCAATCATACTATTCAGATAATTTGTTGACAATTGTTTCCTTGGGAAAATCCGAAGAATTACCAAGTTCGCGACTAAAGTTTGTGGAGCTTTTTTGTGATTTATAGGGCTAATTCCCCGTTTGCATTGAAGCAGGGGGACGGTTCTCCTGTTTCCCTAACTAATTCCATTTTACTGGTACTAAATAAAAAGAAGGCTGTCCCAAAAGTCATTTTCCATCGGCTTTTGGGGCAGATCTTTTTGTTTCTGGATAAAGGACATTTTTTGGAGAGGAAAGGGAATGATTGCCCTTCATAGCCCGGATGAAGGCCTTTTTTATAGAGAGGAAAGGGAATAATGTCCTTCATAGCCCGGATGAAGGACATATATGTGGAGAAGACAAAGCAAAATGTCCTTCACGACCGACCCGGATAACCAAACCAATATAAAAAAGGGACGGCCGAGTGCCGTCCCTTTGTCCTAGTATATCTTCCAGACAATTATTCACATTTATTTATCCGCCTTAACGGGCAGTTAGAACTTCTGCTTCCAGATACTGCGTATACGAAGAGAATGGAAGACTCACTGTCCGTTAAGGTCAGAAAGAGGAACTAACCATCAGCAGGATGGGGACCCTGCTGATGGGGTTACACATTACAGGATGATACTAACGCGAGAATGTGGTCTTAATGCTTCAAGATCTAGTAATGATTTGCGATCTTTGATTTTTAATTCGCCGTTTTGTACTACTAAAGTGTGTTGGTATTGACCAACATAAGCATCAGTGAAGCCGTAACGCATACGGTATACGATGAAGTTAGCTGTAATTTTTAGCTCAGCACCAGTTTGTTCTTTAATTTGAACATTTGTGATGAATCTTCTTGTACGTGAACGTGGGTTTTCAGCATGTGCCCATTTATCAGAAAGACGTTTTACACGTGCTGTTAATCTGTGATGATCGTCAGCAACTAAGTATAAGCTGTTTCTGTGGTCGCCTTCGTTGTTGTCAGTAGTAGGTATTGCATAAGTTGCATCGTCTGTTAATAATTGCATCCATTCTTCTAATTTCCAAGAATCAAGTAAATCTGCTTCTTTAAATAATAATTGTTCTACGTCTTTTACAGTAATTTGTTCATTAGCAATAGTCATGGTTTTCCCTCCCTAAAATTATGCGTTTGTTTCTTGAACTGCTTTTTCTTCTGCATTCATTAATGAATCGTATTTTCTCCAGAACGCTCTCATTTGTTTTTCATCAGTAGTTGGAGAAACTTCTCTATGCATACCTCTTGAAATATCAGACCATTTAACTTGCTTAACAGTGTTTTTGAATCCAAGTTGTGCAGTTTCTAATGATTCGATATCATCTGGAGTTGCGAAACCGCCAGGTCCTAAGAATGTTAAGAAGTTATCTAATCTCAATTCTCTTTCTTTGGCATCTTCATCAACTGGTCCTAATGCCCATGCATTAATTTCCATGTAGTCAGGGGCTACAGGATCCCAAGTACGAATCGTTACAGATACGATGTCATTGATGATTAGGTTAGGGAAAATCCATACGTTTCTGCTGATATCTGCGATCATACGAGCTTTTTCTTCACCATAAAGCTCTACTAATTCAGCGCGTTTTGCAGCAATACGAGCTTTCTTTTCATCAGACCAGTTTTCTTGTGCTTTTGCAATTGGACGTCCCCAAGGAGCTTCATATTGCATTACAGCGTGACCGCCTTCAAGTGCTTTTCCTTCGCCGTAAAGTCCTTTAGAGATATCTTGACCTTCATCAGAAATGTAATCAAGGTATGTTTTATGGTTGTAACCAACATGGTAACCATCGATACTGTTTTCACCTAATAGTTTCCAGTTAGCTCTAATTGCGTATTTTTGTGTTCCAGGAAGAACTTCCATGCCTGCAGCTGATTGATCAGCAACATAATCTAAATATACTTTTGCTCCGCCAAGGTATTCTTCAAGGCTGATTGCGTTATCGTCAAAGTTACAGAATACAAAGCCTTTGTAGCTTTCGTTTCTTACACGGTGTAAATCTAAAGCTTTTCTGTCAAAAGTTTCAGCATAACCGTCTTTTTCCATAGGAACACCAACTAGTTCCCCAGAGTTTTTGAATGACCATGCATGGTAAGTACATAAGAAAGTTTTGCAGTTTCCTTGTTCGCCGCGGCAAACAAGTGAACCACGGTGAGTACATGTATTTAATAATACGCGAATTTCACCTTCTGCATCTCTTGTGAAAATAACTGGTTTTCCAGCAATTGTTCTTGTGTGGAAGTCACCGTTGTTTTTAATTTCAGATTCGTGACCAACATAGATCCAGCACTTTTCAAAAATGTTCGCGCGTTCTTGTTCAAAAATTGCTTGGTCTACGAATGCTTCGCGGTTAACCAAAAATTGGTTTTCAGCCTTATTGTCGATGATAAAAGTTTTTCCCATTACCCATTCCCCTTTTTGTTATTTTTTTTTGCAACAATTTGTTACCTGTCCCCTTTTTTCATCTATATAGATGAAAGTGATGCCCTTTACATTTTACTCACCCCTAAGGCAAATGAAATATTAAATATTCAGGCTATAAGATTTGATTTATAGCAGAATATAGATTGGCATAATGGGGATAAAATCTTGGGCCTTGTCAGCTTCATGATTTTTTACGAATAGATCCCCTCAGAACTATTGAAAAAATAATTAACACTATGAAGCGCTTACAAACCTAGTGAAAAAAATAAGTTTTCTACTATTTGTTATATCCAAATAATGTTTTTTACTTTTTAGAAAATTTACTCTTTTCGTAAATAAATTTAACATGTTTTTAAAACGTTTGTCTAATAGAAATTTGTTTGAAAATGTTCACAAATTCATAAAAAAATACTATAATTACGTTGTAAAAGTAAGAATATTGTCGAAAAATAGGGAAATTTTTCAATAAAATGATTTTATTTATCGTAAATATACTTATTACTATTATTATATTGTTATATTAAAAAAGTCAGCATTCAAAAAAGCAGTATATAACCATACACTGCTTTTCACACAATATTTGTTTTTAGGTGCTGCTAAATCTTATTGTTGATCAGTATACTGCCTCGTGTGCATGTGTTCACTTAAGTTCCTTGTGCCAAGGAAAATCCGTTCACGTCATACACATAAGGCTGAAATCAACTATGAACGCCTGTTTTTAAAAGCAATATTTCAGAGGCATTGTTAAAGCTCCATGATCCCTGCTTCATAAAATCAGTTTTATTTTTTCTACTAAAACTCCATCTAACTCATTTCGCATAACCATTTCATCGATAATAGCCCATACTTTTTCAATTGGCATTTGTTTCCTGTATGGCCGTTCCTCGGTCAATGCCTAGTAGATATCACAGATCGTCATGATTCGCTCGAGTTCACCAATTTTGTCCCCGGATAAATGTAAGGGATAGCCGCGGCCATTGAGCTTCTCATGATGATTGGAGGCGTATTCGGTAATTTCTTCAAATCCGTCAATTTGTTCGAGTATCCATCGGGTGTAATAGGTATGTTTATTGATTTCATAACGTTCCTGTTCATTTAGCTTGCCTTTTTTATCGATAATATCATTAGAGATGGCCAGTTTGCCTACATCATGCAATAGGGCGGCAACATACATTTTTTCTTGAACTTCATCGTCATATCCGAGCCCTTTCGTGATTTTAAGCGTTAAATTAGCAATCCCAGCTGAATGACGATAGGTAAATGGACTCCTTTTGTCAATGATTTCAGAAAATGCATAGGCGAATGCTTTTGCTCCTTCCCAATCCAATTCACTCTCTTGGATGTCGACCCTTTTTGATAGAATCGTATTAAATTCGTGATTGAAATAGTCTAAAAGGATATATTCCTTTTCTATTAGTTTTTGCAAAGAAAGCAATAGTTCTGGAGCAAATAGAGCGTGAATATCCTGGATCCAGCCTTTCATTTCAATAAACGCCGCGGAATTCAAGTTTTTCAAGTTTCTAAAGCTGGAATCAAATAAATCAGCTAAACAAATAATTTGTGATGGTAATGGAATTGCTTCTCTTTTTAAGTGAAAGGGCCCAGTGCCGTTTACATACTCATGATGGTAAAGAATATATTCTGAAATAATATTATTCAGTGGGAGATTTTTGCTGATCTCACTGCCAGCTATACAATGATCTTCAATGGAAGGGGAATTGCTTGCCCCGATGTCATGCAGTAAAGCTGCATAATAAATATCTTTTTGCTTCTCCTTTGACAAGGGTAATTCCTTTGCGAGCATAAACGCCATATAGGCTACGTGTTTGGCATGCGAGAAATAGTTTTTCTCGGCCACGTCTAAAGCATAGGATAATCCTTCTATTAGCGATCTTTCATTAATCTTCATTTTTCTCGTCATCTCAAAACCTTCCATTTCCGAATCTCTTTTATGGTAGTTTAATTGTCGGTGTTGCTACTATATTATGTCAAGATAATAAATTGAAAATCGAGAGTGTCCTTACGCTGCGATGGAGGGAGGGGTTGTTTCTTCCTGTTTGGAAAAAAACAGGGAAACGCGAGAACCGTCCCTCTGTTTTTTGAAACTTTCTCCATGTCTCTTTCGTAATGGTATATAATGGAATTATAAGAAAATATTAGGAGTGATATTTTTGAAGAATTATAAGAAGCTGGTCGTTATCCCATTGTCCACTATTTTATCATTTGGAATTTTAGTCCCCAATATTGGTGCCGAGACACTGGCACAGGAACAACAAGAGCGGATTCAGGTTCGAGTTGCCTCAGTAGAGTCAGAGGTTTCGAAGACGGATCTGATCAATAAAGTGAAGGCTCTTTTTCCCGGGAAGTTTGATTTTCTCAAAGACGGTGATTTCGAAATGTCAAGCGGACATCAATATCCTGATGATGACACCATCCGTTATGACTTGTCGTTTTTTAAAGAAGTCAAAGGCAAGCCTGTTCACGGGAATTTCGGCTTTGCTGGCGAGGATTTACAAATTGAATACTTTTTCTATCAGCCAGCCGATGCGGCAGATGCGCTTTTCCCGGCAAAGGTAAGTAAAGATGAGGCGCAAAAAATCGCCGTTGACTTTATGATTCAATTTGCCAAAAAAGGTGATTATCAACTAGATACTTCGCATGATTTTTACATAGAGAATCAAACTTTGGTAGAACCAATCCGCTATTCGTTCTCGTTTGTGCGCTCTGAAAAAGGGATTCCGATTGCTGATCAACAAATGATGGTCACGGTGCTTGGAAATGGCGATGTGGTGGATTTCTTCCGTTCTTATCCTGATAATAAGGGCAAAACTTATGACGAAGCAGGGAAAGTGCTGCCAAAGGATCAAATTTTAGCAAAAGTAAAAGAGAATCTTTCCGTTCAATTACAATATCAGGTTGATTATGATTATCGTACAGGGAAGCCGTACGTGTCCCTTGTTTACCAGCCGGCTCGCGGTGCAGGCGGTGTTCATGCTTTAACAGGCCAATGGCAGACTCCTGATGGCTTTTCTGCAGAATTGCCGAAAGATGAAGGGGTTAAATTCCTTTCCCCAGAACCGTTAAAAGCAAAGGATAGCAATTTTACAAAAGAGAAAGCGAAGGCTGCAGCGGAAAAAATCCTCGCGGTTGATTCTGATAAAATAACACTGAAGATTGATGCGGTGGAGGAAAGAGAGAACTATAAAGGACAGATAGTCTTTAGTGTGCAATATATGTATGAGACGAAAAGAGGCGAAGGTTTCGGAGGAGATCTGGAATTTGATAAAGGTACAGGTGAAATCGTTCAGTACTATAATGTCAGAGGCGATCTCTTAGCGGAAACGGGTGAGAAATCAGCAACCGGGAAAAAGATTTCTAAAGCAGAAGCGAAGGAAAAAGCTGTTCAGTATTTAAAGGAATATGCGCCATCTTATCTTCATCATTATGCGGAGTCAGGTGAGGAAGGCTTCTATGCCGGCGATGGGACCTATCATTTTATGTTCCCCCGCGTCGTAAATGGAATTCCTGTTATGGGGGATCAAATCTCTGTCGGTGTTGCCGAGGATGGTTCGCTGCTGCTTCTTAGTGTGGACCAAGTGAACATTGAAACTTGGCCTGCGGTAGAAAAAGTGATTTCTAAGGAAAAAGCAAAGGCAAAATTCACTGATAGCTTAAGTCTTGAACTGCGTTATATGAATGGTCTGCCTGGTCAGGTCCAAGGTCAAGACCAAGGCGAGGATAACCACTATGATCTTGTTTATCTGCCGCTTTACGATGGTCTCAATCCTAGTTTTATCGATGCCTATACAGGTGAGTGGCATAAAATGTTCCAGAAGGGCAGCAGTAAGACAGTATCCCATTCTTGGGCGGAACAAGAGCTAAATTACTTGATTAAAGTCGGAATACTAGAAGTCGAGGATGCAAAGGCTTTTAATGGCAATGCGGTAATCACAAAAGGCGAGGCCATTCAAGTGCTGATCCGGTCACTTTCTCCTTCTTATGAATTATACAGTCCTGAATTCCAGCAAAAAGCAGGGCAAACCTTTGCGAATATCGGCGAGGATCATCCGCTCTATCAGGTAGTGGAACGCGCCGTCTCAATGGGAATTCTGGAAGGTGAAGGAACCTTTGACGAAAAGGCAGTTATTACAAGGGAAGAATTGGCTGTTTGGTACATCCGTGCCCTAGGTCTGGAAAAAGCAGCACAGCAAGAAATCTATCAATTAAACTTTGCTGATAAGGACAAAGTAGAAAAAGAAAACACCGGCTACGTAGCCCTAGCCAGCTCATACGGGCTGCTCACAGTCAACAATCAAGGCAACTTCAATCCTGACGACAAAGTAACCTACGCCCAACTGGCGAAATCCATCTTCAGAGTAGCGAAAGAAGCCTATGAAAGACAGGGTGGATACAAATAAGAAACATAGGGACGGTTCTCCTGCCCCTAATGTTTTCCAGTTTAATAAACTGCTAGAAAGTGGAGACGGTTTGTGCCATTTCGCTGAGGTTTTCAAACGAATAAACTACGATAATGATAGAAGGAGGGTTAATCAACTGGTGATTAACCCTCCTTCTAATTCGGAACACAACTTGCGGTAAACATCCATGCCGTCCTTAAAACTTTTGAATCCGAAATTGATCCGCCAGGACGAGCCAATTTTGCGGGAAAGGATTTCCCAAAACCCAATAGCTGACTCCGCGTAAATTTAGTTCCTTGACGAGCTCGTATTTCGCCTTGACACTGCGGGCATCTTCAAACCAGACGACATGCTCTTTTCCTTGTTCATCACGATAATGGAAAAACGGTGACTGCGATGGTCCGTCAAATTGGATTGCGGCTCCTTTGCTTGCAGCCAATTGAACAGCTGCCTGCGGACTCAAGGTAATCGCCCAAGGGTTGCCGTATTTCCAAGGAAGGGCCCAATCATACCCGTACAAAGGCATTCCCATAACAATTTTTTCCTTCGGCATTTCGGTTAGGGCATACTGAAGGACTTTTCTCACTTCACTAATCGGAGCAACGGCCATTGGCGGCCCTCCTGACCAGCCCCATTCATACGTCATAATCACGACAAAATCAACAATTTCCCCATGTGCTTTATAATCATGTGCTTCATATAATAACCCTTTTTGCTCGCGGCGTAATTTAGGGGCAATTGCGGTAGATACTGAGTAACCCAATGGATGAAGTCTGTTGACCACTTTCCTTAAAAAGTTGTTATAAAGCTCTCGATCTTGAGGATAAATATATTCAAAGTCAAGATTTAATCCGATATGGCCCTTGGTTTTCATCACTTGAATGACATTATTAAGTAATTTTTCCTGCACCTCATCACTGATAAAAATGGCATGTGCTGTATCTGAGCTGAATTGCCCTGCTTTGAAATTGGTCAGGGCTAATAATGGAGATACATGTTTCGTTCTCGCCACATTTAGAATCTCCGTATCTTCTTTCGGCTGCAGGATCGTACCATCTGCTTGTGCGGCATAGCTAAAGGGAGAAATGTACGTTAAATAATCTCCTATTTCTCTTATAATTTGCTGCCCTGGTTGATCAAATCTTGTGATATAGGCATTTACTTCGATCATGGGTTTCACTTTATCGGGAATAATTAAGCGCTGACCCGGATAAATTTGCTTAGGGTCGGCAATTTGGTTAACCCGCACAATATCTTGAACGGGGACACCATATTGAATCGAAATGGCCCAAAGGGTTTCACCGGATTTTACAATATGAAAATCAGTCGGAATTCTTAATCTTTGTCCTGTATAAATAAAGGAAGGGTTATCAATCCGGTTTAATTGAATAAGGGATGCTGTAGTTACACCGTATCTTTGGGCAATCATCCATAAGGTTTCTCCAGATTGAACGATATGATACCGGGCCGCCTCTGGTATAACAAGTGCCTGCCCAACGACCAGCAAGTTGGGATTTGATATTTGATTGGCAGCAGAGATTTGCCCTGTATTCACTCCATACCTTTGCGAAATTCCCCATAAAGTATCGCCAGACTGCACGACATGAATCAGCATCCATGATCCCTCCTAAGAAGCAGGAAGATAGTACTCCAGCTTCCATTCAACCTGATGTTTTCATCCATACTAAAAGTATGCGAATAGATAAATGAATATGTTTAAAAACGCGGGGACGGTTCTGCTGTTTCCCTAATGTTTCCCAAATTAGTAAACTACGATCACGATAAAAGAGGATTTTATCCCCAATAATTTTTTTGAATGAATGTTCTTGAGAAGTGCAAGGGGGACAATGGTTGTACGACTGCCTTTTTGGTAATTGTGTAAATTATTTTAAATAAAGGAATAAAGGTCTAGTAATTTGTCTGTTAAAATAGTAATATTATAATATATTCAGATATTTGTCATCACTTTCCTATGTCTATAACACTAATTAGAATGACATAAATGGGTGGATAAATGTCTGGTCTTTCAAGGCAATAAAAATATTACATAATGGAGGAAAGACAAATGAGTTATGGACAAAAGGTCAACCGGGTATGGGCTGCATTGGTTGCACTAGTGCTAATGGCAGCAGTGTTTGCGGCTTATCCTGCACAGGCAGCGTCTAAATTTACAGATGTTAGTCCAAAATACGCTGAAGCTGTGGATTATTTATTAGCAAATGGCATTACTGTTGGGATGTCAGAAAAAGAATTCGGGACATATTTACCGATTAAGCGTGTTGACGCCGCAATTATGCTGGCTAAAGCACTGAAATTAGAAACTTCAAGTGATGCAGTATCAGGATTTACAGATGTTCCAAAACGCGGTGAGCCGGCTGTAAAGGCGTTGCGTGATGGGAAAATTGTATTAGGAAAAACAGATACTTATTTTGCTGCCCAAGATCCGATCCAACGCGGTGAAATGGCGTTGATTATTGCAAAAGGGTATAAATTATCAGGTGAAGGCACAGTAGTTCCATTTACAGATGTGGCTCCACAATATAAGGACTCTGTAGCTGCTTTAATCAAGAATAAAATTACGTATGGTAAAGATGCCGTAACATATGGTACACATGATAACATTACACGCGGCGAGTTCGCTTTATTCCTTCACAGATTATCAAAATTAGTTGAGGAACAACCAGGAACAATTGATCTATCTGTTTTAGATAAAGGTTTACTGGATGGCAGCATTTCGCTCGATAAATTACTAAGCAATTCAAAATTACTGCGTGTATCTCTTCCACTTGAAGGGCTTGCAGTAGGGGATGTTGTAAAATTAGGAACAGGTGACGTAAACCTATTAACCCTTTCCTTAACGCAAGATGATTTAAATAAGGGTTATGTTGATCTTGGATTAAGCACAGATATTTTAAAAACTTTAACAGGCGGAATCCCGCTTGATTTAACAGCTGTTCTCGAGACTGGCGGACAAGTTCTTAACAGTGCTGCAGAAACAATTAAGCTTCCGTCATTGCTGGTAAAACCAGTGATCGATTTAGCGAAAAATACAGTAGCTGATTTAGGGTATATTTTATCGGGAGAAAAGGAATTACTTGTTGACATTGATGGTGCAGCTATCAAGCCGGCAAAAGCTGGCGACCAGCTAAAACTAACCATTAATGCAGCTGGAATCACAGAAAACCTTTCAAAAGTGATCACAGCAGCTGACGTTCAAGCAGGGGTTGTAAAATATACATTTACTGATAAGGACTTAGTAGGAAGACTTCTAGAAGGACTTACAGTGGGTAGTGATATCGTCATCACACCAGAAATCACGGATGGAAACCAAATTACTAAAGGAACTGCTGTAACCTATGAAGTAACAACAGGCGTTCTTCAAAGTGTAATTAACATATTAGTTGGTACACTAGATGGAGTATTATCTGGTAATGTATTAACTGACGTAACAGGTGATGTATTATCCGGTGTAACAGCTGGTGGTCCACTAGGTGATGTATTAGGCACTGTACTAGGCGGAGAGCTGGTAGGCGGCGATCTAATTGGCGGTCTATTAGGTGGAAACTTATTAGGCAACGATCAAATCGGTAATCTATTAGGTGGAGACCTATTAAGCGGTGTGCTTGGCGGCTTACTTGGCGGTCTTGGTGGTCTACTTTAAGTAAATATTAAATGAGGGAGGAACTGCTTTTAGCTGTTCCTCTGTTTTCATGTTACAAACAGAATGAAAGAAAGAGCCATCAAAAAGTGACGGCTCTTTCTTTCTATTTTTATCGAAGGAAAACAGAGGGACAAGATTGCGTCTCCTTGTTTCATTTTTCAATCAACTACGATGGCGCCGCGTGCCTCTAGTTTTTCAATTACTTTTTGTGATTCTGCATTCAGTTCATTATCCAGCAAAGTTAGCTCTTTTAAATTCGCATGTTCACTTAGCGGAGTGATATCCGTTATTTGATTAGATGCTAAATGAAGTTGCTGCAGCTTGGTTAATTGCCTCAATACTTGGATATCGCTGATTCCGTTTGTAGTTAAATCAAGATCGGTCAGATTGGTTAAGTTGCCCAATGCATCGATATCACTTAATTCATTTACGCTTAGATCCAGCTTCTCAAGCTTGGTTAAGTTTTTTAAAGCATCAATATCACTGATGTTGTTGAAACTCAAACGGAGTAATATCAATTTGTTTAAACTGCTTAGGGCGCTGATATCATTTAGACCATTGTAATCCAGGCTAAGAGCATAAAGATTGGTTAGGCCGCTTAGTGCACTGATATCACTTATTTTATTGTCGGCTAAAGTAAGTTGCTGCAGCGTTTTTAGTTTGCTTAACACGTTGATATCACTGATCTTGTTGTAGGATAAACCAAGCGTATAAAGAGTCTTGAATTCGGGCAGCACGCTGATATCACTGATTTCATTGCCAGTTAAGTCAAGATCGGTCAGATTGGTCAACCTCTTCAACGGACTGATATCGCTGATGTTGTTCTGAAATAGATTAAGCATAAAAATGTTCGTTAACCCCGCTAAGGGACGAACATCACTTATATCATTGAAGGATAAAGTCACAATCTCAAGCTTGGTTAATCCACTTAAGGCGCTGATATCACTGATTCGATTGGTTGGTAAATGAAGCACTCTCAAATTGGTTAACCCACTCAACTTACTAATATCACTTATTTCGTTCATACCTAAATCAAGATAGGTCATATTCTTTGCATATTCAATCCCTGAGATATTTTTAATAAAATACCACTACCGGAAACCCCTGGGGCTTCAATTTTACGAATGCTGTTCATATCAGCAACGGTGATGTTTCCCATCGGTTTGTTGAGTGTTTCCCTTATCGCCTTTTCAAATTTTTTATCAGGAAAATGAACAACTGCCGCGCGGAATGACGGTTCCAATGTTCGTGCCATAAATGCAGAAAACTGTCCGCGCGTTACCGCTAGATTAGGCCGATAGGTCCCATCCGCATATCCGCTGGCAATCCCATTGGCGGACACATTCAAAATAGATTGATAGGCGGCCATTTTGGTAGAGACATCGGAAAATCCATTTTCAGTTCCTTTTGTTAAAGTAAAGGCCCGATTTAAAAAGATAGCCATTTGGGCCCGGGTGACAGAATCGTGGGGACGGTAAGTTCCATCCGCATATCCGCTGATAATCCCTTTTTCAACGGCTGCCGCAATATATCCTGAGCCCGTCACATACGCCGTGACATCCTTAAATTTCGTATTCCTTGGTTCACCGCTTAAGTTCAAAGCACGGCCGAGCATCATGGCTGCTTGTGCCCGGGTGACTGTTATATTCGGTTTAAATGTGCCATCCGCGTAACCCGAAATCACTCCCTTTCCTGAGAGATAGAGAACCTCATCATAAAAAGTATAGCTTGTTGAAACATCCTTAAATCTACTTGCGGCTTGACCATTGACTGGAGCAACAAGACCTAAGACTAGAACGAAAAGGACTAAACGAATTAACTTTTTCACCCAAATCCCCTCCTTTATTACAGTATAACACCATCATCCAATATTTTCCTTTTCGCTTTTTGAATATATAAAGACAAAAAAACAGGGGGACGATTCTCGTATTTCCCTAATTATTATCTATTTTGGAAATGACTAGGAAAACAGAAGAACCGCCCCCTTATTTCCCTAAAATATGGTAATATTATGTTAGGTCGACAATTTTTTAGGTAAGGAGAGGAATAAGTGGGAGAAACTTTATTGAAAGAAAGGTCGAAAATACATTATCTATTCCTTATTTTGATTATTCCGATAGGTATTTTTTGGACCTATTTGATTCCTCCGTTTCAAACTCCGGATGAAACGGTGCATTTTTATCGTGCCTTTGAAGTGGCAGAAGGCCATATGACGAGCGGGCATGATGAAAATGGAAGAATAGGAAACTATTTTTCTGCTTCAATTCAAGAGTTTGTCGACAAAGTCAAGTTAGAGGAAATCGCCTTTCATCCTGAAGTGAAATTATCGAGCGAGGAATTAGAAGAGGTCAAAACAATATATCTATCTGAGGAAAATCAGATTTTCTACTACTTTCCTTCAAGTGCCATCTACAGTCCAGTCCCTTACTTGCCGCAGGCACTAGGTATTTTTATGGCGAAAGGGTTAGATTGGTCCGTTTTTTCGATTCTGGTGACAGCCAGGGTGTTTAATTTAATTGCCTACGCGTTATTGACTTTTTATGCGATTAAGATCATTCCAAAGCTTAAAAGCTGTTTGTTTTTATTAGCGTTCATGCCGATGAGTCTGCATCAGGCAGCCTCCATTAGCGGCGATGCATTGCTTTTTGGTGTTTCCTTTTTGTTGATAGCGTATGTTTGCCGGTTTATTTTTTCAGAGGAAGCTACTAAGTTTACGATAAAGGATTTTCTTATTATTTTAGCCTTATCGAGCGCTGCATCGCTGGCAAAACCTGCTTATTTTCTGCTATTCTTGCTGCTCTTTTTGGTTCCGGTGCAAAAGTATGGAAGTAAGATGGCGTATTGGAAATATAATATGTCGATTGCTGTTCTTTCAGTAGCTGCATTATTCAGCTGGATGGCTTTTGGGAATAAAGCGGCAGCGAATAATGATCCAATCGAACAAACAAAATGGATCTTACTGCATCCATTACAATATTTGAAACAATTTTTTGGCACGTTTCTCTATGGCGATCAACTTTATCTGCAGTTCGTGGGTGTTCTAGGCTGGGTCGATACTCCGATTCCCTATATTATTAGTTTTCTATTTACGATCCTTTTTACAGCTTCCATTATTATGGAGAAACGGAGCGGGCATGAAAATAAAGATACCGTTATTCGCGGGCTGCTATTATTGGCTATTTTTCTAATAGAGGCGGCTGTAGTGGTGACGATGTTATTTTTAGCATGGCCGCAAAATGATCCGAGCCGTGTACTCGGGGTTCAAGGGAGATATTTTATTCCGATCTTTCCATTGCTGGCATATGGTCTATATGCCGCCCTTCCAGGAATAAAAAAAATCCCTGCGTCTATTTATTACACCTTGGCAGTCATCTTTAGTCTCTTCATTTCGTCATACTGGCTATATAATCGCTTTTATCAGTGAACCATGGAGTGCGGGTTTAGCACGGTAACATTTTAAACTGATAGATTCATATGTTTTAAAAAGTGGAGAGCTATCACCAGGATCCCTTTAAGCAAGTGGCAGAAGAACCTTTCCCACTTGGAAAAAATTAGGGAAACATGAGAACCGTCCCTCTGTTTCTATTTAGGAGATGAAAATGGATGAAGACAGCGCCAGTATCGCAGCGCGAGAGAATCGTAACGATTGATGTTATTAGAGGTTTTGCTTTGATCGGCATCTTTTTAGTCAATATGCCGACCTTCCATTCCCCAGTCCTTTTTGAGAGGAATCCGGATTACAGCGGAGTGGATTATTGGCTTGATATCTTGCTGCAAATGTTTGTGCAAACGAAATTTTATACGATCTTTTCTTTTCTCTTTGGATTAGGTTTTTACATTTTTATGAGCAGGGCTGAAGAAAAAGGCCTGAAGGTGAACCGCCTTTTCTCGAGAAGACTTTCCATCCTGCTGCTATTTGGCACAGTCCATCTAGTGTTCCTATGGTTTGGAGATATTCTTCACAGCTATGCGCTCGCGGGTTTTTTCCTGCTATTATTTTATAAGCGAAAAGCAAAAACCATCTTAATCTGGGCCTTTAGTTTATTAGGCGTCTTTTATCTTCTCAATTGCATTCAGTTTGCCGTCCCGGCTCCGATGTTGGAAGAAATGATGCAGCAAATGGAGCAGAAAAACGCAGGGAAACTGGATGAATATGTTGATATGTACGAAAGCGGCGCTTATTTGGAATGGGTGGGATATCGGGTCGAAACTGAAATCCTGCCGAATCTTTTTCAGGAAATTTTCATTATCATGGATGTCTTAGCTATGTTCTTATTTGGGCTGTATGCGGGGAAAATTGGCATTTTTCAGTCATACACAACACATCAGACAAAAATTAAACGGGTGTGGCTGACTGCCTTAATTTTAAGTATTCCACTGGCGGCGATGGTGGCTGTCTTGAAAATGAATGTAGTCGATACTGGGGTCTACCAGCAATCAACCGTTTACTTATTTACCGGACTCAGCGGGGTGGCGCTTTGCTTTTTCTATATCACATCCCTCATTCTCTTGATGCAAAAAAAGACAGGGCAGAAGCTGCTCCGTCCGCTGGGATTTATGGGACAGATGGCGCTGACGAATTATCTGCTGCAGACACTGATTTCCGTTTTTATTTTCCTGGGACTGAATTTCTATGGAAAAGTCAGCTTGACAGAAGGTACCTTACTCGTCCTCGTCATCTTAATTTGCCAAATGATTTTTAGCAAAGTATGGATGAAGCACTTCCGCTTTGGACCGATGGAATGGCTGTGGCGAACATGGACATACGGATACCGTCAGCCTATGAAAAGAACAGAAAAAATTAGCAGCACGAACCATCATTCTGTTTGATGTGTTTACAAAGCTGCTCATGAATTCTTAGATTATTAGAAAAAAAGAATATAGAAACTCGATGGTTCATGGTAAAAATTAGGGAAACGCGGGAACCGTCCCCTTGTTTCCCCTTGTTTCGAAAAGGCCCTACCTGATATTCAGGCGGGGCCTTTATCTTCGCTGGTGTTGATGAAACAGAAAGGACGGTTTCGGTTGTTATCCAGTTTCCACCAATCTATCAACTTGGAGGGACAGGTCCCTTTTTCTATTTGGGGGAAATGAGGGAAACACGAGAATCGTCTCCCTGTTTCCTCTGTTTCCTAGGGATAAAGAGCCTGAGAAAGAATAATGGATAGAGGAGTAAATACAGATTTACACTCCACCATGTGATATCAAAGTCCCCGCTGAAAAGCCAAAAGGCAATCGCCTGCAGTCCGGAGCAAAACGTAAGGACTAACGATATGAGCGCAAAGGTCTTCCATGTTTGCTTGCTTTTTTGATAGAAATAGAGACTGGTCAAGCCAGTGATGGAAATCAACATATCCAATGGAAAGAAGGACCAATTCCATGTAACCATAATTGGATTATTATAATCCTTGAAGGCCCAACTCGCAGGTATTAAATGGAAATATGTAACGAACCAATAAAGGATAAATCCAATGTCAGTCACAAGAAAAAATGGCTTTAAATATTTCATTTTATTCCACCTCATTTAGGTTAAAATTTTCCTGAGCACAGAGATTTTTAATAACAAAGCACTGATGCCAAACGAAATGATAAATGTCAGCACCGTGACCAGGAACACTTTCATAAACACGTTTAGATCCAATGCTGCCAGCATTAATTGTAAGATGACGATAATGGGTGCTTGAATAATATAAATGGAATAGCTTGTTTGATTAACCAGATTCATGAAAGGTGCCGTAAAGTCTAACTTATCCCGAAAAACGGTTAAAATCTTCAGAATGATCCCCACATATGTGAAAGGCTCCCAAAATGAATAATAAAATGATTCAAAGGTAAACCCTCCGAAAAAATTTTCCACCCCGTTGGAATAAAAACTTGATAGGAAAAAGACCAGCGGCATGGTGATGCTCGAAATGAGTGACACACGAAAGTAAATGGAGACCGTTTTATCTTCAATTTTATCCAGTAAGTTATTTCGAAAGGCTACGATACCTAAGGAAAAAAGAGCAATATATTGTGGGAAATATCCTAAGGTAAAATCATGAATATACATTTTATCTGTGGGAAAGATTAAGCGAACAACAAAATTAAACAGGCCCATGACTAATATAAATACTAGTATTTTTTTCTTGCCCAAAAAGTCAATCTTCTTCTGGTCAATTGTTGGAGAGACGAATCTTTTGATCAGCACGTAAATGATTGAGAAATATAATAGTGCCATAATAAACCAAGTATTATAGAAATCTAAGGATGAAAAATAGCTCTGCTTCGACACAAGGTAAATACAAAGCGGATTTAAAACAAAGAAATAGAATAATGCCGGTACCAATAACTTTAATATCCTGCTTTTCAAAAATAGGAAGGTACCTCTTTTTTCGTAAGATTTCGGTATAAAGTATGCTGATAGAAAAAAGAAAAGCCCCATAAAAAAGCTTTGGCAGAGAGCGTTTAATAACGTGAGAATAGAGGTTGATATCAAATTATCAGATTGCTCAACGTAATACCAGCCTCCTTCTCCGCCATAGCCGCTGCTAGTATGGAAAAATACAACAAGAAGAGCAAGAAAAGATTTAATGTTATTAAAATAATGAATTTGTTCATTTGGATTAACCCGAACATGACAATGAGTTTGAGTATTGTCCGTCACATTTTCACCTCCCATTCCAAAACATCAAATTACATAGTCGTTTTTCTGGCAACCCCTGCAGCAAAAGTATGTGACATCTTAAATTCCTTTTCATTTGCTGCGTAATTTTCTACCCATTTCTTTATTTGCGTTAAAATTTCTGTTTCTCGGTTTCGATCAATCACATCGATAAATCCCGCTGCTGCACCGGAACGTAAAACCCATTCCATTGCTTCGTCCGCATTATGACAAGGTAACTGCTGTTCGCCATCCCAGGTTTCCATGACATCTAAACTGGCCTTTTCAAACCATCGTTTCAGCGTTTCTTTATCCTTCGGTAATTCGATTCTAATATAACGTTGTAAATAAGATGGCTCCTGGCTAATAACCTGTTCAAAAGCTTTCATCAATATTTCTTCTGAATCACTTCGCGTTTCAATAATACCTATTTGGCCGTTTGTCTTTAATATTCGACGTACTTCTTTTAAGAAAGCAATTGGCTTTGTATAGCAAATAGCCCAGCCGCAAAGGACAATATCAAAACTCTCATCAGGGATATCTTTTAAATAGGCCATCATATCACTTTGCACCGTCCTTATTTGCAAGTGACTAAATTCTGTTAATTTACTGCGGGCAACATCGAGCATTCCTTTTGACTGGTCAACAATGGTCATCTCACCTTTTCCGTTAAGCCGGCGTGCCATTTCAACAGTAAAAAATCCAGTACCGCAGGCTAATTCCAACACCTGTTGTCCGGGAATAATCTCCAAATGATTTATGAGATTCATAGAATGCTTTCCCATCGTTTTGGTAAAGAAAGAATCGTAGTCATTACTTGCCTTGTCATAATCCTTTGCGTTATCAGCCTGCTTATTTGTTAACATAAACCATCCTGTACGAAGAGCTAAATTTAATTTGTTAATCATTTCAAAGGACCTCCAAAATTTACATTTTTTATGATAAATAAATATAAAACACATAATAACTTTACATAAAATTGAAAAATAGTAAAATATTGACAGTTATTGTCGACATAATATACGATACTTTATGGACAAGTATCGTTGGATTGTGTCCATTGTTTCATAGACTTTGCTTCATTTCCGGAGGTAATCATAAGATTTCACTATTTCTATTGGATAAGCTTTTTAATTATGTTTACTTATTTCAAGATTAAAACTATTAAGAAAGTGTATAAAAGGGAGCTGATAACATGGATGTGTTCAAAAAATGTTTCGATTATGAATTTGTTAAATTTTTGAAAGCAAATAATCGCTATCCTTACTTCGAACCAATACAAGAAAGGCACGGCACAGAAGCAACTGTTCGTTCAAAAGATGTAATGATGTTAGGTTCAAATGATTATTTGGGTCTATCAACAGATTCCCGTGTAGTTGAAGCAGCACTTGCTGCTACAGTCAAGTATGGTACTTCAGTATCTGGATCGAGGCTGCTAAATGGCACTCTATCCTTACATGAAGAGCTGGAAGAGCGATTAGCCCGCTTTCTCAAAAGGGAAAAAGCGATTGTATTTTCAACAGGTTATCAAACCAATTTAGGTACAATATCCGCACTTCTTGGACGCAATGATGTTGCCATTATCGACCGCAATGCACATGCCTCCATTGTAGACGGCACTCGACTGGGATTCGGTAAACTGAAACGGTTTAAGCATAATGATACGGAAGACCTTGAAAAAATTCTGCAATCATTCCCTGAAAACATTGGGAAATTGATTATTGTCGATGGTGTGTACAGCATGGAAGGTAATTTAGCTAAGCTGAAAGAAATCGTGCAGTTAAAGAAAAAGTATAAGGCCCGTCTTCTAGTCGATGATGCTCATGGAATTGGTATTCTTGGTGAAAATGGACGTGGTACATGTGAGCATTTTGGTATTGAAAATGAGATTGATATTATCACAGGCACCTTCAGTAAATCCTTTGGCAGTTTAGGAGGGTTTGCAGCCGGTGATAAAGATGTTATTGATTATATAAAGCACAATGGGCGCAGCATGATTTTTAGTGCTAGTATGACTCCTGCAAGTACTGCAGCTGTTTTAATGTCGTTAGAAGTCATGGAAACCGAGCCAGGACGGCGCCGGCTTTTACAGGCAAATGCAGAGAGATTTAGCAACCATTTAACCGATTTAGGTTTTAATATCGGCCATTCAGAAACACCTATTATTCCAATTTATATCGATGATACTATGAGGACTTTCCAATTTTGGCAGGAACTAATGAACAAAGGTGTTTACACAAATCCAATAATCGCACCTGCTGTACCGGAAGGGAATGAATTACTTCGTACATCTGTTATGGCCACACATACTGAACAGCAGCTAAATCATGTATTAAATATCTTAGAAGACGTTACTAGAGAAAATGGTTTTCTCGCCGGCAAAGTGCAAGTATAGTTTACCTGATAGATAGAGGGTGGTCTTATGACTCTCTATCTAATTCAACTGTTTCTTCTACGGCTTGTTGATTAGCTGCTTTTTCATGTTCTACTGTGTAATTTAAGGTAGTGACACCTACAATAATAAGAATAATGGAAAGAACTTTAAGCAAACTGATGCTTTCGCCGAATAAAAAAATGCCGATACAGGTAATAATTAAAATTCCCATTCCGGACCAAACGGCATAGGCAACTGAAATATCAATAGTTTTTAATGTTAAGGTTAAAAAAATAAGACTGCAGCAATAAAAGACTAGTAGAAGGACACCTGGTATAACTTTGGTAAAACCTTCAGATAACTTCATGGTCGTCGTGCCAGCCACTTCAAATAAGATGGCCAGACATAAATAAATCCAGGACATATTTATTTCTCCTTTTCCTTGTGATGGGAGATCCCATTTAAAAGAATATCTACCACATTCTGCAGCCTTTCCCCAATGGTCTGCTGGTTGGATGAAAAAGCAGAAGGATCGTATATTTGGTTGAGAGCACCAAGGTATAGTTCAATAAATGCTTGAACATTTATCGGACGAATGATTCCCTGACTTATTCCCTGTTCCATTAGATGAAGAACAACAGTCCATTCCTTTTTTATAAAATAGTCCAGTTCTACCCATTGCTGGTAATGGTGTTTCTTAAGATCCGATAAAAGGCGTATATCCATAATTTCAATATTCTTTGGAGAAAACACAAGAATTTGTTTGATTTTTTCCAGCAATTCGATGTCGCTGCTCTCGGAGATGGCTTTTTCTTTTTCTTTAATCTCGGAAATCACCTTTTCAATAATGACCCCAATCATTTGGTCCTTTGACGTAAAATGCTCATAAATCGTTCTCTTGCTCGTTCCAAGTCTTTGGGATAACTCAAGAAGCGTAAATGTAAATCCTTTTTGCTGAATAAGCAGAATTGCTTCATGGAGAATTCTTTCCCGCACGATCATCACCACCTTTTTTTTGGTACCAGAAAAACCAATCTGGTTCCAAAAGAAATTATACTGATAATTTGGAATAATTTCAACGTTTTTTTTGGGACAAAGGGACAGGTCCCTGCTTAAACAGGAGATATTCTAATAAGTTTGAGAAAGTCATACATTTTTAGCATAATCACTTTTTTTGTGAACACAAAGAATATATGCCTTTGAAGGAGTGTCATATGTGAAAAATGCTCGTTTAAAAACAGCTTTGCATCCACTGCAAATACAGGATCGGATAAAATCGTTCCCAGGGAAAAGCCAATCAGATAGCTGATATCCAGTAAGAGCGAATTCCTTTTTAAAATACTGACGCATGATAACGAGAGCCTCTTGAGGTAAAATGGTATACCTGTTGGTATTATGTTTTGCGTGATGGACTCGAACTCTCATTGTTTTACTGCAGATATCACTAATTTTCAGTTTGGCAACTTCGCTGACGCGAAGACCGCTGCCGTAAATTAACATAAGAATGGTCTTATGCTTGAGATTATCCGTTTGATGGATAAGGCTAAGTACAGATTCCTTTGGAGGGATGATCGGGAAATTTAGCGTTCTTTTCATTCGAGGAATTTTCCCGGAGTCCCATTCTTTTTGTAAGGCATACGTATAAAAAAATTTAATCGCAGAAATATAGTTATTAATGGTTCCAGCAGAAAGCCCTTTATCTCTTTTGAGATAAAGGATATATTGTTGGATATCTTCATTATTGGTATCCCCTAGGTCGATTAAGCCCCTCCATATAAGATGAAAAGGCACGTATTCGACGGTAATAGGATTCTTTTGTAGATTCTGGAGAACCTTTCAATTCAAAAAATAGTTCAATTGTTTCTTCATATTGTTTCATAATGGAATGCATCCTCCTGGTTATTGTTATTTGGTAAGGATAAAAAACAATAATCAGGAGAAAGGTGGGGCGCGAGGTATTTGAATGTGAAGTATAAGTGTTTGAAAAGTGGTCAATAATAAAAATAACATAAGAAAAGTGTGCCTTTCTTGGTATTGTTTGATTTAGCGGTTGGACAATACCATCAAAGTGCACACTTTTCTTGTTTTTTATACCTGTTTGGGGGGAAGTTTTTTGGCCATCGCGTTAGCGATTTCGTTCTTCTCCTGTTTCCCTAAAATCCAACACTCATCCACACACTGAAGATTCGGACCGTCACTATTGACGCTCCAAAAATTGGCCAATGAATAGGAGAGGTTTATGACGATTAAGTTAATTGCGATTGATATTGATGGGACGCTGGTTAATTCGAAGCATGAGATTACCCCGTTTACAAAGGATGCTATTCAGGAGGCCAGGGATAGAGGCATTAAAGTGGTGTTATGTACCGGCCGGCCCTTTTTAGGGGCAAACAGGTGTCGGTGAATATTTAAGCCTATCGCACACATTTTTCTTTTTCCCGTACTTTTTATTGGGCTTTTATTTGAAAAAAGAACATTTCAGCCTGTTTTCTGCCCGTAAAAACGTAGTTCCAGCTTTACTTATCATGGCCGGTACGTTCATGTTCTTTTATTTATCCCCAGCCTTCGACTATCAATAGCTGTTCGGTTCAGCACCTTATGCGGCGATGAAGAGTGATTTGACTCTGGCGTTCCTGCAAAGATTATTAGTCTATCTGGTTGGGATTCTCATGCTGTACAGCTTTTTTGCTTTGATTCCGAAAAAAAACTATTGGTTTACTATGCTTGGAAAATATACGCTATACGTTTATTTGCTGCATGGATTCGTGGTCAAACTCTTCCGCGACTCGCCGCTCGAACCGTTAATCAGTGAATACCAACTCTATTGGGTTCTGGCACCGGCAACGTTCCTGGTTGTATACATCTTATCCACGAAGACAGTCAGAACCGCCACTGGGTTATTCGTCGAAATGAAAATGCCAAAGCTGCCAAAGTTCTTGAAAGTCGCTCCAAAAGTTACTGTTACACCGCGGAATTTGTCAAACGAACGTTCTTGATTAGTGAAGGGTGCCAGGTGCCATCTAATTTCCGGATGATGCCTGGTGCCCTTTTAACTTCATTCAGCAAATTTTTTCATGCGACGAGTAATCGAAGGAGCAGAAGTCCTCCACTTCTGTAAGTGGGGGATGAATGCAAATAAGTTTTCTAATTCAGTGGGGGTTCAAACCCTGGCTGAATGAAGTTAAGCCTTCGGCGGATAAATTTTCCGAGCGAGCTCGACGACGGACAGAACGTCCTAGTCAGGCTGGACATAAGGATGTGGCGTTTTGAAGCGTGAAAAAAATCGGTCGCAAATTCGACGGGGCGAAATTGATTTTGAGAGTGAACATCATTTTCTAATGAACTTTTTAGCAATTTTCAGATCCTCGTACAATATGCTAATAGCAAAAAGAAGTGGAATTACAGTAGTTTGAAGGGAGGGAATAAGATGTCAACAAACCAATATGCTCCAGGAACGCTTCAATACAAATTGAAACAGAAGGCAATGGAAGCACAAACACGGGGCTATACGGATGTAGAGACGGTAAAACAGGCGAAGGAACTTATTCGTTTTGCCTACACTATGGAAGGAATTCCGCTGCGTTATACACGCTTAGGGGCGATCATTAGAGTTTTGCCTGCTTAATGTAGTTTCTTTGTCATCCGCAGCAGCGTAACCATATCATTTTTTTCCTCAAAATTGGAATCTTACTTCACATGACCTTCCCTTTGCCTGTTTGAACGAATCCTATCCTATCCTATCCTATCCTATCCTCTGCTCCCTATTTCCCTAATCCGCCTAATCGTTTCTTAGTAAAGGGGATTTCACCTTTTGAATAGTAAAAGGAATGCATTGATTTTAAACGATCTAATAATGTTAAGGTAATTTAATAAACTAGGTATATTTACGATAGGTAAAGGTATGAAGTCGCTGTATTTTAGATAAAATGAATACATCGGGAATAAAATTAGTTATTAATTGAATTTTAAATATAAAATTGATATTTTTTTATAATTGGATCCAATATTATTTCCCTTTATTTAAAATACCATGATATTATTACAATAATAATTCATATGAGGGGAGGAATATTTGTGGAATATGAAAAATTAAGTAAAATTTATTATAAAGATGAATCACAGTATCAAAAAGAATATGAGAAACGTTTTTATAGTTATGGAACATATAGAAGCAATTTGTTTATTAAGCCTGTATTAAAGGGTAAACATGTTGGCGATGCTGTTGAACTTTTTATTGTCAATAATGATCATTTAATGAAATTACAGGAGCAAATTCTTATCAATAGTTTTAAAATTCAAGAAATGGTAAATGAAATGCCAGCTATTGCAGTTAAGCCTTACCTGGATAAATTATTAATTAATGAATTGCAAAGTACGAATGAAATTGAAGGTGTACGCAGTACAAAAAAAGAGCTTTCTGAAATTGTTTCGCTTGTAAATGAAAATAAGTCTAGTAAAAATAAACGATTTATCGGTTTAGTGAAGACGTATAAGTATATTAACAAAATTGAACCATTCGTAAGAGTGGAGGACTTTAGAAAACTATATGATGCTGTAGTGGCAGATGAAGTAGCAGCGAACAAACAGCCAGACGGGGAAATATTCCGTAAAGATATCGCAACCATAACAGATGGCAGTAAAACGACACATGTTGGGATTTATCCAGAATCAACGATTAAGGATTATTTAAATAATCTGTTGTTCTTTTTAAATACATCCAATATGCCGGATTTATACAAATATATGCTTGCACATTACTACTATGAATATATACACCCATTTTATGATGGCAACGGAAGAACGGGCCGCTTATTTGTTTGTAGTTATGTTGCGAAGAAGCTCGACGAATTTACGGCAATTTCTTTATCATATACGATTAATCAAGATAAGCAAAAGTACTATAAGGCTCTGGAAGAACTCTCAGACCCGCATAACAAAGGAGAGGCAACATTCTATTGTCAAGCGATGCTTGAGATTCTAAAGAGCGGTCAAGAATCCTTAATTGATGATTTAGGTTTAAGTTTGGCAAAGTTGCAAAAGATCGATCATCATTTACAAAAGTTAGATTGGGCAAACGATGATGTCAGAGGATTACTGGGTTCATTACTTGCGATTAATATCTTTGTTGGTTCGGAACATCCACTGACAAATGGAGAAATACAAGATGGCTTACAGCTTTCGCGGCATAAAGTAGATAAATTTCTCTCGGAACTTGAAGCAAAGGGAATAGTAAAGAAAACAAAAAATCGACCTGTCACTTATATATTAGAAGAGGATTATATCGAACAAGTATTATTTTAGCGCATTTATGCCAAGCATCACTCAGACGTAACGAGGAAAGATTAGAGGTGGGACGGGGGGACAGGTCCCTTGTCCCGAGGAGAGGGGAACGGTTTGAACCCGTCCCCCTATGTCCCTTTATTTTGCTATTTTTAATTTAGCTGTTTTGGTATTTTCATGTTCACGAACTGAAGTCGTAATGACAGCGGATACGAGAACAGCTGCAATTAGGAAGTAAAACGCTGTGTTAAAGCTTCCTCCTGCCGCTTCAATGAGAAAACCAATGACAATCGGAGAGATAAACCCGGCAACTTGACCGCCAAAGTTAATTAATGCCGATGAACTTCCCATTACCTCCGGTTTAAGGACATTCATTGGCAGTGCCCAAATGGCTCCAAATGACATACAAATGAAGAATCCTGAAAGTGTTAATAATGCCATTGCAGGTACCATTGAACCTGTAGTGAAGGTAAAGTATAGGAATATAGCAGCTAGAATATCAGATCCGATAATTAAGGTGCGGCGTCTGCCGACAAAGAACTTATCTGACAGATATCCGCCTAAAATTAAACCAACGGTACCGGCAAAGAACGGCAAGGATGCATTGATGCCCATGCTTACTAAGTCAAAGCCGCGGGCATTGATTAAATAAGTTGGAACCCATGAAGAAAATCCCCAGAACGTAATGTCAAATGTAAACCAAATCAAGACAAGCTTCCAAACCATCGATTGTTTCACGACATCCTTAAAGCTCATTTTCTTTCCGGAGTCTTTTGTTCCTTCATCCCCCTGAATAACCTTTAGTTCCTCTGCTGAAACCAGTTTGCTGTCTTTTGGATTATCCCGTACAAGCCACCACAGAAGCGCAGCAACAATGATTCCTGGAATCACCAAGAATAGAAAAACACTCCGCCAGCCGAAAGCGGCCATAACACCAACGACAAATAATGGAGCAATCGCAGGTCCTAACGCATTAGAGGACATCATGATGCCGTTTGCAGTGGCCCGTTCTTTTTTAGGGAACCAGTTCGAAAGTGTTTTCCAAGATCCGCCTGGGAAACTAGCCTCGCCAATTCCAAAAAGAACGCGGATGATCAGCATATTCGTAAAGCTTGTCGCCATGGCAGTCGCTACTGTAAAAAGTGACCACCAGGTAACGGCCGAAACCATTGTTTTTCTTGAGCCAAACTTATCTGCTAACATGCCGCCGGGAACCTGGAACAAGGCATATCCGGCAAAAAAGGCACTCATAACAATCCCCATCGACACCGGGGTCAAATCGAAGTCTTTCGAAATATAAGGAATGGCCACGGTCATAACCATTCTATCCATATAGCTCAGCGTCCACGTGACAAAAAGCAAGGTTAAAATGATATTTCTTTTTTTCATATCGACATCCCCCTTATGCTAAATTGGCATGAACAGGTTTTACAGACAAGAATTTCTCAGCAAGTGCTGCATAAAACTGAGTGGCCTCCATTAAGCTATCAATACTGATGTGTTCGTTTGGCTGATGGGCCATATCGGAACTTCCCGGGCCGTAAAAGATGGCGGGCAGGTTTGTCGCTGGTAAAAATACTGCCGCGTCTGTATAAAAATTAACCCCTTTTGCTTCTACTGTTCTACCAAACTCCTCTTTTACCACTTCTTGAGCTGTTTTGATAAATGGATGGCTGGCATCCGTTTCTACCGCTGGTCGATTGTTCGTAATTTTAATCTCTGCTGCGAAACCTTCGATTTCACCTTGCAACACTTCGATTATTTTTTTAAAATCGTTAATGATATCATCGTGAACCATTCCTGGAACTGTTCTCATATCGATCGTGATCGTACATTTATCCGGAACCACATTGGTCTTTACCCCGCCATTTATCGTAGAAAGATTCATCGTCGGAGAGCCGACAAGCTCATTTTCTTCATATGTGTACTGGTATTGAAGTAATTGATTCATTAAAGCGTTCATATAAACAATGGCATTTTTTCCTTTGTGTGGAAAAGCTCCATGGGCTGTATGGCCATATGTGGTGATTTCTACCCAAAGGGCACCTTTTTCCGCTACGTTAATTTCACTATTGCTCGGTTCTCCGATAACAATCGCTTCAACGTCTTTAAGCCCGCCTTTGTTTAAAAAGTCAAAAGCACCAATACTGTCGATTTCCTCACCTGCTACTCCGGAAATGATCAGATCTCCTTTTAACTCCACTCCTGCTAGTTTAATCGCTTTAGCCGCCATAATCATGCCGGCGATGCCGCCTTTCATATCTGCGGAACCCCTGCCGTAAATCTTTCCATCCTCGACATGTCCGGAATAGGGGTCATATTTCCACTCCACATCTCCTGGGGGCACGGTGTCCAAATGTCCATTAAAAAGCAGTGCCTTTTTTTCGCCAGTGCCTTTTAAAATACCTGTTACATTGGCTCGATTGTTCCCTAAATCAGTAACTTCTACCTCCATACCGAAGGAAGCCATTTCTTTTGCTAATAGTTCTGCTAGAGGCTTTTCATCCCCGGGTTCATTGACCGTTTTCACTTGAATCATTCGTCTTAAAAGATCCACCGTTTCCTCTTTGCTGATATGTGTCGCAATTGAATTGTTTTCCATTAAGGAACCCCCCAAGAAAAAATTATTTTCTTACAAAAATAATGATACAGTATTTTTAACGAATTTCTTTTGTGAGTGTTCACAAAATTGTCGCTTATTTTCGCGCATTTTTCTAAAGGTTCATGTTGACTTTAGCTGAATGTATAGGGAGTGAATAGGGGGGTGATAGGGATTGGCAACGCTTACAAAAAAAGCACTCGGATTTATTCATCCAAGTGCTTTTCAAGCTTTAATATAATTTCTAATTTTAATCTTTCGATGGAATCCTCTAAATCAAGCTGGCAAAGCTGCTGAATTTTAGCGATTCGATATCTAACCGTATTGTGATGAATATACAGTCTTTTCGCTGCCAAATTATAATTGCATTTACTTTCCAGATAAATTTTCAGCGTGTTGATTAATTCATCCTTGTCCTCTTGCTGCAAAACGGGGGAAATACTTTCAAAGACATGCCCCACTTCTTCCTTAAATGCCTCCAAATTGAAAAGCCCAAATGGTCCTAAATCCTTGTAGAAATGCAGCTTTCTATCAGGATAAAGGAGGTGACCGATTTCTAGCGTTTTCATGCTTTCATTGTAGCTCTTTTTTATTCGATAAAAGGCATCAATGGAACGGCCGATCCCTCCCATGATAATTGCATTTGGGATTTCCTTTTCTAGTGCAGCGATCAATTTGCTGCATTTCTTTGCTAATTCCTCGTTATTCAATTGGCTGGTCGTCTCATCGGCAGGCTGAAAGATGATTATGACTCCATCCAATAAACCTAACGGTGTTTCCTTTTTTGGAAAAAATCGTCCGGTTATGGCGCCGATTAAATCCCGATGGTCCTCTAATTGTATTTGATTATTTATTTGTTTGAAGCTGATGCAGACATATTTGTTACGAACATCCCAAGATAAATTCTTGGCATTTTTTAACAGTTTTTCTTTATCGCTTTCCTCTAACAGGATTTCGCGAATGAAATCATCATGAAAATGCGCTTCTTTTGAATTCATATAGTAAATTTGCCCAAAGGTGTACACGAGAATAGCCAGAGTGACCCGTAACGCCAACAGGTCAAAGTATCCGAGTTCCTTTCCTTTTTCCCAAACGACTATTTTTCCGGCCAAAATATGATTGACTTTAATGGGAATCATCACCCAGCTGTTCTGCTCCTGCTCCTCTAAAGAGCGAATCCGATAGATATTGATTTTGTCATCAATCATTTCTGCTTGATGATCGAACGGCGGATCCAATAGGGAGCGAAGTGTCTTTTCAAGCTCCACCGTTTGTTCCTGCTTCGGGTAATGAAAATTTTTATCCTCGAGAAAATCAATGATGGATACGGATAATTCAAGTTCGATTGCCAGGTTTTCAAGGATTTCCATGATTTTTATTTCGGGAAACAACGCTGCTTGGATTGATCTCTTCCTTGCATTTATGCACATATATTTCAGAATAGCAAAAGAATTAAGGCATAACAATGTCATTCCTCACTGCTGGGAGACAGGTCCTTCATCTTGGGTCTATCGACGGGAAGAGGGACATTCTTCGTCCTGATTTTATCGGGTACTGTCACGCTCGTCCCTTCATTTGAATGGGAATTATAGGGAAAATTATGTATTTAAGGGAAATAATGGATAGTACTTTTTATCTGTATTTTAATACAAAAGACTTCCACTGAAAGGAGCGGCATGGTATAATCCATCTGATATAAAAAGAACTATTGTCATAGTGATTTAGAACCTATGTGCTAGTAATAGACTTATTCTATCATTTTTTTTTAGTCAATATGTTCTGTATATAGAACGAAATAAGCGTTTACTCAGTGCAATCAAAGTGGTTGTATAAGGTCAGCCAATCCTTTCTATATTAGGAGTTGTTCTACAGAGAGGGGAAAAATAGTAGATTCGTAAAGTCCCTCTGAAAAAAGATGATCGAATGCTTAAGAGTATGAACAAAACTACTCTTCTGTTTTGTAAATCAACATCGCTCATGGGAAAGGAGAAGCATCTATGTTGAATTCAAATAATTCAGAATTATCGGATATATGGAAATTAATACCGTTTTCCCCTCCAGACATTACAGATCATGAAATTAATGAGGTCATCGATACATTAAAATCAGGATGGATTACGACCGGGCCCAAAACAAAGGAATTCGAGAGACAAATTGCCCGATGGACTAATACTTCGAAGGCTGTTTGTTTAAATTCAGCAACTGCTGCAATGGAATTAACATTGAGAATCTTAGGTGTTGGAGAAGGGGATGAAGTCATTACCTCTGCTTACACCTATACCTCTACCGCGAGTGTCATTCATCATGTGGGAGCGAAAATCGTCTTAGTCGATACAGCAAAGGATTCATTTCTGATGAACTATGAACAGCTGGAAAATGCCATCACGAGTAAGACAAAGGTGATTATCGCGGTCGATATCGGCGGCGTTATGTGCGACTACGATAAAATTTTTGCAATGGTCAAGCGAAAGAAAGGCTTATTTCATCCCTCTAACGATTTACAAAAAGCCTTTGGCCGAGTGGTTGTTCTCGCAGATGCAGCTCATTCATTTGGGGCGGTCTATAAAGGATACAAGAGCGGGGGAGTGGCGGATTTTACCTGTTTTTCCTTTCACGCCGTAAAGAATTTAACAACAGGTGAAGGAGGGGCGGTCACTTGGCGGGATATTCCAGATGTCAGCAATGAGGAGATTTATCAGCAATACATGTTATTCTCTCTTCATGGGCAGTCAAAGGATGCATTGGCGAAAACGAGGCTTGGCAGCTGGGAATATGACATCCTCTATCCCGCTTACAAAAGTAATATGACGGATATCATGGCCTCCATTGGACTTGCCCAATTAAAGCGCTATGAGTCATTACTTGCAAGAAGGAGGGAGATTATCGAGTTATATGATCGAGAGTTAGCGGATGAACCGTTAGATATTTTAACACACTATGATGCAGATCATTTTTCAAGCGGCCATTTATATCTTGTCAGATTAAGAGGAAAAGATGAGACCTTTCGGAATTACGTGATGGAAAGGATGGCAGAAAAGGGGATTGCAACGAATGTCCATTTTAAACCTTTGCCGATGCATTCGGCTTATAAGAACTTGGGCTTCGATATAAAGGATTTTCCAAATGCCTATGATGTGTATCGAAATGAGCTCACCTTGCCGCTCTATACCTCAATGGACGACGAAGATGTGAAATATGTTTGCCGGAGTTTAAAGGCGATATTAGACGAGAGTCATGGGTGAAGGGATAAACCATGAAAAAAATATTAATCTTAAATATTGGTACGAATATTGGAGGAATAGAATCTAGTTTAATCAACTTTTTACATTATCTTTCCGGCAAAAATTATCACGTGGATCTCGTTCTTTGGAAAGACAGCGGTCCGCTTTATCAGCTGATTCCAAGTTCGGTTCATATCATCCACGGGCTGTCGCCGGGATCGCTGAAAACCATTTTAAGGACTCCTGGAATGCTCAAAAAGGGTAAACGTATTTTGTGGTATACCGTCTTAAAAATTCTCCACTACTTTAAAAAGCCATGGTTCATTCTAAAAAGAATTCCTAAACACTATGATGTTGCGATTTCATACTGCCAGAATGGTTATTCCCCCTATTATTTAATCGACAAAGTATCGGCTGATAAAAGATATATGTGGTATCATCATGGCTCTTATGAAAAGAAGGGAAAGGATTATAAAATTGATACACAATATTATCCTAGATTGGATGGAATCATTGCGGTCTCAACTTCTTGTAAAGAAGCTGTAGCTGAGAAATTTCCATATATGGATAATAAGATTTCCGTCATCAATAATATTATCAATATTGATCGCATTAGAGAAAAAGCGAAAGAAAAGATTTTTGACATAGATAAAGAAAAAGATAAGTTTATGTTTGTGACGGTCAGCAGGTTTTCTTATGAAAAAGGCATTGATGTCGCGATAAAAACCGCTGCTGAATTAAAGAGAGCGGGTTGTCCATTTATCTGGTACTTTATTGGCACTGGAGAGGATATGGAAAAAATTAAGATGATGGTAAAAGAAAGGCAATTAGAGGATACCTGTATTTTATTAGGAGAAAAAACGAACCCTTTTCCATACGTGAGTTTGGCAGATATCTATATTCAAACAACCCGTGTAGAAGCCCATCCGATAACGATTGCTGAGGCGATGGTCTTACAAAAAGTGATTGTTGCCACAAAAATTCCTGCTATAACGGCGATGTTAGAAGATGGTTATTTAGGTGAGGTTTGTCCGTTAGATGAAAGGCTTTTTGCTGATGCCATTTTGAAATTAGTGAAAAGAAGCGCAGATAGGACAAAATATATTGATCGATTAAAACAATTTCCTATGACCAATCAAGCAGCTTTTCATGCCATTGATGAGTTAATAAATTTATAGGGAGTCTGGGTTATGCTTGCTGATTAATTAAAGGGTGTTATTATGTCACGAACGAAAGCGTCACTAAGAAATATTTCTTTTGCCATTACCTTTCAACTATTAGCTTTGGCGGTTAATTTCGCTTCGCGGACCGTTTTCATTGCCATGCTTGGTAAAGAATATTTAGGGTTAAACGGTTTATTTTCCAATATTCTTTCCATGTTGTCCCTAGCAGAGCTAGGAATCGGCACAGCGATCATTTTTAGTCTATATAGACCACTAGCGGAGAATGATCATTCTAAGGTTGCTGCATTAATGTCCTTATATAAAAAGGCGTATACCATTATTGGGTTCATCGTTTTAATCCTTGGCTTGTCCATTGCTCCATTTCTATCTTTTTTCATCAAAGAAATGCCGAATATACCTGGAATATACATCATTTATATCATCTTTGTTTTGAATGCGGCATTATCTTATTTCTTGATTTATAAACAATCACTCATCATGGCTGATCAGAAGCAATATATTGTCACAAAATACCGGAATATATTTGATATTGCCCTTAAAATTTTCCAAATATTCGCACTGCTTCTCACGCAAAGTTATTTTTTATTTCTTATTTTAACTCTTGTCAGTACATTAGGTTTAAATCTTTCGTTATCAATAAAGGCTGATCGAATGTATCCCTTTCTAAAGGGGGAGGAAAAGGGGAAATTGGATCAGGATACGAAGGATGAAATGATAAAAAATGTGAAAGGCAATATCGCTCATAGAATTGGCGGCATTATTGTCTTAAGTACGGATCATTTGCTTATTGCCCGCTTTTTAGGCATTGTAACGGTTGGGATTTATGCAAATTACTTGCTTATTCTCTCTTCGTTGACAACATTTACAAAATTAATCTATCAATCGTTAACGGCTAGTATAGGAAATCTTCATGCGTCATCAGATGATGAAAATAAGGAAAGGATCTTTCATTATATTTACTTTTTTACAGCCTGGGTTTATGGGTTCATGTCTATTTGTTTATTTATTTTGTTAAATCCATTTATCACGTTATGGTTAGGTGCTGATTTCACTTTTTCAAATAGTATTGTTTTTCTCATGGTATTAAACTTTTTTATTACGGGAATGCGCCAACCGTCTTTAACGTTTACAGATGCTATGGGACTGTATTGGTATAGCAGACATAAACCTCTTTTTGAGGCCTTCATTAATTTAATGTCTTCTATTTATTTGGTCATTCATTTTGGAATGGCAGGGGTTCTCCTGGGAACTTTGATTAGCACAATGACGACATGTTTTTGGGTAGAACCTTTAATGGTGTTTAAGTATGGTTTCAATTATTCTGTTTTTGATTATTTCCGGAAATATTTTCATTATACAGTTGTCGTATTACTAAGTGGTGCTCTTGTATTCTCGCTGAGCCGGTTATTAACAGAGAGCACTGTCCAAACCTTTGCTGTGAAGATGATCATTTGTTTCGTTGTTCCAAATATCATATTTACTATTGCTTTTTATCGAACAAAAGAGTTCAAGTATTTTGCAGGTTTAGCTCATGGCATTTTTCGCAATATCCTTCATAGACAATCGTCTTAAACAAGGGTTCAAGTTTCAGTACATCCAAGAGGGCTGAGCGAAAACGATTAATGAGGATGAGGTGGGATAATGGCAAGTGATTTAATTTCTATCATAACTCCTGCCTATAATTGTGGTGAATTTATGGCGGAAACGATAGAGTCTGTCATGAAACAAAGCTATCAAAATTGGGAAATGATTATCGTGGATGATTGTTCTACTGATCAGACAAGGGAAGTAGCAGCAGAATATAGCAAACAAGACCAGCGGATTAAATATTATTTACTAGAAAAAAATGCAGGAGCTGCTGTGTCTAGAACGAGGGCAATCGAGCTGGCAGCCGGGACATATATCGCTTTTTTGGATAGTGATGATCTCTGGACAGAGGAAAAACTAGAACGACAGTTATTCTTTATGAAGGAGAACGGCTATTCTTTTACATGTACCTCGTATGAGCAGATAGATGAGTCCGGTTCTCCGCTCCATAAAACGATGAAGTCCAAACATAAAACAAATTATAATGGAGTCTTATTAAGCTGTCCTGTAGGGAATTCGACCGTTATGTATGATGTCACAAAGTTAGGGAAATTTGTTGTGCCGAATATCAGAAAGCGAAATGATGATGCACTATGGTTACAGATTTTAAAAAAAGAAAAATATATTTATGGAATGCCGGATGTCTTAATGAAATACAGAGTCAGAAGGAATTCGATATCGCGTAATAAGTTGGATTTAATCAAATACCATTGGTATTTATATCGAAGCATCGAAAAACTTTCACTATTCCGTTCGGCCTTTCATATTTGTTATTGGGGTTTTTTAAAAGTTTGTAAAATAAAATAGGAATTTTTTTCGCTTAGGTTGTTCGTTATATGGAATGTAAGGTGCTTATAAAACAAACTAATTAAATGTTCAGCAGCAGCGTTTTGGTCATCGTGTATTGAATGTTACTTTTGGAGGGTGTTATGGATTATTCAATTGATTTTCGAGCACTATTTGATAGGTTGCGGAAAAAGTGGTTATTCATTGTATCTATCGTCATGTTTGCGATGGGACTTAGCGCAGTGGTTAGTTTCTATTTTATCACCCCCATTTATCAGGCATCTACGCAAATCCTGGTTAGCCGGGCAGCAGCCGATTCCCAACCGTCACAAAAAGACGTGGAGTTTAATAAAGATGGAGATTACGTAGAGACCTATAGTGTCATCATGAAAAGTCCCTATATCTTAAATCAAGTCATTGACGAACTAGATTTGCATACGACTTTTAAGGAATTGAACAAAACGATCACGATCACGCAAGAAGGGGAATCCCACGTTGTGACAGTCAATGTGGAACATGAGGAAGTTTCCCAAGCAGAGAAAATAGCGAATGAAATCGCCCATGTTTTCCAAAGAGAAGTTCCCCAATTGATAGGAATTAAAAATGTTACGATTTTATCGACGGCAGAGGAGCAGCGAAATCCTTTCCCGGTGAAACCGAATCACATTCTTAATATAGCTGGAGGACTAGTCGCTGGATTAGTTCTTAGTGTAGGGAGCATCCTGCTATTACATTACTTTGATCACACCATTAAAACAGAGCAGGATGTCGAAGGGATCTTAGGCGCCGTCATTTTAGGCACTGTTGGGGATATGGAGGATGAAGGACCCGATAGTAAGTTGGTTCAATCCCGGCAGATAGAAAGGAGACAGCTAAATGTTTAAGAAAAAAGGAAAGACTTCTTTGCTGCGTTATCTGATTGCCGAGCATAAACCACAATCGCCTATTTCAGAACAATATCGCACGATTCGGACGAATATTGATTTTTCATCCCTTGATCAGGAAATCCGTTCCATGGTGATTACTTCTTCCGAAGCGGGAGAAGGGAAATCGACAACGGCAGCCAATCTTGCGGTTGTTTTTGCCCAAGCAGGGAAAAAAGTGCTTCTGGTTGATTCAGATTTACGAAAGCCAACGATTCATCACACCTTTCAAGTCGATAATAGCTATGGTTTAAGCAACATCATCTTAAAACAACGAACCATGGCAGAAGCCATACAGGAAACAAAAGTGGATGGTCTTTCTGTTCTGACCTGTGGTCCCGTTCCGCCAAACCCATCAGAAATGCTTGCCTCTAAGGGGATGAAGGAGTTTTTGACAGAAGCCCGTCAGCATTTTGAGATGGTTATTTTGGACGCACCGCCGTTACTCGCGGTAACAGATGCACAAATATTAGCGAATAAATGTGATGGGACCGTTCTTGTTCTTCGTTCAGGAAAGACCGAAAAAGAGCACGCCCTTAAAGCAATGGCCTTGCTTGAAGCGGCAAAAGGGAAATTACTCGGGGTTGTGCTGAATAAAAAGAAAGAAAAACATAAGCATTATGATTCATACTACGGAGGAAATCATTAGGGCTTATCCAGTTTAAAACTTAACAAGAATTCTGAAGCGGGATGACAGAGACTGATGGATAGATTCATTCCAAATAGAGAAAGGAAAGGTTAGATGGTCTTAAAAAAATGGCATGAACTGCCACCGGACATGCGCAATGAGCAAGTAAGACCTTATTATGCTGCTTTGCGGAAAAGAAGATGGAGTCTTCTCGGCAAAAGACTTTTTGATGTGGCGGTCTCGATTGGTCTGCTATCCATTCTTTCACCTGCAGTGCTCGCCATCTCTATCTGGATTAAATGGGATTCGAAAGGACCGGTATTTTTTCGCCAAGTCAGAGTCACCCAGTATGGCAAGAAGTTCAAAATTTTCAAATTCCGTACTATGGTCAAGGATGCAGAAAAAATGGGAAGTCAAGTCACCACCAAGAACGATACCCGAGTTACGAAGGCTGGTGCCTTTCTGAGAAAGTACCGCATGGATGAGCTTCCGCAGCTTCTGAATATTCTCCGCGGCGACATGACCTTAGTGGGAACGAGACCGGAGGTGGAGAAATATGTTGCGTGTTACAGTGAGGAGATGATGGCGACGCTTTTGCTGCCGGCGGGGGTCACGTCTGAGGCCAGTATTTTGTATAAAGATGAAGAGGTTTTGTTAGCGAAAGCAGCCGATGTGGACCAAACGTATATGGAGACCATTCTTCCTCGGAAAATGAAGTTGAATCTCCTTAGTCTAAAGAAATTTAGCTTTTTCGGTGAGATAAAGATCCTTGCCCATACTGGTTTGGCTGTTTTTTTTCGAAAAAGAAAAGCACAGATTTCAACAATCGATTGGATTGTCAAAGAAAAAACTCATGAGGAAAATATGTGATGGGGCATGACGAAATGGGTGTCTATTAATCTGAAGGAAACGAGGATACTTATGAGAATATTATTCTTATCCGCAGCCAGTAATATTCATACGGTCCGCTGGGTCAATGCACTGGCGGGAAGAGGGCATGACGTTCATTTAGCTTATAATGCTGACCATGTACCTGCGATGGATCAGATAAATAAGGAAGTTCAGCTTCATCAACTAAAGTATTCCGGATTATTAGGGTACTATCTGAATGCCGTTCAGCTCGCCCGCCTGTGTAAAAAAATAAATCCAGATGTGATTAATTGCCACTATGCAAGCGGTTATGGCACTTTGTCGAGAATGGCAAAATTAAAACCGTTGATTTTATCCGTATGGGGCAGTGATGTATATGATTTCCCTTACGAAGGAAAATGGAAAATGAGAATATTGCAGAAAAATATCTGTTATGCAAATAAAATAGCCTCTACCAGTTATTCAATGGCCAAGCAGGTTGAAAAGGTCATGGAGAGAAATATGAATATTACGATCACGCCTTTTGGTGTGGATACAAATCTGTTTAAGCCGGTGGATATACAAAAAGAACCATTTGTCTTTGGGACTGTAAAAACCCTGTCAGAAAAGTATGGAATAGAGTATATCATTCGGGGGTTTAAGATTTTACTAGATAGGATAGAAGAGGAAGGCTTTCGTGATTGTCCGGTTCTTGAGATCTATGGAAAGGGAGATTTGGAGGAAGAGCTGATAAACCTCTGCAAAGAGTTAAATCTTGCCGATAAGGTTTTCTTTAAGGGGTATATTCCAAATAATGAAGTTCCTCAGGCGATCAATCGCATGGATGTTTTTTGTGTAGGAAGTGTCAATGAAAGTGAAAGCTTTGGGGTAGCGGCGGTTGAGGCTATGGCTTGTGAAGTGCCGGTAATAGCCACTGATGTAAGTGGTTTTAAAGAAGTCATGATTCATGGAGAGACAGGTTATCTTGTCCCGAAAAAAAATGCGGCAGCCATTGGCGAAAAAATGTACGAATTAATGCTAGATGAGAAGTTAAGAAAGAGATTTGGCAGAAATGGCAGGAAAAGAGTTTTGGAATGTTATGCTTGGAAGCAAAATGTTACGTTAATGGAAGAATTATATCATACGATGTGGACAGATCGGAAAATGAGCAATAAATATGCAAATTAAAGAGTATCTACCAATCTAATGGTTCTGTTTTAAGGTTAATTTTCAGAATACTTAAATATATTTAATGATTGAAGGGCTGTTTTGATAGTGTCTATGCAAAAAATCGAATATTATGCTCCCGGCGATAAACAAAAAGTGACTTTAAGTATGCTAACAGTACCTGTTTTTATTTCGCTTGTTCTCATGAGTTCAATAAGTAATGTGAACCTAGCGGCGATCGATGCCATCGGAACATTCTTTCTTCTTTGTTTATTAACCATTTCCAATCTCTTGGTGCTCTTTTTCTTTTTAAAGGAACGAATGCTCCCGATCGTATATGCAAATATGATATTCTTCGGACTGTGCTTTACGCTAATCGGGTTCATCGGGTTGTACAATCATGCAAATGCTAGAAGTTTTATCACTCTATATCAATTTGTTTCAGTCATGAACTTTACCCTGTATATGTCATCCTTTAAGTGGGATTTTTATAAGCTGAAGGGGATCAGCAACTTAAGTATGATTTATATTTTATGTACTGTTTTTATTTGGGCGGCCTCTGGTTTTCCAATACCCTTTTCCAGTATTTTTTCTAATGCGAATATTTTAGCGCCCTATCTTTTGTACCTGCTGTTTTTTCCGATTTGTATGATTTTGTATAAGAAACAGAACATCATGCTTTATTTGATCCTGGTTTCAGGCGTATTATTGTGCGTGGCTACTAGTGCTCGGACCATTCTGTTATCTTTATTAAGTATCGTTCTGACCTATCTATTGTGGCATTCCATTACCCGGAGCAAAACCATTTTCTATAGTTTTTTCTTTTTTATTATCATGATCATTCTTGCGGTGACATTTATTTATCCGAACCTCTCTGAATGGGACCACTATCGGGATTTGGAACGATTGGTATGGGAGTATACAGGTAAAAATATTTTTTCCGGCCGGGAAGTGGTATGGTCCCATTTAATTTCCCTCATCAGCCAGCAGCCATTTTTTGGATACGGTACAGGTACTTTAGTCAGCGATATTTCAAATAAGACGATATCGGCCCACAACTTATACCTGCAGATTTCACTTCAAGGCGGTTATATCGGTTTGTCTGTATTTATATTATTGTTATTTAGCATTTGGAAAATCTTCTGGTACGGCCAGGAGGACAGAATCGTGCGATTATCAGCAGCCTATCTAATTGCTACGTTAATACATCAATTATTTGAAGTTTCCTTCATTCAAAATCAACTATCTATCGGACTTCTGCAATGGTTAATTATAGCGGTCGGGATTAGCCGTATCTATAATAAGATAGAACATGGCGAGAGTTTCATAGAGCAGAAGAAATAAGATTATCCAAGCTTTAATGAGGTGTGGTATGGACCATTTAATTAGTATTATTGTGCCCGTTTACAATGCAGAAAGCTATTTAAAAAAATGTCTCGAAAGTATAGTAAGGCAAACTTATAGAAATTTAGAAATTATTCTTATTGATGATGGTTCAGAAGACAACTCACCCCATATATGTGATGAATATGCAATGGCGGATGATCGAGTAAAGGTCCTTCATAAGGAAAATGCGGGACCGGGAGCGGCAAGAAGAGATGGCGTCCATTACGCATCTGGAGAATATATTGCTTTTGTTGATGCGGATGATTTCATTGAGCAAAATATGTACCAAACTTTAATAGAAAGAGCAGTAGCAGACGACATTGATATTATTCAATGCGGTTATCGCAAGGTAAAAACCACTGGAGAAACTATTGAAATATTTGCGATGAGGGAGACTCATATAAATGGATCGTATCATTGTGCTGCATATTATGCAGCGCAAAGAAACGTAACCAATTACTTATGTAATAAGATGATGAAATCCAAACTATTTGCAGGGATTGAATTTCCCGGCCTTTATGTCGGTGAAGATGCCTGTATTCTGACACAGCTTTATGCGTCAGCGGAAAAAATAACGACGATAGAAGAACCGCTTTATAATTATGTCATGACACCGGATAGCTTATGCCGCACACCTTTTTCCGTGAAGAAGCTGGATAATGTGGCAGCTGGTAAGTTTATGTTTGAATTCTACGAAAAGAGATTCCCAAATTTAAGGAACTTTTCAGCCCTCCATATTTGTTCCTATGCTGCCCAATATTATTGTGAATTGTCAAATCTGGAATTCGAAGCGAAAGATGAGCTGAAAGACAGATTAGTTAAGGTCTTTCAGCTATATTATCCATTATCCAAGAAGAGCCATGAAAAAAGGCAAACATCAAAATCAAGAATTCTATTCATAGAACTTTTTCATTTCAACCGCCTATTGTGTTCGTTTATTTTCAAAACACGGGGACGGTTCTCACGCTTCCCTAAAAATTCCCAACGTGACCTTACAAACAGATAGTTCGGGCTGCAAAAGGTGACAGCGTACATTCCCGTTTCGTCTAATGATACATTTATACTTTTCGGCAGCTTGCTGCAACCGCTCTGTGTGCTATTGTAATAAAAAGGAATGTAAGGCTATAATAGTCTCGATCTTTAATGTCACAAATACATAGAGAGGGTTGATGAGGAAATGTTCTTTCGGCATAAAGTATTATATGTAATCACTGCCATGATCGCGGCAGCCATTATTTTAGCCGGCTGTGGAAGCGGGGCAAAAAATGGACAAACGGAGAATACCGTATTAGAATCTGGGAAAAAATCGGATTATTCATCATCTGTCAAAGAAAAGCCAATCGTGACAATTACGATGCAAAACGATGAAAAAATCGTCCTTGAATTGGATCCGGCTGCAGCTCCTAATACGGTGGCAAATTTTATTTCATTAATTAAAAGTGGTTTTTACGATGGTCTCACTTTCCATCGGGTTATTCCTGGTTTTATGATCCAAGGCGGGGATCCCGCAGGAGACGGTTCAGGCGGACCGGGATATACTATTGCAGGTGAATTTACCACAAACGGTTTTGAAAATAATATGAAACACGACCGCGGCGTCATTTCTATGGCGCGGACACAGGATCCGAATTCCGCTGGATCGCAATTTTTCATCATGGTGGCGGAGGCTCCGCATCTTGATGGAGAATATGCTGCTTTTGGAAAAGTAATCGAGGGGATGGAGACCGTGGATGCCATTGTTTCTGTTGAGCGGGATAGCGCAGACAAGCCATTAGAAGCTCAGACCATGAAGAAGGTAGAAGTGGACACGAAGGGGTTTGACTATCCGGAGCCGGAAAAGCAACAATAGGACTGAATAGATAAGAAAGAAGGAGACAGTTTTCGTGTCTCCTTCTTTCTTAATTAATATGAAAAAACAAAACACGGCTTTTTGAGATGCAGCGACCGCACCTCGTTACTTCAGGGACGAGTAGTTCGAAAACATAGTTTCTAAATTTAATACTATAAAAGTGTTGCTTTCTATCCAGGATGATGATATTATTAATCCCGTTGCTCCTTTCGAGTAGTCAGGAGCGGCATTTAGTACTTTAGTATTTGAAAAGAATACGAATTTTAAGAAGAAAAAACTTTTAAAAAGAAGTTGACTTCTGAAAATGAAAAGAGTATAGTAATAAATGTTGCTGCTGCGAGAGCGATAAGATAATATTTCGCAACAGTTGACTTCAGCGAAAAGAAATGATAGTATGATATTCGCTGCTGATGATAAATCAGCTCATTGTTCTTTGAAAACTAAACAAAGCAGAAACGTCAACGTAAGTTTTATTTTTGTAACAAAACATGAGCAAATCAAACACTTTTTTGGAGAGTTTGATCCTGGCTCAGGACGAACGCTGGCGGCGTGCCTAATACATGCAAGTCGAGCGGACTTTTGGGAGCTTGCTCCCAAAAGTTAG
>NZ_JACHGK010000014.1 GCF_014207535.1 Bacillus benzoevorans
AAAGTCCGCTCGACTTGCATGTATTAGGCACGCCGCCAGCGTTCGTCCTGAGCCAGGATCAAACTCTCCAATAAGATGAGACTTTAATTGTGAGATGGTTTTCCTCACAATTATTAGTCGAATCGATCGGGCATTTACGAGCAGTTTATCCGAAGGATATTACTGATCGTTAATCGCGATAAAGTGTTTGATTTGCTCATGTTTTGTTACAAAAATAAAACTTACGTTGACGTTTCTGCTTTGTTTAGTTTTCAAAGAACAAAAGGTCGATTTAGATTCAACGACTTATTGAATATTATCATTTTTCTTCATCGAAGTCAACTATTATGAAAATATTTTTTACTTAACTTTCATCTCAGCGACATAATTTAGTATACTCGACACCTTCACAGAAGTCAACTTCTTTTTTGAAGTTTTTTCTGCAAAATTTTTACTCTCTTTTAACAAAGAAAAGAGTAAGTGACCGCTCCTTTTCGTTTACAAAAAGAAAACGGAAATTAATAATATCATCATCCCTACTAGATTTCAATAGGAACTTGCTCTTTTTTCGAGCCCACAGAGAAGTCCCTCCGGCATCAACTTTTGCCGCTGAATTAAAGTGATGCCCGAGAATACCTTTGCGCTGCTAATAGAAATGTATTTTCAATTATTGAGCGTGCCGGCAGTGTTTATTTACTTTTATTTAAACATCGTATGTCAGAGCATGTTTGGTTAGGATAAAACTAATACAATGGTGAGTACACTTCTTAGAGGAGAAATACCTTTTAAGTTCTTCAACAACTACGGGTATGGGGCGTAAGGATGCATTGGCAATGGATGAATTAACTAGAATCAATAGGGTCTTAAACAGTTCAATATCTTCCGACTCGTGTCCGCATATACACGTTTCTGACTTCATATGTCTTTTAAGCATAAAGTAGGCCTGCCCTAATTCATATCTTACTAATCCGAGCACTTCATATGACCACGGTTCATTCAGCAGAAAGGATAAGGCGTTCAACGCATGATCATGCGCTTCTCTGCCTTCATCGTATCCTCCTCTGCTCTTTCTCCTTGGCATGTTTACCCCTCCCCAGTATTCAGTTTTATAACAGCCTGCATTTTAAAAGGCTGTTATAATACCTGAATTATATCACAGATAATTGTGATAATTTGTGAAATTAGTATGAATTGTAAAGGGAGAATAATTTCAGGTTTCATCCAAATCCCATCCTTTTTTTTGAAGTCAGGTGATTTTTATCACACCTTTCAAATAGAAAGGTTTTATAATAGAAGAAAACGGAATGAGCCGGTTACACCAATTTCGTATGCTAATCTAATGTACGTGCCATGGCTTGCCGAATAACAAAACAAAAAGCGGTCAATCATGTCTGCTTTACTTTTGCAGGACTGATTAAACCGCTTATTCTATGATATTACTTAATCCATTCTGGTTTTATGAGACCCCTCATAGCCTTACTGCAGAGATGAAAGCGAACCGTCGCCGTACTTTCCTTTTTGATAGAGTGTGATCAACTGGTCCAATTGCTGGCTGCAGTAGATTGTGTCGGGACTGTTTAAACCAGTTTCTTTTGCAATCTGAATCAACTCTTTTTTCAATTGGTTTATCTTGTACTCTAATTCCAGTTCATCTCCATCCACAAGACCCATAGCCAGAGGACTCATATGAAACCAGTATGTAAAGAATGAGACAAAATAACTCAGCCAAGATGTCTGCAAATTGTTCATACTATCTTGGTTCATGTCAAATAATTCTACAACCTTCATAACTTCTTTCCTCCTTCATCCATAAATTTGCAGTCCTTCAGATGAGTTGCCATACTTTGCATGGCAGAATCTCAAACGACCTTGCATGATACTTCACAATCTTTTTTATATATAAATATCCCCAGATATGTCCTTTAAATCCAGAAACTCCTTTAACTGCATCTTTCTATTTTCTTAATATTCTAAAAATTATAATCATAAACTAGCAGATACAAGTATTATAGCATAGGCATGTATGAATCTCCAATAAAAACTTCACAGAATTGTCTTACTTTTATAGACAGAGGTCAGTATACTTTCAAGCGCTATCCTATCAGGAGCAGTCCGCACCCCAAACGGCTCTTTTCAATATAACGAAGACGGTCTCGTTCAAAATTCAGCACTCCCTTTTAAATGTGAATAAAATCCCCATTGCTCTCTTTATTTCTCCTATTTTACATGATTGAAATTTTTTTAGAAAATGACCAAAAAATTTTTTAAAATTTTCTTTCAATTCGGACTTTTTGTGCTATAATAACTCTACTAAGGATAACTACCAAGTTATCTATTATAAAAATACTATATCTAGGGAGGAATATTATGCCAATTAATGAAGGTAGGAAAGCACATGAACATGCCATTAACGCTTTATCCTATCTACTGAACGAACCGTGGTCGTATGAAACGCTGGGATTAGTAAGATTTGAGTTAGGCCAATCCTATGCAATGCTGAAAAAGCATCTAAAAAAGGGAAAATGTGTATGCGGCGACGGGCATGAAGATTTGAATCTATATAAATCACTTCTCATCAATGTTCACGCAGCGATATCCAACGCATCCCTACACCCCGTTCCAGAAGTAGTAGAAGAACTTAAATCCTATTTCACAGAGAAAAAATCATCCCATAATTGTATCAATTCCATACTAAAACAACAGTCCATGACCCAGGATTTCTAAGGTCACTAGTACCTGCAAAATGTCGAATAAGACTAAACACAGCATTCCAGTCCCCATATTGTACGCCGCATGAAGCGCGGCACTGGAGAGACGGTTCTTTTAAGAAGATTGTAAAAGGCGAGCCAATACTATGATGGCTCGCCTTTTAACTTTTTTTAATTCATCCTCGATTCATAAGCAGGTTTCCATTTACTTTTCAATCAATTCATAGAGGGTGATTTCCCTCCTGCTCTGTATATAAAGAGTGAAAGGAGAGGATGTTAAATGGCAACAGCAATTATGTCAAGTTCAAGGTTAATGATTAATTATGAGATTGGGATGGACGGCGAGGGAAATCCGCTTTACAAGTTGAAGTCCTACCCTAATGTGAAAGAGGCCGCTACGGCAGACCAGCTGTATCAAGTGGCTCAGGCACTGGCATCTTTAACCAACTACTCGCTTAGCAGCGTGAAGCGTAATGATGTTTCTGATTTAATCTAATCGAAAACGGAAGAATGGCAGCATCACTTAGGACCCAAGCGGTTCAGGAGAAATGCGCTTTAACCCGATTCCAAAGCTGATTAAAAAATGAAAGGATGATTTTAATGGCAAAAACAATAGAACTTCTTTTTACCAATACCAGTGGAAAAATTTCTAAGCTGACAGTAGACAGCCCAAAGGAGCCGATTGATCCGCTTTTAGTGAAGCAGGTGATGGATCAAATTATTGCGGCAAATGTATTTAGCGGAACCAATGGTGATTTCGTCAGCGCCGCTGAAGCTCGTCTTGTCGAGCATAATGTAACAGACTACGAACTCGTATAAGGTGAAACTTCCATCAGCGGGGGTTTCCCGACACACAGGACGTCGCGGTTTTAGCCTGATTTCACCCCCCATTGACGGTTAGCGATAAACTCATGTCTTCACCAGTGTATTGATTATGAGCATGACAAACAGGCTGCTTCCTCCTAGAAGCAGCCTGTTATTGCAGCTTCACGCACTCCATTTTATTCAGGAAAGAGGTGGTTACAATGGATCAAATCATCCCATTCATCAGCGAGGTTGGCTTTCCGATTGCCGTTTCTCTCTACCTGCTCTACCGGATGGAAGTAAAGCTTGATATGGTCATCCAATCCATCCAAAGCCTGCCGGAGAGAATCAAACTATAAGCCTTATGACGTCTTATGGTTTGCACTTTTGAAGGTTTGAGCCGTAAGACGTCCTGTCATTTCTCTGAAAAAGCCTTCAGCCTTACCAATTTATGCAGCAGCATAACCGCAATCATTCGGCAATTATCGAGGTAATTCTGTAACTAATGGTTAAATTTTTAGTAAATTTAATATTTTCTATTTACTTTTATATACACTTAGGTGTAAATTACATATATGGAACATTTTTAAACTACTATTTTTTCAAGGAGGCATTTACATTGGCACAATCAACCGTTACTAAAAAACGTGAAGAAACTGCTGCTGCTCCAAAAACTGCAGCTGCGCAAATTCAAGAGGAAGTGGTTTCATTTATTGAAACATTCCCAAACAACTGGGCAAACAACTTAGATAGAATCTTCGATGCTTACAGCGAGTCTGAAAATATTTTACTAGACGCTTTAGAAAGCCAAAGAGAAACTTGGGAGAAACTTACTGGGGATTTTACACAAATCAACGAAGAACAAAAGAAATTATATGAAAAACTTCAAGAACTTGCTGTATTAAACATCCAAAACGTATTTGGTCCTCAAGCAAGCAAGCCTGTAGAACAAGGAATTGCTCAATTTGTGGAAGTAAATAACAAAATCCAGCAAATCGTTGAAGCACCTTACAAAGAAGGTTTAAATCTATTAAACCAAGCACAAGATCAATTCCAACAATTCGCTCGTGAAAGTGTTGCACAGCAACAAAAAATTCGCGAAGATTTCAAAAAAGAAATCATTGCGGCTACTAATACTTTCATTGAAATCTATGAAGCGAACATCAAAGCTTCTCTAGCTTTTTTCAAATAAGATCCGCTCGCATTCATTCTGACCTGGTTGATTATAGAAACTTTAGACTAACCAGGTCAGAATGAGAGGCGGTTCTCGTGTCTCATTCCCATTTGCGGTATGAGATACGAGAACTGTCCCCATGTCCTACCTTGAAGAAGTAGCTTCCCTGCAGTCTGTGGTTAAAGCAGCGGGGTTACTTCTTTTTTTAATAAGCTGCGGCATTCTCCGTGCAGTTTGTTTTATATGGTCTTTTACATAGTGAAAAAGGAAATCGAACCAATGGGACTTGTTTGATTCCAATGCAATAAGTACTTAAAACGCAGATTTTTTTGTGAAAAATTGTAAAATCAGGAGGAACTCGTTATGCAAGAGCTTGTTGGAACCTGTTATATTTGTGGTAAAAACCTGTACTGCCTGGACGGTTTCTTTAATGGTCTGCATACCGATGATAAGGAAATAGTCTGTTACGACTGTGCAGAGGAACAAAATAAGGATTCCTTATCTAAATGAGGCGCGGTGACGGTTCTTGTGCTTCGCCGCCTCCAATGAATAGAAGCCGGAACTCCATCCCAGGCTTCCTCCTCCATCTAAGAAGCACGAGAATCGTCCCTACGGTTCAATTCCCGGGGTAAAACGAAGCACGGGTACCCACATCCCCGTGCTTCAAAATGAAAAAAGCAAGGGCATGGATCCCTTGCTTTTTCTATATGCTTATGATTGATTTCGCGATTACTTCATTATTTATCCTGCCAGCTGTTTATACGGCCGGTTCTGGCGCTGGGACAGGGTCTGGTACTGAAACCGGAGGAGCAGGTTCAGGTTCTGGCACTGTTACCGGAGGTGTTGGTTCTGGTGTTGGTTCCGGTGCCGGCTCTGGTTCTGGTGTTGGCTCTGGTGTTGGAGCTGGTTTTGGCTCCGGTACAGGTGCTGGCTCTGGCTTTGGCTCCGGCTTAGGCGCTGGTGCTGGCTCTGGTGTTGGTTCAGGTGCTGGCGCCGGTTTCGGTGTTGGCTTTGGTGTTGGTTTTGGTACAGGCTTAGTTTCCGTTTTCTTCTGACTCTTCTCTTCCGTTTTCACCTTATTCGCTGCGCTGTTTGCTTTACTTTCCGGTTCCTTTTTCGTCTCAGTGTCCGGCTCCTCTTTTGCTTTTATTTCCGCTTCATTTTTCACTTCATTATTTGGTTTTACCGGCACGTATGCTCCGCCAGTACCCGGTTTAATAGTCTTTAACTCCTGGATCATCACCTTGGATATTTTTCCATAACCGATGTCGTTCGGATGGAGATTATCAACCGTCCACTTGGCAAAGGTTTCCTCATTAAACCCGCTCTTTTCGTATAAGTCAATCAAAGGGATGCCGTAAAGCTCTGCGACTTCTCTTATCGCATTGACATAATCCTCCAGCGTATTTCCACTTGCATTCGGCTCCGTGTATAATGGCTCTGTATCAAACACGCCGCGCTTCAGCGGGGTTAGGAATACGATAACCGCATCCTTCTCTTTTGCCGCGATAATTTTCTCCGTTACCATTTTCAATTCACCGTAAAATGTCGGAGTATTTTGATCATCAGCAATAGTCCCGAGCAGGCTATTATGACCAAAATCGTTCGTACCGCCAAATAGCGTGATGAGATTCATACCTTTCAGGGCCTCCGGCGTTACATAGTCCGCCATGGTCTTAATCGATTGGCCGGCTATAGCGTCCGTTCGCACGGTTTGGAAGCCAAGCTCCTGTTTCACAATCGATTGGTATTGATTATCTGCTGTAATACTATCGCCAATCGCGTACCAGTTTTTATCCATCCACGGTCCTTTTTCCTCTGCTTCTTTCTTTTTTTCTCTATCTGCTATTTTTTGCTGCTTTTCCAATGCTGCCTGGGCCGATTCTGTCTGGCTGTTAATTTTATCCTGATAATATTTGTTCCCAATCAATACAATCACTATTGAGAACACAACAAAAAGCAAAAAAGCAATCTTCTTGCCCATAACGCACCCCTTATTATGTAAAAATACAAATCCCCTTTTCTATCGTAAATAGTATCATAAATAAAGAAAAAAATGTCAATTATCCACGAAATTTCCTGTCCACTTGGGCGCCCCGAAATTTATCTAACGATTATTCTAAATATCCAGTTCTAATCCCAAATTAAAAAGGCACAACAAGCGGTTATGATGCTTGATTGTGCCCTTTTCTTTCTTTTATATAATCGAGGCGCTGCCGTAACGCCCCGATATATTAGTTTACATCGACATAAATGTTTTCAGATGGGATTTTAGTTGAGTGTGAAACAATGTCTTTAATTCGTTCCTGCATGTTTTTGATGCTGTTGGTTGGAGAGTTTACCCGGATGAGTGTGTACACTTCTTCTTCATTCACACCCCATACCTTTACATCTTTAATCGTTAATTCGTGGTGCAGATTCTGAATGTTTTTCCGGATGCAGTCTACAGAGTAGCCTTCCGGTGTTCCCTCCATCAGGATATTGAATGATTCTTTTGTGATCTTTATCCCGCCATGGATGATAATCAGAGAAGTAACAAGACTGCCAATGGGGTCAAGCCATACCATATCAAAGAACATTATCGCCAGCGCAATCACGACAGCACTTAAGCTTGTAATCATATCTGCAAACACGTGAAGTAATGCGCTTCTCATGTTAATGTTTGAATTTCCTTTTGATAAAATAAAACCCACAACTGCATTAATGATAAGACCAATCATCCCGACAACAGCCATTTCCGCAGGTCTTATTTCAACCGGAGTAATCATGCGGTTCACTGCCTCATAAATCAGATAAAGCGGAATAATAATCAGCGATAACCCATTGATAAAAGCCGCGATTGGCTCAAAACGCTTGTAGCCGAATGTTCTGTTTTTCGTTATCGCTTTGGCTGCCATAATCGTTGCAATTAAAGAAAGAATCAGCGATGCGGAATCGGAAGCCATGTGGATTCCGTCCCCGATAATCATTAACGAACCAGAAATATATCCATAAACGACTTCAATGACCGCAAATATAATCGTTAATCCAGCCGCCCACATTAGTAATTGTTTGTTTCTATTTTTATTTGTATATTCTTCATTAGAATTCATAGTTTTCACCGTCCGTATGTTAGAAACCTTGTTTATGTATTACATACTACTCCATTTTTCCGAGAAACACAAGTCATAATTGAGAAAAATATTTTCTAATTGAGAATGAGAAATATCATCAATTAGATGAAAACGTATACTTTAAGCAATTGATAAACATTATTAATTAGAATAATTATTATTTTATTTTTTGTAAAAAATAGGAGCCCTTATGGTACACCTATCAGCAAGGTCTCAGAAAAATAGCAAACTATGATCTAAATCAATGAAAATAATTTTTAATTCGGTAAGCTAGAGGTAATCGACAGATCCGGCAGAATTCGGGTCGTCACCGTGATGAGAGGAAGTTTTTGCGATGTTTTTCAAAAAATATAAACAGTTAAGGCTGGAAAATGAAGAGTTAAAGAGCCGATTATGTGAGGCGGAGAAGAAATCAAGACAGGATGAAGAAAAGCTCAATGCTTTTATAGATCGGTTTTATCATGATTTAACCGCGACGATTCAGCAGCATGAATTAGTGAACGGTCAGCATCATCTCCTCGGAAATTTGGTAGAAAAAATTAAGGCGCGTTTTGATTCTGTCCATTCTCTGAGCCAATTGTCTTCCGATAAATCGGTTGTTTTACATAAACAAGGTCAGGCATTACTTGCCTCGATGGAAGACATGGTAGCAGTTTCCGATGAAGGAAAAAAGTCCGTTCAAACCGTCGCCGGGCTGATGGGACAGCTCGGGGACCAGCTTCATGAAACATCCCAACAAATGAATGGGTTGAATGACCGTTCGCATGAAATCGAGCTTATCGTGAAGGTGATAAAAGATATCGCTGATCAAACCAATCTGCTCGCGCTCAATGCATCCATTGAAGCGGCAAGAGCCGGTGAGCATGGCAGGGGTTTTGCGGTTGTTGCCGAAGAGGTGCGCAAGCTGGCGGAAAGCACCGCTCAGAGTACAAGTACGATCAGCCTTCTGACGCAAAGCATTCAGCGGGATATCCACAATTCTATTCAGGCGGCAAAGGCTGGTGCCGGACTGATGGAGGAAGGTGTGAAGGTCAGCACAGACACTTCGGGGAAAATTGACCATATTTTAGATGTGGTGCATCAAGTACAGCGGGAGGTTCAGGAGGTGATCGGCACGATTCAGGAGCAAAAGAATTTAGCGAATGAAGCGATGAGCGAAATACATAACACCGCGGTTAATTTCGAGGAAGCGAACAACATGATTTTACAGCACATTAAGGATGCCAGCGTTGTGGATGAAAAATTGGAAAACGGCAGTCAGTGGATATTGGAGCTGCGGCCGTGATGGACATGATGTGGTGAACATGTAAGGGGCATGATATACTCGGCAGACTTGTCCGCCAGGTTCTTTGCTTTCATTTTTCATTATACATACACTTTAATAAAGGACGGATGTTCTATGGTAACACTGTATTATACACCAAGATGCGTTTCCTGCAGAAAAGCGAAAAAATGGTTTGAGGACCACGAGATTCCTATTAAAGAACACAATCTCTATACCCATCCGTTAACAAAAGAAGAACTATTGCGGATTTTGCAGATGACGGAAGAAGGGACGGATGAAATCATCTCCACACGTTCAGTAACGATTCGCCAATTAGATATTAATCTAAATCAACTATCTCTGAGCGCTTTATATGATTTAATCAATCAACACCCGTGTCTATTGAAAAAGCCGATCATTCTCGATGAAAAACGCCTCCAGGTCGGCTATAACAAAGATGAAATCGTGCGCTTTTTGCCAAGGAAAAGGCGGGAGTACAATCCCGCCGAGATGATTCAAGCCTAGATTTCCGGGCGTCACCGTGACGCCCAATATTTTACTGTTGCTGTTCTAGTACGTTTAGTGCCAGTGCAGCGAAAAATTCTGCCGCAACTTTTATCGCTTCTTCTTTAAGGTCAAATTTTGGGTGATGCCATTCGCGCGGACCGTCGACACCCATCCAGACAAAGAAGCCCGGGGTAAATTTTTGGTAAAATGCGAAGTCCTCGCCGGCTGCACTTGGCTCTGCATCAACGGCCATGTACCCAATCTCCTCTGCTGTTGTGCGGATGATTTTTTCAAAAGCGGCGTCATTATAGACCACCGGCATATAGGCATCCCAATGAAATTGGGCGGTACCGCCATAGCCTTGTGCTGTCGATTCTGCCATTTGCTTCATCAGACCCGGAATGACCTCGCGTGCCTCCTCTTGGAAAGTACGCACGGTTCCCTGGAGCACCACTTTGTCCGGAATGACATTCCATGTATTCCCGCCATGAATACTCGTGATGCTGACAACAGCGTTATGAAACAAGTCCATTCTTCTCGAGACAATCGACTGAACCGCGGTCACATACTGACTCGCCATGACAATCGGGTCTATCGCATTATGCGGAATCCCCGCATGACCGCCGACTCCATGAAAGGTAATATCAAACTTATCAACACTTGCCATCAGACCTTCTGATTTAACCCCGATCGTCCCAACGGGCAAGTCCGGTTTATTGTGCATGCCGAAAATCGCCTGCACTCCTTCGAGAACGCCATTTTCCACGAGATGTTTCGCCCCTTGGGCAATCTCTTCCGCCGGTTGAAAAATAATTCTTACATTTCCCTTCAGCTGCTCCTTCTGTTCATGTAACAGAATCGCCGCCCCAAGAATGGATACCGTATGAAAATCATGTCCGCACGCATGCATGCAGCCTTCTTTTTTTGATTGAAAAGAAACCTCTGTTTCTTCTTTAATCGGCAAGGCATCGATATCCGCCCGCAGTGCGATGGTCGGTCCTTCCTGATTCCCCTTAATTTCCGCCACCACACCTGTCTTTAATGCGAATGGAAGCACAGGGATTCCTTTTTCCGCAAGCCAGCTTTTCAGCATCTCCGTTGTATGAACTTCCTCAAAGCCCAGCTCTGGGTGTTCATGCAAATAGCGGCGTTTCTCTGTTAACTCCTGCAAAAGCTCATCTGAAACTTGAAACATATCATTCACCCATCCTTTATATAACTCCGCTTCGTCCCTCTGGTTTTCGAATATTGTACCACGATTAGACATGGAAAGTCGCAAATCGGGCTTGTTGAAGATTGGGATCCTAGTTTTAGTATTATCACAGGAGCATTGAAATCAAGAAAAAATCGAGGCGTCACTGTGACGCCTCGATTTGATTTTATTTGGTCCCGAAGCTCCAAATATCTGATATCGTTTTGCCGGTGTAGTTGTCTTCGGCTGTGACATACCAGTAGTAGGTTTGGTTTGGTTCCAGACCACGCCATTGGGCTTCGGCCGTTTGTCCGCTTTGGATATTATCCTTTTGTTCAATGAGCGTATCGGTGTAGATATTGACTTTGAAGCTGTCGGTGGCGATGCGTTTTTGCCGGGCTTCAAGGTTCAGGTTGATGACTAATTCGTCTTTTGCCCCGTATTTTTCAGTATTATAATAATTGTAGTCATTCATATACGGCGAGTAGGTGTTGACAATGATGCGGCTCCCCCCCTGGTCAAAGTGAAGCAGCCTCATATAGCCCAGTCCGCCTTCAGGTCCGCCCTGATAATCCATCAGCATTTGGTACACCGTACGGTCCGGCTCTCCGTCGCCGTTATCATCAATCTTATCGATCAAAGTTTGCGCCTCATGATAATGCCCTGACAGGACAGCAAACACGTTTTTGTTCGGCAGAACCACTTCATTGTATAGCTTGTCACCCATCGGATGCCTTGTGCCGGAAGCCTGCAGGTATTCATGGAAACACAAAATTGCTTTACGGTCCGGGTGGCCGGCGAGCACGCGATTGATCCAGACAATCGCCTCTTCATCAATGCCCCAGCCCATATAGACGATGATATAATCATTGCCGCCGGCCGAAATTAAATCATAATGACCGCGGTTATTTTTGTAGGAACCGCCGTAATACGGCCGGTCCTTATAACGCGCTTCGCCAAAGCAGCGGGTAAAGTTCGTATAATCCGATGTTTTATGGTCGACATCGTGGTTGCCGGCAAGCACCCCATTCGGAATATTCGCATCATCCAGCGTTCTCATAAAGGTGCTGGCGTTGTTCCACTGGTAGTCCTTATCGCTTTCATCGACCAGGTCACCGGTATGGAAGACATATTTAATTTTTAAAGCGTCCTGATTTTCAACAATCCACTTCGTCATCCGGTCATAGATATAGGGATAGCTCTCAGAATAATACTGAGTGTCGGACATCCAGACAAAGGTATAATCATATTGCTCCGGTGAGACAGGAATTTCATCCTGCACGAGGACATTGATTTTGCTATCCTTCACAAACTCCGCAACCGCTGCATTTCCCTTCAGGGTAAAATCTTTCTCCCCGGCTATTTTAAAATCAAGCATGATCCATTGATTCTTCTTCTGGCTCCACGCGTACATGGACACCTTCCGGCCAGACAGTGAATGTCCCTCCCACAACAATTCCACGATATCCGACTCATCTACCGAGCTGTCCACCGTGACATCAAAGCGATGATATGGGAATTGTGTATCTGAATCGGTCACAAGATAGTCGTCATCCGAGACAGAAATTTTCTTGATTTCCTCATCCAGCACGTCCATTTCTCCCGGCTGCACCGGCAGCTTCGGCGGCTCTGTGTCCGCAGCGTTTTTATAAACCTTCATCGAACTCACGTCAGACGGCTGATACTGGAAACCTTTGTAAAAAGAAACCTTCATCTCATCATTCGTCGGGTCGCTTACCTTTACTTTTAACAGCCCACTATTGTTCTCAGCGGCGGAACGGTCGTCCGGCGCCACCCACTCGGGCTTTTTCGGCATCTCATCGACAACTGTGAAAGGAACCTTCTTCTCTATTTTATTCCCGGCTTTGTCGACAGCAGCTATCAACAGCTCATGGCTCCCCGGCGACAGCAGGGCGGACGAGGTTTTGTACGGCACTTCAATCACTTTACCATCCAGTTTGACCTCTGCTGATTCGATACCGGCAATTTGATCCGAAGCACCCGCCTCAATGGTAAAGGCACCCTTGTACTGCCTCCCTGTTACCATATTGGTTTCAATCACAGGGGGGGTGTTATCGACCTTCACTTTCACTGTTGTCTTTCCGTTGCCAGGGTCCTCGGCACGAATCGTGTATTCGCCGTCTGCCGCCTTCGTTGTATCCCAGCGAAACGATTTCGCGAGCATTTTTTCCTCCGGGATCATGAAATTGAAATCAACGGCAGCATTGGAATCCTTCATCGTCATGATTTTTGTATCATCACTGTAATGGGCATCTCTGATCACCGTTCCGTCATCCAAAATCAAACGGACATTTCTCAGATTATAGTCATCGCGGTTCTCGCCGTTATCCCGCGGAAACGGAGTCGCCTTATCCCCGGAACGGAAGGTAAAAATATTGCCCCCGGCCTTCAGCTTCTCCGGCTCAACCGGCACGGTAATCGTCTTCCACTGCGGAATCCAATCGTCGAATATACGAAGGATTTCGTCCCCCATCGTGACACCGTTTTGAAAAAAGAGATTCACGCCGCTGACCTCCAACGCAAGATAGCTTTCACTTTCCAGGGAGCGGAATGTGTTTCCAACCGGCTTCTGATCATTGATGAAGAGCTGTATCTGTTCCGGAGCGGCATCATCGGATGCGGTCTTCAGCACCTTTTCACCGGAAAGGATCGCACCATTTTCCACATTGAGCCGTAAACGGGCATCACTGCGGCCTCCCCTCACTTTCACGCTGTATGTTTCACTGCGCACTTCATTGGTCCCATCGGAAACAACATAGTAGTATTCAAGCGCCTTTTTCCCAATGAGATCGGGCGCATAGATCGTGAAATGATACTGCCGGTCATGATCATCCTGCTGCAGGAGAACCTTTTTGTAATGCTGTTCTTGATTATTTTTGTAAAAAAGAGCAACCGTTTTGACGATCAAATTGTCCTTTGCTGCGGCTTTCAGGGTCAAATCCTCTGTCTGCTGCATCTCCGTTTGCGCCGTTACATTTTCCACACTTGGCGGTGTGTTGTCGTCGGGAACCTCAACAGGTTTCGCCGGGACCTGGGACGCTTCCACCTTTCCCGGAGTGGCCCTTTTTTTCCCCGCGCTTATTTTTTTCATGATCCGGGTGCCGTCAATTGGATATTGATAGATGATCCCTTTATTAGGATGGGTGTCATCTGCTCCTGATCCTTCATTATAATAGGCAACTGAGCTTACGATATCGGTGTTAGTGGCGGCGACAATGCCTCTATGGCTGCTATTCGCCATGCCAGGTGAATAAATTTTGATGATGTCCCGATTCTCCGCCAGATGCGTCCGGTAGTGCTTGTTAAAATCCGTGACGGTTTTGCCGGCGTTTTGTTCATTCATCATCCAAAATACAATCGTTCCTTGCGCCGGGATGATCATATCATCCGGCACCGCCTCCCACATGACGTCGGTTTCCGGGTTGGAACCGTAGCGGTATTGGATTTGATAATCCTTAAACTTCAGCGGGGCGTTGGTGTTATTGTAGAGTTCAATGAACTCAAACCCGTCTTCGTCCCCGACATTCGTTGAATCCGGCACCAACTCGGTAATCAGGAGGGGCGGCAGCTTATTGAAATTTACTTTCGGTTTCGCCACTTGGATTTTGATTTCATCCGTCTTGTTGTAATTTTTCCCATCAGAGGCTTCGATGTAATAGATTAAATTCGCTTCGACGGCACGACGTGGAATTTTCGCCGAAAAATGACCAGGCTTTTCCGCCGTCATCGTCATCGATAAAGCGGTAAATGCTTCGCCGCCTTCTTTCTTATAGTAAAGGGTCGCATATGGCACAGACTGGTCGTCCTTCACATTTGCTTCGAGGACAATGTCCGTGTAGGCTTCGCTGTACTCGACCGGCTGATGCTTGATGATTGGCGGGTTAATATCCCCGGCAATTTCTTCCGGATTAACCGGGGTTACCGGTACCTGTTTCATATCAATGCTCCCCGGGGTCGGGTTGGCAAGCACGGCCATTTTATTCATGACGGTCGTCGACCTTGGATAGCTGTATTGCACGACCTTGCCGGCGTTGTTCGTTTCCTTTGGCAGGTAGCGCGCTGAAACGATTGTCTCACCTGCTTTATCCTTTACGGCTGCTCCACGGTATCCTTTGTTCGAAAAACCGGAAAAGCCTTTGACTTCAATGATCTGATCTTCAGGTATATTGGTGCCGAACTTTGCATTAAAATCAGCCTTCCTTTTTCCGGAGGGGTTGTACCAGAAGATGACAAGCTGCTGCGGCAGAATCACCTTTTTCCGAGGAACGGTCAGTGCCTTTTCGCGGTGGCGCCCTTCGAGATCCTGGTAATAAAAGGAGTAGTTATTCAGCACCAGTGTTTGCGTCGTGTTATTGTATACTTCAAAATATTCATAGTCATCGCGTCCAGCGGAATTTGGCGCCATCTCGGTAATCAAGAGCGGCGGATAGGCATTGAAATCCTCCTGCCCATTAGCTGCGGGTTTCTCATCATCCGCGAGAACGGTGTTTGTGAATGCATCAGCAGACGATTCTTCCGCTGTTTTGACCGGGGCTCCGCTTTGGCTGCCTTCCTCCGCTTTCATCAGGAAGGTTGACGGCGGCGCAAATTGGGATAGTAAAAAGATCAATATAATGATAGATGATAACCATAATCCCGTTTTCCTTTTCCTGTTGTTCATGGTATCCTCCTGTTAATGACAATCAATATCAAATTTCACCATTTTATTTTACACTTATTATAGTATTTGTTAATAACTTATTAATATAGGCTGACCACTCCCACAGCTGAAGCAGTGGGGTTCTTTTTCGCAAACATCCCACTTACATACTTTCAAGAGAAAGATGCAGAGGCGAGACTTGGGCGAACAACCCTTGAGAGAAAAACAGTCTTTCAAGAGGGCAAGGTCTGTGCCAACTACGCCGTCCTTTCGGCGATACTTTTTGCCTTTTTAGGCTTATCCTTAGGATGTTTAGTTTCTTGTCTTCTCTCATCCGTCAGATGATGTTTATACCAAACAGGCTGTTTATAAACAATCGATTCCATCGGTTTTACTTCCATCGGATAGAGTTTCCTGACAATATTTTGGGCCCCATTTACATCACGATGAATTTCTGTTTTGTGAACAGAACATATGAAGTTTCGACCATTAGCTCGGTGTCTCCCACCACAAAATGGGCAGACTTGAGAAGTATAACTTTCCTCTGTTTCTTCTACTTCGATCCCTCTCAACTTAGCTTTATAAATTAACTTTTCTTTAATTTTCCCCTGGTTCCAAAGTGACAATTGTTGTCTTCTTACTTTATTGTTCTTCTTTTTCTTTTTCTCATCCTTTTTTGTGTTCTTTTCAATGCCTGACACATTGCCAATCACGAAGTGAGTGACTTTCTCTTCTTCTAAAAATAAGACTGCCTCTTTTGTTGTTTTGTGTTCCAACTCTTCGAGTTGGTTTTTACTCTTTTGACGAATACGTCCCCTAGCTTTATTATATTTTCTCCATTGCCGTGATCCCTTTTTACAGCGAGACATTAATCTACTCAATTCTGCCAATGTTTTAGCTCGATATTGCGAAATACTCCTCATAGATCTTCCTGATACCAATAGAGATTTGTCTTCCGTGGCAACAGAAACTGCGTGAATTTCACCTAGATCAGCGCCAGCTACTTTGAATTCATAGGAAGATATATCTTTTTCAGGGACTTCTACTGAATAAGCAAACCAATACGCTCCGTTTCTCCAAACGATTTCTGCATAGTTGCATTTCGTCAAATCCTCGGTTAATAAATTCGGAACTGGAATATAGTCATTTTTCTTCGGGAACTTTTCATTCCAGCCCTTCTTTTTCTTTTTAGTCAATAAATCAACCAAAGCAGAACCATACTCTGCCTTTTTGACTTTGATGATTCCATCTGATATTTCCATAGACGCCTTTTTCAACGGAATGCAATAATAGTACTTTTTTCTCCACGGATACTTAGCTTTTTTATCTGTTAGACGTAGTTTGCGGATGGTCTCCCGATTGGCTGTATATTTATCCGCAATTGCTTGGACAGTTTGAGAATGGAGGTTATATGTTTGTTTTCGGACAGATTGAATCTCTGCTTTGCTGAGCCATTTTTTAGTGGTGAAATAATAGGAGTTCGCTTCTCGAACAATATCATTCCATACAGAAGCAGCCTCTCTTTGCATTATTCTTAATTCGTTGTATAAGTCTTTTTCATAAGGTATTTGAAAAGAATGGGTGACGAACATCTCGTACCTCCTTTCGTACTTTTATACTATTCTTTTATTGTACCAGAATGTACGTTCCTGTTAAAATGGCATTTTTTCAATAATAAAAAAATCAAATCATTAACGTGTCTGAAGACACGCCTGATTTGACCTCACTATCATCCTACAGCTGAAGCAGTGGGCTTTCTCGTTCGGGAAGCTCTGTAAATTTAGTGAAGTTAAGGGGTTTTTTCGGAGCGGTCCGATGGGGGCGTGGGGTGAAGGACATTTTTGCTTCTGGCACCTTAGATTTTGTCTTTCATCCGGAAGCTAATGGATACAAGAAAACCGCCCGAGCCGGCGGACGGTTTATTTGACCTTTGTTAATCCATGTTTCTGCAATACTTCTTTTTGCTTCACGCCTTTCGCGGTGACGTAGTTATTTTTAAACCAAGCTGTAATCGATGTTACAGCTGTAAACACTGTTGAAATAAAGAGATACTGCTCTTCAGATGTCCCAGGTATAGTCGAAAAACCAAAGGCCGTTAAAAACTGATTGAGCAGAGCAACCGCCAATACAATTGTGCGGATCTTCGTGCCTTTATCCATTAATTACGTTCTCCCCTTTCATTTCTGTATCTATTCACTGATGGGCTGGTTTAGAACAAGCCCTAAAAAAGGAACTGCCGTTCAACAGGAAAAAGCTCTGTAGACCATCATCAACTACAGAGCTTTTTCATATAGAGCACTAATCATTTCATGTCGTCACGGTGAATTTGTCCCGTGAATAGGATGGTGTAGCTTTAAATAGAAAAGGAGTGTGTTCCCTGTGTACCCACGTTATGAAGATGATTGGTACAACTACCAATCTGAGCAGGAGGCTTATTTGTCTCCTTCACCATATCAGCAAGAGAATTTTTACGATCCATCCTATTATGAATATGAAAGACAATTTGGTCCTGGAGGACAGCCTCCAATGGGAATGCCTGGACAGGGATTTCCTGGATCACAGCCTCCAATGGGAGCGCCGGGACAGGGTTTTCCTGGATCACAGCCTCCAATGGGAGCGCCAGGGCAAGGATTTCCTGGAGGGCAGCCTTCAATGGGAGCACCAGGGCAGGGATTTCCTGGAGGGCAGCCTTCAATGGGAGCGCCGGGGCAAGGTTCGATGTCCGGGCCGCCAACTGCACCACCGCCTTCTTATGTACCGACTCAAACGATGCAGGCAAGTGCATTTGCCGTTGATCCCGGCAGTATCCGCAGATGTTTATTCAGATATACCTATATCTGGTTAAGAAATCGACAGCAATTTTGGTTTTACCCAGTCTTCCTCGGACGCAACTCTGTTGCAGGCTGGCGCTGGACTGGATTTAGATGGATGTATTTTGGCATAAGCCTGAACCAAATCCAATCGTTCACTTGTGTATAATTGGCAAAAAATAAGACGGCTGCGAAACCCATTTTACGGGATATCGCAGCTGTTTGTTTATTTATTTTCAAGCATTCCCCCAGATGATTACAGAGAAATCCACAGAAAACCTTTTATTCGACAAATTTCGAGGTATCTGCACCTTTTTTTGAACATTACGGACATAAAACGACACAGCTATCCGAATTTATGAAATGGAGGGATGATTTTCCATACCCTGCATCGGGCGGGGATGGCAAGGAGTCTATGAACTGAACTTTTAACATCAAGGAAAGAATAGGTGAATGTTTTCATGACTTTTGAAAAGGCTTTATATAGGGAATTCACATTAAGCAGAAAAGAAACCTACGGGAAAAATAAGAAAAAGAATAACACGCCGGTTTTTACATCCAGAATGGAAAAACACGACTATTTTAAAGGTACGCCTTTTTTCGATATACGCAATGTAATAGATGTAACAGGATTTCTAAAAGATATCAAAGCACATTGGAATACATATGTTTCTCAGGTAAATCGCCTGATTCAGCACAATCCAATCAAAAAACTGGTAATGACTGGGATCTTTACGATTGTGCTTGGCATTTCGGCTCTCCATCCGAGTGCAGCCATTGTGCCTGAATATACCTATCAAGTGAAAGCCGGAGAAAAAGTGGATACGATTGCACAAGCACATGGAGTGACGGCACATGAAATCTATGCTGCTAATGGAATCTCAACTTTAAACAGCGGGCAAAAGCTTCTCCTGCCAAAGGTGGAAGATATGTCTGTTAGCGCTGATACTTTAAATATCCGTTCGCAGCCAACTGTTCAAGGCAGTGTTGTTGGATTTTTAAAAAAGGGTCAGGTCGTGAAGGTTTCCTTCATCGAAAACGGCTGGGCGGCCATCATGATGGAAGGGCGAATCCGTTATGTGAGTGCTGATTATCTGAGCAAAAATGCGGAGAAAAACATTATTGCCGCAAGCAGTTCTGCTGTTTATACGATTAAGCCCGGGGATACTTTTTACAAAATCAGCCAAGCCCTCGGAGTTTCCATTTCTTCCATTCAAAACCTGAATCCGGGGGTGGAGCCTTCTAAACTGAAAGTGGGGCAATCTATTCAAGTTCCAAACGCAGCTGGCAGCAATCCGGCGAAAAAGGAATCGATTGCAACGATTAGCCAGTCTGTTTATGTGATACAACCCGGGGATACTTTTTACAAAATCAGTAAGGAATTGGGCGTTACTGTCGCTTCCATTCAAGAGCTAAATCCAGGGGTCGAACCTGCGAAACTGAAAGTGGGACAGTCCATCAATCTTTCAAGCACTGCTGCTAAACCTCAAGCAATGGATAAGGCTGAGCAAATAAGCGAAACTACTAAGTATGCGGTTAAGTCCGGAGATACGCTATATAAAATCAGCAAAACCCTGGGTGTGTCTGTTTCTTCGATTCAGGAAATGAATCCGGCGGTTGACCCTGGAAAGCTGCAAATCGGTCAGCCCCTCAATATTCCGGCTGTAACGGCGTCTGAAGTGAACCACATAGAAGTGGATGCCCACATCATAGACGCAGACTCTCGGGGAAAGTTTCTATTTAGCACAGTTGATGGCAGCGTACATTCTGCCGAGGCATCAGGTGTGCTATTAAATGAATTAATCGAACACAAAGGAGAAAAACTGCTTCTTACACTAAAGGGAAAACGGGGGCAGGAGATGTTTCTTGCCGCCATTCATTAAGGCGGAACTTAATAGGAAGATATTAAAGGAACGTAGTGAGCCCATACACATGAGGCAGTATACTGTTCAACAATAAGATTTTACAGCACCTATAAGCAAAGGAAGCAGCAGCCTCGCAAAGTATCGGCTGCTGCTTCCTTTCTGTTTTTTCGTTTGGGATAAACCCCTTCATCCCTGCTGGTTTCACCTCGTAGTCTTGTATCCTCTACGAAAAGTCAGGCATATTCATTCGATAAATCTCGATGAGTCACAGTGACTGCTTCGAGGATTTTTTCGTTAAGGATTTTGATGTAGGTTCCTTTGACTCCAAGGGAGTGGGATTCGATGATGCCCGCTGTTTTTAGTTTGCGCAGTGCTACGATCAGAATGGAGCGGGAAATACTGTATTTTTTCGCCACTTTAGAAGTAACAATCAGACCTGCCTTTCCATTCAATTCTTGGAGGACAATTCCAACTGCCGCTAATTCACTGTGTGTGAGCGTATGAATAACCTTTTGTGCTTTCATCATGCTGCGGGCTTCCTTTTCCTGCCCTTTGGCTTTACGGCGGCGCAATTTGAGACCTAATAGGGTTGCAACATACTCTGCAAGGACTATATCATCCTCACAAAAAGGTTCATGAAGCCTGTTCATGACAATCGTCCCAAAGCACTCTCTTCCGCCGATAATCGAAACAACTGCTGTCAATTTACTTCTTTCAAATAAATCTTTATCATTCACGGGGATGGTTAAATCTTCTCTGTTTGAATTCTGACCCGCAAAGACTTCGTGCAAACTGAATAGATGATGAACGGATGTTTCCGGTGAAGGATGGTTTTCCAGCCCTTGCTGCATCCAATCATGGGCAATAGGCTGCTTTATATTATATCCCAGCAGCGTATCCTGGCTGCTTATCATATAAACATTGGACTGAGTAAGTTCACTTAATAACTCTGACATTTCTATAAAAATATCCTGGTGATTGATATTTTTCTTTATTAAATCATTTATGTTTCTTGCTTTCGCTAACAAATTCATGATGCTGCCTCCAATAATTTATGAATACACTGACAATTGAGAAGCGGAGATACAGTTCCATTCCATTGGCATATTGCAAATTCGGCAAGCCTTAGGATACAAGTATACATAGGCAGGTATACTTTCCCCATTTTAAAAACTAGCCCCGACCTCCTCGGCAAGATTCATTTTGCATGTGCAGCAAACTACTCTCTCCCGTTGCAATAGGCGGGGAATACCCCTGACAATCTTTTTTTACTAGTAATAATTATCTTTATAATGATTATATTACAGCCCACGACAGTTTTCGACGTTTTCACAGAAACTTAATACTATAGACATCTTCCTTTTATTTCCGTTACAGGACTGAAAAAGGTGAAGCGCGATTGAAACGCACTTCACCTTTTTGCTGTGTCCAAGAAGCGTGAATGCTGACCTGCTTCACGGGGCGTGCCAACGCAGTTTTACGGCTATTTTTATCAATGCGTATTCGCCGGTTGCACTGCTGTTTTCACCAAAGCAATAAATGTCTCCAGCACCTTCGTCTGGTAAATCGTTTGGGTCACAATCGAGAAACTGCGCTTAAACGGCAGCTCGATTACCGGAATGATATCGATATAGCCGTTCAGCCTCTCTTTTTCAATCGCCCGGCTCGACAGCAGCGAAATCCCGAGGCCGGCCTCAACCGATTCCTTGATCAGCTGTGTGCTGCCGAACTCAAGAATATTCTGCGGAGTAAATCCATACAGTTCAAATAGATTATCAGCCGCCTGCCTCGTACCGGAGCCTTTTTCCCGCAAAATCCATGTCTCTTCCTTCAAGTCAGAGAACCAAATCTTCTCCTTTTTCACAAAAGGATGCTGCGGCGACGCGACAATAAACATATGATCCTCTGAAATACGCTCGATATTCAGCTTCTTGTCATGACACGGACCTTCAATGATACCCACATCCAGCTGGTGTGTCGCCACCAGCTCGCAAATATCCTTTGTATTGTGAATCGTGATCGTCGGATGAATCTCCGGAAACTGCCTTTTCAACTGTACGATAATCTTCGGCAAAATGTACTCGCCAAACGTATAGCTCGCGCCAATCGAAATCGGCCCTGACCTCTGATTCGTCAGATCATCCAGCGAACTCTGCATCTTCGCATACAGCGCCAAGATTTCTTTTGCATGATGATAGACAATCTCCCCCGCCTTATTCATCCGCACGAACTTATTGCTCCTCTCTAAGAGCCGCGTCCCCACCGTTTCCTCCAGCGCCTTAATATACTGACTCACCGCCGGCTGCGTCATATGCAGTTCAGATGCCACCTTCGAAAAATTCTCCTTCTCCACAACCTTCACAAACACATTTAAATACTGATCCATAGTGAAACACTCCCTTTGAAACAGGGGGACGGTTCTCCCGTTTCCCTAATATTTCCCATTACACTATCTATTTGGTCTATTCCCTTTTCCTCCATATTCCATTTATTCACTTTATTATAACCATTTACTTATCATAACTATCAAATATACTTATTTCACTTATACACCATACCACGATATGCTTTATGTATCAAAAGAAAATGAGATGATTATATGGAAATGCAACATGTCAATGTTTTAATAGAAAAAGAACAGCACAAAAAACTGATTTCTTCGCGTGGTTTATGGGTATCGGGTGTCGCCTTTACTTTTCTCATTGCGGTCATCGGCTTCATGCTGGCGAAAATGCCCGTTCTGGACAAAATCGGACCGATGGCCAGCGCCATCATCCTAGCTATTCTTTACCGCCAATTCGTCGGCTATCCTGAAAGCTTAAGGGCAGGAATTCAATTTTCATCGAAAGCACTCCTGCGCTGTGCCATCATTTTGTATGGATTGAAATTGAATATGAATGTGATCCTGAGCCAAGGCCTGGGGCTCTTAATGCGGGATATGATTGTTATTACCTTTGCTATCCTGACCACCTTATGGCTTGGGAAAAAATTAAAAGCAGACGCCTCTCTGACTTTGCTTCTCGGCGTCGGTACAGGGGTCTGCGGTGCTGCTGCGATTGCCGCGGTTTCCCCCATTTTAAAGGCGAAAGAAGAGGATACAGCACTAGGAGTCGGAATTATCGCGCTTGTCGGTACGATTTTTTCCATTATCTATACCATTCTGCAGCCGCTTCTGCCATTATCGGCGAGTGAGTACGGAATCTGGAGCGGTTTAAGCCTTCATGAACTCGCCCATGCCGCATTAGCCGGTGCAGCCGCCGGTCCTGACGGCTTGACTTTCGCGCTTCTGGCCAAGCTAGGCCGGGTATTGCTGCTCGTACCGCTCTGTTTGTTTCTTGTTTATTGGATGAAAAGGAAGGAAACGACTGCGACGGAAAGTGCCAAAATTGAATTTCCATGGTTCCTAATCGGGTTTATCGCCATGAGTTTGTTTGGCAGTTATGTTCTTGGAGACGCGATTCCCGTTTCGGAAAGCGTGTCAGATGGAATCTCTTCCTTAACCGCCTTTCTCTTAACGTCAGCCATGGTCGGACTTGGTTTAAACGTCAGCCTTTCAAGCCTGCGGACAAAAGCGGCCCGCCCGCTCATCGCGATGGCTATTACTTCCGTGCTCCTATCGGCAGTTGCGTTTTTTCTCGCATAAACACCGGGACAGACTTTTATAAACAAAGCTGTGTTAAAGGTCAATGTTGATTTTGGAGGACTTTGTTGATTGGAGTGGAAGGCACGAAGACTCCTCCGAAAATGCTAGCGCATTTTCATCGTGCGTGGGTGGATTCGAGGAAGCTTATTCAATGTCCTGCGGGAACAGCGAGACAGACGAGACCCCGCAGGCACGAAGTGGCGAGGAGGCTCAGGCGTAGATGAGCGGAAAGCGAAGTGCCTGGAACGGAAATCAACAACCAAGTTTAACAGAGCCATAAACAAAAAAAGTGCTGTAAAGCCAATCCGATGATTTTACAGCACCCTTTTTTCTATTATATAAATAAATTTTAATACAATAGCGTTTTTTATGCAGCAATTTCACATACTTTCCTAAACCTCTTGTCCAAAAAAATATTTAAATAAAAAAAAGGATTTTTCGAAGCCGGTATAGAACTATTTTATTAGGCCAAAATGATTCCGAAGAATCTTTTACTCGGTTCATGAATAAGATAATACACAAGGAAATACCATATTGATAAAGCCATGAGAACCACCTATTGACCTCTATTTTGTAAAAGTTTAGACAACATTCATATAAGGAGTGGATTGTATGGAAAAATTATATGATTTATGGTTTGTGAATTATGAACATGACATGTCATCGGTTTGCGATAAAGGCATCCCTGAGTCAGAGATTGACGAACGTATTCGTCAGATGCAGGAAATCTACTCTGCCGAAGGATTTGACATTGTAGCTGCGCCTTCACAATTGTAAGGGCTTTCAAAAAAATAAGAAATAAAGGAAACTCGCTTCCACATCGATGAAGCGGGTTTTTTATTTTTAGCAAGAATAATGGCTCGACAAATTCCGAGGAATTTCCTGTCAAAGGTCTTAAAGCTAGACGAGAAATCTGAATAATTTTATAATTATAGCAAAAGGAGTGAATAGGATGGGAAATGTTATTCCAGAGGTCACATTGAATGATGGCATGACGCTGCCGGTTGTTGGTTTAGGTACATATTTAATCAGAGGAAATACAGGAGTCAATTCTTTATTAAGCGCGCTGGATTTAGGTTACCGCCTAATTGATGCCGCTTACAACTATGAAAATGAGGGGACAATCGGTGAAGCCGTGCGCCGCACTTCCGTTCCGCGGGAGCAATTAAGAATTACATCGAAGCTTCCTGGCCGCTATCAGGAATATGATAAAGCGGTTTCGACGATCCAGGAATCTTTATACCGCGCCGGTCTAGACTACTACGATCTCTATCTGATTCATTGGCCAAACCCGAGCCAGGATAACTATGTGGAAGCGTGGCAGGCCTTAATTGATGCGAAGAAATGGGGCTTGATCCGTTCCATCGGCGTGTGCAACTTCCTGCCTGAGCATATCGATCGCTTAGAAAAAGAAACCGGTGTCCTTCCCAGCGTGAACCAAATTGAATTGCATCCTTTCTTTAACCAGGAAGAGCAAAGAAACTATCACGCGGAGAAAGGAATTATCACAGAATCCTGGAGTCCGTTAACCCGCGGCATCCGCGAAATCCAGCTGCCTGAACTGCAGCAAATTGCCGAGAAGCACAACAAAACGATTGTCCAGGTCGTTTTACGCTGGCATTATCAGCTTGGCGCTGTTTCGATTCCAAAATCAGCAGCAGCCGTGCGTCAGCTTGATAATATCTCATTATTTGACTTCTCACTGGATGAAGCAGATATGAGCATCATTTCAGGACTTTCTTTCCCTGAAGGCAGAATCGCTAACCAAGATCCGGCATTTTATGAGGAATTTTAATGGCTTGACAAACAAAAGACCCTCTAGTAAGATATTGAAATTGAACAGGCTGTGTACCATATCGTACATGAGGCCGGGTCTTTTAAAGACAGTGGAAATAACATCCATGGGACACAATTGGGTTCCATGGTTTTTTTATTTTTCAAGCGAAAAGAAACATATAATGAGGCAGGAAACAAAGGCTTTATAAAAAATCACAACCCGCCCCATTTTATAAATTTCGGGGCATCCTTGTGATAATGGAGGATTGATTAAGTTTTATGACAACTGATGTTTTTCGAAGGGTGCAGCTGGTGCTGTTTGTTATTTTGCTGGCTAATTTGGCTGTAGCTGCATTAAAGATCGTGGTTGGCTCGTTGATTAACAGTGCGAGTATGACAGCAGATGGTTTCCATTCGCTTTCCGATGGAATGTCGAATGTTGTGGGCTTGATTGGGATCCGTTTAGCGATGAAACCAAAGGATTTAGACCATCCATACGGTCACAACAAATTTGAGACACTAGCCGGTCTATTCATTTCAGGAATGCTGTTTTTTGTAGGCGGAAAAGTTATTTACGATGCGATCGGCCGCTTTCAACAACCGGTTGAGCTGGATATTTCCCTTTCCAGTCTTGTCGCCATGCTTGTTACATTAGCGGTTAATATATTTGTGACCGTTACGGAGTATAAAAAAGGGAAGGAATTGAACAGTCCCATTTTGATTTCCGACTCGATGCACACAAGAAGTGATATTTATGTTTCGATCGGAGTGCTTGCTACACTGGTTGGGATTAAACTTGGCCTGCCAGCGCTCATCGACCCGATTGCTTCTCTTATTGTATCCGGATTTATCATCCACGCGGCCTATGGAATTTTCCGCGAAAACAGCGATGTTCTGGTAGACCGCTCCGTTGCTGATACGGAAGAAATCAGGGAGCTTGCTATGTCCTTTAAACAGGTGAAGGATGCGCACAATATTAGAAGCAGAGGCAGCCACCACGCCTTCTTTATTGATTTGCATATTTTAATCGATCCGCTTATGACGACCGAAGAAGCGCATGCACTAGTGCATGCTATCGAGGAAGAAATTAAAGAAAAAATAAACCCGAATGCGGAGGTTTTGGTCCACGTGGAACCTTACAGCGATACAAATCTTGAAGATTAGTTCTGAAAGATTTGAGGCGGGGATCGAAGGTATTAGATAAGGGATCGTTCGAGAATCTTCATGCAAAAAAAATGTTAGCATTTCACTCTCATCTTACTTTAGAAGCCCTTATCCTTCAAGGGTTGTGGGCACCTATTACATCATGCCGCCAGTAAGATGAGAGTGTGTTAATTTCGGAGATAAAAGGGGTTTTTCTCTTAGCGATTATACAAGTACAGGAACTTTCTTATTCTGCAATTGTTTCATTAATTCAGGCAATAGTGCCTTAATATCGGCAACGGCTGCATAATCAGACATCCTGAATAATGCATTGTCCTTATTATTATTAACGGAAATAATTAATCCAGAGTTTTGCATTCCCACTGTATAATGGACAGCACCGGAAATACCTAGGTTTAAGATAGCGTTTGGCTTAACGGTCTTTCCACTTTGACCAATTTGATCAAATGGAGTGAACCAGCCATTATCAACTAATGGACGAGTAACAGCCAATTTAGCCCCAGCTGCATCTGCAAGCTTTTGCGCTATATCTACATGATCTTTTTTTCCGATACCACGGCCAATAGAAACAATGAAATCCGCATTTTCTAATGTTAATGTATCCTCTACCAATGGTTGTTCTTCAATTACTTCATAATTAAAGTCATCCTCAACTGTAATTGCTTCTAAAATGATTTCCCCTCTGCGGTTGATATTCGGTAATAATACCGGGAAAATATTAGGGCGTACAGTGACCATTTGCGGGCGTGCTTCCGGGATGATAATTTTACACATAATATTTCCGCCAAATGACGGTTTAATTTGTTCTAAAATGCCATCTTCATTTACTTCTAAATCTAAACAATCTGCCGTTAACCCTGTTCCTAATTTGGTCATGGCTCTTGGGGCCAAATCACGACCAAAGGACGTCGCAGCAAATAAAAAGATGGATGGTTCATACTTCCTGCATAATACTTCTAATACTTTTGCATATGGACGAGGATTATAGTGTGCTAATACAGGATGATCAACGACAATGACTTTATCTGCACCATGCTGAATTAACTTTTCCGTTAATCCTTTTATTTGATAGCCTAATAATACAGCTGTAATTTCTTCATGTAATTGTTCTTTTAATTCAAGCGCTTTTCCTAATAATTCATAGGTTGACTGTTCTTGAACCCCATTGCTTTGTTCGGCAAAAATCCAAATTCCTTGAGCCTTCATGTTTTTTCCTCCTTCTCTTAGATAGCCTTATGTTCTTCTAATACATTCATAATTTGTTGAGCGATTTCTTCAGTAGATCCTTCAAGATACACCGTATTTCCTGTCTTATGTTGAGGAGGGAAAATGGAAAGTACCCTGCTTGGAGATCCCTTCAATCCAATACGGTTTGGATCACATTCAATATCCTGGCTGTTCCATACAGTAATTTCTTTTTTCGCTGATTGCATAATGGACATAGCCGTGGCAAAACGAGGTTCATTCAATTCTTTTGTTGTTGTAATCAATGCAGGTAATTTAACCTTTACTTTTTGTGTACTTCTTTCCAATAAACGAGTCACAATTGCGTGATCTCCGTCCATTTTAATCTCGCTTGCAAATGTAACCTGCGGAATATCTAGAAACTCGGCAACAATTGGTCCTGTTTGCCCTGTATCGGCATCGACTGCTTGACGTCCGCAGAAAATTAAATCGACGTTTCCAATCTTTTCAATTGCTTTTGCTAATGGATAACCAGTTGCTAAGGTGTCAGCACCGCCTAATGCCCGGTCACTGATTAGATATCCATGGTCACAGCCCATCGCTAAAGCTTTCTTTAATGCTTTTCTTCCTTGAGGCGGCCCCATGGTCACAACTGCTACTTCGCCGCCATATGTTTCTTTTAATCTCAATGCTTCTTCAATGGCATTCAAATCAAAGGGGTTAATGACACTCTTGACTCCATCACGATCGATATTATTGGTTTTTGGATTTATTTTAACGTCTACTGTATCTGGCACTTGTTTAATACACACAACAATTTTCATATGGTTACTCCTCCTGCTGCTTATTATTTTTGGTAAAGTTTTGGTAAAATTCGGCCGGCAATGTGTACCATGATTTCTGAAGTACCGCCGCCGATTGCCATACCGCGTGCATCAACCCAGAGACGGCCAACACGTGTATCTTTTGTATATCCGATCCCGCCGAAAATTTGTAAAGCATCATCTGTAATTTCAGTTGTTGCCTCATTACTGTAATACTTCAATAAGGCGGTACTTAATTTAACATCCATGCGATTATCATTTTCCCAAGCCGTTTTATATAAAAGGCTGCGCAAATTCTGCAGTTTAATTTCCATGCGCACTAATTTTTCTTGGATCAATTGATAGTTTTTAATTTCTTTACCGAATGTTGTTCGTTGTGAAACATATGCAGCCGCATCATCCATCGCAGCTTGTGCTAATCCCAAATTATTGGCACATACATTTAATCGTTCAGATTCAAAGTTTTTCATTAAATAGTAGAAACCTTTACCCTTTTCTCCTAAACGATATTCTTCTTTCAACTCAACATCGGTAAAATAGTAGTCACAGAATGGAATTAAATCTGTACCAATTTTTTCAGCTGGAACAATATCAATACCCGGTAAGCTCATAGGAATTAACCATAGAGAGTGGTTCTTATTCGTTCTAGATGGGTCATCATCTTTCGCAACGATAATGCAGTATTCCGCATCTGTCCCATTGGAGATCCAGCATTTATTTCCGTTTAAAATGAACTTATCACCAACTTGTTTTACAACAGTGCTCATTCCTTGACTGTCTGATCCAGCGTTTGGCTCGGATAAAGCCAGAACGATATTGGCTTTACCGGTCGTCCTATATTTTTGCACAATTTCTTCTGTTTGTTCTTTCGTCCCAAAATGAGTTAAATCATTCATACATTGCATGGAGATTAAAAATGGCATCTGAACTCCTGCACATCGTTGTAATTCTTCCAGGACTAAGACTTGGGTCATGCTATCTGAAGTGATTCCGCCCGCTTCTTCTGGTAATCCTAAAAGTCCGAAACCGGCTTCTGTCCAAGATTTATAAATCCAATCGGGCACACGATGATTTTTACACCATTCTTTTACATCTTCTTCTGTGAAATTTCGTTCGCACCATTCGCGAACACTTTCAACCATTAGTTCTTGTTCTTCCGTGATGTGATAATATTCATATGAACTAATCATGATAGAACCTCCATATCTTTTAAAGAAATAATTTTTTAGCCTGTTAAATTGTTTGTTAAATAATTCACATATGATTTCAAGGGGGAGTAAAATGAGTTACATTCTACATTCATTATTCCCACCTATTACTTTATATTTGGCTCTGTTAAACTTGGTTGTTGATTTCCGTTCCAAGCACTTCGCTTTCCGCTCATCTACGCCTGAGCCTCCTCGCCACTTCGTGCCTGCGGGGTCTCGTCTGTCTCGCTGTTCCCGCAGGACATTGAATAAGCTTCCTCGAATCCGCCCACGCACGATGAAAATGCGCTAGCATTTTCGGAGGAGTCTTCGTGCCTTCCACTCCAATCAACAAAGTCCTCCAAAATCAACATTGACCTTTAACACAGCCTTTTATTTAGTAAAAATGCAAGTATCGTGCCAACTTTAAATTTCTTAATTTTCCAGATGCCATTCATTATTTGTACCTAAAATAAGTTATGCCAATACGTTTTGATTGATAAAAGGCCTTTATTCACCAAACAATGGCCCATAGCAAGTGTTCACAGATACGAATATGTATCACTTCTTACTCAACAGGACCTATTGTGATGCAAATGTGTATCACCTAAGATGATTAAACTCGGTTTAATCGCCTTTATTGATACATAACGAAATCAGTTATATAGGTTTGTATCATTGTATATTTAAATGTAAATATTTATTTACTATTACAAACTTGTTAACGCTAAGCGAGGCGAAACTGTGTACCTCGCCCTTGTCCCTTTATACAATAGTCCACTAAAGACTTTTTATTTATTTTCCCATTAGCGAGTCTGGGCATCTCCTGCAGGAGAACAATATGATCGGGAATTTTATATTTAGCTATTTTGCCAATAGCGTATTCTTTTAATGTAGTTTCTGTTTCTTTACAATTCTCTTTTAAGGTGATGCAGGCATAAGTCCGTTCACCTAGTATGTTATCTGGAATTCCAAAAACATAGACTTCTACAACTGAAGGGTGAGAGAAATAAATACATTCCACTTCTGCAGGGACAATATTATTGCCGCCACGAATAATGAGGTCTTTTTTTCTTCCTACAATTTTGATGTAACCTAATGAATCAACGGTTACCAAATCACCTGTATGAAACCAGCCGTCTTCATCAATGACTTCTGCTGTTTCCCGAGGCATTTGATAGTAGCCCTTCATTAAGCCTTCACCTTTTACAGCCAATTCGCCCACTAATCCCTGACCGGCAGATGAACCTTCCTCATTAATTACTTTCAACTCTACTCCTTCGAAGATACGGCCGGATGTTTGAAAACGGCGATCCATCGAATCATATAAACCAGTCATTGAAATACCCATTGCTTCTGAAGAACCATAAAGATTCATAAGTTCAACGTTAAACTCAGAGTATATTTGTCTCATGATGGTTTCAGGGCAGGGCGCTCCTGCAACGATCCCTGTCCTAAGGGAGGATATATTCCTCTTATCATTTCTAAAATGTTCAAGCTCACGAATAAACATAGTAGGTACGCCTAAATGGACAGTTACTTTTTCCTGCCCAATTAAATCCAAGGTCTCTATCGGCCGATGTTTCTCCATTAAAACAATCTTTGCACCAAAAAAAAGCGGCATTAACACCCCTGCCAACAAACCAAAGGTATGACCACATGGCAGGGGAACCAGCACTGTATCTTGACTTGAACAATTGATCCGGAATCCAATACTTTTTGCTGACTGAAACAGATTATGCGGTGTCACTTGAACGCCTTTCGGATGACCTGTTGAGCCTGATGTAAACAGAATGGCATATAAATCTTCTTTAGGATCTATTTCTACTTGATCAAAAATACTATTCTCACCAATTTTCAGCAGGTCACCTAAATGAAGCAAGTCTATATATGAATCATACCCATCTTCTTTAAAACGGGTAGTAACAATTAAGGGGAATTCATAGTTTTCTCTGAGCCATGACAACTGAGACGAATTTGAAACAAAGACTGCTTTCGGATCAATGATATGAATGCGCTGCTCTAATTCTTTCCCTTTTAATGCGCAATTGCATGGAACAGCAATAGCTCCTATTTTTGCGATCGCCATATAGAGAGCAATAAATTCATACCAATTGGGCAGTAATATCAAGACCTTGTCATTTTTTTGAATGTCTAATAGGGTTAGAGCAGAAGACAGCTGCTGAACTTCTTTATTAAGCTCCCCATAAGTAATTCTCAGCTGCCCATCGAAAATGGCTTCCCTTTCAGGAGACCGTTCCCCCCAGTAATCAATTAGATTTCGAAATGATTTTTCTGTGTACATCTTACATCGCCCCGATTATTATGGATTATCCGCAGCGAAACTCTATTCCCATTGTTCCAACTGGAAATTCCCATTTTTCCAGAATCGTTGATCCGCATAGTACACGGCAAGTACCGCATTCTACACATCCTGCATAATCAAAGTGAACATCACCCTTTTCATCCACTTTATATAATCCGGCAGGACATGCCAGCTCCAGCTTTCTGAATTCCTTCATATCAATATTTCCTGATTTTAATACGATATGAGCATTTTCTTCATCAACATAAAATTTATCGATACCCAATTTTTCATCGACATTAACTTTACTCATAGTGCACGGACTCCTTTCATTGCATCCTTCGCAATGTTCATGATGCCAACCTTCTTCACATGCTTCATCATATTTTTCATTAGAGGCTTTGCAGGCTCTCCATTCATGACAAACATCTGCGCCATTACGTCTGCAGCCAGGCGAGGATAGCCATCAAATATTCTTGGGGTTTCTTCTAAGAAATGAGGGAATTTCTTATAGTGTTTCAAATCCTTCATGACAAAGCTCGCATCTAAAAAGTCTTGATAGGATTTAAGGGACTGTTCACTGAAGTCTTGAGCCTCTTTCGCCTTTAATACAGCATTCGCTGCACATTCTGCTGATGCTGCGGCAAAGTCCATTCCACGAACGGCATAACCGAGGTTAATACAGAATCCCGCTGCATCCCCTACGACCAATACACCATTTCCAATAATTTTAGGCACCATCGTGATACCAGCCTCAGGGACAAGGTGTCCGGAATACTCAATTAACTTTCCGCCTTTTACGAGCGGTTGAATCGCTGGATGATTTTTAAAGTTTTCCAGCATTTGTGGGACAGATATGTCTCCTTTGACTAATTCACTTAAGGTACTTACGACACCAATCGAAATGCTGGATTTATTGGTATAAATAAATCCGCCTCCAACACGACCGCCAGAAGGTGTCCCCGCAAACAGCCAAGAAGTACCTTCTTCGCCATTACATTGGAACCGATCCTCAATGACATTTTGCGGCAATTCAATCACTTCTTTTGCTCCAACAGCGACTTGATTCGGTTGTAATTCCCCGCGGAAGCCTAGTTTTTGTGCTAAAAGAGAGTTAACACCATCAGCTAAAATCGTAACATCTGCTTCCAACTCATCTTCACCAGCGACAACCCCGCAAACTTTACCGTCACGGACAATGAGATCGTCCACACGGATACCGTTAATAATGCTGACGCCTGCTTCTTCGGCCTTTTCTGCTATCCATTGGTCAAATTCACCGCGGAGCACTGAATAGGAGTCACTGCCTTGTACGCCGAGCATTTCAGATTGAAAATCAATGGTAAAATTACTTTCTTCTGTCATCAAACTAATTTTTTCACGTGTTATTTTTCGTTGCACTGGAGCTTCAGCGGCAAAGTTTGGCATAATCTTTTCCAGACTATGACTGTAAATCCGGCCGCCGGTCATATTTTTACTGCCTGAGTAATTTCCACGTTCGACTAATAAAACTTCCAAGCCTTCTTTTGCTAATAAATAGGACGTAACTGTCCCGGCAATCCCTCCGCCAACAACGATGGCATCAAATTTTTCCTCCGACATTTTTAACACCCTTTCGGTCTCTTCCTTAGTAAGAAGCGGAAAAACCAGATGGAGTTTTTCCGCTTTTTTCTCTGTCGTTTAGTTGTTAAACTGTCAATTAATAAAATGAGTAACTTATAAAATGAATAACATATTTGACTGTTAAACTAGTACTTTATTAAAATGTTCTGTTAAGGCAGGTACTACTTTATATAGGTCACCTACGATGCCATAATCCGCATATTTAAAAATAGGAGCGTTTTTATCTTTATTCACAGCAATCACTACTTTAGACTGGTTGATTCCAACAACGTGCTGAATTTGACCAGAAATTCCAAGTGCAACATAGATATCCGGTGAAAGCATTAAGCCCGTTACCCCAATATAAAGTTCCTTCGGCATCCAGCCTTCGCCGTCAGCAATTGGACGGGAACAGCCTACTTCCGCACCGATTGATGCAGCAAAGTCCTTAATCATATCAAGGTCCTCTTGCGCAGCAAGACCGCGTCCAATTCCCACAACGCGTTTTGATTTATTTAAATCAGCAGAAGTTTTAGGTTTCTGTTCTTTACTAACTACTTTAATCGTGAAAGCAGGTGCTACGAATGCAACTGTTTCTACTTCGCTCTCTAACGTTACTGGTTCTGAGTCAGCAAAGACACCAGATCCTACAGTGACAATCGCAGTGGCAGTAACGGCTTTCTCCTTGCGGACAGCAGCGCCGCCATAAACCATATGTTTGGCTTCTCCAGCACTTGTTAATTCGGAAGCATCTGTAATAACACTTGCTCCCAGCATCGCAGCCAAACGTCCAGACACTAGCTTACAGCGTTTAGTAGGCTCTACTAATAAGAAACTAGGTTTAACCTTTTCTACTAGTGCAGCAATTGTTTCTGTATAATCTTCAAACATGGCATCTGCTTGTGCAGGGATATGCCATACTTTATCAGCAAAGCCGCCTTGTGCCTCACCAATTACAATGGCTTCTACACGATCGCCTAATTGACGAGCCCCATTACATAGTTCAATAAGAGTACTAGTTTTTTCAGCAAATACTAATATAGTCATTATCTTCACCCACCTATCGTAATTCTACAGCAATTTTTTCGATAAATTGTTGAATCGCGTCATCTGAGCCGCCTTCAATCACAATCTGCTTCCGCTCAACTTGTTTAGGAGCTTTTGTTTCTAGAACCTCAATGGAATGAGCCGGAATAGTTAGGTCTGCATCACCTGAACTCCAAACAGTGGAAGGTTTTTTGCCTGCGGATAAAATTTGTTTCATACTTGGAATACGCGGCTCATTGATGTCTGCAGTAACGGAAAGCACAGCTGGAAGCGGTACTTCCAGGGTTTCAACTTCATCTTCTAAAGTACGTTCAACGATAGCTTTACCGTCAACAACAGAGATTTTGCTTACGCTGTTAATAGTTGGGACGGAAAGAAGCTGTCCTAATTGTGCTCCTACTTGTTGCGCATATAAATCAGAAGACCCATCGCCGCAAAGAATAAGATCATAACTGCCAATTTTTTCAATGCCTGCTTTTAAGGCTTGAGCAGTTTGATGCGTGTCCATATTGTCTAAGCTGTCGTCCGCAATAAGGTATAAACTTTCAGGACCACGGGATAACACATTTTTCTTTAATTTAGAGTCATCGATTTTAGCTGCGCCGGCACTTAATGCCAGTAAGTTTCCGCCATTTGCTTCCACAAGCTGTGCACCTGCTTCAATGCTGTTTATATCATAGTTACTTATTGTAAGCTTTGCCTTGTCTACAGAAATGTCACCGTTAGAGTTAACCATAATGTCTTGTTCATCTGGAACGACTTTAAAACAAGCGATAATATTCATCATTTCACCTCAAGTTAGTAGTAAACTAGTCTAATAAAAAAATGGTGGAATCCAGGCATTAAATAGATGTAATCTATTTAATGCCTGGAAGGGCTTTCATAAAGAATGTTTATGAAATAGCAACTTTTCAAAGTATTGGATGATGATCAAACTAAAAGTATCTTGTTATTTTGCATATTTTTTAATAATTTGACGACCAGAAATATGAACCATAATTTGGTCAGTACCACCAGCATATTGGTTCCCACGGCAATCCTGCCATAATCTGCTTGTTCTTGAATCTGTCGTATAACCAAGACCGCCAAAGATTTGCATAGCATCTGAAGCCACTTCAGTAGATGTTTTACAAACATAGCGTTTCACAAGTGCACTGTCTAAACGTACAGGAATGTTATTATCCATTTTCCAAGCTGTACTATATAATAGATGTCTCATCGTTTGTAATTTAATTTCCATATCCGTGAGCATTTGTTGAATTTGCTGGAAATCTCCAATTGGTTTTCCAAAAGCAATTCTTTCCCCTGCATACTTCGCAGCATCTTCCATCGCAGCCTGCGCCATACCTAAGCTGTGAGCTGCAACAAATAAACGCTCGATTTCAAAATTTTTCATTAAGTTAGTGAAGCCTTTTCCTGTTTCACCAACTTGAGCGCTTTCGTCTACTTCAACATTGTCAAAGTACATTTCACAGAAAGGAACGCTCGTTTGACCAATTTTTGATAATGAAGCTGTTTTCAATCCTGGTGTATCTTTAGATAAAAGGAACATCGTCATACTTCTATTTGATGGGGATGGATCTTCCTCTTTTGCAATAACTAGAACGTAAGGGTTAATTTCACCATTTGTTACCCATGTTTTTTGACCGTTAATCACAACTTTTCCGTTGCCTAAGCGCTTAATCGTTGAAGTCATAGAGCCGTTATCAGAACCTGCTCCTGGCTCAGATATTGCAATAGAAATAGGGCATCGGCCAGTTTCCTGATAGATATCCATTACTAATTTAACTTGTTCTTTGTTACCAAACTCAACAATATCCCATAATGTAAGGGTGTTAAGGAAGAATGGAAGAGATCCGCCAGCAGCCCGGCATGTTTCTTCTACAAGAGTTACTAATGTTTGAACATCGCATTCGGTTCCGCCTAAATCTTCAGGAAGACCCATAAATCCAAATCCTGCATCTAAATAGGATTTATATACTTCATCTGAGAAACCGTGATCAGCGTATGCTTTTCTTAATACATCATCTGGAAGATACCTTGCGACCCATTCTCTTGCACTTTCAATCAATAGTTCTTGTTCTTCAGTTCTGCTAAAATCCATTTATGTTCCCTCCTAGAATAAGCTCTTTTTGTTTCTACACTTACTATATTTGCAAGTACCGTGCCAACTTTTTTATATCAACCTTAGACACCGTAGAATCCCTTTTACATCGCCATTTAGAACGGTTTTCAGCCGAAAAATGATAGATTTTTGCCTCGATCCAAAAATACTTGTATGCCAACTTTAGAAGTCCCACAGATACAAATATGCATCACCTTTTGACCTAATTGAACGAAAAGAAGCGTTTTCGATTCAATTAAGTATCTCCTAAGAGTAATAAAATCGTTATAGAGAATCAAAATAGAATCACTTTTCTAATAATCACTTAAAACTAACTCATTTCTTGTTACCTTATCTATTACCCTAAACGTATACTAGAAGATGTTACTTGATTCCAATAGCACCCATGAGAACAGCAACATATGTTGCTATTGTAGGAATGAGTAATCCTATCACAAATACATATTTATACGTGTCTTTCATCGTTGAATTTGTTACCGCCAACATCGTTAATAATGCACCACAGTTAGGAAGAATGGCCGCAGTAGAGGCCACAGAAGCAATTCTATGGAAAACTTCTGGACTAATTCCTGTTGTTTGGGATAGTTGATAAAACGTATCACCAAAAGTAGAAAGGGCAATTCCCATACCTCCTGCAGCAGAACCTGTGATCATAGACATAACTTGTACAGAAATTGCTTCGGTAAACAATGGATTATCAGAAAGATTAAATAACATAGTAGTGATATCCGCAAATGCCGGGACTGCAGCAATAACAGCACCAAAACCAACAGCGGCACTAGTATTTAAAATAGCCATTACTGAACCCGCGCCACCCCCATTAATAGAGGGAATGAATTGCTTCCAATCCTTTAAATTTAAAAGCATGCTGCCAACGATCCCGATTAAAAGAGCATAGATAGCTTCTAGTTTCACTACATTAAGGAAAATAATTACAAGCAACAGTGGGATAAAAGATAAGATCCAGTTTGGAACTGCTTTTTCTTCACCTTGTTCAGCCGGCTTGCCGTTTGATTCCGGTTCTACATATCCCTCTCCTTTAGCAGTCAGTCTCTTCTGACTAAAGGCTAAGTAAAGATATCCACCGACAGCCATAATTAATGCCGTCACAATCCCGATAATAGGCGCAGCTGTAGGGGTTGTATGAAAGTATGGCATTGGGATTAGGTTGTGTATCTGTGGTGATCCAGGTATAGAAGCCATTGCATAAGTACCAAGTCCAAGCATGATGGTAGGAACAATTAATTTCCTTGAGATATTCGCTTCACGGAATAATTCAATAGCGATTGGATAAATAGCAAACACGATGACAAAAACACTGACTCCGCCATAAGCTAAGATGGATGTAGCGAGCAAAACGCCAAGAAGGGCTCTCTTCGTACCAATTAATTGGGATACCTTTACAGCAATTGATTTAGCAGCACCGGTCGCTTCCATCAATTTACCGAATATGGCTCCTAATAAGAACAGCGGAAACCATTTCTGAACGAAGCCAACAAGACCAGTCATATAAGTATTTGTATATGCATCAAAAAAGTCTAATCCGCTCAACAACGCTACCACACCTGCTGCCAGCGGCGCTACCCAAATAATGGACCAGCCAATATAAGATAAAGCTACAAGCACTGCTAAACCTATAAGAATACTAACCATCTATCATTCACCTGATTTCTCAATGTTTTGACAATACATATTATAATTTCCGGGGTAACTATTCATTTCAAATTGTCTTTCAATAATCATCATACAAACATTACATTTCGGGCTGCCCGTACCGTGCCTCAACCCTCAGAGCCAAAACAATTAAGAATGGATAGGGAACGGGCTGCCCGTCATTTCATTTCCCCTCGTCAAAAGGGAGCACACATAAGCGCAGATGATGCTTTATCGCAGCGTAGGGAATCATCATCTTCCATAAGAAGATCTATGATTACTAATTCTATTTATCTTCAAAAACCGGCGAACGTTTTTCTAAGAATGCCGCAATTCCACCCTTAGCATCCTCACTGCCAATTGCAAGGCCGCCCAATGCTTTTTCCAAACGTAACCCTTCTTCTAAAGACATTTGCATACCCTTGTTTATGGCAATTTTGTCATACTTTATTGAAAGAGGAGCATTTTGTGCAATGGTGCGAATCAATTCTTCTGCTGCAGGGATCAATTCTTCTGGTTCCACTACCTTGTTTACCAGCCCAATTTCTTTTGCTTCATCGGCTTTGATCCTACGGCAGGTGTAAATCAATTCTTTGGCAACACCGATACCAACTAGTCTTGGTAAACGCTGGGTTCCGCCATAAGTTGGGATCAAACCTAAAGTAGCCTCAGGTAAGCCCATTTGTGCCTTTGTGCTCGCTATACGGATGTCACATGATAACGCTACTTCCAAACCGCCGCCTAAGCAAAAACCATTTATTGCAGCAACAACAGGGCGAGGGTAATTTTCAAGCAGTGCTAAAGTTTGATAGGTTTCTTCTACTACGTCCATGAAACGTTCGCTTACATTAGGGCTTTTACCAGGAACTTCTGCCAATAATTCAGTAATGTCAGCACCCGCAATAAAGCTGCGTCCTTCACCGGTAATAATGACGCCACGGATTGTGCGAACATCTTTATACATCGTTTCTACAATGTCGCGCAATTCGCCAAGCAACGCAGCGTTAAGCGCATTGAGTGCTTGAGGGCGATTCATCGTAATATAGGCAATGGAATCTTTCACTTCATATTTAATATTTTGGTAATCCATTTCTTTCCTCCTACCTTCCTAGTAACCAGATTTTTATAGTCCCCTTGGCGTTCTAACTTGTGAAATAAATCACAAGGTAGAACGCATTTCATCAGGGATCCCACGATAAACAAGAGATTGTTTATATTTGTTATTAAACTAGTGTTGGAACCTTGTCCGCCGCGATTGCTCCAGACTTGTACATTTCTTCGATTTGTTCATCAGTGTAGCCAAGGGATTTAAGAATTTCTTCGTTATGCTCTCCCAAATGCGGTGCTCTATTACATGGCGGTGCTACATTGGCAGAGAACTGTACTGGTGAGCAAGGGAAAGCTATTTCTTTACCGCTTTCAAATTTGAATTTAGTAAGGTTGCCATTTGCCCAGCCCTGCGGGTCTTTATGCACATCAGCAAAGTGTCTAACCTCTTCACAAGGTACATCATTAGCAGTAAACTGCTCAATCCAATATGCTCTGTCTTGGGATGCAAAAGCCTCATCCAGTATGGCAACCATCTCAGGTCTGTGCTTCTTAACCTGTTCTAAAGTATTATAACGAGAATCATCAATAAGGTGATCAAGACCTAATACTTTACAAACTGTTTGATAGAAACGTGCATATTCGATAACTGTAAGCATGAACCACTCGCCATCCTTACAACAATAAGAACTCATAAGCGGGTGATTCGGCTCTGTACGGGATTTCGGGAAAGCATCTCCATACTGAGTAGACAAAACCATCATTGCATAAGCCCAAGTAGCAGTACCAAGCAAGGAAACTGAAACTCTGTCACCTTCACCTGTTTGACGCTGTTTAAATAGAGCACCTAAAATACCGGCAGCAAGGCCAAGGCTTAATGTATGGTCACCTGCACCAGATGGGGAATTATTTGGAGCATAACCAGGTTGGGTAACATCCAAGAGAGCACCCGTTCTTGACCAGAAAGCTGTAATATCGAAGCCAGGTTTATTAGCTTCAGGTCCTTCAGCCCCCAAACCATTAACATGAGCCCAAACTAACTTTGGAAACTTTGCATGTAATGATTCATAATCGAGTCCGAGCTTTTTCAGTGATTGTAATCGAGTGTTACTAATGAATACATCAGCTGTTTCAAGAAGCTTATGAAGCGCCTCCTTACCTTCAGGAGCTTTCAAATTAAGTGAAATGCCTTTTTTATTTGCATTCTCAAATTGGTAAATCGGACTCTCTTCTCTAGTGTTAGGCATACCCATACTTACGCTATAGCCACGAATCGGATCTGGCCCGGGACCTTCAATTTTAATAACATCTGCACCCCAGTCAGCAAGTATACGCGCTGCAGCAGGAGCTGCGGCATAGTTTGCTAGTTCAACAACTTTGACTCCTTTTAACACAGTACCGAATTCCATTTTTTGTACCTCCTAGTTTTTCTTATGATATTTACCCCAAGTATTGGAATAAAGTCAATAACCTTCAGAAAGGGAATGGCCTTTCTAAAATTCCTCCTTAGAAGGAGTATGATTATCACCATCTCCCTTACTATCCATTTATGCATTTTTCATACCAACTCGGTGCTTTTCATGTATTTTTTTTTGAACAATTAAGGACAAAAAGAATAATGAATGGCTGTTATTCTATATATAAAGGAAACTTTTTATCGATGTGAAAAAACTTCAATGGCAAATAGATTGAGGCATCAGCAATGAAAAGGACCTGCCTTCAAAACAAATGACCGATCCAATTATTCATCTATTTTCATAGATACAAATATGTATCACTTTTTAATTAAAAGAACCTATCATGATTCAAATAAGTATCACCAAAAATGATTAAACCCAGGATAATCATTTTTATTGATACAAAACCAAATCAGTTACCTTCATTAGTTTAAGTTCCTTCAGACGGAAGTTTGGGGAACTTTTGGTATAATAATGAACCTACTGTTACTAAAGTCACTATCTGGACATGTAAAGTTAAATACCTTGTCATAAAAATGACATCTTTACTATCATGGATGAATCTCAATGTAAATTATAATAAACCTTGAATATTTTAATACATCAATAAGACCTCATAGATTAAACGAATAGATTTTCCAACTTGCATGTTGAAATAAAACATTTAATGAAACCGCTTCGAAATTCGGCTCTGATGAATACTCAATAGAATGAAAACGCATACGCAGATAAAATCAAGAAACTGCAAATGATTATTTTAATATCTTTTATGGGGGTTTTGATATGATATTAGAATCTGGTTACTCAGTACTAAATGGTTCCTTATTCAATAACTATAATGATGGAATTATTATTGTTAATGCTGAAGGATTCATAAAAGATATTAATCAGAAAGCATGTGAAATGCTTAGTATTTACAGAAGAGAAGTAATAAATGAATCTTTTAATAGAACTTTTCAAGATTTACTGCAACTAGACAATCTTACAGATAACACCATTTACGTAAATGACTATTGTTTATCCGTTAAAGTGATTCCAACTCCATTTGGAACTAATATATTGTTAGAAAACAGGTCTTATATAGAAGAAATATCTAGTAATATTTTCGATAATAATATGAACAATATAGTTAAATTACTTAATTCATCTGACGATGGACTCTCAATAGTCGATAGGGATGGAATAATCATCCATGCGAATAAAACCCTGCTGCATAATCTAGAAATAGCTTCCAAAGAAGTCATCGGCAGGGTTTCAACGTCTCTTGTCAGTAATGGAATTATTAACGAGGTTACTTTTCGACACGTATTAAGAAATAAGAAAAAGGTCGATCTCAAACAAGTAGTCACTCGAAGAAAGAATCGATTATTGACAACGGCGGTACCTATCCTTAGTCCTAAAGGAGAAATAGAGTATATTGTTTCAACAAGCAGGGATTTAAATCGAATGCAACAGATTTCCCGCACAGCAAACAAAACAACTCTTATCGCTCCTAAGCGCAGCACGAATGAAGTCGATGACTTTATCAAGATGTTAAGAAATGAAGGCAATGTTATTGAATCAAAATCAATGGTAGACGCTTTTATAAAAATTAAAAAAGTGAAGGATACTGAAGCACCTGTACTATTAATAGGAGAAACAGGAGCAGGAAAAGAAGTGTTCGCTAACACCCTTCATGAAAAGGGACTCCGCAAAAATAGGGCCTATATCAAGGTGAACTGTGGTGCAATCCCTTCAGAATTATTAGAATCTGAATTGTTTGGTTATGAAGACGGTGCCTTCACTGGAGCCAAAAAAGGAGGTAAAAAGGGATTATTTGAGCTGGCAAACGGCGGAACAATCTTTCTCGATGAAATTACCACATTATCCTTACCGCTCCAATCAAAACTTCTGCGTGTTTTGCAAGAACATGAAATCATGCGAATTGGGGGAGCTAAGACAATAAAGATTGATACCCGGATCATTGCTGCAGCTAATGATCTCGATAAAAAACTAAAAAATGGGGAATTCCGGGAGGATTTATATTACAGGTTGAATGTGGTTCAAATTAAAATCCCGCCTCTGCGTGATAGACCTGAAGATATAGCCCAGTTAGTAACTCAATATACAACTAGGCTAAATTTAAAATACAACAAAAATGTATCTTTTTCTTCCAGTGCGATGGCTCTGCTTAATCTTTATACATGGCCCGGGAATGTAAGAGAATTGATAAATGTGATTGAAAAATGTGTGATCTTATCTAATAAAAATATTGTGGACACGAGCGATCTCCCTGAAGAGATTAATTCTGATGTAGTAGATAATGGAGAAGAGTTGGAAGGTTTAAAAGAGGTATTATATAAAACAGAAAAGGCATTAATAGAAAAATCTATGCTCTATTATGGAAGCACACGAAAAGCGGCCAAAGCATTAGGCGTGAGTCAGCCAACAATCGTACGAAAACTGCAGCAGTATGCCGATTCCAGCGAAATCACTAAATAGGATCCCTCTATCTAACAGATAAATTCTATTTAGTGTTTAGAGAACTTGTTAAACCCCATGACTTCATGCCATTGATTGTTGTTCTTGAATCGTTGAAGCCACCCGCTTGAATTTGATAACTTAATTATAAAACAAAAAAGGAGGGATTCCCCAAGGTAAATGGGGGATCCTTCCTTTTTTTGCTTAAAGGGACTTTTTCAGTGCCTCTATTGATGAGAGCTGTTTTTCGTATCCTATCTATTTAATGTGCTTTCGTTTCTAAAGCTTGTCCAGCAGTGGTGATCACTTTTTCCCCTTGTTTGTTCGCTGTGAAAACAGCCAAGGCCGCGATGATTCCCGGAATACCAAATATCATGAAGTTCATTTGTACTGTTAACTGGGAAGCTAGTAATATACCGCCGATGGCTGGTCCCAGGATGCCGCCAATTCTACCTACTCCTAATGCCCATCCGAGCGCTGTTGAACGCATGGTTACAGGATAAAATTGAGAAGTATAGGAATGGGTAAGGTTTTGTGTTCCAACGGTTGCCGCTCCTGCAATGGCTACAATGATGTATAATACAGCCATATTCATCGCATTTCCAAATCCAAGGCTCGTAATCGAAACAAATGCCAGCAGGAAAAAGATAATAAGCGCCCGCCCAACGCCCCAGTGATCGGCTGCCCATCCCATTAGAATTGCCCCGACTGTAGCGCCAACATTTAATGCCAGCAGAAAGCTTAAACTTGAACCAAGAGGAAATCCTGCTTCATTCATAAATTTAGGCAGCCATGTATTCAGACCATAGAGCATAAGCAGTGACGACGCATAGGTTAACCAAATCATCACGGTTAAAAGAGCCCTTTTTTCCGTAAATAAATTTTGAACCGGTGATGAAGCTTCTTTCGGTTCATTTAAGACAAAAATCTCATTTTCAGCCGGTTTATAGGCCGGATTTAACTTAACAAGAATTTTCTGTATCCCTTTATCATCATTTTTAGTTATTAACGTGCCGACTGAATCTGGTAATGACTTTATTAGGAAAGGTACGAATAGTAATGGAAGGGTGCCAAAGAAGAAAACGGACTCCCAGCCAAAATTTGCAATAAGAATCATACTTAGAAAGGCAGCGACAACCCCTCCGACGGAATATCCAGCCATAATTGAAGCAATCATCCGGCTGCGTAATCCTTTAGGGGAGTACTCACTAATCAAACCAATGACATTCGGCATCATGCCGCCTAATCCTAACCCGGTAATAAAGCGGAATAAACCAAACATTTTCGGAGTTGGTGCTAATCCCGACAGCAGCATAAACAAACTGAAAATGGAAACACAAATTAAGATGATCTTTTTTCGTCCTAATTTATCCGCTAGTGTTCCAAAAATAAATGCCCCGAACATCATGCCAAATAACGCATAACTCCCAAACATTCCGGCCTCAACAGAAGAAATCTTCCATTCTTCCATAAGAGTCGGAACAACTGCTCCATAGATGACTAAATCAAAGCCATCAAACAACATTAAGAGTGCGCCCCAGAAAAGCAGCATTCCATGAAACTTATTAAACTTTGTTTGTTCAACCAATTGTTCGGCATTTGTTGTGACCTGCATGTTTTCTCCCCCTTAGCTTTATCCTCTAAATCAAACTTTTCGATCTGCTGAAATTGTTTTTCATATCCCTACATCAATTTGCGATAGCAGTATAATAGTTTGTGACCATTATCATACTATTTATAGTATTAAATAACTTTTGATTTAGTAAATGGTATCTTTCCACTTTTCCCATTTTTATATATAATCTGAATTCCATCAGCAAAACAATAGTGACCCTTTGGCCACTATGAGGAATATTTGTGACAAATATGTGACCCAAACTGCTTATTTTATACATTATCATCTTTTATCATTTGCTGAACAGGGCATTTTGTAATATTTAGAAAAATAATAATAGTGAAATAACTAGAATTCTCCATCAGTATAATAATAGATAAGCACTGATGTTTTGCAAGAAGATTAAATTCATATGGCTGATCGGCGAAAGAATTACTATTCTGGGCAACAGAAATAATAAAGCCTAAATCTCTATAAGATTTAGGCTTCTAAAAAAGTCTACAAGCTGCTCTACAATTTCCGAACATCAAAGTTTTCGGCTGTTTTTGAAAAAACTGCTGCTCCTTTTAGGGGCAGGTATTTTTTAAATAGAAGGATGGCGCCGCTGATGCTGACTGCAGCGAGTATCAGCGACATGATGCCGATAAGGATATGGGATGATTTTTCAGCGGACATGACTTCTTGTTCCAGCTTCTGAATGGTGTGCTTTTGCGCAGCAATTTGCTTTTGATAGCCCGCTTGTATGTCATTTATTTGCGCATAAGCAGCTTCCACTTTTTGCGCATATTCTTCCCCTTTTGCCCCTTCTTCGGCCGCATTCATGATCTCTTTTTCGGCAAAAACGAACCACTCTTTGTTTTTTGTCAGAAGGATATTTAATTCTTCCGCAGCGGTTAATTTTTCCACATCTTCCATATGGTAAACCATTATCGCCGCCTGCTTTTGGAATTGTTTCTTGTCTAACTCATCTCCGTTACTTCCCAAGAATCCTTGCAGGGTCCCCTCTCCAGCTTTCCCTGCTGCAGCCAGCCCTTTTTCGGCAATGAGCAAGGGCATTTCTTTTTCAGCTATTTGCTCCACTTTTTTCTCGGCGGCATGAACGGCGGCATAATCATATACCCCTAAAGCAACCGTGAAGAAAATAGCTGTGAGAAATCCAAGCCATCTATTTATTTTAAAAAAACTTTTTCGAAATTTCATTTCAATCATCACTCCGAAATGTCATGTTTTTAGTTCCTTCATACTACTTCAAGAAATTAGTATAGTTAAAAATGAAAACTTTGGCTATGATCTCAGTCAATAAAATAGGGGAATTTACTCATTCTTAACGTTTCCTTTACTATTTTGTAATGTAAAGCAAACGCTGATTGATTCATATGAGAATATTCGATGGCGGGACTGCTTGCGGATGGTGTTGCAGATAAAAATGTTTGCAGAATATTGGAATGTGGAATGAAAATAAAATAGGGACGAAAACTATAGGAATGAATATGGGATGAAAAAACGGAGCAGATTTAGCAGAGGGCAAAATAGGTCTTTATAATCATTATACACCCATGCAAAATTCCCACAAACCCCTTCGAACTATTTTTCGAAAAAAATACGAGGTGTCACTGTGACACCTCATATTTTTGATAGAGGCTGGCGGTCCATTTCGTGTGGGGGCTGCTGCTTAAATTTTTGAGCAGGCCTTGGATGATGGCTGGGCTTAAAGCAGCACCTCTCAGATGTCCTGTAAGCAGCTCCAGTGATTCCAGCAGGATCGGATCGTCGATTTCATTTATTTTTCGCATCAGGACTTCCATTAGTTGTTCTTTTGTTGGAGCGATCCTTTCATGCACGGACATCGCGAAGAACTCCGGTGCTAATACGGGAATGGCAGCGTGCCGGGCGAGAATTTCTGTTTTTTCCACCAATGCCGTACATAGTTCATGTAAATCAACAGATGCGTGATCAATGAAAAATAATTCACCGTAATTTTTTACAAAGCCCTGAATGACAAAGACCAGATCAGCGCGCATCTTACTATTGGTTTGCGGAAATTGCCGTTCGATGATCGAAAAGACCACTTTCGTTAAGTGGGCATGATACACCAAAATTCGTTCAATCAATTCAGGGTTAAACATCGCAGATAGCTCCTTGATAAAAAGCTTTGCAAAATCAGCATGTCTTTCATACGCACGAAAGAACACGAAATAATATTGATATAATAGATCGCCAGCATGCTGATCGTCATTGACTGCACGTTCAATCTCAGCGGCAATAGTACTCATAAAATGGTCGATAATACTTAAAATCAATTCATCCTTCGATTTAAAAGAAAGGTAAAATGCCCCTTTTGAAATGCCGCATTTTTCTGTTATTTGCTGAATGGATGTGGCTTCAAAGCCATTTTTCGCAAATAACTCCAGCGCCTTCTCCATAATCATTTGTTTTTTCACGAATCCAAGTCACTCCACTCTTATCCTTTGTTTGACACATGACTGATTAGTCATTAGTATAGGTAATTGAATGGTACAAGTCAATTAAGGGCGGGTGTAATAGTGAAAGGTCTAGTTAACTTTGTCTTAAAGAATAAACTGGCTGTATGGTTATTAACCATCATCATTACAGTTTCCGGGATATATTCTGGGACACGAATGAAGATGGAGTCGATCCCGAACATCTCCATTCCTTATCTAATCGTGATGGGAGTCTATCCAGGCGCCACTCCTGAGCAAGTGATGGAAGACATCTCGATCCCGATGGAAAAGGCGGTCGAGGGACTTGAAGATGTGAAAAATGTTTTTTCCAGTTCATCATCGAGCGTCTCGCAATTGCAGATTGAATATGAATACGGCATCGATATGAATGAGAAAAAACGGGAGCTCGAGGCCGCGCTTGATGGCGTGAAACTCCCCGAAGATGCACAGGAGCCGGTGATTACGGCGATCAGTATGAATATGATGCCGGTCATTGCCTTATCAATTAGCTCTACGAAAGAGAATATCGTGGAATTAACGTCCACGGTTGAAGATATTCTTTTACCGAAAATCGAAAAGATTGATGGCGTGGCATCGGCAACGATTAACGGACAGCATGTGAATGAAGTAGAATTCACCTATAATGAAGAAAAAATGGCCCAGCTTGGTCTGACAGAAGACAAAGTGAAGGAAATGATTCAGGCCAGCGACATGGGATTATCATTAGGTCTCTATGAATTTGAAACTGGCAAGGAAGCCATTTATGTCGACGGCAAGTTGAAGTCGGCGGCTGAGCTGAAGGAAATGCTCATTCCGGTCACACCGAGTGCGGCACATCCCGCACCATTTGTGAAACTGGGTGATATCGCTACAATTAAAACAGTCGGGAAAGTAAAATCTGTTTCCCGGACAAACGGCGAAAATGCAATATCGATTCAAATTGTCAAAGGGCAGCAGGCGAACACGGTGACAGTTGTCAATGCCGTGAAGGATTTAATAAAGGAAGAGAAAGCAAAAATTGACGGGCTCGTCATTGATGTCACGCTTGACCAAGGAGAACCGATTGAGGAATCTGTTTTTTCCATGGTTGAAAAAGCGTTATTCGGCGGATTGATTGCTGTCTTAATCATTCTCTTGTTCCTGCGTGATTTCAAATCGACGATTATTTCGATTATCTCGATTCCAGTTTCGGTATTTATGGCCTTATTGCTGCTGCACTGGCTCGATATTACGTTAAACATCATGACATTAGGCGCGATTACGGTGGCGATTGGACGGGTGATTGATGACTCGATTGTCGTCGTCGAGAATATTTACCGCCGTCTCCATTCAAAAGAGGAAGTCTTGAGCGGGCGCGCTTTAATTCGTGAAGCGACGATTGAAATGTTTAAGCCGATCCTATCCTCTACATTAGTGACGGTGGCAGTCTTCGCACCGCTGATTTTTGTCGGCGGCATGGTCGGCGAATTATTCATGCCTTTTGCTTTAACGATGACCTTTGCCCTAGGCGCGTCATTAATAGTCGCGATTACGATCGTGCCTACCCTTTCTCACACTTTATTTCGGAAAAAATTGTACGGTGAGAAAACGAAGAAAAAACATAAAGGTGTCGGCGAACTCGCGCAATGGTATAAGTTTATTTTAGAAAAAGCATTAAACCATAAAGTCATTACCTCCACGATTGCGATTGTGCTCTTGGCCGGTTCCTTAGCGTTAACGCCGCTGATCGGTTTTTCCTTCATGGGTTCCGGGGAAGAGAAGGTGATGTATTTAACGTACACACCAAGAGCCGGTGAGCTTAAGGAAGAAACCTTAGCCAATCTGGAACAAGTGGAACAGAAATTAATGAAGCGTGACGATATTGATATTTTACAATTATCGGTAAACGATGCTGCAAGCGGCGACACGATGATGTCGATGGCCACAGGCGGCCGCGACGGCGCTTTAATGTACTTGATTTTTGACAAAGAAATGAAAAATTTCCCTGAGGCTAAAGAAAAAGTCGAGAACTATCTCTTTCATTTGGATCAGTCGGGCAAGTGGTCGACACAGAACTTCTCTGCCATGTCGATGGGCGGCAATGATGAAGTCAGTTACACCTTATACAGTGAAGACCTTGATGATTTAAGCACAGCCGTTAAACAAGTGGAGTCAGCTTTAAAAGATGTGAAAGGCTTGAAGGATGTCACATCAGACTATGAGGACCCGTACATTGAGCACTCATTCAAGGTGAACCAGCAGGAGCTGCTGCAATATGGTTTAACCACGGCGCAAATTGTCATGGCATTAAACACTTCATCGACACCTGAAGTCTTGACGACGGTTGAACATGACGGCGACGAGGTGAATGTCGTGGTCAAACGGAAGGCAAAGACAGATGCGAAATCCGTAGAGGAATTACTGGCGGCGGAAGTGAAAACAGCGATTGGGACGACGATGCCGCTGTCTCAGTTGGTTGATGTTCAAGATGGAACGACTTTAAATACATTAACCCGCTCCCAAGGCGAATATTATGCAACAGTTTCCGGAACGATTACCGATGATGATATATCCAAAGCAACCAATGCGGCCGATAAAAAAGTAGAGAAGCTTGACCTGCCGAGGGGCGTAACCACGGGTGTTGAGGGTGTCGCAGCAGATATGCAGGAAACCTTTAAACAGCTTGGGATCGCGATGATTGCGGCAATCTTGATTGTGTACTTCATCCTTGTTGTGACATTCGGTGAAGGTCTGGCCCCATTTGCGATTCTCTTCTCGCTGCCGTTTACCGTGATTGGTTCCTTTATTGGGCTGTATCTCACCGGGCAGACGATTTCCGTGTCGGTGATGATGGGAATGTTAATGTTAATTGGGATTGTTGTGACGAATGCGATTGTCCTTGTTGACCGGATTATCCACATGGAACGCGGAGGACTTTCCATGCGTGAAGCGATTTTGGAAGCCGGAGCAACCCGGCTGCGCCCGATTCTGATGACAGCAATCGCCACGATTGGCGCGATGCTGCCAATGGCGATTGCCGGAGGCGGCGGCGGTCTGATTTCCCAGGACCTTGCCACAACCGTCATCGGCGGGTTGTTCAGTTCAACCTTGCTGACATTGGTGATTGTGCCAATTGTGTATGAAACGCTTTCGAAAATGCTGAAGAAGAATCGGAAAGACATAGAGGAGAATTGAATTAATAAAGAGCGGGGCGTCGTAGTGGCGCCCCGCTTTTGAAAACGAGGGGACGGTTTTTGCGTTTCCCTAAATTTCCCCAACGGATAGGTTTTGGGATTCCAGGTGCTTAAAGGACCCGTGAAGCTTGGCTTCACTCTGAGGGAGAATGAGTTTGCCGGGGAATTGTTTGGTGGTGCCTGGCACCAAAAATGGACATTTATCCATATGGGGCGGACAGTGGGGACAGGTACTCTGTCCCTGTTTACGTTTCAAATCTTCTGTCTCATTGCAAACACAATACACAATTCCATTATCGTTTTAATTTTTTGCATCCATTTCCACTTTTCTTCCTATGTAAAATGCTTTTTCAGCAACCATAATATTTTCTTTAGCGGTAATCTCAGTTGGCACCAACTTCAAGACCGCAGTTTTGCTGCCCAATGATGATTGATATCTCTCTAGGTGATTGGCCGATAATGGGGTCTTATAATACTGCGGAACATACTTTTCTAAAAGCTGTTGCATGGCCGATGTCGCCTCAGTTAAATCATCCACAATCTCTACTTTTCCAAACAACATCACACTAAAATATGCCGTATCTGTATTGGCGGGAGTAGGATCGGTCATCGTACCATAATTCTCACTCAAAACAAAAGTAGCATTTGCATTTCTTTGTAACATATCGATTTTCCTACCCGTCGTTGCACCATGAAAATAAATATTTCCTTCATGCCACACATAATTTAATGGTACAATATACGGCATATCTTCAGCTGATAAACCTAAATATCCAGTCTGTGTTTTTAAAAGAAATGAGTTTACTTTTTCCTCATCCAGACAAATTCTTGCCGCCATTCTCATAAAAATTCCCCCTTGAAATCTTAAATATCTGTATATCCCTCTATTGAAGTATTATTTTATTTTACCTATAGATATATTAACTCTGTAGTTGGCATATTTGAGTATTTCATCAAGTGTATTATTTAAAGCCAATTGATCAGAGATGCTGGTTTTAATCATATAGCAGCCTTCACCACTTATACGATAAGCTTCTTTTATATCCGGATTTTCTTTTATGTATTTTTGAAATTCAAGATGATGATTTGATTTTAAAAAAATCGTTATAAATGCCTGTATACTCTTTCCAAGTTTTAATTCATTTATTGAAATAGTGTATTGCTCAATAATCCCCTCATCTTCCATCCTGCGAATTCTATTCCCCACTGCCTGGCCTGTCATATGAATCGATTCTCCGATTTCCTTCCAAGGTATTCGGGAATTTTCTCTTAATATTTCAAGAATTTGAAAGTCAATTTCATCCATGCCCATTCCCCCTCAAAGACTGTAAAGATTTTCTAATTGTATTGTAAATGATTCGAAGCGAGATTAGTGATAAAAATTCTTTCATCATGAAACAAAAGGGCGAAAATCCTTTTCGTCAGACTCTGTTAGTAAAAATGTAAGGAATATACAATAAACTGGAAAAGAACTTTACGAGGAGAGAAAATCTATGCAGATTCAATTAATACGCCATGCAACACATCTGATTACGTATAAAGGTCTAAAATTCCTTTTAGACCCTATGTTTAGCGGCCAAGGAACACTTGCACCTATTACTAATGCCGCTAATCAGCATCTTAATAATCCTTTATCTTCACTGCCGCTCAGTCTGGAGGAGTTAACAGGGATTGATGCCATCATTGTTACACACTTGCACTGTGATCATTTTGATGACGCTGCTATTTCGATTTTACCAAAAGATTTACCATTATTTTGTCAGCCTGTAGATGAGCGATTTATCAAAGATAAAGGATTTGAACAGACAATAGCAATAGATGGGGGAATTGTTTGGCAAGGGGTTGAAATAATCCGAACAGAAGGGAGACACGGTCATGGTCAGCTGGCAGAAGCAATGGGGGCTGTTTCCGGATTTATTTTAAGAGCAAGTGATGAGCCAACCCTATATATTATCGGGGACAGCGTATGGTATTCGGAAATAGGACAAAATTTTAAACAATTTGCTCCTGATGCTGCCATTGTGTTTGCAGGTGAAGCGCGTTTCTTAGAAGGTCTTCCGATTACAATGGGGATTGCGGATATTGAAAATATTAGACAGACTTCACCACATACGCAACTAATTATTTCCCATATGGAATCTTGGAATCATTGCTTATTAAAGCGCGAAGAAGTTAGAGATTATATAAGGCAAAACCAATTAGAAAATACAATTTCAGTGCCCGAAAATGGAGAAATTATTGGCATTAGATAGAGGGATGGTTGAAATTCTATAACGGCTTCTTCAAGAGGCGGGACACATCATCCAGATTAGCCTATACTCCATTGGCGACTGTAATAAATTATCAAACTAAGGAAAGCCTTGAATCACAAGAAAGGACGCTTTTGCTTACTTATTTCGGCAAAGCGCCCTTTCAGAAAACTTGAATTAAGAAAGATTAATAATGATCCTCCGTATCTGTCCCCATTTTGTTAATGAGGATTTTATTGAAGTCCATATTTTAGTATCAAAGCATTTAAAGGGTTAGTAGATAGATGAGAGACGAAATTATTTATTTAACAACGAATCAAGTGATAGCTATCAATACAGTACAAATTCGCTTATATTCACCTCAAGAGACTATTGGCGTAAAAGACCCTGCACTGCTGGACACTAAGCTTAACCGACCGAAACAATCCGCATTTGGTCAAGATGCCTATCCAACCATATATGAAAAAGCAGCTGCACTATTTGAATCCATTGCTAAAAATCATGCTTTCCACAATGCAAATAAAAGAACAGCCCTTGCTTCACTTATTATTTTTTTGAAAATAAATCATTATAGATGGACATAGAATAACTAGAATATGGACTCAGAGCCTAGACGACTTAATTTTGACCTCAACTAGCTATCCGATAGTTAATAATAAGTAGTATTAATCAAAATCATTTTCTTGTTCAACTTTTAAAATTCTTCCTGTTTTTGCAACAATCTCAACTTCGAAAATTCTGTTATCTGGTGTTAAAATGAAAACTTCATAAACTAAAACACCATTTTCTAAATCCATATCTACGTGTTGAATTTGTCCAGGTACACGTTTAAGTGCAATTTCTTGTGCCTGTTGCTTCGTAATTCTTTGTCTATACATTGGGGCTTGGGTGCCATGATAAAAATTTTCATACACTTGGGAATTTCCTCCTCGTTAAATGTTTATCCCCTTATCTATATGTATTAGACAAACTATGAGTGAACTTAATGACCTTTATTCTTCAGGAACTCTGCTTCTCTACATTTAGAAGATCAACCATAAAGTGATTACTTTTTAAAAAAATAAAGACGTTATACTTTGTTGCTGTTTACTGCACCCAATTTATTGGAACGCGTGTGGCTGCATGATTGGATAATCAGGGAGGAATTCAAAAAAGCCATTAGAGAACCGCTTCAGCTCTAATGGCCTTTTTACATTGTAGAATTTTGCCTCATATCCGTTTTTCTTTTTCAAAAATTCAATCCTAACTGATGGCGTCCATTTGCTCGTGAGCGCGCAATTCTGTCTGTCGCTTCTGCATGAGAACCATAAAGAAATTTAAAATCGGTCCTCCTAAAAAGACGGTTAACACGGTTCCGAGACCGATTGGACCGTTAAAGAGGAAGGCTAGTGTTAAGGAAACGAGATAAATCAAGGTTCTGGAGAAGAGAATCCCTTTTCCCGTCAACTCCCGGATGACCAGCATTAAATGATCGAGTGGTGCTGGCGCAAGATGGGTGTATAGATAGACAGCCGTACCCAGCCCAAGGAGAATCACGCCGGTAAGGAAACAAACCAGTTTACTTAAGACTTGTTCAGGCACGATGAAATAAGGGAGCAAATAGAGCCAAAAATCAATCCCAATACCAGTGACAACAGCCGTCAGCAGTCCGATAAATACAGGTCTTTGTCTTTTTAAAACCGCAATCATCAGGATGATGATCAGGGCAAGGATGATTTCCCAACTCCCCACTGTCAATCCAATCGTGCGAAACAGCCCAACCAATAGCGCATCATAAGGAGATGCCCCCAAATCGGACTGAATCGTGAGCGCAATACCCAGCGTTAAAATGAAAATCCCCGTTACATATTGAATATATTTCATTTTTCGACCCCTTTTGCAGGCAGTTCTTTTACCATTAATATATGCGGGATGCCGGCGTCCATAAAGACGTCTGACGCTGTGCGATAGCCAAGTTTTTCATAAAAACCTTCTGCCTGCGTCTGCCGGCACACGCTGTCCTTGATAAACACTTCTTTTCTAATATAAAAGGCTTTTTCTAAATCTTTCTCTGTTGTAATTCTGATTGAGTCCACAGTTTTGCAGCCCTTTCCATTATTATCGTTGAATAGTATATAAGATGGTGGTTGGATTGTACAGCATTCGCATGGTGATTCATGACAACTATCCAATCCTTTATGATACGAGATTAATATATTTTTATATTGACAGGAAAAATTGATCATGTTATTATTATCTCGAGTTAAATATAATTTAATTAAAGATAATTTAAAACAATGTTTTTAAAGTTAGCATATTTTTTATTTTTTTGAATATATATCTTGAATTCAAGATAACAAAAACCAAATTGGAGGAATTTAAAATGAAAAAATGGACAGTAGACCAAACACACTCAACAGTAGGATTTGAAGTAAAGCATATGATGGTATCAAAGGTAAAAGGCCAATTTGAATCTTATACAGCAGATGTAGCAGCTGAAGATTTAACGGATCTAACCACTGCAGCTATTGCCTTTAAATTTGATGTAGCCAGCATTAACACACGTAATGACGATCGCGATAATCACTTAAAATCAGCTGACTTCTTTGATGCTGAGAATAACTCTTCCATAGAGTTTAAATCTACTAATATCACAAAAGATGGCAGCGACTTCAAGGTAACTGGCGACTTAACGATTAAGGATGTCACGAAACCAGTAACATTTGATGTTGAATTTGGCGGTAAAGGTACAAACCCATGGGGTGTAGAAGTTTACGGATTTGAAGCAGCAGCTAAAATTAACCGTGAAGAATTCGGTCTTACGTGGAATGCAGCACTTGAAACAGGCGGGGTACTTGTGGGAAAAGACATCAAAATCAAAGTTGAATTAGAACTCAACCCAGCAGCAGAATAAGTACAGTTTTCAAAAAGAATACTGATAGGATCTACTATATATAGCCTTGAAAAGCCATTAGAGAATTGTTGGAGCTCTAGTGGCTTTTCTTGTTCGTTTCATTCAGACCGATTGTTCGATAAAGTTTGAAGTGTTACCGTGACATCCTGAATTTTGTTGTTGGAAAAAATTAGGGAAACGGGGGAACCGTCCCTCTGTTTCACTGTGCCGTGTAGCCCCCGTCCATGACAACGGCCTGTCCGGTGACTCCTTTTGCTTTGTCGCTTGCCAGGAATAAAGCATAGTCGGCAACTTCGCGTGTGTCCAATAATCGCTTTTGCGGGATTAATGGCAAGAGGATCTCTGCTAACACATCTTCTATAGGAATACCGCGGGTGTTGGCAAGGTCCTCCATTTGCCCGCGGACGAGCGGGGTATCGACGTATCCTGGGCATAGGGCGTTGACGGTGATTCCGTATCGTGCCCCTTCTAGGGCGGCGACTTTGGTTAAGCCGATTGCTCCGTGTTTGGCGCTGTTATAGGCCGCTTTACCGGCGAATCCAACGAGACCGTTAATTGAGGCAATATTAATAATACGCCCGAAGCGTTGTTTTTTCATAAGAGGGAAAACGCTTTTTGTCAGGATGAAGGGGGCTGTCAGCATGATTTTGACCATCCGTTCGAACATCTCCGTGGGGAAATCCTCCAGCGGTGATACATGCTGCATACCTGCGTTGTTCACGGCGATATCAACGCGCCCGAATGAGTCTTGGGCTGCCTTCACTAAACGCTGCAGCTCCTTTTCACTTGTGACATCCGCTTTGATACTGCTGCAATCGAGGCCTGACTCTTGCAGGGTTCCTGCCGCTTCCCTTACTCTTTCCTCATCGATGTCTGAAAGCATAACCTTCGCACCATTCTCCGCAAATAATTTCCCAATTTCAAATCCAATTCCGCTTGCCGCCCCGGTAATAATGGCAACTTTGTTTTTTATCATCCTCGTCCCTCCCCTATCTATTGTCGTACCATTCTGTTAAAAACAAGCCCTTCTATTAATATATTCAGCAGCTAATCGAGGATGCCAACGAAATCCCGCAGGTAGAACTCAATAATATAAATTTCGATCCTATCAAAAAAAGCACGCAACAAAAAAGCGGGGCATCACAGTGACACCCCGAAATAAAGTATTGGAAGAAATTAGGGGAACGGGAGAGCCGTCCCCTTGTTTTTCTTGTACAGTTTGTTTTTGCTGCTCAGTACCTCGTAGCAGCTTGCTTTTTCGGTGCAGTAAAGCGATTCTTTGTCACCGAGACCGAGGATGCCGAACATGCATAGACTATCGTAAAAAAGGTCATGGACCTTTTTTTGCAAAGTACGGTTAAAGTAGATTAATACATTTCTGCATAGAATGACATGAAACTCATTAAATGAACGGTCTGTTACGAGATTATGCTGGGCGAAGACAATATTTTTTGTTAAAAATGGATCGAACTTCACCCCAGCACGCGTCACCGTATAATAATCGGAAAAAGACCTTTCCCCGCCGGCAAGCAAATAATTATTGGTGTATTGCTTCATCTTTTCCAGCGGAAAAACCCCTGTTTTGGCAATTTCCAGCACATTGGCATTAATATCGGTCGCATAGATTTTACTTTTCTCATACAAGCCGGCTTCATAAAGCAGGATCGCCATCGAATACACTTCTTCCCCGGTGGCACAGCCTGCATGCCAAATCCGGATCGATGGATAGGTCCGTAACATTGGAATGACTTTTTCTCTAAACACCTTGAAGAAAGGCGGGTCACGAAACATCTCTGTTACATGGATCGAAAAGCCGGCGATTACCCTTTGTAAACAGGCAGGGTCGTGGAGCAGTTTATCGAGAAGTGCCGTAATGCTCGTTAATCCTTCAGCATGAACCGCGTGCCACACTCTCCTTTGGATGGAACAATCGGTATAGTTGCGAAAGTCATAACCGCACCATTCGTATAACCCCTGCAATAACAAATCAAGTTCAATTTTTTCTAAACGTTGTTTCATCTCATTCCGCTGTTCCGATATCCCTTCATCCTTGGAATCGTACATTTGCATCCATCCCCTTTCGCCAACTAAAAAATAACCTCCTCTTGTCAAGAGCGAACGTTCACCAAAACGAGGGGCGTCACAGTGACGCCCCTAAATTAAGGGTTGGAAAAAATTAGGGGAACAGGAGAACCGTCCCCTTGTTTTTCCCGTGTTTTTCGTAGAGCCAGACTTTGACTAGGGAGATGAATCGGTCGGGTTCGATCGGTTTGGTGATATAGTCTGAGGCGCCTGCTTCCATGCATTTTTCACGGTCTTCTTTCATCGCCTTGGCTGTAATGGCAATGATAGGAAGTTTCTGGAACAGGGGCATTTCCCTTATTTTGCGGATGGCTTCAAATCCATCCATTTCCGGCATCATAATGTCCATTAAGATCAGATCCGTATCGGGATTTTGCTTCAGTTGTTCAAGGCCTTCACGGCCATTTTCGGCAAAAACAGTTTTCATGCCATTGAGTTCAAGAATATTGGTTAAGGCGAATACATTTCGGACATCATCATCGACGAGCAGGACCTTCTTCCCCTTCAGAACGGAAGCGAAATCCTGACATTCTTTCGCGGGACGGTTGGAGACGGTCTGCTGGCTGCCTTCATTTAAATATAATTGCAGCTCAGCTTTTAAGCGCTCCGGTGAATGCTCGTTTTTGATGATGATTGTGTGCGCGAACTTACTGAGCTGGAATTCCTCTTTAGACGTTAGGTCGCGCCCTGTGTAGATAAACACTCTTAAATTATTTTGTTCATCGCTTCCCTTTACCTTTTCCAATAATTCACAGCCGCATGTATCGGCTAACCCTAAATCTAGGATTAAACAGTCAAAGTGGTTAACCTTCAGCTGCTCCATTACCTCACTGCCGGTAGCAACGGCTTTCATAATAAAGTCCATATCGCCAATCAGTTCCATTATACTATTGCGCTGCTTCAAATCATCATCAACGATCAAGAGCCTTTTAATATGCCTGCTGTCTGCGGCAGGGTGCTCCTGAGTTTCGCTGTCTTCTCCCGGATTCAGTTCTGAGTTCACGTTCAAAGACGCACTGTTTGCCGCTGCAGTCTCTGCATGGTTTAACATTGGCTCTGTTCCGCTTTTCCCTTCAGCTTTTGCCGCTCGTTCTTCTCTTCTTTCGGGCACATCCCCATCAAGTTTCGCTGGCACTATGACCTCTGCCCATGAGGAAGGGGGCGCTTGTTCAGGATCATTCGCTCCTGCTTCCACAGCCGCCAGTACACTGCTGTCAAGGTCAGCAACATAAAAGGTAAAGGTGCTGCCTTTTCCTGGATGGCTTTCAACTTCTATTTTTCCGCCAAGCAATTCGGCGATTTGCTTGCTTATCGACAATCCCAGTCCGGTACCGCCGTATTTACGGCTGGTGGTGCCATCTGCTTGCTGGAAGGCATCAAAGATCAGCTGCTGCTTCTCTTCAGAGATTCCTATTCCCGTATCTTTCACAACGAATGCCACCATCGGCCGCGCGCCTGCTCCGCTTCCCGTTTGCGGATGGAGGCCAATTTCCAATCTGACTTCACCCTGACTCGTAAACTTAAAGGCATTGGATAATAGATTTTTCAATACCTGTTCGACGCGGACTTCATCACTATAAAGGAAGGCAGGGACATTTTCATTTACTAAAATCGTAAACTTTACATTCTTTTGCTCCGCAACATGTCTGAAATTAGACTCAATAAAATCAGCAACATCCTTGAGCATGACTTTTCCAGCATTGACGGTCATTTTCCCTGACTCAATTTTGGCCAAATCAAGCAAGTCATTGATCAGGGATAACAAATCGCTGCCGGAGGCAAAAATCGTTTTCGCATATTCCACTTGCTTCGTTGTCAGATTTTTATCCGGATTATCAACTAATAATTTCGATAAGATTAATAAACTATTTAAAGGCGTACGCAGCTCATGCGATATATTGGCAAGAAATTCAGATTTATATTTTGAACTTAAGGTGAGCTGCTGTGCTTTCGCTTCCAGTTCGGCACGCGCTTTTTCCAGCGCCTGATTCATCCGCTCAAAGCGGCTGTTTTGTTCCTTCAAGCTTTTCGCTTGTTCTTCAAGCTCTTTATTGGTTTGCTCCAATTCCTCCTGCTGCATTTGCAGCTTTTCCTCCGACTGGCGCAGCGCCTGTGCCTGTTCCTCCAGCTCTTCGTTTGTTTCTCTTAATTCCTCCTGCTGGTTCTCCAGTTCCTCTGCCTGTGCCTGAATTTCCTCCATTAACGTCTGCGATTCTCCCAGCAGTTTCGCTAATTGAATTCTACTCATGACACTTTCAAGAATGACACTAACGTCTCGCGCCAATTCTTCCAAAAAGATTTTCTGCGTTTCACTGTATGGTTTGAATGTGGCCAATTCTAAAACAGCTTTTACTTCTCCTTCAAAACAAATCGGCATCACATAGAGATTCAGCGGTGTGGCCGCGCCTAATCCTGATGTAATCTGCACATAATCGGAAGGAACATTTGTCAGGATAATCGGTTCTTTTTCCAAAATCGCCTGCCCGATGAGTCCTTCACCTGGGCGAATCGTATTTATCCCATGCTTCCTTTCCTGAAAAGCATAGGATGCGGCCATCCGATAAAGAGGCTTCCCGTTTGGTTCCTCCATATCCTGCACATAAAAAACGGCATGGCTGGATTCCACTAACGGTACCAGCTTGGAAAGAAAGGTACGCCCCAATGTTTCTACATCATGTGTCCCGCTTAACATGGCCGTAATCTGAGCCAGATTGGTTTTCATCCAAGTCAGTTCCTGTTCCTTTTGCTGCTGCTGCTCTAACGTTTCTGCCATGAAATTAAACGACTCCGCCACAGTATCCATTTCATTATTGCCGCTGACTTGAACCCTTGAGCTTAATCCGGTTTTTCCCGTGGCAATACTGTTCATGACACTTGACATCGACTTTAACCGGCTGGACATCATACCAATATTTCGCAAAAGGATTCCGGTAACTAAAATAATAACAGCTGCTAACATCAACTCTGCTGCCAGCAGCCCTTTGCGGAAATCTTCGACCATATTCTTCAGCGCTGTCCCAAGATTAGCATGAAAGGTATTGGTAATATCCGTTACACCTTGACTAAACTCCGATTGAAACGTAACAGCACCTTCATTAATGAGCTGCGCGGCTTCCGCTTTTTTATTTTCTGTAACCAAGGCAATGACCTGATTTTTATGATGATTATATTCAGCATTCGCACTTTCCAAGGCCAGTATCAGCTGCTTTTGTTCCGGCGTCTTGATAATCGCCTCTAATTTTTTTAGATCCTGACTGATGAGTTCACTATTTCCTTGCAGAGAGGTTATTTCTCTCTGTATCGCCTGCTCATCCGTATAAATGATGATATTCCTCAGCTGAATTCCTTGATTTTTCATTTCCCCGCGAATTTCCCGCGCTAAATTTGATGCTTCATAGCTGTTTTTAACTGATTTGCTTGCTCTATCCAGATGTACATTTTGATACCAGGCAAGAAAAAGGCTGACCACAAGAAGGGCTGGCAAAGTGCTTATCGCGAGCAATAGTTTCGTTCTAATTTTCATAGGCCGTTCCTCTCTTAGGAAATTTTTCTTAATAGAATGGGATAAAAGACCATTAATTAAACAGCCTTTCCCCCTCTTTAATGCAGGTATCATATACAAGAGCCATAGCTTGCACACGGTCTGTTACCTTTAGTTTTTGTAAAATATGTGTGATGTGATTTTTGACGGTATGTTCACTGATAAAAAGCTTTTCTGAGATTTCTTTGTTGCTCAATCCATCAATAATGAGCTTAAAGACGTCAAGTTCCCGCGAGGAAATACCGTATTCCCGCTTGATATAAAGGATGGCACCTTCCTGAATCTCTTGTCTCAGAATCTTGTCCTGGCTCTGATAAAAGCCCCACTCCTTCATGCTGCCTTGAACCCTATCCGGATTTAAAGGTTTGCTTTCGATTTGATTTCCATTGGCTAAAAACCGTTCGAAGTCTTTTGCCAGCACAGGCGGACTGAATAGATAGCCCTGAAATTGCTGGCAATGGTACAACTTGATCATATTCAATTGTTCCTCTGTCTCTACTCCTTCGGCAATGACCGACATCTTTAGATTTTTTGCCAGAGAGGTGATCGTTTCAATAATAGCGAGGCATTCATGATTTTGGGCTGAAAGATCACGGACAAAGGATTGATCAATTTTGATCGTATCATACGGAAAAAGCCGTAAACAATTTAAGGAGGAATATCCGGTTCCGAAGTCATCCAGACTAATCTTAATCTTCATTTTTCTAAGCTGCTGCAGTGTTTCCGTAATCATTTGTTCGTTTCCTAAAATAACGGTCTCCGTGATATCAAACTCTAACAATTGCGGGTCAACCTGTGTTTCTGTGAGGATCTCCCGGATATGTTCGGTGAGATTTTTGTGCAAAAATTGCTGCGCCGAGAAATTAATCGCGACCGGTACCGGTGTAAACCCGCTCTTTTTCCAGAGATTGATTTGCTCACAGACTTTCTTCAGCACCCATTCACTGATTTTCACTATCTGCCCAGTCTCTTCCGCGATCGGAATAAATTGCCCCGGAGAGACGGTCCCCCATTTGGAATGATTCCATCTTAACAGCGCCTCTGCGCTCGTGACCCTGCCCGATTCTACGTCAACGCGAGGCTGATACACAATGGTGAGTTCCTCTCGTTCAACTGCCTTGTATAAGTCGTTCTGCAGTAAAAAGGTTTGATAGGATTGTAAATCCATCCCTGAATGATAGATTGTATATTTGTTCTTCCCCTGCTCTTTGGCACGGTATAGCGCCGTATCGGCATTTTTGACAATGGTAAACAAATCTTCGCCGTCATATGGAAAAATGCTCAAGCCGATACTCGTTGTGATATAGAGTTCATAGTTATTGATGAGAAACGGCTCTTTGAATGCATTGATGATATTTTCGGCCACCTCGAGCGCCTGCTCCCTGTCCGTGTCCGGAAGCATAATATTGAACTCATCGCCGCCGACTCTGGCCACAAAATCATCTTTCCTGACGCTGCCCGCCAGTCTTTGTGCTGCTTTTTGCAGGAGCCGATCCCCGACAATATGACCCAATGAATCATTGACATATTTAAAGCGGTCCAAGTCCAAATAGAGCATGGCCAGCGGTTGGTGCATATTCTTGGCGTGATTAATATGCGACAGTAATTTATCATGAAACAGTCTTCTGTTAGGCAGATCGGTTAAGCCGTCATGAAAGGCCATGTGTTCAATGATGCGGTTTCGTTCGACCAGTGCATCGGCCTGGTGCATTAGTTGGAGCTTCATCCGATAAATTTCTACAAAACCGTCGACTTTTGCTTTTAAAATGATCGGGTCAAATGGTTTCGTAATATAGTCAATCGCGCCAACGGAATAGCCCATAAACACATGCTCAGCATCCATACTATTTGCTGTAATAAAAAGAATCGGGATATTTTTCGTTTTTTCACGTGCCTTGATGATTTTAGCCGTGCCAAATCCATCCATACCCGGCATCTGTACATCCAGCAGTATGGCTGCAAAGTCATATTTTAATAGATATTTCAGCGCCTCTTCCCCTGAGGAAGCTTTAATTAATTGGTAATCATCACGCTCAATAATAGCCTCTAAAGCTAGTAAATTTTCAGGTCTGTCATCTACTAAAAGGATATTCACTTTTTCAGCCTCGACCAGCGGCATTCATTACCCCTCCCTTTGTTTTAGGCGTAAGTATCCATAATACTAGAATAACATAAAACCTTCACCAGGGCGGCGGAAAGTAATGCTAAAGTCAGATTCCAAAAGTCACAGCGGATTTCAGGGACAGCGGATGGAGGACTTTAATCAATTTGGCTCTTTTCTCTTCACTCATGATGAAGGTAAGACCGTATTGAAATCCTTCCTTTGTTTCATTTTTCCAAGCGATGCTGCCTTCAAGCTCGAAGTGTTGTTCCATGATTGCCGTTTCGAACTGAAAGACAATATCAGGCCGGATTGGCAGGTGCATCGCAGTGAGGAATCGCATTCCCCCCGGTCCGATATTCTCAATTAAAACTCCCGTTTTCCCTAAGGAAACCTCTTTCTCCTGAATCGAAGTGATCGTCATCTGCGCACTTAACGGTTGCGGCAGGTCAATTCTGTAGTATTTTCTTCTATTGTCCACCTTCAACTTGGTCGTCGAATAGCTTGGTTTAAGAATGGTCTTTTGCAAAAGCAATTGGAAATTTTCTTCCGGTACCGGCTTACTGAAAATATAGCCTTGAATCTCGGAGCATTCCTGCTGCTTTAAAAAAGTTAATTGCTCAACCGTTTCAACACCTTCGGCAACAATATTCATGTCCATGCCCTTGGCCATAAAAATCAGTGATTTTATAATCATTTCTACGTCGGCTTGCTTCGTGATTTGACTGACAAAGGATTGGTCAATTTTTATCGTATCAATCGAGAAATCCTTGATATGGGACAGCGATGAATATCCTGTGCCAAAGTCATCGAGGGCAATTCTTATCCCCTTAGCCCTTAAAAATTGAAACGCTGCTTCTACCGCCTTATCATTCTGCAGCAAGGTAGTCTCCGTAATCTCCAATTCAATCAATGAAGGGTGAATATGGTTTTCTTGCAAGGGATCAGCGAACGCCTTTCTCCAATTATTCTTTAAAAAGCGATGGGCTGTAATATTAATGGAAATCGGCACAAGAGGGAGATTTCTCTCTTTCCAACCAGCCATATATTGGCACACCTGTTTCAGGACCCAATCACCGATTTCATTGATGAACCCGGTTTCCTCGGCCAGCGGGATAAATTCCCCTGGTGAAACGATGCCCCAGACTGGATGCTTCCAGCGCACTAACGCCTCAGCACTGACAATTTTTCCCGAAAAGGCATCTACCCTCGGCTGAAAATAGACCAGCAATTGCTCGTTTTCAATTGATTTCCTTAAGTCCCTTTCCAGCTCAAACTGCTTGTATGTCGTAATATTGACCGTGGCAGAATACACTTGATAGTTGTTTTTGCCGTTGGCTTCGGCACGGTATAGAGCGATACCACTGCTCTTTAGCAGTTCGTCAAAGGTGGTACCGCCGGAAGGATAGGAGGTAATCCCAATGCTGGCAGTTAAATATAATTCAAAATCATCAATCATGAAAGGCTCCCGCAGCCGCTTCAGAATGTTCTCCGCTAGTATTTCCGGAGCATCAGATCGCGGATAATCCCATAGGATCACGCCAAATTCATCTCCGCCAATTTTCGCCAGAAAGGAAGATGGATGTAACAGATCCTGGATTCTTGGTCCGACTTGCTGCAATATTCGATCTCCGATTGAATGGCCGAGCGTATCATTTATATTCCGAAACCGGTCTAAATCCATATGAAGAACAGAGAATTTCTGCTTTGTTCCTGAAAATCTTTTAATCAACGACCCTAGTTTCCGTTTAAACAGCTCGCGGTTGGGCAGCCCGGTTAAAGAACAATAATAGGCTAATTGTTCAATGGATGCTTCATATTCCCTCTGCACCGATGTATTGGTGACCATTCCATCTGTTCTGCTAGAACGGTCTGCTTCATCCACGATATACTTCGTAATATTTTTGGCGATGGCATATATTCCTTTTACCTGCAAATCATTTCCCATGATCGGGATATAATTGATATCAATATATTGCCGCTCCCCGACACAATTTAAATCAACTGCTTGGAAACGCTGCGACTGCCCGTTCATGGCTAGGTCATAATAGGGCTTGCGCTTTCCTTTATATTCTTTTTTGATATATTTCTCATAATTGCTTGTCAGGTGCCGCTCTGAAAAACCAAACATGCTTTCAACTGCAGGATTGGAATAAATCACTTTTCCGTTTATGCCTACGACAATAACGGCATCCGGATGATGATCAAATAATGTTTGAAATTTTCTTTCATCAAGGTAGGACAGATCATCAGATGATATAACGTAGTCCATTCCCTTAGAGCCCTTTCCTATTGGTACTAAGAATGGGAACCTGCCCATTGTATTCCTCCTTCCTATAGATATTCGATTTAGCCGGCTGCCTTATCGATCGTCCTTCCATTAAAAGTATCCATGAATTTATTAAGAACGATCGTTCAGCAAGCTTCAGGCCGTCACAGTGACTTTACCCGATAATTTTGTCGTACACTCTGCTGCTATGTTTCGCTTCTTCCAATTCTGTTAGTAAGTGATCGTTCAATATTTTAAGATAGGTTCCTTTCATGCCCAGCGATTTGGAATCGACCAGACCGGATCCCTTTAGCTTGCGAATAGCGCTCACCACAATGGAGCGGGAAATCGAAAATTGCTCAGCAATTCTTGAAGCGACTAACAGCCCTTCTTTTGCCTTCAATTGATTTATCACACATTCTACCGCTTCTAATTCACTGTAGGACAGCGAGCTTACGACCTTATGCGCCAGTCTTTGACTGCGGACCTCTTCTTCCGCTTCTTCGTTTAATAAATGAAGCATTTTTATACCAACGATCGTCGCACCATATTCTGCAAGGATCAAATCTTCGTCATGGAATGAGTTTTCCGATTTGGCGATGACCAGGGTTCCTAAACGCTTTTCTCCCCCAACAATCGGTACAATGGTCATGAATCTGCTTTTTAATAAATGAAGCATTTCCACAGTCGAATGGTCTTGATCCATATCAATAGAATTCGTTTCTCTGAATTGAAGCAAGGAATCTATATATTCTCCAGGAAGTTGGCGCTTCGCAAGAATTCGCTCTAATGGTTCACTTTTAAACAGATTTTCAGCATACCCCAGCAATCTGCCCCGGCGGCTAATAATAAAGACATTCGCCTTCAGACTGTCACTAACTATCTCCGATATTTTGTCAAAATTAATATACTTACCAGCCGATTTTTGTAATAACGCATTTATCTCTCTTAAATTTGCTAATAATTCCATTTATTTATCCTCCTAAAAAATCAGTAATCGTGTAACAACCGCTTCAACAATTCAAATTATTTATATTTTTATTGTGGCGGAAACAGGAGGGAAAAGGTATCACCATCTATTCTTATCCTTAATAGGAATCTATTCCTATTTTTATATAGGACATTGTACGCATCAAAAAAGCAGGAAGGAATCCACTCTCTTTCCGCAGTGAATTCCTTCCTGTTTCGCTGTTATTCCGGCTGTTCATACGGTCAGTCAGGGGCCTAGACCAATTAAGCACGCCTCACTTGCTTGCCGCTCTCTATTTTAGTGCCTTCAAATCCGCAACAATTTCTTCAAACGGAACATCTAAGCCGTCATAGCCTTTAACAATCATTCCATCTTTATCAATCAGAAAAATTTTCGTGCTGTGAATAAATTGATCGGTCCCTTCTTCCTTTTCAGCCAGCGTTTTGAATGCCTTGGCCAAGGCTCCGACCTCTTCCTGCTGGTAGCCGGTCAGGAAATGCCAATGGGAAAGATCTGCCTCAAACTTCGCGGAGAATTCTTTTAACACAGGAGGCGTATCGCGCTCCGGATCGACTGAAAAGGATACAATCGTATTATCCAGCCCCGCTTCCTTCAACTCCCGCTGCACCTTCGCCATATTGGCCGTCATCGGCGAGCAAACCGTCGTACAGTTCGTAAACACAAAATTAGCGAGCCATGCCTCTCCCAGCAAATCTTTCTTCCCGATCTCTTCCCCGTCCTGATTCACATAATTAAAATCAGGCAGCACCCAATCATACTGCGCTTGAAAGCCTGAACCGGCTTCTCCACTGCGCGGCGCCTCTGTCTTCGATTGCCCGCCTCCGCATGCAGTCAAAAGCAGGGCAGCGCTTAACAATATAGATAGTAAAATTCCCTTTTTCATTTCGTCACATCCTCAAAAAGTACGTTCCTAAACACTTTACTGACATAAGAATAGGATATCATCTGCACCCTCTTTAATCGGTGAGTTATGTCACAAAACAAGCTCCAGCAAAAATCAAATCTATTATGCCCAGCCGCTCCAGATAATATTCCTCAACCAATCTAGCATTATGTTAAACTTAAAACATGGGGACGGTTCTCGCGTTTCCATAATTTTTTTCAGCCCCTTAACTGCGTTAATTTCAGGGCGTCACAGTGACTTTAGGAGGAGAAGTATGAAACAAAAGATTAGAAAGAGAAGAATGGTGGCGGTTACTTTGTCGGCGGCATTGGCCGGCAGTATTTTTTCACCAATCAATACATATGCTTTAGGCGGCTTTGACTTACATACAGCAGTAGTTCAAACGGCAATTAATGAGTACCAGGCCATGCTTGCACCTGGTGTGATGGAGAAGCATTATACATTTACAGGGAGAGATGGGAAGAAGATTGAGAGTTTTGTCATCGATGTCGATAGGCAAACGCCCAACCTATCCATACAAGCGGGAACACCGAATGATGGCACAGCCTTCGGACTTCAGCCAGTAAGACAACAGGCGGCAAGTGCGGATCGGGAAAATCATAGAATCATAGCGGCCGTAAATGCGGACTTTTTTAGTTTGGCGACCGGCGAACCGGTGGGAATTGTTTACAAGGACGGGCAGGCGCTAAAGGTGCAAAACAGCATCATCCCTCATTATTTCTTTGGGATCACAAAAGCGGGAGCAGCTGTGATCGGAGGCAGTGCGGAATATGAAGCCATCAAGGATCAATTGCAGGAAGCCTCAGGCGGCAATGCCATTCTTGTAAAAGATGGGCAAGTGTATCAAACGCCGAAAACTGGCGGGGACGTAGAACCCCGTACAGCAGTAGGAATTAAGGCGGATGGCGATGTATTTTTTGCCGTTTTTGACGGGCGCCAGGAGCCCTATTCAAGCGGGATTTCCATGCCGGATTTAGCTCAGTTCATGATCGATTTGGGCGCTGTGACGGCGCTGAATCTTGATGGCGGAGGTTCTTCTACTTTTGCCACACGTGAACTTGACGGCAATGGGATTGAAATTGATAATTCACCGTCTGACCGTTCGGAAAGAAACGTAGCCAACAGCTGGCTTATCGTGAACGAAGCACCATCCGACCAAGTTTTCCATAACGCTTATATGGAACCATATGATGAGTCATTTACTCCGGGATCAACCATTACGTTCAGCGCTAAAGGGAGGGACCAATCATATGCTCCCGCTCCCCTGCCGGCATCCGGTTTAACTTGGGAAGTGGAGGATCCATCCTTTGGTTCGATTGACGAGAATGGAACCTTTATTTCTAGTGGAAAAACTGGCCAATTCCATATCCTATTAAAATATCAAGGAACAGAAGTGGGAAGATCCATCATCGAAATGGAAAAACCGGATACGATGTATTTCAGTTCACCAGAATTGACGATCGCCCGCAACAGCGAAAAGCCTTTGAATTTAATCACTCAGTTTCAAAAACGAGATGTAAAGTGGAATGCGCAGGATATCGAATTTGACATTCCAGCAGGAATGGGAACCATTGATGAGAATGGGGTTCTGCACACAGAGGGTCAAAGCGTCTCCGGAACGATTACCGCCCGGTTGAAGGGAACAAACCTGGCAGCGCAAACGAAGGTTTCCGTTGGGAAGCTTCCAGAGGTTCTCTTTGACTTTGAAAAATCGCTCTCGGGTTGGAAAACCACAACGGCAAATCGCGGGGAAATAAGCAGTTTAAGCCAAGCCGCCTCCCCGGCACCTGTACAATCAGGCAGCCGTGCATTAAGGATTGATTTTGATTTTACTAGTGCGCAAAGAGGTGCCACACTTGGTGTTTATGCCGGTCCTGGTAAAGCCATTCCAATCGAAGGCGATCCAACAAGTATTGGCATGTGGGTTTATGGTACTCCGGAAGCTCAAGGCTATTGGCTGCGAATGATGATTGTAGATGGAAATAATACAAATCAGACTCTGAACCTGACTTCAGCGGTCAATTGGACAGGCTGGAAATATGTGAAGGCGGACATTCCTGCATCCTTTACCGGACCTTTTAAAATACACGGCACTCAGACCATCCGCTTGATGTCCACTAATTCAGGGACAACAGGACCGATGACAAAAGGCAGTCTCTATGTCGATAACATTCGTGCCGTGTATGGGGAAGAGGATGATAATGGGGAAGCAGCAGGTGTGCAGCATTCTTTTACCGATGTAAATGACCGTTATGCAGAAGCGGTTAATCATTTATATACGGGCGGAATGGTAAATGGAATGAGCCCAAGTGAGTTTGGTACTTACAATAATATTACCCGCGGCGATGCAGCTGTGATTATCGCTAAGTTGATGGGATTTGATACTGAGAATGCTCCAGATGCTGGATTTACCGATTTAAATCCCCGCGTGAAAGGCGCCGTAAACGCGATGGCCGCTAAAGGAATTGTCGCAGGCGTGACAAAAGACCGCTTTGCCCCGCAAGAGACGTTATCACGCGGTGCCATGGCCAAAATGCTGGCACTCACATTTGAACTTGGGGATCAAGCTGTCGCAACGCCTTTTACCGATGTCGACGGCAGTGTGCTGAAGCCATATATTGAAGCACTGTACGGAGCAAAAATTACAACCGGCAGAACGCCGACAACCTACGGCACACACGAACCCATCATGCGCGGCGATTTCGTGAACCTGCTTTATAAAGCCAATAAGTGAAACATGGGGAAAACAGGGGGTCGGTTCCTCCGTTTCCCTAATTTTATCCAAATCTAGAACTGTGTTAGCTACGGAGTGGCATAGCCGTACCCCAAACGCTGCAGGTCCGCACTAACACAACCTAAATAGATTCGCAAGTGGCGGGACGAGGGCTCCCCCTCTTGTCCCGTATATAATTAAGGAGTGAAATAGATTGCAATTTAAAATTGTCTTTTTAGATATAGATGGAACCATTTTGATGCCTGACCATACGTATTCAAATACAACCAAAGAAGCCATTTCACAAATTCAAAGGAAAGGGATTGAGGTCTTTATTGCTACCGGCCGCCCCCTTCACGAAATACGAGGGCTTGCAAATGAGCTAAATATTGATTCCTTTATCGGCTATAACGGCACTTATGCAGTCTATAAAAATGAGATCATATTAAATGAACGTGTTGACCAAGCTGAAATTAAGGCATTTTTGGATATTGCCAAACAACATCATCACGAAATGGTGTTGTTTACTTCTAATCAGAATTACTATACATCTCTTGATCATCCTTTAGTCGAACACTTTAATAAATCCTTTCATCTCAATCAAAATGCCTTGCTTAACGAGGATGTTATGGATCAAATTTTAAGTATGACTGTTATGAATGTAGCCCCCTCACAAACAAACTTATATCAATTAAATGAAAATATCCGTTTATCCCAGGTCAATGTAACGGGGAATAAACATGCTTATGATATTCTCCGCCTGGACGTTAACAAGGGAGAAGCCGTAAAAAGGGTTCTTCGCACACTCAATATTCCTAAAGAACAAGCGATTGCGTTTGGCGATGGGATGAATGATAAAGAAATGCTGGAATCCGTTGGCGAAAGCTTTGCCATGGGGAATTCACATCCGAACCTATTTCAATATGCCAAACACAAAACAACCTCTGTCATGGAGTCAGGCATATATAATGGCTTAAAACAATTGGGGCTGGTTAACTAGAAACACGGGGTTTTGGGATTTCAGGTGCTTAGAGGGATCGTGAAGCTTGGCTTCACTCTGAGGGAGTATGAGTCTTAAGGTGAATTTTTTTTGGTGCCTGGCACCAAAAATGGACATTTGTCCATATGGAAAGTACACAACCTTAAACAGACCACTTTCCGTTCATTTTGATATAATGGAATTACACGTCAAATTAAATGAGGGAATTCCATGTTTAGATTGATGAAAAAACTGATAAAAACAGGCTTAATTATTGCCCTCTTGGCAGGTGCAATCATTGGGCTGCTTGGTTATTTTAAATACAAAGAAGCGGTTGCAGAGGTCCCAATTAGGGAAAAGGTTGCCGCTATAAGAGAAGGTGAAAATTTCGTTCCGCTGGAGGAAATTACTCCCGATTTCACGGATGCAATTGTTGCGATTGAGGATCATCGCTTTTATGACCATGGTGCCATCGATGTGATTTCGCTCGTTCGGGCTGTATTCGTCAACGTAAAAGCGAAGGAACTATCACAAGGCGGGAGCACGTTAACGCAACAGGTGGGAAAAAATCTTTATTTCGGCAACGAGCAAAGCTTTATCCGAAAAGTAGCGGAACTATTTGTCGCCTATGACCTTGAAAGAATATACAGCAAAGATGATATTCTTGAACTCTATGTAAATATTGTTTACTACGGAGATGGTCATTACGGAGTGAAAGCAGCCAGCAGCAATTATTTTGGCAAAACACCGGCACAGCTTAGTTACGATGAAGCAACCCTCCTGGCAGGCTTGCCCCAGGCACCAAGCGCCTATGCCCTAAGCTCCAATTATGAAAAGGCGAAACAAAGACAAAGCGAAGTGATCGAGGCACTAACGGAATATCGAAATTGAACCATGGGGATGGGTCCTTTAATAGGACAATCGGAAGTTTTGCATGGAAAAAGGCACATTAAGCGATTTTTAGCTTCTTAATGTGCCTTTTAAAATTCTCGGGTGGGACAAGGGACTGTCCCCTATTTGTCCATTAGGCTTTCACCGGCGATTCCCGGGTTTGTCATTTCATATGGATCAAGGATGATATTTAATTCCTCTTCCGATAGTACATCGTATTTTAAGCATAATTCACGGACTGATTTTCCTGTTAAGTAGGCTTCACGGGCGATGCGGGAAACGGCTTCATAACCAAGATGCGGATTGACCGCCGTGATGATGCCGACACTCTTTTCGACGTATTCTTTCATCCGCTCCTCATTGGCCGTGATTCCTTTTACACAATGAGCGGTGAAGGTGCGAAAGGCATTGTTCATGATACTAATCGATTGCAGCAGATTAAAGACAAGTACCGGCTCCATAACGTTCAATTCCAGCTGCCCGGCTTGAGATGCCAGTGAAATCGTATGATCATTGCCTATGACTTGAAACGCCACTTGATTGATGACTTCGGGCATCACAGGATTGACCTTACCCGGCATAATCGATGATCCAGGCTGCCTTCCCGGCAAGACAATCTCGCCAAAACCCGTGCGCGGACCGGAGGCCATTAAGCGTAAATCATTGGCAATTTTACACATATTCGTCATACAGATTTTTAAGGCGCCGGACACTTCCGTATAAACATCTGTGTTTTGTGTGGCATCCACCAGGTTTTCCGCCCCCACAAGTGGCAGACCGCTAATCTCAGCCAGATGTTCGACGACCAGCCTAATATATTTCGGATTGGCATTTAACCCCGTTCCCACTGCTGTTGCGCCCATGTTCACCTGATATAATTGCTTCTGTGACTGCTTAATCCGCTGGATGTCCCTTTCGATGACACAGCTGTAAGCCTGAAATTCCTGTCCCAGACGAATCGGTACAGCATCTTGAAGATGGGTGCGCCCCATTTTAATCACGGAATCAAACTCTGCTGCCTTTTTTTCAAATTCCTGATGCATATCGTCCATGGCCGCCAATAATTTTTCTACTAGATTTAATGTCGCAATGTGAATCGCGGTCGGAAAAGCGTCATTGGTGGATTGCGCCATATTCACATGACTATTCGGGCTGACATGCTTGTAATCCCCTTTTTCCTGCCCCATCAGCTCAATCGCCCGATTCGCAATGACCTCATTGGCGTTCATATTAATTGAAGTGCCCGCTCCGCCTTGAATCGGATCAACGATAAATTGCTCATGCCATTTGCCATCGATCACTTCCTGTGCCGCCGCAGCGACCGCCTCTCCAATGCCGGAATATAGACGTTTTATTTCCATATTGGCCAGCGCCGCCGCTTTTTTGACCATCGCAATCGCCTTAATTAATTCTTCATGGATTCGATATCCTGTAATCGGAAAGTTCTCCACCGCTCGGAGCGTTTGAATCCCATAATAAGCATCTGCTGGAACTTCCTTCTCGCCTAAAAAGTCGCGTTCCAATCGCATTTTTTGATTTGACATAGATCTCTTCCTTATTCGCTGAAGTATTTTATTATTCCACAATATCATTTTATTAATGAATCATGAATTGGTGAGGATTCTGCAGCATACAGTGTCATAGAACCTTTTAGCAAAAAAATTCTCTGGAATGGACGAAAGGTTCTTCCTGCCTTTGCAGAACAACATATTAACTCCTTCGCTGGCAAAAGGAGTTAATACGATATGCCAGCCTTATCATGCCCTGCCCTAACTAACAATCTTATAATATTCCCTTGATGTTAATATATAAACCAACGCATAAAATACGGCAAATATAAGAATGGTTGCTGCTGTACATAGGACAAAGAGGTTCATGTTTGTTAAGTTTAACAGCGCCAAAAGTTTCGTAATGACTTTGAAGGCAAAAGCGATATGAATAACAGCTGTAACAAGCGGCAAGAAAAAGACAATGAGCACTTGGCTCTTGATCGATGTTTTGATTTCCTTTTTACTCAGGCCTACTTTTTGCATAATGGCAAATCGTTCTTTATCATCATACCCTTCCGATATTTGCTTATAGTACATAATCAAGACGGTTGCCATGATGAATAAAGCACCAAGGAACAGACCGAGGAAAAATAAGCCTCCGTATATGGAATAAAAAGATTCTCTTGATTCCTCTTTCCCTTCTGCGTGGCCATCGATGGACGCTTCATCCAGCTTGAGCGATAAAGCTTTCGTTAAGGCAATCTCATTTGCAGCGCTTCCTTCAGCATCAAAGCCGTAAAAAAAGGATAGATCCTTCCATTCCAAATAATCCAATTCTTCAGCTGGGTATAAAGCTTTAATCGTTACTTCATCTTTTACCACAACAAAATAACCGTCTGTCATCATCGCTGAAGCATCACCATTGATGGTTAAGTCTTTTAACTGTTCTTTAATGTGAAACTCCCGGCCTGCGATGGTAATGGTATTATGAACTGGATCCCCCCTGAAGGTGTATAGAAGTACTTCATTGTCATCAAGGTCAGTGGTAAGATTCTCCAACTGATTGAACTCAGCGAGCGGGATTAGTTCAATCATGGAGATATCCGGAAATGATTTCATCGTGGTACTGTCTGTTGTAAAAGAATTTCCTTGTCTTTTTGCAGGAAACGATGCCGAGCGATACGACACCGGATCTTTTAATTCGATGTGGTATTTCCCCGCTTCCTCCTGGATCATCTTTTCCACTGCTTGTGCCTGCTCTTCAGATATATTCTTGGCTGAAATATCAATTTCCTTCGGATAGCGATTTTCCAATAAATCTTCCATCCCAATATAAAGGGACACTGTCGTTGACAACATGACCAATACCATGGTGGAAAGAATACAAATATTGGCCAGGCCCACTGCGTTTTGTTTCATTCGATAAATCATACCAGATATACTGATAAAATACTTTGTCTGATAATAAAGCCTTTTGTTCTTTCGCAATAATTTCAACATAGCAATCGTTCCGGCGGTAAACAATGCAAATGTTCCGATAATGACAAGCAGGACGGCAAGGAAAAATTTATTTAGCGCAGCTAATGGTGATTCGGTTACGAGTGCGATATAGTATCCGGATGCGAGTGCTGCCACACCGATTAAGACGAGAATCCATTTCGTTTTTGGTTCTTTTTCACCCACCTGACCGCCTCGCAGCAATTCGATCGGTTTGGCCAAGTGGATATGTCTTAAATTGTTAAGAAGCGTCAGGATAAATATGCCAAGAAAAAGGACCCATGTAAATCCGATTGATGTTAGCGAAACAATAAAGTTTAGCGGCACTTCAAAATGCAGAATATTATTTAAAAGCAAAAACATTAGCTTGCTTATGACAATTCCGCTTACAGTTCCCATGCTCATACTGATGACAGTAACGAAAAAAGTTTCCCATATCATGATTCTGGCGATGTGCTTTTTCTCCATTCCGAGAATGTTAAACAGCCCAAATTCCTTTTTCCGCCGTTTAATTAAAAAGCTGTTTGTATAAAACAAGAAAATGACGGAAAAAATCCCAATGACAATGTTGCCTAAATTTAATATCGTGATTAAGGAATCGCCGCCGGACATTTCTTTCAAACCCGGATTTCCGGAAATAAAATGCATCATATAAAACATCGCGATTGTACTGATACATGTAAGAATATAAGGAAAATACGTTTTGCGGTGTTTATTGATATTGGTTAGTGCCAGTTTCGTGTAGAAAAAATTATTCAATTCTACCACCGCCCGTTGCAATGATGTTTAATGTATCCGATATTTTTTGGTACATCGCTTCATTCGATAATGATCCTTTATAGATTTGATGGAACACGGCTCCATCTTTAATAAACAGAACGCGGCTGGCATGGCTGGCTGCCTTTGTACTGTGGGTAACCATAAGAATCGTTTGCCCTGCTTCGTTAATTTTTGAAAAAATCTGCAGTAAATCATCAGAAGAACGCGAGTCCAACGCACCAGTCGGCTCATCAGCAAGAACGAGTTTTGGATTCGTAATGAGAGCTCTGGCCACCGCGGTCCGCTGTTTTTGACCGCCGGATACTTCATACGGAAATTTTGTTAAAATATCTTGGATTCTTAAGTTTTCAGAGAGCGGCCTTAAACGGTTACTCATTTCACTGTAGGATGTACGTGATAATACGAGCGGTAAAAAGATATTGTCTTGCAATGAAAACGTATCAAGCAAGTTAAAGTCTTGGAAAACAAAGCCGAGATTTTGCCGGCGAAATGCAGAGATCTCTTTTTCGCTAATGGATACGATATTTTTCCCGTTCAGTAAAACTTCCCCGCTGGTCGGTTTGTCAAGTGCGGCCAGGATATTTAATAACGTGGTCTTTCCAGAACCGGATTCGCCCATGATGGCGACATATTCACCATCTTCAACCGAAAAGCTAACATCTGTAAGCGCCTGAACATGATTGCCTCCGAACCGGGTTGTGTACACCTTTTTGAGATTCTTCACCTCTAGTAATGTCATGAAAAATTCCTCCGTCCCTTCGTTTTTAACATGTTCAGTATAGCAATGCTGCGATTTGTGCCGACATAACTTTTACTTACAGATGTGCCTTCATTTCTTACATTTTTGTAAGGATAAAAATGCTGCGGGATCATTCTACCCCGATTGCCCTGATCTCCAAATCAACCATGACCTTCGTTCCTTTTCCAACTTCAGATTCAATCGATATGGCATGCGACAATTTCGTTAAGATTTGTTGGCAAAGATAAAGACCGATTCCGGTCGATTGAAAAAATGAACGGCCGTTGTACCCGGTGAATCCCTTTTCAAAGACACGAGGAAGGTCTTCCGCTCGGATGCCAATCCCGGTATCTTCAATGATAAGCAGTTTTTCCTTCATATAAATTGAAATGGAACCTTCTTCTTTTGTATACTTCAATGCATTGGACAGAATTTGTTCAATCACAAAGAGGAGCCATTTTTCATCGGTTAATACGGTGCAGGTTACGTCCGAATAGTTCAAGTGGATTTTTTTTCGAATAAACATTTTCGCATTTTTCCGGATGGCTTGTTTAATAATCTCATCCAGATTATTTTTTTTAAAAACAAGATCATTAGACATATTTTCCAAACGAAGATATTGCAGAACAAATTCAACATATTGTTCAATTTTCAACAATTCCATTTCCAACTCGGCATTCTGCCTGCTTGGTTCCGATTGCAGCAGCAGCCGCATTGCCGCAATTGGTGTTTTGATTTGATGGGTCCATTTGGTAAAATAGTCGACTAAATCCTTTTTCATATTGTCGGCTTGTACGGTCCATTCGTTCTTATGTTTAGCGACAATCTGCAGCAGTTCTTGATATTGCCGTTCAATCACATTCTTTGGGGCAGGAAATGGGCCGATTTGCACGGTAATGGTTTTTTGTAAATGGTTTAGCGCTTTGTACCGCTTTCTAAATTTAAAAAAATCGACAATAAAAAAGAGGAAGCCAATGTATAGACATAAAACAATGGAGTAGAGGATCGGGGCGATGGGGAGATGGCTAAGCGAAAAAACAATGGTAAAACAGAAGGCAAAAAGGATGAACAAGACCAACGGTTTCCAATTTTTATGTAAATAGAGCAGAAGTACGTTTTCTTTATGAATTTTCATATCCGTCCACCAAATAGCCGAGCCCTTTCTTTGTTTTAATAAAATCATTCAGTCCGATTCCTTCTAATTTTTTTCGCAGGCGATTGATATTTACCGTTAGTGTATTGTCATCTATGAAGCTGTCAGTTTCCCAAAGCCGGGTCATGAGGACATCTCTTGAAACCGTCTTGCCTTTATTTTCAAGAAGAACATGCAAAATTTTTTGGTCGTTTTTAGTTAAATCAATTTTTTGACCATTAAAGGTAAGGGTTGCATCACTTGTGTTCAAAATGGCCCCGCGATGTTCGAGCAAATTGGATTGTCCGGTAAAATCATAGGTACGCCGCAGTAAAGCTTGTACTTTAGAAGTCAGAACGGTAAGGTCAAATGGTTTAGCCATAAAATCATCGCCGCCCATATTAATCGCCATGACAATATTCATATTATCAGAAGCAGAGGAGATAAAAATAATCGGCACCTTAGATACTTTGCGAATCTCATTACACAAGGTAAATCCATTCACAAAAGGGAGGGAAATATCCAATAAAACTAATTGCGGAGCAAAAGAAACAAATTGAGCCATGACATTTTGGAAATCCGCAACATATTCCACCGCAAATCCCCAAGACTGAAGGTGTTTCTTTAGCGTTCTGGCAATGACCATATCATCTTCGACAATGAATATTTTATACATAAACTTAACTCCTTTCGTCAGTCATTTAATTATGTTAATTTTACAATTAATACCACATTTATTCCATCCATAGATAGATAGCATCGGATTTCCTTCCATCCGAAAATGGCAAAAGGGGCTCAAATTCTTTAGCCCCTCAGCTTAACGTGACAACAGAACAATAACGGATATTTATTTTACCCCGCCAAAAACAGCTAGTTCCATCCACTTAAAATAGCAATCAGCATGCCTGAACCCGATGTCCCTGAGCCAGTTAACCTGAATATCAGCTCTTTCCAATATATTATCAGCTTTATCCGGGCGGTCATAATAGTCTTTCGCTTCTTCTTGCCTGTCCCTTTTATTGTAAGAAGCTAAGTAATCAATAAACAGCTCATCATGCAATCTTTCAATGTCGGGAGTGGCCGAGGCAGTATGCTCCATATTGATGAAAACTCCTCCAGGCGCTAAAACACTATATATTTCCTGATACAGCGCCTTTTTCTGGGCATGGTGCAGATGATGAATGGCAAAGCCTGAAACCACACAATCAATCGTATTCTCATCTGCATACTGTTTAATAGATTGACTGAAATCCCCATGAATAATTTCACAGCGGTCCTGATAATCCTTCATATGATCACGTGCTTGTTTGATCATCGGCTCTGAATGGTCTAACAACACAGCGGAAGCCTTCGGGTAAGCCTTTAACAGCACTTCAGCTAAAAACCCATTTCCGCATCCCAAATCGATCACTTTTGCCGGATTAGGGGTAAAGTGATCGACTACTTGAAGCATCATTTTCACTTGTTCCGCTCCAAACGGAATCCCCCCGCGAACCTGTTCCAGATAATGTTGTGTAACGTCCTCGCGCTGCCAAGTTGTTTTTGCCATCATTTCTCCCCCTAGTAAAAAAATAAAAAGCCTGTCATCTCACTAAGAGACGACAGGCTTGACCTGCGCGGTACCACTCTTTTTGATTTGTCTGTCATGACAAATCCACTTTAGACCAGATTACGGAGGTCAACCGTTAAGGCCTAATCATTCTTCGAGTCAGCCTTACCGCTTATGGGCGAGTTGGGGAATTTATGGACTGCCTTGCACCAACCGGCAGCTCTCTAGACAATAAAACATTCCTTAATACTCCCATGCATTGCGTTTTAATAGATTTCTAAATTTTCTCTATTTTAGTATTTGCCACTCTGCCCGTCAACCCATATTTTGTAAATTTTTCATTAAAATGATTAATACTGCGTTCTAGTCCCGCTCCTTTGATTGTTTCGTTTATCCCATTCTGTACTCGTACCATTTAATCAAACGTTTGATTAATTTCCCCTTTCCAGCAAAAAGAGAGCCAATCCCTGATTGCTCTCTTTTAAACTATATGAATAAATCTCGTATTCATCAAAGTTAGTACGATCCCTTGTTGGGAGAAATTAGGGAAACGCGAGAACCATCCCCGCGTTTTTATTTATAATAGTTTAAATCCTTCTGCATATTTCGATGGAATAAAATCGATTATCTCATATTTTGCAATTTCTTTAACATAGAAAGGGTCTTCTTTAATGATTTCTAATACCTTATCTTCAGAATCTTGGTTGATTAAGATTACCCCGCCTATTCGTGGTTTTCTTCTTCCTGAAAAAATAAAGTGACCTAACTTATAGTTTTTATCAAGATACTGATTATGTTCTTCTAAGTTCTCTTCTACAAGTTCCAATGACTTTTGAAAGGTTAAAACAGCAAAAAACATTTTTTCATCTCCTTAAAATAAACCCTATATATCCATATATTATCGTGTAGAAAAAAAGTCGTTCAGTCCTCCAACTAATTGATTTCTCAGTAAACCATCTGCCGTAATACGCATCTTTGTTTTTCGAATTTCATTATTTGCGTAAAACGTCCTAAACCAATTAATGATGGAATAAACGGACTCCTGAGAATGCCATTACTACACCATATTCGTTTGCCGCATCAATTACTTCCTTATCGCGGAATGATCCGCCAGTTTGCGAGATATATTTGACGCCTGCTTGTACAGCACGATCAATATTATCTCTGAAAGGTAAAAGCGCATCAGAAGAAAAAGATACATTTTTAAGTCCATTTAGGTATTCTCGTTTTTCATCTCGAGTAAGCCTATGTGGAATTTCCACAAAACACTCTTCCCAAGCTTTTCTTTCTGGTATTGTGGTATCATCCGTAAGCCACGTATCGATTGCATTATTTTGTGCAGTACGTGAAATACCGTCACGGAATTTCATTGACAGAGCTATTGGGTGCTGCCTTAAGTACCAGTTTTCTGCTTTTGTTGCAGCTAGTCTCGTACAATGAATGCGAGATTGTTGTCCGGCACCTACACCTATCGTCTGCCCATTTTTGGCAAAACATACTGAATTGGATTGCGTATACTTTAGTGTTATTGCAGAAATTAATAGATCTCTCTTTGCTGATTCGGGTAAAAGTTTGTTTTCAGTCACTATATTGTTTAATATCTTTTCAGTTAATTGCACATTGTTTCTTTCCTGAACGAGGTTAACCCCGAATAAAGTTCTTTCCTCTAATAGCTCAGGCTCATAATCCTGATCAATCTCAATAATTAGGTACTTTCCCTTTTTCTTGGACTTTAGAATTTCCAAGGAATCCTCATCATATCCTGGTGCCACAACCATATCAGAAACTTCTCTTTTCAAAATTTTTGCAACAGAAAGATCCACTTTATCACTCAGAGCAGCACAATCTCCAAATGAAGACATTCGATCTGTTCCTCTTGCCCTAGCATAAGCAATAGCAAGTGGAGATAATTCCAAATCGTCTACAAAATAAGATCTGGCCAGTTCTTTGCTTAATGGATTATACACGGCTGCCCCCGAAGGACTAACGTGTTTAAAAGAGGCAGCCGCTGGTTTTCCTATAGCTAATTTAAGTTCCCTTACAAGTTGATAAGAGTTAAAAGCATCAAGTAGGTTGATATAGCTTGGCTCTCCATTAAGAATTTTAAAAGGTAATTTTCCAGAGTATCGAACCTTAGCATCTCCTTGATGAGGATTAATGCCATACCGCATTGTTACTTCTTCCATTACACATTCACCCTTCCATATAAATAAAAAAAGCGTTTGAATTTTTCAAACACTTTGCCCAGGCGAACGGCTTATCTATCAATGTGTTCCCTCGTGGTAATCCACGTTTAATCGCCAGTACACATTGATATGATGCATTTTTATTTTACCAAATTTTACCTATATCTACAAGAATATAATATCTTCACTTTGCAGTTCCAAGAGGTTAAAATTAATAACCTTTTTGACGTATGATTAAATAGCAGAAACTGTTCAAACTTCTACCCATTATGAATGAAATTCGTGTTCGTCACAGTTAGTACTCTTATATTCTATTGGGAAAAATTAAGGAAACGCGAGAACCATCCCCGCGTTTCAGTTGTGCGCTTTTTGTACCATTTCTGCCATTAGCTCAAGCAGGGGCTTTCTTAGTTCATCGTTTTGCAGGGCGAATTCGATGGTTGTTTTTAGGAAGCCAAATTTTTCTCCGACATCGTAGCGGGTGCCTTCGAAGTCATAGGCAAAAACACGCTGGATTTGGTTCAGCTGCTGGATCGCATCTGTGAGCTGGATTTCTCCCCCGGCACCTTCCTGCTGTTTTTCTAAAAAAGTAAAAATTTCCGGTGTCAGCACGTAACGCCCCATGATCGCTAAATTAGACGGAGCTGTTCCCGGGGCTGGTTTTTCAACAAAGTGACTTACCTGATAGCGTCTGCCATGTGAAGTTAAGGGATCGATAATCCCATAACGGTGGGTTTCATTGTCTGATACATGCTGCACTCCAATCACCGAGGCATGCGTTTCGTCATACTGGTCCATTAATTGCTTCAAGCACGGGGTCGTATCGCTTTGCACGATGTCATCACCAAGCAGGACAGCAAAAGGCTCGTCCCCGATAAAGTTACGCGCACACCAAACCGCGTGACCCAAACCCTTTGGCTCCTTTTGCCGGATATAATGAATATTGGCCAAATTAGAGGAATACTGCACCAACTCCAATAAATCTAGTTTCCCCTTTTCAATTAAATTCTGCTCAAGCTCAGGAGCGTTATCAAAATGGTCCTCAATCGCCCGTTTTCCTTTTCCTGTTACAATGATGATGTCCTCAATCCCCGACGCCACCGCTTCCTCAACAATGTATTGAATCGTAGGTTTATCCACGATTGGCAGCATTTCCTTCGGCATCGCTTTTGTAATCGGCAAAAAGCGGGTACCCAGTCCTGCAGCCGGAATAATGGCCTTTCGTATTCTTTTCAAAGAGGTCCTCTCCTATCGATCTAGCTATCTATTTTTCATGTATTATGCTTGACTGTCAAATTAGAAAACACCTCTATTATATCATGTTCCAAGAAACAGGGGGACGGTTCTCCTGTTTCCCTATATTCTTCCTTTTCATAGCTAAAGAAGAGGGCTACTAACCTTATTTGCAGCTTCACAAAAAAAATGCCGTAGAATCGAATTCCACAGCATTTTTTGAACATAATTTCAGGACATCACAGCGATGAAGCTTCTGCTATTGCCGTGTTTTCTGCTTTTTTCGGTCGTACTACTGCCCATGCGAGACCTCCAGCTATTAGAAGGACAAGGGCACAGGTTTGAAAGGCAGAATGGAATCCTGCTGCCGGGCTTGAAGCATGCTGCACGAGAATCCCTGTCACATACGGACCGGCAATTCCGCCCAATGATGTAAACGCCATAAACCAGCCTTGAATTTTCCCCTGATGTTTTTTCGTCACGAGCTCAGCCAATATGGCCGGCCCAAGAACTAATGTAATACAGCCAAAGGTTAACCCAAGTGATAGTAAGGTAATCGAAAGAAAGTTAGACCTGGCCAGCGTGCCCAGGAAGTAGCAGACTGCCCCCGCTGCCAGAACAGGACCAAGGACAAACACACGGCCTTTCACCACATTTTTTGTCTTATAGAAAAGACGGTCAGAAAGCGTGGAAAATAGAATCTGTGAAAGAGTAATGAGAATCCATGGCAGAGCGACAACGATTTGTAATTGTTCCGCACTTAATTTGCGGATGTTTTCCAAGTAGTTTGGCAGCCAGCTCAGCCCAATAGTAAAGGACCAATAGGTAGCAAAACCGCATAACGCAATAAAGAGGAAGTTTTTCGAAAGCAGCACAGATGAGAATTTTATTTCAGGTCCATTCTCCGCTGCGCCAAGCTTTTCTTTTACTGCCGCAGGTTCAGATTTTGCTTCCTTCTTCTCTTTTACCAGCCATAACCAGGCAGCAATCCAGATCGCCCCAACAACCCCTGTCGCGATAAAAGCCGAACGCCAGCCAAAGTTCATAATCAAATTCATTAATATTGGGGCAGAAATCGCAACCCCAAGCGGTCCGCCAACGGATACGATCGATATCCCCAGCCCTAATTTTTCCTTAGGGAGATATTTAGAAGCCGCCGTCACCGCTAAAGAATAGGAAGGACCTTCCCCGGCCCCCAAAATAATTCTCGTAATTAACAAGTAGGCAAAGCCTGATACAAATATCGTCGAAAACTGGACAAGCGACCAAATGACAACCATACCAGCGATAACAATTTTCGTTCCAACCCGGTCAGCAAGTGTCCCGCCCAATACAGCAGAAAGTGAATATAATAGAAAGAATACGCTGCCTACCACACCCCATTGCTCAGGAGTCAAGCCTAATTCCTTCATAATAGGCACAGAAGCGAAGCCAATGATGGCCTTGTCCGCATTACTGATAACCGTTAATAAGAATAACAGGGCAATCACAAGCCAGGCTGATTTGCTGATTTTCATCCCTTTTACGTCTTTATTTTCCATAGAAAACCTCCACATAGTACTTTAATATTTATTTGAATTTTTTGAATATTTTACAAAAAAATAACCCTGACCTAAATACATCAATGCGCAATTCTTATTAGGTCAGGCTTTTAAGACAAAGCACTGCCACTTCCAAGGATTTTAGTTTGAGTAACACTATAATTGAAATGAACTAAAATCGTTAAAACAGGAAGTGGCATATTTATGATTTGGTTGGTTAGCCCATGCACAGCACTGGTGCCCGGTCTTTAAGCTCAGTTCTCCTTTATAGTTTGACACTCAAGCTGGCACAAATCCATCGAACCGGAGCACTCTGTTTAAATGTTCGATGAATTCGCACTTACGACAGTCTTTTCCAATAAAAATTGCGTTAAGATGGTGTTAAACTCTTCTGGTTTTTCCCATTGCGGCCAGTGTCCTGCATCTTTAATAACGATAAATTCGCTGTTTGGAATCATATCCTGCAGCGGCTTGCCCTCTTCAACGGTTGAAGTCGGATCATGATCCGTCCATGCTAATAAAGTCGGGACATTGATTTTGCTGCACCATGACGGATCCCAGGAAAATTGCTTTCTCGCCTCGATATCCTGAAGATAGACGATGTTATAGACCGCTTCTTGATATTCCGGCTTTGTATAGATGTTATAACGGGTTTCGATCAGCTCATCTGTTACTTGGCTTTTATCATACATTAACCACTCAAGTCGTGTTTTCACATTTTCATAGTTTGCTTCCACAACAGCCTTGATCGTTGAATCTTTCAATCGCGCCATGACTTCAGGCTTGTTATTCACATTTCCCGGTGTATTCAGCACTAATGCTTTCACGTATTTCGGATGGTTGGCTGCAAACCAGGCCGCCACCCAGCCGCCTAAGGACTCACCGGAAATATACGCCTGTTCTAAATTCAATGCCTGCATAACGGCTAATAAATGATCACTGTAAACATCAATGCCATAAGGGCGATTCGGTTTTTCCGTATAACCATGACCAACCATATCGAGGCAAATAACGCGGAATTTCCCGCTTAACCCTTTGATATTTCTGGCATATGCTTCAATATGCCCCCCTGTGCCATGCAGCAAAATAAGCGGTTCCCCATTTCCTGCTTCCAGAACCCGCGTTTTGATACCGCCGGCATTTACATAATAAAGTTTAAACTCCAAATCCGCTAATTCACTCCAAATAGTCATTTCATTCTCTCCCTCTATCGATGCATTTTTTTATTTAAATACTCACTTCATGCTGTGATGAGATTTGCTTATGAGTCTTGCCCACGGACTGCTTGAACTGGACCATCGCCATTCCTGTTACCCACTCGGGAATCGGTTCATAAAAAGCGGTATCTGCTTCAAAGCTTTGCAGCGCACCTAATAGGACAAGCCAGTTGCGAATTTCCTGCCCGCCATTGCCGCCGTTTTCCTCAATAAATTCAGAGCTCCACTCTCTTAAAGACGTAAAATCTTTTTCCGCGATTAAGCGCAGAACTTCCCGGTCCCATGCTTCATTCACCGGACCTGACTTGATTCGTGTCACCCGTGTTTCCCTTGTTTGCAAATATTCATCGAGCTGCTCAATTTCCTGGCGGCCATTTTTTAAAATATGAATCAATCCTTGATCCTCTTCTTTGTCACTGTCAATTTTCGGTATCGGCACCCAATGGGACAAACCGCCTGAAGCGACAATCGCTACCTTTTTATCGGTTTCCCATGACTCAATCGCCTGGCGCACGACTTCACCTAATTGGAAACAGCGATCCATCGTTGGCAGCGGCGGTGCAGCTGTATTGACAGCGATCGGTACAACCGGAATATCTAATTCTTCATTTAAAAAATAAATCGCCTGTGTATGGCCATGATCGACCTTCATTTTCAGCGTAAAGGCGAAATCGATGTTATGCTCTAAGCCCGTCCTTAAAATATGTTTGGCTAGCTCCTGCTCAACAGGGATTTTGTATGGCGGGATCTGCCAGTCTCCCCAGCCTTCGCAGTCGCCAATGCCAATCGTGAACGAAGGCATATGGTCGTAAAAATAGCTATTAAAATGGTCATCCGAAACCAATACTAATATTTCTGCTTTTGTTTCCCGCAGCCATTGCTTCATTTCCGCTGCTTTTTGCAAAAATCGTTGTCCTTTTTCTCCAGCAGCGGCTTCACTCGTCATAATCATTGGACTATGTGACATCGCAATGCCGGCAATCAATTCAGCCATTTTTTCAACTCCTATTATTTTGGTTTTATATAGAAGAAATTAATAATTTTCTCTCGCCTCGAGGTTGACTCTTTTCTTCAGAAAGCCGGCGATGCCAGATAATCGATAGTCTCCCTTTTAAAAAGAAAGGCAGCGGTGTCAGTGTTTTTAACGAGTGAGTTTCGGTTACGCTCATTTCTGCTTCTACAGAACGCAAGCCGTTTTGCAGCGTAACGAAATAGGTGCCGGGAGCCGGTAGCGTATAATACGGATGCGGCTTTAGGGAAAATCCGTCCCAGTCGCACTGCACCTCGTAGAAACTCCCGAGAAAATCAGGCAGCTCTTCCACTTTTCCGCTTAATAATCTTTCGCGAATACAGGTGGAACTAATTTTCTCCCCCTTGCATTCCACTTTTTCTACCTTCGTAACCTCAATCAGTCCGTTCGCATCCCTCTTTAACCGCTCCATATTCCCTGTACCCTTATAGCCATAGGAAAAATCAAAACCGGCGACTGCATGGACAACACCGAGCCCGAGCAAATACTCAGCGACAAACTGTTCCGGCGCAAGGGAGGCAAATTCCTGATCGAATTCAACCATATAGAATGTGTCCACTCCAAGTTCTCGGAGCCGCTCTTTTTTTTCAGACAGCGGCATCAAATAGCAAACCTGTCTTTTTCCATTGGATATAACGGTTTTCGGATGGGGAAAGAAACTCATAACGGATAAAGATACATTGTTCTCCTTCGCCTTATGTGAGGCCGTTTTGATCACTTCGCAATGCCCTCTATGAAGACCGTCAAAAAACCCAAGAGCCATGACACTTCTTTCAGCCTTTTCCTGGCAAAACAGCAAATTTTCCCGGGTGATAAAAATCGTTTCCATGCAGTCTCCTTTCTTGGGAACAGGGGGCGCTTCTCCGAAACAGAGGGACGGTTCTCCTGTTTCCCTATTTTCTTACATTTCATTGTTCAAGAGTAATATCTCGGGCATGCTCCGAACATTCGCAACACATATCATCATTGAGGATGATATTCCTAGTTTTTTTGATGGGTAGATTTTAGGCAAGTGTCGGAACCGTCCCTTCGTTTCTAGACTGGTAGATTTTAGGGAAACACCGGAACCGGAACCGTGTTTTATCCCCTAACTCCTGAGTCAAAGCCAAATAGTTCTTTTCCATAGGCGGCAACGGAATCTTCGTATAAGGATGTCTTATGGGTAGCAACGGATAAGATATCGCGAATAAGCAATTCAATGATTCCGCCTTTATATAGTGCTCCCCCTCCAAGAGTCAACAGAACTCTGACGGCAATATCTGTGCAGGTCTTTGTGATTTGTGTCCGAATTGCAAAGAATTCTGCGCGGTTTGTTGTCCGGCCATCCTTCTCGTAATTTTCTAATAGCGTAATATATTTATCCATTAGCCCTTCCGCAGCATGGAATTGGGTCATAATTTCCGCCAGTACCCTTTGGCTTCTTGGCGATTGGCTTTCTGTGACTCCCTTGTCCATGAGGCGGACACGCTTTTCCGTCGCCTTTTTAAATTCTTCAATTAACCGTTCGGCACCGCCCAGCGCCATGTTAGGGAACCCAAGATAGAATGCTGGATAGAATGGAACATGGTATAAAGGATAGTCTTTATCATAATTCTCTTCAGGTGGTCTTCCCGTTGTATCGGCTGCCTTTAAGCGCAAAATCCGTTCCATTGGGACAAATACGTTATCCGCAATAACCTGGTTGCTGCCGCTGCCTCTAAGTCCGAAGGTATCCCAGTTTTTCACAATTTCTACTTCAGATGCCTTTAACATCGGTAGGCAAACCTCCGGCTCGTCACTGTCAGGGAATTGAATCTCAACCCCAAGACCGATCCAATCACTGTATAAACAGCCGCTGGCAAAGTTCCATGTTCCGCTGATACGATACCCCTCTCCATCTTTTTCGGCACTTCCTACCGCTGCGAATACATCACAGATGAGGCCACCCTGATTGATGATTTCATCTCGGCCCTTTTTAGGCAGGTAAGCAGGCAGGACGTTGTGCAGTGGGTAAAGATACGTCAACCAGCCAGCCGAAACATTATAGTAAGAGACCGTACGAACGATTTTTGCGAACGTTCTCAAATCAACTTGCGGACCGCCATATTCCTGCGGAAGCATGATTCTAGCAATTTGCGTATCTTTAATAAGGTTGACGATATTTTCAGAAATCGTGGCATTTTTCTCTGCTTCCTGTGCTTCCTTTTCCGCTAATTCACCAATTCTTTTTGCCCCTTCCAGCAGTTCTTCTGTTGTTGCAACTTTTTCCGCATATACCTTTGCCATATGAATATTCCTCCTATTTTGGATTGCTTGTTTATGATTTTTAAAAATAGATAGTAACTTATCCCAGGACCTGTTATCGCTTTCAATAACTACATTTTCAAAGTATTTATATTGTTTAACCTGATAGATACAGTGTATTAAATTCTGAATATTTAGACTAGAACAAAAAATGTTCATGTTTTTCACGTTGATCGCTAATTTTTGTTCATTTTGGACAGAGAGACTTCCACCTTGCCCTCGTTTCAATATCAGAACAAAGTTCAGCAAATTCCAGACGTCTCTGGCGCACATGACAAAAACCACCCAGCTAGGAAAAACTGGATGGTTTGATTTAATGGAAAACTGTATTCTGAACTGGTAGATTTTGGGTAAACACTAGAACCGTCCCGGCGTTTCTCTCTAAATATCTAATTCCCCTAAGGCGATGAGGGATTTGATAATTAACAGTAATTGATGGGTTTCATTTGGGTCACGAAGATCCTTGTTCAATAATGTTTCGATTCTTTTGATCCTGTGCCGCAGGCCGCTCATGGAAAGGGCTAGATCACTCATGGTCTGTTCAAGCTTTCCTCCATTTAATAAGTAAATATACAGTGTTTTCAGCAGTTCAATGGTCCGCGGATCCTCGGTATTATACAATGGTCCGAGTTCATTTTTGGCAATCATTTTAATGCCGTTCATATTTTTCGAATTAATCAGCACGCCGACGATTCCTAGTGAAGAAAATCCAACTATTTTCTTTTTCATTGTCAATCTTAAAGCAATCGCTGCTTCCTCATAATGGGTCAAGGCTTCGGCGATGTCAGTCCCCTCATTACTGATGCCGAACTTAAAATCACCGACAGGGTATTTTTTTAGCAAAAATTCATCAAAATCATGAATCAGGCTTTGTACAGCCGACTTCTGCCATACATCCTTCATCATCAATAAAATGATATGTCCTTCCCGCTGACCGACTAAAATCGGATATTTTTTTTCATTAAAGTAACGGAACGTCATTTCAAGAATCTGTTCCTGTAAAAGAAAATCCTCTTCCATGGAAATGTTGGCTTTCTGATATTCCATCACCGTGATATAGTAGGGCTGCGAAAGGTCCAGACCAGTATATTTGCCGCGATTGATGATTTCCTTTGCCGGGAATTGGGAGGCTAATATTTGTTCAAGGAAATTCCCCTTCATCCGCTCAAAGGACTCAAACTTCGTCTTCTCGTTTAGGAGAATGAGCGAGGCCGCATTGGCAAAACGGTCTAAAGCCAAGTAATCTTCATCTAGCGTATCACTTTTTATATCATCATAATAAATAAAGGAGCAATACCCTAAAATCTGCTTTTGCACTAGAATTGGCGAGATAAGGCGCTTCTGCCTCTCTGTTTCGATGGTTTTTCTTTTTGAGGGTAACTGATACTTCTCCTTATCCCTTTGAAAATATTGATCCATATCCTCTTTCAGGATTTGATAGATTTCCTCTGATAAACCTGCATGGACAATCGTGCGATGCTCGTTATCCTCAATCAAAATGGGGATTTTCGCAATGCCGTAGACCATATCGGCAATTGTTTGTAAATTACTGCCATTGGATATCTCTTCTGTTAATTTTTTTTGAAAATCAGACAGCCGGGTGACAAACTTTTGCCGTTCCAGCAATTGTTCATAAGTATATTCCAGTTCTGCCATAATCGGGGTTTCATGATAAAAAGAAAGCTCCTCATACATACCGCTTTCCCATTCCTTTTGTGTCCGCGTAATCCAGCTGCACTCTGGATCTCCCTTTCCAACACAGGTTAATTCTTTTGCGAGAACAGGCTGCCCGCAAATCGTTGACATGAAACCGCTTGAGTAGCCAATCAATGTATGGCACACTTGGGTGTCAGAAATCCCGAGCCGTTTAACATGCTCAATGGCTTCATAAGAATCAACCCATGTCCCTTTTCCCAGCAAGGATACGATATGATGATCCTCATCAAATTCGACCGTACATTCATGGGTGTAGCCTCGAATATGCCCGGTTTTCATATGGACAATCGGTCCTTGCTCTATTAGTGTTTCTAATGAAATATTTGCCTCCAATGCTTGCTTCGCCGCATTTTCACCCATTTCCCAGCCAAAACGAATCAGAAACCCTTTTATTCTATCAATTCCAATATTGCGGACCAGCTGATGCCGCATAATCCCTAAAGCGGTTGAGGAAGTGGTTATTTGGCGGTCATATACTTCGATTTGTTGATCATAGTTTTGATCTTTAATTTCGATTTTCATTTGCATACACCCCTTTCAAAACAGGGGGACAGTTCCCTAGTATTGAGTTGGTCCATCCCCTTGTTTCTCCTACTGTCCAACCTTATTTACCTTTCATTGAAATCTCCTTATTCCAATCTTAACATAATGAATACTTTGCAAACACTGACGATTGCTTATTCATTCCCCTTGTTTTAATGAGCCTAGAAGTATTAATCCTTTATGACAATCTATCAAAAAATAAACCAATCTTCTTACCCTCATATATAATAAAGTTAATAAATACCAAGTGCGGCGGCATACACTCGAAGCCGCAGGAGCGAGTAATGTTAAAAGGAGAGGAAGCGCCATGGGAACCATACAGGAAAACACAAGAAAATGGAAAAACATCACCCGCCTTTTATTACTCGTTACTTTACTCTTATCAATTCTGTTTATCATCATTAGAATCGCCCAAGCACCAACAAAACCACCGGATACAGGCCAGTTTATAAAAGTGAAAAGCGATTATGTGTTAACCCTGCTGCAATGTTGCTTAGGCATTGTGGTGATGAGGATTCCAGCTTTTATCGAGAGGAAAAAAGCGATCGATATCCCGGATATGATGGAAATCATCTATTTCTTATTCCTGTTTTGCGCCATCTATTTAGGAGAGGTTCATAATTTTTACTATCTAGTTCCTTATTGGGATAACATTCTCCATGCCTTCAGTGGGGCAATGTTAGGGGCAATGGGGATTATTTCGGTGACCCTATTGAATGATGAGAAGCATTTGAATGTGAAATTGAGCCCGTTTTTCATTGTCTTTTTTGGCTTCTGCTTTGCGCTTACCGCAGGTACGATTTGGGAGATTTATGAGTTTTTAGCGGATGGAATCCTGTCATTAAATATGCAAAAATTTATTCTCGCTAACGGCTCTATACTAGTCGGTCGGGAAGCATTGTCGGATACCATGATGGATTTAATTGTAGATGCCTTGAGTGCATTATTGGTTTCTGTTATTGGCTACTTTAATCTGAAAAAGCAAAAACGGCACGAATTTCAGGACAAAAAACGGATCATCCGAGTCTAACTGCGAAATTATTTATCTATCATTCCAACAAATGAAGTAGTGTACCATATAGCAAAAATGAGATAGGATAAAACTAAAATCATTTGAATTGGGGGTGGAACATTGAATAGACGTCCCTATCTATTTTTGCTTGGAGGGATTTTTTCCTTAATGATCGCGATGGGAATTGGCAGATTTGCTTATACACCCATTCTGCCGCTCATGCAGCATGCTCTTTCGTTTACTGATGCAGCAGCGGGGTACCTCGCTTCGAGCAATTACGCAGGATATTTAGCCGGGGCGGTTTTAGCAGGAGTGCTTCCTTTGAAAAAACATAAAACCTTTTATTTAAGGCTGAGTCTCATAGTAAGCATTTGTACTACCTTTAGTATGGGGCTGTCTCATGCTTACAATCTGATGCTGGGCCTGCGTTTTATCTCAGGAGCAGCAAGCGCGTTCATCTTTGTTTTAGCTTCAAGTATTGTTTTAGATAAACTTGTCGCGGCAGGTAAAACCAGTTGGTCAGGGCTGCTTTATTCGGGGGTTGGGTGTGGCATCTTCTTTTCAACGCTCTTCATCCCGGGCTTAAACCATTTATTTGCCTGGGAAGGTGTATGGATGGGACTAGCCATTGTAAGCATCATTCTAGCAATCTTTGTCTGGCTGTGGCTCAAAGATTCCCCACACTTGGGCAGCCATACGGATGAACAAGCTGCTGTCAAACAAGTACCTCCCCCTAAATGGCTTCCCTGGTTAATTGCCGCCTATGGACTAGAGGGTTTAGGATACATTGTCACCGGAACCTTTATCGTCTCCATTGCCGAGAAGACCGCAGCCTTTAGCAGTGATCCTTCCTTCGTTTGGATCGTTGTTGGATTAGGAGCGATTCCATCCTGTATCCTCTGGTCAACGCTCGCCAACCGCTGGGGATTTGTCAAATCATTAGTATTTTCCATGGTACTGCAATCGCTTGGCATCATCCTGCCTGTCTTTTGGTTATCCCAGATGAGTCTAATGATAAGTGCTTTATTGTTTGGAGCCACGTTTATGGGCATCACGACAATCGCCACTACATTGGCACGGCAAATGAGTCCGGCAAACAGCAGCCGCATCATTGCTTATATGACCGCTATTTATGCTGCCGGGCAAATGATTGGGCCAACCATAGCTGGAATCCTATCCTCTTATACTCAAAGCTATAATCCCGCTTTGATAGGAGCAGCTTGTGCGGTATTCATTGGGGCCGTGCTGCTTCTAAGCGGTATTCGCCTTGAGCGCATGAAAAACATCGAAACCATGACTGCTAAATAAATCTTTTTAAAAACAAAAAAGGAGAGCCAATCACTTATGATGACTCTCCTGAATATGGTTAATGAAATCAATTCTGCTGACTCCCATACAATTCCTGATAGGCGATAATCTTTAACGCTGTCATTTCATCCTGAGAAAACTCGTTTGATACTTCCGCGATTATTTCCTCTTTTGAAGCCGTACCAGCTTGGACTCGATCATACATATCATATAATTTTGGCATTCCAATGCGGTCGACGACTTCTTCAATCGCCTCTTCTTTTGTGTCAAATGGCAGATTATCCATCTCAGGGACCTTTGCATTGTTATCTCCCGCAGCAGATTGCCCGCTTTGATTAGCGAACATTTGTTGAAATTCAGGAGTCGTTTCGACTTCTTTGATCAATTTCTCCAGTTCAGGGTCATTTTTGACCATCTCCCTCACTTCATCCATTTTACCGGAGGACTCTAATTCTTTAGAAACCTTCTCAATGGCAAAATTTAAGCCAAATTGGTAAATTCCAAAACCAAGCACGATTAAAAGAACGATAGGAACGACAATCCATTTTACAAATTTCATTTTTCCCCCCCGTAATCTGAAAAAGAATCATAGTTCTCATTTTAGCAGAAGTTAGGATAATAATTACTTTATCCAGCAATAAAACTTAAACATTGTTTGAGCGATTCTTACGCTTTTAATTGAATAAGTTATTACAAAATATCATCGTACTGTATAGGAAATCTCATTTTTTAGCTGTGTTATAATAATTATGAGTTTAATATATAAACAAACTTGATTGGAGGTAATACTAGTGCAAGCAATGACTTTATTCCCTATTTTGCTTATGATTATTATTTATCTTGTTGTTCTTGGATTTGTAATTTGGTTTGCGGTTAGCCTCATTAAAGCGCAAAAGGAAAGAAATACGATACTTAAAGAGATTTCACATAAACTCGATGGGATAGAGATTAGAAAAAAGGAAGAGTGATTTACTCTTCCTTTTTTCTACTGAGCAATACGTATCTAAAAATTAGCGCTTATCCTTGTATCGTTATGTAGTTATCAATCACTCTATAATCCATTGGATATGTTGAGCATTTATGAATTTGGTCGATTTCATGGTCGATAAATCCATTATATATGTCTCCCCAACAGAGTTTTTAAAAACGCCTGTTAATAGGGTTCCAAAAGGTGTAAGGTGTTCCATTGAATGATATACGAAATATTTTCCATCTGGTGAAAAACCAATTGGATGATATCCAGTAAATTTTTCATCATATATTCCATAGAATTTCTTGATTATATTTTCATTTCCCTTTTCCTTCAGATAAAGCGATCCTTGCTTTGAAAAAATAGTACGATGATTAAATTGATTTTGTATATAATTTGTATCTATTTCCATAACATCTTCCTCAAGCAAAATCGGTCTTTCTCCTTCTTTTATCGAAAACAAACTCCAAGAACCGTTATTCATCGCGATAAAATAAATAGTTTGACTTGCTTTATCATAATAAAAGTCTGTTAAATTATCATTATAATCCCCGGAACTGTCTTTTCCTTTCCCCTTGTGGCTATATAGTAAGGTCTTATTTTGCAGGGTGGCATCTGATTTAAATAGAGTGAGTGCCCCATCCACTCTTTCAGTATAATAAATCGTTCCTTTTAACTCTGATAATAGTTCTGCATGAATATGGTTTCTCAAATACTGAAAAACATTAAAGGATATAGCAATTATTATTAATAGTAGAATTCCTCTGTTCAATTTTTTCCTCATGGACTCACCAATCCTTTTATTTGGAAAAATGCCAGTTTGTTAAATATAATGACTGCCATTACAAAAAATCAGTTTTCACCTTTAATAGGTAATATTGGTCTTTCATCATGATATCTTGAATAAGTCCAGCCTCCATTTGAGACACCTGTACAAGCCTCATCCATACAAGTAAAAATGTATGATTGCTTATCAGTTTCAACAGAAATCTCATAGTGGAAAACAGATGAGGGGTCAGCAACATTGAATCGACTGACACCTTGTTTAATGGCATAAACCGTTTCTTTTGAGGAAATTTCTTTAAACTGTTCAGTTTCTATTACCATTTTTGTCATTTCTGCTAAAATTTCTTGGTCATCTAAATTGGGCGTATAGGTGCTTTTAATATAATTGGTAATCAAAAAATAGAGATTTAATAGCAAACTGATGCAAACCAGAATAACTAGCAGCTTTGATTTTTTCAACTTTAGCATTTATGATGGGTCCTCCTATCAGGTATAATCTTCAATTCATTTACATAGTGTAATTTTACACTTTCGCTAGAATATTGTAAATTATTTCCTGATAGGCTATTCTGCCCTTTTTTATAAGGGTAATATTTTGCAAATCATTTTATCTTTCGCTGTTAGATCCGTCCCTGTGCTTCTGCTGGACAATGCTAACCATCAACTAGGTTTTCTCGACCTTTGGGGCGCTATCAACGCCTTTTAGTGACCGTCAGCTCTTTTTTCCCGACCTCACGGGCGCTATCAACGTCTTTTAGTGACCGTCAGCTCTTTTTTCCCTACCTTACGGGCGCTATCAACGCCTTATAGTGACCGTCAGCTCTTTTTTCCCTACCTCACGGGCGCTATCAACGCCTTTTAGTGACCGTCAGCTCTTTTTTCCAGGCCTCACGGGCGCTATCAACGTCTTATAGTGACCGTCAGCTCTTTTTTCCAGGCCTCACGGGCGCTATCAACGCCTTTTAGTGACCGTCAGCTCTTTTTCCCTACCTTACGGGCGCTATCAACGCTTTATAGTGACCGTCAGCTCTTTTTTCCAGGCCTCACGGGCGCTATCAACGTCTTATAGTGACCGTCAGCTCTTTTTTCCCTACCTCACGGGCGCTATCAACGTCTTATAGTGACCATACGCCGTATTTCTCCTGCCTTACGGGCACTATTAACTCTCATGAACCTGCCTTTTTTACAAACCAAAACACAAAAAAGAGCACCCACTCAGGGTACTCTTTGATTTGCCTGGCGGCGTCCTACTCTCACAGGGGTAAAACCCCAACTACCATCGGCGCTGAGAAGCTTAACTTCCGTGTTCGGGATGGGAACGGGTGTG